>NZ_BOMH01000016.1 GCF_016862095.1 Actinoplanes cyaneus
TGCTCGGCTGGCACTCAGGGTGCTCGGCTGGCCCTCATGATGGTTGTCAGGCGCGAACAACGACCATGAGGACCAGCCGGGAGCCGTTACAGCGGGCCGCGGCCGGAGCGGAGAAGGAGCAGGGCGACCTGGGTGCCGTCCGGGCCGAGCGCGGCGCGGAAACGGTCGACGATCTCGCGCTCCCGGGCCAGGACGAGACGGGTGCCGCCGGACGCCATGCGGGTCTTGCCGACCTCCTGCGACAGGCGGGACCGCTCCTGCCAGAGATCGATGATGGCCTGGTCGATCTCGTCGATCCGCTCCCGCATCGCGCGGATCTCGTCGGCGGCAAGCGGGCGGCCCGCGCCGGTCGAGGCGTCCAGCGCGGTGGCCGCGGCGACGGACTTGTCGGTCATCGTCACCGGGTTCCCGGCCGATCTGCCGGTCGCCGTGACCGGGTTCGCGGTCGATGTGCCGGTCGCCGTGATCGGGTTCGCGAGCGATTCGCCGGCGGCGGCAATGGGGGACTTGTCGGCGGCGGCGGACTTGTCGGTGGCATCAGCAGCGGGGGACTTGTCGGTGGCGGTGGCAGCGGGGGACTTGTCGGTGGCGGATTTGTCGGCGGCGGACTGATCCATCACGTCGGCGGTCATGATCGTGCTCCTCGGGTGCTCATTCGCCCCGGACAGCCCGGCCCGGGATGCAACAAAGCCCCGGGCTTGTGGAAGCCCGGGGCTTGAAGTAGGTCTGTCGTTCAGAGGCGACCTACGGCTGCCGGACTTCCGGTGCCGTAGTAAAAAAATCGCGCCTGCTGGATCACGCAGCCGAGTATGCCCCGCCCCCGGACCGCCCCGCAAGGAAACCGCCCGAACGTTGGGATCCGGCGCGTAACTGCCGCTCTCCCTCCGTGTCGCAGCGTCCTGACCGGCGCGTTCAGTCGCTCAGACGGAAGAGGCCCCCTGACCGTCCGGTCAGGGGGCCCGGGCGAGCGAGGTGTCAGGAGGTGGTGCTGATGCGGTTGGCGAGGCCGGGCGCGACAGGGCCCTTGGCGAGGTAGGCGGTGAGGGCGTCGACGTCGAAGCCAGGGGCGGTGACTACCTTGGCGGGGTCCACGACCAGGTTGGTGAAGCCGTCGCCGCCGGAGGCCAGGAAGTTGTTGATCGTGACCTGGTAGGTGGCGGCCGGGTCGATCGGGGTGCCGTTCAGAGCGAGGTTGCTGACGCGCGAGCCGAGGGCGGCCGAGGCGCTCCAGGTGTAGGTGAAGCCCGCCGAGACCTGGAGGATCTTGGTGGTGGTCTGCCCGGCGTAACCGGCGAATTGCTGCTCCAGCACGCTCTTGAGCTGCGCGCCGGTGAGCGGCTCGGTGGTGACCAGGTTGTTGAACGGCTGGACGGTGAACGCCTCGCCGTAGGTGACCTGGCCGTAGGCCTCGCCGCCGGAGGACTGGTCGGCGTCGAGGTCGGCGCGGATGCCGCCCGGGTTCATCAGGGCGATCTGCGCGCCGCTGCCGGAGGTGTAGGCCAGCTGCGCGTCCGCGATCACGTCACCGAGCGGGCTCTCGCCGGCCGCGTTGTTGGTCCGGCTGATGTCACCGGAGATGCTGCCGATCACCTTGTTGGCCAGCGGCGCGACGGCGGTGCGGTACTTGTCGGCCACCTTCTTCGCCGCGGCGTCGACGGTGTCCGGGTTCTTCAGGTACACGCCGGCCGCGTCCTTCTTCCAGCCGCCGTTGCCGTCGGGGACGCCGTTCTCGACGATCACGTTCTTCGCGGTGATCGCGGTGAACCTGCCGGTCCGCTTGTCCAGGGAGTAATCGATGTCGGTGATCAGCTGACCGTTGGTGCCCGCGCTGGTCACGACGGTGTCCTTGCCGGCCTTGTTCGGTAGCTTGCAGGTGTAGAAGCGGTGCGTGTGCCCGGACGCCACGATGCTGATCTCCGGGTTCAGGCCCTTGACGATGTCGACCACCGGGCCGGAGAAGTTCACGCAGTCCGAGACGCCCGGCGTGGGGGTGGCCGAGCCCTGTGCCCCGCCCTCGTGCAGCAGCAGCACCTGCGCCTTGACCCCGAACAGCTTGAGCAGGTTGCTCCACTTGTTCGCGGTCACGATCTCGTCGGTGAAGTGCACGTTCTTGATCCCGGCCGGGTTCACGATGCCGGCCGTGCCCTCGAGCGTCATGCCGATGAAGCCGACCGGCACGCCCTTGACGTACTTGATCTCGATGGGCGGCAGGATCGGCAGCCCGGTCTTGTTGTCGATGGTGTTCGCGGCGAGGTAGCTGAACTTCGCCCCGCGGTACGGGTCACCGTCCTGGCACCCGTCGACCGGGTGGCACCCGCCGCGCTGGATCCGGATGAGCTCGTCCACGCCCTCGTCGAACTCGTGGTTGCCCACCGAGCTGACCTGCAACCCGATCGTGTTCATCAACTCGATCGTCGGCTCGTCGTGGAACGCCGCGCTGACCAGTGGTGTCGCGCCGATCAGGTCGCCGGCGCCGGCCGTGATGGTCTCCCGGCCCTCCTTCTTCGCCTCGGCACGCAACTTCTTGAGGTACGTGGCGAGGTACTCCACACCGCCGGCCGGCGTGCTCGTGCCGCCGGCGTTGACCACGGCGCCGGAGCCGGTGGGTGGGTCGATCGCACCGTGGAAGTCGTTGTAGCTGAGAATCTGCCCCTTGACCACCGCGGAGCCGTGCCCGCCGCCCCCGTAGGCGGCGGTGACCGGGGCGAACTCGGCAGGTGGCGCGGCCGCTGCGGACTGCGCGGCCGGCAGCGTGGAAAGGGCGCCGACGACGGCCAGCGCAACGGCCGGAACGCCGATGCGCCGCCGGAGCGGAGAAGTCATGACATCGATCCCCGAATCTTGTGTGGACGATCAGGCAACGGGATCAGACTCGCCGATCGGTGGGTCCGGCGCCACCGCTTCGAGGTGACAACTACATTGCCGGACACCGATGCCGGCGCCGCCACGGCGCGATGTCCTGTCGGGGGGTCGGCATACACTGGCTCCCGCGATGCGACCTTCTTCAGAACCTTCCGACAACGCCCTGTTCCCGCTGCCCACGGCGGCGGCGCCCCCGGCGCCGGTGGCGGTTCGCCCCGTGCCGCCCCAGCCGCCCCGCCCGTCCCGGCGGGCCGATCCGGCCGCGCTGCTCGAGGGGCTGAACGGCCCGCAGCGCGACGCCGTGGTCCACGCGGGCGGGCCGCTGCTGATCGTGGCCGGCGCCGGCTCGGGCAAGACCCGGGTGCTGACCCACCGGATCGCCTATCTGCTGGCCGCACGTGACGTGCATCCCGGCGAGATCATCGCGATCACGTTCACGAACAAGGCGGCCGGGGAGATGAAGGAGCGGGTCGCCCACCTGGTCGGCCCGCGCGCCCGCTTGATGTGGGTGTCGACGTTCCACTCGGCCTGTGTCCGGATCCTGCGGGCCGAGCACGAGCACGCCGGGCTGAAGAGCACGTTCTCGATCTACGACGCGGACGACTCGCGCCGGCTGATGACGCTGGTCGCCCGGGAGCTGGATCTGGACCCGAAGCGCTACACCGCGCGGGGCCTGGCCGCCCAGGTGTCGAACCTGAAGAACGAGCTGGTCGACCCGGAGACGTTCAAGGGCCGGGCGAACGGGCCGAACGAGCGTGCCGTCGCCGAGGCGTATGAGTTGTATCAGCGCCGTCTCCGCGAGGCGCACGCGCTGGACTTCGACGACATCATCATGGCCACGGTGCACCTGTTCCAGTCGCACCCGCTGGTCGCCGAGGCGTACCGGCGTCGTTTCCGGCACGTGCTGGTGGACGAGTACCAGGACACCAACCACGCGCAGTACACGCTGATCCGCGAGCTGGTCGGCAAGGACGATCAGGACCCGTCGGAGCTGTGCGTGGTCGGTGACGCGGACCAGTCGATCTACGCGTTCCGGGGCGCGACGATCCGCAACATCCTGGAGTTCGAGCGGGACTATCCGTCGGCCCGCACCATCCTGCTGGAGCAGAACTACCGCTCCACCCAGACGATCCTCTCCGCGGCGAACGCGGTGATCGACCGGAACACGTCCCGTAAGCCGAAGCGGCTCTGGAGCGATCAGGGCGCCGGCGAGCAGATCGTGGGTTACGTCGCCGACACCGAGCACGCCGAGGCGGACTGGGTGGCCCGGGAGATCGACCGGCTGACCGACAACCACGACGTCCGCCCGGGTGACGTGGCCGTCTTCTACCGGACGAACAACCAGTCGCGCGTGTTCGAAGAGGTGTTCATCCGCGTCGGCCTGCCCTACAAGGTGGTCGGCGGGGTGCGGTTCTACGAGCGCAAGGAGGTGCGCGACGCTCTGGCGTACCTGCGCGCGGTGGTGAACGAGGACGACACGGTCAGCACCCGCCGGGTATTGAACACCCCGAAGCGGGGGATCGGTGACCGGGCCGAGGCGTGCGTCGAGGCGCTGTCGAACCGCGATCGGATCTCTTTCGGTCAGGCGCTGCGTCACGCGCGGAACGCGCCGGGCATCTCGACCCGCGCGGCGAACAGCATCGCCGACTTCGTGCAGCTCCTCGACGACCTGCGGGAGCTGGCCGCCACGGCACCGCCGGAGGAGGTGCTGGAGGCTGTCCTGCAGCGGTCCGGCCTGCTCAGCGAGCTGGAGGAGAGCCTGGACCCGCAGGATCAGGGCCGTGTGGAGAACCTGCAGGAGCTGGTGAGCGTCGCCCGGGAGTACACCGAGCGGGTGGAGTCCCAGGCCGACGAGGAGAACCCGGAGGCACCGGCGGCCACACTGGCCGGGTTCCTGGAGCAGGTCGCGCTGGTCGCGGACGCCGACCAGATCCCCTCCGACGACCCGGACCATCAGGGCGTGGTCACGCTGATGACGTTGCACACCGCGAAGGGACTGGAGTTCCCGGTGGTGTTCCTGACCGGTCTGGAGGACGGCGTCTTCCCGCACATGCGGGCCATGTCGGACAACACCGAGCTGGAGGAGGAGCGCCGCCTGGCCTACGTCGGGATCACCCGCGCCCGCCAGCGGCTCTACCTGTCCCGGGCGGTGACCCGGTCGGCGTGGGGCCAGCCGCAGTACAACCCGCCGTCGCGGTTCACCGACGAGTTGCCGGCCGAGCTGGTGCGCTGGGAGCGCACCGGCGGGTCGTACACGTCGTGGTCCGGCACCGGTGGCGGGGTGGGTGGCCGCGGCGGCGGTGACCGTGGCCGGGGTGGCGGCTTCTCCGGCGGCACGCCGAAGGCGCAGCGCATCGCCGAGCGCCTCGGCATCGACGCCAGCCGGCTCTCCACCGCGAGCGAGCTCAAGCAGGCGCCGAAGGTGGAGCCCGGCGACCGGGTCAACCATCAGCGCTACGGCCTGGGGCGGGTCGTCGCCGTGGAGGGGCACGGCCCGGGCGCCCGGGCGCAGATCGACTTCGGTGACCAGACCATGTGGCTGATCATGCGGCACGCCCCGATCGAGAAGATCTAGGCATCTCGTAGCCGAGCCCGAGTTTCTCGATGCCGCCCGGCCGCCGGCTCATGCGCGGGATCGCCGGCCGTGCTGAAGTGCCACGGCCGTGCGCGAGCGGCGGCCGCCGGCTTCAGTGCGTGTCGCAGCCGGCGATGCCCACGCCGTGCTGCTGCATCCAGGCGGTCGGTTCGACCGGGTTCTTGTAGTGCCCCTCGTGCACCTCGAAGTGCAGGTGCGGGCCGGTCGAGTGCCCGGTCGAGCCTTCGTCGCCGATCTGTTCGCCGGCCCGCACGACCTGGCCCACGGTCACCGCGATGTGCGACAGGTGGCCGTAATGGGTGAGCCAGCCGTTGCCGTGGTCGATCAGCACGGCGTTGCCGTAGCCCCCGGCCTCTCCGGCGCGGACCACGACGCCCGCGCCGGCGGCGACGATCGGGCTGCCGTCCGGCGCGGCCAGGTCGACACCGGCGTGCAGGCGTCCCCAGCGCGGTCCGAAGCAGGAGGTGACCCGGGCGGCCGGGTTCGGGTTGACCCAGGCGGCGCCGGTCCCGGCGGGAACGGCCCGGGTGGCGGTCTCCGGGGCGGGCTTCTCCTTGTGCTTCACCGGGTCTCCGGCGACGGCGTCGCTGTCTCCGGTGTCCGGCTGCGGCCGGTACGCCTTGGCGGGCGCGTCGTCACCGGGCGGCGGAACGATCGGCCAGGCCGCGGTGGCGTGCGCGGCGGTGTGCCCGCCGGGGGTGGAGCGGTGGCCCGGGGTGGCGGCGGAGGCGGCCGCGCCGGCGGCGCCGATCCCGGTGGCGAGGGTGGCGGTCAGCGCGGTGAGCGAGATCGCGGATCGGCCGCGGCTGGCGAACAGGGCCGGGAACGCCGGGGCCCGGTGGCGGTGGAGGCGCTCCTGACGGTGCCGTCCGTGCCCGTTCGCGACCGTTGTCTGCCCCACGCGAGACTCTCCTCCCGACGACCGTGATCTGTGCTGTCACGGTTCTGTCGGCCCCGTGCGGGGAGCGCTGAGGGGATGGCCTACCGGTTCAACCGAGCTGCTACCGAAAGGGTGCCGGTGGTTCAGGAGTCGGCGTCGGTCTTGGCCTGCATCGAGTAGATCGACTCGATCTGGAGCTGGACGTCGACCCCGCGCGCCTTGAGGAACGTGATCGGGTCGACCGGCTTGCCGGAGACGTGGATCTCGAGGTGCAGGTGCGTCCCGTACGAGTAACCGGTGTTCCCGACCTCACCGATCACCTGACCGGCCTTGATCGTGTCGCCCTTCTTCACCAGCAGCCGCCGGGAGTGGGCGTAGATGACCTCGGTGCCGTCGTCCTGCCGGATGGTGATCGAGTTGCCGTAGCCGCCGTTGTAGCCGGCCGCGGTGACGGTGCCGCCGTGCACCGCCATGTACGGCGTGCCCTCCGGGGCGGCCAGGTCGATTCCGGCGTGCAGCTTGCCGAACCGGACCCCGAACGGCGCGGTGAACTCGTAGTCGTCGAGCGGCAGGACGTAGAGCTCGGCGGCGGCCTGGTCGGCGGTGAGCTCGGCGCCGGCCTTGGCGGTCGCATCGCGGTTCTCACCGCGGGAGGCGCGGCTCGGGTCGGAGCGGTTGGCCAGTGCCTCGGTGGCGGCCTGCGACTGCTGGGACTGGTCGAGGCTCTGCAGCACGTCGGGGCTGACGGCCTTGGCGTCGGAGAGGTTGGCGGCGCCGAGGGCGACCACGCCGGCACCGACGAAGGCAGAGGTGACGACCGCGGCGTAGCGGCTGCGCGGAGGGGTGGGAACGCGGCGGCGGCCGCGATAGCGATCGGGCTCAGACGACAAGCGCTGGCGCACGAACAATCCTCCGTCGACGACATTGCGGCGGCACCCTCGCACCCCGCGTCAAGCGGTTAACGAGTGTTGGCCGGGCGCCCGCTTGGGGGTGAACCTGTGCGAGAGCCGTGGCCACGGTAACGAAACGACCGCCTGCTCACAAGTCGCAGCGCCATTTTCGTGACAGTTCCACGCCGGTATTGATCGGCTATTGTCCGAATTGGCTTACTTTCCTTAGGGGCAAATTAGCAACGGTGTGTGATCACCCATAAAACAGAAAGTAATGTGACCGGAGTAACCATTCCCCTGCCGTGTCCTGGTCGGGGGTGCTACCCGCGGTCCGGCGCCGCGGGTTACCGTTCGTTCAGGTGGACCACCGAAGAGGGGTTGGCATGCAAGCACGGATCAGGGTCGTCGTGGCGAAGCCCGGCTTGGACGGGCACGACCGGGGCGCCAAGGTGGTGGCCCGCGCGTTGCGCGACGCGGGCATGGAGGTCGTCTACACCGGGCTGCACCAGACGCCCGAGCAGATCGTCGAGACGGCGATTCAGGAGGACGCCGACGCCATCGGCCTGTCCATCCTGTCCGGCGCGCACATGACGCTGTTCCGCCGGGTGCTGGAACTGCTGGCCGAACGCGAGGCCGGCGACATCGTGGTATTCGGTGGCGGCATCATTCCGGAGGACGACATCACGGAATTGGAATCACTCGGTGTAGCGAAGGTATTCACGCCGGGTGCGACCACGGCATCCATCATCGAATGGGTACGCGCCAATGTCGGCAGCCAGGTCGCCTAGCCCTGGTCGTCCGACTTCCCGCACCGGGAAATGCTCACGGGCATAGTGAGGGGCCGGACGCACCCCTCACACGTCCGGCCCCTCTATGCACGATGCCCCGCCGCCACCCCTCGACCGACAGGGCATCGGCCGCTTTCTGATCCGCGGGCCCGTGTAGCAGGCCGCTGACATCACACTCAACGACGCCCTTCTGACGGGGGTTACGCGCGTCCGCGTGACTTTTTTCGACCATCGGGAGGGAACGCCCCGGCAAGCACTTCTCGCACAGCCGTCCCGACCGTCCCGGAGCTGCGATTTTGTCCCTCCAGTGTGTGGTCTTGCACACCGTGTACCCGCGGGGGCACGGAGCCCGATTCGGTCGCTAGTCTGCGGATGAAGGCCATTCGAAGGATGGCCGGACGATCCTCACGCTGGCGGCGCCACTGCGACGCGCCGCGCACACAACAGGTCGGGACGCAATGGTGCGGCTTGCCGGCGCTTGGCGTCGCGAGCGAAAGGAGACACGTGGACCTGTTCGAGTATCAGGGGCGCGACCTGTTCGAACGGCACGGGCTGCCCGTGCTGGGCGGCGGCGTCGCCGAGACCCCGCAGGAGGCCCGGGCGATCGCCGAGCGCCTCGGTGGCAAGGTCGTCGTCAAGGCGCAGGTCAAGGTCGGTGGCCGTGGTAAGGCCGGCGGCGTCAAGCTGGCCGACGGCGCGGACGAGGCGGAAGCCCGCGCGACCGACATCCTGGGCATGGACATCAAGGGCCACACGGTCGGAAAGGTGATGCTGGCCGAGACGGCCGACATCAAGGAGGAGTACTACTTCTCCTACCTGCTGGACCGGGCCAACCGCACGTTCCTCTGCATCGCCAGCGTCGCCGGTGGTATGGAGATCGAGACGGTCGCCGAGACCGACCCGGACCGGGTCGCCAAGGTCGCCATCGACGCCAGCAAGGGCGTGGACGAGGCCAAGGCGCGGGAGATCGTCACCCTCGCCAAGTTCCCGGCCGACGTCGCCGACCAGGTCGTCGACATCGCGGTGAAGCTGTGGCAGGCGTTCGTCGCCGAGGATGCCCTGCTGGTCGAGGTCAACCCGCTGGCCAAGGTCGGCGACGGCCGGGTGCTGGCGCTGGACGCCAAGGTCACGCTGGACGAGAACGCCGGCTTCCGGCACCCCGACCACGAGGCGCTCGAGGACAAGTCCGCGGTCGACCCGATCGAGCAGGCGGCCAAGGCCAAGAACCTCAACTACGTCAAGCTCGACGGCGAGGTCGGCATCATCGGCAACGGCGCGGGCCTGGTCATGTCGACGCTCGACGTGGTCGCGTACGCCGGTGAGAAGCACGGCAACGTGAAGCCGGCGAACTTCCTCGACATCGGCGGTGGCGCGAGCGCCCAGGTGATGGCGAACGGCCTCGAGATCGTCCTCGGCGACCCGTCGGTGAAGTCGGTCTTCGTGAACGTCTTCGGCGGCATCACCGCCTGTGACGCGGTGGCCAACGGCATCATCCAGGCCCTCGAGCTGCTCGCGGAGCGGGGCGAGACGGTCACCAAGCCGCTCGTCGTACGCCTCGACGGCAACAACGCCGAGGCCGGCCGCGCCATCCTCGACGGCGCCAACAACCCGCTCGTCACGCGGGTCGACACGATGGACGGAGCGGCAGAGAAGGCCGCCGAGCTCGCGGCTGCGGGGAAGTGAACTAATGGCTATCTGGCTCACCAAGGACTCCAAGGTCATCGTCCAGGGCATCACCGGTGGCGAGGGCTCCAAGCACACCAAGCGGATGCTCGCCGCGGGCACCAACGTCGTCGGTGGCGTGAACCCGCGCAAGGCCGGCACCAAGGTCGACTTCGACGGCACCGAGCTTCCGGTGTTCGCCACGGTCGCCGAGGCGATCAAGGAGACCGGCGCCGACGTGTCGGTCATCTTCGTCCCGCCGGCGTTCACCAAGGCCGCGGTCCTCGAGGCGATCGACGCCGAGATCCCGCTCGCCATCGTGATCACCGAGGGCGTGCCGGTGCAGGACTCGGCGTCCTTCTGGTCGTACAACGTCGCCAAGGGTGAGAAGACCCGGATCATCGGCCCGAACTGCCCGGGCATCGCCTCGCCGGGCGCGTCGAACGCCGGCATCATCCCGGCCGACATCACCCCCCAGGGCCGGATCGGCCTGGTCAGCAAGAGCGGCACGCTGACCTACCAGCTCATGTACGAGCTGCGGGAGTTCGGCTTCTCCACGGCCGTCGGCATCGGTGGCGACCCGATCATCGGGACCACGCACATCGACGCGCTGAAGGCCTTCCAGGAGGACCCGGACACCGACGCGATCGTCATGATCGGTGAGATCGGTGGCGACGCCGAGGAGCGGGCCGCCGAGTTCATCAAGGCGAACGTGACCAAGCCGGTCGTCGGCTACATCGCCGGCTTCACCGCCCCGCCCGGCAAGACCATGGGCCACGCCGGCGCGATCATCTCCGGCTCGGCCGGCACCGCCGACGCGAAGAAGGCGGCGCTGGAGGCGGCCGGTGTCAAGGTCGGCAAGACGCCGAGCGAGACCGCGCGGCTCATGCGCGAGATCATGAGCTGACCATCTATCTGGTACGAACGGCGCGCCGCGGGCCGGGTCGACACGACCCGATCGGCGGCGCGCCGTCGTATCTGCATCGCCGTAAGTGCTCCGGCGTGACAAGGTAGGTCGCGATGCCCAGCACAACCGACCGTCCCGGCGGCTCGGAGGACCCGTTCGCGGTCGCCGAGGCGCTGCAGTCCGTGGTGCGGGACACCGAGGCCGTTCCGGCCGGCCGCCGGCCCGATGCGGAGCCGGAGACCCGGGACACCGTCGTCGTGGACGACGAGGTGCTCGGCCGCCGCGAGACGGTCCGGGTGCCGGCCCAGCGCCGCCCCGCGGAACGGCTGAGGGGCGCGCCGCTGCCGGTCGCGGTCGCGTTCGCCACGATCTGGGCCGCGCTGCTCACCTATCTGCCCGTCGCCGCGGCGATGGGGCTGGCCCGCACCCTGGAGGGGCAGGGCGGCGTGACCGGGGCGGCACACGCCGGGGCGGCCGCCTGGCTGCTCGGCCACGGGGTGCCGATCGGCACGTCGATCGGCCCGCTCGGGCTGGCGCCGCTGCTGCTCACCGCTCTCGTGCTGTGGCGGCTGAACCGGGCCGGGCTGCACGTGACCAGGGCGATCGGGGCGCGGCGCTCCGGCTCGATCTCCTCGGCGCTTCTCGTGGCCGTGTGCGTCGGGGCGACGTACGCCGCCATCGGTGCCTTGACCGCCCACCTGACGGATGGTCGCGGCACCGAGGTCTCCACCGCGCGGGCCGCGTCGGATTTTCTGCTGCTCGGGCTGCTCGGGTCGCTGATCGGCGCGCTGCGGGGCAGTGACGCCGTCACCACGCTGGCCCGGCGCGTCCCGCCGGCGCTGCGCCACGGCCTCCGGACCGGTCTGGTCGCGGCGTTCCTGATGCTCGGGGCGGGCGCGGCGGTCGGCGGGCTGTCGGTGGCGCTCAGCGGCGGCGACGCCACGAAGATCATCGCCGCCTATCACACCGGGACTGCCGGTCAGGCCGGGATCACGCTGATCAGCGTGGCCTACGCGGTGAACGCCGCGATCTGGGCCACCGCCTACCTGCTCGGGCCGGGATTCGCGCTCGGCGCCGGGTCGATCGTCTCGGTGACCGAGGTCTCGGTCGGTGACCTGCCCACGTTGCCCCTGCTCGCGGGCCTGCCGAACGGCCCGGCCGGCGCCGGTGGTGCGCTGCTGCTGACGCTTCCGGTGCTCGCCGGCGCGGTGGCCGGCTGGGGGCTGACCCAGCGGCTGCGGTACGGACGAGCGCACGCCTGGGGCCCGGCCCGCGGCTCCGGCGTGGACGGCCCGGAGCCGGCATGGCCGCTGCTGATCGGCGCGGGCCTGCTGGCCGGTCCGGTGGCCGGGCTGGTGGTGGGGATCCTCGCGTGGTGCTCCGGCGGGCCGGTGGGCAGTGGGCGGCTCGCCGAGATCGGGCCGGCGGCCGGTCAGGCCGGCCTGGTCGCCATGGCCGTCGGTGCGATCTCGGTGCTCCTCGGAGCGTCGGCCGCCCGGGTCTTCAGCACCCCGCGCCGCCCGGCCGGGACCAAGGGCCGCAGGTAACCGCCCGATTTCGGTTGACCTGGGCGGCCCGGATAGGGTGCTGAGGTGACTGACCCCGCGCCCGCCCGCCTGGTCGTCCTGATCTCCGGATCGGGCAGCAACCTGCAAGCTCTTCTCGAAGCGGCGAAGGATCCGGCGTATGGCGCCGAGGTCGTCGCCGTCGGGGCGGACCGGGACGGCATCGCCGGTCTCGAGATCGCCGCCGCGGCCGGCGTCCCCACCTTCGTGGACTCGGTGAAGGCCTACGAGACCCGTGACGACTGGGATGCCGCGCTCACCGCGCACGTCGCCGCCCACCGGCCTGACCTGGTCATCTCGGCCGGCTTCCTGAAGCTGGCCGGCAAGCAGTTCCTGGATGCGTTCGGCGACCGCTACATCAACACGCACAACGCGCTGCTGCCGTCGTTCCCCGGCATCCACGGGCCGCGCGACGCGCTCGCCTACGGCGTGAAGCTCGCCGGCGCGACGCTCTTCTTCGTCGACGCGGGCGTCGACACCGGCCCGATCATCGCCCAGGTCAGCGTTCCCGTGCTCGACGACGACACGGAGGAGACGCTGACCGAGCGGATCAAGGTGGCCGAGCGGGCCCAGCTGGTCGAGTTCGTCGGCCGCCTGGTCCGTGACGGCTGGACCATCGAGAACAGGAAGGTACGCATTCCGTGAGCACCGATGAGGGTCTGCGTCCGATCAAGCGGGCGCTGCTGAGCGTGTGGGACAAGGCGGGCATCGTCGAGCTCGCCCAGGCCCTGCACGCCGCCGGGGTGGAGATCGTCTCGACCGGCTCCACCGCGAGCACCGTGGAGAAATCCGGTGTGCCGGTGACCCGGGTGGAGGAGCTGACCGGCTTCCCGGAGATCCTCAGCGACCGGGTGAAGACCCTGCACCCGAAGGTGCACGCCGGTCTGCTCGCCGACCTGCGGCTCGACAGCCACGTGCGGGAGCTCGCCGAGCACGGCATCGAGCCGTTCGACCTGCTCGTCAGCAGCCTCTACCCGTTCTCCGAGACGGTCGCCTCCGGGGCGAGCGAGGAGGAGTGCATCGCCAAGATCGACATCGGCGGGCCGGCGATGGTGCGCGCGGCGGCGAAGAACCACGCCTCGGTCGCGGTGGTCGTGTCGACGCAGGGTTACCCGCTGATCCTCGACGCGCTGAAGAACGGCGGCTTCACGCTCGCCCAGCGCAAGGTGCTCGCCTCCCGGGCCTTCATCAACATCGCGGAGTATGACGTCGCGGTCGCCAACTGGACCGCCTCGGCCCTCGTCGGCGACGTCGAGTGGCCCGACTTCGCCGGCCTCGCCCTGCAAAAGCAGAACACCCTGCGGTACGGCGAGAACCCGCACCAGCGGGCCGCTCTGTACCTGGACCCGAACGCTCCCGCCGGGCTCGCGCAGGCCGAGCAGCTCAACGGCAAGGAGATGTCGTACAACAACTACGTCGACGCTGACGCCGCCTGGCGCACCGCGAACGACTTCACCGACCCGGCCGTGGCGATCATCAAGCACGCCAACCCGTGCGGGGTGGCGATCGGCGCTGACGTCGCCGAGGCGCACCGCAAGGCGCACGAGTGTGACTCGGTCTCCGCGTTCGGCGGCGTGATCGCCGTCAACCAGGAGGTCACGCTCGAGCTCGCGAAGCAGGTCGCGGAGATCTTCACCGAGGTGATCGTGGCGCCGTCCTTCGCGCCCGAGGCCCTGGAAGTGCTGCGCGAGAAGAAGAACCTGCGCGTGCTCGTGGCCCCGGCGTGGAACCCGCCGCCCGCGGAGATCCGGCAGGTCGGCGGCGGCGTGCTCGTGCAGCTCTCCGACCGGATCGACGCCGACGGCGACGACCCGGCGAACTGGACGCTCGCCACCGGCGCCCCGGCCTCCGAGGACGTCCTGCGTGACCTCGCCTTCGCCTGGCGGGCCATCCGCAGCGTCAAGAGCAACGCGATCCTGCTGGCCAGCGACGGCGCCACGGTCGGCGTCGGAATGGGCCAGGTCAACCGGGTCGACTCGGCGAAACTGGCGGTCTCCCGGGCCGGTGCCGACCGGGCCGCCGGCAGCGTGGCCGCCTCGGACGCGTTCTTCCCGTTCCCGGACGGGCTGGAGGTGCTGATCGAGGCCGGCGTCAAGGCCGTCGTGCAGCCGGGCGGCTCGATCCGCGACAACCTGGTGATCGAGGCCGCGGAGAAGGCCGGCCTCACGGTCTACTTCACCGGAACCCGCCACTTCTACCACTGAGCTGGCTTGGCTCCGCTTCGCTCCGCGCACAAAACGCCTTGTAACCGCTGAGGAGGCAGCTGATTCTCCGCCACCCGCACACCCCGCGGGCGTCGAAGAATCACCTGCCTCCTCAGCGGCGGCGTTTTGTGAGGTGCGGGGCCTCGTGGCGCTTATCGGCACGCCCGGTCCTCATCACTGGGAAGGTAGAGGGGATCACCAGTTCGGGGCCGCCCGGCGATCTTCAGCGGGCGGGCAGTACGCTCGTACTGCTAAGCGTGTGTTTCGGGAGAGGAGCGCCGGCCGATGGCGAAAATCAAGGTCAAGAACCCGGTCGTGGAGATCGACGGCGACGAGATGACCCGGATCATCTGGAAGCAGATCCGTGAGCAGCTGATCCTGCCCTACCTCGACGTCAACCTCGAGTACTACGACCTGGGCATTCAGCACCGGGACGAGACCGACGACCAGGTGACGATCGACTCCGCCAACGCCATCAAGCGGCACGGTGTGGGCGTCAAGTGCGCGACCATCACGCCGGACGAGGCGCGGGTGCAGGAGTTCGGCCTGAAGAAGATGTGGCGGTCGCCGAACGGCACGATCCGCAACATCCTCGGCGGCGTCGTCTTCCGCGAGCCGATCATCCTGAGCAACGTCCCGCGCCTGGTGCCGAGCTGGACGAAGCCGATCATCATCGGCCGTCACGCCCACGGTGACCAGTACAAGGCGTCCGACTTCGTCGCGCCGGGCAAGGGCAAGATGACCGTCACCTTCACCCCGGAGGACGGTTCCGCGCCGATCGAGATGCACGTGGCCGACTTCCCGGCCGGTGGCGTCGGCATGGCGATGTACAACTTCGACGAGTCGATCCGTGACTTCGCGCGCGCCTCGTTCCGGTACGGTCTGGCCCGCAACTACCCGGTCTACCTGTCGACCAAGAACACGATCCTGAAGGCCTACGACGGCCGTTTCAAGGACCTGTTCGCGGAGATCTTCGAGACCGAGTTCGCGGACCAGTTCAAGGCCGCCGGCATCACCTACGAGCACCGGCTGATCGACGACATGGTCGCCGCCGCGCTCAAGTGGGAGGGCGGCTACGTCTGGGCCTGCAAGAACTACGATGGTGACGTGCAGTCCGACACCGTCGCGCAGGGCTTCGGCTCGCTCGGCCTGATGACCTCGGTCCTGATGACGCCGGACGGGCAGACCGTCGAGGCCGAGGCCGCGCACGGCACTGTCACCCGGCACTACCGGCAGTGGCAGAAGGGCGAGAAGACCTCGACCAACCCGATCGCGTCGATCTTCGCGTGGACGGGCGGGCTCAAGCACCGCGGCAAGCTGGATGGGACGCCGGAGGTCACCCAGTTCGCCGAGACGCTGGAGCGGGTCTGCATCGAGACCGTCGAGGGCGGTCAGATGACGAAGGACCTGGCGCTGCTGATCAGCAAGGACGCGCCGTGGCTGACCACTGACGAGTTCATGAACGCGCTCGACGAGAACCTGGCGCGCAAGCTCGCCTGACACCTCGAAAGGAGAAGCCCGTCGGTCCAGGCCGGCGGGCTTCTCGCTGTTCAAAGCCCTTTGCGCGTACGTCGTGAGTTCACGCCCGTTCACCGCCGCCACGCGACCTCGCCGCCGGTCCCGGCCGCGGCGCGCCACCGGTTCCCGGCTGGTTCTCACGGTGGTTGCCGGGCCCCGCCAACCACCGTGAGAACCAGCCCGGAGCGGGAGGCGCGGCCGGGGCCGTGGCGGGGCGGCCTGGCGGAGGCTCGACGACGGGCGCGGGCTCACGGCGTACGCGCAAGAAGGGGTTGATCTGCGGCTGCCGCGAGTGACGGCCGATCGTCTCAAAGGGGATTTTTTGGGTCGTAACCGGCGGGTACAGGGACTCGTTTGTCCGAGTGGTGCGGGTGGCGGGCTCGGGTACGCCGCTCGCCGTCCCCTTCAGCGGGGGCCTTGTCCCGGGCCCCCGCTGGTCCCTTTCCGCCGCCCGCGCCCCGGCCCGGCTCTCCCGGGATCGATCGGCTGCGCCACTTCACGCACCATGTGAAACGGCCCCGCCGCAGGGGGCGAGGCCGTTCGGTATGACGGAATGGTCAGATGGCGTCGCGCAGCAGCTGGGCGGCCTTCTCCGGGACGACGTCGCTGACGAAGGCGCCCATCGCGGACTCGGAGCCCGCCAGGTACTTCAGCTTGTCGGCGGCGCGCCGGATGCTGAACACCTGCAGGTGCAGATAGCCCAGGTCACGGCCCTCGCCGACGACCGCCTGGTGCCACGCCGAGATGTACGGCATCGGCTTGCCGAACAGCCCGTCGAACCGGTGCAGCACGTCGAGGTAGAGCGGGCCGAACGCGTCCCGCTCGTCGTCGGTGAGTCCGGGCAGGTCGAGCACCTGACGGTGCGGCGCGATCTGCACCTCGAACGGCCAGCGGGCGGCGGCCGGCACATAGGCCGTCCAGTGCTCGTTGGCGCCGATGATGCGCACCTTCGCCTCCTGCTCCGCGGCGAGCACGTCCGCGTACAGGTTGCGCCCGCCGGTCCTCCCGGCGTGCTGACGAGACGCCCGCAGCATCGCGGCGGTGCGCGGCGGCACCATCGGGTAGGCGTAGATCTGCCCGTGCGGGTGGTGCAGCGTCACGCCGATCTCGACGCCCCGGTTCTCGAACGGGAAGACCTGCGCCACGCCCGGGAGCTGCGACATCTCCGCGGTCCGGTCGGCCAGCGCGTCGATGACGGTGCGCACCCGCGACGGCGTCAGCGCGCCGAACGAGCTGTTGTGATCGCTGGTGAAGCAGACCACCTCGCAGCGGCCGAGGCCCGGCTTGACCGGCACCATGTCGGTCAGCTCGGTGATGTCGCCGCCCGGCACCTCGCGGTAGCTGAAGGACGGGAACTGGTTCTCGAAGACCACCACGTCGTAACTCGGCGCCGGGATCTCGCTCGCGAAGTGCGAGTTGGTCGGGCAGAGCGGGCACGCGTCGGACGGCGGCAGGAACGTCCGGGTCTGACGGTGCGCGGCGACCGCGATCCACTCGTCGACCAGCGGGTCGTAACGCAGCTGCGACGCCGGTGGCGGCGGGGGCAGCTCGCGCTTGTCCGCGAACGCCGATCGGCCGGAGTCCGGCTCCTCGTCGAAGTAGATGAGCTCGCGCCCGTCGGAGAGCTTGACGGTCGAGCGGATGGGTGTCACTGGGGGTTCACCACCACGAGTTCAGGGACGGTTTCGGTGAGCAGGGAGCGCGCGGTGGCGTCCAGGCCGTCATCGGTGATCAGCACGTCGGCCCGCTCCAACGGCACGATCGAGGAGATGCCGACAGTGCCCCACTTGGTGCTGTCGGCGAGCACGACCAGGCGTTCCGCGGCCTCGACCAGGGCACGGTTGACATCCGCCTCCATCAGGTTGGGCGTGGTGTAGCCGGCGCGCTCGCTCATCCCGTGCACGCCGAGGAACAGCATGTCCAGGTGCAGGGTGCCGATCGCGGCCACTGCCACCGGGCCGACCAGGGCATCGGAAGGGGTACGCGTGCCGCCGGTGAGCACGACCGTCTGATCGGGCCGGCCGGCGCGGTAGAAGACGTCGGCGACCGGGATCGAGTTGGTCACCACGGTCAGCGAGGGAACGTCGACCAGCCGCTGGGCCAGCTCGGCGGTCGTGGTGCCGGCCGACAGCGCGATGGCGTCGCCGGGCGAGACGAGGGCGGCCGCGCGGGCCGCGATCGCGGTCTTCTCGTCGCGCTGGCGCACGGACTTGGCGGCGAAGCCGGGCTCGTGTGCGGAACCGGGGCTGACCGTGGTGGCGCCACCGTGTACCTTCGCGAGCAGCCCACGGTCGGCCAGCGACTCGAGGTCACGCCGGATCGTCATGTCCGAGACGCTGTATTCCGCGGCGAGCTCGCTGACCCGGACGCCTCCGGTGGCGCGGACCCGGTCGAGGATCGCTGCCTGTCGCTGCTGGGCGAGCATCAGGAATCCACCAACTTCGGCCAGACTTTCCGCACTATTTCGAACACACTTGAACAGTACCGCTGATCGGGTGTGCGCGAAAGAGTGACTTCAGATACCGCGCCCCCGTTTGTGCAGCGCTGAAAGCACATTCTCCACCTTCACCGCGCCGGTCATCGCGGCGAGCGCGATCGCGGTACGCGGCTCCTTCCAGTTTGCCCGGACCGCCTGCTTGCTGAACTGCCACGCCTGGCTGCGGTTCCCGGTCGCGGCCGACCAGCAGGCGAGCTGCCCGTACACCCGGGCGGCGCCGGGGCGGCAGCCACTGATCTCCGGGTGCCGCTGCATCATCCAGCGCAGGGAGGAGATCTTGGTGGCGTACTCGTAGGCGTAGTGCGAACTGCGGCCCCAGAGCACCTGCACCAGCGGCTCGTCCAAGTGCACGATCGGCGCGCGGCGGGCCGCCCTGAGCAGAAGGTCCCAATCCTCGTTCTGGCTGCCCGGGGCGTCCTCGGCGACCAGCCCCATGGCGTCGGGGGCCAGCGCCTCACGCCGGATCAGGAACGACGACGAGTGCAGCATCGACATCCGCGACCGGGCCAGGTCGGCGACCGTGACCCGGCTCTGCCCGGCCAGCCGCGGCGTGGTGTGCCCCTCGAACTCCACCTCGATCGCGCACGTGGCGAACTCCGCGTCCGGCTCGGCCAGCAGCGCGGCCACCTGGCGGCGCAGCTTGTCCGGCAGCCAGCGGTCGTCGTCGTCGCAGAACGCCACCAGCTCGGTGTCCAGCGCCAGCACGCCGGTGTTGCGGGCGCCGGCCAGCCCGGTCGCGCGCCAGTTCGTCAGCACCAGCACCGGCACGTCCTCGGTGCGGGCCAGCGAGAAATCCGGCTCGGTCTGGTCGTAGACCACGACGATCCGCAGCTCACCCGGGTAGCGCTGCTCGCGGACCGCGGCGATCGAGTGGCGGACCAGCTCGGGGCGGTTCCGGGTGGGGATGACGACCCCGACCGACGGCCAGTTCATCGGGTCTCCTCAGGGTTCAGCGGGTAGCCGTAGGCACGCAGCATCGGCCCGCACACCGCGCCGACCAGCCTGCGCTGGGCCGCCGGCAGCGCGCGCGTCCAGTCGTCGTCGTGCCGCAACGGCAGGCGGCCCACGGTGAAGCGCATCGGATTGCCGGCCGCGCTGTGCCCGGCCCGCAGCTCGGCCGAACCGGGCTGGAGGAAGTCCAGGTCGGCCGGCTGCAACGGGAGACCGGCGAAGTCGGCGAGCCGCCTCAGCCCGGCCCTCGGATCGGCCAGGAACTCCTCGTAGCGGATCCGGCGGACCGGCACGCCCCGGCGGGCGAGCAGGCCGAACGCGGCATTGTGCGCGTTCCACAGCAGCGCCGAGCGGCCGGGGGAGTAACGGGTCATCTCGTCGGCGCCGTCGGTCTCCGGGCGGGCCACCCGCTTGGTCCACGAGTAGGCCACGCCGCGCGCGTCCCGCACCACGTGCACCACCCGCAGGTCGAGGTCGCCGGCCGCGCGCAGCACGTGGGCCAG
Organism: Actinoplanes cyaneus; assembly: GCF_016862095.1. GTDB lineage: Bacteria > Actinomycetota > Actinomycetes > Mycobacteriales > Micromonosporaceae > Actinoplanes > Actinoplanes cyaneus. The sequence goes on from NZ_BOMH01000016.1 coordinate 19,824, forward strand.
CGCGGAATGCTTCGAGGAGTCGACGACCAGCTTCGCGCCGGACACCTCGGCCGCCGCGGCATAGACCCGCGCGTAGAAAGACGCATACTCGCGGACGTCCGCGGCGGGTTTGACGGCCGACGCGAGCCGGGGGATGTGGCGGGTCCGCTCGACCGCGTCACGCAGGGCGTGCACCCGGTCGACGTCGACGTTCTCCCAGCCGTCGAAGGCGCTCTTGCCGACGCGCTGCCAGAACTCGCACGCGGAGAACCGCTCCCCGCAGCCGCAGCGCTCGTCGTCGCGCAGATCGCGCTGCCAGAGATGGACGACCTCGCCGAGCGCGCAGACCCCGGGCAGCTCGCCGAGCAGTCGTTCGACGAGCGTCGTGCCGCTTCGCCCTAATCCGCCCAGAAATAGCACTTGTGCCACTTTGGCCCGCCTTCACTCGTTTCGCTCTGGTAACGAGTGAAGCAGGCAGAAGGAGGCGTCAGGTGGTTATCGAGGCTTTCGACCGCGTGCACCTGGACGGGACCGGCATCGACCGGATCACCGAGGACGAGGTCGTCGCCGTGGTCCGCGACGCCCTCTCCTGGGGGCGGGGCGGCCGCATCATCACCCCGAACGTCGACATCCTGCGCCGCGCGTCGGCCGACCCGGCGGCCCGCCGCCACCTCGACGACGCCGACCTGATCGTCGCCGACGGCATGCCGTTGATCTGGGCCAGCCGCCTGCGCGGGGCACCCCTGCCGGAACGCGTCGCCGGCAGCAGTTTGATCTGGTCGCTGTCCGAAGGGCTGGGCCGCGACGGACGCTCGATCTTCATCGTCGGCGGGACTCCCGCGCCGCGCATCCTCGGCCCCGGCCTGCGCGATCTCCTGGAGGCGCCGTTGGAGTCGCTGTCGCTGTCGGGGTCGTCGTCGGGGTCGTTGTCGGAGTCGCCGTCGGCAGAGCAGCCGGCGTCCATCAGGGCGAGCCCGGCCGGCGGGCGCGGGCTTGCGCGTCACCGGCCGCCCGCGGCCATCGCGGCACGCCCGTGCGGCGCCGTCCGCGCCGCGGCCCGGCTCGCCGCCGCCAGCCCGGGACTGCGCATCGCCGGCGCGATCAGTCCCCCGTTCGGCTTCGAGGAGGACGAGCGGATGTACGCCGACGTCTGCGCACGCGTCATCGACGCGGAGCCCGGCCTCGTCTTCGTCGGGCTCGGCTTCCCCAAGCAGGAGTCGGTGATCGAACGTCTCCGCCGGGACCTGCCGTCCACCTGGTTCGTCGGCTGCGGGGCGGCGGTCAACTTCGTCGCCGGTGACGTCCACCGTGCCCCGCGCTGGATGCAGCGCACCGGCCTGGAATGGGCCCACCGACTGGGCACCGAACCCCGCAGGCTGGCCGGCCGTTACCTGCGCCACGACGCGCCTTACGCCCTGCGCCTGCTCGCCTGGGCCCCGCGCGCTCGCTCGCGCCCCGCCCAGCCGGCCGGGATCACCGCCGGCTGACGGGCGCGGCGAACTCAGGCAGGTCTCGCGGGCGGTTCAGGCAGGTCGCGCGGGCGCGACGCGGCGGGCTCAGGAGGTCTCGTGGCCGCGGCGCGTGCCCATCCGGCGGATCCGCGGCCCGGCCAGGCTGCGTGGCGCCCGGCAGCGGGCCAGCGCCACCGACGGCGCGTCGATCAGCGGCTGGTGGAACTCCTCCGACGGATAGCCGGCCTGCCAGGGGAACCGATTCTCCGGATCGGGCCAGACCAGCTGCTGCAGGCGGAGGCTGCCCCTGCCGTACCGAGCGAGCGCGGCGCCCGGCCACAGGTCGGGCGTCGGAGCGCCGGTGAGGATCACGACGTCCTGGTCGACGATCAGGTCGGTGACGTGGCGGCCGTGATGGAAGTGGGCGCCCTCGTCGTGGACCCGCCCGGCCACCTCGTTGAGCAGCTGGTGGGCAAGATCCGGCGGCAGGCCGGCGATGATCAGCTCGGGCCGGGCGGCGGCGGTCAGGCCGACGGTGTAGGCGAACGGGACCGTGTCGGCCGGATCCTCGTCGGAGGGCAGCACGTGCACCACCGCCCAGCCGAACTGCTGGATGATCTCGGTCTGCTCGGCGAAGAAGTCAGACATGGAACCCCCTGGGAAGACGGACTGAGCCCCACTATGGAACACGTGTACGACACTTTTCCGTCTTACCAAACCGTACGTACGTACTGTTAGAGTTCTGTCATGCGCATCGTCGATCTGCACCATGTCCAACTGCTGATCCCACCCGGCGGGGAGGCCGCGTCGCGCGCCTTCTACAGCGGCGTCCTCGGGATGGCCGAGATCGTCAAACCCCCGGCCCTGGCCGCGCGCGGCGGCTGCTGGTTCCGCGCCGGCGGCTGGGAGATCCACCTCGCGCCGGCGCCCGGCTTCACCCCCGCGGCGAAGGCCCACCCCGGCGTCCTGGTCGAGGACCTGGACGGGCTGGCCGCGATCCTGGAGGCGGCCGGCCGGCCGGTCGAGTGGGACCCGCACTTCCCGGGTCATCGCCGCCTCTACTCGGCCGACCCCCACGGCAACCGCCTGGAGTTCCTCGAGCCGGTCAGAGCCTGAGGCGTGCCCGGGAACGGCCGGAGGGCGGCGTCCACCGGCCCTCCGGCGCACCGTTCACCCGAGCTCTCACGGGTTGAAGTAGGGGTCCCTGGCCAGCGAGTGGAAGGCGCCGAACGCCTGCCGGTCCCCGCTGAGCTGGAACTGCTGGTTGGGCCCGTTGCCCTCCGGGTCGGACTCGAAGTAGGCGATGGCCTTGATCTGCTTGTTCGCCTTGAACGTGCGTTCCGCGTCCTTCAGCCACGCGGCCCGGTTCGCCGAGCCCCACGCCTTCGCCACGCCGAACTCGCCGATGATGATCGGTTTCGGTCGTTGCGCCGCCCACTGCAGGAACGGCCCCATCAGCTCGCCGATCGGCTGGAAGGTGGCTCCGGCGTAGACGTCCACGCACGTCCAGTCGACCTGATCGTCGCCGGGGTAGAAGTCGGCGGCCTCGCCGCGCTGGAAGCCCTCGGCGGTCGGGCACCACACCCAGGACACGTTGTCGGCGTGCTCCTTCTTGAAGATCGCCCGCACATACTTCCAGGCCGCGATGTAGTCGGCTCCGGACCACATGGTCGCGCGGAGGTTGGGCCGGTCCATCTCCCAGCGCATCCGCAGCAGCACCGGCCGCTTCACCTGGCGGATCGCGCGGGCCTGTTGCCGGATCAGCCGGTCGTGCTCGCCGTCGAGGATGGAGCGGTTGTCGCCGGTGGCCCAGCTGACCATCAGGGACTGCCCCTGGGCCAGGAACTCCTTGTCGGATTCGGTCCCGACGAGCTGCTCGAATCGGCGGTACGTGTTCAGGATGTCCAGCCGCCGGCCCAGGGAGGTCTCCAGCGAGCCGACCGCTTCGAGCCGGCCGATGTGGGTCAGTTCGTCGGGCTTGATCCACGCTCCGACGTACGCGCCCTTCTCCGGGGGCGTGAACGGCCCGGCGGCGAACGGGCCGCCCCGCACGGCGACGGCCGGCGGCCGGCCGGACAGATCCGGTGCGGGCGGTGGGCTCGGATTCTCGCGCTTGTCATGGCCACAGGCCGACAGGATTGCCAGTACGGCGATGAGCACGCCCGCCGCCGCCCTACGCATGGACGCGCCGAGCCGTGTAGAGCACGTTCACCGCGTACCCGTCGACTCCGGGGATGCGCCGCGCGGCGGCGTCCGCGACCCGGGCCAGCCGATTGTCGTGCAGGGACGGGGTGAGCATGGAGAACCCGCGGCGCTCGACGATCTCGAAGCCGTGCCGGTCGAGCAGCGCCGCCACCTCCTCGTGGGACAGCTCGGCGAACCAGCGCTCGCCCCGGTGCCGTCGTGCCCGCAGGTGCCGCAGCGAGCCGGCGTTGCCGTGGTTCTCGACGACGAGCACTCCCGAGCCGCGGTGCGGCAGCGCTTTCGCGGCGAAGGCGAGCGCCCGGTCGCGGATCGTGTCGTGCACGTTGAGCAGCAGCCGGAAGATCGTCACGATGGCCGGGAAGCCGGCCGCGACGGGCGCCGGCACGGGCCCGTCCAACGGGACCTGGTGCCAGTAGGCGCGCGACCCGACCTCGGCCGCTTTCGCCATCATCTCGGCCGACGTGTCGTAGCCGTGCGCCTCCCGGACCAGGCCGTGCAGGGTGCGGATGGCCCGCCCGGTGCCACACGCGAAGTCGTGCTGCACCGGAGGATGCTGGCCCTCGAACTCGCGGCGGACCAGCGCGCGCAGGTAGTCACGCTGCCGTTCGTTGATCCTGGTCGCGTAGCTGTCCGGCGCGTACGTCACCGACTCGTACTTCTCGACCGCCTCGGCGTCCTGGAACACCTCGGTGTAGTCGCTGGTCAACTCGCCTCCTGGGGGTTTCGTCGGGTGAACGCGCCGAGTTCGAGCCGCTCGCGCAGCAGCCACGCGCCGGCGCCGAAGGTCGCGATCGCGGCGGTGGCGGCCAGCGCCAGGCCGGCCGGGCCGTCGCCGGTGAGGGCGGTCACGGCCCGGGGCAGCACGCCGAAGCAGCCGGCCGAGAGCAGCGCGGCGGCCCGGGTGCCCGGGCCGAACGGGTGCAGCCGGGCGCCGCGGAACACCTGGATCAGCGGCAGCAGGTTGTTGGCGAGCATCGCGCCGGCCAGTCCCGCGGCCGCGCCGATCGCGCCCCACCGGGGGATCAACAGCACGTCCAGGCCGATCGTGACGGCCAGGGCGACGAGGACGTTGCCGAGGTTGAGCGAGGTGCGCCCGGCCATCGACAGGACCATGTCCACCATGCCGCAGCCGGTCGCGACGAGCATGGCCGCGGCGAGCAGGCGGACCACGGGCGTGCCGCTGGTGTACTCGTCGCCGAAGAACCGCAGGTAGTGCGGCGCGAACAGGATCACCAGCAGGTTCACCGGCCAGGTGATCAGCACGAGCCAGCCGGTCGCGACCTGGTAGAGCCGGTTCGCGGCGTCCCGGTCGCCGGTGCTCAGCGCCTCGGCCAGCCGGGGTTGCACGGACTGGGAGATGCCCTGGTTGGCGAACTGGATGAGGATCACGAACCGGCCGGCGACCGCGTAGACGGCGGCCGCGCCGAGCCCGCTGAGCGCCGCGACGAGCAGCACGTCCACCCGCTGCAGCGCGAGCTGTGCCACGGCGGCGAGCGCGCGCGGGCCGGTGAACAGCCAGAACTCGCGGCGCAGCTGACGTCGTTCGGCCCGCGGGCTGGTCGCGTCGGCGGGGCGGCCGGCGAGGTAGGCGCTGCGGGCCGCGTACGCGGAAAGGATCGTGACCGGAAGGTAGGGAACCGCCCAGGCCATCGCGAAGGCGGGCAGCGAAGAGGCGGCGAAGAGGCCGATGGCGCCGACCGCGAGGATCTGCAGGCAGCTGCGCAGGACCCGATCGATCAGCACCGTCGGGCGCATCGAGCGGTACCCGCGGGTCACCGTGAGCAGCACGTCGGTGAGCGCCTGCAACGGGATGAACAGGGCCAGCACACGCAGGGCGTCGGCTACGCCCCGCACACCGTGGGCGATCTCCGGCGCCGCGATCCACATCGCCACGGCCAGGGCCAGGGAGAACACGACGACCGGGGTGAGCCCGGTGCGCAGGCACGCGCCGAGCAGGTGACTGCGGCCGGTGGCGCGCAGCCGGGCCGGCCAGTAGACCAGGCCGGTGCCGGTGCCTAGCTTGGCCAGACCGCCGGCCAGCACGAACGCGGCGGTGGCGGAGAAGAACGCGCCGGCCTCGGCCTGGCCCAGGCTGCGCGCGACGATCCAGGTCACCACGACGCCGGTGCCGCCGGCCAGGGCCGAACCGGCCACGTTGGCCAGCCCGCCGCGGGCCACGCCGCGAGTTTCCCTGGCGCCGGAACCCGTGGCGAGCGTCCCTCCCAGAGTCATCGGCGGCGCCAGATCGGCGTGTGCCCCAGCCATCCGGCCAGCGCCTCGTCGTGCGACTGGTAGTAGGCGTGCAGGTCGCGCCGCAGCAGCGGATCCATGTCGGCCTGCCGCGGGCGGGCGTTGTGCTGCTCGAAGACGGGGCGTTCCAGGTTCGGCGGCAGCCCGAGGAACGCGCAGACCTCGTCGTAGACCGGCTCCGGGTCGCTGAAGAAACGCTCGCTCTCCACCACGTGGATGCGTTCGCGGCCGACGTGCTGAGCCATCACGCTGAGGTAGCGGGCGTACTCGCCGCGGGCGCGGTAGGCGTGGTGCTGGTGGGCGAAGCTGTAGTACTCCGGGTCGGCGGCGAGTCGCTCCTCCTGCCGGTGCAGCCGGGCCGGCTCCAGCGCGACCGCCGCGCCGAAGTCGCGCTCGGTCTCGAAACCCCTGGCCACCTCGTGGTGATGCTGGGAGTAGGCGCGTTCCACCGGGTCCCGGACGAGAACCACGATCTTGGCGTACGGCAGGTCGCGCGCGATCCGGGCGACGGCCTGCGGGTGGTACATGTAGTACGGGCTGGACTCGAACGTCTGGGCCGGCACGCCGTACTTCCCGGCGATCCTCTCGCCCGTGCGCCGGCCCGGGAAGTGCGCCCGGTACCAGTCGATGCCGCGGTGATACGACGTGTCGAAGTAGTGCACGCCCTTGTGCAGGACGGCCTTGAGCACCACCGGATGCGCCGCGAGCGCCCGGTAGAGCGACGTCGTGCCGCACCGCTGGCCGCCGCAGATCAGGAACGACGGGAGCATCCGGTGCTCGGAGGTGAGCCGGCCGTAGGAGCGTGAGCCCAGGTGCACCACCCGCTTCATCGGGGCGGGCAGTTTGCGGACGTTCATCAAAGCTCCTCAACACGCCGGATGAGCACCGGCAGCAGCCAGGTGCCGAGCACACCGAGCCGGGCGCCGGCCTCGGCCTGCCGGTCGGTCAGATAGCGCACGGCCAGGTCGACCAGGTAGAGCAGGGCGGTCGTCTCGCGGGCCACCGGCGCCACCCCGAACGGGGCGAGCAACTCGTCGGCCCGGCGCACCGTCGCCTCCACGGCGCCCCGGGCGTCGCCGCTGGACTGGATGCGTCGCTGCAGCTCGTGGTGGACCGCGTCGAAGCCGAGGGGCACCCCGGTGGCGAACCGCTCCCAGTCCCAGACGAGCAGCGCGTCGGCGAGGTTCGCCATGTTCCAGGGCGCCCAGTCGCCGTGCCACGCGCCGTACCGCAGCGTGGTCTCCCCGGCGTGCACGGCGAGCACGTCCACGGCGGCGAGCAGCGCGGCCCCTTCCGGGCGTTCGCCGACCGCGGCCAGCCGGGCGCGCAGCTCGTGCCAGTACGCGCTCTGGTTCAGTGGCCCGGTCGTGTAGCCGCAGCAGCCGGCGATGTCGAGCATGGCGGCGGTGAGCCGGCGCGGGGTCAGCGGCGCCCGGGGCAGCCAGACCGGCAGCGCCGACTGGACCAGCACCTGCATGCCGCGCCACTGACCGGCGTGCAGGACCCGCGGCACTGTCAGCTTGGTCAGCCCGCTCGTGCCGAGCGCGTTCAGCGCGGCGGTCTCGGCGCGGACCAGGCGCTGGGTGAGCGGCCCGGTGCCGATCTTGCCGAACGCGAACGTGTCGCCCTCGGGGGTGAGCAGCTGGAGGACCGGCTTGCGGTTGGCGCGGGCCGGACCGATATGGACACTTACGGACAAATCGCGCCGGAGTGCGTCGCTCAGATACCCGTCGATGCTGGCCGAGACCGGGCCGGTGACCACGATCCGGTCCCGGAACACCAGGCGTTCCGCGCGGGCGTGCACGGCGGCGACCACCGCGTTGCGCTTGAGCCTGGCCATCCGGGACTGCGGCTCGGCGTACCGTCGGACGGCCGCCGCGGCGACCGCCGGCGAGGCGTTCGGAACCAGCAGGCGGGGACGGTGCGCGTTCGGCACCACGAGGTACTCGGCGATGCGGTTGTGCTCGCCGTCGTCCTCGCGGGCGGTCCGGCACGGCGGCGGATAGAGCAGCGCCAGGACCTCGGTCAGATACTGGGTACGTAGCGCGGCGTCGCCCGCGGTCAACTCGGCGGGCGCGGTCTTGACCGGACTCACATCTGTTTCCCCTCGATCCAGTTGCGCCACAGGAGCGCGTACGCCAGAACCATGAAGGCCAGAGGGGTGACCAGGGAGTTGTACCAGAGCATCGCGGAGAACGAGCTGACCAGCGCGGCGCTGCCGGCCACCCCGATCGCGCTGCGGTCGGAGCGGAAACGCCACAGGCCGTACGCGAAGAAGCCCAGATACCCCACGGTGCCCACCGCGCCGTGCGAGTAGAGCAACTGCCACAGCTGCCCGTTCCCGCCGATCGTGAAGTTGCCGCAGCGCTCGCACTCCGAGCTCTCGCCGACCGTGATCGAGTTGCGCCCGCCGAGCGTGTTGCGGGTGCCGCCGTAACCGATCACCGGTGACTCGGCGAAACCGTCCAGCGCCTTCTCGGTCAGGAACGCGCGTACGCCGTTCGACTTGCCGTTGTCCAGTCGCGCCTGCACCGTCGAGCCGAGCGGGGTGGCGGTCAGCGCGAGCGCGATCGCCGCGGCGGTCAGCGCCACGGCGCCGAGAACCCAGACCTTGCCGGCCAGGACGTAACGGGCCGCGACGTACAGCAGGACGACCCCCAGCCCGATCCACAGGCCCCGGTTGAGCGAGACCACGGCCGGGGCGATCGAGACCAGCAGGCAGAGCCAGGCCAGTGCCCTCTTGCGCCCGCTCGTGGTCGCCGCCGCGGCCACCAGCAGCCAGCTGACCAGCAGGCAGAAGTTGTTGCCCCAGGTGTTGGTGTAACCCCACGGCGCTGCCGGCCGGGGGGCCTCGCCGCCGACGAGGTCCATGATCTGCGCGGCGTACGGATGCACCAGCGACCGCACGAACCCCTTGGACCGGATCCCCTGCGGCAGCAGCCACTCCACCGGCGAGGTGAACTCGAAGTTCCCGGCGACCATGCCGAGCAGCCCACCCAGCACGGTCAGCACGAACATGCCGGCCAGCAGCCGGACCAACCGGCGCCGGGACAGCTCACGCTCGGTCAGGTTCCCGGCGTAGAGCAGGAGCACGGTGATCGAGACGTACATCGCCAGTTTGTAAGCGACGGCGGGCAGTCGCCCGGCAGCCCGCTCGACCACCGTCCCGGCCGGGTCCGCGCCCAGCGCGGCGATGCTCACCACCGCCGCGACCAGGAAGATCAGCCACCAGGCGAAACCCGGCGGCAGGCGCAGCGGCCGTCCCGCGGCCCGTCGCCGGACCAGCAGGAACAGCATCGGCGCGGCCATCAGCGGGAAGATCAGCACGCCCAGGCCGAGCGCCCACCAGAGCGGATAGAGCAGCAGGATCCCGGAGACCGGCCAAGCCGGCAGCGTCAGGTCCTTGACGGCAGAACCACGCGCCGGGCCGGCGGACAACTCCGCCGGGACGACCGTGGTCACTTCTCGTCGCCGTCCGTGGTGGCAGGGCCGGACGTCTCGCGCGAGGCCGGCGCGGCGCCGCCGTCGGCCGGTCGCCGCCGGGCCGCCGCCGGGACCGGCTCACCACGATCGGGCAGCGGGGTGAACTGCTGGGTGGCCTCGTCGATCACCGGCTCCTGCCCGGGTGGCGGCAGGGCCACGGCCGGCTCGGCGACGGTTCCGGCACGCCGGGCGGCGAGCCGGGGCAGCACCACCGCGCCGAGCAGCCGGGTGCCGACCCGCTGCAGCTGCTCGGTGGCGTCCACCAGGGCCGGGCGGTTGGTGCGGCGCAGCTCGACCGCCAGGATCGCGGCGTCGGCGAAGCTCGCCAGGCTCTGCGCGTCGGCGCTGCTGCTCGTGGACGGGGCCTCGATCACGACGTACCCGCCCTGCCTGCGCAGCGCGTCCAGGGTGTCGCGCAACCGCTGCGACTGCATCAGGCCGGCCGCGGTCGCCGAGCCGCCGGTGGTGATCACCCGCAGCGACGGGATGCGCGGGGCGCGCTGCAGCACCCGGCTGAGCCCGACCCGGCCGCCGAGCAGCTCGGACAGGCCCGGCACGGCGGCCACGCCGAGCATCCGGGCCAGCGGCGCCGCGTCCACGACGCTGTCCGGCAGGTGGGCTCCGATCAGGACCACGTCGCTTCCGGTACGGGCGAGCGCCGCCGCCAGGTTCGCCGCGACCAGCGTGCTCGCCGAGCCCCGGCTGCTGCCGGTCACCACGATCACGCGATCGCCGGCGTCCAGGCTGGCCAGCACCTCGTTGCGCAGCCGGTTGAAGACACGGCCACCGGGCCCGTACGGCTGCAGGACGTCGTCGAAGTGCGGGGTGGTCCGCTCGTCCAGGGTGGCCAGTACCGGCACCCGCCCCCGGTCGCGGACGTCCATGGCGGTGACCAGACGCCTGTCGAAACGCTCCCGCAGGTAGGCCAGCGCCAGCCCGAGCAGCAGCCCGATCATGCCACCGGTCGCGATGTCCAGCAGCGTGTTCGGGCTCGACGGGGCGTCCGGCAGGCGGGCGTCGCTGATGATCGCGCCGGCGCCGACCTGGGTCGTGGTCAGCTCGTTGAGGCGCCCGGTCAGGCTGTTCAGCTGGTTCTGCGAGTTGCTGCGCAGGCTCAGCAGGTTGCTCTCGATCGAGCTGCCCCGCTTGGCCTGCGCCAGCTTGGCGTTGATCCCGGTGAGCGAGGTGGTGAGCTGCTTGACCTTCAGATTGAGCGAGGCGATCTGCTTGTCCAGCACCGAGCGGGCGGACTCCTCGCGGTTGCGCAGGTACGCCTCGGCGAACGCGTGCGAGCCGGCCTGCGCCTTCAGCGGGCTGTCCGCCTGGAACGTGATCACCAGGACCGTGGTGTTCGCCGGGACCTGCACCGACACCGAGTGGGCCAGCTCGACCGGCGGGACGTCGGTGCGCAGGAGCGCGGCGGCCTTCGCGGCGACCGCGCCGGAGCCGACCAGCTGGGCCTCGGTGTCCAGGTTGACCGCGCCCTTGGTGCGGCCGCCCTGGGCGTTGACGTCCTGGTCGACCGCCTGCACCAGGACCGACGAGGAGGACTCGTAGACCCGGGGCAGCGAGTGGGTCACCGCGGCGCCGACGCCCAGCCCTGCGGCCGTCGCGGCCAGGGCGATCCACCAGTGCCGGCGAACCGCGCCCAGGTAGTGCGCGACATCGGAGGACGGTGGGCGAGACGCTTCCATCGGTTTCCGCGGCCTTTCGAGCAGGAGTTTTGGGCGTTTCGCCCCAAGGGGTCCAACGCCCCACTCCCGCCGCGAGTGATGGGTTACGCCAGTTTGGGCTCCACCCAGCCGTTCTCGACCAGGTAACCGAGGACGGCCTCGACGGCCTCGGTCACCGACATCGTGGTGGTGTCGAGGGTCAATTCCGCGTCGAGCGGCTCCTCGTACGGGTCGTCGATACCGGTCATCCCGCGCAGCTGGCCCGCGCGCGCCCGGGCGTAGAGGCCCTTGCGGTCCCGCGCCTCGCACACCTCCAGCGGGGTCGCCACGTGCACCAGCACGAACCCGGCGCCGGCCTCCACCGCCATCCGGCGCACCGCGGAGCGAGCCGCCTCGTACGGCGCGATCGGGCAGGCCACCGCCATGCCGCGATGCCGGCCCACCTCGGCCGCGACCCAGCCGATCCGGCGCACGTTGCGGTCCCGGTCCGCCTTGCTGAAGCCCAGCCCGGCGGTCAGCTCGCGGCGCACCACGTCACCGTCGAGCAGCGTGACGGTCCGCTCGCCGGTCTCCCGCAGCGTGTCGGCGAGGTTCCGCGCGATCGTCGACTTGCCGGAGCCGGACAGGCCGGTGAAGAAGACCACCAGGCCGCGGTGCCGGCGCGGTGGCCGCACCCGGGACAGCTCCTTGGCCACGGCCGGCGGGGTGTGCCACTCGGGCAGCGGGAAACCCCGGTCCAGCAGGTCCTCGATCTCCTCCGGGAGCATCGCCAAGCGGCGGTTGCGCGGCGGGATGTCGTCGCGCCAGCGCCACTGGCCGTCCCGGTTGTCGTAGGCGAGCTCCCGCGGCACCAGCACCCGCAGCCCCGCCCCGGAGAGGGTCTCGCTGGTGGAAAGGATGTGGGTGACGCCGTACGACGCGGCGACCCGGGAGCGCAGCAGCGCGTCCCGCATCTCGTCGCCGTGCGGGGAGACCGGCACCGCGACGATGGTGGCCGGGGGCATCCGGTCGCGGGCCGCGAAGACCGCCCGGACCAGCGCTTCCGGGGGCAGCCCGTCCGGCCCGTGACCGCTGATCGGGATCAGGATGAGCAGGTGCGCCCCGAGCGTGCGGGCGGCGTGCGCGATCTGTGCCAGCTGCGGCCGGTGCAGCGGCCGGTCGGCGATCACGCCGAGGACCCGGCCGGGCGGCAGCAGCGACCGGACCTCCTCCGGGGTGCGCCGCAGACGCTGGAACGGGCCGTGCCCGCCGTCGCCCATCTTGCGCACCGGGCCGCCGACGCCGTACCGGTTGTCGCCGGCCCGCCAGACGTCGAGGGCCTCGACGGCGGCGATGGGCGCGCCCTCCAGGTCGGTCAGCACCACGGTCCGCCGGGCGGGGTCGGCCGGGTTCAGCCGCTCGGCCAGCTCCTGCGGGATCTCCAGGGTGACCGGGACCGGCCAGGGCGTGCCGTTGGCGAGCCGGCCGGTGCGGGCCAGCGCGACCAGGTCGCCGCGCGCCAGGAACCCGGTCAGCGGCGCATAGGCCCCGGAGAGCAACAGCTCGAGATCTGCTAGCTCAAATGGGCGCGGGGCGTACGACGGCGCGTCCCGCAGGACGTCTTCCGGCAAAACCGAGCCACTCACCTTTGTATCCCCTTGCCCCGGCCGACTTGGGTGACAGTTTCGCAGCCCGCTTCCCGTCGGTCGAGGCGGGCTCGCGATCTTGCCGTCCCGGTCCGAAAATCGTCCGTTTGCCGGACTCCCCAGGAGGTCCGCGCTTTCTTGGACAATTGCGGGCAATCCCCTTAATATAGGGCGATTGTGAGACAGATCTTCCATGTCGCAGCGCTCGGCACCGCCCTCACGATGGCCGTCGCGGCCACCGTGACCTGGGCGTGGACCGGCGACGCCGACCGGACCGCCCCTGTCGCGATCACCTCCGACTCCGCCCCGCTGGTGAGAGACGCCGAGCCCGCGCTGGGCCGCGTCGTCGCCGCCCGGGCCGCCGCGCCGCGCGCCCGGCGCTGCGTCACCGGCTACAAGCTCGTCCCCACCTGCGGCATCCTGTGGGGCGTGGCGCCCGGCGCGCGCACCGAGGACCACGGCTTCGAGGCGCTCGCCGACTTCGAGCGCAAGACCGGGCGGCACCAGGCGATCTATCACGCGTACCACCACGGGACCCGGCAGCTGTTCCCGACGCCGCAGGAGATGGCGATCGCCAGGCAGCCCGGGAAGAAGCGGGTGCTGCTGCTCAACTGGAAGCCGGAGAGCGCCTCCTGGGCCCGGATCGCCCGTGGTGACCGGCGCACCGACGCCTTCCTGGACCGGCTGGCCGGGCACATCCACCGCAACTTCCGGGAGCCGTTCTTCTTCGCGATCCACCACGAGGCCGAGGACCAGGTGCGCGAGCGACGCGGGTCGGGGTACACGGCGCGCGACTACGCGGCGATGTTCCGGCACGTGGTGAACCGGCTGCGGGCGCACGGCGCGGGGAACCTGGTCACCGTGCTGGTGCACATGGCGTACGTCCCGCACACCACCAAGAGCTGGTTCAGCGACATGTACCCGGGCGACGACGTGGTCGACTGGATCGGCTTCGACACGTACTCCTACAGCGATCCCGGTTACGGTCACGGCGACTTCGCCGAGCTGCTCAACCGGCGCTCGGCGATGAAACCGCGCTGGCCCGGCTTCTACAACTGGGTGCGCGCACACCACCCCCGCAAGCCCCTGATGGTGGCGGAGTGGGGCGTGTGGTTCAGCAGACGCAACCCCGGGCACATGGCCGCGTTCTACCGCGAGGTGGGCAGGCAGATCGGGCACTTCCCGGCGATCAAGGCGATGGTGCACTTCGAGACGCCGGCCAACCAGAAGGGGCAGGACTCGTCGGTGGACAGCACGCCGGCGGCTCTGCGGGAGTACCGCCGCCTGGGGAAACTCCCAGTCTTCCAGGTCACGTTGCGGTGAGGTGCGCACGGGCGGCTCACCGCCGTACGGGAAAAGCGTTCTTGATCTTCTTCGCAAAGCTGTGAGAACGCTGAGGGACCCTGAGAGGGCCTCAGGGTCCTTCCGGATTCAGCGACGTGCGGTGGCTTCCTAGGCTGAGGCCGTGAACATCATCGCTACTCAGGCGCTCACGAAGACGTACGGGGGCGGGGTGACCGCCCTCTCCGATCTCACCGTGCAGGTCGAAGCAGGCGTCATCGGCCTTGTCGGCGCGAACGGCGCCGGCAAGAGCACGTTCATCAAGATCATGCTCGGCCTCATCGCCCCCAGCTCGGGCTCGGTGCGGGTCTTCGACATCGACCCGGTCACCGAGACCGACAAGGTAAGGGCGCGGGTCGGGTACATGCCTGAGAACGACTGCCTTCCGCCGGACGTGTCGGCCGCCGAATTCGTCACCCACCTCGGCCGGATCAGCGGCCTGCCACGCACCGCCGCCCGCGAGCGTGCCTCGGAGACGCTCCGGCACGTCGGCCTCTACGAGGAGCGGTACCGGCAGATCGGTGGCTACTCGACCGGCATGAAGCAGCGCGTCAAGCTCGCCCAGGCCCTGGTGCACGACCCCGACCTGCTGCTGCTCGACGAGCCAACGAACGGCCTCGACCCGGCCGGCCGCGACGCCATGCTCGCCCTGATCCACCGGATCGGCGCCGAGTTCGGCATCTCCGTCGTGGTCTGCTCGCACCTGCTCGGCGAGGTCGAGCGGATCTGCGACTCGCTGATCGCGATCCAGGGCGGCCGGCTGCTGCGCGCCGACCGGATCTCCTCGATGACCACCGCGTCCGACGTGCTCGCGGTCGAGGTCAGCGACGGCGCCGACGAGCTCGCCGTCCGCCTCACCGAGATGGGCCTCGCGGTCACCCGGGACCATCGGATGCTGCTCGTGCCGATGGACTCCGACGACGCGTACGACCGGATCCTGCGCGCCGTGACCGAGCTCGAACTCCACCTGCACCGCCTGGACCAGCGCCGGCACCGTGTCGCCGAGCTCTTCACCGCGAAGGAGACCGTCGATGTCTGAGACCGGCGTCATCCATGACATCGGCTATCAGCGGTACACCGGGCCACGCCTGGGCCGCGGCGCCGGGATCGGCGCGCTCTACGTGCACGGCCTGCGCGCCGCGTTCGGGCTGGGCCGCTCCGCCAAGGCCAAGATCTTCCCGTGGCTGGTCGCCTCGGTCGCGCTGCTGGTCGCGGTGATCGTCGCCGCGATCAAGTCGCAGTTCAGCGAGTTCACCTTCAGCTACGTCGACCTCGACGACCAGCTGAGCTGGATGATCATCTTCTTCGTGGCGATCCTGGCGCCGACCCTGGTCTCCCGGGACCTGCGCTCCAACACGCTGCCGCTCTACTTCAGCCGGCCGCTGCGCGCCGCCGACTACGTGGCCGCCAAGTTCCTCGCCATGGTCACCGCGGTCTGGCTGCTGCTCGGCGTCCCGCAGTTCATCATGTTCCTGGGCGCCGCGTTCACCACCAAGACCGGCTTCAAGGGCGTCTGGCACGAGATCCAGGACCTGGTCCCCGCCTGGGGCTACAGCCTGCTGTGGGCGTTGCTGTTCACCAGCATCGGCCTGCTGATCGCGTCGCTCACCGGCAAGCAGGCGTTCGCCGCCGGTGGCATCGTGGCGGTCTTCCTGATGACCACCCCGGTCGTCGCCGTGCTCGCCCAGCTGCCGTCCACCACCGCCAACCACCTGGCCGGCCTGACCAGCCCGATCACCCTGATCAACGGGGTCGGCTCGTGGGCGCTGGACGGTTCGATCGGCTTCGACATCGGGCGGTACGGGCCGATCTACGCCATCGAGGCGTTCTGCCTGATCGTCGCCTGCCTCCTGCTCCTGCTCGCCCGGTACCGGAAGGTGTCCGCGCTGTGACCACCTCAGTCGAAACCACCCCGACCACGGCCCCGGCGCAGACCCCGGCCGGCGTCATCGACCTGCAGAACGTGTCCCGCTGGTACGGCAACGTCGTCGCGGTCAACGACATCACCATGTCGCTGAACGCCGGCGTGACCGGCCTGCTCGGCCCCAACGGCGCCGGCAAGACCACGGTCCTGCACATGATGGCCGGATTCCTGGCCCCGTCCAAGGGCGAGGTCACCATCCACGGCAAGCCGGCCTGGCGCAACCCGGCCGTCTACCGCGACCTCGGCCTGGTCACCGAACGTGAGGCGGTGCACGCGTTCCTCACCGCCGAGCAGTTCGTGCTGGCCTGCGCGAAGATGCAGAAACTCAAGGACCCGGCCGGCGCCGCCCGCCGCGCGCTGGAACTGGTCGAGATGACCGACGCGGCGGACCGGCGGATCGGCACCTTCTCCAAGGGCATGCGGCAGCGCACCCGGGTGGCCGCCGCGCTCGTCCACGAGCCGAAGGTGCTGCTGCTCGACGAGCCGTTCAACGGCATGGACCCGCGGCAGCGGATGCACATGATGGAGCTGCTGCACCGCCTCGGCGACAACGGGCACACCATTCTGTTCAGCTCACACATCCTGGAAGAGGTCGAGCAGGTCGCCGGCCTGGTCCAGGTGATCGTGGCGGGGCGCCTCGCCGCGTCCGGTGACTACCGCAAGATCCGCCGGTTGATGACGACCCGGCCGCACGTGTTCGCCGTCCGCAGCTCCGACGACCGTCGCCTCGCGGTGGCGCTCATCGGCGAGAAATCGGTGAGCGGCATCGAGATCGAGACCACCGGCATGACGGTACGGGCGTCGGACTACGGCGACTTCACCCGCGTCCTGCCCCGCATCGCCCTCGACCAGGGCATCCGGCTGCACCAGCTGGTGCCGTCCGACGAATCCCTGGAGAGCGTCTTCTCCTACCTGCTGGAGGCCTGATGTCTACCGTCGCCATGATCACGGCGCGTGGCCTCTTCGGCCGGCGCCGGGCGCTCATGCTCCTCCCACTGCCCCTGCTGCTGATCGGCCTCGCCGCGCTCTGCAAGAGCTTCGACGTGGAACCCACCAACTGGGGCCAGCCCGTCATCGAGGCGCTCGGCTTCGCCGTGGTGCTCCCGGTGATCGCCCTGATCGTCGGCACCGGCGTGCTCGGCTCCGAGATCGACGACGGCACGCTCGTGCACATCCTCACCAAACCCCTGCCGCGCCGCGACATCATCCTCGCCAAGTACCTGGTCGCCGCGGTCGTCACGGCCATCACCACGAGCATCCCGCTGTACGTCGTCGGCCTGCTCACCGGATCGGCCGCCTTCGCCGGCGCGCTGGCGATCGCGGCGGTCGTCGGCTCGTTCGCGTACACCGCCCTGTTCGTCCTGCTCAGCCTCCTGACCCGGCGCCCGGTGCTGCTCGGGCTGGTCTACATCCTGATCTGGGAAGGGCTGCTCGGGCGCTGGGTGAGCGGGACCCGGGTCCTCTCCATCGAGCAGTACGTCATCACGATCGCCGACAAGATCCATCCGACGACCATGCTCACCGGCCAGGTGAGCGTGACGACGGCGGTGGTGATGAGCGCGCTGTTCGTGGTGGTCAGCACGGTTGTCGCGATCAACCGGCTCGGCTCGTTCAGCCTGGCCGGCGAGACCAGCTGACCCGTCGTACCTCGACAGGCCCGCACGATCCTCGGATCCTGCGGGCCTGTCCGCTTTCCGGACTTACCCGAATCCTGGCTCGCACCGGCGGAGTCGGAGGCGCAGGTCCAGAGCTAGCTACCCGGGCACTATCGCTCCTTTGTTCCGCCGGAGCCCGTTGCGGTGTCAACGTGGCCTGTGTGGTACTCGGATCTGCCTGTGTGGTACGCATGTGACTCTGTGTGGTACACATGAGGATCTGTGTGGTGCGCAGTGGGTTACGTTCCCGGGGGTTGATGTGGACGAGCGGTCATTCAGCGAGTTGCTGGCCGGTCTGCGTGCTCACGGGGCAGACCATTTCACGTGCGAGGTGAAGAGGGCGAAGGGCGGGATTCCCGCGACCTTGTGGGAGTCGATCAGCGCCTTCTCGAATGCCGCGGGCGGCGACATCGTTCTCGGAGTCGACGAGAAGAGTGGATTCGTGGTCACCGGTGTTGACGACCCGGCGGCGATGGAGGCACAGGTCGGTGCGATCTGTGCCGAACTGGAGCCCCCGGTGCGGGCAGAGATCAGCACGATCCGCTTCGAGGGCAAGGCCGTCGTGCTCTGTGTAATCCCACCGATACCTCGCGATCAGCGGCCATGCCATCGGCGGTCGATCGGGCCGCACGCCGGTTCACGTATTCGTGTCGCCGACGGGGACAGGAGGTTGACCGACTACGAGGTCGCCGTGCTGCTGGCTAACCGCAGCGAGCCGAGGTACGACGTGGCGCCCGTCCCGGCGGCAGCGGTCGACGACCTTGATTCCGATCTGCTGGCGGCCTTTCTGCGGCGCATCCGGGACACCAAGGGCGACATCTTCCGCCGCGTCGACGACCATCGTGCGCTGGTGATGCTGAACGTGCTGACGCGCGACGGTGAGCGGCTTGTGCCGACACTCGCCGGTCTTCTCGTGTTCGGGCTCTATCCGCAGTCGTTCGAGCCACAGCTGGATCTGACCGTCGTCGCATACCCGGCGACGGAAGCGGGTGTCCTGGGGAAGTTCGGTGAACGGTTCATCGAAAACCGCTCGATCGACGGCCCTGTGCCGCTGATGGTCGCCGAATGCATCCGGGTCCTGAAGCGGAACATGCGGCGCCGCAGCATCGTCTCCGGGATCTTCCGGGTGGACGAGTGGGAGTACCCGGAAGAGGTGCTTCGCGAGGCGCTGGTCAACGCGCTCGTGCATCGCGACTACTCGGAGTCTGCACGCGGTATGCAGGTCCAGGTGGAGATGTACCCGGATCGGCTGGTGATCCGGAATCCGGGCGGTCTTTACGGCCCGGTCGAGGTTGGCTCGCTCGGCACGAGCACTGTTACGTCGTCGCGCAACCGGTCGCTGCTCAAAATCCTTGAGGACACGCCGTACGGCGACGGCCAGATGGTCTGCGAGAACCGGGGCACCGGGATCGCGCGGATGCTGGTCGCGCTGGGCGAGGCGGGCATGGAACCGCCGCGATTCACCGACGAGATCTCGTCCTTCACCGTCGAGTTCCCCAACCACACTCTCCTCGACGAGGACGCGCTTGCCTGGCTGACCTCGCTCGACCTGCCACCGTTGACCCGATCGCAGATGACTGCGCTGGTCCTGATGCGTAACGGGGCAATCCTGACCAACAGTAGTTACCGCACGTCGACCGGCGTACGGGACAGCCGAACAGCGACCCGTGAGCTGAAGGAACTGGTGGATGCGGGCGTGGTCGAGCAGGCGGGAACCCGAGGCTCGACCACCTATCAGGTGGTGCGGCCCGAGGTGCCTCCGACGGGCGCCAGTCATGAACGGCTGAGCCCCAACGAGCATCAAGTCCTGGCGGCACTGCGGATCGAACCGACCTCCCGCGCGGCACTCGAACGTGCCACCGGGTTGAGCAAGGATCAAGTCCAGCACGCTCTTCAGGGTCTGCGGCAGAGAGAACTTGTCACGCTTCTCGGCAAACCGAGGTCTCGTACCGCGCTCT
The DNA here is from genome assembly GCF_016862095.1 of Actinoplanes cyaneus. Taxonomy (GTDB): domain Bacteria; phylum Actinomycetota; class Actinomycetes; order Mycobacteriales; family Micromonosporaceae; genus Actinoplanes; species Actinoplanes cyaneus. The sequence goes on from NZ_BOMH01000016.1 coordinate 39,368, forward strand.
GGAGCGTGGTCCAGCCGGGTTGAAAGAACCAGAGCATCGAGCTCGGGCGATTTACCGGTGGGGTGCGGAACGGCGCCGGCACGCCGCTGGGTTCGCCGCCTGCCCGGCCCCCTTCGTCGTGATCAGCACGGTTGTCGCGATCAACCGGCTCGGCTCGTTCAGCCTGGCCGGCGAGACCAGCTGACCCGCCGCACCTCGACAGGCCCGCACGATCCTCGGAGCCTGCGGGCCTGTCCGCTTTCCGGACCGCGGGCCGTTCCCCAGCCGTGGCGAAGCCGTATGCGATTCGTCCGGCGGAGGCGTTGGTCCGGCCCAGCCATCACTGCCACCCGGCCTGGCCGGCTCGCTGGGCCCGGCTGGTGCTGACGGTTGTTTTGGAGCCGGAAACCAGCCGTGAGCACCAGCCGCCGGGCTCGAGCTGGTGCTGGCGGTCGTATCCCGGCCGGCAAACAACCCTCAGCGCCAGCCGGGCCGTGACCGTTCCACCTGTCGGACGCGCCCGCCGCATGCTGGGACACCCGCCACCCCACGGCCGTGCGGCCTCCAGCCCGCTGCTCGACGACCGCGGCCCTCCGCCGACCTTGGCCCGGTGATACCGCAGCTGGCCTGTGGTCCCGCGGCTGGCCTGTGGTACCGCAGGCGGCTGGTAGTACAGCGGCCGCCTGGTGGTACAGCGGCCGGCTGGATGCCGCCGACACAGCCCGGAGGACCGGATGTGAAACGGCCCGGGCGCTGGTGAGCGCCCGGGCCGTTCTGTCGCCGAGCTGGATCAGCCGGTGTTGCGCATGCCGGCGGCGATGCCGTTGACCGTGGTCAGGAGCGCTCGCTCCAGAGCGGTCGAGTCCGAAGGCCCGCGCCGCGCACCCGGCGCGGTCGGCATCTGGCGGCCGGCCTCACCCAGGTCGCGGTACTGGCGGAGCAGGGCGACCTGCAGGTGGTGCAGCGGCTCCAGGTACGTGTCGCGGACCCCCAGCGTGCGGGACAGCTCCGGCTGCGCGGACAGGATCTGGGACTCGCCGGTGATGGCGAGGACCTCACGGACGGTCAGCTCGTACTCCGCCTCGATGGTGGCGAAGATCGGGTGCAGCTCGGCCGGGACGAGCGTCTCGACGTAGCGCCGGGCGATCGACAGGTCGGTCTTGGCCAGCATCATCGCCACGTTGGAGAGGAACGTGCGGAAGAACTGCCAGTTCTCGTGCATCTCGTCGAGGACCGCGCCGGCGCCGGACTCGCGGGCCGCGGCGAGACCGGTGCCGACCCCGAACCAGCCGGGGACGATCTGCCGGGTCTGGGTCCAGCCGAACACCCACGGAATGGCGCGCAGGCCACCGAGGCCGGCGTCCGCGTTGGGGCGCTTGGCCGGGCGGGAGCCGATGTTGAGCGCGCCGAGCAGCTCGGTCGGGGTGGCCGCCCAGAAGTAGGCGGGCAGGTCCGGGTTCTCCACCAGCTCGCGGTAGCGCGCGAACGCCGCGTCCGACGCGGTGTCCATCGTCGCGTCCCACACCTCGAGCCGGACCGGGTCGACCGACAGCGTGGTGTGCAGCAGGGTCGCCTGCAGCACCGCGGCCGTGGTCAGCTCCAGGTTCTCCCGGGCCAGCGCGGGCACCGTGTACTTGTCGGAGATGACCTCGCCCTGTTCGGTCACCTTGATCGCGCCGTCGAGCGTCCCGTACGGCTGGGCCAGGATCGCCTCGTGGGTCGGGCCACCACCACGGCCGACGGTGCCGCCACGGCCGTGGAACAGCCGCAGGCGCACGCCGTGCCGGGCGGCCACGTCACGCAGCGAGCGCTGCGCCTTGTGGATCCGCCACTGGCTGGTGGTGATGCCGGCCTCCTTGTTGGAGTCCGAGTAGCCGAGCATGACCTCCTGCAGGTCGCCGCGGGCGCGGACGATCTCCCGGTAGGCCGGCAGGGACAGCATCTCGTCGAGCAGGTCACCACCGGCGTCCAGCTCGGCCGGGGTCTCCAGGAGTGGCACGATGCCGACCCGGGCCCGCCCGGTCTGGATGTCGACGAGCCCGGCCTCGCGGGCGAGCACCGCCGCGGCGAGCACGTCGTCGACGCCGAGGGTCATCGAGATGATGTACGACTCGACGACGTCCATGCCGAACTTGTCCTGCGCGTCGCGGATCGTGTGGAACACGTCGAACGTCTTGCGCGCCGAGTCGGTCAGCGGAGTGTCCGCGCTGCTCAGCGGCCGCCGGCCGGTCAGCTCGGCGGCGAGCAGCTTGGTGCGGTCGGCCCGGTCCAGGGTGGCGTAGTCGTCGACCTCGCCGACCTGGGCGTACATCTGCTCCAGCACCTCGTGGTGCTTCTCGGCGTGCTCGCGCACGTCGAGCGTGGCCAGCTGCAGGCCGAACGCGGAGGCCTGCCGGATCGCGGTGGCGACCACGCCGATCGCGGAGAGCTGGCCGGAGTTGCGGGCCAGCGACGCGCGCATCAGCTCCAGGTCGGCGATCAGCTCGTCGCTGCCCAGGTAGTCGCGGCCGGACACGTGCGGGGTGCCGCTGCGCAGCCGGGCCCGGGTGTTGGCCAGCTTCGCCTTGATCGCGCGGACCTTCAGCCGGTACGGCTCCTCGGCGTTGACCCGGCGGAACCGTTCCTGGACCTCGGGCAGGTTGTCCAGGTCCTGCGCGATGCTGGCGGACAGGTCGAGGGACACCCCGCGCAGCCGGCGGGAGACGGACAGCTCGTCGATCAGCTTGTCCATCACCTTCTCGGTGGCCTGGATGCCGTGCTCGTGCTGGATGAGCAGCACGTCGCGGGTGACGGCCGGGGTGACGAACGGGTTGCCGTCGCGGTCGCCGCCGATCCACGAGCCGAAGGTGAGCGGCCGGGAGGTCGGCGCGGTCTCCACGCCCAGCCGGCGCAGCGTCTCGGCGAGGTCGTCGAGCACCTGCGGGGCGGCCTCGGCGTAGAGGTCCTTGAGGTAGTAGACCGCGTTGCGCGCCTCGTCCAGCGGGTCCGGCCGGTCGAGCCGCAGCTCGTCGGTCTGCCAGAGCAGGTCGATCAGCTCGGCGAACCGCTTGGTGGAGACCGTGGTGTCGTTGTCGCCGTAGAGGACCGCGGCGGCGGACTCGGCGTCCAGCGAGTCGGCGACCTGGCGCAGCTTCGACAGGATCGAGCGGCGGGAGGCCTCGGTCGGGTGCGCGGTGAAGACCGGGCGGACCGCGAGCCGGCGGGCGGCGGAGGCGATCTCGTCGGCCGGGACGCCGGCCTCGGCGATGCGCTTGGCGGCCTGGTCGAGCCAGCCGCCCTCCTTGGCGCGGCGGCGGCGCAGGTCCCGGGCGCGGTGCACCTGCTCGGTGATGTTCGCCAGGTGGAAGTAGGTGGAGAAGGCCCGGGCCAGCTTGGTGCCGGTGGTGATGTCCATCGCGGCGAGCCGCTCGGCGGCGGCCTGCACGTCCTGGCGGACCAGGTGCCGGATCTCCTCGACCAGGTCGAGCAGCGGACGGCCCTCCTGGCGGGCCAGGGTCTGCCCCAGCAACGTGCTGATCCGGCGGATGTCGGCACGCAGCGCGGCGTCGGGCCCCTCCGGCTCGTCGAGATGGGCGGACAGCTCAGTCATCGGGGGCGCTCCTTCTCCTCGGATGGCTCCAGGACGGCGCTGTCCCGACTTCGCCGATCGTATCGGCGTCCCCCGTCGAGGGGGTGAATTGAGTCAAGAGTCTCACGGTCGTTCAGGAAGAAAACCATCACCCGGCCAAGGCCAGCGCGTACGCCGGATACCAGCGACCGGCAGGTGGCGCGCCGGCACCGCAGGCACCGTCGGACTCGCCCGGCCGTTTGATCCAGAGGTACGCGTCGGCGAGCCGGTTCCCGGTCCGCAGCGTGGGCGGCGTGCCGAGCCGCCGGCCGGGCGGGTTGCACCACTGCTCCCGCCCGGGATCGGGGTTGCCCGTGCCGTGCCGCGCGGGCCCGTTGCCGTTGCGGCTCGTGTCGATCACGAAGTGGGCGTCGCCGAGGAGGCGGGACAGCTCACCGCCGTACGCCACATTGTCTTCGGTGGTCTCGAAGCCCGCGACGTTGAGAGCGAGACCGTGGGCCCGCAGCGCTCCGGCCCGGCGCAGCGCCGGCGCGATCTCCGTGGCCGGCACCCAGGCCGGATTGCCGGCGTCGAGGTAGACGCGGACACCGGGCAGCGCCCGCAGGCTCTCCACCGCCGCGGCGAGCAGCTCATAACGCTCCGTGACCCGCACCGCCGTCAGGCATCCGGTGACCGCCTGGGCGACGGCGTCCGGCTCCAGGATCACCACGGCGCGATGTCCGCGCAGGATCAGAGCCAGGTCAAGGACCCATTTGCGGTACGTCGTGGCGTCCCGCGCGCCACCCGCCGACCGTCCCGAGCAGTCCCGGTGCGGGATGTCGTAGAGCACGAGCAGCGGCACCCGCCCGGCCCGCGCCGCGTCGCCGACCAGTTTCCGCGCCCGGTCCAGCGTCGCCGCCCCGGAGTCGGTGAGCCAGCTCGCGACCGGCTGCCCGGCGATCCGCCGCAGCACCGCCGCCTCGTCGTGCCGTCCCCGGCGGTCCAGATCGCGGACCGCGGCGGCGGCCGTGCCCTGCGGATCGACGTAGAACACCGGCTTCTCCGGGCCCGCGGCCTCCGGGACCTGCAGGACGGCCGGCGCCGGTCCGTGATCGCGCAGCAGCAACGGGATCGCGGCGGTGATCGTGAGCGCGGCGGCGAGCAGCGCCCACCGTCGCCGGCGGTCGCCGGTGTAGAGATGTCTGGCCATGGGAGCTCAGGCGACCGCCGGCACGGCGGGGCGGACCGTGACCGGCGCCCGTCGCTCGGTGCCCGGGCCGGCGTTGCCGGGGCGCTGGCGGGCGGTGAGCACCGGCCCGGTGTTGCCGGCCAGCAGCAGTTGCCGGGGCGTGGCGGCCGGCCGGGTCTTCCTGACGAACGCGCCCCGGGCCGCGGCGAAACCGGACCGGTCGGCGAAGATGTCCTGGCTCATCTCGGCCAGCTCACGGATCTCGTAGACGTCCAGCGGGATCCGCTCGGCCGCGAGTCGCCGCGCCTTCGCGGCCCGCCGCTTGCGCGCCGCCCGCGCGTCGCTGTGGCGCTCGGCGAGCAGGTTCAGCCACTGGGCGTACGCCTCCGGGTGCCGCGGCCCGATCTCGTCGATCAGTCCCATCCGGACCGCCTGCGCGGGGCTGACCGGCAGCTTGTCGGCGATCAGGCGCTGGGCGCGGTCCGCGCCGACGCGCCGGGGCAGCGTGTAGGTGTGCAGCTCCGAGCCGTACAGGCCGATGTCGTAGTACGGGTTCAGCACGATCCCGTCCCGGGCCGCGACCACGTCGGCGCCCAGCCCGAGCATCACGCCACCGGCGCCGGCGCTGCCCGCGTACGCCGCGACCACCACCTGCCGCGTGCACGTCACGATCTCGCGGCAGACCGCGTTGATCGCCCGGATGTTGGCCCACGCCGCGGTGGCCGGGTCCGGCGCCGCCTCGATCACGTTCAGGTGGATGCCGTTGCTGAACGCCTCGGTCCCGCCGCGCAGCACCAGCACCCGGGTGTCCTGGGCGATCGCGTGCCGCAGCGCGGCCAGCAGCCGCCGGCAGTGCCCGGGCGCCATCGCGCCGTTGTAGAAGTCGAAGTGCAGCCAGCCGATCGCGCCGTCGCGCCGGTACCGGATCTGGCGGTACGCGTCCGGCGTCTCCGGTTCCGCGTACGCCTGCACGGGCGAGTCGCGTACGCCGTGCAGCCGGGCGCCGAGCGCGCTGGTCGCCGGCAGCTTGATCCCGCCGGCGGCCGCGGGGCGCAGATGTCCCAGCCACAGGCTGCCGTCGCCGGTCGCGACCAGGACAGCGCCCTGGCGGCGACCCAGCAGCGTGCCGGGGCGCGCCGTGCGGGCCGGGCCGGGGTGCGCGTCGTAGACGTACGCGGCGAGCCCGCCCACCTCGCTGAGCACCCCCGGCGAACCGTCGGCGGCCCGGATCCGCCGCATGATCGTCCCGGTCGGCTCGGCCCAGTCGAAGGCCCGGTCGGCCTGCCGCATCAGCGGTCGCGGACCGGCGCCGGGTGCCCTGGCCGGCGCGTTCTCCGCCGGCACCGGTGTGAACGACGGGTCGGCGGCCTTGGTGACCACCTCCAGCGCGCATTCCAGCGCGGCGTCCGAGACCGGGCCGGTGTAGAGCGCCGACTTGCGCGGGGCGGTGGCCGGCACCGCGAACGTGCGGCCGGCCCAGATCGGCCCGGCGTCGAACTCCTCGACCGCCTGCAGGGCGGTGACGCCCCAGGTCCGGGCGCCGTCCGCGATCGCCCAGTCCAGCGAGGAGGCCCCGCGGTCGCCGACCGGGCCGGGGTGCAGGATCACCGTCCGGAAGCGCTGCCAGACGACGGCCGGAACCCGATCCTTGAGGTACGGGCAGAGGATGAGCTCGGGCGCGGCGGCGCGCACCCCGTCCACGATCTCCCGCTCGCCGCTCGCGAGCAGCACCCCGACCTCGTGCCCGGCGTCGCGCAGCGCGCACCAGACCCGCTGGCTCAAGCCGTTGAAAGCGCTGACGAGCAGCAAGATGCGCATGGTGGTGCCTCCCCCTTGTTCCAGGGGGCACTCTTCAATACCGCTTCTCCCGCATGTCGGACATGTTGTGCGATGGAGCGCACGTGGTCGGGACTGTCAGACGGTCGGACTAAGCTGTTGGGCATACCCCCGGCCCTTCCTCGACCGGGGTCGTTCGTCGTGCCCTCGGGGGGTCCTCGCCATGCAACTCGCCGGTCTGATCCCGGCCGCCCTGCGCGACCGTGGCCTCGCCCGGGCCCGCGACCTGGCGGCGAAGAGCTTCGTCGACTCCGACTCGATGGATCTCACCGCGCCCGTCTCGCTGCGCCCGTTCGTGGTGGCCGCCGTGGCCGGTCCCACCGACGTCGGCGGCGCCCAGCGCCCGGTGCTGGCGGTCACCGCGACCTCCCGCGAGGCCGACGACCTGGCCGACGCCCTCGGCTGCCTGATCGACCCCGGGCGGGTGGCGGTCTACCCGTCGTGGGAGACGCTGCCCCACGAGCGGCTGTCGCCCCGGTCGGACACGGTCGGCAAGCGCCTGGCCGTCCTGCGCCGCCTGGCCCACCCCGGCGACCAGCCGTTGCAGGTCGTCGTGGCGCCGGTCCGGTCCCTGCTCCAGCCGCAGCTCAAGGGCCTCGGCGACCTGGAGCCGGTGGAGCTGGTCACCGGGCGCGAGGCCGAGCTGGAGCAGGTCGCCCGGCGGCTCTCCGACATGGCGTACGCACGGGTCGACCTGGTCACCAAGCGCGGCGAGTTCGCCGTCCGCGGCGGCATCCTGGACGTCTTCCCGCCCACCGACGAGCACCCGTCCCGGGTCGAGTTCTGGGGCGACGAGGTGGAGGAGATCCGCACCTTCGCCGTCGCCGACCAGCGCACGATCGAGCAGGTCGAGCGGCTCTGGGCGCCGCCGTGCCGGGAGCTGCTGCTCACCCCGGCCGTGCGGGAGAAAGCGGCGCTGCTGGCCGCGCAGCACCCCGAGCTCGCCGAGATCCTGGACAAGCTGGCCGGTGGCATCCCGGTCGAGGGCATGGAGTCGCTGGCGCCGGCCCTGCTCGACGGGGCGGACAACATGGAGCTCCTGCTGGACTGCATGCCGGACGGGACCCACGTGCTGCTCTGCGACCCGGAGCGGATCCGGACGCGGGCGCACGACCTCACCCGTACCTCGGACGAGTTCCTGGAGGCGTCCTGGGCCGCTGCCGCCGTGGGCGGGCAGGCGCCGATCGACGTCGGCGCGGTCGCCTTCCGCAGTCTCGCGGACGTCCGCGCGCACGCCGCGACGCTGAGCCGGCCGTGGTGGACGATCTCGCCGTTCGGCCTGGCCGTCACCGAGCCGGGGGAGGCGCTGCCCTGGGAGAACGCGCCCGAGGTCGAGGTCGCGCCGGACACCGGCGACGCCATCGCCCTCGCCGCCCAGCCGGTCCCGCTCTATCACGGGGACACCGCCAAGCTCGCCGGCGACCTGTCCGGGTGGGCCGCCGCGGGCTGGGCGATCGCGCTGGTCTTCGAGGGCAAGGGCACCGCGCAGCGGGCCACCGAGCTGCTGCGCGACGCCGGCCTCGGCGTCACTCCGGTCGACTCGATCGCCGAGCCGATCGCCGACGGCCAGCTGCTGGTCACCTGCGGCGGGCTGAACCACGGGTTCGTCGACGAGGCGTCCCGGCTCGCGGTGATCACCGGCAACGACATCTCCGGCGGCCGCGGCGCGTCCACCAAGGACATGCGCAAGATGCCGGCCCGGCGGCGCAACACGATCGACCCGCTCGAGCTGAAGATGGGCGACTTCGTGGTGCACGAGCAGCACGGCATCGGCCGCTACATCGAGCTGGTGCAGCGCACGGTCAACGGCGCCGACCGGGAGTACCTGGTGATCGAGTATGCCGCGTCCAAGCGCGGCCAGCCCGGTGACCGGCTCTACGTCCCCACCGACCAGCTCGACCAGCTCTCCCGCTACGTCGGCGGCGAGCAGCCCACGCTGCACAAGATGGGCGGCTCCGACTGGCAGAAGAGCAAGGCCCGGGCCAAGAAGGCGGTCAAGGAGATCGCCGCGCAGCTCATCCAGCTGTACGCGGCACGCCAGGCCTCCAAGGGTCACTCGTTCGGCCCGGACACGCCGTGGCAGCGTGAGCTGGAGGACGCGTTCCCCTACACCGAGACGCCCGACCAGATGGCCGCGATCGTCGAGGTCAAGCACGACATGGAACTGCAGACCCCGATGGACAGGCTGATCTGCGGCGACGTCGGTTACGGCAAGACCGAGATCGCGGTCCGCGCCGCGTTCAAGGCGGTGCAGGACGGCAAGCAGGTGGCCGTGCTCGTGCCGACCACGCTCCTGGCTCAGCAGCACTTCAACACGTTCACCGAGCGGATGAGCCAGTTCCCGGTGCAGATCAAGCAGCTGTCCCGGTTCCAGACGCCGAAGGAGGCCGCGCTCACCCTGGAGCACGCCGCCGACGGCACCGCCGACATCGTGATCGGCACGCACCGGCTGCTCGCCAAGTCGACCCGGTTCAAGAACCTGGGCCTGATCATCGTGGACGAGGAGCAGCGGTTCGGCGTCGAGCACAAGGAGCAGCTCAAGGCGTTGCGCGCGTCGGTGGACGTGCTGACCATGTCGGCCACCCCGATCCCGCGGACCCTGGAGATGGCGATCACCGGCATCCGCGAGATGTCCACCATCGCGACTCCGCCGGAGGAGCGGCACCCCGTCCTGACGTATGTCGGCGCCCAGGACGACAAGCAGGTGGCCGCCTCCATCCACCGTGAGCTGCTCCGCGACGGCCAGGTCTTCTACCTGCACAACCGGGTCGAGTCGATCGACCGGGCGGCCCGCCGGCTGCGCGAGCTGGTGCCCGAGGCGCGGGTCGCGGTGGCGCACGGCCAGATGAGCGAGGAGCAGCTCGAAAGGGTGATGGTCGGCTTCTGGGAGAAGGAGTTCGACGTCCTGGTCTGCACCACCATCGTCGAGTCCGGCATCGACATCCCGAACGCCAACACCCTGATCGTCGAGCGCGCCGACCTGCTCGGCCTGGCCCAGCTGCACCAGATCCGCGGCCGGGTCGGCCGGGGCCGGGAGAGGGCGTATGCGTACTTCCTCTACCCCCGCGAGAAGCCGCTCACCGAGCACGCCCACGAGCGCCTGGCCACCATCGCCCAGCACACCGAGCTGGGCGCCGGCATGTACGTGGCGATGAAGGACCTGGAGATCCGCGGCGCCGGCAACCTGCTCGGTGGTGAGCAGTCCGGCCACATCGAGGGCGTCGGCTTCGACCTGTACGTGCGGATGGTCGGCGAGGCGGTCAGCGCGTTCAAGGGCGAGCGCCCCGAGGAGGAGCCCGAGGTCAAGATCGATCTGCCGATCGACGCGCACCTGCCCACCGAGTACATCGCGGTCGAGCGGCTGCGCCTGGAGATGTACCGCAAGCTGGCCGAGGCCCGCGACGACACCCGCCTGGAGGAGGTCATCGCCGAGATGACCGACCGCTACGGCGAGCCGCCCGCCCCGGTGGTCAACCTGATCGCGGTGGCCCGTTTCCGCCAGCTGGCCCGCGCCTACGGCCTCACCGACGTCTCCATGCAGGGCAAGCACCTGCGCTTCGCCCCGCTGAGCCTGCCCGACTCGAAGCAGATGCGGCTCAAGCGTTACCACCCGGACTCGGTCTACAAGACAGCGAACGACCAGGTCAGCGTCCCGCGCCCGGCGACCCGCCGGGTGGGCGGCGAGCCGCTGCGCGACCAGGCCCTGCTGCAGTGGTGCGCCCAGCTCCTCAAGGACGTCCTCGGCGACGCGCCGGTCGCGGCCCGGGTGTGACGGATCACATTGATCGTGAGAAGGTGATGCCCATGCAGCGTAGCCGTCGATTCGCATCCATGGCCGTCGTCGCGTCCCTCGCGGTGGCCGGCCTCTCCGCCTGCCGGTCCGAGCCGGCCGTGGCCGCGTACATCGGTGATTCCCGGATCACCGAGAAGCGTGTCCAGCAGGTGTGGGACGACGCCCGCGCCGCGCTGGGCGACGCCGCTCCCATGCCGATCACCCGCACCGACATCGTCAACGTGCTGGTCAGCCGGGATCTGATCGACCGGGTCGCGCAGCGGCACAACGTGCAGGTGCCGGCCGACCTGTCCTACGACCAGTTCGCCGCCCTGGTCCGGCTGCCCGCCACGACGGAGTATGTGCGGCTGTACGCGCAGTACAACGCCCTGCAGTACACCGTCGAGCAGTCGATCACCAGCACCACCGCGCTCACCGAGGACGACCTGAAGGACGTCTTCCAGCGGCTCACCGCGAACAACGCGCTCCAGCCGGGCACCACCTTCGACGCGTTCAAGGGCACAGTGCCGGCCGACGTCACGAAGGACCTGCAGGCCGCGGTCGCGCTGCGCAACGAGGTGCACGAGGTCGCCGACCCGCTGAAGGTCACCGTCAACCCCCGCTACCAGCCGATCGAGCTGGGCGTCTACGGCATCCAGAACCAGCAGACCAAGGCGATCTACCAGATCGTCGCGGCGCAGGTCGGCGGCGACGCCTCGGTCCCGGTCTCCGACGTCTCTTGAGCGCCCGGATCGTCCTGCTCGTCACCTCGCCGCGGCTGCCGGCGGGGCTGCTCACCGCTGAGGCGTGGGACACCGTCCGGTCCGGCCCGGTCTTCGCCGCCGCCGAGTCCGAGCAGGCGGTGGCGCTGCGCGCGGCCGGGGTGCCGGTGACCGTGCTCGACACCGACGCGCAGGGCCTGCTCGACGCGATCGGGGACGCGCCGCTCGCGGTCTGGCTGGCCGGGGCGCACGGCGATCAGCCCTTCGCCCGCCAGCTCGGGCTGCGACTGGCTCGCGAGCCCGGGCTGGCCGAGCTCGAGCTGATGTACGGCAGCTGGGACCCGCCCGGCGCGCGCCTGCTGGACGCGGTCGCCGTCATGGACCGTCTTGTCTCGCCCGGGGGCGATCCGTGGAAGCGGGCGCAGAGCCACCGTACGCTCGCGCCTTATCTGCTGGAGGAAAGCTACGAGGCGTACGACGCCATCGAGCGCGACGACCTCGACGAGCTGCGTGAGGAGCTCGGCGACGTGCTGCTGCAGATCGTGCTGCACGCCCGCCTCGCCGAGGAGCTGCCGGACGGCCGGGCCTGGAACGTCGACGACGTCGCCGGGACGCTGGTGGAGAAGATGATCCGCCGCAACCCGCACGTCTTCGCCGGGGAGAGCGTCGAGGACATCGAGGAGATCACCGCCAACTGGGACCGGATCAAACGCGAGGAGAAGTCGCGCGATTCCGTTCTGGACGGCGTGGCGCTGAGCCAGCCGGCCCTCGCGCTGGCCGCGAAGATCCTGCAGCGGGCAGCCCGGGGCGGTGTCGACGTTGCGCTCCCGGGCGATGACGACCTCGGCTCGGGGCTGTTGCGCCTGGTCGCCGAGGCACGTGAGGCAGGTCTCGACCCGGAGGCTCAACTGCGAAAAGCCACTTTGGCGTACGCCGAAGCAGTGCGAGCGGCGGAAAAAGTCCGACCTCCCGAGTAGTTTTCTCGGCATGCCGGAGTTCGTACCGCTCGCCGAGCGCATCGCCGACGCTCTGCTGGAGAGCGACCCCGTGACGGCCCTCTACGCGGGGGACCATCGCTTCGACGACCGCCTGCCCGACCTGTCCGCCACCGCGGTCGAGGGCCGGATCGCCATGCTGCGGGACGCCGCCGACGCGCTCAGCGGCATCGACGCCGACGGGCTCGACGCCGAGGATCAGGCCGACCACGCCATCCTCAGCGCCCAGGTCGAGCGGCGGCTGTTCGAGCTGACCGATGTGCGCGAGCACGAGTGGAACCCGTTGGAGCACAACCCCGGTCCGCTCCTGCACGGCCTGCTGTCCCGCCCGTTCGCCCCACCCGCCCAGCGGCTGGAGAGCCTGCGCGGCCGGCTCGCCGCCCTGCCGGACGCACTGGCCACGGCCCGTGCCGTGCTGCGCGACGTGCCTCGCGTCCACGCCGAGACCGCGGCCGGCCAGTTCGCCGGCACGGCCGGGCTGATCCGCGACGAGGTGCCGGTGCTCCTCGCGCAGGAGCCGGGCCTGCGGGCCACGGTCGAGCCGGTCGCCCAGGCGTCGCTGGCGGCGCTCGCCGAGTTCGGCGGGTGGCTGCGGCAGCGGCTGGAGAGCGGCGAGCCCGGCCGCGACCCCCGGCTCGGCCGGCACCTGTGGGAGGCGCGGCTCTGGCACACGCTGGACACCGAGCTTCCCGCGTCCGAGGTGCTCAGCCGCGCCCGGGCGAATCTGGACCGGGTCGGCGCCGAGTTGCGCACGCTCGCCGCCGAGCTGGTCGGTGGCCCGGCCGACGACGACACTGTGCGCCGCGCCCTGGACACCATCGCCGGGCAGCATCCGGACAACACCACGATCGTCGGCCTGGCCAAGGGCACGATGGACGAGGCGACCGAGTTCGTCCGAGCCCACGACGTGGTGTCCCTGGTGGACGACCCGTGCGTCATCGAGGAGATGCCGGAGTTCGCCCGCGGCGTCGCGGTGGCCTATTGCGACCCGCCGGGCCCGCTGGAGACCGCGGACGTGCCGACGTTCTACTGCATCGCCCCGGCGCCCTCGGACTGGCCGGCCGAGCGGGTCCGCAGCTTCTACCGGGAGTACAACAACGAGATGATCCGGAATCTCACCGTCCACGAGGCGATGCCGGGTCACTTCCTGCAGCTCGCGCACGCCCGCCGGTTCCGGGGCAGCAGCCCGGTCCGCGCGCTGGGCTCGTCCGGGCCGTTCGTCGAGGGGTGGGCGGTCTACGCCGAGGAGATGATGGCCGGTCTCGGCTTCGGTGGCCCGGCCGTGCGGTTGCAGCAGCTCAAGATGCAGTTGCGGATGAGCCTGAATGCGATCATCGACCAGCTGGTGCACTGCGACGAGCTGCCCGAGGCCGAGGCGATGGCGCTGATGACCGGCCGCGGCTTCCAGGAGGAGGGCGAGGCGGCCGGCAAGTGGCGGCGGGCGCTGCTCACGTCGACCCAGCTCTCGACCTACTTCGTGGGGTACACGGAGGTGGCGGCGATCGCGGCGGCCCGTCCGTTCGGCGCCACCCCGAGAGCCTGGCACGACGCGATGCTCGCGCACGGTTCCCCGCCGCCGCGCCACCTGCGAACCCTCCTCGGCGTCTGACCGCCCCCGGCAAGGCGTGCCCGCCCGGTCGGCCTCAGCGGGCCGGGCGGGGCTGGAAGTCGGCCTCGTCGACGGTGGCGGTGAGGTCGGTGAGCGTCATGTCCAGCTCGGTGCCGGCCAGGACCCCGGTGAAGGCGGCCAGCGTCCCGTCCCCGGTCACGCACGCCTCGAAGTCCCCGGTGAGCTTCACGCACGCGGCATGCCGCCCGGCGATGGTCGTGTCCCGCTCGGTGATCGCCAGGGCCGGGTCGGCGGCGGCCACCCGCAGCTTCGCCTCCACGGCGCCCGGCGTGATCATGCCGGTGGCCGGTGCCGGCTCGGCCGCGTCCGGGGCGGAGACCACGCAGGTCGTGCCGCACCGCGTGGTGGCCGTGGGCGTGACGATCAGCGAACCGCCGGGCCAGCGATACGCCGTACGGGAAGGGGCCTGAACGATCTTCGCCGTGCCCCCACCGGCCAGGCGGTAGGTCGCCGTGTAGGTCAGCCCGGCCGAGTCCGAGAGCTGGCCGGCGATCTGCGCGACCGCGTCCGCCGGACCCACCCCGGCCGCGCTGGCCTGGTCCAGATCGGTGCAGGAGGTCACCGCGAGTAGCGCCCCGACGGCCAGGAAAGCATTCGGGAATCGTCGGCCGGCCATGATTCCCACCCTGGTCGAGAGCTCAGTCGCGTGCAAACGATATATGCCGATCGATAGAAGGCCGGAATTGCCGTTCAGGCGGACTCGGCGGCTTTGGCGCGCTGCATGAGTTGATAGCGCATGACATAACGGCGAATGACCTTCGCCTCCGACTCGGGCGGGTCGTAGAGGGCGACCATCTCCACCGACAACGGCCCCCGGATCGGCACCTGCTGCCGCATCGCGCTGGCCTTCGTCACGGTCGCCACGAACTCGACCACGTCGCCGCCGAGCTGCGTCCGCAGCGACACCTCGTGACCGGGCCGCACCTCGACGTCGGTGAAGTGTGCCCGCACCGAGCGTTCGCTGATGTCGTGGATCCAGCCGATCGCGTCGGGGTGCCCCGAGCGGGTCATCACGATCGGCTCACCGCCGCCTCCGCGCACGTAGAGCCGGTTCTGGACGATCTCCGGCGCGCCGGCCAGCCGCAGCTCGGCGCGGTTCTCGTCGGTGGTGGCGACGGTGGCGGAGACCACGTACCGGCCGCGGGGTGCGGCGGACCAGCGCAGGATCACCTCGGAGCCCTCGCGCGGCACATGGGCGCGGGGGAGCGAGACGGTCACGGCCGCGTCGGTGGCGGCCACGACCCGGACGCCGGGGCGGATGTCGCCCCCGGCCTCCATCTCGACGCGTGAGCCGTCCTCGGGAAACAGGCTGCTGCTCATAGTGCCCCCTGTTTCGGCAGGCGGGCCGTGGTTTTGAGGCATACCGGGCGGTGAAGTTGGCCGGGCGGCCGAACGCGCGGCCGGTCGGCTCGATACGCTCACTGGCGTGGTCGGCCCGCAGGGTCGCGGACCGAAACGGTATTCGTACAACGCTTAGGGAGCGACACCACAAATGGCCACCATTGAAGCGATCGTCGCCCGCGAGATCCTGGATTCCCGTGGCAACCCGACCGTCGAGGTCGAGGTCGGCCTGGACGACGGCACCGTCGGCCGCGCCGCGGTTCCGTCCGGCGCCTCCACCGGCGCGTTCGAGGCGCACGAGCTGCGGGACGGCGACAAGGGCCGTTACCTCGGCAAGGGCGTCGAGAAGGCCGTCGCCAACATCGAGGACAAGATCGCCGACGAGCTGATCGGTTACGAGGCGAGCGAGCAGCGCCTGATCGACCAGAAGATGCTCGACCTGGACGGCACCGACACCAAGTCGGAGCTGGGCGCCAACGCGATCCTGGGTGTCTCCCTCGCCGTCGCCAAGGCCGCCGCGCTCTCCGCCGAGCTCCCGCTGTTCCGTTACGTCGGTGGCCCGAACGCCGCTGTTCTGCCGGTTCCGATGATGAACATCGTCAACGGTGGCGCGCACGCCGACTCCAACGTCGACGTGCAGGAGTTCATGATCGCCCCGATCGGCGCTCCGACGTTCCGCGAGGCGCTGCGCACCGGCGCCGAGGTCTACCACGCGCTGAAGTCGGTGCTGAAGAAGAAGGGCCTGTCGACCGGTCTGGGCGACGAGGGCGGCTTCGCGCCGAACCTGCCGGCCAACGCCGCCGCGCTGGACCTGATCGCCGAGGCCGTCCAGGCCGCCGGCTTCTCCCTGGGCAGCGACATCGTGCTGGCCATGGACGTCGCCGCGACCGAGTTCTACAAGGACGGGTCGTACGTCTTCGAGGGCGCCCCGAAGTCGACCGACGAGATGATCGCCTACTACGCGAAGCTCGCCGCCGACTACCCGATCGTCTCCATCGAGGACCCGCTGGCCGAGGACGACTGGGCCGGCTGGAGCGCGCTGACCGAGCAGCTCGGCAACAAGATCCAGATCGTCGGCGACGACCTGTTCGTCACCAACCCGCAGCGCATCGCCCGGGGCATCGCCGAGGCGGCCGGCAACGCGGTGCTGGTCAAGGTGAACCAGATCGGTTCGCTGACCGAGACGCTGGACGCCGTGGACCTGGCCCACCGGGCCGGCTTCAAGACGATGATGTCGCACCGCTCCGGTGAGACCGAGGACACCACGATCGCCGACCTGGCCGTCGCGGTCGGCTCCGGCCAGATCAAGACCGGCGCGCCGGCTCGTTCCGACCGGGTCGCGAAGTACAACCAGCTCCTGCGCATCGAGGAGCAGCTGGAGACCGCCGCGCGGTACGCCGGTGCGGGCGCGTTCCCGCGTTACCGGGTCGCCTGATACCCGACCGGCCATCATGGTGAAGTGGCACCCGGGCCCACTCGGGTGCCACAATCCGTGACGGTGGTGGGGGAGGGGTGGAGATGACACAGCGTCGCATGCCGAGCGGTCAGGGTCCGTCCCGTCGATCGAGTGGCAGCGGCGGCCGCCCCGGCGCGTCGTCCCGCACCCGGAACACCGGATCGATCCGGGTGGAGGCCCGCCCCACGGTCCGGGTGCCGACCTCGCGCAGCGCCCGGCCGGCCGGCTCCCGGCGTACGTCTCAATCGGGGGGTCCCGCCGCCCGGCGCACCGACGCTCCCCGGCCCCGCGCGCTGACCAGCCGGGCCACCATCCTGCTCGCGGTCTTCGTGGTGCTGGCCCTGGCCTACACCTATCCGATCCGGGTCTACCTGCAGCAGGAGTCGGAGATCGCGCAGCTGAAACGCGCGCAGGCCGAGCAGAGCGGCGAGATCGAGAAGACCGCCGCCGAGCTGGCGAAGTGGAACGACCCGGAGTACATCCGGATCCAGGCCCGGAAAGACCTCTATTACGTACGGCGTGGCGAAGCCCCGTTGCTGGTGATCACCGGCTCGACCGGCGCGCCCCGTGACGCCGACCAGAAGACCCCGGCGGCCGTCCCGGACCGCTGGTACGACACGCTGTGGAACAGCGTCCGAGCCGCCGACGCGGAGCCCTCGAACTGATGGATGCACCAGACCCCGCCGATCTCGACATCGTGGCGGCCCAGCTCGGCCGTCGTCCCCGCGGCACCCGGGCGGTCGCGCACCGCTGCCCGTGCGGCAACCCGGACGTGGTGGAGACCGCGCCCCGGCTCGACGACGGCACGCCGTTCCCCACGATGTACTACCTGACCTGTCCACATGCCACCGCCGCGTGCAGCCGCCTGGAGTCGGCCGGCGTGATGCGGGACATGCAGGAGCGGCTGAGCACCGATCCCGAGCTCGCGGCGCACTACGCGCGGGCGCATCAGGACTATCTGGACCGCCGCCAGGCGATCGACGACGTGCCAGAGATCCGTAACGTGTCCGCCGGTGGCATGCCCGACCGGGTGAAGTGCCTGCACGTGCACCTCGGGCACGCGCTGGCCGCGGGCCGCGGGGTGAACCCGTTCGGCGACGAGGTCCGTGACGCCGTCGAGCCGTGGTGGGTCGGGGGTCCGTGTGTGAGCAGAGACGAGTGATGATCCGTCGCGCCCGCACCGGGGACGTGAAGGCGATCCGGGCCCTGGTCGACACGTACACGACGGATCGGCGGCTGCTCAGCAAGGCGACCGTGACCCTCTACGAGTCCGTCCAGGAGTTCTGGGTCGCGGTGGGGGAGGACGGCGCTGTCGTCGGCTGCGGCGCCCTGCACGTCATGTGGGAGGACCTGGCGGAAATCCGCACGGTCGCGGTCCATCCGAGCCAGCGCGGCCGCAAGATCGGTCACAAGATCGTCACCGCGCTTCTCGACCAGGCCCGTGAGCTCGGGGTGCGCCGGGTGTTCTGCCTGACGTTCGAGACCCGGTTCTTCGGTGCGTTCGGGTTCACCGAGATCGACGGCGCGCCGGTGCCGCACGGTGTCTACGAGCAACTGCTGCGGTCGTACGACGAGGGTGTCGCCGAATTCCTGGACCTGGAACGGGTCAAGCCGAACACGCTGGGGAACACGAGAATGCTGCTCCACCTGTGAGAGTCGCGGCCATCGACTGCGGCACCAATGCGGTCCGCCTGCTGATCGCCGACGTCGAGGGCGACCGGCTGACCGACGTCCTGCGCACCATGGAGATCGTCCGCCTGGGTGAGGGCGTCGACCGGACCGGCATGCTCTCCCCGGCCGCGATCGAGCGCACGCGGGTCGCGCTGGTCGGCTACGCCGCCGAGATCAAGAGATCAGAAGCGGTCGCCGTACGGATGTGTGCCACCTCCGCCTCCCGCGACGCGTCGAACGCGCAGGAGTTCCGGGACATGGTGCGCGGGGTGCTGGGCGTCGACCCGGAGGTGATCACCGGTGAGGAGGAGGCCACGCTCTCCTTCCTCGGGGCGGTGAAGGGCCTGACGGCGCCCGGGCCGTTCCTCGTGTTCGACCTGGGTGGCGGTTCCACCGAGTTCGTCACCGGCACGGACACCGTGGAGCGGGCCGTCTCGATGGACATCGGCTGTGTCCGGATGACCGAGCGGCACCTGCACGGCGACCCGCCGTCGGCCCAGGAGCTGGCCGCCGCGGAGAAGGACGTGACCGTCGCGGTGGACACGGCCCTGGCCGCGGTCGCCGGTCGCGAGGCGCGCACCCTGGTCGGGCTGGCCGGCACGGTCACCACGGTCGCCGCCCTGGCCCACCACCTCCCCGAATACGACTCGTCCCGCATCCACCACAGCGAGATCAGCCGTGCGGCGGTCGGCCGGGTCACCGGGGAGTTGCTCGGGATGACCGTCGAGCAGCGCCTGGCGTTGCCGGTGATGCACCCGGGGCGGGCCGACGTGATCGGCGCCGGCTCCCTCATCATGCGGATCATCCTGGAGCGCTCCGGCCACGACACGGTCATCGCCTCGGAGCACGACATCCTGGACGGCATCGCATTCGGGTTGACCGCCTCGGCCTGACCGGTCCCTGAACGGGCGGCTCTCGCTGCCCGTTCGGCCCGTTTTCGCTGCCCGTGTGTCGTCACCGCGGGCACACGGGGTGATATTCCCAGCAAAGTCACAGCGCTACCCGAGCGATTTCAGATAAATGCAGCTAGATCGGGGTCGCGCGACGTTCCCGCCGGTCGTTATTCTCCCCTGCCAGACGATCGGACGGTTGTCGTCCGCGAAAGGAAGCATCGATGTCGAACCCGGTTGAGCCGACCCACGGCGGCCAGGCCTTCCCGCCGCCGAACACGGGCGGCGCCGCGTACCCGCCGCCGAACGCGGGCACCCCGGGAGCGCCCGGTGCCTATCCGCCGCCGAACGCCGGTGCGCCCGGCGCCTACCCCGCGCCCGGTGCCGGTGCTCCCGGCGGCTACCCCGCGCCGGGTGCCGGTGCTCCCGGTGGCTACCCGCCGCCCGGCGCCGGTGCCCCCGGTGGCTACCCGCCGCCCGGCGCCGCGGGCTTCCCGCCGCCCGCCCCGGTCGAGCCGGCGAAGAAGTCCGGCGGCAAGAAGGCCCTGAGCATCCTCGGCGTGATCGTGATCTTCCTGGTGATCTTAGGCGCCAAGGTCGGCCTGCGCTCGCTGTTCAACGGTGGCGACCCGACCAAGGACGCCAAGGCCGGCGACTGCATCTCGGTCAGCGAGAACCTCTCCGACAAGGAGACCAAGACCGAGGCCGACATCGTCGAGTGCTCGGACTCGAAGGCCAAGTTCGTGGTCCTCGCCAAGGTGCCCGGCACCGACGACGTGAACGGCACCGCCTGTGACTCCTTCTTCAAGGAGACCGACAAGGACCCGGCGATCCTCTCCAGCCCGGTGGGCTCGGACGCCAAGGACAAGTACCTGCTCTGCGTGAAGGCCAAGGCCTGATCCGCGGCATGAGCTGATCGGGGGCGGCGTTCCGGGCCTGGAACGCCGCCCCCGGTTGCATCACGACACGCGCGGGATGTTGTGCTGATCCGGTGCAACCGTCGGAGTCCTCACCGCGTACGCCGGAAGGGGTTGTCGCACAGGCGGCCGGGGCCGCGTCGCTGACCGTGCTCGACGCCCGCATCGCGGACTGCTTCGCCTGCCCGAGGCTGGTCGCGTGGCGCACCGAGGTAGCCACGGTCAAACGGGCCGCCTTCCGGGACCAGGAGTACTGGGGCCGGCCGATCCCCGGTCACGGGCCCGCCGACGCGTCGATCGCGATCCTCGGCCTGGCACCCGCCGCGCACGGCGGCAACCGCACCGGCCGGATCTTCACCGGCGACCGGTCCGGCGACGTGCTCTTCGCCGCGCTGCACCGGGCCGGCCTCGCCAACCAGCCGACCAGCGTCTCCGCCGACGACGGCCTGGAACTGCGGCACACCCGGATCTTCGCGGCGGTGCGCTGCGCCCCGCCCGACAACAAGCCCACCCCGCAGGAACGCGACACCTGCACGCCCTGGTTCCGGCGCGAGCTGGAGATGATCAAGCCCACACTCCGGGTGGTGGTCACCCTGGGTGCCTTCGCCTGGGCCGCCTGGTGGCCGGCGATGCGATCGGCGTACGGCGTGAACCCGCCCGTCCCACGCCCGAAATTCGGGCACGGAGCCGAGGTCAGCCTGCCCGGCGTACCCCCGGTGCTCGGATGTTTCCACGTCAGCCAGCAGAACACGTTCACCGGCCGGCTCACCCCCGACATGCTCGACGCGGTGTTCACTCGTGCCAAGGTTCTCGCGGGCCTGGCATGATGCGCGTGTCCGAATCCCGTTTCGAGTCACGGATCTGAACAAGCCCGCATGGACCTTGTACAACTGCGCCGCTGGTGGCCGCTGGCCGCCGTCATCGCGCTGCTCTTCGTGACCTCGCTGGCAGCGACCCGTTCGGCGCCCCAGCTGGATCGGATCACCCCGCGATCGGCCACGCCCACCACGCAGGCCCCGCTGCTGCCGCCCACCCCGAACCCGACCGCGGCCGAGGCGACGCAAGCCCCGGTCGAGGCTGCCCGCGGCCTGCCCGACTGGATCGGCACCGTCACGATCGTGCTGCTCACCGTCGTGGTGATCGTCATGGTGGCGATCCTCACCTGGGCGCTGCTGCGCGACGTGAAGCGCCGCCGGCGCGGCCGGACCGGGCGCCGTGACTCACGACGTGCCGGCAACACCGCGGAGGACCTGGTGGCCGCGCTCGACGCCGGCCTGGAGGAGCTCTCCGACGCCGACCGGGACCCGCGCCGCGCGGTCATCGCCTGCTGGGTGCGGCTCGAACAGGCGGCGGCCGAGGCCGGCACCCCGAAGCATCCCGGCGACAGCCCGACCGACCTGGTCGGGCGCCTGCTCGCCGAGCAGCGGGTGGACGCCGCCGTGCTGGCGGCGCTGATGGAGGTGTACCGGGAGGCGCGCTACGCGACGCACACGGTGGACGACCGGATGCGCCTGCAGGCCCGTAACGCCCTGGAGCGGCTGCGCGCCGACCTGGGAGCGGGTGTTCCTGCATGAGCGAGCTTGCGAGTGAATCATCGGGCTCGGTCAGAAACTCATGGCGACGCCGGAGCGCAGCGGAGGTGTCGGCATGAGCTACGGGGGGTTGGGCGAGCTCTTCGAGATGACGGCGGCGCCGTCCGCGGAGCCGGCGCCGAAGGTGCGGCGACGCCGCTCGCCCGTCGTGCGGATCGTCGGCAACGTGATCCTGATCGCCGCCGCCACGGTGGTGGTCGTCGCCGCGCTGCGGGCCGGCTCGGTCCACGCCCCGCTGCTGCTGGTGATCGCCCTGCTGGCCGGGTTGCGCCTGGTCACGATCGCGGCCGCGGCGGTCCGCCCGCCCCGCGGGGTCCGCGGCGGGGCCGGGGGCGGCAGCGAGTCGGCTCGCGCGGCCGACTCGTTGCGTGCCACAGTGCGCCGTTGGGAGCGAACTCTCGACAAGGCGCACTCCGACCCGGACACCTATGCGCGTAACGTCTTGCCGGTGCTCGGCGAACTCGCCGATGAGCGCCTGCGGTTGCGACACGGAATCACCCGGGCCGGTGACCCGGCCCGTGCCCGGGAACTGCTCGGCGAACAGGCCTGGTCGGTGCTGTCCGACCCGGGCCGGCGCGGGCTGAGGACGCGCGACCTGGAGACGTACGTACAAGCGATGGAACGACTGTGAGAAAGGTGCGCCGGTGACGCAGACAGGCGTACAGGCCCTCCCCCCGTTCGAGGTCGGGCGCCTGGCCGGAGCCGTCCTCGACGCCGTGAACAGCGTCCTGGTCGGCAAGCGGGAGGCCCTGGAGATGGTGCTGGCCGGCATCCTGGCCGGCGGGCACGTCCTGCTGGAGGATCTGCCGGGGCTCGGTAAGACGCTGACCGCCCGTTCCTTCGCCCAGGCGCTCGGGCTGGACTTCCGGCGGCTGCAGTTCACCCCTGACCTGCTGCCGGCGGACGTGACCGGCTCGTTCCTCTACGACCAGCGCAAGGGCGACTTCGCGTTCCGGGCCGGCCCGGTCTTCACGAACATGCTGCTGGCCGACGAGATCAACCGGACCCCGCCGAAGACCCAGTCGGCCCTGCTCGAGGCGATGCAGGAGAAGCAGGTCTCGGTCGAAGGCGTCACCTACCGGCTGGACCCGCCGTTCCACGTGCTGGCCACCGCCAACCCGATCGAGTACGAGGGCACCTACCCCCTGCCCGAGGCCCAGCTCGACCGCTTCATGCTCCGCGTGTCGTTCGGTTACCCGACCGCGGAGGAGGAGTGGGAGGTGATGCGCCGCCGGATGTCGCGCCGGCAGGAGGAGTCCCAGATCGCCCCGGTCGTCGACGCCCGCACGCTGCAGGTCATGCAGGCCGCGCTGGAGTCGGTGACGGTCGAGGACTCGATCGGCCGCTACATCGTGTCGCTGGCCGCCGCCACCCGCGAGCACAACGCGGTGCTGGTCGGCTCGTCGCCACGTGGCTCGCTCGCGCTGCTGCTCCTGGCCCGCGCCCGCGCCGCGATGGCCGGGCGGGACTACGTCGTGCCCGAGGACGTCAAGGACGTCGCCGTGCCGGCACTGGCTCACCGGATCACGCTGCGCCCGGAGATGTGGCTGCGCCAGGTCAACCCGGCGTTCGTGGTGCAGGAGGTGCTCAGCGCGGTGCCGGCCCCGGCCAGCGGGGCGCTTCCGACGTACGCGCGGCATGACTGAACCGGCCGCTCCGAGCTGGGCGCCGACCCGTGCGCTCGGCCGTTCGGTGCTGCTCACCGGGCTGTTGTTGCTGCTCGGGGTGGCGCTGGGACGGGTCGACCTGGTGCTGCTGGCCGCGCCGTTCGCGATCGGGGCGGCGCTGCATCTGCGGCGGCGGCCGGAGTCGGTGCCCGAGGTGACGATCACGGCCGACGAGACGTACCTGGTCGAGGGCGGGGCGGTGCAGGCGGGGCTGACCGTCGCCAACCCCGACGCGCTCGGGTACGACCTGGTCGTCGTCCGTACCAAGACGTCTCCCTGGCTGCGCCTGGAACACTCGGACCGCCCGTTCGCGATCACCGTCCCGTCCGACGGCTGGGCCGCGATCGACCTGCCGGGCGAGGCGCTGCGCTGGGGCCGGCAGGACGTCGGGCCGGCCGCGGCCCGTGCCGCTGCCTGCGGTGGGCTGCTCGCCAGCCGCCCGGTCGTCACCCCGGCCCGCGGCGTCCGCGTCTACCCGACGACCGAGCCGTTCAAGGCCACCGAGGCGATGCCGGCCGCGGCCGGTCTCGTCGGCGCGCACCGCTCGCGGCGGCTGGGCGAGGGCGGTGAGCTGGCCGGCGTGCGCCAGTTCGCTCCTGGCGACCGGCTGCGCCGCATCGACTGGCGGGTGTCGCTGCGCACCCGCGACCTGCACGTGGCGTCCACCCTCTCGGACCGCGACGCCGAGGTGCTGCTCCTGCTCGATCTGCTCGGCGAGGTGGGCCGTTCCGGCGGTGTCCGCGGCAGCGCGTCGGTGCTGGACACCACGGTTCGCGCCGCCGCCGCGGTCGCCGAGCACTACCTGCACCGCGGTGACCGCGTGTCGCTGCTGGAGTACGGTGCGACCGCCCGCCGGCTGCGCGCCGCGTCCGGCCGCCGGCAGTACCTGACCGTTCTGGAGTGGCTGCTCGACGTGCGCGCCGACCCGGTCGAGGAGGACTACGAGCCGGCCCTCGGTGCCCACCACATCTCGACGTCCGCGCTGGTCGTGGTGCTCACCCCGCTGGTCGACCCGCGCGCCGCCGACATGCTGGCCCAGCTCACCCAGGCCGGCCGTTTCGTCGTCGCGGTCGACACGTTGCCCGAGGAGACCGCCCCGCCGGTCCGCAACCAGTGGACCCCGTTCGCCACCCGGCTGTGGCGCATCGAGCGGGAGAACGTGCTCGGCCGGCTCCGCGAGCACGGTGTGCCGGTGGTCACCTGGGCCGGCGCCGGCAGTCTCGACCTGGTGCTGCGCGACGTGGCCCGGATGGCCGCCGCGCCGAGGGGGCGCTGACGTGCTGACCGGTCTGCTCCGGCGACTGAGCCGGATTCCCACCGTGGTGCGGCGGGCCACCGTCGTGCCGGTGACGGTGCGCTGCGGCATCGCGCTCGCCGGGGTGCTCGCGATGACGGTCGCCTGGCCGACCGCCTTGCTGGCCAGCCAGTTCGTCGTGCCGCTGCTGGTGATCGCGGTGTGGCCGGCGTTCGCGCCGCGGGGCCGGGGCGCCACGTTCGCCGCGCTGATCGCGGTGGCCGGCTGGATCGTCGACACCGCCGGTTACGACTCGCGGATCGCCCTGTGGCGGGTGGTCTCGCTGGCCACCCTGCTCTACCTGGGTCACACGCTCACCGCGCTGGCGGCGGTCCTGCCCTACGACGCCGTGGTGAATCTCGACGTGCCGGGGTTGTGGATCGGGCGGGCGCTGATCGTCGTGCTGATTTCCGCCGTGTTGACAGTGCTCGCTCTGGGCCTTACCGAGGACCTTGGTGGCGACGCGTTCCAATTGGCCACATTGGCGGGATTGGCTGCTGCGACGGGAGTGACGGTAATTCTCGTACGCCTTACCAGGCGAACCTGAATTTCGGGCTGTTTATGTGTCCTTCGACACTTGACTTTCAAGGTTGCGATGGTCACAGAACGACGCATGAACTGTCGGTCGCGCGCGAGAATAGGAGCGTGAATCCGCCGCGCATAGTCGTCGTAGGAGCTGGCCACGTCGGGCTGTACACGGCCCTTCGCCTCTCCAAGAAGCTGAACCGGAACCACGCCGAGGTCGTTGTCATCGACCCCGTGCCGCACATGACCTATCAGCCGTTCTTGCCCGAGGCAGCGGCCGGTAACATCTCGCCGCGCCACGCCGTCGTGCCGCTGCGCCGTGAGCTGAAGAAGTGCCGCATCGTCTCCGGTGAGGTCACCAAGGTCGAGCACGCCAGCAAGACCGTGACCATCCAGCCGATCGACGGCCCCTCCTACGAGATGGCCTACGACCACATCGTCGTGGCGCCCGGCTCCGTCTCGCGGACTCTCCCGATCCCCGGCCTGAGCGACATCGGCATCGGTCTCAAGACCATCGGTGAGGCCATCTACCTGCGCAATCACATCCTCGACCGGCTCGACGTCGCCGCCGTGACGCCGGACCCGGAGGTGCGCAAGGCCTCGCTGAACTTCGTCTTCGTCGGTGGTGGCTTCGCCGGCATCGAGGCGCTCGCCGAGATGCAGGACGTGGTCGCCGACGCCTTGAAGTACTACCCGGAGCTGGACCCGAAGGAGGTCCACTTCATCCTGGTCGAGGCGACCAACCGGATCCTGCCCGAGGTCGGGCCGGAGATGGGCGCCTACGCTGCCCGTCAGCTCGCCGCCCGCGGCATCGACCTGCGCCTCGACACGTTCCTGAACTCGTGCGTCGACGGCCAGATCGAGCTCTCCGACGGTGACTCGTTCCGCGCCGAGACCCTGGTCTGGACGGCCGGCGTCAAGCCGTCGCCGATGCTGCAGCAGACCGACCTGCCGCTCGGCCCGCGCGGACACGTCAACTGCCTGCCCACCCTGCAGGTCGCCACGCTCGAGGGCGAGGTGCTCGAGGGTGCCTGGGCCGCCGGTGACTGCGCGCAGGTCCCCGACCTGACCAACCCGGGTGGCTGGTGCTCGCCGAGCGCCCAGCACGCGGTGCGGCAGGCCAAGGTGCTCGCCGACAACATCGCGCAGGTCGTCCGGGGCGGTGCCCCCACGGAATACCGGCACAAGCACGTCGGCGGCGTCGCCGGCCTGGGCCTCAACAAGGGTGTCGCGCACGTCTACGGCATCAAGGTCAAGGGTTACCCGGCCTGGCTGATGCACCGCTTCTACCACGTGAGCCGGATCCCGTCGTTCAACCGCAAGGTGCGGGTGCTCGCCGACTGGGTGCTGGCCTTCTTCCTCAAGCGGGAGACCGTGGCGCTCGGCCAGCTGCACCGCCCGCGCGAGGAGTTCCTCGAGGTGACCCCGCCGGTCGCGCCGAAGCCGAAGGCCGAGGAGAAGACCGGGGACAAGGTCGCCTCCGGCTCCCGCTAGGCGGTAAGGCCGCTCCCCGCTCCCGGGCGGCACCAGCTACGGTGTTCGCAGGCCCGCCCGGGTGGTGGAATGGCAGACACGGCCGCCTTAAAAGCGGCTGCCCTAACAGGCGTGCGGGTTCGAGACCCGCCCCGGGCACACATAACGAAGCGGTCGCGACTCTCCGTCGCGGCCGTTTCGTCTTTTGGTCGTTTTGTCGGGCTCGGTTACCACTCCTCCCTGGTAGGAACCCATGACGGATGTCATTTTCAGCCTGCTCACAGCTTCGGGGAGCGGCACTTCGGGCGCGTAGCGCTTACCCTGGAACGACAGGCATTGTTGTGCCGATCCTCAAGGGAGGCTGGACACAGTGAAGACTTCTAACCCGGTGCTCTCGCGCCTCGGCCAGGCGGCCGAGCGGGAGCGTACGTCCGGGTACGGGCCGTACGGGCCGGCCGGCGCGGGTTACGGTCAGCCGGGCTACGGGCAGCCGTACCCGACCGCTGAGGGTTACCCCGCTGCCCCGCCCGCTGTGCAGCCCATGACCGTCGACGACGTCGTCGTCAAAACCGTCACCGTGCTCGGCATCACCGGCATCTCCGCGATCGCCGCGTGGAACCTCATTCCGTTCGACCTGACCCTGGCCGCCTGGATCGGCGCTGCGGTCGTCGGCCTCGTGCTCGGCCTGGTCATCTCGTTCATGCGGATCGCCAGCCCGCCGCTCGTCATCGCCTACGCGGTGGTCGAGGGTGTGTTCGTCGGCATGATCAGCAAGACGTACGAGAACGTCCTCGGCTTCGACGGCATCGTCCTGCAGGCGGTGGTCGCCACCTTCGGCGTCTTCTTCCTGATGGCCGGGCTCTACCGGGCCCGCGTCATCCGCGCCACCCCGAAGTTCCAGCGCATCATGATCTCGGTGATGGCCGGCCTCTTCGGCGTCATGCTGATCAACTTCGTGCTGGCGCTGTTCGACGTCAACACCGGGCTGCGCGACAACGGACCGCTCGGCTACATCTTCAGCCTGGTCTGCATCGTCGTGGCCTCGCTCAGCTTCATCCTCAACTTCAACGAGATCGAGGAAGGCGTCCGCGCCGGCCTCCCCCGGAAGTATTCGTGGACGGCCGCGTTCGGCATCCTGGTCGGCCTGGTCTGGCTCTACATCGAGATCCTGCGCCTGCTCAGCTATCTGCAGGGCGACGACTGACGGTCAAGCCGCACAGGCAGGGGCCATCGCGATGACTCGTCGCTTTGTGGCCTCTGCTCCGCGACCTGCAGGGCGGTGACCGGCGGTTCGCCGGTCACGTCCGCACCCGCAACGCTCGGCCCGACTCCCCGCGGACCGGGCGTTGCCCCCCGCTTCACCTCAACGCCCGGCCCGCACCCGCGGTCCGGGCGTTGCCCTTTCCCGGCCACACCCAGCGGTCCGAGCACCCCCGCCACCGCCGGCAAGCGGAACGCCGCTGTCGCTCCCGCATCCGCGCTCAGCAACACCTCATGCGTTTTCTGGGACCAGTCGAAGATCAACCCCAAGATCAGGATCAAGATCCGCATGTCCTGACTTCGCTGTGGTCCGGGCCGCCGCTCCCGCGGGGACCCTTGCGGGCTTCGCAGGCCGCTGGCGCGGCCAAAACGCAAACCCCTCCAGGGCGGCCTCCGTGGCGGGTCAAGCTCACCCCAAACCCCCGTGCCACCGCCCCGGCTGGTGCTCACGGTCGTTGTCGATCTCCACGGCAGCCCTCAGCGCCAGCCGAGGCGCGACGGCTGGCGCTGAGGAGTGTGACAGCGAGCGGAAGCACCTCTGGCATCCAGCCGAGCGGGGCTGGCTGGTGCCCAAGGGTGTATCAGCGGGCGGAAGCACCTCTGGGGGCCAGCTGAAGTGCTTGGCAGCTGGCGGCGGGCTAGCGGTGAAGTGGGCTGGTGCTCAGGTGTGTATCAGCGGGCGGAAGCACCCCTGAGGGCCAGCTGAAGTGCTGGCGGCTGACGGCGGGGCGGGCTCGGGGCGTACTGCGTGGAGATCGACGACTGCGGTGAGCGCCGGGCAACGGCATCGATGGTGAAGGATGTTGGGGTGGACGCGACGAGGGTGCTGGTGCGGGACGGCGAAGCTGTGTTCGACCGGCTGGTGGAGCTTTTCGACGAGTACCGGGTGCACTACGGCGAGGAGGCCGACCCGGCGCGGACAGCGGCGTGGCTCGCGGCTCAGCTCCGGACCGGTCGGCTACGAGCGTCGGTCGCGGAGCGGGACGGGCGAGGGATCGGGTTCCTGACCAGCGTGGTGATGCCGGCTTCGCTGAGGCTGGGAGAGTTCTGGGCCGTACGCGATGTGTTCGTCCGTCCGGATTGTCGTCGCAGCGGCGCCGGGCGGGCGCTCGTCGAGCAGGTCCTCGCTGAAGCGCGCGCGGCAGGCGCGGTGCGGGTCTCGCTGCAGACGGAGCCGGAGAACACGGCCGCGCTGGCCCTGTACCGGTCGATCGGGTTCCGTCCGGTCGAGGGGCTGACCGGTCTCAGCCTGTCCCTGGCCGGTCAACTCTGACGGGCAGACCAGGGCCGGGGCAGACCAGGGCCGGGGCAGGCCAGGGCGGGGCAGGCCAGAGCGGGGCAGACCAGGGCGGGGCAGACCAGGGCGGGGCAGACCAGAGCAGTTCAGACCAGGGCGGGGCAGACCAGGGCGGGCTCAGATTGTTGAGCGGAGGTCGTCCACGACGGCGGTGGCCTGAGCGAGCAAGGCACTGGACGGGCCGGCGGCCAGGAGATCGTCGGCGACCACCCGCAGCTGATCGGGCAGGACCAGATCGTGGAGGCGGGGCACCTCGCGTGTGGCCCGGCCCTCGGCCTCGGCGCCGAGCTCGGCCAGGCGCTGGACCACCCCGTACGCCGAATCGGCCTTGGTCCTTCCGCCGGCCGGTGTCGCCCAGCGGGCCTCTTCCCAGTGCCGGACCTGGTTGAGGAGCCGGTCGATCGACGCCGCGAAGTCGGACATCCGGCGAGCGTACCCCGGCACGGGACGGGCCCGGCGCTCGCCAGGAGCACCGGGCCCGGAGGGCTGAGCGGGTCAGCTGAGACGTTCGATGAGCAGGGCCATGCCCTGGCCGCCGCCGACGCACATGGTCTCGAGGCCGATCGACTTGTCGTGCCAGTTCAGCGAGTTGATCAGGGTGCCGGTGATCCGGGCGCCGGTCATGCCGAACGGGTGGCCGACCGCGATCGCGCCGCCGTTGACGTTCAGCTTGTCCAGCGGGATGCCCAGGTCCTTGTACGACGGGATGACCTGCGCCGCGAACGCCTCGTTGATCTCGACCAGGTCGACGTCGTCGATGGTCATGCCGGCCCGCTTCAGGGCCTGCTTGGACGCCTCGACCGGGCCGAGCCCCATGATCTCCGGCGAGAGGGCGGTGACGCCGGTGGAGATGATCCGGGCGAGCGGGGTGATGCCCAGCTCGCGCGCCTTCGTGTCGCTCATGATCACGAGCGCCGCGGCGCCGTCGTTGAGCGGGCAGCAGTTGCCGGCGGTGACCCGTCCGTCCGGGCGGAAGACCGGCTTGAGCTGCGACACCGCCTCCAGGCTGACACCCGAGCGGGGGCCGTCGTCCTTCGACACCACGGTGCCGTCGGGCAACGTCACGGGCGTGATCTCGCGCTCCCAGAACCCGTTGGCGATGGCCTTCTCGGCGAGGTTCTGCGACCGTACGCCGAATTCGTCCATCTCCTCGCGGGAGACGTTCTTGATCTGCGCCAGGTTCTCCGCCGTGTAGCCCATCCCGATGTAGATGTCGGGGAGCAGGCCGTCCTCACGCGGGTCGTGCCAGACGCCGGCGTTCTCCGCGGTGGCCTTGGTCCGGGCCTGCGCGTCGGCGAACGCCGGGTTCTCCCAGCCGCCACCGACCAGCGCCTGCGCGGCCGAGGGCAGGCCGTCGGAGCTGCCCCGGGCGAAGCGGGACACCGTCTCCACCCCGGCCGAGACGAAGATGTCGCCCTCGCCGGCCTTGATCGCGTGGAACGCCATCCGGGTCGTCTGGAGCGAGGACGAGCAGTAGCGGGTGACGGTGGCGCCGGGCAGGCCGTCCAGCCCGAGCTTGGTGGCGACCACGCGGGCCATGTTGAAACCCTGCTCACCGCCGGGCAGGCCACATCCGAGGTAGAGATCCTCGATGAGGGTGCGGTCGAGCTCGGGCACCTTGTTGAGCGCGGCGTCGACGATGGTGGCGGTGAGGTCGTCGGGGCGCAGTTCCTTCAGCGAGCCCTTGTGGGCGCGGCCGATCGGGGAGCGGGCAGTGGCGACGATGACAGCTTCCGGCATACGACCAGTTTACTCATCGGTAACATGGTCGGAAGTGTGGATTTGTCACACGCTGTTCAGCACCGGCCACGCCGCGAGTCAGACGCCCGTCATCGCGGCCTTGGCGACCGCCGGGTAGAGGGCGTGGGCCCACACCCGATTGCCGTCGGCGGACGGGTGGAAGCCGTCGTAACACAGCGTCCCCGCGTCGGCCCGGAACACCGCGCCCGTCTCCGCGGCGAGATCCACGACGATGCCGCCGGCCTCGGTGACCGCCTTCGTCTGCGCCCGCGCGAGCCGGCGCCCGAGCACCCCGGCGATCTGCCGCAGCGGCGGGGCCATCGAACGCATCGCCCCCAGGTCGGGACAGGTGCCGACGACCACCTGGACGCCGGCCGAGCGCAACCGCCGGACAGCCTCGCCGAGGTGACCGGCCGCTTCCTCCGGCGCGCGGGCCGAGGTGGCGTCGTGCGCGCCGATCAGCACCACGGCGACATCCGGTTTCGTGCCGAGCAGCGCCCGGGCGACCTGCGTGGCCAGGTCGGACGAGCGGGACCCGGCGACCCCGACGCTGGAGAGCAGCACGTGCCGCTGGCCGGTCTCCGCGGTGCCGTCCGCGAGCAGGCGGGCGAGCTGGCCACCGACCGTGTCGGAGAGCCACTCCACCCCGACGCCGACCGCTGCCGAGTCGCCGAGCAGCACCAGCCGCAGCGGTGGCGCGGTGAGCGGGCCCATCGAGGTGCGCAGCGCCAGACCCATCGTGGGTTTGGCATAGCGGCGAGCCTTGGCAGCCAGCACCTCACCGGCGAGCAGGGCGGCACCGCCCAGCGCGCCGGCGAGCAGGCTCGTGGCAGCGGCCTTGGTCAGTCGTTCCGGCAGCCCAGCCATGTCTCGCCTCCCTTGCGTCCCGCCGACTTCGATGATCCTTCAGTCTTCTACCCTACGGCCCGGACGGCATGCGCCGCGCTGCCCGCAGCCGACCGGCTGCCCGGCCAGGTCACGACGTGACCGGAACGGCAGGCGCCGCGCTGCCCGGCCGGGCCACGAGAGGCTGGGACCGCATGCGGGGTCACGACGTGGCCGGGATCGCGTCCGGCGTGCCCGGCTGCGACCCGTGATGCCCGTGGTGGCCGAACCAGTGGCGCGACTCGCCGAACCACGGATGCCGGCGCAACTGCGCCCACCGCCCACCGGCCCTGACCGGGCTCACCTCGGTGCCAGGCGCGCGTACCGCCTCGTCCGCGGCCTCCGGCAGCGTGCGAACCCCCTCGGCGACCGGAACGGCGGGCCGGGTGTCCTCACCCAGCACGGCCATCACGGTCGGCATCATCACGGCCGCGGCCCGCGCATATCCCTCGGCCGACGGGTGGAAGTGGTCGGAGCCGAACATCCGCACCGGGTCGGCCTCGAACATCGGCCCGAGCAGGTTGCCGAGCGACACCGTCCGCCCGCCGGCGCCGACCACCGCGACCGTCTGCGCGGCGGCGAGCTGCCGGCTCCAGCGGCGGGCCAGCCAGCGCAGCGGCGGCTTGATCGGCTGGATCGCCCCGATGTCCGGGCAGGTGCCGACGACGGCCTTGCAGCCGGCCTCGCGCAACCGGCGCACCGCGTCACCGAGGTGCCGGACGGCGTCGTCACGGGCCGAGACGTGCGTGACGTCGTTGCCGCCGATCAGGATGATCGCCAGGTCCGGCTCGTGCTCCAGCGCGGCGTCGACCTGCCACGGCAGGCCGGACGAGACACAGCCGACCACGGCGAACCGGCGCAGGCTGACCGGCCGGCGCAGGCGGCGGGAGATGCCGGTGGCGAACAGCGCGCCGGGGGTCTCCCGGGGCCGGTGCACGCCGTAGCCGGCCGCCGAGGAGTCACCGAGGATGACCAGGCTGAGCGGCTTGCCGTGGAACTTCGCGCCGTAGACGCCGTCGCCGCGGGGCGGGGGCGCCTCGGCCATCGGGATGATCCGGCGGGCGTCGGCGGCCTGCCGCAGCAGGAGGCCGGCCGAGAGAGCGGTCACGCCGGCGAGCGCGCCGGTGACCGAGCCGGCGATGCGGCCGGCCGTGCGGATCCGTTGCCGATCCTCTGGGCTCAATCCACGGAAGTGGATAACGGTGCTGTTCACAGTGTCCCTCGCTGTCTTCCGAAGGGAACCATCCCGGCCCGGCGTACGCCTCCCGGGGTGTGGGAAGCGGTCCGGCACGGCCAAGATCGGCACTTGGCGTCGGGATTCGAGGCTAACGCGCCCTGGCGAGTGGACCGCGTCACCGGGACGAGAGGCTCACCACGCCACGACGAAAGGCCAGCTCACCGCGCTGAGTGTTTGACCTGTGACCGTGGGAGGCAATCATGGCGTACCCAGGTCATGCTTGAGTTGCGGAAAGGGGAACAGACATGGCCAAAACTCTGAAACGTGCGGCGGCGTTCACCGCACTCGGCAAGGCGCTGATGTCCGGCGCCCGCGGCGGTCCGTCACTGGGCACGCGCCTCGCGGCGCTGCCACGGATGCTGAAGGCGACGGCCAAGGGGGAGTACGACGGCGGGATGCGGGTCGCCCTCATGGCGGCCGCCACGGCGTACGTCATCTCGCCTATCGACGCCGTACCGGAAGCCTTCCTCTGGGTGTTCGGGCTGGTCGACGACGCCGTCGCGGTGACCTGGCTGGCCGGGACGGTGCTCAGTGAGACCGAGCGGTTCCTGGAGTGGGAGAGAACCGTGAAGCCCGCCGTCGTACGCTGAAGCGTGCGCTATTACGACAACGTGGTCGAGATCATCGGCAACACCCCGCTGGTCCGGCTCAACAGCGTGACCGAGGGCATCAGCGCCACCGTGCTGGCCAAGGTCGAATACATGAATCCCGGCGGTTCGGTGAAAGACCGGATCGCCCTGCGGATGGTCGAGGACGCCGAGGCCGCGGGGCTGCTCAAGCCCGGCGGCACGATCGTCGAGCCGACCAGCGGCAACACCGGGGTCGGCCTGGCCCTGGTGGCGCAGCAGCGGGGCTACAAGTGCGTCTTCGTCTGCCCCGACAAGGTCAGCGAGGACAAGCAGAACGTGCTCCGGGCCTACGGCGCCGAAGTGGTCGTCTGCCCCACCGCGGTGGCCCCCGAGGACCCGCGTTCCTACTACAACGTCTCCGACAAGCTGACCCGGGACATCCCCGGCGCGTGGAAGCCGGATCAGTACAGCAACCCGGCGAACCCGCGCTCGCACTACGAGCAGACCGGGCCGGAGCTCTGGGAGCAGACCGAAGGGAAGATCACCCACTTCGTGACGGGTGTCGGCACCGGAGGCACGATCAGCGGCGTCGGGCGTTACCTGAAAGAGCAGAACGCCGGGGTACGTGTCATCGGGGCCGACCCGGAGGGCTCCGTCTACTCCGGCGGCACCGGCCGGCCGTACCTGGTGGAGGGTGTCGGTGAGGATTTCTGGCCGACCGCCTACGACCGTGCGGTGACCGACGAGGTCATCGAGGTCAGTGACTCGGACTCGTTCGAGATGACCCGTCGCCTGGCCCGCGAGGAGGGTCTGCTGGTCGGCGGCTCGTGCGGGATGGCCGTGGTGGCCGCGCTCGAGGTGGCCCGCAAGGCCGGCCCGGACGACGTGGTCGTGGTGCTCCTGCCGGACGGCGGCCGCGGTTACCTCTCCAAGATCTTCAACGACAAGTGGATGGCGCGGTACGGGTTCCTCCGTACGCCCGGAGACGCCCCGACCGTCGCCGACGCGCTCGCCGCCAAGGGCCCCGAGATCCCGCCTCTGGTCCACGTCCACCCCACCGAGACCGTGCGTGACGCGATCGACTACATGCGGGAGTACGGGGTCAGCCAGCTCCCCGTCCTCAAGGCCGAGCCCCCGGTCGTCACCGGCGAGGTGGCCGGCTCGATCTCGGAGAAGGCGCTGATGGACGCGCTCTTCACCGGTCAGGCGCACCTGCACGACACGATCGAGCGGCACATGGGCGACCTGCTGCCGATGATCGGCGGTGGCGAGCCGGTCAGCGAGGCCGTCGCGCTGCTGGAGAAGGCGGATGCCGCGATGGTCCTGATCGACGGCAAGCCGGCCGGGGTTCTCACCCGGCAGGACCTGCTGACCCACTTGAGCTGAGGAGTGTTCTGACCTTCGCCGCAGCCAGGGTTGATCGTCAGAACGCGCTTCAGCCGGCGGGACGGGCCCTCCTCACCGCAGTTCGGTCGGGAGGGCCACCACGTCGACCAGGGCGTTCCTGCGCAGCAGGGTGATCGGCAGGTCCACGCCGATCGCCGGCCCCAGCATCAGCCGCTGCAACGCCTGCACCGAGGAGACCGGGCGCCCGCCCGCGGTCACGAGCAGGTCGCCCAGGTAGATCCCGGCGAGCCCGGCCGGGCTGCTCGGCACCACCTCGACGACACGCAGGCCCTGCTTCTGGCCGAGACGGGCGGCCAGGTTCGGCGGGAGCGGGACGGGCAGCCCCGCCACGCCGAGCCACGCGCGCCGCACACGGCCGGTGGCCACCAGCTCGCCGATGATCGACCGGGTGGTCTCGTTGATCGGCACGGCCAGGCCCAGGCCGTACCCGGCGACGGCGGTGTTGATGCCGACGACCTGACCGGCCGAGTCGGCGAGCGCGCCACCGGAATTGCCCGGATTGAGCGCCGCGTCGGTCTGGATGACGTTGTCGATGACACGGACCCGGCGGCCGTCCCGGGCCGGCAGCGAGCGGCCCAGGCCGGAGACCACGCCGGCGGTCACCGAGCCGGCCAGCCCCATCGGGTTCCCGACCGCCACCACGAGCTGACCGATCCGCAGGTTGTCGGCGTCGCCGAGCGGGGCGGCCGGGGCACCCGCACGATGCACCCGGACCACCGCCAGGTCGGAGAGCGCATCCGCGCCGACCACGTCGAACGGGGTGTCGACGCCGTCCGCGAACGCCGCCGACCCAGTGGTGGCGCCGGCCACCACATGTGCGTTCGTCAGCAGGAAACCGTCGTTGGTGAAGGTGACCGCGGAGCCGGCGCTGCCGCGCATCGAAAGAGCCGCCACCGAGGGCAGCGGGCGGCCGGCCACACCGGTCACGATGCGGCTGTAGGCATCCAGCGCCTCTGATTCGTCGGTGCTCATGACCGGGTCAACAACCGGCGGCAAGACGTTGATGCCGGTTGATCGTCCGCCGACGGCGAACAGCAGCACGGAAGCACAGTGGACATCGGCGGTTACGGATAGTCGCCGTAATCGCACACTCAGTCCGACCAGCGGGTCGTCGGGTGGGGTTGTATGTCTCGTGACGGAGCTATGAACCACTCCCGGACGAAGGGGCAGGGAATGGTCGACGTCGACGAGGCGGCGCCAGCCGACATCGTGGACCGCCTGCTGTGGCGGGACGCGCAGACGATGCTCGGACGGCACAACACCGCCGACCGCAGGGGCAACTGCGTCTGGTGCGGATGGAGCTGGCCCTGCTCGGCCCGGCGCCTCGCCGAACGCGCCGACGCGGTGTCCCGCCGCCCGTGGCGCGAGGCCTGGACCCTGCGCCACGACCTGAACAGCCTGCCGGCCGCCATGACCGACCGCGGCCGGAACCACCATCATCGGAGGTACGCAGACTGAGACACGGACCCAGACGTCGCCGACGAGCTTGACCGTCCCCCGGCAAGACTTGGCTTCACGGCCCGGCGAACGTCTCCCGGCGGTGACGCCGGGGCGCCCCGCCAGCGCTCCGGCATCCCGCGCCCAAGCCCGCTCGGCGAACCGGCCACGGATCGGCACGCCTCCGCTGATCCGCGCCTCCGGCCAGGCGCACCGGTTCTCCGGCGGGGCGGTTGGCGGGAGCGCGTGACCACAGGTTCCCCCGCATTCACTCGGTCACGCGCTTCCGCCCAACCAGCAGCCCGTCGCGGATCCTTCCGCGGCGGGCAATTGCTTTGGTCACGCCGCAGTGCGATTGCTTCGGTCACGCCGCAGCGGGCGATAGCTTCGGCCACGGCGCAGTGGCGATTGCTTCGGTCACGCCGCGGTGGGCGATTGCTTCGGTCACAGAAAACCCTCTGGATCAAGATCTTCATTGCCCCTCTCCGCCGGGGTACAGACCGTCGCTCCCGCGGGGACCCTTCCGGGCCGAGCTGGCCGCGGGCGCGTCCAAAACACTCAGCCCGCAAGGGCGACGTCCGCCGGTGGGCGCGGTTACTGCACAAACCCCCTGGTGCGCGGCACCTGTCGATGCCATGGTCATCCGCGGCGAGGACTTGTCCACAGGCTGTCCACACGACCTCGGGTGTTCGCGGGATGCTGCTCGAGTGGTCATAGAGGGTGCCAATAGCGGATCTGGGGGACCGGGACGTCGTTGACCGGCTCGGTGCGGGTGCCGCCGTCAGGTTTCCAGCCGCCCCTCTCGTAGAAGGCTCGCGCGGTGTGGTTCCCGGTCAGGACCCAGAGGACGGCCCGGTCGTGACCGATCGACGGGAGGTCGGCCAGCGCGCGGACCATCAACTGCCGGCCGACCCCGGTGCCGACGCGGGCCGGGTCGACGTGGATGGCGTAGAGCTCGGCGGCGCCCGGAGTCTCGCTCGGGCCGATGTAGGAGAAACCGACCAGCTCGCCGTCGTCCTCCGCGAGCGTCATCCGGTGGGTGTCCTGCTCCCATTTCCAGCGCTCGGCCCACCACTCGCCGAACGCCTCGGCGGTGCGCGCCGCCAGCACGTCGGGGGAGATGAACCCGGAGTATGCCGCCAGCCGGGAGCGCTGGTGCAGGGCACCGACGCGGATCGGATCGGACGGGGTCGCGGAACGCAGCAGGACGGCCATGCGCACGAGGCTAGCGCCGCCGGCGGGCCTGTCCGCGGTTATCCACAGCAGCCGGTTGTCCACAGGGCGTGCCGCGGACGGCTCGCTTCTCTGCGACGATTGTCGATGACCGGGGCGGGTGCCGCCGGCCGGTGGCGGTCAGCCCCCTGGGAGGGCGGGGTCCGCGCGGATCGGGCCGGCGACGCGGTGGAGCGGGGCTTCGGGGCGGGGCGTCAGCGGCGCGGGAATTCGAGGCCGGGCGTCAGCGGCGCGAGGCTTCGGGGCGGGGCTTCAGCGGCGCGGCGGGAACGGGACGCGCTGGAGATCCTCGGCGAGGGTGATCGGCCCGTCGAACTCCTTGCGGGCCTCCTCCAGGAAGCGCGACGCATCCGGATAGCGCTGGGAGAAGTGCGTCAGCACCAGATGGCGCGCCTGCGACTCGCGGGCGACCGCGGCGGCCTGGCCGGCGGTCAGGTGGCCGACCTGGGCGGCCATCCCGGCGTCCTCGGCGAGGAACGTGGACTCGATCACCAGCAGGTCGACGCCCTGGGCCAGCGCGAACACGTTGTCGCACAGGCCGGTGTCCATGATGAAGGCCATGCTCTGGCCGGGGCGGACCACGCTGACCTGGTCGAGCGTGACCGGGCCGAGGTGGCCGTCGCGCTTGAGCTCGCCGATGGCGGGCCCGCTGATGCCGTGCGCGGTCAGCAGCTCCGGCAGCATCCGGCGGGAGTCGGGCTCGGTGAGGCGATACCCGTACGTCTCGATCGAATGTCTCAACGGCAGGGCCGTGAGACGCCCGGCGGAGGTCTCCGCGAGGAATGCCGCGCCGACCGGTGACGGCACGATGTCGGCGTTGTCCCAGTAGCTGGTGGCGTGTCGGAGCCGGTCGTAGAACTCCTGGCCACCGGCGGGGTAATGGACCGCGACGGGGTGCGGCACGCGGTCGAGCGAGATGCGCTGCAGGATGCCGGGCAGGCCGAGGCTGTGGTCGCCGTGGAAGTGCGTGATGCAGATCCGTCTGATCGGGGTGACCGGAAGGCCGGCCAGCAGCAGTTGGCGCTGGGTGCCCTCGCCCGGGTCGAAGAGGATCACCTCGTCGTCGAAACGCAGCAGGTAGCCGTTGTGGTTGCGGTGCCGCGTCGGCACCTGACTGGCCGTGCCCAGGACGACGAGCTCGCGCATGGAAACTCCGCATATGAAGCGACCCCCGGGGACTTCCGCGATCTTCGACAAGATCGTGGTCCGGTCGGACAAGGCCGGATCCCCGGGGGTCGGGTGGCTGTCTGGTATTCGCCGGCCGCTGCCACACGGTCTCGACGCTGTAAAACGAAGCTGTCAAGGACAGCGGCTAGCGGACAGCCACCTCACGAGTCCCGTTGCTATACAACTTCGGACCACCTCCCTTCACGTGTACGGCCACGTTAACTACCCGCAGCCGTACGCGCCAACGGTTTTGAATCACTAGAGCTTCGGGAATACGTGCGGGGAGGTTTCGGTGGATTCCACCACCAGCGAGGCCGGGCCGACGATCAGCGGATCGGGGCGGCCGACCACCTCCTCGTCCTTGCCGTTGTAGTTGAAGCGGTTCAGCACGTGGCGCATCGCCTCGAGGCGGGCGCGCTTCTTGTCGTTGCTCTTGACCACGGTCCACGGCGCGTCGGCGGTGTCGGTGTAGAAGAACATCGCCTCCTTGGCCTCGGTGTAGTCGTCCCACTTGTCGAGGGATTCGAGGTCCATCGGGGAGAGCTTCCACTGCCGGACCGGGTCCACCTGACGGATCGCGAAGCGGGTGTGCTGTTCCTTCTGGGTCACCGAGAACCAGAACTTGACCAGGTTGAGCCCGGACAGGACCAGCATCCGCTCCAGCTCCGGGGTCTGGCGCAGGAACTCCAGGTACTCCTGGCGGGTGCAGAAGCCCATGACCCGTTCGACGCCGGCCCGGTTGTACCAGGAGCGGTCGAAGAGCACGATCTCGCCGGCCGACGGCAGGTGCTTGATGTAGCGCTGGTAGTACCACTGGGTGCTCTCACGCTGGTTCGGCTTCTCCAGCGCGACCACTGACGCACCTCGCGGATTGAGGTGTTCCATGAAGCGCTTGATGGTGCCGCCCTTGCCGGCCGCGTCCCGCCCCTCGAAGAGGATGACCATCCGCTCGCCGGTCTCCTTGCACCAGTTCTGCAGCTTCAGCAGCTCGATCTGCAGGAGCCGCTTCTGGTGGTCGTACTCCGCGCGGGACAGCCTCTCCTCGTACGGGTAATCCTCCCGCCACGTGTCCACCGGGCTCCCGTCGGCTTTCAGCAGCCGCGGATCGTCGTCCTCGTCGTCCACCACGCGGTAACCGGTGAGCTCCGCGATCGGTCCCTGGTAGGGGTGGGTGGTCGCCTCCTCGTACCGCTCGGGCTCAGTGTTCTCGACCTCGGTGTTCTCGACCTCAGTGCTCATGTCTCACGCCTTCACCAGCCAACGACGGACCTTCTTGCGCCGCGATGCCCGCACGAGCGCGGGGACGGCGATGAGAGTCTCTTTACCCACCGCCTCCTGTCGACCGTAGAGAACGCCGAAATGGAAACTGTCCGGCCCGATTTCATGCAGCGTTTCCCTGGCGATGCTGGAGTCCTGGTGCGCGCCGAGCCCGTCCTGCAGAGCGGTGAGCGCCTTGACGAGCCGTTTGGCTGATCTGCCGGAATCCGGAGCGAGGACCTCGACCGCGTACCGCGCCTGCTTGTACTTCTTCCGGGCGTCGTGCAGCTCCTCGTCGACACCGTCGGCCAGCGCCGTGTCCAGCCGGTCGTCGGCTTTGCCGAGCACCTTGCGAGCGCGTTCCGCCGGGTCGCCGGCGTCCGGCAGCGGCTGGTCGACCAGCGCGTCGATCCGGTCGAGCAGGTCGAGATAGCGATCCGACTCCAGGGCGGCGTTCAGCTCCTCGCGCCCCTTCGCCACCCGGTGCTCCAGAGCCGCCCGGATCCGCTGCGCCGCCGGGATGAACTCGGGGCCGGACTCCTCGACGCCGTTCAGCAGCTTGACCTCCAGCACCTGCGGATCGCGAACGGCGCCCAGGACCCCGGCCAGCCAGCGCAGATCGTCGCCCAGCTCGGCGGTCCCCTCACCCGGGAACCAGTGGCGGAAGCTCTTCAGGGTGCTGCGCAGCCGCCGCGTCGCGACGCGCATCTTGTGCACCGCCTCCTCCTCGCCGCGGCGGGCGGCCGGATCGTGCTCGGTGATGGCGTCGCGCTGCTCACGGGCGTACCGGGAAACGGGATTGACCTTCTCCTTGCGGGGTTTCTCCTCGAGGCGGCCGGCGAGCGCCCGGGCCACCTTGGAAGGGCCCGCCGCCGGCGTCGCACCGGCCTTGAACAGCACCTTCTCGACCGCGTCGAGGACCCGCTCGTCACCGTCGACCAGCTCGACCTCGATCTCCTGCCAGGCGCTGTGGTCGTCCCCGGACTCGGCGCGGACCTGATCCTGAGCGATCAGTGCCAGCGTGCGGCCCTTCTTGTCGCGCAGCGGCGTCTCGACCCGATGGGTCCGCAACCGGGCGACCGGCTCCAGCGGACGGCGCCGCACGATCGTGCGGACCAGGGCGCGCAACTCGTCGGGCACCTGGTCGCTGTCGCCCGGCAGCCGGTGCTCCGTGCGGCCGTCGCCGTCGCCGGGCGTCTTCAGGTGCCAGCCGGCGTCGTGACCGCCGGATCGCCGCCGCAGAGTTCGCCGGTTTTTCATCAACCGGAGGTCGTCGGTGTCGAAGTACGTGGCGTCGAGGTCGTGGGTCTCGGCGCCGTCGGCCTGTGCGATGCCCGCGGCACCGGTCAGGTCCGGAAGCTCGAAGGTCTCGGGGACGTCGTATTTGCGTTCGTTCTCGGTCGCGGTCTCCACACGATCAATGGTGCCCGCGCGGAGCGCTTTGACACAGCGATCCCTCAGGTAGCCCTGTCATCGTGGGAAGCCGCCGCAGGTTGAGGAGCTGTTCATGGAGAAGTCGGATCGTCGCCAGGTGGCCCTCGCGGGGCTCAAGCTGATCGGGGCCGGCGCGGTGCTCGGGCTCACGCTCGCGACGCCGGCGAGCCCCGCGCAGGCCGGGCCGCAGCGACCGGACACGACGCCGGTCGCCGAGCACGACGTGCCCAACCCCGAGCGCTAGGCGGCCGGCTTCCCGCGGTCGCGGCCGCGCGTCCGGGTTTGCTTGCTTTCCTTTGCGGTACGTGGTCTTGCCGCGCTTCGAGCGTGCGCCACGGGGCG
Organism: Actinoplanes cyaneus; assembly: GCF_016862095.1. Taxonomy (GTDB): domain Bacteria; phylum Actinomycetota; class Actinomycetes; order Mycobacteriales; family Micromonosporaceae; genus Actinoplanes; species Actinoplanes cyaneus. The sequence goes on from NZ_BOMH01000016.1 coordinate 81,129, forward strand.
ATCGTGCTTCGGGCGGGCGTGGGCGCGGCTCTGACAGTGCGCGGCCCCTCGTGAGCACCTCACACGGGTGCGGTTCCGCGGCTACGCAGATACAGCGCGCGTGAGTAGTTCGCCGCCGCCGCCCCGTAATACATGCCGGCCAGGGAAACGTAGAAGTTGTTGTTGGTGATCGCGTTCTTCGCGGTCGTCGTGGCCGACCACCGGATCTCCGCGTCGGTCGGGCTGATGCCCCGGCGCTCGCAGCGCAGCCGGTTCATCTCCTTGCCGGTCTTCCAGGTCTCCAGCGCGTTCTCCGCCTCGCGCATCATGGCCCGAGCCTGCTCCATCATGGCCTCGGCCGCCGCCCAGGCCTCGCGCTCATCGGTGTTGCGGAAGCGCTCGGAACCGTCGCGATAACCGGAATACCGCGCCTCGTTGGTAGAACTCGGTGACATGATCCACCTCCCGCGTCGTCTCACTTTCGAGTGTGGGCGGGATTTCGGGACATGTCGATTTTTTACCCCCGAGGGCGTGAACGCCACCCCCACCACTTGCAACCCGCCGCCAATGCCGTGACGGCCGTTTTCGATCCCCAGCCGCCGTTGGGGCCGTGGTTGCAGTAGCCGTTCGGGTTCTTGGGCTCTGGCGAACGGTGTGGTGCTGACGAATCGCGGCATGGCGCGCGATGTCACAGATGAAGGACGAGGCGCAGCGCGTCTTCGAGTGCCGACATCTCCTGGTGCGAGAGGTGGCCGACGAGTCGACCGAGTCGTTCGGGCTGAATGGCCGCTGTCTGTTCGGCGAGAACATATGTGCTCTTGCCTTGAATCTCGATCTCCGGCCGGAAGCTGGTCGGCCGGGCGCTGGTGGAGGTCGGCGCGACGAGCCACGTTGACAGCGGTAGCAGATCGGACTGGACCACGACGGCGTATCGATTGCCGCGCTGTTCGTGGCCGCGGGCTTCCCGGGGTGCCTTGACTTCGTAGACGTCACCACGCACGAAGCGTCTCCATGTCCGCCAATACCGCTCGCGCCTCGGCGACATCGTCGGCGTCGGCGGCGACGGCCTCCGCCTCGGCGCGGATCTGTTCCTCACGGCGGGCGCGCCAGGCGGCAAGGATCGCATCCCGGATGACCTGTGAGCGGTCGCGGTCGCCGGACACCAGCTCGGCAAGTGCCTGATCGACGTCGTCGTCTGCGCGGAATGTAATCGTGGACATAAGACAAACTGTAATACGCAGAAGCGGCCACCGTCCAGGTGACGATGGCCGCCCGGTGAGGGGATCAGCTGGTCTTCGCGACCCCGATGGGGCAGGACAGGCCGTTGGGGCCGTGGTTGCAGTAGCCGTTCGGGTTCTTGGTAGGGGCCAGGTACTGCTGGTGGTGGTCCTCGGCGAAGTAGTACTCGCCGAGCGGCTTGATCTCGGTGGTGATGTCGCCGAGGCGGGCCTTGGTGACCACCGGCTGGAACGCCGCGAGGGACGCCCGCGCGGTCTCGGCCTGGGCCTCGGTCGTGGTGTAGATCGCCGAACGGTACTGGGTGCCCACGTCGTTGCCCTGGCGCATGCCCTGCGTCGGGTTGTGGTTCTCCCAGAACGCCTTCAGCAGTTGCTCGTAGCTGATCTTGGCGGGGTCGTAGACCACCTGCACGACCTCGGTGTGGCCGGTCGTGCCGGAGCACACCTCCTCGTACGTCGGGTTGGCGGTGAAACCACCCGCGTAGCCCGCCGACGTGGACCAGACGCCCGGCAGCCGCCAGAAGATCCGCTCGGCGCCCCAGAAACAGCCCATCCCGAAGACGGCGACCTCGTAGCCCGCGGGCCACGGACCCTCCAGCGGGTTGCCCAGGACCTCGTGACGGTCGGCGACCGGCATCGAGATCAGCCGGCCCTGCAGAGCGGTGTCGGCGGTGGGCAGATCGAGCTTCTTGTGCCGTAGGAACACGGTCACTCCCTTCGTCCGGTGTCTGTAACACCGGCACGGAGGTATTCCTTACCAAGGCGGCCGGCGAACTCGGCGGCCTCGTCGTCGCTCGCGTACTTGTGCCGCGGCCAGAAGAATCCGCGCAGGCCGTCGCCCTTGGTGCGGGGCACGACGTGGGTGTGCAGATGGGGGACGGACTGGGAGACGAGGTTGTTCATCGCCACGAACGTGCCGGTGCAGCCGAGTGCGGCGGGCACGGCGGCGGCGACCTGCTGGACCAGCCCGAAGTATCCGCTCAGCAGGGACGCGGGCAGCTCGGTCAACTGGACGATGTGCGGGCGGGGGACGACCAGCACGTGGCCCTTGAAGACCGGCCGGGTGTCGAGGAAGGCCAGGCCATCGGGCGAATCGGCGACGACGAACGCGGGGACGGTTCCCGCCACGATCCCACAGAACACGCAGTCGGCCACAGAGTGAGACTAACCTTGCGCTACATGAGTACCGATGACTATGGGTTCGACACCCTAGCGATCCACGCGGGGCAGGACCCGGACCCCCGCACCGGCGCGGTGGTTCCGCCCATCTACCAGACGAGTACGTATGCGCAGGACGCGGTCGGCGCCCCGCGGCTCGGCTACGAGTACAGCCGGTCCGGCAACCCGACCCGCGACGCCCTGCAGGAGTGCCTCGCGGCGATCGAGGGCGGCCGTCGCGGCCTGGCCTTCGCGAGCGGTCTCGCCGCCGAGGACACGCTGCTGCGTACGGTCTGCCGGCCGGGCGACCACGTGGTCATCCCGAACGACGCGTACGGCGGCACGTTCCGTCTCTTCTCGAAGGTCGCCGAGCGCTGGGGTCTGGACTGGACCGCCGCCCCGCTGGACGACCTGGACGCGGTGCGGGCCGCGTTCCGCCCCGGGCACACCCGGCTGATCTGGGCGGAGACCCCGACGAACCCGCTGCTCAACATCGCCGACATCACGGCGCTGGGTGGGCTCGCCCACGAGTACGACGCGATGCTCGCGGTCGACAACACGTTCGCCTCGCCGTACCTGCAGCAGCCCCTGTCGCTCGGCGCGGACGTGGTGATCCATTCGACGACCAAGTACCTGGGCGGGCACTCCGACGTGGTCGGCGGCGCGCTGGTGGTGGCGGACACCGGTCTCGGCGACGAGCTGGCGTTCCACCAGAACGCGATGGGCGCGGTCAACGGCCCCTTCGACGCGTGGCTGACCCTGCGGGGGATCAAGACCTTGGGCGTACGGATGGACCGGCACTGTGACAACGCCGAGCGCATCGTCGGCTTCCTGAGCGAGCACAAGAAGGTCGCGAGCGTCCTCTACCCGGGGCTGGACACCCACCCCGGCCACGAGACCGCCGCCAAGCAGATGAGCCGCTTCGGCGGGATGGTGTCGTTCCGGGCGGCCGGCGGCCGTGAGCAGGCGATCGAGATCTGCAACCGGGCGAAGCTGTTCGTGCTGGCCGAGTCGCTCGGCGGCGTCGAGTCGCTGATCGAGCACCCGGGCCAGATGACACATCTGTCGGCTGCGGGCTCAGCGCTTGAAGTTCCCGCCGATCTCGTGCGACTGTCTGTCGGCATCGAAACCGTTGACGATCTGCTCGCCGACCTGGAGCAGGCGCTCGGCTAGGGACTTCGGGACTCGGGGAGACTTCGGGCATGGAGAGCACGACCTGGGTGGGCGCCACCGCGAAGCAGATCGCCCGTGCGGTGCGGCGCGGTGACACCAATGCCACCCAGGTCGTTGCCGACCACCTGGAGCAGATCGCCATCTCGGACCCGGCGCTGGGCGCGTTCCGCCTGGTCCGCGGCGGTGAGGCGATCACCGAGGCGGAGAAGGTCGACGACCAGGAGGACCTGGCGAACCTGCCGCTCGCCGGGGTGCCGGTGGCGGTCAAGGAGAACACCGCGGTCGCGGGCCTGCCCACCTGGAACGGCTCGGCGGCGGCCCGCACCTCCGAGGTGGCCGAGCAGGACCACGAGGTGGTCCGCCGGCTGCGCGGGGCGGGTGCGGTGGTCGTCGGCGTGACGAAGATGCCGGAGATGGGACTCTGGGCCACCACTGACGACGCGGACGGGCCGGCCCGTAACCCCTGGGACCTCGACCGTACGCCGGGTGGCTCCTCCGGCGGCTCGGCGGCCGCGGTGGCGGCCGGGCTGGTCCCGATCGCGCAGGGCAACGACGGGCTGGGCTCGATCCGGATCCCGGCGGCCTGCTGCGGCCTGGTCGGGCTCAAGCCGGGCCGGGGCGTGGTGCCTGTCGACTTCGGCGACATGGACTGGTTCGGCCTGGTGGAGAACGGGGTGCTGACCACCACCGTGGCGGACGCCGCGCTCGGTTTCAGCGTGCTCGCCGGTCAGCCGCCGGTGAAGCTGGTCGAGCCGTCGAAGCTGCGGGTCGGTGTGTCGCTGCGCTCACCGGTGGCCGGGGTCAAGCCCGACGAGGCGAACGTCTCGGCGGTCACGAAAGCGGCCAAGCTGCTCGTCGACGCGGGACACGACACGCTGCGGGCGGACCCGAAATACCCGGCGTCGGTCGCGCTCGGGGTGCTCGCGACGTGGTTCGCCGGGGCGTACCGGAATTCCGAAGGTCTCGATCTCCGGTCGTTGCAGCCGAGGACCCAGCGGCACATCCGGCTCGGCAAGGCCGCGATCAGGGCCGGGCTCGTGCGCGAGTCGCAGCGGGCGGCCTGGCGGGAACGGTCGATCAGGTTCTTCGCCGACCGTGGCGTGGACGTGCTGCTGACCCCGGCGCTGGCGACCGCGCCACCGCCGGCGCTGTCCTTCTCGTCGCTGTCCTGGGTGAACAACATGCAGGCGAATGCGAAGTACGCGCCGTACCAGGCGCCGTGGAACTTCGCCGGGTTGCCCGCGATCGTGGTGCCGGTCGGCTTCCGGCCGGACGGTCTGCCGCTCGCCGTGCAGCTGGTCGGGCCGCCCGACTCGGAGCTGCTGCTGCTCTCGCTGGCCGGCCAGTTCGAGCTCCAGAACCCCTGGCAGCGCCACGCCCTCGTGTGAGCGCCGGGTCCCGGGTGGTTCGCACGGTGGTCACCCGGCCGGAGGACCACCGGAGGAACCAGCCAGAAACCCGCGGCCGGGCAGGTGGCACGATTGGTCGCCATGACAGACCTGCTCTCCCTGGCCGACGTCGAAGCGGCACGGGAAAATCTCGGCGAGGTCGTGAAGACCACGCCGCTGGTGACCTCCCGGCCGCTCACCGAGATCGCCGGGGTGCCGGTCTGGCTCAAGTGCGAGAACCAGCAGCGCGCCGGGTCGTACAAGGTGCGCGGGGCGTACACCCGGATCTCCCGCCTGTCCGAGACTGATCGCGCCCGAGGCGTGGTGGCGGCCAGTGCCGGCAACCACGCGCAGGGCGTCGCGCTCGCCGCCGGGCTGCTCGGCATCAAGGCGACCGTCTTCATGCCGGAGGGCGCGCCGCTGCCCAAGGTCACCGCGACCAAGGGGTACGGCGCCGCGGTGGAGTACGCGGGGACGAGCGTCGACGACGCGCTGGAGGCCGCGAACGAGTTCGCCCGGCGCACCGGGGCGGTGCTGATCCACCCGTTCGATCACCCGGACGTGATCGCCGGCCAGGGCACCCTCGCGCTGGAGATCCTGGAGCAGTGCCCGGAGGCCGGCACGATCGTCACCGCGGTCGGCGGCGGCGGCCTGATCTCCGGTCTCGCGGTCGCCGCCAAGGCGCTGCGCCCCGACCTCAGGATCATCGGCGTGCAGGCGGCCGGGGCGGCGGCGTTCCCGCCCTCGCTGGCCGCCGGCGCCCCGCGCAAGCTCGACACGTGCGCCACGATCGCCGACGGCATCGCCGTGATGCGCCCCGGCGACCTGACGTTCGCGCACGTCGCCAAGCTGGTCGACAAGGTCGTCACGGTCACCGACGAGGACCTGTCGGCGGCCCTGCTGGTGCTGCTGGAACGCCACAAGATGGTGGTCGAGCCGGCCGGCGCGGCCGGGGTGGCGGCCCTGCTCACCGGCGCATACGTGCCGCCGCGCGACGGCGGGCCGGTGGTGGCGATCCTGTCCGGTGGCAACATCGACCCGATGCTCCTGCTGCGGGTGATCGAACACGGTCTCGCCTCGGCCGGCCGTTTCCTGCGCCTGGCGGTGCGCTGCCCGGACCGGCCGGGCCAACTGGCACGGCTGCTGGGGCAGATCGCGGAGCAGCGGGCGAACGTGGTGGACGTCGAGCACACCCGGCACAGCCCGCGGCTCAGCTTCGGCGAGGCGGAGGTGGCGCTCTCCGTCGAGACGCGGGGGCCGGCGCACTCGTCCGCGCTGATCAGCGCCCTGCGCGAGGCCGGTTACCGGGTCTCGCTGCTGGCCGACGCCACCCCGTGATCAACGGGGTTGCCGCCGGGCCGCCGGAGCAGGCCCGGATGGACGAAGAGCTCGGGGCGCACTACGAGCGCGTGCGGCGGGAGCTGGCGACCGCGCACTGGTGAGGGCGGAAAGCGGACAGCCTCCCCGGACGGCCTGGCGGGCCGTCCGGGGAGGCTGTCTCACGCAGTGGGCGGTCAGCCCTCGAAGGCGCCGAACTTGACGACCGTGACCTTGATGTCGGCGCCGCTGGGGGCCGTGTAGGTGACGGTCTGGCCCGGGCGGGCGCCGAGGATCGCCTTGCCGAGCGCCGACTCCGGTGAGTACACGGTGAGGTCGGTGGTCGACGAGATCTCGCGCGAGCCGAGCAGGAACATCTCGGTGTCGGCCTGGTCGTCGTCGAAGTAGATCGTCACGACCGAGCCGGGCACCACCGAGTCGGCGGCCTGGACCTCGCCGACCTCGGCGTTGCGCAGGAACTCCTTCAAGTAGAGGATCCGGCCCTCCTGGCGGCTCTGCTCCTCACGGGCCGCGTGGTAGCCACCGTTCTCCCGGAGGTCACCCTCCTCGCGCCGGGCGTTGATCTCCGCCGCTATCGCCGGGCGGCCAGCGATCAGCTCGTCGAGCTCGGCCTGCAGCCGGTCGTATGCGTCCTGGGAGAGCCAGGTCTTCGGCGCCTCGGAACTGGACACGGTCGATCTCCTCGCTGGAACGGGACTGCGAAAGCAGGAACTGGGAGTGCGGAATTCGAGGTGCGTGGTGAACGCAGCGAATCACCAACCTTACCAGCGGTATGCATCGGGCTGGACCGGTCGATGTCGCGGTGGCGCTCAGCCGACCGGCTGGCAGCTCATCACGTCGCCCACCGAGCCCCGCGCGGTGGTCGGCACCGACTCGGTCACCTCGACCTCGCCACCGCCGGCTCGCGCGGGCACCTGGACGGCCCGGGTACCCACCTCGTAGCCCTGGTAGTCACGGGCGCGCAGCATGCACGAGGCGGTCTCGCCGACCGGCACCCGGACCCGGAACTTGATCACCATCTGGGCGTCGGTCGGCTCGTTCCACCCGACGATCTCCGGGCTGTAGTCGGTCTGCCCGAACTTCTGGTAATAGGCCCAGCTCACGCCGATCGCGACGACGCCGCACACGATCGCGGCCAGCACCAGGGGGAGCGACCAGCGCCGGCCTGGCTGCCGGCGCCGGCCGTACCGGCCGGGCGGGTAGACCGAGGTTGTGGCGCGCGTCTCGCTCACCTGGGGGCCTCTCGTGCGTTTGTTGTCGTCGGGATCGGCCAGAATGGCAGAGTCCATCTTCGCAGCCGGTCCCGGCCCGCCGACGGCAGGCCTGGTCGAGAGGGTAATCAACGTGGCAGAGCAACTGCGTCTCATGACCGTGCACGCGCACCCGGACGACGAGTCCAGCAAGGGTGCCGCCACGATGGCGAAATACGTCGCCGAGGGCGTCCAGGTGCTCGTCGCGACCTGTACTGGGGGCGAGCGCGGCAGCGTGCTCAACCCCAAGCTGAAGGACGACCCGGAAGTCCTGGAGAACATCACCGAGATCCGCCGCAAGGAGATGGATCGGGCGCGCGAGATCCTCGGGGTGGACCAGGCCTGGCTCGGTTTCGTCGACTCCGGGCTGCCCGAGGGCGACCCGCTGCCCCCGCTGCCGGAGGGCTGCTTCGGCCTGCAGGACCCGCAGGAGGCGGCGAAGCCGCTGATCAAGCTGATCCGCGAGTTCCGTCCGCACGTCATGACCACCTATGACGAGAACGGCGGGTACCCGCACCCCGACCACATCATGTGCCACAAGGTCTCGGTGGTCGCGTTCGAGCAGGCCGGCGACCCGGAGCTCTACCCGGAGCTGGGGGAGCCGTGGCAGCCGCTGAAGTTGTACTACAACTCCGGCTGGACCCGCGCCCGGATGCTCGCGCTGCACGAGGGGATGCTCGCGGCGGGGCTGGAGTCGCCGTACGCGGAATGGCTGGAGAAATGGTCGGACCGCAGCGACCGTGGTGACAAGATCACGACCAGGGTCGAGTGCGGGGAGTACTTCAGCGTTCGTGACGACGCGCTGCGCGCCCACGCCACCCAGGTCGACCCGGACGGGTTCTGGTTCCACATCCCGCTGGAGATGCAGCAGAAGGTGTGGCCCACCGAGGACTTCGAGCTCGCCCGCTCGCTGGTCGACAGCCCGGTTCCGGAGTCCGACCTGTTCGCGGGCATCCGGGAGAAGGTCGACGCCGTCTGAGCAGTAGTCTGGGGTCGTGGACATTATCGCGGTCAACAACTTCGGGGACACCCGTGACGGCGGCCTGGCCGGCCCGGCGGGCCTGTTCCTGATCGTGCTGATGTGTATCGCGACCGTCGCGTTGATCCGCAACATGAACAAGCGCATTCGTCGGCTTCCCGACAGTTTTGACGAAGAGGTCGAGCGCGCTCGTGTGGCGGAAATCGCGAGGCTCGATGCCGATCTCGAGGGTTCCGGCGGCGATGTTGCTGACCGTGTCGAAGCGGATCGATCGACCAAGATCGCTCCCGCCGCGGAAGGCGAGGTGACGGCGGTGCCGGAGCCGAAACACGAGTCCGCATCGGACACCGGCCGCGCCGCACAGTGATCATGGCGTCGCTCGTCGCGCCCGGGGTCCGGGTCGCGGCGAGTGGCGAGTGTGGTCAGTCGCCCACCGTCAAGCCCTGTTGCGTTCATCGGGATTGATTTAGCCTTCCGCCGGGGACCACACGGTTCCTGGACCCTGCGCGGAAGGGGGCGCCGAGATGAGTGCATTCCGGCGCCGAGTCTCGCAGGACCATCTGCACGTGCATCGTCGCGTGCCGGTCGTCGCCCGACCGTGGACGCGGCCATGACCCTCCCACGCTGGGCCCACCGGCCGTCCCGCGTCCTCACCGTCGCCGTGGTCGTCGCCGCGCTCGCCGCCGTCCTGCTCGGCGCGCTGCAGCCGGTGCACCTGCCGCCCGGCAGCCCGCTCTCGCCGGTCGACGGCGGCTGCATCGCCGCCGTGCTCGCCGCCATCGCCCAGCTGGCCGGCCTGCGCTTCCGGCTGGGGCCGGACGCGATCTCGGTGAGCTGGGCCGAGGCGGCCGTGGTGGTCGGCCTGGTGATCTGCCCGGCCGGTTGGCTGCCGGCCGCGACCCTGGCCGGCATCGGCGCGGCCTGGCTGCTGCTGGCCTGGCTGACCGGGCTGCGCAACGTCGCCGAGGTCGTCCACCTGGTCGCGTCGATGACGCTCGGCGTCGCCGCGGCCAGCCTGGTCACGTCACTGCTGGCCGGTGACGCCGGGGTGTACAGCGGGCGCCTCGCGCTGGCGCTGGCGGCCGGCGCGGCCACCTATCTGCTGATCACCTTCGGTCTGGTCGTGCTCACCCTGATCCTGCAGCGCGACGCCGCGCCCGGACAGGTCGCCGCGAAGGTGCTCTACGCCAAGGCGCCGATGTCGGCGGGCAACCTGATCGTCGGCCTCTGCGCGGTGTTCGCGCTGGTCCGCGAGCCGCTCTGGCTGATCGCCTTCGGCCCGGTGCTGTGGCTGATGCACCGCACGTACCGCTTCCACCTGCGGGCCGCCGAGCAGCGCCGGATGTGGGAGGCGTTCGCGGCCGCCACCGTGCGGCTCCCCGGCGCCACCGAGGCCGACGTCGCCCGGGCCGGGCTGCGCGGCGCCCTCGACGTCTTCGGCGCCCGCCGGGCCGAGCTGGAGTTGCGCTCCGACCAGGGCAGCCGCCGATACACCCAGGAGGGGCCGGGACAGGACCCGGAGGCCGCCCGTTCCGGCCCGGCGGTCACCCGCAGCATGGCGTTCGCCGGGCGGCCGGTCGGCGAGCTGACCGTCTGGCTCGGCGAGCAGGCGTTGCCCGCGCCGCACGACGAGGCGGCGATCACGGCGTACGGGGACGCCCTCGCCGGCGCCCTGCACGACGCGGCCGCCCACCAGCGGATCGCCGAGCTGGACGCCCGGATCGGGCACGACCGGGTGCACGACCCGCTGACCGGGCTGACCAACAGGTCCGCCCTGGTCGCCGAAGGGGACACGCGGCTGCGATCCGGCGAGCGCGGCCGGCCCGCCGCCCTGCTGCTCCTGGACGTGGTCGACTTCCGCGGGGTGAACAGCACGCTCGGGCACCGCGGCGGCGACGACGTGCTGCGCGTGATCGCCGAGCGGCTCACCGATCAAGCTCGTCCGGGCGAGCTGGTCGCGCGGGTCGGCGACGACGAGTTCGCGCTGCTGATGCCCGCCCTGACCGCTCTCGCCGACCCGGCCGGTTGGGCACACGGCGCACCGCACAGCCTCGCCCAGGCCCTGCGCCGTGCCCGCGAGCTCGTCGAGCAGCTGCGGCTGCCGATGCAGGTCGCCGGGGTGCGGCTGGCCGTCGAGGTGACCGTCGGCGCGGTCGTCGCCCCGGCCGGGCAGGTCGAGGTCAGCGAGCTGATCCGGCGCGCCTCGCTCGCCGCCGGCAAGGCCAAGGAGCAGGGGCTGACCGTCGGGACCTACGACAGCAGCCAGGACGCCAGCAGCACCGACCAGCTGGCGCTCCTCGCCGAGTTGCAGGACGCGTTCGCCGCCGACGACCAGATCGTGCTGCACCTGCAGCCCGCGGTCGACCTGATCACCGCCGAGCCGACCGGCTGCGAGGCGCTGGTCCGCTGGCGGCACCCCCGCCGGGGGCAGCTCTCCCCGGGCGAGTTCCTACCCGCTGTCGAACGCAGCGAGTTGCTCATCCCGTTCACCCGGCGGGTCCTCGACCTGGCCCTCGCGGCCGCCGCGGACTGGTCGGCGGCCGGCATCGACGTGCCGGTGTCGGTGAACGTCTCGGCCCGGAGCCTGACCGATCCGACCTTCCCCGCGCAGGTCACCGAGGCGCTGCGGCGGCACCGCACCCCCGCGTCCCGCCTCGTCCTGGAGATCACCGAGTCGGTGGCGGTCAGCGAGCAGGACATCGTCGACGAGGTGCTGGCCCGGCTCCGGGCCACCGGGGTGCAGATGTCGCTGGACGACTTCGGCACCGGGTTCTCCTCGCTCTCCTCGGTCACCCGGATGCCCGTCGACGAGATCAAGATCGACCGCTCGTTCGTCGACGAGATGATCGACAAGCCGGCCGCGGGCGCGGTGGTGCGCGGGGCGGTCGAGCTCGGCGCGCGGCTGGGCGTGCGGGTGGTGGCAGAAGGCATCGAGACCATCGAGCAGCGGGCCGCGTTGATCGCGCTGGGGTGCCCGTCCGCCCAGGGCTACCACTTCTGCAAGCCGATGCCGGCGGACAAGATCGTTCAGGCGCTCTCCCAGCTGCGCACATCGTCGTCCGCGACGGTCACGCCGCTGCGCGCCGACGGCGCTTCCTGATCGTTGCTCCCGGCCCGTCGTGAGAGGCTGGGGGCATGGTCAATCGTCTCGCTGACGCGACGTCGCCCTACCTGCAGCAGCACCGGGACAATCCGGTGGACTGGTGGGAGTGGTCGGCCGAGGCGTTCGAGGAGGCCCGCCGCCGGGACGTGCCGGTGCTGATCTCGGTCGGTTACGCGGCCTGCCACTGGTGTCACGTGATGGCGCACGAGTCGTTCGAGGACGACGCGGTCGCGGCGCAGCTCAACGCGGACTTCGTGGCGATCAAGGTGGACCGCGAGGAACGTCCCGACGTCGACGCCGTCTACATGACCGCGACGCAGGCCATGACCGGCCAGGGTGGCTGGCCGATGACCGTTTTCGCCACCCCGGAGGGCGATCCGTTCTTCTGCGGGACCTACTTCCCGAAGCAGCAGTTCACCCGCCTGCTCACCTCGGTCACCACCGCGTGGCGCGACCAGCGTGACGACGTGCTCAAGCAGGGCGCCGCGGTGGTCGAGGCGGTGGGCGGCGCCCAGCTCGTGGGCGGTCCGACCGCGGCGGTCACCGCGGAGATGCTGGCGGCCGCGGCGCAGGGTCTTGCCGAGGAGCACGATCGGACGTACGGAGGGTTCGGCGGCGCCCCGAAGTTCCCGCCGCACATGGACCTGCTGTTCCTGCTGCGCCACCACGAGCGGACAGGTTCCGCCGAGGCGCTGGAGCTGGCCCGGCACACCGGGGAGCAGATGGCCCGCGGCGGCATCTACGACCAGCTCGCCGGCGGTTTCGCGCGCTACTCGGTGGACGCGCACTGGACCGTCCCGCACTTCGAGAAGATGCTCTACGACAACGCGCTGCTGCTGCGCGTCTACACCCAGCTCTGGCGCCTGACCGGTGACGTCTTCGCCCGGCGGATCGCCGACGAGACCGCCGCGTTCCTGCTGCGTGACCTGGGCACCCCGGCGGGCGGGCTGGCGTCGGCGCTGGATGCGGACACCGATGGGGTGGAGGGCCTGACGTATTCCTGGACCCCCGCCCAGCTCACCGAGGCGCTCGGCGAGCAGGACGGCGCGTGGGCCGCCGACCTGTTCCGGGTGACCCCGGCGGGCACGTTCGAGCACGGCGCCAGCGTGCTGGTGCTGGGCCGCGACATCGACTCCGCCGACCCGTCGCTGGTCGCGCGCTGGCAGGACATTCGTGCCCGCCTGCTCGCCGCTCGCGCGGGGCGGCCGCAGCCGGCGCGGGACGACAAGGTGGTGGCATCCTGGAACGGGCTGGCCGTCACGGCGCTCGCCGAACATGGCGTACTGACCGATTCTGATCCTTCGCGTGCCGCGGCGGTCGCGCTGGCCGAGGTGCTCGCCGACCGGCACGTCGTCGACGGGCGGCTGCGGCGGGTCTCCCGGGACGGGCAGGTGGGCGAGCCCGCCGGGGTCCTGGAGGACTACGGCTGCGTGGCCGAGGCGTTCCTGGCCGTGCACCAGCTCACCGCGGATCCGCGCTGGCTGCGGTCGGCCGGTGAGCTGCTCGACGTCGCGCTGGCCCGGTTCGGTACGGGGTCCGGCGGCTTCTACGACACCGCCGACGACGCCGAGAAGCTGCTCACCCGCCCGGCCGACCCGACCGACAACGCCACCCCGTCCGGCTTGGCGTCGGTGTGCGCGGCGCTGGTGGCGTACGCGGCGCTGACCGGGGAGACGTCCTACCGCGAGGCGGCCGACGCGGCGCTTGCCACGGTGGGCCCGCTGATCGGCGGGCACCCGCGCTTCGCCGGTTACTCGGCGACGGTGGCGGAGGCGGCGCTGACCGGGCCGTACGAGATCGCGATCGCCACGAACAACCGCACGGACCCGCTGGTGACGGAGGCGTACCGGGAGGCGCCCGGCGGAACCGTGATCGTCGCCGGAGCGCCCGACCTGCCCGGCGTCCCGTTGCTGGCGGACCGGCCGATGATCGACGGGCGGCCCACGGCGTACGTGTGCCGGGGTTTCGTCTGCGACCGCCCGGTCACCACCCCGAAGGAGCTGATCGCCCGCTTCCAGCGCTGATGCCGGGTAGGTAGGAGCCGGCCGGCGTCTCCAGCAAACAGTCGAGCGTCACCGCTTCCGACACTTCGTATCGGCGATGGCCGGCGAGCTGATACATCGTCACGGATTCGTCGACGAGCCAGTAGCGGGGGATCCCCGCAGCCGCGTACTCGTGCACCTTGACGTGCCGATCCACCGCGTGTGAGGCCGGCGTGACGATCTCGATGGCCACCACCAGATCCTCTGCGGGCAACCAGCACCCGTGCACAGGATTGGCCCAGACGGTCAGGTCGGGTATCCAGCCGCCACCGATGCCCGGACCGGGCGCCCGCACCCCGACGGCGTGCAGCACCTGACCGGGAGGCCAGCCCGCCTTCAGGAACCACCAGAGCAACCGGCTCACCACGCCTGCGTGCGCGCCATCAGGGAGCGGGGTGACGAAAAGGGTCCCGGCGGGACTCAGCTCGAATCGACGGCCCCATTGATCGAGATCGTTCCAGTGGGTCAGCTGTTCCAGCGTGACGGCAGGCATGTCCCAGTCGGGCGCCTCCGCATTCACGGTGGCAACCTTACTGCCGATGAGCGTCCACCGGCCGCGCTCGAACGAGTGCGATCTGTCGCCGTACCCAGGAAACGGGGTTGATTTCCGGGTGGGGAAAAGTCGTCGCTAGGCTGGGCGGGCGATGGATACCAGAACCGGTCTGCCCGTAGTCGGCATGGTGGGTGGAGGCCAGCTGGCCCGGATGACCCACCAGGCCGCGATCTCCCTTGGCCAGTCACTGCGCGTGCTCAGTGAGAAACCCGACGACTCCGCCGCCCTGGTGGCCGCGGACGTGCCGATCGGGTCGCACACCGATCTCGCCGCGTTGCGCGAGTTCGCGAAGGGGTGCGACGCCGTCACGTTCGACCACGAGCACGTGCCGACCGAGCACATCAAGGCGCTCGAGGCCGAGGGCGTGAAGATCTTCCCGGGGTCGGGAGCGCTGGTCTTCGCGCAGGACAAGGGCATGATGCGGGAGCGTCTCGCCGAGCTCGGCGCGCCGGTGCCGCGGTGGGCGCGGGTCAGCACCGCCGACGAGATCGAGGCGTTCGCCGCCGGTTCCTGGCCGGTGGTGGCGAAGGCGACCCGCGGTGGTTACGACGGGCGCGGCGTCTGGATGGTCGGCTCGCGCGAGGCGGCGGAGGATCTGGTCTCGACCGGCATCCCGCTGATCGTCGAGGAGAAGGTGCCGCTGCGGCGCGAGCTCGCGGCGCTCGTGGCACGGTCGCCGTTCGGGCAGGTCGCGGCGTACCCGGTGGTCGAGACCGTGCAGAAGGACGGCATCTGCGTCGAGGTGATCGCCCCGGCCCCGGGCCTGGACGAGGAGCTCGCGCTGCACGCTCAGCAGCTCGCCATCGACCTGGCCACCGAGCTGGGCGTGGTCGGGCTGCTCGCGGTCGAGCTGTTCGAGACCGATGCCGGCATCGTGGTGAACGAGCTGGCGATGCGCCCGCACAACTCCGGTCACTGGACGATCGAGGGCGCGCGGACGTCGCAGTTCGAGCAGCACCTGCGCGCGGTGCTGGACTATCCGATGGGCTCCACCGCGCTGGCCGCGCCGGTCGTCGTGATGGCGAACGTGCTCGGCGGCGAGCCGGATGGCATCTCGATCGACGAGCGGCTGCACCACCTGTTCGCGGAGGTTCCCGACGCCCGGGTGCACCTTTACGGCAAGCAGGTCCGCCCGGGCCGCAAGATCGGGCACGTGACGGTGCTCGGCGACGATCTCGCAACGGTGCGCGCGCGGGCCGTGCGCGCCGCTCAGTGGCTTCAGGAAGGTAAGTGATGGCACCCGTCGTCGGCATCATCATGGGCAGCGACTCGGACTGGCCGACGATGGAGGCGGCCGCCGAAGCGCTCGCCGAGTTCGAGGTGCCGTTCGAGGTGGGCGTGGTCTCCGCGCACCGGACCGTCCGCAAGATGGTGGACTACGCCGAGTCGGCGGCCGGCCGTGGCATCCGGGCGATCATCGCGGGCGCCGGCGGTGCGGCCCACCTGCCGGGCATGGTCGCGGCACTCACCCCGCTGCCGGTGATCGGTGTCCCGGTGCCGCTCAAGCACCTCGACGGCATGGATTCGCTGCTCTCCATCGTGCAGATGCCGGCCGGCGTCCCGGTCGCCACCGTCTCGATCGGCGGCGCGCGCAACGCGGGCCTGCTCGCCGTCCGCATCCTCGGCGCCTCCGACCCGGCTCTGCGGCAGAAGATGTCGGATTTCCAGGCCGGGCTGGAGAAGCTCGTCGGCGAGAAGGACGCTGCGCTCCGCGCCAAACTCCTGGGCTGATCCCGTCGCCGCCGGCATCGCTTCGTCCGGCATCCGATTGCTTTCTCGTACGCCCGTGAGCCGGGTCCCGTGGCGCGCCACGCGAGGCCCGGCCCACTCCGGGCCGGCCCCGCGCGCCCGTCGGCCCGGATGGCCGTCATGGTGGTTCGTCCGGCCGTCAGAACCACGCCCCGGCGGTCAGTGAAGTTCCGGCGGGGTGGTCCGGTCGTTGACGATGGCCTGCGCCACCTCGGTCAACTTGCGGTTGTGCTTGCGGGCGTAGCCGCGGATCCGCGTGAACGCCTCGTCGACGCTGACCCCGCGGGCGTAGGCGACCGCGCCCTTGGCCTGCTCGATGACGATCCGGCTGTTCAGCGCCCCCTGAAGTTGATCGGTCAGCGCCTCGCCGCGACGCAGCGCACGTTCCTGCAACAGAGCGATGGCCGCCACGTCCGCGAGGGACTGCACGATCGGCACGTCGTCACCGGTGAAATCGCCGCCCTTGGTGTCGCCGAAGACGTTCAACGCTCCGATGACCTGGGCGCGCAACCGCAGGGGGAAGGCGTGCACGGACTCGAAACCGGAGGCGGTCGCGCGCGGCGCGAACCGGGGCCACCGTGCGGTCGCGGCGCTCAGGTCGACGTTCACGACCGGCTGCCCCGTGCGGTACGCCTCCAGGCACGGCCCTTCCCGCGTCTGCAACTGGAACAACTCCAGCAGCTTGACGTTCTCGTCCGACCCGGCCATGAACTCGAGGCTGCCGCGTCCGTCGGCGAGCATCAGCCCGACGGCGGCCGCGCCGACCAGGTCCGCGGTGCGGTCGGTGAGCATGTGCAGAAAATCGATCAGGTCGAACTCTTCGACAAGGGTGTCGGCGACCTCGACGAAGATCGACGCTAGCCGTTGCGCGGAAACGGTGGTCATCCCTGCCTCCTGGCTGCTGGGCGGTGCGGTGACAAGGTCATGGGCGGTCCGCCTCGAAGCGCAGGTCACCGGCGACGATATCGCGGGCGACTTCGCCGAGGCTGCGGTTGTCTGCGTAGGCGTACGCCCGGATCCGGGCCACCGCGTCGGTGATGCTGCCCCGGATCTGGATCATGACCATGCCCTGGGCCTGGAACAGCTGCGCCCGGTTCCCGATCGCGTCGGTCATGCCGTCGGGTGCCGGGCCGTCGGGCGGGGCGGCGTTGCCCTTCTGCCGGTCGAGCAGGGCCTCCACCGTGACATCGGCGAAGCAGAGAGCGTCGGCCAGGTGGTGCCCGGAAAGGCTGCCGGCCCGGTCCCGGAACACGTCGAGGACCCCGAGCCGCGCCGCGCCGATCTGCAACGGGAACGCGAAGACGGCGCGGACACCGTTGGCGTAGGCCTCCGGCGCGTACACCGGCCACCGCGTCATCGCCTCGCCGGCCAGATCGGTGATCAGCACCGGCCGGCGACGGTCGAAGGCATCGAAGCACGGGCCTTCACCGAGAACGAACTGCAGCTCCTCCATCCGCTCGCTGAGCGGGTCGGACGTGGCATACACTCCGCGGGTCCCGTCGCCGGTCAGCACACTGATCCCCGTCCCGGACGCCGACAACGCCTGCACCGCGGCCCGGCAGACCGACGACAGGTGCTCGACGAGTCCGCCGGTGGGTGCCGGCTGGGCGGCGATGAGACCTCGGATCACACCGGCCCGATCAGGCACGAGGCTCGCCGGGGGCAGGGCGGGCGGACCGCCGGCGCCACGGGGGATGATGAATGAGCGCGGCCATGACGAGATCCCGTCGTCCAGGACCGACGCAGGCGCGGGGCCCAGCCCGGGAAGAACAGGCGAGGACGAGGTCCACCGAGTCCGGTGAAAAGGCGCGGCGCCGGCAGGCCGGCTCGCGCACCGGCCGAGACCGGTACCGATGACGGAGCCATCGGACGGCCTCAGTGTACGCGTCGTGCACTCCGGATGCGCGTACGGTGATAGGACCCCGGCCTCTCGACATCCATCCGGCGAGCGCGTGCCGCGCCTGCCTCCCGATGGTGTGGACGCCGCCCAGGGAGAGGCACCGTCATGACCCAGAGCATCCGAGTCCCGGCCGCACGAGCACCCGACGATGCCGTACGGCTTCGTCTGGACCCGCATCCCGGCCGCACCACCATTCTCGACGGGGCCTGGTGGCCGCGCTCGACGGACGCGGTCGCCGAGCTTCCCCGCCTGGTCGAGGCCCTGGCCGGGCAGCGGGGCGACATCACGCACGTGCTCCTGAACAGCACCGACTGGGACCTCCCACACCCGCGACGGGCCGACGCCGGCACCCGGTCGGTGCGCCTCGGGTGGTACACGTCCCAGCCGCCCGGCCTGATCACCGTGATCAGCGGATTCGGGGCGGGCCGGTTCGACCTGCTGGTCGTCCCGCCCGGCACGAGCCAAGCCTCGGCCGACACCGTGTCGGCCGCCGCGGCGGACCCCGCCGACAAACGCCACGCGCCTGAGCTGATCGCGCAGCTGGCACACGCCGACTGATCGGGTCGCGCCATCGACGCTGACCGGCCCGCGCGGGGCTGAACCGCGGGCTGTCCGGACCGGCCGATCCACGAACCACGGCCGGCCCGGGCGATCGTCAGCGCGTCCTCAGCTCTACACCCGGAACGGATCTCGGCGGACGGCGCCGTGCTGGAAAGTGGAGATCAGAGCAAGAGTCGATTCGGCGCCCTGGTTGAGGTTGGGTCCGTGCGGGGTCAGCCCGTCGTAGCCGCCGCCGGTCGCCGGATCCCACATCGGGCGGCCGAGGTCGTTGTCGCCGAGGAACCAGGCGACGCACCGCCGCACGCCCGCCTGCCAGACCCGGTCGCCGGTGACGGCGGCGGCGGTGGCGCAGGCGTCGGCCAGCGCCGCCACCTCGATGGGTTGCTGATCATGGCGCATCCGGGGAGTTCCGCGCTGCCAGCCCGCGGCGGGCAGAACCGACAGGCGGCCGTCGGCGGTCTGGATGTCCAGCAGCCAGGTCAGCATGCGGAGCCCGGCAGCCAGGGCCGCCGAGTCGCCGAGGAGGTCGCCGGCGGCGATGACGGCTTCGGCCAGGGCCGCGTTGGCGTAGGTGAGCCGCTCCTGCGGCCACGGCCAGCACGGGTCGGAGCCGGGGCGCCCGATCGTCGTCGCGGCATCGGCGAGCAGCCCCCTGGCGAGTTCGTCGCCGGGGTCGGCGCGGAGCACTTCGGCGGCGCCGAGCGCGGCGAACGCCATGGCCCGCGGGCTGCCGGCCCGGCGGGAGGCGGCGCTGGTGAAAGCCGTCCGGGCCTCCTGCCGGATCCACGGGGCAGGGCACCGGGCCGCGGCGGTCCCGAGGCCCCAGAGGGCGCGTCCCCACCAGTCCCCGAGACCGGGCCGGTCGTCCCAGGTCCGGCTGAACGCGAGCCGGTTGCGGAAAGCGCCGCCGCTGTCCTGCGCGTGGGTGAGGAAGGTCAGATAGAGCTCGGCGAGCCGCAGCACCTCGGCCGAAGGGGCGGGCTCGCGGCTGGTGACGACGAGGCCCCGGGCGACATCGTCGGTGCAGTAGCCGTGCTCCCGGCGGACGATGGCGTGCCGGGCATGTTCGAAGAGGCCGGTGTCGTCGGTCAGCCGCGCCAGATGCGCGAAGGGCGGATCGGGCACGGAAACGCCCTGTCCCGGCGCGGTGCCGGCCGTTCGGACGGTCACGGACCGGCCACGGCGACCGGCTGATGGCCGCTGACGAGCGCCGCGGCGAGGTCGTGGTACCGCTGAGCGACGGCCGGCCAGCGCAGTGCCGGCTCGGCATGGCCGTCACGGTCGCGCAGCCGGGCGGCCAGACCGGGGGTGGTCAGGATCCGCCGGACGGCGGTCGCGAGGGCGGCCGGGTTCTTGTGGGGCACGAGCAGGCCGGGCCCGTCGGTGAGCAGCTCCACCGCATGCGGGAAGGTCGTGGCGACCACCGGGATCCGGGCCGCGACCGCCTCGACGAGCACGCCGGAGGTGACCTGCTCGGTGGAGTCGTAGGGCAGCACGACCACATCCGCCGAGCGGACCAGTGCGCCGAGCGCCGCGTCGTCGAGATACGCCGACTCGTAACGCACCTGATGCGCGACGCCGAGGGCCGCGCCGAGCTGGTGCAAACCGGCCCGGTACGCCTCGCCGTGAAGTTCGGCGACCTTGGGATGGGTCCGGCCGGCCACGGTGTAGACCGGCGCCGGGGCGAGATCCCGCAGCCGGGCCAGGGCGCGCAGAGCCCACTCGATGCCCTTGCCCGGGCCGAGCAGACCCCAGGTGAGCAGATGCGGCTCCGGGTAGCGGCGGCTCGGCGGGCCGGTGTAGCCGGAGGCGCCGTGCGGGATCACGGAGACCTTCCCGGGGTCGACCGCGTAACCGGCGATCAGTCGGTCGTGCGCGGCCCTGGTGATGGTCACGACCGCGCCGGCGGCCGCCACGATCTGCTCCAGCAACGACTTCTGGCCCGGGGTGGGACGGGCGAGCACGGTGTGCAGGACGACCAGGCTCGGCACGGTCAGCCGGCGCAGCACGGACAGCACCTCGCCGCCGTCCCGGCCGGGATAGATGCCGTACTCGTGCTGGACGACGGCGACGTCGAACATGTTCAACGCCTCGGCGCTGTCCCGCCAGCCGGCCGGCGTTCCGGCCGTCCAGGTGTGAATCACCCCCGGCCCGGGCGTCAGATCGTCACCGGGCGCCGCGACCCGCACGATGCCACCCGCGGCGTCGCCGGCCTCGCCGAGATGGGTGGCGAGCGCCGCGTTGAAGGTTGCCAGACCGCAGCGGGTCGGCGGATGTGTGCTCAAGAACCCGTATCTGATGGCCATGAACCGTGCCTTCCGTTCGTCGGCCCGCGGACGACGCGGCGGGACCTCGCGCGGTGACGGCTCCGAACGGCGACAGCGCCGTTCGTGCTCGGTTGATCTCGCGGCCGGCGCCCGGCCGGTCTCTCACGCCTGGCTGGGCTCGGCCAGCGAGGCGGGGTCGAGGTGGAGGGTGGCCAGCAGGCCGCCGTGCCGCACGGTGTCGATGCGGTCGGGCAACTCGCGATCGACGAACTCGGCCCGGGCGTGCTGCCCACGTGCGCGAAGGGCGGCGATGACAGCCGCCTTCAAGATGATCATTGTCTGCTCCCGGAGGTTCGTCCGCCGATGGTGGACCGAAGCCGCCGGCGATGGTGGACCGAAGCCGCCTGGGTCCGGAGCGACAACCATCAGACTACGCCGGGAGTGACCGGTCGGCCGAACTGCGGTTCCCGGCCGGCCCGCCGAGCTCGTCCGGCAGGGAGCAACAGGCGACCCCGGCCAGCCGTCAGACATCGGTACGGGCGGGGAAGGAGCACCTCCCCGCCCGTACCGATGCGCGTTCAGTCGCTGACGTTGATCCGGGCGCCGGCCGCGACGCCCAGCCGTTCCAGGACCTCCGTGACCTGACGGACGGCATCGTCGGCCGCCAGGTCGGAGGAGACCTCGAGGTCGAGGTTGGAACCGGACTCACCGGTGCCCGCGCCGACGACCTCGAATCCGTCGAGCTCGCTCAGCTCGTCCTCGATCTCGTCCCGGTCGACGGGCAGACCGGGCGGGAAGTACACATCCACGAAGTAAGGCATCGTCACCCCAGCAACTCGGTGAAGAAGGAGTCCATGTATCCGACGGACTTCTTCCCGCGCGCGGTCTTGCTGAAGCCCACCGCGGGATCACTGTTGGTGAGGCTAGCACCGCGCTGGAGGTAGCCCTGGATGAAGAACTCCTCCGCGCCGCGGCTGGACGCGTAGTTCCCCTGAACCGCGATCACCTCGGGGGTCAGCCCTTCGGTGAAGTGATCGTGTCCCCGGCTCAGCCGGCCCGCGAGGACCTGTGCGGGGTTTCCACGACCGGACGCCCGGCCGACATAGGTGACCTCGTCCGCCTCGTTGCGGAACGCGTAGGTGATGTAGCTGCGGTCGCCGGCGGACGGCACGGTGGGGTCGAATCCCTCACCGGGGGTGACGTCGAACTCGTCGAAGAGGTCCGAGGTCTCGCAGAGGATCTCGTCGTTGTTGTGGACGAGGACCGTTGCGCCGCCGGCGTCGACGAAGTAGGTGTGCAGGTCGTCGACGGTGAGGTCATAGGTCCGTCCACCATGGTCGTACGACCGGACCGCGGACAGCTGGACGTAGGTCCCGGCCGAGGTGCGCAGCAGTTCGTCCTTGTTCAGGTCGCCTGCGTTCACCCACTTGCCACGAGTCACCGACCAGAACGGGTGCGTGTCGGTGGTGGTGATGGTGTGCTGCCCGCCGTCCGTACCGGCCACGGTGACGTCGACGAAGTGCTTGTCGTCGTCGGTGCGGACGGTGTGGGTGACCTGCCGGGCCCCGGACTCGCCGGTTTCCGGATCGGCCGCCTGGACGGTGTCGCCCGGTTCCAGCTCCTCGATCGGTTTGCTGGACCCGTCGGCCAGCAGCACCGTGGTCCCGGCCACGAAGCTGTGCCGCCGGATCGGGCAGGAGGGCGCGTCGCCCCCGTTGTCCGCCGCCGACTTCCGGGTTTTCGCCTTGGCCTTCGCAGCGAGGGCCTTGGCCTTCGCCGCGGCTTCGGCGGCGGCCTTCTTGGCTGCCGCTTCCGCCGCCTGCTTGGCTGCCGCGGCCTTCTCCGCTGCGGCCTTGGCCGCCGCGGCGGCCGCCTTCTTGGCTGCCTCGGCCGCGTCCGCGGCGCCCCTGATGATGGCCCGGGCCCACTTCAGCTCCTGGAAGAAGGTGACCACTGCCTTGCCGGCCCGGAAGATCGCCTCGCCGATCTTCTTGGCCTTGAAGATCTTGCCCCAGGGGAGGGCGCCGACGACCATCGAGACGCAGGCGACCAGGTCGCCCTTGAGGCAGTTGAGGATGTCGTTGATCCCGAGGAACTCCATCAGGATCTGACCGCCGGCCTCCAGGATCACGTCCAGCGTGCTCTTGGACTGGACCTGGTTGGCCCGGGCCAGGTCCTCCGGGGAAGGGCCCTGGACGGCCGGCGCCGCACCGGTGGTGTCGCCGGCCTCCGGCACCATGCCGGTCGGGTCGGTGAACGCCACCGGGTTGTTCGAGGCGTACGTGTAGGCCGACGTGGCGCCCTGGCCGGTGGGCAGCGCGTCGCGGCTGCTGAACCGGCCCGTGCCCGGGTCGTAGTTGCGGGCCCGCAGGTAGTAGTTGCCGTCACCGGAGGTGGAGTCCTGGTACTGCCCGGTGAACTGCATCGGGTTCTCGATGCTCTGGCCCGGCAGGTTCTGCCCGGCCAGGGTCGGCCCCTCGCGCGGGTTGCCGAACGGGTCGTAGTCGTAGCCCTCCTCGACCGTGCCGGCCGGCGTCAGCAGGTTCGCCGTGCCGCCGAGCCAGTCATGGGTGTAGGAGTGCACGCCCGACGCCGGGTCCAGCAGGGCGAGGGGCTCGTCGTCCGGCCCGTAGGTGAAACCGCGCTTCTCCACGACCGCGCCGGCGCTGTTCTCGACCGTGTCGATGGCGATCTGCGGCAGCGTCCCCGCCACGTCCCACGACCAGCGCTGGGTCGAGGTCTCGTTCTGGAACGTCGAGGTGGAGCTGACCCGCAGCCCGACGGCGTCGTAGTTGAACGTCGTGCTCTGCCCGGAGGCGAGGGTCGCCTTGGCGAGGCTGTTGTCGAGGTTGTACTCGAGACGGTCCCCGCCGGCCTTGATCTGGTTGCCGCGGGCGTCGTACTTGTATTCCGTCTCGCGCTCGTGGCCGGGGCCCTCGACCTCCTCCTCGGTCAGCTGGTCGGCGTCGTCGTACTCGTATTCGGTGACGTCGTTGCCGGCCGCACCGGTGCGGACCTGCTCGGTCCGGTTGCCGTTCAGGTCGTACCGGTAGTCGATCCGCCCGGCCGGTTTGACGTTCTTGTCCGTGCAGGACGCGACGGCGTAGCAGGCCGAGGTGATCCGGTCCGCCTTGTCGTAGCTGTACGCCACCGACTCGGCGACCCCGCCACGGGTGGTGACCACCCGGTTCGGGTTGCCGACCGCGTCCAGGGTCAGCTCGTACTTGGAGATCGGGTCCTGCACTCCGGGAACGGCCACGCCGGTGCGCTCGGTGCCGATCGAGGTGAGCCGGCCCCCGTCGTCGTAGGCCCGCTGTTCGGTCAGCCCGGTCGGGCCGGGCAGGGTGGTGCTGGTCCGCCGGCCGGCCACGTCGTAGCCGAAGCTCCACGCGGCGCCCTGTGCACTCAGCGAGGTGATCCGGCTGGCCGCGTCATAGCCGTAGGAGACGGTGGTGCCGTCCGGGTACTGCCGGTCGGTGACGTTGCCGCGCTCGTCGTAGTCGTAGCCGAAGACCTCGTCGGCGCGGCCGGCCGTCTTGCGGGTGACCGTCCGGACCTGGTCCTCGTCGTCGTAGGCCACGTCACGCCGGCCGGTCGGGTCGCCGTACGAGGTGATCCGGTCCTTGGCGTCGTAACCCCAGCTGTAGGCGGGGCCCTCCGAGCCGAGCGCACGCTGCACCCGCCGGCCGACGATGTCGTACGTGTCGACGATGGTCCGCTTGGCGCGTTCCTTCGTGCTGAGCTCGTCGATCTCCTCGTCGTCGCCGAGGGTGATCGCCTGGATGCGGTTGCCCTCCGCGTCGTACTTCGCGTAGGTGCTCCGCTCCAGCGGATCGGTGCTGCGTATCAGGCGGCCGGCCTCGTCGTAGTACAAGGGGGACCGGTTGCCCCGCGGATCGGTCATCGCGGAGAGCGACCCGTCCTCGCCGTACTCGTAGTGGGTCGAATCCTCCTCGGGGTCGTCCGCGTCGTACTCTGCGTCCGGCGCCGTGACCGTCCGGGGCTGGTTGTCCTCGGTGTAGGTGTATCGGGTGGTGTGGTTGTTGGCGTCGGTGGCCGACACCGTCCGGTTCAGCGGGTCGTACTTGCGCGTGGTGACGTTGTCCAGCGCGTCGACGCCGCGGATCTGGTTGCCGGCCAGGTCGTACTCGAAGTGCGCGGTGAAGCGCTCCTTGTCGGCCCCCGCGACGTTGCCGCGCGGCTCGGTCACCGCGGACACGAAGCCGTCGTCGGTGTACTCGTAGGTCGTGATGCCGCCGGTCGCCGAGATCTGCTTGATCTTGTTGCCGGCCGCGTCGTACTCGGTCCGGGTCTGGCCGCCCTTCGGGTCGGTGATCCCGTTCTGGCGTCCGTTCTTGTCGTACGACATCGAGGTGCTGCGGCCGAGAGCGTCGGTGGTGGAGCGCACCTGCCCGCTGTTGGACCGGTCGAACTTGGCGGACTTGCCGAACTCGTCGACGGTCTCGACGCTGCGGTCCAGGTCGTCGACCTTGTAGTCCCGGGTCACCACCTGACCGTTCGGGTACGGCCGACGCAGCTGGATGATGTTGTCGTTGTTGTCGTAGACGTACGTCGTGGTGAAGTCCGCCTTGTTCGCCCCCGGCAGGTTGCCGCGTGGCGAGGTCGTCGACTGCACCAGACCCTTGGCGTTGTACGCCCAGCTGGTGACCAGATCGGCCTCGTGCTTCATGTCGATCGCCGAGGTGAGCCGGCGACCGGCGGGCGTGTAGGTGCTGAGCATCGTCCGGCGCGCCTCGTAGGTTGCCTTGGGCAGACCGTTGTCGAAGTACGTGTACGAGGTGCTCACACCGCCGGCGGTGGTGGTCTTCCGGAGCCGGCCGACGGCGTCGAAGTCGGCGACGTCCGGGTTCTTCTTGCCCGGCGCGTACATGGCGACGGTCCGGTCCAGGGCGTCGTAGACGGTGCGGGTGGTGTAGGTCTCCCGCTTCGCCCCGGCCACCGTGCCCCGGGGATCGGTCACCGTGAGCTGCCGGCCGACCTTGTCGTAGCCGAACTCGGTGCGGCGCCCCTCCGGCGAGATCTGCGCGTTCAGCAGACCCGCGTTCGGCTGGCCGTCGGCGATGTTCTCGGTCCGGGTGACCTTGCCGCGCTGGTCGGTGATCGTCAGCAGCAGGCCGCGGCCGTCGTAGGTGTAGGAGATCGAGTGGTTCTCGGGGTCGGTGCTCTTGACCAGCTCGTCGAACTGGTTGTAATCGTCCTTCCACGTCTGCCCCTCGGCGTCGACGTGGCTGGTCGGGTTGTTGCGCGCGTCGTAGCTGGTCTTCTCGCTGAACCGGCGCTGCGGTGCGAACTGCTCGACCAGGTTGCCGGCCGGGTCGTACGCCGACTCGTGCTGGTTCTGGTTGGCGTTGACCACCAGGCTGCGGTTGAGCGACCCGTCGTAGCGGTGATTGTTCGTGTCACCGTTGCCGCGCTGCGAGTAGAGCAGCACGTTGCCCTTGTAGCCGTCCCAGACCACCACGTTGTCCGCGTCGGTGGTCTTGGACTCCTGCTTGCCCGGGTCCCAGGCGAAGGTGGTGGCAGCGCCGAGCGCGTCCAGCTGCCGGGCGACCCGGCCGTCCGCGCCGTACTCGTTCGTCAGCACGACGATCTTGTCCGGCTGGATCACCTGGACGAGCCGGCCGGCCACGTCGTACTTGTACTGCCAGAACTCGCCCGCCGCGTCGCGGACCTTGGTGAGCAGGCCGTCGGTGTAGAAGTACTGGGTCTTGCGGCCGTCCGGCAGCGTGATCGACTCGATCAGCCCGGCGACCAGTTTCGCCACGGCCTTGCGCCCGGACGCGTCGGTGACCGTGATGCTCGTGTCGGTGTGCGCGAACCGCAGGCCCACCTGACGCGGGTTGAGGATCGAGGACAGCCGGCCCTGCGCGTCGAACGCGAACACGATGTTGTTGCGGGTGACCAGCTCCCAGCCGGTGCCGGCCCGGCGCAGCGTGGACCGCACACCCGGCGGCCGCACGTAGGCGTCGCCGTTCGCGGTGAACACCGTGTCGGAGCCGTCCTCGGCCCGCACCAGAGCGCCGCTCTCGGTGGCGGTGACCTTCATGTCGTAGACCCAGGCCCAGCCCGAGCCGAGCGCCGACGGGCCGATGTTGCCCGAGGAGTAAGCGCGGGTCGAGGAGAACGGAACACCGAACGAGGCCATGCCCTGGTCCTGCTCGGTCCGGGTGAAGGCGCCGGTGCCGGTGTTCACGCCGATGCCGCGGGTCGCCTGGCCCGCGCCGGTCATGCCGAGCGCGCCACTGCACCCGCAGCCGGCGGCCTGCCGGGCCGGAATGGCGGGCGGGTCGATCGTGGTGCGTGGCTGGGCGTTCTCGGAGTTCGCCGACGGCACCTCACCGTCCGGATAGAGCGCGGTGATCGTGACGAAGTAGCTCTTCGTCGCGTCCAGCTGCCAGCCCTCGGCCGCGCCCAGCGACTTGCAGTAGGCGCGCAGGGTGCCGCAGCCGGTGTTCTTCAGCTGGTCCTTGCCCAGCTCGACGGACTCCTGCCGGGTCTGCGACCCGGTCTCGAACAGATCCACCCGCCAGCGCTCGAAGCCCTGGTCCTTCAGGTTGAAATAGGTCACCAGCGAGGTGTCGCCGACCACGAATCCGGGCCGCAACAGCACATCGGTGAACGCCTCGCCCGGGGCCGCCTCGGCCGCACGAGCGACGGCGGCCCGGCCGACCTTGCGCGCCTCGCCGCCGGCTTCCACCGTCGGGGGCACGATCGGGGGCCGCTGATCCTCGGGCACCGCGGCATCCGGGGCCGCGTTGGCCGGGATGCCGCGTTGTTGCGGGTCAGCGCCCGCGGTGACGGTCGGGACCTCGCCGGGCTCGGCGTGGGCCGGCACGTCGGCCGGCGGTGCCAGAGTGGCTATCAGCAGGAACGCGCAGAACGTCGCCAGCCAGCGAGCGCGCGCCCATCTATCGGCATGCATGTATGGTTCACTCCCCCCGAGAGTTGACCGCGAGAGTGAAACATGCGAATACATTAATATCGTTGATCTGTTGCGATCTATCACTATCTGCAATCAAGAACGGCCGCTCGAGTTGCGCTTCGGTTCAGCCCTCGCTTGCCGTCGACCTGAGCGCCGGAGAAATCCCCCGGGGGACGCGCCGCGCCCGGGCGTGCCAGCAGCGGGCCTTCGCGGTGCACCTCCCGGCCGACGCCGTCGGCCGGGTCCTGCGAGCAGATCTCCGGATCGCGGCAGCTCTGGTCGAGACGCCGGGTTCAGCCGAGTCTTGCCGCGGCACAGTCACGGGCAGCGCCTGGACCGGCTGCTCCCGGTAGGCGGCCCGGAGGCACACCTGTCAGTGACCGCGAGATTGCCTACAGTGGCGGCACCGTCACCGTCACCGTGGTGGCGAGGTTCGCAGTCCGGCCTGCCAGGTCCGGAAACGTTCGCGCATCGCCGCAACTCGGTCGGGTTCGAGCCCGTAGTCGATGAAGTCCTGATCGTCGAAGCGGCCGATCGCGCCGAGCATCTGCGCGAAGAACTGCCTGTCGAACCCGGCGTCGGCCTCTGACGCCAGGACGCACAGCTGCTCCGGTGTATAACGGCCACGAGTTATCGCGGCGTCGATGTCGATTGTGGCCGGCACGAGGCCAGGAAGCGGCACTTCGAGCCAAGATTGGTCGCCCCGCGACTTGGTGCCGGGCAGGCGAGGCTGCCCAGCGACAGAAAAGGGCCGACCGTAGAAAGTCGACCCCGCTCTGGACTGCTGAAACGCTGACCTCAGCCCTTCAGGAGCTGCCGCGCCATGACGATCCGCTGGACCTGGTTGGTGCCCTCGTAGATCTGGGTGATCTTGGCGTCGCGCATCATGCGCTCGACCGGGTAGTCCCGGGTGTAGCCGTACCCGCCGAGGATCTGGACCGCGTCCGTGGTGATCTCCATGGCCACGTCGGAGGCGAAGCACTTGGCCGCCGCGCCGAAGTAGGTCAGGTCGGCGTCGCCGCGCTCGCTCTTGCCGGCCGCGGTGTAGGTGAGCTGCCGCGCCGCCTCGAGCTTCATGCCCATGTCGGCGAGCATGAACTGCAGGCCCTGGAACTCGGCGATCGACTTGCCGAACTGCTTGCGCTCCTTGGCGTACCCGAGGGCGAAGTCCAGCGCCCCCTGAGCGATGCCGATGGCCTGGGCGGCGATCGTGACCCGGGTGTGGTCCAGGGTCTTCATCGCCGTGGCGAAGCCGGTGCCCTCGGCGCCGATAATGCGGTCGGCCGGGATGCGCACGTTGTCGAAGTAGACCTCGCGGGTCGGCGACCCCTTGATGCCCAGCTTCTTCTCCGGCGCGCCGAAGCTGACGCCCTGGTCGGACTTCTCGACGACGAACGCCGAGATGCCGCGCGAGCGGGCGCTGGGGTCGGTGACGGCGAAGACCGTGTAGAACTCGGAGACGCCGGCGTTGGTGATCCACCGCTTGACGCCGTTGAGCACCCAGGAGTCCCCGTCGCGTACCGCCCGGGTGGTCATCGACGCGGCGTCCGAGCCGGCCTCGGGCTCGGACAGGCAGTAGGAGAACATGCCCTCGCCGGCGGCGACCTTCGTCAGGTACTTCTGCTTGAGCTCCTCCGACGCGGACAGGATCAGCGGCAGCGAGCCGAGCTTGTTCACCGCCGGGATCAGCGACGACGCGGCGCAGGCCCGGGCCACTTCCTCGATCACGATCGCGGTGGCGAGCGCGTCGGCGCCGGCGCCCCCGTACTCCACCGGGATGTGCGGGGCGTGGAAGTCGGAGGAGCGCAACGCCTCGTACGACGCCTTCGGGAACTCCCCGGTCTCGTCGGCCTCGGCCGCGTTCGGAGCCACCCGGGCGTCACAGACCTCGCGCACGGCGGCGCGGATGGTCTCGTGATCCTCCGGCAACCGGTAGACGTCGAAATCAGACATGTCCCTCGCCCTTCTTCTTCAACGAACCCGCGCGCTTCAACGAAGCCGCGCTTGGACGAACCCGCGCGCTTCAACGAACCCGCCCGCAATGTTACTGGCGCGTAGCGTACGCCGGGCAATGGAGCAGGACTGTGCCGAATATCGCCGCCGTCCACGGGCAAGCGAGGTCAATGCCGGGTCTGGGGCCGTTTCAACAGATCTCCACCCGGTTGAGACTGTTCTAATGGTGTGGCGTACCGGCATGCTCTAACTACGGAGCGGCACGCTGGCGAGGAGGACCGGTGGCGAAGGCTGAGGAGCCTGACTACGGCGAGCAGCTGGCTCGGATCGACGCCTCGATTGCGGCGCTCAAACAGCAGGACATGGAGGCCGCCTCCACCCGCACCAAGATCGCCAGCAAGATCCAGGCCGCCCAGTTCCAGAAGGACATCCTGGCGCACGCGCAGAAGCAGAAGGCCGGCAAGCCGCGCCGTGCCTCGACCGCCACGCGCCGCCCGGCCGAGGAGTTCCCGCCTCCGCCGCCGCCCGGCACCCGCCAGGCCGGCCCGGACGAGGATCCGCCGCCCCAGCCGGCGAGGAGCGCGACCCGCCGCCCCACCGCCGACGGCCCGGAGGGCGCCGCCCGCCGCTCGGCCCGGCGGCCGATGGCGCCGCTGGAGCACGGGCCCGAAGCGTCCACCCAGTCGGTGCAGAACATCCTGCTCGGCCTCGGCGCCCTGCTGATCGGCATCGCCGCGGTGGTCTTCGCCGGGGTGGCCTTCTCCAACCCGGTGGCCCGGGCGGTCATCCTGGCCCTGTTCACCGCGATCGCGCTGAGCGTGGCGCCCGGTGTGGCCCGCCGCACGCTGACCTCGACCGCCGAGACGATCGCGGCGATCGGCCTGATCCTGCTGCCGATGACGCTGTACACGTTGCACGGCAGCGCGCTGGGTGGCGGCCCGGAGGTCGCGGCCCCGCTCTACCTGGGCATCACCTTCGCGATCACCGCGGTGGCGAGTTTCCTCTATGCCGGCGCGACCAAGCTCGCCATCCCGCGGTACGCGACGGTGATCGCCACCCAGCCGGTCGCGCCGCTGCTGGCGTACCGCTGGATCGAGAGCCCGGCGGGCTGGGGCCTCGCCCTGACCGCGGTGGCCGTGCTCGATCTGCTGCTGCTCACCCGGGTGATCAGGCGGGGCCGGCTGGTGCCGCGCTGGCCGCTGGGCCGGCCGACCTTCGCCGACCGGGCGAACCAGGCCGAGATGGAGGCCGAGACCGAGCCCGATCCCCGGCCGGAGTCGCAGCCGGAAGAGCCGGATCTGATCATTTCCGGCCTCAAGCCGAAGCGTCGTCGCTGGATGCCGACCCGGATCTTCCCCGGTCCGCGGCCGGAGGGCGCGCCGCCGGCCGGTTCCGTCCCGCTCGCCCCGCCGGCCGAGCCGCCCTCGGCTGGCTGGCTGCGCGAGCTGACGTTCGCGCTGCTCTGCGTCGCCTGCGCGGGCGCGCTGCTCTACTCCTCGGTGGCGCTGCTGCAGGCCGAGGTGTTCGCGGACGCGTTCCGCTCCGGCCTGATCCTGATCGCCGCCGCGCTCACCGGGGTCGCCGCGGCCAAGCTGCTGGATCAGCCGCTGGCCCGGCACATCGCCGGCGGCGTGCTCACCCTCGCGGTGATCGGCACCGCGGCCCGGCTCGCCGCCGTGGTCGACCCGCGCTGGACGCTGGTGATCGCGGCCGCGACGGTGGCGCTGGCCGGCGCGGTGGTCGGCCTGCTGCCCGAGCAGGTCCGGACCGGCCCGCAGTACGCGGCGGCCGGCGCCCTGGCCCTGATCGGCGTGCGGGTGGCGATCGACGCGATCCGCGCCGCGATCGCCCCGGTGGCCGCGGCCCGCCCGGTCTGGCACGCCGACACCGCGGACTACGCGCGGACGCTCGCCGAGGCCGTCGGCCCGTCCGGCTGGCTGCTGGTGTTCGCCGCGCTGCTGGTGACGATCGCCGCCGCGCTCGCCCTGCCGGCCGCGATCCGGCACGAGGGCGCGGTGATCGGCGTCGCGATGACCGCTCTCGCGGTGCCCGCCTCGCTCGGGCTGAACTGGTCCGAGGCGCCGTGGCCGCTGGTGCTGGCGGCGATCGCGATCGGCGCGGGCGGCCTCTGGTCGACGACCCGCCGGATCGCCATCACGCACGTCGCCGCGGCCGGTCTGGTCGGCCTGTTCGGGGCCGGCGCCGCGCTCGCCGCGACCTGGCTGACCGCCGCGGTGCTGACCGCGCTGGCCGGGGCCGGGGTGATGGTGACGTTCGCGGCCCGGCAGATCCCGTTCAAGATCTACGCGTTCGTGATCGGCGACTGGGCGTCCGGCGCGGCCGCGCTGGCCATCCCGGGCGCCGCGGTGACCGCCGCGCTCGCCATCTCGGACACCGGGCAGGGCCCGCCGCCGACCGCCGCGGCGACCGTCCCGGCGCTGGCCGCCGGTTTCCTCGCGGTGGCCGGCACGCTCAGCTATGCCGCGGTGTTCCAGGTGGCCCGCCGGGAGATCAGCTTCCCGCTGACGGCCGGCACCGGCGTGGGCGCCGTCGCGCTGGCCGCCGCCGCGATCGTGGCGCCCGGCCGGGCCCCGGCCGACGTCGCCGTCGGCGCGCTGCTGCTGGCCGCCGCGCTGCTGCTGTTCTTCGCGAGGACGATCGACAACCGCGGCCGCACCGACCGGATGATGGACGGGCCGGACTGGGCCGCGGCGGCCGCCACGGTGGCGATCTGCGGCGCCCTGGCCCGGGTCGCCGCGCTGGCCTTCCCGAGCGCTCCGCTGGCCGTCGCCGGCGTGGTGATCCTGCTGGTCGGCATGGGTGTCACGGTGCTGATGGAGGACTGGAAGCGCGGCCCCTCCCGGGGGCTGGGCATCGCCGCGCTGGTGGTCGCCGCGCTCGCCGCGGTCCAGGCGGTCGGCGGCAGTCTGCGAATCCTCTCCGCCCCCGGCCCGCTCTGGGACACCGACGTCGAGCACTTCGTCTCCAGCCCGCCGGCGGGCGCGTGGCAGGCCCCGTTCGCGCTGGTCCTGGTCGCCATCACGGCCGCCATCGCGCTGCCGAAGCCGTGGTCGCACTACGCCTCCGGGGTCTGCGCCGCGCTGGCCACGATGGGCGCGCCGTGGGCTCTCGGGCTGCCCTGGTGGTCACCGCTGCTGATCGGCGCCGCGGTCGCCACCGGGTACGCGCTGGCCAGTCTCGCCACCGACGAGCCGCAGGCCGCCCGGGCGCGTGCCGCCGTCGCCGCCATCGTCCTGCTGCACGCCGCCGTGGTCGGGCTGGCCCGCCCGTGGTCGACCGGGATGGCGCTGCTCACCGTCGTGCTGCTCGGCACGCTGGTGGCCGTCACCGCCCGGGGCCGCGAGACCCTGCTGCTCCCGCACCGGGCGCAGATCGGCGGCGCCGCGACCGGGGCCGTCCTGCTGGCGCTGCCCGGCACGCTGGCCTCGTTCGCCGCGGACCAGGAGCACACCGCTCAGGTGGTGCTGACCGCCGCGCTGGCCGGCTCGAGCCTCGGGCTGGCGCTGCTGGCACTGCTCGGCCGCCACGTTCCGCAGTACCTGCCCTGGGCGACGATCGGGCTGGTGCTCGGCGCGACGGTCACCGCGCTGGTCTCGGTGCCGACGTCGTACCCGACGGCGCTCTACGCGGCGTCCGCCGCCCTGCTCGGCGTGCTCGCCGAGATGTTGCGCGGCGCGGTCCCGGCGCCGCTGAGCCCGCAGGTGGTCGACGAGTTCCCGGCCGGCGACATCCGTTACCAGCGGGCCCGCCGGCTGCGCGGCGGCGGCCTGTTCCAGCGCTGGCGCAGCGACCCGGCCACCGGCGCCGTGATGCTGGCCCTGCTGCCGACCGTGCTGGCGCTGTTCTCGCTGGCACCGGCCCTGCGCGCGGCACTGTTCGACCCGCTGAAGCAGCTCGGCTCGGTCTGGGACGGCCCGGTGCCGGCCCTGCTCGCGCCGGACGCCGGGAACGTCGACGCCACCAGCGCACTCGCCGCCGTCCTGCTCACCGGGGCGGCCGCGCTGGCCGCGCTCGGATTCGGCGGGCGCCCCGCGGAGACCGTGCCGGTGATCCTGCCCGGGGTGGCGCTGACTTTGCTGATCACCCCGATCGCGCTGCACGCCGGGTTCCCGGCGGCGACCGGCGCGGCGCTGGCCGTCTTCACCATCTCGATGCTGGGTCTGGCCCTGACGCTGCCACCGGTGGCGAGCCGGTCACCGATACTGCGTGGCACCCGGACCGTGGTCTTCGTGATCGGCCTGCTCGCCGGTGGCGCCGGGCTGTCCGGCAGCCTGGCCCGCTCCGACCTGACGCTGTTCACGCTCGGCGCCGCGGTCGGCGTCGGCCTGGTCGCCGCGATCGCCGGGCGCACCTCGACGGCCCGCCTGCTCGGCTGGCTGTTCGCCGCGCTGATGGGCCAGATGTTCGTGCTGGCCGGGGCGATCTCGCTGGGGCTGGACCGGCACTGGGCGGCGTTCGGGGTGCTCGCCGTCGGCGCCGGGCTGCTCGCCCTGGAGTCGCTGCTGCCACGCCTGGGCCTGGCGCAGTTCCGCGCCGAGGCGGTCACCGTGGAGTGGAGCGGCTATGCGTCGGCGGCGATCGCCGGCGCGCTGGCCTTCGACTCGCCGGCGCACCTGGCCGCGCTGCTCGCCGCCTGGGGCGCGGTGCTCGGCCTGACCGCGTCGCGCCCGGACCGCACGGCCAGTCAGCGGCGCATGCTGTTCTGGCTGGCGGTGGGCTTCGAGATCGTCGGCTGGTGGCTGTTCATCGCGCTGGCCGAGGTGGCGCTCCCCGAGGCGTACACCCTGCCCTTCGCGGCCCTGGCGCTCGCTGTCGGCATCGTGGAGGCGCACCACCGTCCCGAGTTGAGCAGCTGGTCGGCTTACGGCCCGGCGCTGCTGGCCGCGTTCGTGCCGTCGATCGCGCTGGTGATCGCGGGTGGCAGCCACCAGGACATCCGCGAGGTGCTGCTCCTGCTCGGCGGCGTGACGACGCTGATCATCGGTTCCCGCACGAGGCAGCAGGCACCGGTGGTCATCGGTTCGGTCGCGACGATCGTCGCGGCGTTGAAGTTCATCTTCAGCCTCGGCGGCCCCTGGCTGATGCTGGTCCCGATCGGCATCGTCCTGATCTTCCTCGGCGCGACGAGTGAGAGTCGCCGCCGCACGCAGGACCTGCGCAATCGCGTCTCTCAAATGCGTTAGAAGCCCATTCGGCGCGTACGTCGTGAGCCCGGTCCCGTGGCACTGCCCGGGGCCGGGTCGCGTGCGCCCGGGTGGGTTCGTGTCTCCTGGCAGCGGCGTGTAGTTAACAAACATTATCGAACATCGACGAGCGCATATTGACTGTTTCGATCAGGGCGGCGTAACTTTCGTCACATCGGTGACACGA
The DNA here is from genome assembly GCF_016862095.1 of Actinoplanes cyaneus. Taxonomy (GTDB): domain Bacteria; phylum Actinomycetota; class Actinomycetes; order Mycobacteriales; family Micromonosporaceae; genus Actinoplanes; species Actinoplanes cyaneus. The sequence goes on from NZ_BOMH01000016.1 coordinate 116,094, forward strand.
CGTTCATCGATGTCCTCCATGCTCCGTTCCCACCGACAGGAGCACGTCGCCATGTCCAGAAAGCGCTCTCTCAAGCTCCTAGCCGCAGCGGTCGTCAGCCTGCTCGCCGGGCTCCTCGTGGCCCCGGGCCCGGCCCGCGCAGCCGGTTCCCTGCCCTGTGACATCTACGCCGCGGCGGGCACGCCCTGCGTCGCCGCGCACAGCACCACGCGGGCTCTGTCCGGGTCCTACGGCGGCCGCCTCTACCAGGTCACCCGCGCCTCCGACGGCGCGACCCGCGACATCGGCACCCTAGCCACCGGCGGTTACGCCGACGCGGCCGGCCAGGACGCGTTCTGCAACGGCACCACCTGCCGGATCACCAAGGTCTGGGACCAGACGAGCCGGCACAACGACCTCTCCATCGCGCCCGACGGCGGAGCCGGCAGCGGGGACCGTGGCGCCGACGCGAGCGAGATCGCGGTCACCGCCGGCGGCCACAAGGTCTACGGGCTCTGGGTCTCCCCGGGCGTCGGCTACCGCTACACCGGGGTGGCGTCCGGCGTCGCCGTGAACGGCCAGCCCGAAGGCGTCTACATGGTCGCCAGCGGCACGCACGTCGGCTCCGACTGCTGCTTCGACTACGGCAACGCGGAATCCACGCCCTACGACACCGGCAACGGTCACATGGACGCCGTCAGCATCGCGACCACCTGCTACTTCCCGCCATGTCAGGGCTCCGGCCCGTGGATCGAGGCCGACCTGGAGAACGGCATGTTCCAGGGCAGCAACGGGTCGAACCCGAACCCGGGCAACAACTCGCCCTTCGTCACGGCGGTCCTGAAGAACAACGGCCAGACGACGTACGCGCTCAAGGGTGGAAATGCGCAGACCGGCGCGCTGACGACGTGGTGGAACGGGTCCCTGCCGACCGACAAGCCGGGCTACAAGCCGATGCACCAGGAAGGCGGGATCATCCTCGGCATCGGTGGCGACAACAGCAACCGCAACCGCGGCACGTGGTTCGAGGGAGCGATGGTCGCCGGCTATCCGAGCGACACGGCGGAGAACGCGGTGCAGGCCAACGTGGTCGGGGTCGGCTACTCCGGGCAGACGAGCGTGCCGAACGGGCCGGCCGGGACGATCACCGGGCCGGGTGGCAAGTGCGTGGACGTGGCCGCCGACGACACCGGCGCCAACGGGGCCGGGGTGCAGCTGTGGGACTGCCAGGGTTACGCGGAGGACCAGCACTGGACGCACTTCGCGGACAACACCCTGCGTACGCTCAATAGGTGTCTCGATGTGGTGGGTAACGGCACCGCGGGCGGGGCGCAGGTCGAGCTCTGGGACTGCAACGGGGTCGGCGGGCAGAAGTGGGTCCAGCAGGCCGACGGCTCGCTGCGCAACCCGCAGTCCGGCCGCTGTCTCGACTCGCCGAACGGCGCGACGGCGAACGGCACCCGTCTGCGGCTCTGGGACTGCAACGGCGCTGCCGCGCAGAAGTTCGCGGTCGACGCGGGCGGGGTCGCCGGCACGCCCGGCGGCAAGTGTGCCGACGTCGCGGGCGACGACAACGGTGGCAACGGCACGGCCGTCCAGATCTGGGACTGCCAGTCGTACGCCGTGGACCAGCACTGGTTCCACCAGTCGAACGGCGCGCTGCGCACGCTGGGCCGCTGCCTCGACATCAACGGCAACGGGACGGCGAACGGCACGCAGGTCGAGCTCTGGGACTGCAACGGGGTCGGCGGGCAGGTCTGGCAGCAGCAGGCCGACGGGTCGCTGCGCAATCCGCAGTCCGGGCGCTGCCTGGACGCGCCGAACGGCGCCACCGGCAACGGGACCCGGCTGCAGATCTACGACTGCAACGGCAGCGCCGCCCAGAAGTTCCCGCTGAGCTGACCCTATCCTGGCCGGCGCTCACGCTGCTCCCAGCCCGTTCGTCAGCCGTGAGTGCCAGCCGCGTGGTCTCGGCTGGTGCTCACGGCTGCTCGCAGCGCGTTTCTCGACCGTGAGTGCCAGCTGCGTGGCCTGGGCTGGTGCTCAGGGTTGTTTCGCGGTCGTTTTGCACCCGTGAGTGCCACCCCGGGGCGCCGACTCGCCGCGGGCGGGCGTGCGGCGCCCGGATGGATTGGCACGCGCCGCGGTTCCGGAACCGCGGATATAGATGACTGTCTTGTTTCGAGTGTGTTGCGGGTCATAGGATCGATGACTGTCAGTATGAAACGTTTCATACTCGCTCGGGAGGTCCGGATGAAGGGTCCACTCGCGGTGCTGGCGGCCGCACTCCTACTGATACCGACACCCGTTCAGGCGGCCGTTGCCGACGATCCGGTCGCCCTCAACGGGGCGCACTGGATCTGGTACCCGGAGGGTGACCCGGCGAGCAGCGCGCCGGCCGCCACCCGCTACCTGCGCCGCACGTTCACCGTCGCCGCCGCCGACCTCGCGAGCGCGCAACTCGTCGTCACCGGCGACGACACCGTCGACGTCTGGGTGAACGGGGTCCGGCTGGCCGGCTCGCCACGCGCGGCCGACTCCTGGAAACGGGCGCTCTCCGTGGACCTGGCCGGCTCCCTGCACGCCGGGTCGAACACCATCGCGCTCGCCGCCCGCAACACCGCGGGACCGGCCGGTGTCCTGGCCCGGTTGCACGCCGGCTCGGTGGACCTGGTCACCGACGGGGCCTGGCGGGCCGCGGCCGCCGTGCCGGAGAACTGGCCGGACCCCACCTTCTCCGACGCCGCCTGGGCCGCCGCGAAGGATCTCGGTGTCTACGGCGGCGGCCAGTGGGGCTCCGGCGTCACGCTGCCCGACCCGGGTGCGGCCTCGCCGGTGAGCGCCAGCGGCCTCACGGTGAACCGGCAGGTCGACCCGATCGGCGTGGACACCCCGAGTTTCGGCTGGCAGCTCGCGTCCGGGACCGGCGGCCAGATGCAGGGTCGTTATCAGATCACCGTGGGGACGAGGCCGGGAGCCGCTGACGTCTGGGACAGCGGCACGGTGGCGTCGACGAGATCGGCCGACATCGCGTACGGCGGTCCGGCGCTCGCAACCAACCGGACGTATCACTGGCGGGTCCGGATCCGGGACGCGCAGGGCCGGGCCGGCGCGTGGAGCCCGAGCGCCCGGTTCGACACCGGGATCGCCTGGACCGCGTCGTTCGTCGGCGCCCCGCCTGCCGGGGACCTGAGCGGCGCCAACTGGATCTGGTTCCCGGAGGGCGATCCGGCCACCAGCGCACCGGTGGCGACCCGTTACTTCCGGCGGACGGTGAGTCTCGCGGCGAGCACCACGATGGTGGTGACCGGTGACGACGTCGCCGACGTGTGGATCAACGGGACGCAGGTGTCGACGGGCCCGCGGGTGACCGACTCGTGGAAGACCGCGGCGACCGTGACGGTTCCCGCGGGGACGAGCACGATCGCGATCGCGGCGAGCAACACCTCGGTGGGACCGGCCGGGCTGATCGCCAAGCTCGGTGCGACCGTCACCGACGGCTCGTGGCGGTCCTCCGGCTCGGCGCCGAGCGGCTGGCAGCAGCCGGGGTTCGACGACTCCGGGTGGGCGGCTGCCAAGGTCCTCGCGGCCTACGGCGCCGGCCCGTGGGGCAGCCAGGTCCTGGTCACCGGTCCGGCGCCCTACCTGCGCAAGGGGTTCACGGCCGGCGGGACGGTGGCGCGGGCCCGGCTGTTCACCACCGCGCTGGGGCTGCACGACACCTACCTCAACGGCGTCCGGGTCGGGACCGAGCGGCTGGCGCCGGGCTGGACCGACTACGACAAGCGCCTGCAGTACCGGGGCTACGACGTCACCTCGGCGATCCGGCCGGGAGGCAACACCCTCGCCGCGCAGATCGGCAACGGCTGGTACTCCGGGAACATCGGGTTCGCCGGGAGCCGGCGCTACGGGACCCAGCCCTGGTACGCCGCTCAGCTGATCATCGAATACACCGACGGGACCTCGGCCACCGTCCAGACCGACGGGACGTGGCGCACCGCGCCGAGCGGCATCCTCGGCGACGACCTCTACGCCGGCGAGTCCCAGGACGCCCGGCGCGCGATCGGTGGCTGGAACACCGCCGGCTTCGACGACAGCGGCTGGGCCGCCGTGACCGTCAGGAGCGGGACCCGTCCGAACCTGGTCCCGCAGCTCGACCCGGGAGTGACGGTGCGGCAGGAACTGCGCCCGGTCGCCATCACCCAGCCGAAGGCCGGGGTCTTCATCGCCGACCTCGGGCAGAACTTCACCGGCTGGGACCGGCTGCGGGTGAGCGGCCCGGCCGGGACCACCGTCACCCTGCGGCACGGCGAGATCCTCAACGCCGACGGCACCCTTTACACCGCGAACCTGCGAGCCGCGCAGGCCACCGACCGGCTCACGCTGGCCGGCACCGGCACGGAGACGTTCGAGCCCCGGTTCACGGTGCACGGCTACCGGTATGTGGAGATCACGGGCTTCCCCGGCACCCCGGCCGCGGACAGCCTGACCGGGCTCGCGGCGTGGACCAACGGCGCGTCCACCGGCACGTTCACCAGTTCCGACCCGACGCTCAACCGGGTGCAGGAGGCCATCGTCTGGGGTGCCCGTTCCAACATGCTCTCCATCCCGACCGACTGCCCGCAGCGGGACGAGCGGCTCGGCTGGACCGGTGACATCGCCGCGTTCGGCGCGACGTCGACGTTCAACTTCGACACGTACGGGCTGTTGAACAAGTTCGTCACCGACCTGGTCGACGCCCAGCGCGCGGACGGCGCGTTCACCGACGTGGCGCCGGACGTGCTCGGTGGCGCGGGCAAGGCGGGCTGGGGCGACGCGGGCGTGATCGTGCCGTACACCATCTGGCAGCGCTTCGGCGACCTCGGCCCGGCCGATCGTAGTTTCACCGCCATGGCCCGCTGGGTGGACTACCTGCGCTCGACGGCCGGCGCCGACCTGATCCGTAATCAGGAGACCTACGGCGACTGGCTAAATGTGGACGACGGCACCGCCAACGACCTGACCAGCACGGCGTTCTTCGGCTGGTCGGCGCGGCTGGTGTCGCGGATGGCGGCGGCGACCGGGCGCGACGGGGAGGCCGCCTCGTACGGAGCACTCGCCGACCGGATCGCGGCGGCGTTCACCAACCGGTTCGTCGCGGCCGACGGAACCGTCAGCGGCAACAGCCAGACCGGTTACGTCCTCGCTCTCGCCTTCGGGCTGGTCCCGGAGAACCGGGCCCAGGCCGTCGCCGACCGGCTGGCGGCCAAGGTCGCGTCCCGCGGCGGTCACCTGTCGGTCGGGTTCATGGGCGTGGAGAACCTGCTGCCGGTGCTGGCCGACCACGGGCACGCCGACACGGCGTACCAGATCCTGCAGCAGCCCGGCTATCCCGGCTGGGGCTACATGATCTCGCGGGGCGCGACCACGATCTGGGAGCGCTGGGACGGCATCCGCCCGGACGGCAGCCTGCAGGACGCCGGCATGAACTCGTTCAACCACTACGGGCTCGGGTCGGTCGGCGACTGGCTCTACCGCCAGGTCGGTGGCGTCGCGCCGGCCGCGCCCGGTTACTCCCGGGTGCTGCTCGCGCCGCAACCGGGCGGGACGCTGACGTCCGCCTCGTCCGACCTGCTCACCGCGTACGGCCGGGTCCGCAGCTCGTGGAGCCGGTCCGGTTCCACGATCACGCTGCAGGTGGTCGTCGCGCCCGGCACGAGCGCGACGGTACGGGTCCCGGGCGCCACCGTGACGTCGGCGCCCGCCGAGGCGGTGCCGGTCGGGGGCACGTCGTACGTCGTCGGTGCCGGCACCTACACGTTCACCTCGAACCTCTGACCGCTTTCCCGGCGGTGGTGGCGGGTAGCCGGTTTCGGTCGGCTACCCGTCACTTCTTGTTACTGGCCCGTATCGATCTACGACTCTACTCTGGTCAGCGATGTCGCTGCGATTCTCGGTGCTCGGCCCGGTGCGTGCCTGGTCCGGCGAGACCGAACTGGATCTGGGAGCGCCGCAACAGCGGGCGCTCCTCGCGATTCTGCTGATCAATGTCGGTCACCCGCTGTCACTGCGGGAGATCGTCGCGGTGCTCTGGGGGAGTGAGCCGCCGGAGACGGCCGGCAATCTGGTGCATCGGTACGTGGGGGCGCTGCGCCGGCTGTTCGAGCCCGGGCTGACCGGCCGCGGCGCGTCGGGGGTGCTGGTGCGCGGCTCCGGGGGCTACCGGCTCGACGTCGACCCGGCGGCTGTCGATCTGCTGTGTTTCCGGCAGCTGCGGCGGGACGCCGAGGGGAGTGAGCCCGGCCGGGCCGCCGAGTTGCTGCTGGACGCGCTGGAGCTGTGGCACGGGCCGGTCGCCTCGGACCTTCCGGCGCAGGTGCGGACCGGGCCGGCGTTCACCCTGGTCGACGGGGAGCGGCTGGCGGCGGTGAAGGCGGCCGCCGAGCACGCTCCGGCCGCGGGCGGGGAGGTCGCCGAGCGCGTCCTGCTCGTGGTGCGTGCCGCGGCCACGGCTCATCCGCTGGACGAGTCGCTGCAGGCGCGACTGATGCTGGTGCTGGCGGCGACCGGGAGGCAGGCAGAAGCGCTGGAGGTCTTCCACGCGACCCGCAAGCTGCTCGCCGGCGAGCTGGGCCTCGATCCCGGCCCCGAGCTGCGCGAGACCCATGAGCGGGTGCTCCGGCAAGAGGCCGAGAGCGCCTCCGGCACTGTGGACGTTCCGGTCGAGCGGCCCGCCCAGCTCCCGCCCGATCTGGCCGTCTTCGCCGGCCGCGGCCCCGAGCTGGCCCTGTTCCCACAGGTCGGCGACGAGCCGGGCCCGGCCGCGGTGGTCACCGTCAGCGGCATGGGCGGCGCCGGCAAGACGACCCTCGCCGTGCACTGGGCGCACCGGATCGCCGGGCACTTCCCGGACGGGCATCTCTACATCGATCTGCACGGCTTCTCCCCGAGCCGGGCGATGATCAGCCCGGCGGACGCGCTGCACTCGTTCCTGGAGGCGCTCGGGGTCCCGGTGCGCAGCATCCCGGCCAGCCTGGAGGCGCAGACCGCGCTCTTCCGCAGCCTGCTGGCCGGTCGCCGGGTGCTCGTCGTGCTGGACAACGCCCGCGACAGCGAGCAGGTGCGGCCGCTGCTGCCCGGCGCGCCCGGCTGCCTGACCGTGGTGACGAGCCGGCATCAGCTGTACGACCTCGTCTCGCAGCACGGCGCGATCGCGATCACCTGCGAGGACCTGCCCTCCGGCGACGCCGTCGAGCTGCTGTCCCGGCGGATCGGCGCGGAGCGGGTCGCCCGCGAGCCGGCCGCCGCGGCGCAGATCGCCGAGCTGGCCGGCCGGATCCCGCTGACCCTGGCGATGGTCAGCGCCCGGGCCGCGATGAACCCGCGGTTCTCGCTCGCGGCGATCGCCCGGGAGCTGCACGAGTGGGACGGGAGCCTGGACGCGTTCGAGGGGGAGTCGGCGCGGTCCGGGGTGCGGTCGGTCTTCGACTGGTCGTACCGGGTGCTGACCCCATCCGCGGCCCGGATGTTCCGCCTGTTCGCCCTGCATCCGGGTCCGGAGTGCGCGGCGGCCGCGGCGGCGAGCCAGGCCGGGGAGCCGCTCGCCAGGGCCCGGCGGTCGCTCGCCGAGTTGCTGCGGGCCAACCTGATCGTGGAGACCGAGCCGGGCCGGTTCGGGGTGCACGACCTGCTCCGGGCGTACGCGCGGGAACTGGACGGGGACGACGACGGCGCCCGCGAACGGGTCCTCGACCACTACCTGCACACCGCTGCCGAGGGCACGGCGCTGCTGTTCCCGGGGCGGGAGCGGCTGCCGCTGGGCTCGGCGGCGCCGGGCACGCTGGTGACCGAGTTCCGGGACGCCGGCGAGGCGGCCGCCTGGTTCGACACCGAGCGGCCGGTGCTGATCGCGGCGGTCAAGCAGAACGCCACGGTCCGTGACGGTTACGCCTGGCAGCTCGCCGTCGCGCTGGACATGTACCTGGACCGGTCCGGGTCGTGGCTGGTCCAGCGCGAGATCCTGGAGCTGGCCCGGGCGTCCGCGCTGGCGACCGCCGACCGTTACGCGCTGGCCTGCACCGAACGCTCGCTCGGGTTCGTCGAGGGCCGCCTGGGCCGGTGGGCCGAGGCGGACCGGCACCTGGAGCACGCGCTCGAGTTGTTCGCCGAGCTCGGGGACGGCGACGGGGAGGCCCGCGCGCACCGGCTGCTCGCGTTCACGCTGAACCAGCGGGAACGGCACGACGACGCGCTGGCGCACTACCGGGCCGCCGCGAGGCTCTACCGGGCGGCCGGCCGGGGGTCGGGGCTGGCGCACGTGCACAACGAGACCGGCTGGACGTACCTCCTGCTCGGGGACTATCCGCAGGCGCTGGCGGAGTGCCGCCGGGCGGTCGAGGAGCACCGGGCGACGGGGGACCGCAACGGTGAGGCCGCGGCCTGGGACAGCGTCGGTTACGCCGAGCACCATCTGGGGGCGTACGAGCAGGCCCTGATCTCTTTCAGTCACGCGCTGCGCATCTACCGTCTGGTGCACGACCGCTACCTCGAGGCGGACACCCTGGTCCACATCGGTGACACGCACGAGGCGGCCGGTCGCCCGGCGCGGGCCGAGACGTCGTGGCGGGAGGCGCTGGCGATCTTCGACGACCTCGGGCACCCGGACGCACGTCAGACCCGTGACCGGTTGCGGCGCCGCGAGGTCCGCGCGGTCGCCTAGCGCCGTGGGGCGGGCGCGGTTGCCCAGCGCCGTGAAGGGAACGCGGCCGGCCGAAGCTTGAGTCGCCCGCGACCGCGCGCGGTCGCGCGGTTCTGACCGCCCGGTCAGAGTTCGGTCAGAGTTTCGGAAGTCCGCGCTGCTTACGGTCGCGCCCGACCGCCGCCGCGAGACAGGGACCCCGTCACCATGGCCACCACCACCGTCACCGCTCAGCAGCCGCAGTTCGACGCGCTTGTCACCGAGCACGGCCCGGCCGTGCTCAGCTACGTCCGGACCCTGGTCAACGACCACTACCTCGCCGAGGACCTCACGCAGGAGACGCTGATCCGGGCGTGGCGGCACCGCGAGCAGCTCTTCGCCGGTGACGGCTCGATCCGCGGCTGGCTGCTCACCGTGGCCCGCCACCTCGCGATCGACCGGCTGCGCAGCGCGGCGAACCGGCGGGAGAGCCTCACCGCCCCGGACCGGCCGGCCGAGCCCGCCGAGCCGGACCACGCCGACGCGATCGTCGCGACCGCCGAGGTGACCACGCTGCTGCGCCGGCTCTCCACCGACCACCGGACGGTCCTGCTGCACACCACGATGGCCGGGCGCACGACGGCGGAGACCGCGACCATCCTGGGCGTCCCGGTCGGCACGATCAAATCCCGGCAGCACTACGCGCTCACCGTCCTGCGCAAGGCCTGGTGCGCGGCCGGCCGGTGAGCGCGGGCAAGTGAAGACATGCCACCTACACGGGGCCGGGTGGCGAAAGGGTTCGAGGAAGAACCGAACGGCCGGTGGCGCCCTGCTGACGGCTCAGGTCCCGGCCGTCCAGGTGCTCCGGGGGTGCCCGGCGGATCCTGGGGGCAGGCAGGGGCTCACCCGGCTCGCGGCGGCTGAGGCCAGCGGGAGGACAGGTCGAGCACCAGCGTGTCGGCGGCTGACGGGTCAACCGCCCGCGCCGGCTCCGGGACGGCCGGCGCGGGGACGGGCGGCGCGCTGGTCCTGGGCTTCTCGGGCTGGCCGCCGAGGGCGTTCATCTCGGCGACCGCCTTCTTCAGCCCTCGCTTGAGGATCGGCGCGAGCGGCCTCTCCACCCACCGGTGGATCAGCCAGGCGATCAGCATCATCAGCAGTGTCGTGCCGAACAGCAGCGGGTAGGGAGCGACCGTCGGTGACAGCTCCCGGATGACCGTCAGCCCGACGGCGTGGTGGATCAGGTAGATCGGGTACGTCATCGCGCCCAGCGTGGTGATCCACTTGCCGCGTACCCAATCGAGCCACCCGAGTGCCAACGCGATGATCACCACGAAGCAGCCGGTCATGATCACCTGCGCCGGCCACCAGGCGAGGTCCTTGCGGCCCATCGCGCCCATGTTCTCCGAGACCCGGTGCTGCACGGCGAACATCGACAGCGCCCAGCAGCAGATGACGATGCCCCAGGTGAGCATGGTGGGCCCGAATCGGTGCATCAGGTAGATGGCGATGCCGGCGATGAAGTACTCGGCGTACTCCGGCTGGAAGATGAGTTTGAGCGTCTTGTCGTCAGCGCTGTTGGCGACGAACGAGCCGACCAGCCACAGCAGGCAGAAGATCGTCACCCGGCGATAGGTCAGGCCACGCCACACCACCAGGCAGAACAGCAGGTAGAAGCGCATCTCCTGCCAGAGCGTCCAGACCACCACGGTCATGCCGGGCGCCATCGCCGGCATGTTGAACATGGTCAGGTTGGCGAGGATCGTCCCGATCTTGAGCGGTCCGGTCCCGGGCTCGGGGTACTCGATCTGCGTCACCGCGATCAGCAGGATCCCGGCCCAGTAGACCGGATAGAGACGGACGATCCGGGAGACGAAGAAGTCCCCGACCGTCCGCCCCCAGCAGCTCATGCAGATCACGAACCCGCTGATCAGGAAGAAGAACTCGACGCCGAAGATCCCGTAGACGGAGTAGTAGTGGATCGACGGGAACGTCGCCTGGTTGGTGTCCTGCCAGGCATGCGAGTTCAGCCCCACGAAGTGAGCCGCGATGACGGCGAGAGCGGCGATGAACCGCAGGCCGTCGAGCGCCACCAGCCGCTTCCGGGTCACCGGCGCCGCGGACGGCGTGCCGGTCGCCGGATCGTCGGCGGTAGTGGGCCGGGCGCTCGATATCACTGACATGTCGGTGCGAATCCCCCGTGACGATCATCTGCGCCGATCGATCCGGGAATCGTGTTCCCGCCCGTTGGTGCCTGTCCTCGGCGGGTGACCAGGCGACCGGGCGACCGATTTGATCATGGCCGGTCCGGTCTGACAAGTTCGCGGGCGGTGACCGAGGCGCAACGCTGTCCCACAGGGTCCGGGACAGGCCGGAGCGCGCCCGGGGTTACCCGACGAAGCGGAACGTGCCGGTGATCGCGTCGAACAGGTCGTAGACCTCGTTCTTCAGCGGCAGGTTCGGGCTGGCCAGCGTCACCACCAGGAAGTCCCCGGCGCGGCCCGGCACCGGGATCATCGTGTGCATGGCCAGCAGTTTCACGTCGATGTCCCCGGTCAGCCGGGTGGTCTCGGTGCCGGTCACCCGGGCGGCCGTGCCGACGTGCGGCAGGCGGACCGACGAGATGATCCGGTCCTTCGGCGCGACGCCGGTCGCCGACGACACCCCGGCCTGCGCGGAGAGCACCGGCAGCGGCAGCTCCCGACCGGGCGGTGTGGTGACGGCGAAGACCATGCCGTACGCCATGAAGAGCCCTTCGTCGTAGATCGTCGCCGTCCCCGCGGAGAGCAGCGCGCCCTGCCGCCGGGCCGCGCGGCTGATCTCGCGGGCCTGGCGGAACATGTCGTTGATTCGCATCCGCTCGCGCGGGTCGGTCGTGGTGGCCAGCGCCTGGGCCCGTACCGTCGCCAGCTCCTCGCCGCCGAGGTCGACCTGGTCCCACAGGTCCGGCACGTCCAGCACGAACCGCCGCGCGGTCGCCGTCGCCACCGCTGTCACCCTCGCCCGATGTCGATGAGGTCGTGGACGAAGGCGAACGTGTCCTGAGCTTCGTTCGGCTCGCTGCCCGGGATGTCGACGTCCTCAGCCATACCGCTCACACGAGACAGCCCGCGCTGATGGTTCAAGCAGGGTGAACCGTCGGCGCTGTCCGGCTGCCGCACGGCGATCACCAACAGAAAGGGCCCGCTTCCTCCGTACGGGGAAAGCGGGCCCTTTCTGTTGTGAATGTCCTACTTGGTCTTCTGCATCAGGCCGTTGAGATAGAGCGACTCGCGGCACTGCGTGGCCGCTGTCGCGTTGGCCGGCGTGCCCGGGGCGCGGCAGGTGACCTGCATGCTCACCTTCGCGCCGGCCGGGACCCGGATCGGCGTCACCGAGTGGTAGTCCTGGTTGCGGAAGTTCTCCAGGGCGTAGGTGACCACCGGCACGCCGTTCGCGGTGACCCGCAGTGTGCCCTCGTCGCCCTGCACGTTGTCCACCAGGAAGTCGGTGAGCAGGAACGTCTGCTTGGCGGGCACGGTGTAGCTGCGTTCCGCCGAGCCGGCCCGGTTGGTCCGGAAGGTGATCGCCGCGGAGAACTGCTCGCCCTGACCGTTCCCGGCCGCGCCGGGGCTCCCGCTCTGCTGCCCGGCGCCCGGAGCGCCCTGATTCCCGGAGCCGGAGCCGGCGCCGGCCGTGGCGGCCGGGGTCGGCGTCGGGTCCGGCGGGGTGGTCGCGAACTCCGCCTCCTGGGCGGCCTTCTGCTGCGCGGTGTTCTGGTCGACCGCTTCCTTCGCCGCGGTCTTGACCGCCGGCCGGACCAGCCCGAACCAGAGCGCGAGCAGCGCCAGCAGCAGCGCGAGCAGCGCCGCGAGGAGCTTGAGCAGCCCGGCCGAGATGATCGGCTTCTGGACGAAGACGCCCTCCATCGCCAGGACCCGGCCGCCGGTCGGCCGCACCTCGGCGGTGAACGGGAACTCGCGCGGCGGCCCCCACCAGAGCCAGCGGCGCGCCTTCACGGTCAGCCGGGTCTCGGCGCGGGTGCCGTTGGCGGCGAGCAGCGCGGCCGGCCGCAGCGCGAACGTGACCTGGTCGGCCCCGTCGGCGGCGGTGAAGGCCAGCTCCTCGGCGACGTTGCCGTGGTTGTCGGTGTCGATGCGGTAGCGGCCCTGCCGGCGGCCGGCCTGCGTGCCGGGCTGCAACTGGGCGGTGACCTCGGAGAACGGCTCGACGGTGAGCACGCCCTCCTGCACGACGGTGGAGTCCGGGTGCTCGGAGGGCACGACACGGACGCCGAAGGGCCGCTCGCCGGCGGCGACGCGCGGGGACCGCGGCGGCGCGAAGGTGACCGTGACGGTCTCGCTGCCGGCGGGGTAGAGGGTGATCTCCGCGGGCTCGGCCACGGCCCATTCGGCGGGCTCGCCGAGGACCTCGATCCGATAGGCCTCCACGGTGTCGCCCGAGTTACGCACGGTCACCGGGACCGTCACGGTGGAGCCGGGGGACACCGAGACGGAGTCGCTCCCCAGGTTCGCGGATGCACGCATACCGCTGAGCGTAGGGATCGATCCGTGACGCGACAGGGGCCGTCCGGGAACGGACACGGGCAGATCTGGTGCCCGTCCGGTCTGTGTGGTTCGGGGCACACCGCCCGTTAAGTGCCTGCTAAGTGCTTGCTAAGCGGCAAGGGACAGAATGCCCGCTGACGAAGGGGGTCAAACATGCAGCGGGTGCCGGTATTTGTCCACGCCACGGATCCGATCACGTTGCTGGGCATGAACAGCCACCTCGCCGGCCGTCCGGAGATCCGCGTCGTGGCCGAGGCCGAGCGGGCCTCCGCCGCCGTCACCGTGGTCGTCGCCGACACGATGTCCGAGGAAACCTTCGCCACGCTGCGTGACCTTCGCCGGGGGACGAGCCGGCTGGTCCTGGTCGCCTCCGATCTGGACGACGCGCAACTGTCCCGGGCCGTCGAGTGCGGCGTCGTCGGTGTCGTCCGGCGCGGCGAGGTGCCGACCGGTCGCCTGATCCGGGTGCTGCTCGCCGCGGCCCGGGGTGAGGGCAGTGTCCCGGGTGACCTGCTCGGCCGGCTGCTGGAGCAGATGGGCCGCCTGCAGCGCGAGGTGCTGCAGCCGCGCGGGCTGACCCTGCGGGGGCTGACCACCCGCGAGGTGGACGTGCTGCGCCTGGTCGCGGAGGGCCTGGAGACCCGCGAGATCGCGTCCAAGCTGTCCTATTCGGAGCGCACGGTGAAGAACGTGCTGCACGAGCTGACCACCCGGCTGCAGCTGCGCAACCGGGCACACGCCGTGGCGTACGCGTTGCGCCACGACCTGATCTGAGGGCAGCCGGTCTGCCCTCGTGGTTGCCCCGGCGTCCGGTGTGGACGCCGCGTCCCGTCTCCCAGGATGACAACGTGCTGAAGTCTCGGGCGTTCCCGGCCCTTGCCCTGGCCGCGCTCGTCGCGGCGTCCGGTGTGTGGGCCGTGGTCGCCGGCGCCGCCCCCGGTGATCCTCCACTGAAGGCCACCGACCTGCGCGTCGCCTACGTCGGCACCGCGCACCGGTCGATCGGCGTGGTCTCCGGCGCCACCACCTCCGACCCGCTCTTCGCCACGGGCATCCAGCACTTCGACGACGAGGCCTCGGCCCGCGGCGCGACGGTGACGTTCGTGAGCCGCCGCACGTCCCGGCTCGCGCAGGTGTGGGTGAGGACCGGCGGCGGCGACCCGGTGCAGCTGACCCGCGACACCGCCCAGGTGGCCAGCCATCCGGTGGTCTCGCCGGACGGGACCAGGATCGCCTACGCGATGACCCGCGACGGCGTCGGCAGCGCCCGTGACCTGTGGGTGGTCGGCGTCGGCGGCGGCACCCCGCGGCGAGTCACCGACGGGACCGGCGACAACTACTGGCCGTCCTGGTCGCCGGACGGCACCGAGCTCGCCTTCGAGGGCAGGATCGACTCGGACGTGCCGCAGGTGTGGTGCATCGCGGTGACCGGTGGCGCCCGCCGCTTCGTCACCCAGCTTCCCGGTGGTGCCGGCGAGCCGTCCTGGAACCCGGTCGCCAGTCGCGGCCTGATCGCCTGGACCGCGGCGCCGGCCAGCGCGAACGACCGCAAGGTGCACATCAGCGCCCTGGACGGCACCAACGACCGGCTGATGCTGCGCACCGAGTGGGAGAGCCGCGAGCCGGTGTGGAACCCGGACGGCGTGACGGTCGCGTTCGTCAGCCGCAGCACCCAGCCCGACGGCACGCTCGGCGCCACCGAGCTGCTCTACAGCGGCGAGCCCCGCGACGACGGCTGCCCCTGCATCGCGGCGCTGCGGTACGGCGAGGACCGCTCGATCGGCACGCCCAGCTGGTACGACCCGGACGGCAGCGGACAGCGGCTGCTGATCACCCGGACCACCGCGGCGGACCGGTTCACCGCCGACCTCTCCGACGTCCGGCCGGACGCCGTCGACCCGCGTGACCTCGGCGTCACCGTGCTGCGCGAGGACCCTGGCGCCGGCGCGAACCCCGACCTGCTGTGGAACCCGGTCGCCGGGGACCCGTGGACGTCCCGGCCGTCGTACTCGCCGGACGGGCAGCGCATCCTGGTCAGCCGCTTCGTGACCGAGGGCGCCAACCGGGTCGCCCGGCTCTGGGTGGTCTGGGCCGACGGCACCCACGGCAAGCGCTTCGAGCTGCCCGGGCGCACCGCGACCGGCTCCGAGACCGAGGCGGTCTGGTCGCCGGACGGCACGCGGATCGCGTACACCCTGCGGACCCCCGGCGCGCCCGCGCGGATCATGGTGGTGGACGCGGAGACCGGCGCGCAGGTCGCGACCGTCCCGTCCGCCGGTGACCGGGTCGGCGAGAGCCAGCCGGCCTGGTCGCCGGACAGCGCCTCGCTCGTCTTCGACCGCGGGCAGACCGAGGGCGCGGCCGCGAACAGCCACCTCTGGCTTGTCGCCGCCGACGGGACCGGCACGCAGACCGACCTCACGCTCGCCTCCGGCGGCGCCGGGCGCGCCGATTACGGCGCCGGCTTCTCGCCGGACGGCAACCAGATCGCGTTCGGCCGCGCGCCGGACGGGATGCTCGCCATCGACCTGGCCGGCAAGAGCTGCCGGGCGCTGGTGCCGGCGAACAACGCCTGCGGCGGCGTGCTGATCGCTCCGGCCACCGGGCCGCACCACCCGCGCGACGTGGACTGGTCGCCGGACGGGCTGACCCTGGCCCACGCGGCCCGCCGCTTCGCCCCGGCGACCGAGCCGGACTACGTCAAGACCTACGACCTGGCCAGCGGTGTCCGTGACGGCCTGACCTGGGAGATCCCGGGCCGGCAGCGCTGGCCCGCCTGGCAGCGCGCCAGCAACGTCACCACCGCCGTGGTGGACAAGCCGGAGCAGTTCAGCGCCGGCGACACCACCACCGTGACGCTCTCGGTGACCGACCGGGGCCCGGTCACCGCGCACGGCGTGCACGTCGACCTCACGGCGCCCACCGGCTTCCAGGTGAGCAAGCTGGAGGCGGACACCGGCACGTGCGACCTCACGGCGCTCAGCTGTGACCTCGACTCCCCGGGCATCGGCGTGACCGTCCGCGTCCGGGTCACGATCACCGCAGCGACCGCCGCCGAGGGTTCCCTGAGCTGGACGGCCGGCGGCTGGCTCGCCGACGCCGCCCCGGCCGACAACACCGCCGAGGTGAGGCTGGCGGCCACCGCGCCGCCCGTCCCGTCACCGAGCGTCTCCGCCGTGCCGCCCCTGCCGCCCGCTCCGGAGCCGCCGCTGTTGCAGGTCAGCGTCGTGATCACGCCGACACCCACGTGGGTCGGTCACCGCACCACGGTCCGTTACACCGTGCGCAACGTCGGCGGCAGCACCGCGACCGGCGTCACGATCACCCCGCAGCTGCCCACCGGCATCCCGGTCGTCACCCGCCCGGGCGCCTGCGACGCGACGATCTGCCGGATCGGTGACCTGACCCCGGGCACCGCGCGCCGGCTCACCTTCGTTCTCGTTCCCCCCAAGAAGATCACCACGACGGTACGGGGGGTGATCGGCGCCGACACCCTGGTGGCGAAGAACGTCACGGCCCCGCTGCGGGTGCTGCAGCCCCGCATCGAGGTCACCCCGGAGCTCGGGCCGCCCGGCTTCGTCACCATCGTCCGGGGCTTCGACTTCCCGCCCGGGGTGCCCGTCCGGCTCGCCTGGGACACCGGAGTGACCGTCGCCGCGAACCCGGCCGTGCCCGACGCGAAGGGCCGGTTCGACGCGCAGCTGCTGGTGCTCTGGAAGGACGCGCTCGGTCCGCGTCAGGTGGTCGCCACCGGCTCCGGCTTCGCCCGCGTGACCACCGACTTCCGGGTCGTGCAACCGGCCCAGCAGCCGCCCGGGCTGGTGCTGCGCAAATGATCGACGAGGTGGACGCGGCACTGCTCGCGCTGCTCACCGAGGACACGCTGGCCGGCATGGACCTCCAGGTGGCGTTCGACGCGCCGACCAAGGACTGGACGGCCCGGCGGACCGCCCCGACGGTGAACCTGTTCCTCTACGACATCCAGGAGGACATGTCGCTGCGGCAGCAGGGCTTCGCCCTGGAGCACGACCCGGACGGCGCCGTGCTGGCCGAGCACGACGCGCCCCGGTGGTTCTCGCTGTCGTACCTGGTCACGGCATGGACGAGCCGCCCGCAGGACGAGCACCGGATCCTGTCGGTGCTGCTCGCCGGGCTGATCCGGCACGACGCCGTCCCGCCCGCGCGGCTCACCGGCACCCTCGCGGAGCTCGCGCTGCCGATCTCGCTGACGATCGCCGTGCCACCGATGCGGGACCGCGGGCTGGCCGACATCTGGACCGCGCTCGGCGGCAACCTGAAACCGTCGCTCGACCTGGTGGTGCTCGCGCCGCTGGCCGGTTCGACAGTGCGCGCGGCGGCGGCCGTGACCGACGGGCTGCGGCTGACGACCCGGGACGCGGACACCGGAGCGGGCGAGTCACGGCGGCTCAACCAGCCGGAACTCGACGCCCAGGAGCAGGTGCGGCGGATGGGCGTACCGCGGGAACGGGATCTTCCCGGCGAACGCCGGCGTCGTGGCGGGAGCCGGCCGATCGGGCCGCAGCGGTGAGCGAGTACCTGGGTGTCCGGCTCACCCTGATCGAGCAGCGCATCCATCAGGCCGTCGCGCTCCGGCAGGAGACCGACCCGGAGCCCGGCGACCCCCTGCGTGGCCTGCACCTCTCCGCCGCCGCGGCCCGCCGCCTGCTGGCGGATCCGGCCGCGGGGCCGCTGCCCGACCTGGTCGACCGGGCCGCGCTGGACGCCGCGGAGGAGGCCGCCGACCGCGCCGAGCAGGCCGGCGAGATCGTGCCGCTGCGCCGGTTGATCCGCGAGTTCGGCCTGCTGCCGCTCGACTCCGAGATCCTGCTGGTGGCGATGCTGCCGGACCTCGACCGGCGGTACGAGAAGCTCTACGGCTACCTCAACGACGACGTCACCCGGCCCCGGGCGACGGCCGGGCTGGCGATCGAGCTGAGCGGCGTCCCGCCGGTCGTGGGCGCCGCCCGCGCCCGGCTGACCGCCGGTTCGCCGCTCGTCGACGGCGGCCTGCTGCTCGTCGAGGACGCCGACCGCCCGTTCCTGACCCGCACGCTGCGCGTCCCGGACCGGGTGCTCGGGCACCTGCTCGGCGACGACCGGCCGGACCCGCGCCTGGCCCGGCTCTTGCGTCCGCTGCCCGACCCGGGCTGGAAACCGGCCGGCGCGGAGGGGCTGGCGTCCGCCATCCGGGCCGGTCACCTGCTGTCCTATGTGCACGACGGCGCCGCCGAGGATCTCGCCGTCGCCGCGCTCGCCCTGGCCGGCCTGCCCGCGTTGCGCCTGGACCTGGACGCGGTGGCGGCCGATCCGGCGCCCGCCGACGTGATCGCGTCAGCGGTCCGGGAGGCGCGGCTGGGCGGCGCCGGGCTGGTCGCCGGGCCGGTCGAGCCGGAGCGGGTCGGCACGCTGCGCGGGCTGCTCGACGCGGCGGCGCCGGTGGTGCTGACCGGGCGCGCCCGCTGGGACCCGCTCTGGGCCGAGCAGACGCCGGTGCTGGTCACCGCGCCGGCGGTCGGCGCGCAGCGGCTGGATCTGTGGCGCGCGGCCCTCGGCGCCCCGGTCGTCGAGGAGGTCGACGTGGCGCGGGAGCTGTCGCCGTACACGCTGGACGCGCCGCAGGCCCGCAAGGCCGCGACCGTCGCTACCCACCTGGCGCTGCTGGCCGGCGCGGAACACGTCGGCGCCGATCACATCCGCGCCGGGGTCCGCAGCCAGAACGCCGCCGGCCTGGAACGACTCGCCCGCCGCGTCGAGCCCGCCGTCGGCTGGGACGATCTCGTCGTCCCCGAGGAGGCCGGCCGTCAGCTGCACGACCTGGCCGGCCGGGTGCGCCACCGCGAGCAGGTGCTGGGCGGCTGGCGGCTGCGGCCCGGCGGCGGCCGGGGACGCGGCGTGACTGCGCTCTTCGCCGGCGACTCCGGCACCGGCAAGACCATGTCGGCCGAGGTGGTCGCCGCGGACCTCGGCCTCGACCTGTACGTCGTGGACCTCTCCACGGTCGTCGACAAGTACGTCGGGCAGACCGAGAAGAACCTGGAACGCATCTTCACCGAGGCGGCCGGGGTCAACGGCGTGCTGCTCTTCGACGAGGCGGACGCGATCTTCGGCAAGCGTTCCGAGGTGAGCGACGCGCACGACCGGTACGCGAACATGGAGAGCGCCTACCTGCTGCAGCGCATGGAGTCGTTCGACGGCGTGGCGATCCTGACCACGAACCTGCGGGCGAACCTCGACGAGGCGTTCATCCGGCGGCTCGACGTGATCGTCGACTTCCCGGTGCCCGACCGGGCGCTGCGGCGTTCGCTGTGGGACCACTGCCTCGGCACGGACCTGCCCCGGGCGGACGACGTGGATCTGGATCGCTGCGCCCGGAGGTACGAATTGTCCGGCGGCGCGATCCGGGCGTGCGCCGTCACGGCCGGTTACCTCGCCGCGGCCGCCGGTGGCCCGGTCACGATGGCGCAGCTGGTGGCGGCGGCCGAGCGCGAGTACCGCAAACTGGGCCGCCTGCTCCCGCCCGGCTGATCGGCGCTCACGTCCCGTTGTTGCGCTTCCACTTGCTGCCCTTCTGCTCCCACTGGCCGACCTGTGGATCGGAGAGCACCGCACCGCGGTAGGCGTTCAGGTGCCGCACGTTGGCCTCCTCGAGCAGGTCGGCGATCTCCTGGAAGTCCTCCTCCGTGGAGGCCTCGGAGAGTTGCGTGATCAGTCGGTCGGCCTCGGACAGCGCGGACGTCCGCGGGGTGTTCCGGCCGCTCTGGTCCACGTTGCCGTCGAAGCCGGACCCCGGGTCGCTCAGCCGGGTGTCCGACGCCGCTCCGAGCTCCAGGTTCGCCGGCATGTTCCACAGCACCTTGGTGTCGGAGGTCGCGCCGGTGACCTCCTTCATCCTCTCGATGAAGCGCTCCATCGGCTTGGCCCGCGGATTGCCCTTCATCCACTTCAGCAGCAGGTCGAGCCGCGACCGCGAGATCTTGTGGTGCAACGTCGTCCTGCCGCCCCAGAGTTCCTTGACCTCGGCGGACTCCCGGAGACTCCCCGCCGCCCCGCTGATCCGGCTCGACGCCCAGTCGCTGGCGCCCGCGCCGGCCTCGTCGTAACCCGAGACGAAGCCACGCCGCCCCAGTTCGCCCTGGACCTCGGTGATGGCGTCCTCGTAGTCGTCGCCCATGTCCGGGGTCAGGACGGTCTCCAGGGCCTCGCCGTCCCCGGCCGGCTGGAGGATGCCGGCGTTCGTGGCGTAGTCGATGCGCACGTTGCGCGGCAACTCCCCGAAACCGGGGAGCCGTCCGGCGATCGCGCCGAGCGCGGCGTCGACCACGTTCACCGGCTCGGGCTCGGGCTCGACGACCGGCGCCCGTCCTTTGCCCTTCTCCTTCTTTTTCGCCATCCGCTGCAGTACGGTCTCCACCGCCCGGTTCCCGGCCACGCGCTGCAGGTGCCGGACCTCCGCGACCGGACCGGTCCGGCCGTCCGCCGATTGACCAGCGGCCACCGTGGGTACCCGCTTGCCGGAAACGGTGGGACGGTGCTGTTCTGCGCGCATCGTCCGACGGTAGGAGCGGCCGCACCGGCACGGCAAACGGTCCGGCCCAAGCGTGCGGGCACCGTTTCTGCCCTCCATGACGCCCTGACGGACCTTGGCGTGACGTTGCCCGCCCGGCGAGGCTGGCAAGGTCCACCATCACGGGTTTGAAGGGGTTCCGTATGCCGACGTACCTGTCTCCCGGCGTCTACGTGGAGGAGGCGCCGAGCGGTTCGCGCCCCATCGAGGGCGTCGGCACCGCCGTGACCGCGTTCGTGGGGTTCGCCGAGAAGGGCCCGTTCCACGCGCCGACGCTGGTCACCAACTGGAGCCAGTACGTCGCGGTCTTCGGCGGCATGGTCGAGGGCACCTACCTGGCGAACTCGGTGTACGGCTACTTCGCGAACGGCGGCGGTATCGCCTACGTCGTCCGGGTCGGCGCTCCCGCCACCGGCGGCACCTCGTCGAACGGGGCCTCGTCGAACGGGCAGAAGGCCCTGCCGAACGGCACCCCCGCGCAGGTCGGCACGTTCCGGGCGGCCGCGCTGCCCGGTGGCGGTGAGGTCACCGTCGAGATCGCCGACCCCGAGGGCGAGAGCACCGGCGACGACCAGTTCCGCCTGATCGTGCACCAGAACGGTCAGCAGGCCGAGGTCTTCCAGGGCTCGTTCCGCCGCCGCGGCGACAACAACGTGGTCACCCAGGTCCGCGAGCACTCCAAGCTGATCGTGCTGGAGGAGGCGGCCGCGGCCAACGCGCTGGCCCGCCCCGCCAACCAGACCGTCACGCTGCAGGCCCCCGCGCCGGGCGCGGACGTGGTGCCGTCCGCGGTCTCCGTCGACGAGTTCGCCGGTGACCTCGACACCCGTACCGGCCTGGGCGGTCTCGAGGCGATCGACGAGATCACCATGGTGGTGGCGCCCGACCTGATGGCGGCGTACCAGCAGGGGTCCCTCAGCCTCGAAGAGGTGAAAGCCGCGCAGCTCGCGCTGGTCTCGCACTGCGAGCAGATGGGCGACCGGCTGGCCATCCTGGACACTCCGCCGGAGCTGAGCGCCCAGCAGGTGCGCGTCTGGCGGCAGGAGACCGCGGGCTACGACTCGAAGTTCGCCGCGCTCTACTACCCGTGGATCAAGGTCTTCGACCCGGCCGGCGGCCGCAACGTGATGATGCCGCCGAGCGGCCACGTCGCCGGCCTGTGGTCGCGCACCGACACCGAGCGTGGCGTGCACAAGGCGCCCGCCAACGAGGTGCTGCGCGGCGTCGTCGACCTGCAGAACAACATCACCAAGGGCGAGCAGGACCTGCTCAACCCGATCGGCGTGAACTGCATCCGGTCGTTCCCGGGCCGCGGCGTGCGCGTCTGGGGCGCCCGCACCCTCTCGTCCGACCCGGCCTGGCGCTACATCAACGTGCGCCGCCTCTTCAACTACATCGAGGAGTCGATCCTGCTGGGCACCCAGTGGATCGTCTTCGAGCCGAACGACCAGCGGCTCTGGGGCACCATCCGGCGCAACATCACCGCGTTCCTGACCGAGGAGTGGCGTCGCGGCGCGCTGTTCGGCGCGACCGCCGCCGAGTCGTTCTACGTCAAGTGCGACAGCGAGACGAACCCGCCCGAGGTCATCGACCGTGGTCAGGTCGTGTGCGAGATCGGCCTCTGCCCGGTCAAGCCGGCCGAGTTCGTGGTCTTCCGCCTCTCGCAGTTCTCCGACAGCACCAGCCTCGTCAACGAGTAAGGAAGGCGACAACCCATGGCCGGTGGCGACACCCTCATCGTCCACAGCTTCTCCGTGGAGCTCGGTGGCATCCAGGTCGAATACGTGCAGGAGGTCAGCGGTCTGACCTTCGAGCTCGACGCGATCGAGGTCCAGCAGGTGACCCCGACCGGCGAGCTGGTCATCCGCAAGATCCCGGGCGCGCGCAAGGGCGGCGAGTGCACCATCACCCGCGGCCTCGACAAGAGCAGCGCGTTCACCGACTGGATCAAGAAGACGTTCCTGAACGGTGCCGTCGACGACGCCCGTAAGCACATCAGCATCATCATCAACGACTCGCAGCGCCAGGAGGGCCGGCGCTTCGAGCTGACCAACGCCTGGGTCAACAAGTGGGAGGGCCCGAACCTCAAGGCCGGCGACTCGACCGCCGCGACCGAGAAGGTCACCGTGGTCTACGAGGACATCAGCACGTCATGAGGCGTCGCAACGGGGATCTCGATCTCGACACCGTGGTGGCGCCGGCAGCACCGCCGCCGCCGCGGTTGCAGACCGAATTCACGTTCCAACTGCCGCGGGGGTACGTCGACGAGGACGGCCAGGTGCATCGGGACGGCTCGATGCGACTGGCCACCGCGCGGGACGAGCTCGCGCCGCTGATCGACGTGCGGGTCAAGCAGAACCCGGCGTACCTGTCGGTGGTCCTGCTCAGCCTCGTCGTCACCCGGATCGGCACGATCACCACGATCCGCACCGAGACGATCGAGCGGCTGTTCGCCTCCGACCTGGCGTTCCTGCAGGACCTCTACCGGCGGATCAACGCGGAGGGCCACACGCTCGCCGAGGTGACCTGCCCGAACTGCGACACGTCCTTCGACGTCGATCTGGCCGGCAGCCGCCTGGGGGAATCGTGACGTACGGGACCGACCGGCTCCACGAGGAGGTCGCGTACGTCGCCTACCACTTCCACTGGCCGCGCGCCGAGATCCTCGGCCTGACCCACGCCGAGCGCGCCCGCCACGTCGAGGAGATAGCGCGCATCAACACCAGGATGAACGAGGTTCGGTAACACCATGGCGGTTTGGGACAGGCTGCGGCGCCGCGGTTCACGGGCCGTGCCCCCGGAGCCTGCGCCCTCCGCCCCGGCGCACGCCGAACTGGCGCATGCCGACCCGGGCTGGTCGTCGCTGCCCCCGTTGCGTCCGGCGGCCTCCGGTGGCATCGGCCTGCTCAGCGACGGCGCGCGTTTCGTCGCCTCACTGGCCACCCATCAGAACCCCTCCTTCGGTACGGCCATTGCCCCGTCCCGCAACGCCGCCGCGCCGCCCGGCGTCGTCCGTGACCTGCTGCGCCCCGCCGGCACCCCGCGAACCCGTCCCGCGCCGGTCGCGCCGATGGTCCACCGAGAGCCGCCGGCCGAGCCCTCGCCCGCGACTTCGATCACCGAGCCCCCGGCGACCGCGACTCCGGTGATCGAGCCCCCGGCGACCGCGACTCCGGTGATCGATCCCCCGGCGACCGCGACTCCGGTGACCGAGCCCTCGCCGACCGCGACCCCGGTGACCGCGCCCTCGGCGGCGACCGCGCCCTCGCAGGCCGCTTCGCCGAGCGCCGTGGTGCCGGCGCGCGCCCCGGCCCGGAACCGCTCGCTGGTGTCCGGCCGGCCCGTCGAGCCCGCCCGCCGCCTGCCGGTCCGTCCCCGCCCGCCCCGATCCACGCCGTCGTCCCTGCCGCTGGCGCGCCAAGCCGATCCGGGCGCTTCGTCCGGCGACGACTCGGCAGGCCCGGCCCCGGGGCCGGCCGACAGCCCGGCCCGGCGTGAGGCGGCCGACAGTCGGGCCCCCCGTGAGGCGGCTGACAGTCCGGCCCGACGGCAGGCGGCCGACAGTCCGGCCCGGCGTGAGGCTGCTGACAGTCCGGGTCAGCAGCGGCGCGGTGACAGCCCGCCACAGGAGCGGCGCGGTGACAGCCCGGGTCAGCCGCGGCGCGGTGATGGCCCGCAGCGGCGCCCGGCCGACAGCCCGGTGCAGCGGGAACAAGCGGACCGGGCGGCTCAGCAGCGGGGCGGCGACAACTCGGCCCAGCAGAGTGACAGCTCGAGCCGAGTGGGCGACGCCCGCACCGCGACGGCGCGGCCCGCGGCTGAGGACAACCCGGCCGTGCAGCGTTCCGCCGAGGTGCCCCGGCCCCCGGCCCAGCGTTCCACCGAGACCCCGCCGGTGCGTAAGCCACGCCCGCTCGGCCTCGGCGAACCCATGGAGGGCGCCCCGCCGTCGGCCCGTTTCGACCGGGGCGGTCCCGATCGGCCCACCACACCGCCGGTAGTGGCCCGACGTGCGGCTGAGCCTCGGACCGTTTCCGGCTCGCAGGTGTCGTCACCGCTCGGTGGCGCAGCGTCATCCGCGATGGAATCCGGTGGCGCAGCGTCACCCGTGGCGCGTTCGGAGAGTTCGGCGACGCCGGTGGTCGCCGCCCGGCCGGTGCAGCGCGACCCGCAGCCCGGGGCGAGCGACGCGTCCTCGGCCGGCCAGCGCCGATCCGAGCAAGCTGGGCAGCGGCGATCCGATCCGGCCGGCCAGCCCCCAGCGAGCCGGTCCGCCCAGCCCGCCGCCGGCCAGACCGTGGTGAACCGTCAGGTGATCACGCGAGACCAGGCGAGCCGGGAAGCCGCTGGGCGTGACGTTCCCGGCGATCCGATGAGCCCTCAGCCGGCCCGGCGTGACGCGTCCGCCACTGATGCCGGCGAGGCACCGGGCGACACCGGTGGGCCCGCGGTTGTGCGGCCGCGGCTCATTCCGGATCCGGGTGCCTCGCGGCGAGCCGGCCTCGGAGCGCCGCTCTCCGCGCCACCGTCCTCGATGTCGCCGGCGCCTCCGGCCGCCCGCGCGACAGCGGGCGACAGCCGTCCGGCCACGCCGCCGGTGCAACGTGCGCCGTTGCCCGCTTCTCCGGCGTTGCCCGCTTCTCGGGCGTCGACCGACCCTGCGGGAGCGCCCGCTTCTCCGGCGTCGCCACCTGCTTCAACGGCGTCACCTGCTTCAACGGCGTCACCTGCTTCGACGTCGCCGGCTTCTCCGACCTCGCCGAACCCTCCGGTGTCGCCGAACCCAGCTGCGTTGCGGAAACTCCCGGCGTTGCCTGACCCTGCGGCGTCGTCACCCACCTCGGCCTCACTCGCCCCTCCGGCGTCGCCGGCCGCGTCTGCTCTGCCCACTGTTCCGGCTTCGCGTGCCGTTGTTCCTGGCGAACCCGCGACTTCAGCGACGGCGGACGGCTCCACCAGGCCAGTCGTTTCCGTTGTTCGCCATACCTCGCCGACGGTCACTGCCGGCTCGAATGCTTCCACCGCCCCGGTGGTCTCGTCTGGCTCGGCCGTGGTGGCGCGGCGAGTCGCCGGGCCCTCTACTTCGGACTCCGGCCGGGAGGCGGCGCGGCGTCCGGTCGTCCCGCTGTCGCGATCCCGCTCGGGGAACGCGAACGGGCCGTCGTCGTCACGTCCCACCGCCCGGCTGTCAGGGGTGGGCAGCGAAGGGGCATCGCCCGGCGCGAGGACAGTGCGGGGCGAACTGGCGCAACGCGCGACTCCACCTACCGAATCGGTGCAACGTGCGGTTCTTCCGACTGAACCGGGTCGGCGTGCGTTTCTCCCGGCCGAGGCGGGGCGGCGTGCGGTTCTGCCGAACGGGCCGGGGCGGGGTGCGGGCATGCCGATCGGGCCCGTGCAACGTGCGGCTTCGGCGATCGGGCCGGGGTCGGCCGTGGCCGCGACTGCGGGAGGTCCGATCGGGGACGGCGGTGCTCATGCCGTACTGAAGCAGGCTTCTGTCCCGAACGGGAACCGCGAGACGTCGGCGGACCTGGCCCCCGGCCGACGTCCGTTTGTGATCAGCCAACCGAGGACCGAGAGCCGGCGCCCGGACACGCCGCCGCCGGTGGTTCAGCGCGCTCCTGCGGGCCAGCCGGCTGCGCGGTCGGCGCCCGCGGCGGCTCGGACGGCGCAGCGTTCGCAGGGTCCGGGGACACCGGCCAAGCCGAAGCCCGCCACCACCGCGTCGCCGCCTCCCGCGCCGGACCTGGACGCCCTGTTCAAACGCCTGGAGCCGCGGCACGTCGATGCGATCCTGAGCCGCTTCAACGACAAGCAGTTGACCAAGCTCGTCCGGTTGCTGCGGCGCGAGCAGCTGGATGAGCTCGCGCATCGCCTGACCGATCCGGTTCAGCGACTGCTGCGGGCCGAGATGCGCACCAGCCGGGAGCGGTCGGCGCGATTGCGGGACGGCTGGCGATGACAGCGCGGACGGCCGCGAAACAACGGGACGGGCGATGACGAGGCGGGCGACCGCGCGGGAAGCGGAGACGAGATGAGCAGCGATCCGGGTACCAGCGTCCACTTCCGGCTGCGCATCGACAGCATCGACCTCGGCGACTGGAACACCTGCGACGGCCTCGGCATCCAGGTCGAGATGGAGGAGCACCAGGAGGGCGGCAACAACGACTTCGTCTGGCAGCTGCCGTCGCGCCTGGTCTACACGAACGTGACCCTGTCCCGGCCGTTGACGCCCGACACCGCGAAGGTCTTCAAGTATCTGTCGAAGTTGCCGCAGCGCGTCCGGCGCGGCTCGGCGGAGATCGCGGCGCTGAAGCCGGACCGCTCGATGCTGGTCCAGTGGGGCCTGGCGGACGTCGTGCTGGTGCGCTGGTCGGGGCCGAGTTTCGACCCGAGCCGGTCGGAGGTCGCGTCGGAGAGCATCGAGCTGGCGTATCACGGCTTCACCGAGGTGGGCTGATGGCGCGGACCGGGAAGGTGGCCGCCGGCCTCCAGCTGTTCCAGCCTCCGGCAGCCGGTGGCGATCAGCCGGGCGGTCCGCTCGGTGGACCGATAACGTTCATGTTCAACCCGAACGAGCTGGCGCTCTCCAAGTCGGCGAACTGGATCCCGCACGTGGCGCGCGCCGCGGAGGACGTGGGCGTCGCCGAGTTCAGTGGCTCCGGCCCGCGGACGCTCAGCCTGACGATCTTCCTGGACGCCACCGAGAAGCACGACCGGTCGGTCCAGGAGCGTGTCGAGAAGCTGCTGACCTGCTGTGTTCCGACGAAGGCGAGCATCGCGGCGAAGGCGCCGTCACCGCCGTGGGTGAAGTTCACCTGGGGGCAGTTCCAGACGGTCTCGTTCTACTCCTACGTCAGCCAGATCGACGCCAACTACAAGCTCTTCGACCCGGACGGTACGCCGTTGCGCGCCACCTGCACGCTGACGCTGACCGAGATCAGCGGCTCGACGCCGGGGCAGAACCCGACGTCGGGCGCGCTCACCGCGCAGCGGGTGCATCGGCTGGTCGCCGGGGACACGCTGGAGATGCTGGCCTATCGGGAGTACGGCGATCCGACGATCTGGCGGGTGATCGCCGAGGCGAACGAGATCGACGACCCGACGCGGCTGCGTCCCGGGCGGCAGCTGCTGCTCCCGGCCGTGGAGGGCTGACGCGTGGGCGCGGGCACCGATCACGTCAACAATCTGCAGCTGGGCCTGCCCGGTCAGATCCGGCGCAAGTGGGAGCGGCGGCTGGTCTCGGCCACCGTCGAGGACAGCAGCAACCTGGCGGCCGTCGCCGAGCTGCGTTTCCGGGACGAGCACGGCGTCTTCTACTCCGAGAACATCGTCGAGATCGGGACGAAGGTGACCCTGCGCGTCCGTCGCGGCCGTACGGCAGCGGTCATGCTCTTCAAGGGTGAGGTCGTGACCCTGGAGTCCCAGCACGACGGGCACGGCACGTTCTCGGTGATCCGCGCGCTGGACCTGTCGCACCGGCTGATGCGCGGCCAGCGGGTGCGCAGTTTCGTCAAGCAGACCCCGTCGGTGATCGCGAAACGGCTGGCCGGCGCCGCAGGCCTGCCGATCGGCAAGATCGACTCGTTCACCCGCACCTACGACATGATCACCCAGCCGAACGTGAGCGACTGGGAGTTCCTCAAGATGCTCGCTGTCGACAACGAGGCGGAGGTCGCCGTCATCGACGGCAAGTTCTACTTCCGCGCCGGCGAGCGCGCGTCGACCGCGCCCGGCACCGGGATGACCGCCGAGCAGAGTCCGAAAGTGATCGAGGCCGGCAAAAACGTGCTCGCGGTGCGCTCCACTGTCACGTCGGTCGGGCAGATCCCGTCGGTGACGGTGCGTGGCTGGGACCCGGCCCGCAAGAAGTCGATCAAGACCGAGCTGCCGGTCACGACCTCCACCGAGCTGGACATCAAGACCACGCCGCGCAAGGCGATCCAGCCGTTCGGGAAGGGTGGCGCGGGGTTGAACGTGACCGACGTGCCCTACGAGACCGAGGCCGAGACCCGCGTCGTCGCCCGCGCCGTGGCGGCCGACGTCACCGCCGCGCTCGCCGAGGTCGAGGTGGGCGTGCGCGGCCGGCCCGAGCTGCGGGCCGGGGTGCCGATGACGCTGAAGAAGATCGGCGCCGAGTTCGACGGCAAGTACACGATCACGGCGAGCCGGCACGTCTTCGCGCCCGGCTCGGTCTACCAGACCTGGGTGACGGTCAGCGGCCGCCAGGACCGGTCGGTCTTCGGCCTGGCCGGGGGCTCCGCCGCGCCGGCGCGCCCGGTGCGCGTGCCGGGCCTCGCGATCGGCATCGTCACCGACACCAAAGTGGACGCCAAGCGCCGCAACCAGGGCTGGGTCCGGCTGCGTTTTCCCTGGCTGACCGATGACACCGAGTATCAGACCGATTGGGTACGCACGGTCCAGCTCGGCGGCGTCGGCGGTGGCGGTGTCGTCAGCCCCGACATCAACGACGAGGTCCTGGTCGGTTTCGAGCAGGGGTTGCTGGACCGGCCGTACGTCATCGGCGGTCTGTACAACGGCAAGGACAGCCCCTCGCCACACCAGTCGGACCTGATCGACGGCACCACCGGCAAGGTGAACCGGCGCTCCTTCGCGAGCCGGGCCGGCGACCGGATCGAGCTGCTCGACTCGCGGCTCAACCCGAAGGGGATCCGGCTGGCGACCGCGAAGGACAAGCTCGTCGTCTTCCTCGACCGCGGCAACAAGAAGATCGTGGTGCACGCCGACGGCAAGATCGAGATCGATGCGACCGGATCGATCGAGGTACGTGGCAACGGCATCACCCTCGACGCCGGGCGCGGCGACCTGACCCTCAAGGGCCGGCGCGTCGAGGTGGCCGGCGCCCTCGAGGCGGACATCCACGCGCCCATCGTGAAGCTGAACTGACGAGGAGCAGCCCCCATGCCGCATCTTCCCGCCGCCCGTCTCGGCGATCCGATCAGCGACCTCGCCGCCCCGATGGTGCCCGGCCCGCCCACCGGGGTCCTCGGCATGCCGGGCGCGCCCCCGCTGGCCGGCGTGCCGACCGTGCTGATCGGCGGGAAGCCGGCCGCCGTGACCGGCACCGCCGGCGTCTGCACCCCGCACTACCAGCTGCTGGTCACGAACGTGGTCCGCCCGCCCACGCCGCCCCGGATCGGTGGCCAGGTGCTGATCGGCGGCTTCCCCGCGGCCCGGCAGTTCGACCAGCTCGTCTGCAACGCCCGGATCGTGGCCGGCGCCCCGAACGTCCTGATCGGAGGGTGAGATGACGGAGCAGTTCATCGCCCGGACCGTGGCCGGAGGCTGACGTGGCGGAGCAGTTCATCGGCAACGGCTGGGCGTTCCCGCTGCGCGTCGACGCGACCGGCGGGATCGCCCTGGTCGGCCGCGAACGGGAGATCGCCGAGGCGATCCGGCTGATCCTGGCGACCGCGCCCGGCGAGCGCCCGATGCGTCCCGAGTTCGGCTGCGGGGTGCACGACTACGTCTTCGCGCCGGCCGACGAGAACACTGCCGGGCGGATCGCCTTCGAGGTGCGCCGGGCGCTGGACCGCTGGGAGCCGCGGATCGACGTCGCCGACGTGGTGGTCGGCTTCGATTCCGAGGACGCCGGCGTGCTCTACATCGACGTCCGCTACACGATCCGGGGCACCAACGATCCCCGCAACCTGGTCTTCCCGTTCTACGTCATCCCGTCGCACGACGACCCGGCCGAAGAGAGCGCCGCCTGATGCCGCTGCCCGCACCGAACCTGGACGACCGGCGCTTCCAGCAGCTCGTCGACGAGGCCAAGAGATTCATCCAGCAGCGCGCCCCGGAGTGGAGCGACCACAACGTCTCCGACCCGGGCGTGACGCTGATCGAGGCGTTCGCGCACATGGTGGACCAGCTGATCTACCGGCTGAACCGGGTGCCTGACAAGAACTACCTGGCCTTCCTCGACCTGATCGGGGTGCGGCTGTTCCCGCCGGCCGCGGCCCGGGGCGGGGTCACGTTCTGGCTCTCCGGCCCGCAGGAGCAGCTGGTGGTGATCCCGGCCGGCGCGGAGATCGCCACCGAACGGACCACCACCGAGGACGCTGTCGTCTTCACCACCGCCTCCGACCTGGCGATCGTGCCGTGCCATCTCACCAGGCTGCGCCGGCACCCGGCGTCGGGCCCGCCGGCCGACCTGCTCGAAGGGGTCATCGACGGCCGGGACATGCCGGTCTTCCAGACGACCCCGACCGCTGGCGACAGCCTGCTCGTGGGGCTCTCCGCCGCCGTGCCGTCCTGCGCGGTGCTGCTCGAGCTCGACAGCCGCGTCGAGGGCGTCGGCGTCGACCCGCGGCAGCCGCCCCTGGTCTGGGAGGCGTGGACCGGCGACGACTGGACGCCCTGCGAGCTCGACCGGGACGAG
The DNA here is from genome assembly GCF_016862095.1 of Actinoplanes cyaneus. Taxonomy (GTDB): domain Bacteria; phylum Actinomycetota; class Actinomycetes; order Mycobacteriales; family Micromonosporaceae; genus Actinoplanes; species Actinoplanes cyaneus. Next base: position 147,266 of record NZ_BOMH01000016.1, read on the forward strand.
ACCGGCGGCTTGAACAAACCGGGCGACGTGATCCTGCACGTGCCGGCCGGTCACGCGCCGTCGGTGCAGGCCGGGCAGTCCGCGGCGTGGTTGCGCTGCCGTCTCGTGGAGCCGGAGCCGGGGCAGCCGTTCTACGTGCAGCCACCGACCGTGCGCGCGGTCGCCGTGTCGACGATCGGCGGGACGGTCGCAGCCGTGCACGCCGAGACGATCGCCGACGAGATGCTCGGGGACTCCGAGGGCGTGCCGGGGCAGCGGTTCCTGGTGGCGCGGCCGCCGATCGTCGCGGACGGCGAGCCGATCGTGGTGGAGACCTCCGACGGCGACACCTGGACGCGCTGGACCGAGGTGGACAGCTTCGCCGGCTCGGAGCCGTTCGACCGGCACGTGACGGTGGACCGGACCAGCGGCGAGATCGGGTTCGGCCCGGCCGTCAGGCAGGCCGACGGGACGTTGCGGCAGTTCGGGGCGGTGCCGACGGTCGGCGCCCGGGTCCGGATCAAGGCATACCGCACCGGCGGCGGGCGGCAGGGCAACGTGGCACGGCGGGCGTTGTCGGTCCTGAGAACCTCGATTCCCTACATCAGTACGGTGGAGAACCGCGGCCCCGCGCTCGGCGGCGTCGACGGCGAGACCGTGGGCGAGGCTCGGATGCGCGGGCCGGTGCAGCTGCGGGCGCAGGACCGTGCGGTCACCGCCGCCGACTACGAGCTGCTGGCAAGACAGGCGGCGCCGGCCGCGGCCCGGGTCCGCTGCCTGCCCGCCGGGGACGGCAGCGACGCCGGGGGCGTGCGGCTGCTCGTCGTGCCGGCCGCCGTGCCCGACGAGACCGGGCGGCTCCCGTTCGAGGACCTGGTGCCCGACGACACCATGCTGGCCACCATCGCGGCCGACCTGGACGCGCGGCGGCCGATCGGGGCACGGCTGGTCGTCGAGCCGCCGTTCTACCAGGGCGTCACTGTCGTGGCGCGGCTGCGGCCGCGGGCGGACACCTCGGCGGTACGGCTTCGGTCGCTCGCCGAGGAGGCCCTCTACCAGTACCTCGACCCGATCCACGGTGGACCGGACGGGCAGGGGTGGCCGTTCGGGCGGCCGGTGCACTCCGGCGAGGTGTTCGGCGTGCTCCAGCGGCTGCCGGGCGTCGAGGTCGTCGAGGAGGTGCGGATGTTCCCGGCCGACCCGCTCACCGGCCGGCGCGGTGACGAGGTCACCCGGATCGAACTGGACCGGCACGCGCTCGTCTTCTCCCACCGGCACCAGATCCGGGTGGAGGAGCGATGAGTGAACCCAGGAGCGCTGCCCTCGGCTCGGGCCGGCGCCGGAGCACGACGGAGACGACGCGATGAGCGAGCTTGCCGGTGAATCCCTCGGCACGGCGCGGCGGGCGGCGATCCCCGGTCTGCCGTCACCGGATCCGCTGGGGCGGCGGCTCCCGGCCGTCTACGCGGGCGACGACCTCGCGCAACGGCTGACCGGCGGGTTCGACCAGGTGCTGGCGCCGGTGCACGCGACGCTGGACAACCTGTGGGCGTACCTGACGCCGACCCTCGCGCCGGACGACTTCGTGAGCTGGCTGGGCGGGTGGGTCGGTGCCACCGTCCGGCCCGATCAGCCCGCTGACCAGCGGCGGGCCGCGGTGGTCAACGCCGTGGGGACACACCGGCTGCGGGGGACAGCGGCCGGGCTGCGAGCCGAGATCCGCGACGTGTTCGGGATCGAGGCCGAGGTCGTCGAGAGCGGCGGGACGTCGTGGTCGGCGACCCCCGGGTCGGCGCTGCCCGGCAGCCCCGAACCGGACCTGCTAGTACGCGTCCGGGCGGCTGAGCCGCTCGCCACCCGGGTGCGGGAATTCGTCGAAGCCAATCGGCCGGCTCACGTGCCGTGCCGGGTCGAGGTGCTGCCGGAATGACTCTCTGCGACAACTGCGGCTCGCCGGTCACGCCGGGCGACGCCTTCTGCGGCGTGTGCGGCGCCTTCCTCGACTGGTCCGCCGCCACGAAAGCGCCCGCCGACCCGGAACCGGCCACCGCCTCACCGGCCACCGCCTCACCGGCCACCGCCTCACCGGCCACCGCCTCACCGGCCGTCCCGTCACCGGCCGCCGCCTCGGTCACCCCGTCACCGGCGGTTCCGGAACCGGCTGCCGCGCCACCGGTCAGTCCGTCACCGGCTACCCCGTCGCGGGCCACCCCGTCACCTGTCTCCCCGGCACCGGCGCCCGCCGCCTCGCCGGAAGTCATCGCGTCGCCCGCGACCGCCGCAGAGGACCGCGCTGCCGAGCCGTCCCCGGGAGACGCCCTCGCTGCTGAGCAGCCCTCCGCAGTCGAATCTGCCCCAGCCGTCGAGCCCTCCACCGATGCCGCACAGCCTTCCTCCGGCGCCGCCCGCTCCGATGACGGTGCCGCCCGGTCCGACGACGGCGCCCCGCCGCGGGACTCCGTCGCCGCGCCGCAGCGTGCCGAGGCCCCGCGCACCGGAGAAGCGGACGCACCCCCCACCACACCCGCGGCGCGGAACCGGGCGGCGGCGCTCGTCGTGCCCGTGGCCGAGGCCACCGACCGCCCGGTCGCCAGGCCTGTCGCCGTACCGGAGAAGGTGGCGACTGTCGATCAGCCCGGAGCCGTGCAGCCCGGCCGGCCCGTCGCGCCGCGTCCGATCCTGCGGGAGTTCACCGACGTCCCGGGCACGACCGGCGAGACCGCCTGCTCGAACTGCGGCACCCTCAACCCGGCGGACCGGGCCTTCTGCCGCAAGTGCGGGCGTTCCCTGCGCGCCGAGCAGGCCGCCGGCAGGTCCCGCCGCCGGTGGCGTCTCACCTGGCCGAAGGGCCGTGGCCGGCTCCGCCGCCTGCTCGCGATCCTGGCGATTCTGCTGCTGGTGGCCGGGCTCGTCTGGGCCGGTGTGACCTACGGCCCGCGTGCGGTCGACGCCGTCCGTGACCGGCTCGCCAAGCCCGAGTTGATCACCCCGAATCGGGTGACCGCGTCCAGCTCCACCAAGGGTCACGACCCGTCCCTGGTCGGCGACGGTCTGAACAACCGATTCTGGGAGCCGGGCCGGGAGCAGAAGCCGTGGGTCGAGCTGACGTTCGACAAGCCGATCCGGGTGCTGAGCGTGATCGTGACCGGCGGTGTCTCCCCGGAGCAGCAGGACTATGCCAAGCAGGGGCGGCCTTCCGACGTACGCCTGGAGCTCTGGACCTCCGACGGCTCTCGCACCGAGAAGGAGCTGCATCTGGTCGATCACGCCGGCCCGCAGACGTTCGACATGGCGGTGGGCGACGTGTCCCGGATGCGGTTGACCGTCGAGTCCGGTTACGGCCTGACCCCGGGCAAGGTGCCGGCGATCGCGGAGATCGAGGTGTTCAGGCGACCCTGAGGGCAGCCGCGGGCGAGACGCCGAGGGTGTGCAGCACCGATTCATACTGCCTGCGGCTCCGTTCCGCGGCGGCCCGGTCCCCGCCGCGGATCTGGGCCGCGATCAGCAGGCGCCACCCGGCGTCGTGGTGGTCGTCGAGATCCAGCGCCCGCCGCGCGGCCCGGGCCGCCGCCACCGGATGCCCGGCTTCCAGCTCGAGCTCGGCCAGGATCGCGGCGGCGTCGGCGGCCTGTGTCCGATACCGCTCGCGCTGGGGGACCACCCAGTCGGCCGGCCCGTCCTCGGGCAGCAGATCGCCGGTGTAGCACTGCAGCGCGGCCTGGAACGATCGGATCGCCTCGGCCCGGTCCGTGGCCCGCCGCCCGGCCCGGTACGCCTCCGCGAAGGTCGTCACGTCCGACTGCGCCCCGGTGACCAGCCGGTACGTCGGCCCGTTCCGCACGATGTACCGCGAGGCCCCGCGGGCGACGCCGGGCTCCAGGAACGTCCGCAGTGTCGACACCGCCACGTGCAGGCTGTTGATCGCGCTGCCGGTGCTCATCTCCGGCCAGAGCGCGTCGATGATCTGCTCGCGGTGCACCGGCCCGGCGGCCGCGGCCAGGTATCGCAGCAGGGTGCGGCTGCGTGGCCGGATGGCGCCCAGGTCGAGCTCGCGTCCGTCGTCCTCGACCCGGAAGCCGCCGAAGCAGAACCAGCGCAGCGTCATGATGTCCCTCCCGGTGAACCTCGGGCTGTGACCGTCCGGGCATTGCCGATCAACCTGATAGGACAGTCAGTCTGGCCGATCGGCCCGCGGTTCCGGAACGCGCGTGCAACAACGCCGAGCGTCACTTCGAAAACATCGCGATGTCGGTGATCTTGCCAAAAGTGTTGATTCGGCCCGCGGCCTGCGATGATCGCCGACTGACAAGAAACCGTCCTAATTCTCCGCGGAGCCGCGCAAGACCGTTTTCATGTCGCTCGAATCACATAAATAGCGCCGTGCCGGACGTCTCAGTTTTGAACAGTCAGGTGGGCGTTATTCGTGGAGCCCGGCACCGGTCACCGCGCTGGCGCCGCCGGCCGCGATCCGGCGCGCGTTCGCCTCGGCCTCGCGCTCCCCGGCGCCGCCCGGGTCGGTCACGTTCACCCCGCCGACCGCGGAGCCGACCGTGGTGATCGGCTTGACGACGTGGGTGAGCTCGTGGATCCGCGTCTCCCGGGACTGGCCGCCGGCACCGTACACGATGGAGTTGCCGATGGTGAACGCCTTCGCGTCGACAGCCGCGGCGGCCCGCTCGGCGACCGGGCCGCGGAACTCGCGCACGCCGGAGAGATCCGACTGGAACGTCGACTCCATCTCGCGCTGGAACGGCGCCTCCAGCGGGCGCCCGCTGCCCCGCAGAGCCGCTTCCACCAAGGAATTCGCGCTGTCACCGCCGCCGTGCCCACAGCCGTCACCGCACCCGGCGTCGTGGCTGCGCGCCGCCAGCAACTCCCCGACAGCCCGGTTGCCGACCATCCGCTGCAACGCGGGCAGACCGGCGGGGCCGGCGACGGGTGGCCGGGCCGCGGTGGCGTCGGGCCGGACGGGCGCACGCTTCTCCACCGGCTCCCGGTTGCTGCCCACGACGCCTCCCTCACCCGACGATCCCCGACCGACGTTAGCCCGGATCGTGCGCCTGGATCGTGCTTCGTTCCCGTACGGGCAAATGATCTGCCCTCAGGCCCGTCCCGCCGCGCGGCGGGTGCTCCGCGGAACAGGCTCAGGACAGGTGCAGGTCGGCGTTCATCCGGCCACGGACGTGCCCGATCAGGGCGGCCAGGTCGGCGCAGTAGACCGAGGGGTTGCGGAAACCGCCGGGGGAGCGGTAGCGGTGCGCGTAGTGGCCGCCGCCGCAGACCCGGTGCAGCGGGCAGGCGCGGCAGGTGTCGCAGAGCGCGTCGGCACCGATCTGCCGGGCCGCCACGCCCGGATGTTCGAGCACCGCGTCGAACTCGTCGGTCACGATGCTGCGGCCGGTGGCGCACGCCCCCGGATAGGCCGACTTCAGCGAGTCGACCAGCTCGATCGCGCCGTCGGTCTCCACCACGACCACCGCGACCGGGCTCAGCCCGACCTGCTCGGATCGGCCCGGGCCGCCCAGCAGCAGCGTCATCACGTCTTCGAAGAGGCGGATCGACGTCTCCTGACGGGGCGCGTCGTACCACCTGTCGAAGACCGCGGTCAGCCATGGCGCGCAGCCGGCGGCCGGGGGAGCGTCCCAGTTCGCGTGCGGCAGCAGCAGGTCGATCGCCGGCGGGTGATAGCTCAGCAGCGCCTCGTAACAGGCGACCGGGTCGGAGGCCGGGTCGATCGTGCAGAGCAGCCCGGCGAACAACTCGTCGGGCAGCAGGCCGAGCCCGCGGTCGACCTCCACCGCGCTGCCACGCCCGTCGTGCCGGCGTCGCCGCAGGTCGTTGGCCTCCGCCGGGCCGTCCAGGCTGACACCGACCCGCACGTCGTGCTTGCGGAACACCGCGACGATCTCCTCGTCGAGCAGCGTCGCGTTGGTCTGGATCAGCACGTCCAGGCGGCGCCCGGCCGGGAACGCCGCGCGGAAGTCACCGATCAGCTCGTCCAGCCGCGCCGCCCCGGCCAGCAGCGGCTCCCCGCCGTGCAGGACCAGCCGCATCCCGGCCAGGTCGTGCGTGTCGGCGTGCCGGGCGGTGCGCTCGGCGGCCAGCTGCCAGGTCCGCCGGTCCATCACCACCGGCCGGTCACGCCACGACTGGTCGGCCATCGTGTAGACGTAGCAGTAGTCACAGGCCAGGTTGCAGCGCTGATGCACCTTCAGCACCACGTCCCGGAACGGCGTGGGCCTCCAGCCGTCCCGGATCAGCGCGCCGACGTCCAAGGCCGGATCCGGCCAGTCGCTGCTCATCCGGGATCATGCTAGAGGCGCCGGTGGCCTGGTTCCACCCGGTGCCGGTCAGCGGCGGGCAGCCCGCAGCGGCGCGCCGACCTCGTGCAGGTGGCGAAGCGCCTGCCGGTACGACTGGATCAGCCCGGTCTCCTCGTACGGCACCCCGATCTCCTCGCAGTACGCCCGGACGATCGGCTGGGCCCGGCGCAGGTTGGCGCTCGGCATGCCGGGGAAGAGGTGGTGCTCGATCTGGTAGTTCAGGCCGCCCAGGGCGACGTCGGCGATCCAGCCGCCACGGACGTTCCGCGAGGTCAGCACCTGCTTGCGCAGATAGTCCTCCTCGCCGGTCGGGTGCGGCATCCCCTTGTGGTTCGGCGCGAACGTCATGCCGAGGTAGACGCCGAACAGCGCCTGGTGCACGACCAGGAACGCGATCGCCTGCAACGGCGACAGCACCAGGAAGACGGTGGTGAGGTAGACGAGCGCGTGCACGATCAGCAGCCCGGTCTCCAGGCCGCGCCGCTTGACCACGCCGGCCCGGATCGCCTTGATGCTGGACACCTTCAGGTCGATGCCGAGCAGGGTCAGCAGCGGGAAGAACAGCCCGGCCTGGTGACGCGTGACGAAGGCGGCCAGCCCGCGGCGGCCGAGCGCCGACTTCGTGGCCCAGATCAGCACCTCGGGCGCGACGTCCGGATCGAGGTCGTCGTGGTTCGGGTTGTTGTGGTGGCGGGTGTGCTTGTCCATCCACCAGCCGTAGCTCATCCCGATGCCCAGGTTGCCGGCCACCATCCCGGCGATCTCGCTGGGCCGTTTGGTGCGGAACACCTGCCGGTGAGCCAGGTCGTGGGCGACCAGGGCGAGCTGGGCGAACGCCACAGCGAGGAACACCGCGACGGCGAGTGTCCACCAACTGTCGCCGATCAGGAAGAAGCCGGCCCAGCCCACGGCCACCAGAATCCCCACGAGGACCAGCCGCACGGCGTAGTAGGCAGGGCGCCGGCGCATCAGATCGAGCTCGTTCACCCGCCGGTTGAGCTCCGCGAAGTCGCTGCCGGCACTGGTCCGCCGGGCTGTCGTTACCGTCATGTGATCAGCATGCCGATTTTCGCGCGGAATCTCAGGAGTGTCAGATCCCCGGGCCCATAGGGGTGCCAGCACCCTTGTGCCGGCACCGGGCACCAGGCCCGATGACGAAGCCTGCTACGTCGACCAAACCCTCGGCGCGCCCGGCATTCCCACCTTCGAGGATCTCAATTGCCGGGTTCCGAGGTTTCTAGGCATCTGACGCCCCAGGGGTGGCACGGGCCGTGCAAGCCCGTAGGATTGCTGGGGTTGCACCGCCCCAGACCCCGGCGGTCCTGTCAGTTCAACAGGTCCGGAGAGCGTCGTGACAAAGCGGCGGCCGCTGGCCGGCGGAACTTCCGTTGCCCGTTCCAGCGTGATGAAGCAACGGGTGAGCCGTGCCCGGAGGACGCCGTCCGAACTGTTGGCACTGACAGCCAACGGCGATCGGGTCGCCTTCCGCGAGCTGTACGAGGAGCTCCGCGCTCCGGTGATGCGCCAGGTCTGCCGGTCGCTGGCCGGGTCCGACGAGATCCGCGAAGTGGTCTACGGGACGTTCGTCGAGGTCTGGTGGATGGCCCGGTTTCATGCCGCGGACTCCGCCGAGGTGATGCCGTGGGTGTTGGACATCGCGTGCCGCCGGGCCGAGGAGTGCGCCCGCACCCGGTCCCCGGCCGACGCGGGCGCGACCAATCGGGTTCTGCTCGAAACCCTGTTGAGAAGTCGGTGACCGGGCCGCGGACGCCCGGCCGGGCCGGACGCGAATCGGGGCCGGCCCGATGACGGTTCAAGGCGGGTTCTCCCGCGGGCCCGCGCTCGTCGACCGGATCGGTCGCGCGTTCGTCGACCTGTCCGACACCATGGCCGACGACTTCGAGCTGACCACCTATCTGCGCGGGCTGATCGGGCACTGCCAGGAGTTGCTCGGGGCGGACGAGGTGAGCGTGATGCTCGCCGACCAGGGCGGGCCGCCGCGGATCGCGGCGGCCTCCAGCGCTCAGGTCCGGAGGTTCGGGCTGGCCGAGCTCGAGGGCGGCGACGGGCCGTCATTGGTGGCGTACCGGACCGGTGAGACGGTCGCGGATGTCGGCCTCGCCCCCGCCGGGACGCGCTGGGCCGCGCTCGCCGCGCCGGCGCAGGCGGCCGGCTTCGGCTGCATGCACGCGTTCCCCCTGCGCCGAGCGGATCAGGTGATCGGCGCAATGAGCCTGTTCAGCCGGAAGGGCCGGCCGCTGAGCGATGGCGGACGGCTGCTCGGCCGGGCACTGGCCGACCTGGTCGCGATCAGCATGTTGCAGCACCGGGCGCTGGCCGCGCAGCGCCTGCGGGCCGCGCAGCTCCAGCAGGCGTTCCTCACCAGGGTCGCCATCGAGCAGGCGAAGGGCATGCTGGCGGAGCGGTACGACATCCCGCTGGACGCGGCCTTCGAGCAGATGCGGGCTCAGGCCCGCAAGACCAACCGGCGGCTCGCCGACCTGGCCCGGGAGATCATCGGTGGCGGCGAGCTCACCCCGTCCGACGGCCTGGTCGACCGGCCCGCCGACTGACGTGGTCGCGACCGGAGAGGAACGGCCCGGCCGGCGGTCGCGGGGATCATCGGAGCGCGGCGCTCGCCACGGCGGCCCCACGGGCGGCGCTCGCGGTGGCGGCCACCCCGGCGCCCCAGCGCTCCCGCGTGCCGATCCGGCATCTGGCGTACGTGATCACCCCGTCCCGCCACGGGTGGGTCACCTCCTCGGTCACCTCGACCCCGTCCAGGTTCACCGAGAATCCCGGCGTGACCAGGTACTCGTGGCGGAACAGCGCCAGCAGCTCGTCCGGGCTCAGCTCTCCGCCGCCGGCCCGGCCCTCACTCGCCGCCTGGGCGAGCGCGCCCACCTCGGCTCGCAGCCCGGCCGGCAGGTCCAGCCCGTGCCCGGTGCGCAGCAGGTACGCCACCCCGCCCTTCCCGGATTGGCTGTTCACCCGGATCACGGCCTCGTAGCTGCGGCCCACGTCGGCCGGGTCCACCGGCAGGTACGGCACCTCCCACGGCGCCTGCGACGGCTCCACACCCAGCTCGGCGGCGCGCTTGGCATGGAAGATCATGCCCTTGTCGATGGCGTCCTGATGGGTCCCGGAGAACGCGGTGTAGACCAGATCGCCGGCGTACGGGTGCCGGTCGGGCACCGGCAGCCGGTTGTAGAACTCCACCGTCCGGCGTACCTCGTCGATGTCCGAGAAGTCCAGTTCCGGGTCGATGCCCCCGGCATACAGGTTCATCGCCAGCGTGACCAGGTCGACGTTGCCGGTGCGTTCGCCGTTGCCGAACAGGCACCCCTCGACGCGTTGCGCGCCGGCCAGCACGGCCAGTTCCGCGCAGGCCACGCCGGTGCCACGGTCGTTGTGCGGATGCACGGAGAGGATGACGTCGTCCCGGCGGTCCAGGTGGCGGCTCATCCACTCGATCTGATCGGCGTACACGTTGGGGGTGGCGATCTCGACAGTCGCCGGCAGGTTGTGGATCACCGGACGGTCCGGGGACGCGTCCCAGCGGGCGGTGATCGCGTTGCAGACCTCCAGGACGTACTCCGGCTCGGTCAGATTGAAGACCTCGGGACTGAACTCGAATCGGGTGTACGTGTCCCGCAGCCGATCACTCTCGGACATGATCACGTCGGCCGCGGCCAGGATCTTCGCCGTCAACTCGCGCCGCGAGGCGTGCAGGACCACGTCCCGCCAAGTCGGCGCGGTCGCGGTGTACATGTGCACGACCGCTTTCGCCAAGCCGTCGATCGATGCCACGGTACGGCGGATCAGGTCGTCCCGTGCCGCGGTGAAGACCACCACGGTGACGTCGTCGGGCACCAGGTCGTCGCGTTCGGCCAGTAACCGGACGAAGTCGTGATCCAGCCCGCTCGCCGACGGGTAACCGATCTCGATCTCCTTGAAGCCCATCGCGACCATCAGCCGGAACGCGCGCAGTTTGCGCTCGGCGTCCATCGGCTCGGCCAGGGCCTGATTGCCGTCGCGCAGGTCGACCGGCACCCACAGCGGCGCCGCGGTCTGCCGGCGGGTGGGCCAGCCGCGATCGGTGATGGGAACCTGGACCCGCTCGTGCGCGGGGCGGTAACGATGGAACGGCATCGGGCTGGGCTGCTGGGGATTCCAATTGATCATGACGCTGACTCCGCATTCGTGCCGGGAAGGCAAGGATCGACCGGCACAGCACGACGAGCCCCCACGGCGGGGAGCCGGTCGTCGGATCAGGCCCCGCCGTGGCGGCCGAGGAGCAGCGCCACGAAATGCGTCACGGCCGGGACGATACCCGAGGCCGGGCGGCCGTCCAGGGACTGCTTGGATAGTGGGAATGTCGAGGACCTTGCGGATCAGCAGCCGGAACGCGACCTTCCAGCAGTGGCAGGCGCTGCTCACGAACCGCACCAAGCGGCACCGGGCCGGCGAGTTCCTGGTCCAGGGCGTCCGCCCGATCACGCTCGCCCTGCGGCACGGCTGGCCGATCCACGCGATCCTGCTCGACGACACCCGCCGGCTCTCCCAGTGGAGCCGGGACGTGCTCGAGCAGACGCCCGGCGTGAACCGGTTCGCCCTGGACGCGGAGCTGATGCACGAGCTCGGCGGCAAGGACGAGGAGTCGCCCGAGCTGCTCGCCGTGGCGGGCATGCCGGCCGACGACCTGTCCCGGATCGAGGCCGGGCCGGGCATGCTGACGCTCGTCTTCGACCGGCCCGGCACCCCGGCCAACATCGGCGCGCTGGTCCGCTCGGCCGACGCGTTCGGCGCCTCCGGGCTGATCGTCACCGGTCACGCCGCCGATCCGTACGACCCGAAGGCGGTCCGCGCCAGCACCGGTTCGCTGTTCGCCGTGCCGGTCGTCCAGGTCGCCGGCCACCGCGAAGTGGTCGACGACGTGATCACGCTGCGCCGCAACGGCCTGCCCGTGGAGATCCTCGGCAGCGACGAGGGCGGCGACGTTGACCTCGCGGCTCACGACCTGACCGGTCCGAAAGTGATCGCGATCGGCAACGAGACCCGCGGGCTGAGCAGCGCCTGGCGCGAGGCCTGTGACCACATCCTGCGGATCCCGATGACCGGCGCCGCCAGCTCGCTGAACGCCGCGGCCGCCGGCACGGTCGTCCTCTACGAGGCGGCCCGCCAGCGTGCCCTCCAGAGATAGGGCGCCGCGGCGACGACTGCGCCGCCGCGGCGCCGCGGCGATCAGGCCGTCGTGCGGGCGCCGAGCGTCTCCTCGAAGCGCTCCAGCAGGAACGTGGCCTTGAGCTGCGAGGTCTGCTCGGCCCCCAGCAGGCCACCCCACTCCGGCGCCCACGTGGCGCCGCCGGCCGGGCCCAGGGTCAGGGCGATGCCGTCCGCGAACGGCTCGTAGGCGGTCAGCTCGCCACCCTCGATCAGGGCCCGGATGTTCGCCGCCACCAGCTCGCCGTGCGCACCGGCCGCGCGGGCCATCTTCATCTCGGGAACCGCGGTCAGGTCACCGATCGCGAAGACCCGCTCCTGACCGGCCACCCGCAGGTGCTCGGTGACCGCGAGCCGCCCGTCCGGCTGCCGCGCCGCGAGCAGCGCCTCGCGGAGATAACCGCTGCTCACCTCGCCGCCGTAGCAGGGGAACCACAGGTCGGCGGCGAGGACCTCGCCGTCGTCGGTGGTGACCGTGAAGGGCCGCACGGCGCCGGGCGGGACCTCCGGCGGCGCGGTCAGCCTCGTGCCCAGCAGCACCGTCACCCCGAGCGCGTCCAGCTGCTTGGCCACCTCCACCCCGAACTCCTCCGGGAAGCGGCCGCTGGCCACCGCGGGGGACGGGTCGACCACCGTCACCGACGTCGCGGGCAGGGCCGCCGCGATCTCGCCGGCGAATTCCAGCCCGATCGCTCCGGCCCCGAGCAGCAGCACTCGGCCGGCCCGGCCGAGCGCGTCGCGCACCTCACGCAGCCGTTCCAGGGCGTCGCCCCGGTCGAGAACGTCCATCCTGGAAGGGAATGGGCTGGTCGCACCGGTGGCGAGCACGATGTAGTCCGCGTCCAGCCGGGCGCCGGAGCCCAGCCGCACGTGGCCGGGCTCGACCTCCGTCGCCACGTCGCGCACCACCCGGCCACGGGACAGCAGACCGTCGTACGGGATGAAGATCTTCTCGGCCCAGGCCGGGTCGACCGCGGCGCGCAACGCCGCGACGTTGTGCACGAATGTCTCGCGGGGTTCGACGAGCGTCACGTCGGCGACGTCGTCCAGGGCCCGGGCCGCCGCGATGCCGCCGTAACCGCCGCCTGCAATCACTACCTTCGGAGCCATCTCCTCAGCGCCTTTCATCGACTGACTCCGACCCTGTGCCGGTCGGCGGGGGAGAGGGAGACCGTGCTCAGGGTGGTAGCGGGAGGGCCACCCTCGCACCGCGGCGCCGGGCTACGGTCGAGGCGTGAGCGACAACGAGCTGGGTAACTTCCTGCGCGCGCGCCGCGACGAGGTGACGCCGGCCGAGATCGGGCTGCCGCCGGGCCACCGGCGCCGCGCACCCGGCCTGCGGCGGGCCGAGGTGGCGATGCTCGCCGGCGTCAGCGTGGAATACCTGATCCGCCTGGAGCAGGGGCGGGACAGGCACCCGTCGCCGCAGGTCATCGCCGCGCTCTCCGGCCCGCTCCGGCTGACCGCCGCCGAGCGGGCCCATCTCTACCGGCTGAGCAAGGTGGCCGGGGGTTTCCAGTGCGCGGCGTTCGCCACCGATCCGGTGCGCACCGTCCGGCCCGCGTTGCGCGCGGTCCTCGATCAGCTCGAGCCGGCCGCGGCGGTGCTGGTCAATCAGGTCGGTGATCTGCTGGCGCACACGGCCGGGTTCCGCCGGCTGTTCGGCCCGATCGGGCTGCTCGACGGCGACGAGCCGAACCTTCTGCGGTACGTGTTCGCCGATCCGCGGGCGCGCCGGGCCTTCCCGGACTGGGAGCACCTGGCCGACGAGCAGGTCGCCGCCCTGAAGAACGGGCCGCCCCGGCCGGATGTCAGCGGCGAGTTGACCGCGCTGGCCGGTAATGAGTTCACCGGGCGGATGGAGCGGGTGCCGGGCCTGCCCCGGGCGCACGGGGTGTCTCGGCTGGAGCATCCGGAGGCCGGGCCGCTGCGGCTGGCCTACGAGATCATGGAGCTGCCCGGCGACGAGAAGCTGCGGCTGCTCGTCCAGCTCCCGGCGGACGACGCCACCGCTGCCGCACTGCGCACGATCGCGCCGTTGCGCCTGGTCGCGGGGTGATCGCCGGCCGGTGGCCGTGCGGGGTGAGGCCGCCCGCAGCCTCTCGGGGCCGGGACTACGAGGCGCTGGGAGCGAGCTGATCCGCCGGCACCGGTGTGCCCGAGGCGATCTCGGCGATGGCTCGCAGCGTCGACGTGCCGGGGAGGTAGTAACCGTCGTGCCCGCTCACGTCGGCGGCCGGCAGCGGCAGCGCCCCGAACGCCGGGTCGATCGGCAGCCGCCCGTGACCGAGACCGAACACCCGGATCGACGGGAGCCTGCGGGTCCAGTCGTCGGGCGCGCTGCCCGCCCAGACCCGCGCCCCGGTGTGCAGCTCCGCGGCGCGGGAGACGCCCATCCCCGGGCTGCCGATCGCCACGACGTCGGTGACCTGCGACGGAAGGTGCGCGGCCGCCCACCCGGCGACGATCGAGCCGTAGCTGTGACCGACCACCGTGATCGCCCGGGCCGGCCGGCCGGTGACCAGGCCGTCCACGAAACGTTCCAGGGCCAGCGCGCCACTGGCGGCCCGGTCCTCGCGCAGCGCGGCACGGCCCACCCCCTCCGGCGGGTCGTAGCCCAGCCAGGCGATCACCGCGACACCGCCGCCGAGCCGGTGGAACAGCTGCCTTGCCTGCCAGGACGGGGCGCGCCGCTCGACGCCGCCGAGCCCCGTGTCGAAATCGGCCAGCGTGGTGTCCACGCCCGGGATCAGGATCACCACCCGATCAGCCGTGTCCAGGTCACCGAGCACCTCCACGAGGCGTCCGTCGCCACGCCGGTCCAGAGCCAGGATCTGCCTTCCCGCGTACGCCGGGTCACCGTTCGCCGCATAGCGCAGCGCCACGGGAGCCCCGTCCAGGTTGCCCACCACCTGCGGGTACTCGGTGGCCAGCGCGGCGGCGGCGCCGGCCGGGAGCCCCGCGAAGAAGTCGGCGACCTCGGCCGGGGTGGCCGTCGCCGGGTCCGGCAGGTGACGTGCGTCGGCCCGCCAGTCCCGCACCCCCGGTAACTGATCGGCGACCGCTGCGGTCGGCCCGAACAGCCAGGCAGCGGGCAGCACCAGCAGCAGAAACGCCACCATCCACAAGCGATTCATCAGGTCCCCTTCGGCACGCCGTTCTCGGGTGTGCGGTGAAGGTAGGAGGACCGGATGGTGGTGAACGTCAATCCGTGGCGGGAACTCGCCCGTAGTACCGGGGTACTACGTGATCACCCTGCGGTAGGGTAGGCAAAGACCCTGGTCTATGCATCGCTGGTGAAACGTCTATGCTCTGCCCTGTGAAACAGGGCGATGAAACAAGAGTCACCGTGCGCGACCTCGCGGCGCACACCGGCCTCTCCATCGCCACCGTCTCCCGGGTCCTCAACGACCGGGCGAACGTCGCCCCCGCCACCCGTGACCGGGTCCTGCGCGCGATGGGCAACCTCGGCGAGCGGGCCCCGCGCCGCCGTGCCGGGCGGGTCCAGGGCGCCGGCGTCTTCGTCCGCTGCCCGTACGTGCTGACCGACTACTTCGGGCTGATCGTCTCCGCGGTCGCCGAGGCGCTCGAGCCGCACGGCCTGCACGTGATCCTGAACGCCGGCACCGCCGCCCAGCAGACCCGGGTGCTGCCCACCCTGCCGGAGCGGCGCGACGTGGCCGGCGCCGTGCTGATCCTGCCGCCCGAGCCCGGCGCCGACCTGACCCGCCTGCGTGATCGCGGCTTCCCGTTCGTGCTGGTCGACCCGCGCATCTCCCCGCCCCGCGACGTGGCAGCGGTCTCCGCCGCGCACTTCGCCGGCGCCCGCGCGCTGACCGCGCACCTGATCGGGCTGGGCCACCGGAGGATCGGCATCATCGGCGGCCCGCGCGACTGGCTGGCCAGCGACAACCGCTTCCACGGCTACCTCGCGCCGCTCGCCGATGCGGGGGTGCTGGCCTCGCCGGAGTTGACCCGGTTCGTCGCCGAGCCGACCACCGAGCTCGGCTACCGGGCCGCCGCCGACCTGCTCGACCTGCCGGAACGCCCGACGGCACTGCTGGCGTTCAACGACAAGATGGCGGTCGGGGCGCTGCGGGCCGCGGCCGAGCGTGGCCTGAAGGTGCCGCGGGACCTGTCGGTGGCCGGTTTCGACGACATCGACGTGGGCTCGGCCTGCGACCCCCGGCTCACCACGGTCCGGCAGCCGCTCGGTGAGATGGGCCGGATGGCGGTCCACCTGCTGCTGCGCATGCTGGGCGGGCACCGGCTGGACGCGCTGCACATCGAGCTCGGCACCGAGCTGATCATCCGCGACTCCACCGCACCCGTTCCCACCATCTGACCACTCCGCCCCGCCCCGCCCGGCCATCGGCCTGCGACCGCGCCGACGTGCTGCCCCGGTCACCGGACCTGACCGGAAGCACGCGTCACTGGTCGCGTCCGCCGCGTGCGGCAATGCGATCCCGCCGCGGCGTCTGCCCGGCCCGCCGGGACGGTTGACGTGTTTCACGGTTCCGGAACCGAAACGACGCATCCGGAACCTGTAACTCATTGACTGGCGTTTTTGACAAAGGTTTCCTTCGTGTTACGCCATCCCTTCCCCCTGAGGGAGTTGCCAGTCATGAGATCCCCCGTAACAAAGGCCGCGATGGCCGCATCACTGCTGGCCGGGACCGCTCTGCTCGCGCCCGCGCCGGCGATCGCCGCGGGCGAGGCCGTCCAGGTCTACCTGACCACCACGTCGGACAGCGCCGGCCGCACCGTCACCCGCGGGCTGCAGCAGCAGGCGACCATCGCGTTCGGGCCGGCCGGCGGCAGCGCCGGGACGACCATCGACGTCAACGAGGGCGCCACCTATCAGACCTTCGAGGGCGGGGGCGCGTCGATCACGGACACGACCGCGCACCTGCTGCGCGGCGGAGCGGTCACGGCGGCGACCCGGGACGCCGTGATGACGAAACTGTTCAGCCCTGCGAGCGGGATCGGGCTCTCGTTCGTACGCAATCCCATCGGTGCCTCTGATCTCTCGCGGCCCGGCAATGTCTCGCTGGACGACACCTGTTGCGACCTGAACGACTTCGGCGGCAACGGCTATGACACGAATGTCCGGCTGCTCACCCAGCAGGCCAAGCAGCTCAATCCGGCGCTGCGCGTGATGGGCGTGCCGTGGAGCGCGCCGGGCTGGATGAAGGACAACGGCCGGATGGACCAGATGGGCTGGTTGAAGGCCGAGTACTACCCGATGTACGCGCAGTACCTGGTCAAGTACGTGCAGAGTTACCAGGCCGCCGGCGTGCCGGTCGACTACCTGTCGGTGCAGAACGAGCCGAACTGCTGCCAGGCCGGCAACCCGACCGCGATGAACTACCCCGGGATGAGCTGGAACCCGTCCGGGCTGGTCGAGCTGACCAAGAACAACCTGTACCCGGCGCTGCACGCGGCCGGGCTGAACACCAAGGTGCTGGTGCACGACTGGAACTACGGTGACTACGCGAGCTTCGGCTCGGGCATCCTGAACGACGCCGGCATCCGTGGCGACTCCGCGTTCGGCGGGATCGCCTGGCACGGCTACTCGGGCAGCGCCTCGACCGGCACCGACGTGCACAACCAGTACCCCTCGGTGAAGCAGTTCGAGACCGAGCACTCGGGCGGCACCTGGATCACCGACCAGCACTCCGAGGACCTGAACAACATCATCGACTACACCCGGAACTGGGGCAGCTCGGTGGTCAAGTGGAGCCTCGGCGTGGACCAGAGCATGGGCCCGCACAACGGCGGTTGCGGCACCTGCACCGGCTTCATCACGGTGCAGAACGGCGGCTCGCGGGCCGGCCAGGTCGACTACACCATCGAGTACTACACGATGGGTCACCTGACGAAGTTCGTGAAGCCGGGCGCGGTCCGGATCGGCACCAACGACGGCAGCGCGGTCCGGAACGTGGCCTGGAAGAACCCGGACGGCTCGAAGGCGCTGATCGCGCACAACGGCGGCTCGTCCGCTCAGTCGGTCCGCGTCAACTGGGGCGGGCAGTCGTTCACCTACAGCCTGCCGGCCCGGACCACGGCGACGTTCACCTGGTCGGGGACGACGACCACGCCACCACCGGCGACCGGCGGCACGGTCACCGGGCTCGGCGGCAAGTGCGTCGACGTGGCCGGGGCGTCGACTGCCAACGGAACCGCGGTGCAGCTGTACACCTGCAACGGCTCGGCCGCGCAGCAGTGGACCCGTAACGCCGACGGGACGCTGCGCTCGCTCGGCAAGTGCCTGGACATCGCCGGGCCGAGCACGGCGGACGGGACGCTCGCCCACCTCTGGGACTGTCACACCGGCACGTCGCAGAAATGGACGTACGACAGCGCGACCCAGCGTCTCACCAACTCCTATGCCAACAAGTGTCTCGATGTGAAGGACAACAGCTCGGCCGACGGCGCTCGTCTGCAGGTGTGGACGTGCACCACCGGCGCCAACCAGAAGTGGGTGCTCAACTGATGCTGCTCAAGATGGTGATGGCGGCGGCTGTCGCGATCACGCCGGCCCACCTGCCCGCGGAGCGGGGGCCGGTCGTCACCGGAACCTACTCGGCGGGCTCCGCGCACTGGCAGTCGCTGCCGCCGGCACGTCTCTCCTCCGCCGCGAAGTCAGCGGAGGCCACGGTCGTGATCGACCCCAGCCGGACCGAACAGCACTATGAAGGCATCGGGTTCTCGATCGACGAGACCAGCGTCTCCAACCTGTGGAAGCTCACCCCGGCCGAGCGGGAGAAGGCCATCCGGTTGCTCGCCGACCCGCGCACCGGCGCCGGGCTCGACCGGTTCCGGCTCACCATCGGCAGCCCCGACCTGATCGAGCACCTGCCGTTCTGGTCCTACGACGAGCTGCCCGCCGGGGTCTCCGAGGATTGGACACTCGAGCACTTCTCCATCCAGCGTGACCTGGACCTGCACATCGTCGACACGATCAAGCTGATCCAGAAGTACAACCCGCGGGCCACGTTCTTCGCGTCCGCGTGGAGCGCTCCGGCGTGGATGAAGACGAACAACAAGTTCCTCGGCGAGGTGGCCCTCAAGCCGGGCAGCACGACCGATTACTACCAGGCCGGCAAGCTGCGTGACGACTGCATCGACGTCTTCGCGCGCTACTACGTCAAGTACCTGCGGGCGTACGCGCGGCAGGGCATCCGGGTCGACGCGATCACGCTGCTCAACGAGCCGGGCATGGACGTCGTCTACCCCGCGATGGACATCAGCGTCGAGCAGCAGCAGAAGCTCTCCGTCGCGATCAAGCGCGAGTTCCGCAAGGCGGGGCTGCGCACCGACCTCTACGTGCACGACTTCAACTTCTGGGACTGGCGCGATCCGAACAGCACCGCGACCAAGAACTACTACCGGATCCTGAACGACCCGAAGGCCGCGGCGGCCGCCGACGCGATCGCGTTCCACCCGTACTGGGGCGACCCCGCGGTGATGCGCGACGCGTACCAGCAGACCGGCAAGCCCGTGCACATGACCGAGACCAGCGATCTCTCGCCGGCGACAGTGCTCTCCTACCTGCGGCTCGACGCGAGCAGCTACGTGCTGTGGGCGCAGACCACCGACCAGGACGGCGGCACGCTGCACTGGACCGGCGAGCGCAACAACAATGTGGACTGGGACGAGGTCGCGCGGACCAGCAAGTGGCCCGACCGGCTCGTCAAGGTCAACACCGGGACCCGGACCTTTTCCGTACGCGATGAGCTCTACCCGCTGGGACAGTTCGCCAAGTACCTGACGCCGGATCACGTACGCGTCGAGTCGAGCGCGGCCGACCACGGCGTGAGCAGCGTGGTGTTCCGCGACGGCAACGACTACGTGGCGGTGCTCGGCAACGCGAACACCACGGCGACCAGCACCCGGGTGATCATCGGCGGGCGCTCGTTCGTGACGTCGGTGCCGGCTCAGGCGTACGCCACCTATCGCTGGACCGGCAGCGGGCCGGACCCGCGGCGCAACCGTGCCCCGCGCCTGGCCGGCGTCCCGGACGTGACCGCCGACCAGTACGGGACCACCCGCGTCCGGCTCCACGCGACCGATCCTGATCACGACAGGCTGTCCTACTACGCGGTCGACCTGCCGGCCGGCGCGAGCCTCGACGCGACCACCGGCGTGCTCACGCTGAACCCGGTCGTGCCCGGCACGCAGGACGTCACGGTCGCGGTCACCGACGGCAAGGCACACGCCGGGACGACAGTGCACGTGACGATCGAGCCGCACGGCGCGCCGGTCGGGGCGATCGTCGAGGCCGAGGCGTACACGGCGCAGCACGGCTGGACCGAGGGCGGCGCGAACTTCGTCGAGAGCAACGCCACGGCCAGCGGCGGGAAGAACATCGGCTGGACCGCGCCCGGCAACTGGCTGTCCTACCGTTTCGACGTCCCGGCCGGCGCGCACCGCCTGCAGCTGCGTGTCGCCAACGGCTCAGGGGCGGCCGCGACCGGCGCGATCTCGATCCGGGACGCCGCCGGGACGGTCCTCGGCACCGTCTCGGTACCGGACACCGGGGGATGGTCCACCTACCAATCGGTGGAACTGCCGGTCTCGCTGGCCGATGGTGATCAGGCAGTCACGGTTTACTGTGAGACCGGTGGGTTCAACCTGGACTACCTACGGCTGACCGAGTAGGGGCGGTCAGTCGCCGGCCTGCCGAAGGCGCGTCAAAAGCTCGCCTTCGGCAGCGTCGGAGACCGGGTCGCTCCAGAAGCCCAGCGGCACCGCGCGCAGGTTGCGCCCGAGCGGGTCCAGCAGGTGACCGCCCAGCTTCATCACCCACAGCGCCACCGACCGGTCGATGATCGTCAACTCCGGGACCTGCGCGCCCAGCCGCGCCTCGAACGCCGCGATCTCCTGCACCGAGCGGAGCCAGACGACGAGCAGCAGGTTCGCCGTGCCGGAAAGGGTGGCGCAGAACCGGGTCTCGCGCATGCCGCCGATCCGGCTCACCACCCGGCCGGTGTCGCCGGGCGGCAGTGTGCCCCAGAGCGAGACCGAGATCGGGAAGCCGGAGACGTAACGC
The DNA here is from genome assembly GCF_016862095.1 of Actinoplanes cyaneus. Lineage (GTDB taxonomy): Bacteria > Actinomycetota > Actinomycetes > Mycobacteriales > Micromonosporaceae > Actinoplanes > Actinoplanes cyaneus. The sequence continues at coordinate 167,846 of NZ_BOMH01000016.1, forward strand.
GCGACCTCCGCCCGGTAGACGTTCACCTCACTCGACGTCGTTCCTCTCGCCGACCGGCTGATCGCGCTGCGGCACGCGTTGCACCGCGAGCCCGAGCTCGGGCTGGACCTGCCGCTGAGCCAGGCCAAGGTTCTCGCGGCGCTCGACGGCCTGCCTCTGGAGATCACCCTCGGGAAGGCGCTGAGCTCGGTCACCGCGGTGCTGCGCGGCGGCCGGCCCGGCCCCGCCGTGCTCCTGCGTGGCGACATGGACGCCCTGCCGGTGCACGAGGAGAGCGGGGTCGGCTTCGCCTCGGAGATCCCCGGGACGATGCACGCGTGCGGGCACGACCTGCACACCAGCGCGGTGGTCGGCGCGGCCCACCTGCTCGCGTCGCGGCGTGCCGAGCTGGCCGGGGACGTGGTCTTCATGTTCCAGCCCGGCGAGGAGGGGCAGCGCGGCGCCAAGATCATGATCGACGAGGGGGTGCTGGACGCGGCCGGGGAACGGGTGATCGCCGCCTACGCCGTCCACGTCGCCTCGACAATGCTGCCGCTCGGCGTGGTCGCCACCCGGCCCGGCACGATCCTGGCCGCCTCCGACTCGGTCACCGTCACCGTGCACGGCAAGGGTGGGCACGGCTCGTCGCCGCACCTGGCCGTCGACCCGGTGCCGGCGCTCTGCGAGATGGTGACCGCGCTGCAGACCATGGTCACCCGGACCGCTGACGCGTTCGACCCGGCGGTGCTGACCGTCGGCTCGATCCACGCGGGCTCGGCGTTCAACGTGATCCCGGCGTCCGGCACGTTCCGGGCGACAGTGCGCACCTTCTCGCCCGCCACCCATCAGAAGATCCAGGCTGCGGTACGGCGGGTGGTGCACGGCATCGCCGACGCGCACGGGGTCCGGGTCGAGATCGACTACCAGGCGAACTACCCGGTGACCGTGAACGATCGCTCCGAAGCCGCGTTCGCCCTGTCGACCGTGCGCTCGATCCTCGGGGAGCAGCGGGTCTTCGAGGCGCCGCAGCCGGTGGCCGGCGCCGAGGACTTCTCGTTCGTGCTGGAGCAGGTGCCGGGCGCGTACCTGATGGTCGGCGCGGTCCCGCCCGGTACCGACCCGGCGACCGCCCCGATGAACCACGCCGCGCAGGCGATCTTCGACGACCGCGCTGTCCCGGAGGCCGCCGTGGTGCTCGCGTCGCTGGCCGCCACCCGTCTCGCGTCGGCCGCCGCCTCGTGACCGCGGTCGCCTCCCGCGCGCCGAAGGTCGGCGCGGTCGTCGGATTGCTCGTCCTCTTCGAGCTGACCAGTGGTTTCATCCAGGGCAGCATCGCGCCCCTGCTTCCCGACCTGGGCCGCGAGATGGGCATCTCGGACTCCCACCTGAACTGGGTGATCTCCGTGCAGCTGCTGGCGTCCGCGGTCTGCGTCCCGGCCTTCGGGCGCCTCGGTGACCTGCACGGGCACCGGCGGATGCTGCGGATCGCGCTGATCTGCGTCGCGGCCGGCAGCCTGCTCGTCGCGCTCGCCCCGAACCTCACCGTGCTGCTCGCCGGGCGGCTGCTGCTCGGGCCGCTCGCCGCGTTGCTGCCGCTGGAGATCTCGCTGGTCCGGGACCGGCTGCCGGTTGCCCTGGCCCGCAAGGCGATCGCGCGGCTGGTCGGGGCGCTGACCCTCGGCGCGCTGCTCGGCGGGGTGCTGACCGCCGGGCTGCACCAGGTCGTCGGCGACGCCCGGCTGACCCTGCTGGTGCCGGCCGTGCTCGCGGTCGTCTGCGTGCCGGTGAGCTTCCTCGCCGTCCCGGAGAGCTCGCGTCCGGCCACCGGGCGGCTCGACCTGGCCGGGATCGCCGTGCTCAGCGTCTCGATGGTGGCCCTGCTCGCCGGGATCTCGCTGCTCGACGCGGTGCTGATCGTGCTGGGCGGGCTCGGCTTCGCCGGATGGGTCGTCCTGGAGCTGCGGATCGCCGAACCCCTGGTCGACCTGCGGGCGATGACCGGGCGGCACGTGGTGCCGTTCTTCGCGTGCTCGTTCGTCTTCGGCATCGTCTACTTCGGAAGCCAGTCACCGGACTCGACGTTCCTGGCCGCGTCCCGTTCCTCGGCCGGCTACGGCTTCGGCTTCACCGCGTTGCAGATCTCCCTGGTCGCGCTGCCGGCCGCGGTGTTCGCCGTGATCGGCTCGGCGTGCACGGCGGTGATCGCGGGGCGGCTCGGATACCGGCCGACCCTGGTGGCGGCGTTCCTGGTGATCGCGGCCGGCTTCGTCGGGACCGCCCTGTTCCACGCGCAGGTGTGGCAGCTGCTGGCCGTCAAGATCCCGATTGGTCTGGCCGCCGGGGTGGCGCTCGGCGCGATGCCCACGGTGATCGCCGAGACCGCCGACCCGTCCCGCACCGGAATCACCACAGCCCTCTACAACAACGTCAAGACCCTGGGCGGCGCGGTGGCCGGCGGAGTCGTCGCGGCGATCCTCGCCTCGGTGGTGCTCGACGACGGCGAGACCCCGCGGGAGTCGGCCTACGTCACGGTCTGGCTGATCTGCGCCACGCTGTGTGCCCTCGCCGCCCTGACCGCCCACTTCGCCCGCCGAGCCGAGTAACCCGCCGGCCTCGCAGCCCGCGAGGTCCGCCTCGGGTCCCGGTCGCGGCGCGGGTTGCGGTCCCGGCTGGTTCTCATGGGCGTTATGAGGCACGAATAACGCCCATGAGAACCAGCCGGGAGGGGGAGCGCGGCGCTGCCGTGACCACCGGATCGGTCGCGGGCTCCGACGTACGGGACCCCCCAGCAGGCTCCGGCGGGCGGGGCCTCTCCGCGGGCTCGGGCCGTGGGCGGGTCTGCTGCTCTGACCGTGCCCACCCACGGAGATCGCCCTTGCGGGCTGAGCGTTCTGGGCGCCCCGCGCCCTGCTCGGCCCGGAAGGGTCCCCGCGGGAGCGACGATCCGGACCACAGCGGAGCGGGGACATGAAGATCTTGATTGTGGTCTTTGAAGCGGGACGGCCGGCGTCACCCCGAGCTGGGCGGCGCCGGCCGATCGTGAGGCTTCAGTGGGCGACCGGGCAGCCGCCGGTCAGCTTGCCGAGGAACGCGTTCGGGTCGTAGTAGTGCTCGACCTCGAGGAGCTTGAGATCGTCGTTGACCTTCGCGACGCTCATGCCGAACATCTCGATGGTCTTGTTGTTCGGCTGGTGGCCGTGGTACTCACCGTCGAACGAGCCCCAGTGACGCCACTTGAACGCGATGACCGGCGGCGGGCTGAGGACCTCGAGGACCTCCCAGTAGAAGCCGTTCGGGAACGCGCCGTGGAAGACGTCGTGCTGGCCGTCGAACGACTCCGGCTTGTAGAAGGCGCTGTCACCGATCAGCACGTTGTAGCTGCCCTGGTCGGCGATGTCCTGCGCGGAGGCCCAGCCGCCGCCGTTGATGTTGGTGCGGAAGTGCTCGGACACCATCGAGACCCAGGTCGCCGGATCCTTCTTGTGCGACACCTCCATCTCGAAGACCTGGACGATCGACTCGACGACGGCCTCGAGCGAGCCCGGCGCGTGGTCCGTGGTGCGCTGCCCGGGCATCACGACATGCGACAGGTGGTAGTCGGGGGTGCCGTGGCGGAACTCGGAGGGATCGGCGGCCTCGATGACGGCGTCCCGGCCCTGCAGCCACAACGGGGTTTCGGTCAAGATGTGGTCCTTCCAAGGAGGGGCAGGGGGCCTCCGTAAGGTCGCTTTGTGGTTACCCCCCGTAGTCCAAAAGCGATGATCACAGTATCCATCGTGGATCGATCGCGAAAGGCCCTATTGGTTACCACCTATTTTCAAAACGTCGCGCGTATTAACGAGTGACGAAGTCGAGCGCCTGCTCCAGGTCCGCCAGCAGGTCGTCCGGGTGCTCGATTCCCACGGCGATTCGGATGGTTCCGGGCGACAAATGCGATTCTGTCAGTTGTTCCGTGGTCAATTGCCGATGTGTGGTGCTCGCCGGATGCAGGATCAGCGACTGGGTGCTGCCCAGCGACGCGGCCGCCCGGATCACCCGGAGCCGGCTCATCAGCCGTACGCCCGCGTCGTGCCCGCCGGCCAGATCGAAGCAGAACGCGCCGGGAAAGCCGGTGATGTGCGCGGCAGCGCCCGGCTGCGGGCAGGTCACCCGGTCCACGGCCGGGTGCGTGGCGAGCCGGCCGGCGACCCGGGTGACGTTCGCGGCGTGCCGCTCCATCCGCAACCCCAGGGTGTGGAGACCGCGAATGATCAGCCACGCGGCGAACGGGTCGGCGGTCGTCCCGAACTCGACCGCGTGCTCCCAGACCTGCTCGTAGTGAGCCCGGTCGGCGAAGACCGCGAGCCCGCCGGTGACGTCCGAGTGGCCGCCCAGGAACTTCGTCGCCGAGTGCACCACGATGTCGGCGCCGTGCTCGATCGGGCGGCAGAAGATCGGCGTCGCGAACGTGTTGTCGACGACGGTCAGCACCCCGGCCTCCCGGGCGACCGGGGCGAGCGCGGGCAGGTCGCTGATGTGGCCGGTCGGGTTCGCGACGGTCTCCAGGTAGAGGACCTTCGTGCGCGGGGTCACGGCGGCGCGCAGCTCGGCGGGGTCCAGGCCGTCGATCCGCGTGACCTCGATGCCGAACCGGTTCTCCAGGTCGCGCAGTTGCGCGTGGGTGCCGCCGTAGACGTCGCGCTGGGCGATCACGTGGTCGCCGGTGCTGAGCAGGCTGTGCAGGAGCAGGCTGATCGCGCCCATGCCGGAGGACGTGGCGATCGCGGCGGCCCCGCCCTCCAGGTCTGCGACGGCGTTCTCCAGCGCGCGGACGGTCGGGTTGCTGAAGCGGGAGTAGGTGTAACCGCCGTCCGGGCCGTTCAACCCGTCGGCGATCAGCTCCGGGTCGTCGAACGCGAACGACGACGTCTGGTAGATCGGCACCGCCAGCGGGCTGCTCGTGGCCGGCGCCGGCGCCTCGATGTGGACCATGCGGGTGTCGGGATGCATGCTTCGATGCTCGCCGGGCGTGACCGGACGGGTACAGAGCCAATGCCGCTATATTGGTTCGTTGATGAGTCCAATCGAGCTCGCCGCCCGGCTCGGTCGCTGGTCAGCCGGTCGCGGGCCGCTCTACCTGCTGCTCGCCGGTCGCCTCCGGGCCCTGATCGACGACGGTGAGCTGCCACCCGGCACCGCGCTGCCGACAGACCGTGCGCTCGCCGCCGGGCTGGCCGCGGGGCGGACGACCGTGGTCGCCGCCTACGACCTGCTGCGCCAGGAAGGGCGGCTGGTCCGGCGGCAGGGGAGCGGGACGTGGGTGGCGGGCGCGCCGGCCGGGCCGCCCTCGGTGAGCACCGCCGAGCCGACGGTCAACCCGGTCTTCCTGAACCTGCTCGACCCGCCGGACCATGTGGCGCAGTTCGCCTGCGCGGGGCCGACCGGGGCGCCGCCCGCGGTGATCGCGGCCTACCGGACGGCGCTGGGTTCGCTGGGCGGGCCCGACCTGGGATATCACCCGGCCGGGCATCCGCTGCTGCGGGCCGCGCTGGCAGCCCGCTACTCCGCGCTGGGTGTGCCCACGACGGCGTCGCAGATCCTGGTCACCACGGGCGGGCAGCAGGGACTCGCCCTGCTGGCGCGGGCGTTGATCGCGCCCGGCGCCGAGGTGCTCGTGCAGGCGCCGACCTACCCCGGGGCGCTGGAGATCTTCCGCGAATCGGCTGCGGCTCTGCTGCCGATCAGAATCGGGACCCGCGCGTACGGCGATGGCCTCGCCCGCCGCCCGGCCCTCGCCTACCTGATCGCGCTGTGCCACAACCCGACCGGCCGGACGATGCCGCCCGCCGAGCGGCAGGAGGTCGTCGACGCGGCGCTGCGAGCAGAGGTTCCGCTGGTCGTCGACGACGTGCTGGCCGACCTGAGTTTCCCCGCGCCCGCCGCGCCTGCCATGTCCGCCGTGCCTGCCGCGTCCGCCGTGCCTGCCGTGCCCGCCGCCGTGCCGATGGCCGCGCTGGCACCCGAGGCGGACGAGCTGATCACCGTGGGTTCGCTCAGCAAACTGGTCTGGGGTGGCCTGCGGATCGGATGGGTGCGGGCGCAACCGGCGCTGATCAGTCGGCTCGCGCGGCTCAAAGCGGTGATCGACCTGGGCAGCGGCGTCCTCGACCAGCTCGCCGCCGTGGAGTTGATCGACCGCCTCGACGAGCTGATCGGCGAACGGTCCCGGCTGCTCGCCGCCCGGCACGATCATCTCTGTGCTGAGCTGCGGGAACACCTGCCGGAGTGGCGGTTCGAGCGGGCTGACGGCGGGCAGACGCTGTGGGTTCGGCTGCCGCACGGGGACGCCGCCTCGTATGCGCAGGCGGCGCTGCGCCACGGGGTCGCGGTGCTGGCCGGGGGATCACTCGACCCGTCCGGCGCGAGCCTCGACCACCTGCGCATCCCGTTCGTCGCGGAGCCCGAGGTGCTGAGCGCTGTCGTGCGGTCGATGGCCGGCGCGTGGCACGGATTCGCCGGCCGGGCGACGGGAAGTCTGCCGCCCCTGCCGGCGATCGCGGTCTGAGTCAGGACGCGGGGAGCTTCAGCGGCTCGGTGCGGTCGCCGCCCTCCGGCCCGCTGGATTCTTCCTTCTTGTCCGCGGGGTCATTCTTCGAGGTGGCCGGATCGGATGCGGACAGGACGGCGGTTGCCTCGTCGTTCTTGTCCTTCGCCGCCGGCTGAGCGGGGATCACCGTGGTCTTGTCGTCCGCGGCCGCTGCTTTTCCGGCCTCGGCGGCAATAGCTGAATTAGCGATAATGCCGGACTTATTAGTTTTCGGTGCTTCGGAAGTCGCGGGAACGGCGCCCCGGGCCGCCGCCGCGCCCGCAGGCTGCGCTCCGGCCGGTGTCGTAACGGGGGGCTGCGCGGCGGGCTTCACGATGCCCTGCTCCGGGATCGGCTTCGGGGTCGCCTCCGCGGCCGGCTTCGTGACGGCGAAGACCGTGGTGGTGTCGTCGCCGGCTGCGGTGACCTTCGGCCCGGCCGGGGTCGCGGGCGTCGCCGGGGTCGCGGGCGTCGCCGAGGTCGCCGCGGGGAAGGCCACCGTGGCATCCGCCGCCGGGGCGAGGGCCACCGTCCGGTCCGCCGCGGCCGTACGGGACATGGCCGAAGCCTGGGACGCGGCGGCCGCAGGCGTAGGCAGGACCTGGGTCCTGTCGGCCTGCTGCGCGGTGCGGAACACGGTCGTCTCCACGGCCGCGACGTTCGCGCCGGCGGCCACCTTGGCCGAGCCGCGGAACCGCCCGATCTCACCGATGATCGGCAGCACCGGCGGCTCGTAGCGCGCCCACCGGCGGGCGCTCAGCGCGGTGCAGAGCAGGGGCACGGCGAGCAGCGCGGCCAGTCCGTATCCCGGGCGGCTGAGGTCGAAGCCGTCCTTGACAACTTCGGGCGACCACACTCCGGCGTACGACTCCGGGTTGCTCCACGCCCAGTACGTCACCCCGAGGAACGTGGCCCCGGCGAGCGTCGGGCCGAGTGGCGAGATCGGCGAGAACGCCATGATCGCGAACAGGATGCCGGAGAAGATCAGCAGGAGCAGGCCGCTCAGCGACTCGGCGGTGAAGAAGTCCCGCCCGCGGCTGGTGAGGTCGTGCGTGAAGCCGACGCCGGCGAGGACCCAGACGGCGGGAGCGAGCACGAGGGCGTAGAGGATCGACCGGAGGTGGCGCATGATCCGGCAGGCTACCTCGCTCCGCCAAGAGCTTCCCGAGAGCCCGCCGGGAGCTGTCCGAGAGCCCGCCGAGAGCTGCCCCGGGAGCCCGCCAGGAGCCCGCCGAGCGCGCCGTAAGGTGCGGATATGGATGAAGAGCTCCCGGGGCGACCCACCGCACACGGCCGCGTCACGCTCAGCAAGATCATGACCGCGGTGGACGTGAACCTCTACGGCACGGTGCACGGCGGCGTGCTGATGAAGTTCCTCGACGACGTGGCGGGCGCCGCCGCCGCGCGGCACAGCGGGGGCACCGCGGTCACCGCCGCGATCGACGAGATCCTGTTCCTGGAGCCCGTCCGGGTGGGCGATCTCGTGCACGCGTACGCGCAGGTGAACTGGACCGGCACCAGCTCGATGGAGGTCGGCGTGAAGCTGGTCGCCGAGCGCTGGGACGCGGTCGGGCCGGCCATCCGGGTCGGGACCGCGTATCTGGTCTTCGTCGCCGTCGATGTGGCCGGCTCACCCCGTCCGGTTCCGCCTGTGGTGCCTTCCGACGTAGACGACCACCGTCGATTCAAGGAAGCATTGATCCGCCGTGACCATCGGCTGGCTCGCCGCGCCGCCATTCAGAAGGCGCGGGCTGAGTGAACGTTAAGGTGGGTGCATGACGACGGGCGCAGTCCTCTGGGAGCCGCCGGCAGATGTCCGGCAGACCTCGCGGATCGGCGATTATCTGGCCTGGCTGGAGCGCGAGCGGGGGCTGGCCTTCGCGGATTACGCGGCGCTGTGGGAGTGGTCGGTCACCGATCTGTCCGGGTTCTGGGGATCGATCTGGGACTACTTCGACGTCGTGGCCCACGATCCGCCCAGCGCCGTGCTGGCGGGCGCCGCGATGCCCGGGGCGACGTGGTTCCCCGGCGCGACGCTGAACTACGCCGAGAACGTGCTGCGCATGCCCGGCATCGGTGCGGACGAGCCGGTCGTCATGGCGTACTCGCAGAGTCGCGACCCGGTCGTCTGGACCGCACGGCAGTTACGCGAGCAGGTGCGCCGGGTGCGTGCCGGGCTGAGGGCCCGCGGCGTCGGCAAGGGGGACAGGGTCGCCGCCTACGCGCCGAACATCCCCGAGACGTACGTGTTGATGCTGGCCACGGCGAGCCTCGGCGCGATCTTCTCGTCGTGTGCGCCGGAGTTCGGCTCGCGCAGCGTGATCGACCGGTGGAGTCAGATCGAGCCGACGGTCCTGGTGGCGGTCGACGGCTACAGATATGGCGACAAGTCAGTCGATCGCCGGGCCGAGGTGGAGGCCATCACCGCGGCGCTCCCGTCCCTCGACCACGTCATCACGATCGGATACCTCAACGGCGGCGGCGACTGGGCGGAGTTGACCGGCGACGACGAGCTCGCCTTCGAGCCGGTCCCGTTCGACCACCCGCTCTACGTGCTCTACAGCTCCGGCACCACCGGCCTGCCCAAGCCGATCGTTCACGGACACGGCGGCATTCTGCTGGAGCATCTGAAGATCCTCGCGCTGCATCACGACCTGGGCCCGTCCGACCGCTTCTTCTGGTTCACCACCACCGGTTGGATGATGTGGAACTACCTGGTCAGTGGCCCGGCCGTCGGTTCCGCGATCGTCCTCTTCGACGGCAACCCGGGCTGGCCCTCGCTGAGCGCGCTCTGGGATCTGGTCGACGAGGCCGGGATCACGTACTTCGGCACGTCAGCTCCCTTCCTGATGGCCTGCCGCAAGGCCGGGCTGACCCCGCGCAAACGGCTCAAGGGCCTCGGTTCGACGGGCGCGCCGCTGCCTCCCGAGGGCTTCGCCTGGGTGTACGAATCGGTCGGCCGTGACCTGCAACTGCTCTCGCTCTCCGGCGGCACCGACGTCTGCACCGGCTTCGTCGGTGGCTCCCCGCTGCTCCCGGTCCGCGCCGGGGTGATCTCCGGCCGGAGTCTGGGCGCGCGCGTCGAGGCCTACGACCCGGAGGGCAAGCCGGTCGTCGGGGAGCTGGGCGAGCTGGTGATCACGGCGCCGATGCCGAGCATGCCGGTCGGGTTCTGGAACGACGCCGACGGTTCGCGCTACCGGGAGGCGTACTTCGACGTCTTCCCCGGGGTCTGGCGGCACGGCGACTGGATCACCATCGCCGCGGACGGCAGCTGCGTGATCACCGGTCGCTCCGACGCCACGCTGAACCGGGGCGGCGTGCGGCTGGGCACGTCGGAGTTCTACTCGGTCGTCGAGAGCCTGCCCGAGGTCGCCGACTGCCTGGTGGTGCACCTGGAGCGGGCCGACGACCCGAACGGCGAGCTGCTGCTCTTCGTCGTTCCCGCGGAGGGCGCCGAGGTCGACGACGCGCTGCGCGCCAAGATCGCCCGGGAGCTGCGCGGCGCCCTCTCCCCGAGGCACGTCCCGGACGCGATCCATGGGGTACGGGCGGTGCCGCGCACGCTGTCGGCGAAGAAGCTCGAGGTGCCGGTCAAGCGGATCCTCACCGGCACCCCGGTCGAGTCCGCCGCGGCGAAGGGCGCGCTGGCGAACCCGGAGTCACTCAACGCCTTCGCCGAGCTGGCGAGGACGCGGCTCACCCGGCCAGGACGAGACTGACCTTCTCGGCGTTCGCCCGGGCGTCCAGCTTGGTCTCGTCCAGGTTCGCGCAGAGCACCGCGGAAGCGCCCGCCACCAGCGGCGCGAGCAGCCAGTCCACCGGGTCCGGGTGGATCGTGACGTCGATCAGCACCCGGTCGCCGGCGCCGAAGCCGAGCTGGCTCGCCCGGTCCTCCGCGGCGGCCAGCGCGTCGGCGTGGCTGAGCTCGATCGGCCCGGCGAACGCCCGGTCGGCCGGCGCGACCGGCTGACCCCGGAAGTGGTCGCCGTGGTTGCGCACCTCGGTCACGAAGTCTGCGTAACCCGCCGGGACCTCGCGCAGCGGCATGGCCAGCGGGAGCAGGCCGGTCGCGTACCGGTCGGTGGTGGCCCAGGTGGCCGCCCGCTCGACCCGTTCCGGGGTGGTGAACAGCGCCTCGACGGGCTGCGGGTCACCGCCCAGATCGGCCAGATCGGCGGCCAGGCCGGCGGCCGACACGCCGAGCAGGATCGCGGCGGTCTGCCAGTGCGGCGGCAGCAGCAGCGCGACGGCGTCGCCGTGCCCCAGCCCGACGCCGTCGACGAGCAGGTTCGCCGTCTTGGACACCCAGTTGTCAAGGGTCGCGCCGGAGAGCTCGGCACGATCGCCGGTGGCGTCGTCATACCAGGTGAGCAGAGGTGCGGCCGGGTCGCGTCCGACCGCTGCCGCGAAGACCTGCGGAATGGTGATAGTCATTGACTCTCAGCCTAGGGGGTTACTCTCCGTGTTCGGTCGGGTGCGTCAGAACGGCATCGATTACGGCAACGTGCGGCAACCACCGGCGTCGCGGACACTTCCCCGAAGCGTTCCGGGCGTACGCTCGGGGTGGACGCCGGGTATCCACGGCGCCCGTGTTCCATCGCTGCATCGGTACGTCAGAGACGCCAAGGAGATGCCTCGTGACCCCCGGTCGCCCCCCGCGAGTGCTGGTCGACGCCACTAGTGTCCCCGCGGACAGAGGTGGTGTCGGCAGATATGTCGACGGATTGCTCGGCGCCCTCGGGCAGCTGGGCACGGATCGAGTGGACCTGGCCGTCGTCGCCCAGCGTTCGGATGCGGAGCGTTACCGCCGGATGCTTCCCGACGCCGAGGTGCTGCCCGGCCCGGCGGCTGTCGCGCACCGCCCGGCCCGGCTGGCCTGGGAGCAGACCGGCCTGCCGCTGCTCGTCCAGCAGGTCGGGGCGCAGGTGCTGCACTCGCCGTTCTACACCTGCCCGCTGCGGTCGAGCGTCCCGGTCACGGTGACCGTGCACGACGCGACGTTCTTCACCGAGCCGGAGCATTACGACAACACCAAGCGGACGTTCTTCCGCAGCGCGATCAAGACGTCACTGCGCCGCGCGGCCCGGGTGATCGTGCCCAGCAAGGCCACCCGCGACGAGCTGATCCGCCTCCTCGACGCCGACCCCACCAAGATCGACGTGGCGTACCACGGCGTCGACCAGGCGGCCTTCCACATGCCGACCGAGGAGGAGAAGGCCCGCGTCCGCGCCCGCCTCGGCCTCGGCGACTCGGGTTACGTGGCGTTCCTCGGCGCCAAGGAGCCGCGGAAGAACGTGCCGAACCTGATTCGCGGCTGGGCTCGCGCGGTGGCCGACTGGCCGCACCCGCCGGCCCTGGTGATCGCCGGTGGGCAGGGGCACGACGACGACATCGACCGGGCGGTCTCCGAGGTGCCGTCGCACCTGCGGCTGCTGCGCCCGGGCTATCTGCGCTACGCCGACCTGCCCGGCTTCCTCGGCGGCTCGCTCGTCGCCTGCTACCCGTCCTTCGGCGAGGGCTTCGGCCTGCCGATCCTGGAGGCGATGGCGTGCGGCACCCCGGTGCTCACCACGCCCCGGCTCTCGCTGCCCGAGGTGGGCGGGGATGCGGTGGCGTACACGACGGAGGCCCCCGAGCGGATCGCCGAGGACCTCGCCGACCTGCTGCACGACGAGCAGCGGCGGCAGACCCTGGCAAAGGCAGGCTTCGATCGGGCGAAGGAGTTCACCTGGGCATCCAGCGCGGAAGTCCATGTGGCCACGTGGAATCGGGTCGCCAACTGACCCTCTACTAAACTCCCGCCCATGAGCGACGAACAGAGTGCGCTGTACGGAGTGGTTCTGGCAGGTGGCACCGGAACACGCCTGTGGCCACTGTCCCGCGCCGGTCATCCCAAGTTCCTGCACCCGCTGACCGGGACCGAAGCCTCCCTTCTGCAGGCCACGGTGGACCGGTTGGACACACTTACCACCCCCGATCGGGTCTTCGTGGTGACCGGCGTGGCGCACGCCGCGGCGGTCTCCCGCCAGCTCACCTCGATGCCGGACGAGAACGTCCTGGTCGAGCCGTCGCCGCGGGACTCCTGTGCGGCGATCGCGCTGGCCGCGGCGGTGATCGCGCGCCGTGATCCGGAAGCGATCATGGGCTCGTTCGCCTCGGACCACCTGATCGCCGACAAGCCCGAGTTCGCGAACGTCATCCGCCGCGCCATGGTCGGCGCCAAAGAGGGTCTGCTGATGACCCTCGGCATCACGCCGACCCGCCCCGAGACCGGCTACGGGTACCTGCAGTGCGGCGGTGAGCTGCACGAGGGACCGGTGCTGCAGGTCGAGGAGTTTAAGGAGAAGCCGTCGTACGACGTCGCCGAGTCGTACGTGAAATCCGGCAACTACCTGTGGAACGCGGGCATGTTCGTCTGGCGCGTCGACGTGTTCCTCGCCGAGCTGGCCCGGCAGCAGCCGCAGCTGACCGCCGGCGTCAGCCGGATCGCCTCGGCGTGGGGCACCACCGAGCAGGAGGAGGTGCTCGGCGAGGTCTGGCCGACCCTGCCCCGCATCTCGGTGGACTACGCGGTGATGGAGGGCGCGGCCGCCGTCGGCCGGGTCGCCACCGTGCCGGGCGACTTCGGCTGGAACGACGTCGGCGACTTCCACACCCTCGGCGAGGTCCTCACCGCCGACCCGGCCGGCAACGTGGTCGTCGGCCACGAGACCGGGGTCGAGCGGCCCACCGTGCTGCTGCGCGACACGGAGAACCTGGTCGTCGTGCCCGGATCCGGCCGCCTGGTCGCCGCGATGGGCGTCCGCGACCTGGTCATCGTGGACACCGCCGACGCGGTGCTGATCTGCCCGCGCGAGCGCGCGCAGGAGGTCAAGAGCCTGGTCGACCAGCTCAAGGCGCGGGGCCAGCTCGGCTACATCTGATGGTTCAGGGCCGCCGCGGCGGCCCTGAACCCCTTTTCACCAGGCGACGACGCCCTGGTTGCTCGGCTGCAGTGTGCCGATCTGCAGCGACTTCATCGTGATGTCACTGCGTTCCGGGTTAGGGAAGCCTTCCAGGACGGCCACCGGCCCGTCGGTGGACGCCTCCAGGTTGTACCGCAGGGTGTTTCCGACTCCGCAGGTCTCGTCGGCCTTGCCGCAGGTGGCCCATTTGATGCCGGCGAAGGCCGAGGTGCCGGGCTTGACGGTGAACGTCTCGGCCGGACCGGGCTCGTTCACCTTCCTCGTCGGCACCTTCACCACCTCGTCGGCAGCGTTGACCAGCGAGATCGCCACCCACCCGTCGAGGGTGCAGCTGCTCTTGCCGCCATTGGTCAAGGTGACCAGGCCCGTCAGGGTGGTCCTGGTGCCGTCGGGCTGCAGGGTGACCGTGGTCTTCAGGTCCGCGCTGCGGCAGGCGGCCACGCTCGGGGAACCGGACTTCGTGGTGGGCTTGGTCGTCGCAGTGGCCTTGGCCGGTGTCGCGGGCGCCGAGGTGACGGCATCGGCGGGAGCCGTGGTGGCCGGGGCTGCGGCCGGCGCTTCGCTGTCGTCGCAGCCGGCCGCCACGCCGAGCACGAGCAGAGCCGGGACGGCGATCATCAGGGTCCGGATACGCATTTCCTGTCCTCCGGTCGTGGATCAACTGAGGACGAGCATGTCGGCTGGGCGGGCCGCCGGAGCGGACGATCCACCCCGACGGCACGAAGGCGGGAGATTCAGCCCAGACGGGCGTGCGCCGGGGCGATCTGCTGCACCACGCCGCTCGCGAGCGGGCTGGGCAGCGCGTCGGTGGCGAACCAGGCCAGCTCCGAGGACTCCTCGCTGATCTGCTCGACGGCGCCGGCCGGGGCGCGGAGCAGGAAACGTACGTCGAAATGAACTGAATCGGACGCGGGAGCACCCTCGGACGCGCCGCAGCGCACCTCGTGGATGTCGATGTCGATCGGCTCCGGATCGAGGACCAGCCCGTCGATGCCCGACTCCTCGGTCGCCTCGCGCAGCGCCGCGGCGGCCAGCGTCTCGTCGCTCGCCTCGCAGTGACCGCCGAGCTGCATCCACAGCCCCAGCCGCCCGTGCAGGCAGAGCAGGATCCGGCCGGCGTCGTCGACGATCAGCGAACTGGCGGTGACGTGACCGGCGCGGTGCGCGCGGGTCATCGCGTCCGGCCCGTCGGCGAGCAGGCCGAGCGTGCGTTTGCGGTTCAGCTCGGCGGCGTCGGACGTGGCGTTCCAGGTGGTCAGGACCCGGACGGCGTCCTCGTACAAACTCATGCTTCTCCGAATCTCAGCGTCGCGCCCTGGTCGTCGATCTCCAGACGCGTGGCAAAGCCCTCGGCGGCGAGAGCCGCGCGAAGGCGATGCGCGATGACGCCCAGCCGGATCAGGCCGGCCGGCTCGTCCCCGCCCGGAGTGAGGCGCATGTGGTCGAAGCTCCCCACGATCTGGGTGCCGGGCGTCGCCACGTCGCCGACCAGCTCCAGCGCCCGCTGCGCGGCGGCCATGCCGGCCTCCGGGTCGGCGAAGTCCCCGACCTGCGCGGCGTCCGTGATGACCGCGGCGTCGCGCAGGCCCTGCGCGTGGGCCTCGGCGGTGCCCAGACCGAACATGTCGCTCTCGGCGTCCCGGATCAGGACCCGCACGCCCGCGTCGGCGTCACTCACCCGGCGCGGATAGCCGCGCACGACCGCGACCGGCACCTGGTCACACTTGCCCTTGACCAATTCCGCCGCCGCGGACAGCTCGTCGACGACGGCCATCTGGGTCAAACTCAGCTCATTGCCGTACGGATCGATCTCGCCCCGATGGTCGAGAAGCGCGTCGATGCCGGACGCGCCGAGCGCCACGTCGGTCAGCCCGTTCCGCCAGGCCCGGCCCATCGTGTCGGAGACGATCACGGCCACGTCCAGCCCGCGCGCCGCGAGGTCGGCCCGCAGCCGGCGCGCGGACGCGTCCGAATCGGCCGGCAGCAGCACCAGGTGCGTCTTGTCCACGTTCGACGCGTCGATCCCGGCGGCCGCCATCACGAACCCGTGGTGGGTCTGCACGATCGTGGTCGGGCCGCGGCGGGCCACCACCCGGGCGGTCTCGGACTCCAGCGCCCGCACCCGGGCCTCGTCGCGTTCCGGGCCGTCGGCCGGCACCTCGACCAGGCGACCCTCCGCCTTCGACACGATCTTGCTGGTCACCACCAGCACGTCGTCGTCCCGCAGCCACGGCGCGGCGCCGGTGATCAGCTCGGCTAGATCGTCGCCCGGGGTGACGTCCCCGATGCCCTCGACCGGCAGAATCTCCAGCCTCATCGGGCCAGCTCCAGCGCGTCGGCGACCATCCTGGTGGTCAGCGTCTCGTCCTTCATCCAGAGCGGCACCGCGCGGGTGGTCACCCCGGGGATCTCGACGCCGGCGTCGGACGTGTCGACCAGCCAGCCGTCGAGCAGGCCGCCCTCGGCGCGCGGCCCGTACATCCGGCCGACGCCGGCCGCGCTGACCTCCACCTCGAGCGTGGCCAGGCACTTGTCGGCCATGCCCCGCACGGGTGAACCTCCGATGATCGGGGAGACCCCGACCACCGGGGCCCTGCCGTTGGCGACCGCGTCCCGAATCTCCGGCACCGCCAGGATCGGCGCGATGCTGACGACCGGGTTGCTCGGGGCGATCAGGACCACGTCGGCCTGCCCGAGCGCGTCGAGCACCCCGGCGGCCGGCTTGGCGTTCTCCGCGCCGCGGAAGACGAACCGGTGCGTCGGCACGTCACCGCGGTAGCGCACCCACCACTCCTGGAAGTGGATCGCCTTGCGCTCGCCGTCGACGTCGACCACGACGTGCGTCTCCAGCCGGTCGTCGGTGGCCGGGAGCATCGTGACGCCGGGCTGCCAGCGCTCGCACAGCGCGGCGGTGACCTGCGACAGCGGGTAGCCCGCGTTGAGCATGGTGGTGCGCACCAGGTGGGTGGCGGTGTCCTTGTCGCCGAGGCCGAACCAGGACGGCTCGACACCGTACTTCGCCAGCTCCTCCTTGACGACCCAGCTCTCGCCGACCCGCCCCCAGCCACGCCCCGGGTCGGCCGCCCCGCCCAGCGTGTACATCACGCTGTCCAGATCCGGGCAGATCTGCAACCCGTGCATCCGTACGTCGTCGCCGACGTTCACCACCGCTGTGACCTCGGCGCCGATGGCACGGGCGTGCGCGCGCACGCCGACGAGGAACCGGGCGCCGCCGATACCCCCGGTGAGGACCACGATCCGCATCAGCCCATCCTCTCCCACCCGCGTCGCCGGGCCGGTTGCCGGGTGGCGGTTTACTCTGGGCGGACCTCGATCACCGCACGACCGGGAGTAATCGTGACCAGTCCACCGCCGCCCACGCCGGCCGGGAACAAGCCGATCAGTCAGTACCTGGCGCCGCTGCGCGACCTCGCCGCGTACGTTCTGGTCGGCGCGCCGGCCGTGTTCGTGTTCGTCGCCGTGATCAACCTGTTCGGCGACAACTTCGGCAACCGTGCCACGGCCAGCTTCGGCAACTTCATCGGCCTGGAGACGATTCTCATGCCGCTGGCCGCGGTGCTGCTGGCACACGGTCTGAAGCCGACGCACCCGCGGGCCCGGCTGATCACGCTGGCCGCGCTGATCGAGTATGCGGTGATGGGCTTCTTCGCCGTCATCTTCGGCCTGCTCTTCGGTGTGATCAAGATTGCCTCGTACGACGCCGGTGAGGCGTTCGAGGCGCTGCTCGTGCGGGTCGCGTGGCTGGCGGTGTACGGGCTGGCGGCGTACGCGCTGTTCCAGATCTGGCGCGGCATCTACATGGTGCCGAAGCCGAAGGCGCCGCCCGGGGTTTACGGGCAGCCGCAGCCGCCGTTCGGCCAGCAGCCCTACGGACAGCCGTATGGTCAGCCGCCGTTCCCGGGTCAGCCGCCGTTCCCGGGGCAGCCGCAGCCGGGGACGTACGGGCAGCCGGCCGCCGCGCCCGCGCCGTCCTACCCGCCGGGCACCTACGGCCAGCCGCCGGTGCAGCCCGTCCCGCCGGTTCAGCCGCCCGTCCAGACGCCCGCGCAGCCGGCCTGGAACCAGCCGCTGGTCCCGACGCCGCCGCTGACCACGCCGCCGTCGTCCGCCCCGCCCGCGTCCGCTCCGCCGTTCTCCGCGCCGCCCGCCTCCGCGCCGCCCGCCTCCGCGCCGCCCGCCTCCGCGCCGCCCGCCTCCGCGCCGCCGGCCTCCGCGCCGCCGGCCTCCGCGCCGCCGGCCTCCGCGCCGCCGGCCTCGGCGCCGCCCGCTTCGGCGCCGCCCGCGCCGGCCGCGTTCCCGGCACAGCCAGCGCCGTTCGCCGAGCCCACCCAGGTCGTGCCGCGGGACGAACCGGCCCCCATCGACCGGACCGCCAAGCTGCCGGATGATCGTCCCGGCTTCGGTCCCGCCGACTCGGATCCGCCCCGCCACTGATATTCCCGTTGTCCACAGGCTCGGTGTGGTGTTTCACGACACTCGGCGGGCCTGTGGACGGCGGCGGCAGTCGAGACGATTCCGGTCTAGGTTGTTTCCGTGGTAGAGGTCAACCAGGCACCGACCGAGGCGAGCATCCGGCGCGCGTTGCGCCGCGCCGCCGACGGTAAAGCGATCGACGTCGACGAGGCGACCGCGCTGCTCGCGGCGACCGGCGACCAGTTCGACGAGTTGCTGGCGATCGCCGGCGGCATCCGCGACGCCGGGCTGCGCGAGGCCGGGCGGCCGGGCGTGGTGACCTTCTCGAAGAAGGTCTTCATCCCGCTCACCCGCCTCTGCCAGGACCGATGTCACTACTGCACGTTCGCCACCGTGCCGCATCGCCTGCCCGCCGCGTTCCTGGAGCGCGACGAGGTGCTGGAGATCGCCCGGCAGGGTGCCGCGCGGGGCTGCAAGGAGGCCCTGTTCACGCTCGGCGACCGTCCCGAGGAGCGCTGGCCGGCCGCCCGCCAGTGGCTGGACGAGCGGGGTTACGACTCCACCCTCGACTACGTGCGGGCCTGCGCCATCGCGGTGCTGGAGGAGACCGGCCTGCTGCCGCACCTCAACCCGGGCGTGATGAGCTGGGCCGAGCTGCAGCGGCTCAAGCCGGTCGCGCCGAGCATGGGCATGATGCTGGAGACCACCGCCACCCGGCTCTGGTCCGAGCCCGGCGGCCCGCACTACGGCTCACCCGACAAGGAGCCCGCCGTCCGCCTCCGGGTCCTCGAGGACTCCGGCCGGGTCGGCGTGCCGTTCACCACCGGCATCCTGATCGGCATCGGCGAGACCCCGGCCGAGCGGGTCGACGCGCTGTTCGCGATGCGCCGGGTGGCCCGCGAGTTCGGCCACATCCAGGAGATCATCATCCAGAACTTCCGCGCCAAGCCGGACACGGCGATGCGCGGGATGCCCGACGCGGAGCTGCGAGAGCTGGCCGCCACGGTCGCCGTCGGCCGGGTCATCATGGGCCCCCGGGCCCGCATCCAGGCCCCGCCGAATCTGATCGACGCCGAGTTCTCCCTGCTCTTGCGGGCCGGCATCGACGACTGGGGCGGGGTCTCGCCGGTGACGCCCGACCACGTCAACCCGGAGCGCCCGTGGCCGCAGATCGAGGTGCTCGCCGCCAGGTCGGCCGAGAGCGGCTTCACCCTGCGCGAGCGCCTCACGATCTACCCGGAGTATGTGCGGCGCAGCGACGAGGGCTGGCTCGACCCGCGCCTCGCTGCTCACGTGGCAGCCCTCGCCGGTCCTGACGGCCTGGCCCGGGAGGAGGCGATCCCGGTCGGCCGCCCCTGGCAGGAGCCGGAGGAGACGTTCGGCACCGGCCGCACCGACCTGCACACGGCCGTCGACACCGAGGGCCGCACGGGGGACCGGCGCTCCGACTTCGACTTCGTCTACGGGGACTGGGACGAGGTCGCCGCGCACGTCAAGAGCGCCCCGCAGACCGTGCCGACGGACGTGCTGGCCGGGTTGAAACTCGCCTCGACCGATCCCGCGGCGCTGCTGCTGCCGGAGCACGAGGACAAGGCGATGGCGCTGTTCGGTGCGGACGCGGGCGCGCTCGACGAGCTCGCCCGCATCGCTGATGACCTGCGGAAAGAGGTCAACGGCGACGACATCACGTACGTCGTGAACCGCAACATCAACTTTTCGAACGTCTGCTACGTGGGTTGCCGGTTCTGCGCGTTCGCCCAGCGGGAGAAGGACGCCGACGCGTACCGGCTCTCCGTCGAGCAGGTCGCCGACCGGGCCGAGGAGGCGTGGCGGGACGGTGCGTCCGAGGTGTGCATGCAGGGCGGCATCGATCCGAAGATGCCCGTCACGGCGTATGCGGACCTGGTCCGTGCCGTGAAGAAGCGCGTCCCGGGGATGCACGTCCACGCGTACTCGCCGATGGAGATCGTCACCGCCGCGTCCAAGGCCGGGGTGTCGCTCAAGGAGTGGCTCACCGAGCTGCGCGACGCCGGGCTCGGCACCATTCCGGGCACCGCGGCCGAGATCCTCGACGACGACGTGCGCTGGGTGCTGACCAAGGGCAAGCTGCCCGCCGCCACCTGGATCGACGTGGTCACCACGGCCCACCAGGTCGGCATCCGGTCCAGCTCCACGATGATGTATGGGCACGTCGACCACCCGCGGCAGTGGCTCGGCCACTTCCGGGTGCTCGCCGGGATCCAGGACGTGACCGGCGGCTTCACCGAGTTCGTGGCGTTGCCGTTCATCCACACGAACGCCCCGATCTACCTGGCCGGGATCGCCCGGCCCGGCCCGACCTGGCGGGAGAACCGGGTCGTCCACGCGATGGCGAGGATCTTGCTGCACGGGCGCATCGACAACATCCAGTGCTCCTGGGTGAAGCTGGGCGACGAGGGCACCCGGGTGATGCTCAACGGCGGCTGCAACGACCTGGGCGGGACGCTGATGGAGGAGACGATCTCCCGGATGGCCGGCTCGGAGCACGGCTCGGCGCGGACCGTCGTCGAGCTCAAAGAATTGGCGGCAGCCGCGGGCCGGCCCGCTGTCGAGCGGACGACGGTCTACGGCCGCCGCTGACCCGTCACCGTCCCGGGGCTGGCTCCCAGGGGTCTTTCCGAGGGCTCAAAGACCCCTGGAGCCCAGCCGGGACCGCACGCCCGCGCGCGGTGTTCAGCTGAGACCGCACGCCTGTGCGCGATGTTGAGCCGGGACCGCGCGCCCGTGCGGCGTGTTCAGCCGGGTCCGCGCGCCTGTGCGGCATGTTCAGCCGCCGCGTGGCGATCGCTGCTGCCCGGCTCGGCTTGTCCGAGCTGGGTGGTGTTGCTCCCGCTGCTGTCGCGCTCCCGGCTGGTTCTCCGGTGTCCTTCGTGGCGCTGAAGCACCCCTCACCGCCAGCCGACAGAGCGACAGGGCCGTGCCGGGCGGGTGGGGATTGACACGGAAGTTGAAGGTTTCGATTTCGGGACAGGTGGGGATTCGGCGCCCCGACCGGACCGTCCGGGACCGTTTGGACCGTCTCATCACGCCGGTCGCGGGCGGACTGTCCCGGGTGGCGCGCGGACCCTCCGCGACCGCGTTACCGGTGAGTAGAAGGAGCCCTGCGGGACAAGCGTCCGACCTGTTCGGGACGGGAATCGGTGGTGGTGGGGACGCGGTCGCATGACCCCCCTTCTGGTCAGGTAACAAAACGGGTTAAATTGGACGCGTAGGTAGACGCTCGCGTTACCTCCCGGTGGCTCCGGGAGATAGGGCAGGAACGGGACCTCGACGCGCCGTGGCGCCGAGGGGAAACGGGCCCATTTATCAGGTTCGGCTTGACGACGCACGTCTTACACGCGTGTAATTTTGGTGGGGTTGTGGGGACGATGTGCGACTTTTGCGTCGAACCCACAGAAACACGCCGCGTGCGTGGGGGGTCAGTGCCGGCATCGCTGCCGGCGCAGAAATTTGGAGGCACGCCGATGGAAGCGCAGGTTGAAGGGGTAGACCTGCTCGGGGACGCGCCCGAGTGGCAGGAGCGGGCGCTGTGTTCACAGACCGATCCGGAGGCCTTCTTCCCGGAGAAGGGCGGATCGACGCGCGAGGCCAAGCGCATCTGCGGCCGCTGTGAGGTCAAGGCCGAATGTCTGGAGTATGCACTCGGTCATGACGAGCGTTTCGGGATCTGGGGTGGACTGTCCGAACGTGAACGTCGCAAGTTGAAGCGCCGCGTCGCCTGATCGCGGCAGGTCCGGCAGTTCGCGCGAGGGGGCACGGCAGTCCGGACGGGTGCGGCAGCACGTGGGCTGCGGCCGTACCACAGCAGGTGATCGCGCGGCCGTACCACAGCAGGTGATCGCGCGGCCGTGCCGCGGCAAGGATCGCGCGGCCGTACCACAGCAGTGACCGTGCTGAGGCGGAACGCGTCGGCCGCAAGAACCGTTGCACCGCAGGGCCGGCCCGGCTTTCACCGGAGGGAACCGCAGACCGGGAGCGGCCCGGAGCGGATTGTCGGCAGCCGCCGAACCGGCCGCCGGGCGAACACGGGGCACGGCCGACCGTGCCGGAGGCGTCAGGCCAGCTCGTCCGGGTCGACGCCGAGCAGGTTGGCAACCTGCTCGATGATCACGTCGTGGACGAGGTCGGCGAGGTCCTCCCGGTCCATCGCCCGGAACTCCAGCGGGCGCCGGTACAGCACGATCCGTGGCGGCAGCTCGTGTCGCCCCGGGCGGCCGGGCAGCAGCCGGGCCAGGGGCACCTCGCCGTCCTCGAGCACGTCCGAGTCGTAGACGTTGAGCTCGGGCGGCACGTCCTCGACCGCGAACTCGACGCCCGCGAGCTCCTTCGCATAGCGGCGTTCCAAGCTCTCGACGGTGTCCAGCACCAGGTCGTCGAAGATCTCCGCCTTGGTGCGGGCCAGGGGCACGGTCGCCGGCACCAGGCGGCCCCGCAGGCCACGGCCGTGCCGATCGCGCCGCGCCGGATGACCCGGGCCGGAGGTGCGCGCCGCCTTGGGATCGGTGCGACGGCGTTCGGGGCTGGTGGTCACCTCGTGAGCGTATCCCCACCCGGGCGACATCCGTGGTCAGCCCGTTCCTCACCGTGTGTCCCGGGCGTTAATTCGTCCCATCGAGACGGCGTGTCGGGGCACCATGGCCGAATCGTGATGCATCACGGGTCGGCGTGTCGCGGGGTAACGCTCCCCAGAAGGCCCGGCGGAGAGATAACGTGCCGCCGTGAGGTCACCACGGCGCTGCTCCCGGAACGGCTGTCCCCGACAGGCGGTCGCCACCCTGACCTACGTCTACAGCGATTCGACCGCTGTCGTCGGTCCGCTCGCGGCGTTCGCCGAACCCCATACGTACGACCTCTGCGAGCCGCACGCCCGCAGCCTCACCGCCCCCCGAGGCTGGGAGCTGGTCCGCCACGACGGCGACTTCGCGCCGCCGCCCCCCACCACCGACGACCTGGTCGCCCTGGCCGAGGCCGTCCGTGAGGCGGCCCGTCCGGCGCCGCCCCAGCGCCCGGACACCCAGGACCAGCAGCCCGGCCACCAGACCGGCCGCCGCGGCCACCTGCGCGTCATCCCGCCCTCTCACTAGCGACCCGCCGGAACGACGCGGCAAGACGCCCGCCGGAACGACGCGGCAAACGCGCCCGCCCGAATGACGCGGGCAGCGCCTGCCCAAGCGACGCGGGCAGCGTTCGCCGGAACGACACGGCCGGCGCCCCGAGTGTGCCTCAACTCACAAGGCGCACCGGAGAGCCGGCCGGGAGTGGCGCCGCTGTCAGCGCCGGATGGGCCCGGAGCCGGTCACGGCAGCGCGATCAGCTTGAAGCGGCTCTTCAGCCACGGGAGCAGCACCCCATACGCCTTGATCGTGTCCGGCTGCGCATAGTCGTGCGACAGCACGATCGCCCCGGCGTGGGTCCGCTTCTTCACCGAGTTGATCACCCGGGAGGTGTGCGCCCCGTCGGACTCCTCGCGCCCGTGCTCCCAGTCCCGCGGGTCGACCTTCCAGTAGATCGACTTCATGCCGAGTTCCTTGGCGACCTTCACGACGTCCGGCGTGAAGTTGCCGCCGGGCGCACGGAAGTACTTGATCTGCGCCCCGGGAACGGCGGCCTGGATGGCGTCGTTCGTCCGCTTCATGTCGGCGCGGATCTCGGCGGTCTTCTTCTTGCCGAGCTTCAGGTCGTGGTTCCAGGTGTGGTTGCACAGGGCGTGCCCACCGGCCACGATCTTGCGGACCAGGTCGGGGTGGCTCTTCACGTTCTCGCCGACCAGGCAGAACGTCGCCTTGACGTGCTGCTTGGCGAGCATGTTGAGCAACGCCGGGGTGTTGGCCGGGTCGGGGCCGTCGTCGAAGGTGAGCGCGACGCCCTTGCCGCCGGTGGTGAGCAGGCTGCCGGCCGGGCCGGTGCGCGCGGCGGGCTTCTTCGGCTTGCTCTTGCCGGGGACGGTGGTCTTCTCGGTGCGTGGTGCGGACGGCGTCGTCGGCGCCGGGGCGGACGGGGCCGGGGCCGTGCTCGCGGCCGGGGCAGTGCTGGGTGCGATCGCTGCCGGTGGGGCCGCCTCGGAGTGGGACGACTGGGCGGCAGCCGCCTGGCCGAGAAGTCCCGCCATGACCAGCGACATACTGATCAACAGGGCCTTCCGGGTGTGGGACAGCCGCATCGATTACCTCCCCAGATCATCGGCGACTGACGAGGATGCCTGGGGAATCGGCAGTCCGCCAAGTCCCATGAGCATCCTTCGCGCTGATTTCGCTACATGTTCGCTTCGGTCGTCGTATCCTCCAACACTCGCGCCACCCCGCACGCATGACCGTAAATGTCCCGAATTGATGGCAATGCGCGTGCGACCGGTCTTCACTCCGAGTATCGGCCCGCAACCGCCGCGCGACTCCACCGCTCACCCGCGCGGGCGTGCCATCCTTCGCCGGTCGTGTGACACGTGTCTCGCAAGCGGTCGACGGATCGAAGATCCACCCCTTGCCCGTACGAGATGAGCACCGAGCCGGACGCAGCCGTGAGCACCAGCCCGACCGCTCGAGCTGGTGCTCAGGGTTGTTTCCCGGCCCGCGAAGCACCCGTGTGCACCAGCCGGGGCCGTGCGGCGCGGCCGGGAGCCGATGGCGGGGAGACGGCGCGGGGACACGCACAGGGCCTTACGTCGTGACGGGCGTCGTCACGACGTACGGCAAAGGGGGTCAATGGCGAAGCGAAGCGAGCTCCTCCTCCGTCAGCAACCGTGAGCGGATCAGGAACCGCACCCCCTCCGGCGCCTCCAGCGAGAACCCGGCGCCGCGGCCGGGCACGACGTCGACGGTCAGATGGGTGTGCTTCCAGAGCTCGAACTGCGCGGCCGACATCCAGAACGTGACGGGCTCCGGCACCCCCTCGACGGCCAGGGACTCGAGCAGCACGTCGGAGCGGCCGGTGCGGAACTCGCCCTCCGGGAAGCACATCGGCGAGCTGCCGTCGCAGCAGCCGCCGGACTGGTGGAACATCAACGGCCCGTGTTGCTCCCGGAGCCGCCGCAGGAGGCCGGCGGCCGCGGGAGTCACGTCAACCCTGGTGGCCATGATCGGCCGCATCGTGGCGGAGCGAGGCGCGGGGGAGCGTGGCCATCTCTAGAAGAACCCCATGGCCTTGGGGGAGTAGCTGACCAGCAGGTTCTTCGTCTGCTGGTAGTGGTCGAGCATCATCCGGTGGTTCTCCCGGCCGATGCCGGACTGCTTGTAACCGCCGAACGCGGCGTGCGCCGGGTACAGGTGGTAGCAGTTGGTCCAGACGCGTCCGGCCTTGATCGCGCGTCCGGCCCGGTACGCCTTGTTGATGTCGCGCGTCCACACTCCGGCCCCGAGGCCGTAGAGCGAGTCGTTGGCGATCTTGATGGCGTCGTCGAAGTCGGCGAACGGGGTGACCGAGACGACCGGCCCGAAGATCTCCTCCTGGAAGATCCGCATCGCGTTGCGGCCCTCGAAGATCGTCGGCTGCACGTAGTAGCCGCCGTTGAGGTCTCCGCCGAGGTCCGCGCGCCCGCCGCCGGTCAGCGCCTTCGCGCCCTCCTGCCGGCCGATGTCCAGGTACGACAGGATCTTCTCCAGCTGGTCGTTGGAGGCCTGCGCCCCGACCTGCGTGTCGGTGTCCAGCGGGTTGCCCTGCTTGAGGTTCTCCACCCGCTTCACGCCCGCGGCCAGGAAGTCCTGGTAGTGGCTCTGCTGGATCAGCGCACGACTCGGGCAGGTGCAGACCTCGCCCTGGTTGAGCGCGAACATCGAGAAGCCCTCGAGCGCCTTGTCGTAGAAGTCGTCGTCGGCGCCGCTGACGTCGTCGAAGAAGATGTTCGGGCTCTTGCCGCCGAGCTCCAGCGTGACCGGGATCAGGTTCTCCGAGGCGTACTGCATGATCAGCCGCCCGGTCGTGGTCTCGCCGGTGAACGCGATCTTGGCGACCCGGTTCGAGGAAGCGAGCGGCTTGCCGGCCTCGACGCCGAAGCCGTTCACGATGTTCACCACGCCGGCCGGGAGCAGGTCGCCGATCAGCGAGAACAGGTAGTGGATCGAGGCCGGGGTCTGCTCGGCCGGCTTGAGCACGACGGCGTTGCCGGCGGCCAGGGCGGGCGCGAGCTTCCAGACCGCCATCAGGATCGGGAAGTTCCACGGGATGATCTGGCCGACCACGCCGAGCGGCTCGTGGAAGTGGTAGGCGACGGTGTCCTCGTCGATCTGGCCCGCGCTGCCCTCCTGGGCCCTGATACAGCCCGCGAAGTAGCGGAAGTGATCGATCGCGAGCGGGAGGTCGGCGGCGAGCGTCTCCCGGATCGGCTTGCCGTTCTCCCAGGCCTCGGCGAGGGCCAGCTTCTCCAGGTTCTGCTCCATCCGGTCGGCGATCCGGTTGAGGACGGTGGCGCGTTCGGCCGGGGAGGTGCGGCCCCAGGCGCCGGCCGCGCCGTGCGCCGCATCGAGCGCCCGCTCCACGTCGGCCTCGGTGCCCCTGGCGACCTCGGTGAAGGCCTGACCGTTGACCGGGCTGGGGTTCTCGAAGTACTGCCCCCGGGCCGGCGGGACGTACTCGCCGCCGATGTAGTGGTCGTAGCGGGACTGGTAGCTGACGATGGCGCCGTCGGAACCGGGCGGGGTGTAGATGGTCACGGTCTCGCCTCCTCGTTTGAGGCGGACGTTAGTTACATCGACGTTGCATGGACGTTGCACGCGTACTCGGCGGCCAGGTCGGCGACGCGGCGGGCGGCGACCAGATCGTTCGGGGCGAGCAGCGCGTAGGCCTCCCAGATCTCCAGGTCCTCGGCGCCCCACGGGGAGTTCAGCCAGGTCTGCAACAGGCGCCGGTCACCGGTGCCCAGGATCGCGGCGCGCAGGCGGTCGTCGATCATGCGCCGGAGCCGGACGATGCCGGGCGCGTCACTCGCCGGCAGCAGCGGGCCGGGGTAGGCGGCGAGAGCCGACGCGACCTGTCCGTTCTCCAGGGCACTCGTCAGCGTTCCGAAGTCCGTCGTCGGCTGGGTGCGCAGCCGATAGGGACGCGACTCGAGCAGCTCGGGGCCGAGGATCCTGCGCAGCCGGGACAGCTCCGCCCGGACGGTCACCGGGCTCACGTCGTCGCCGTAGAGGTCGAAGCCCAGTTGATCACCTGTCCGGCCCTCGGGGTGCGTCGTGAGCAGGACGAGCAGTTCCGAGTGGCGTCTCTTGAGACTCCTGCGGACCTCTCCGGAGGCGAGAAAGGCCTCGTCCCGGCCGAGCGCCGTGACCGCCGGGGAGTCCCGGCGAGGTTCGAGCCCGCGGAGGTACGTCTCGGCGGCCAGCGCGGTGGCCCGGACGAGCGCCAGACTGTGCGGGTTGGCCAGGTGATCACCACCGGTCACGTCGATCGCGCCGAGCAGCCGTCCGGCCGGGTCGTGGATCGGGGCGGCGGTGCACGTCCACCGCTGCACCGGGCGGCTGAAATGCTCGGTCGCGAAGATCTGCAGCGCGTGGTCGACGGCGAGCGCGGTGCCCGGCGCGTTCGTGCCGGCGTGCGCCTCGTCCCAGCGGGCGCCGGGCACGAAGTTCATCGACGCCGCCCCGCGCAGCGTGCCCGCGTGGCCCTCGACCCAGAGCAGCCGCCCGTGCGCGTCGCAGACCGCCAGGATGTGATCGCCGTCGTCGGCCAGCCCGCCGAGCAGATCCCGGAAGAGCGGCATGACCCGCGCCAGGGGGTGCGTCGGCCGGTATGCCTCCAGCTCGTCGTCGCAGAGGTCGATCGGGGCGGTGGCGTCGGCGCCGATCGACCGCGCGGACCGCGCCCACGACTCGGCGACGACCGTGCGGATCCGCTCCGGGGGGAGGCCGCCCGCCAGACTGTGCTCGTTCAAGAACTGTTCATGGGCGCGTCCGACCTGACGGATCCGCTCGGCGGGATCGGCACCGGGGGTCAGGGCAAGCCACGGATTCACGGGCAGCACCTCCAGACCCACCCATCGTGACGCGCGTCACGCATCGAGACAACAGCCTCTATGCTCACGGCCGTGCAGCCGTGGCCGCGTACCGAAGAAGAGGCTCTTGCCGAGCAGGACCGGCTGCGCGCCCGCGTGGTGACCGAGCCCGGACCGGCGTCCCCGGCGACGGTGGCGGGGCTGGACGTGGCCTACGACGACTCCGGCGACCGGCTGGGTGCGGCCGTCGTCGTGCTGGACGCCACCGACCTCTCGGTGCGGGACACGGCGGTGATCAAAGGCAGACCCGCTTTCCCGTACGTGCCGGGGCTGTTCGCCTTCCGCGAAGTCCCGGCGCTGATGGCGGCGCTGGAGAAGCTCACCGTGCGGCCGGACGTGCTGATCTGCGACGGACACGGGCTGGCGCATCCACGGCGCTTCGGGCTCGCCTCGCACCTGGGCGTGCTGACCGATCTCCCGTCCTTCGGGGTCGGCAAGACCCGGCTGATCGGGGAGTGGGAGCCGGTCGGCGAGGCGCGCGGGAGCCGCTCGGCGCTGGTCGACGCCGGCGAGACGATCGGCGCGGTGCTGCGCACGCAGGACGGCGTGAAACCGGTCTTCGTCTCGGCCGGGCACCGGATCGACCTGGACGGCGCGTGCGCGCTGACACTGCGACTGGCACGGCGGTTCCGCCTGCCGGAGACCACCCGTGCGGCGGACCGGATCTGCCGTGATCTTCTGCGCTGAGGGCGCGGTGGTGGGGATAAAAGCTTGCCGGTCCCCACGCTCCGATAGCCTCAGCCGAAACGGGGTTTATTCGATTAGGAGTGAGCTGGTGCTCGATCTGTCCCAGATCATCAAGGCGTACGACGTCCGGGGGGTGGTCCCGGACCAGTTCAACGAGCCGGTGGCCCGGGCGATCGGCACGGCGTTCATCGAGATGTTGCGCGAGTCCGGCGATCAGCCCGACCAGATCGTCGTCGCGCACGACATGCGCGAGTCGGGCCCGGGCCTGGCCGCAGCGTTCGCCCGCGGCGTCAACGCGGCCGGGGCGGCCGTGATCAACATCGGACTGGCCTCGACGGACCAGCTCTACTACGCCTCCGGGTCGCTGGGCCTGCCCGGCGCGATGTTCACCGCCAGTCACAACCCGGCGCAGTACAACGGGATCAAGCTGTGCCGCTCCGGCGCCCGCCCGGTCGGGCAGGACAGCGGTCTCGCGGTGGTCCGCCAGCGCGCGCAGCAGCTGCTGCGCGACCTGAACGCGGAGGCCGACGGCCCGTCCCGGGTGGAGGAGCGGGACCTGCTCGGCGATTACGCCGCGCACCTGCGCTCGCTGGTCGACCTCAGTGGCATCCGCCCGCTCAAGGTCATCGTGGACGCCGGCAACGGCATGGGCGGCTACACCGTCCCGGCCGTGCTCGGCGACCAGGTCCTCACCGCGCTGCCGCTGACCATCGTGCCGCTCTTCTTCGAGCTGGACGGCTCGTTCCCGAACCACGAGGCCAACCCGCTGGACCCGAAGAACCTGGTCGACCTGCAGAACGCGGTGCGCGAGCAGGGCGCCGACATCGGCCTGGCCTTCGACGGCGACGCGGACCGCTGCTTCGTGATCGACGAGAAGGGCGACCCGGTCTCGCCGTCCGCGGTCACCGCGCTGGTCGCCGCCCGCGAGCTGGCCAAGTTCCCGGGCAGCACGATCATCCACAACCTGATCACGTCGTCCGCGGTCCCGGAGATCATCCTGGAGAACGGCGGCAAGCCGATCCGCAGCCGCGTCGGCCACTCGTTCATCAAGGCCGAGATGGCGCAGAGCAACGCGGTCTTCGGCGGCGAGCACTCGGCGCACTACTACTTCCGCGACTTCTGGTTCGCCGACACCGGCATGCTCGCCGCGATGCACGTGCTCGCCGCGCTCGGCGGGCAGGAGCTGCCGCTCTCCGAGTTCGCCGCGGAGTACGAGCGGTACGTCGCCTCGGGTGAGATCAACTCCACGGTGGCCGACGCCGCCGAGAAGAGCCGCGAGGTCCGGGCCGCGTTCCCGGACGCCCAGGTGGACGATCTGGACGGTCTGACCTTCTCGTTCGAGGACGGGGCCTGGTTCAACCTGCGCGCGTCCAACACCGAGCCGCTGCTGCGGCTGAACGTGGAGGCTCCGGACGCCGCGCGGATGGCCTCGCTCAGGGACGACGTGCTCGCCATCGTTCGCGGATAGGATCGCCGGGGACATGCTCGCGCGGGCTCCCGCCCGCGCGAGTTGTCCGTTGCATCCGTTTCGGCGAAGGAGTAGACAAGGTGGCGCTCGATCCACAGCTGCTGGATATCCTGGCCTGCCCGGACACCCATCACGCGCCCCTCGACTACGACGCCGGCGGCCAGACGCTGACGTGCACGGAGTGCGGCCGGATCTTCGAGATCAGGGACGACATCCCGATCCTCCTCCTCGACGAGGCGCGCTTGCCGCAGCAGGCCGCGGGGGAGGAGAAGAACTGATGGTGAACCCCTTGGAGGGCGCGTCCGGGGTCAACGGCCACCGCGTCGCCGACGAGTCGCTGCTCAACGACGAGAAGTCGATGCTCGCCAACGACCCGGGCGGCATGCTGCGAGCCACCGCCTCGGCCGGCGCCCAGGTCCGTGAGGCCGCGGCCCTGGCCGCCGAGGTCGACCTGAGCATGCTCGCCGACGAGGGCCGCCCGCGTGCCGTCGTGGTCGCCGGCATCGGCACCGCCGGCCTGACCGGCAACATCCTGTCCACCGTCGCCGGCCCGCGCTGCCCGGTCCCGATCATCGGGCACCGCAGCGCCGGCATCCCCGGCTGGGTGGGCGCGGCCGACGTGGTGATCGCGGTGTCCGCCTCCGGCCGCAGCCCCGAGGCGCTGGCCGCCGCCGAGGCCGCGGCGCGGCGCGGCGCCCGCCTGGTCGCCATCGGCAATCCGGACTCCGAGCTCGAGGCCATGGCCGAGCGGGCCCGTGCGCCGTTCATCGGCGTGCCGCGCCGTGCCCCGGCCCGTGCCACCCTCTGGGGCCTGGTCGTGCCGGTCCTGTTCGCCGGCCGCGCGCTGGGCCTGGTGAAGGTCACCGAGGCGGACATCGCCGAGACCGCGACCCGGCTGGACGCGGACGCCGAGCGCTGCCGCCCCGGCGCCGACTCGTTCGTCAACCCGGCCAAGTCGCTCGCGCTCGGCCTGGCCGGCTCGGTGCCGATCGTCTGGGGTTCGTCCCCGCTGGCCACCGTGGCGGCCCGCCGCTTCGGCGACACCCTCGCCGCGAACGCCCGGTACCCGGTGATGGCCGGTGCGCTCGGCGAGGCCGGCCGCGGCCGGGTGGGCCTGCTCGACGGCGTCTTCGGCGGTCTGGCCGAGGGCTCCCGCGACATCTTCGCCGACCCGGACTCCGAGGACGAGGCGGTCACCCGGCTGCGCCTGGTGGTGCTGCGCGACGGCGGTCTCAACCCGGAGGACGACGCCGACGAGCCGGTCGCGGTCGAGGAGCGCCGGGCGGATGCCATCCAGACCCTCGCCGATCGCCGTGGCGTACGCTGCGACGTGCTTACCGCCGAAGGCGGTTCGGCGCTGGAGCGGCTCGCCTCCCTCGTGGCGGTGCCCGACTTCGCGTCGTTGTACCTGGCCCTGGCGCACGGCTTGGACCCGATGGCCGTGCCCGCCATCAGTGAGATGAAGGAGCTGTCCAACCCGATGCCAGAGGGACTGCAGTGAGCGCCGGCGGCGGCACCAAGGCGATCATCGCGGCGCTGAGCGCCAACCTGGGAATTGCGGCAACCAAGTTCGGCGCCTGGTTCCTGACCGGCTCGTCGTCGATGCTGGCCGAGGCGATCCACTCGGTGGCCGACTCCGGCAACCAGTTGTTGCTGCTGGTCGGCGGCAAGCAGGCGAAGAAGAAGGCGACACCCGAACACCCTTTCGGGTACGGGCGTGAGCGTTACATCTACGCGTTCATCGTCTCGATCGTGCTGTTCAGTGTCGGCGGTCTGTTCGCCCTCTACGAGGCGTGGCACAAGATCCAGCACCCCGAGCCGATCACGGAGTGGAAGTGGGTGCCGGTCGCCGTCCTGGTCGTGGCGATCGGCCTGGAGTCCTACTCGTTCTACACCGCGATCACCGAGTCCAACCACACCCGTGGCAAGACCTCGTGGGTGGACTTCGTGCGCCGGGCCAAGGCGCCCGAGCTGCCGGTGGTCCTCCTGGAGGACGCCGGGGCCCTGGTCGGCCTGGTGCTCGCGCTCTTCGGCGTGAGCCTGACCCTGATCACCGGTGACGGTGTGTGGGACGGCATCGGCACGGCGGCGATCGGGATCCTGCTGGTGGCGATCGCGGCCGTCCTGGCGGTGGAGACCAAGAGCCTGCTGCTCGGCGAGGGTGCCAACCCGGACACGGTGGCCAAGATCGAGCAGGCCGTGCTCGCCGGTGCGGGCATCGAGCGGATCATCCACATGAAGACGCTGCACCTGGGCCCCGAGGAGTTGCTGGTCGGGCTGAAGATCGCGGTGCCGAAGTCGGAGACCGCGGCCGAGGTCGCCAACCACATCGACGAGACCGAGTCGCGGATCCGCGAGGCGGTCCCGATCGCCCGGGTGATCTACATCGAGCCGGACATCTACCGTGCTCGTGAGGCCGCCGACGAGACGGTGCCCTCCGCGCCACCCGCCATCGCCTGACACTGCTAATTTGCCGGGTATGACCGTGTACCCGCTGACCGGAGTGATCCGGCCGTATGCCTGGGGATCCCGGACCGCGATCGCCGAGCTGCAGGGACGTCCCGCCCCCACCGAGGGGCCGGAGGCGGAACTGTGGCTCGGCGCGCACCCGGGTGACCCGTCCACAGTTCCGGGCCCGGACGGGCCGGTCTCCCTGACCACCCTCATCGACGGCGACCCGGGCGGGCAGCTCGGTTCCGGCGTGGCCGAACGATTCGGCGCCCGCCTGCCGTACCTGATGAAGGTCCTCGCCGCTGGAGCGCCGCTCTCCTTGCAGGCACATCCGGATCTGAAGTACGCCGCCGAGGCGTTCGCCCGGCAGGAGGCCGACCCGTCCCTGCCGAAGAACTACACCGACGCGAACCACAAGCCGGAGATGCTCGTCGCGCTCACCCCGTTCGACGCGCTCTGCGGCTTCCGGCCGGCCGAGGTGTCCGCCCTGGTCCTCGCCGAGCTCGACCTGCCCCAGCTCGCGCCGGTGGTGACCGCCCTGCGCGGCGGTGACCTGGCCGAGGCCGTCCGCCTGCTGCTCAGCTGGCCCGCCGACGACCGCCCGGCGCTGATCGACGCCGTGGTGGCCGCGGCGTCCCGGGCCGGGGACACGCACCCGCACACCGAGTCGTTCCGGCTGGCGATCGACCTGGCCGGGCATTACCCCGGCGACCCCGGCGTCCTGGTGGCGCTGCTGCTCAACCTGGTGCACCTGGCGCCCGGCGAGGCCATCTGGATGCCGGCCGGAAACCTGCACGCCTACCTGCACGGGCTCGGCGTCGAGCTGATGGCGGCCAGCGACAACGTGCTCCGCGGCGGCCTCACGCCCAAGCGGGTGGACGTGGACGAGCTGCTCAACGTGCTGCGCTTCGAGACGCTCGACGATCCGCTGCTGCACGGGGCCGAGATCGCGCCCGGGGTGACCTCGTGGCGGGTGCCGGTGCGGGACTTCGAGCTGTACCGGGTCGAGCTCGTCGAGAACCGGCCGCCGGTGCGGCTCCCGGGGAGCGGGCCGCGGATCCTGCTCGCCGCCGCCGGGGACGTGCACCTCGGTGAGGACCACGGGACTCCGGTCTCGCTCGGGCCGGGGACGGCGGCGTACGCGCCGGCGGAGGCCGGGGTGCTGACCGCCGCGGGGCTGGGGACGCTCTTCGTCGCCGCTGTCCCGGCTTGACCTCTGCCCGGCCACGGGTGCCTGGCCACGGTGCCCGGCCATGGCTGTCGGGGCCGGGCACAAGCCGCCCCAAGGCCTCGCGTGGGCCCGGCCGGGTCGTCCGCCCGGCAGTGATCGTCTGACGGAGAGCTGCGCCGTCGGCGGGGCGGTGTTCGAGGTTTGTCGCGCTGGGTGAGCGAATCCGGACGCGCCGTGCCCGAAATTTCTGGAAATAACTTGACATGGCATGTGCGGAGTGTGAATCTATAACCACGCAGCGTCATTGGTGATCGGGGGGTCCCACGGGCGCGCGCGGTACCAAACCGGGGGGATGAACGGGGCGGCGGGTTTCGACCTGTCGCCCCGTTCGCTATTCCGGCCCCCTGCGGCCCGCCACCGTGACCGGCCGTCGCCGAATGGGCGCTTCAGTGCTCGATGTGCGATTTCGTGGCCCGTTTCCAGGCGGGTCGAGAATCGGGTTGAACCGAGCCGGTGCGCGTCCGCACGCCTCTTCATCGCCGACCTTTCGGAGTTCGTTCCCGAATAGGCTCCGTGCCGTTCGGCAGCTCGTCGTGTCTCCCTTCCGGTTCCGGCCGTCAGCGTGTTCCCGAGGCCGGATCCGCGTCATTGCGGACGGCGGCCGGCGGATCTGCGAGGGGCGCCGCTCCGGCGGCACCACCCGTCGGCACGCATCACGGCGCCTGCCCCGGGCGCGTTTACCGGCT
Organism: Actinoplanes cyaneus; assembly: GCF_016862095.1. GTDB lineage: Bacteria > Actinomycetota > Actinomycetes > Mycobacteriales > Micromonosporaceae > Actinoplanes > Actinoplanes cyaneus. The sequence continues at coordinate 202,333 of NZ_BOMH01000016.1, forward strand.
CCGGCGGCACCGAATGCGGATAAAGGTGCTTTCCAAGGACCAAGTATGACGAATCTCGTCTCTGTGCCGTCATGCCCCGGCGACGCGCCCGAGCCGACTGGTCACCTGTACGGATGACGATCCCGTCACGTGACCCGTCCGCCCGTCGAGCCCGATCGCAGCGCCGTGATTGGGTCATGAGAAGGGCGACTGGGCACGTATCAAGCCCCTCACCTGCGCACCGATTGCGGAAACCGGGTTTCTGCCACGCGGGACGACCGCCGTCATCGGTGCGGAATCGCGCGGCGACAGCGAAGTGCGGGAACCGACAAGCCGCACGCTTTCCATACGGAGTCGCACTGCAAGTTGCAATCGGCCATTGATACGCCGATATGGTGGCTGCGTGGCGAGGCCGACATCGACAGCGCGCCGGGACCTCGGCGGCGAATTGCGCCGGCTCCGTGGCGAGCGCCGGGCGGTGGACGTGGCTACCGCGCTGGGCTGGTCGGAGTCGAAGCTGAGCCGGATCGAGACGGCGCACACCGGGATCACCGAGACGGACCTGGACCGTCTGCTCACCCTCTACGGCGTGCGCGTCGAGGATCGCGGGCGCCTCCGCGACCTGGCCAAACGCGGCCGTGCCCGGGCCTGGTGGACGCAGTACCGGTCGTTCGTCACCGATCCGTACGACGAGTACCTCGCCCTCGAAGGTGAGGCGATCTCGATCTCGCAGTGGGAGGCGCAGGTCATGCCGGGCCTGCTGCAGACCGGTGAGTACGCGCGCGCCGTGATCGAGACCGGCGCCGGGATCGGTGACGACGAGGTGGTCGAGCGCCGGGTCAACGTGCGGATGGACCGCCAGCGCGTCTTCACCCGGGAACCACCGGCGACGCTGCGGGTCGTCCTGGACGAGGGCGTGCTGCTGCGTGCCGTGGGTGGCCGGGAGGTGCTGGCCCGGCAGCTGACCCGGCTGTACGACGCCACCGTCCAGCCCGGCGTCGAGGTTCAGATCCTGCCGTTCGCGTCCGGGGCGCACGCCGGCCTGACCGAGTCGTTCCTGGTGCTCGAGTTCCCGGACGGGACACGTAACCCGGTCGTGCACTCCGAAGGGTTGACAGGCGGTCACTTCCGGGTGAAGCCGGAGGACATCGAGGTGTACCGAGACGCCTTTGATGACCTGCGCGAACGCGCTTTGTCGAAAGAAGAGAGCCGAACGGTCATCGCTGAGACGAGGGATCGTTTGACTCGGTGAGGCCTCACGGTGAGGTCCAATGGAGCTGCATTTCCATTGGAAGGGGAGAAACCATGCAGGACGCCACGACCACTTGGCGTAAGAGCAGCCGGAGTGGCGCTGCTGGGCATTGTGTCGAGGTGGCCAACACTTCGGCAGCGGTTCTGGTGCGCGACTCCAAGGACGCCACCGGCCCGGTGCTGAGCTTCGGCACGCAGGACTGGACCGGATTCCTCAGCGGAGTCCGTGCGGGCGAGTTCGACCGGCCCGGCGCGTAACAGCCGTATCCCGCTGGTGCGCGCCACGGGCGGTCCCGGTCCGGGACCGCCCGTTTTCATGTCCTCACCCAGCGCTTCCGGGCGTTCACGGCCTTCTGGGAGAGGTGTCCTTTCGCGTAGGCTGCCGGGCAAGATCGCCCCCCCGGGTAGCGCGGGGGCCGGGAGGACAGTGCAATATTGGACCGCATGAGAGCCCGGGTACTGGTCGTCGACGACGATCCCGCGTTGGCCGAGATGCTCGGCATCGTCCTGCGCAGTGAGGGATTCCTGCCCTCGTTCGTGGCGGACGGCGAACGCGCGCTCGCCGCTTTCCGGGAGAATCGCCCGGACATCGTTCTGCTGGACCTGATGCTGCCCGGGATGAGCGGCATCGACGTCGCGCGTGCGATCCGTGCCGAGTCCGGCATCCCGATCGTGATGCTCACCGCGAAGAGCGACACCGTCGACGTGGTGCTCGGCCTGGAGTCCGGCGCCGACGACTACGTGGTGAAGCCGTTCAAGCCCAAGGAGCTGGTCGCCCGGATGCGGGCACGCCTGCGCCGGGGCGAGGACGCCGCGCCGGAGATGCTCACCATCGGCCCGCCCGGCAACCAGATCACCATCGACGTGCCGGCGCACACCGTGTCGCGGGACGGCGAAGAGGTCAAGCTCACCCCGCTCGAGTTCGACCTGCTGGTGGCCCTGGCCCGCAAGCCGCGCCAGGTGTTCACCCGCGAGGTGCTGCTCGAGCAGGTCTGGGGTTACCGGCACGCGGCCGACACCCGGCTGGTCAACGTGCACGTTCAGCGACTGCGGGCGAAGATCGAACCCGACCCGGAGCGACCGGAGATCATCCTGACGGTCCGTGGTGTCGGCTACAAGGCGGGCACCGGCTGATCGCCGCGAGCGGCTAATGTTGCCGCGTTATGCGCGCTCCGGCCTGGCTTCCCGAACCTGTGCGCCGCGTCCTCCGGGTGGTGCGGCGTGGCTGGCGCGTGGTCGCGCACCGGCTGGAGCGTTACAGCGCGCCGGTGCGCCGTTCCTGGCGGCGCTCGCTCCAGGTCCGCGTCGTCACGCTGACCCTGGTCGCGTCGAGCCTGCTGGTGGGCACGTTCGGCTGGTTCATCGCCGACCGCAGCGCCAATATCCTGCTGGACCGTGCGCAGGACGAGGTCTCCGCATCCCTGCAACGCAAGGTGCTCTGGGCCTCCGATCAGCTCGGGGTGCATCCGCAGGCTTACGATCCGGAGATCTCCGCCACGATCCTCGAGACGGTCAACGAGCTCTCCGACGGTGATCAGGCCGGCGACAGCGACACCGTGGTGTCGCTGCGCGCGGAGCAGTTCCCGGAGATCCGTCCGACGACCGTGGGGCCGGTCGGCACCGACGACCTGATCACCAAGTCGATGATCGGCACGGTGGCGTCCGACGCCCGGGTGGCCCGGCAGATCCGCACCGTCCACGTCAACGGCCACGCGACGAAATACCTGGTGTACGGGTCGCCCGTGCAGACCAAGTTCGGCCACGTCGAGCTCTACTACGCCGTCCCGCTGACCACCGAGGACCGCGCCGCCAACCAGATCCGTACCACCGTGCTGGTCACCGGTCTGGCCCTGGTGGTCCTGCTGGGCGTGGTGGCCGGCCTGGTCACCCGGTTGGTGGTGACCCCGGTGCGGGTGGCCGCGCGGACCGCCCAGCGCCTCTCGGCGGGTCTGCTGGACCAGCGGATGAAGGTGGACGGCGAGGACGACCTGGCCCTGCTCGCGGCCGCGTTCAACCAGATGGCGGCGAACCTGCAGCGGCAGATCGTCCGGCTGGAGGAGATGTCCCGCCTGCAGCGGCGCTTCACCTCTGACGTGTCGCACGAGCTGCGCACCCCGCTGACCACGGTACGGATGGCCGCCGACCTGATCTTCTCGGAGCGCGAGGAGTTCGACCCGGCCGTGGCGCGCAGCGCCGAGCTGCTGCAGGCCGAGCTGGACCGGTTCGAGGGCCTGCTCACCGACCTGCTGGAGATCAGCCGGTTCGACGCCGGGTTCGCCGCGCTGGATTCCGAGCACACCGACCTGGTCCCCGTCGTGGAGCGGGTCGCGGAACGGCTCACCGGCCTGGCCGAGCGGGTGGGCGTCGAGCTGGAGCTGCACCTCCCGGAGAGCCCGGTGATCGCCGAGGTCGACGCGCGCCGGGTCGAGCGGGTGGTGCGGAACCTGGTCGGCAACGCGGTCGAGCACGGCGAGGCGAGGCCGGTGCAGATCACCATGGCGGCCGACGACGCGGCGGTCGCGATCACCGTGCGCGACCACGGCATCGGTCTCAAGCCCGGTGAGGAACGCCTGGTCTTCAACCGCTTCTGGCGGGCCGATCCGTCCCGGGCCCGGCAGACCGGCGGCACCGGGCTGGGCCTGTCGATCAGCGCGGAGGATGCCCGGTTGCACGGCGGCTGGCTGGAGGCGTGGGGCGCGCCCGGTGAGGGTGCCCAGTTCCGGCTGACGCTGCCGATCCGGGCCGGGGACCGGCTGGTCGCCGCCCCGCTGCCGCTGATCCCCCGGGACCGGACAGCGGAGGTGAGCTGATGATCCGTCACGCCCGGCCGATTGCCCTGCCGGCCGTCGTCGCGCTGCTGGCGCTGGTGACCGGCGCCTGCGGGATTCCCGACGAGTCCGGGGTGACAGTGGTCGGCGCCGGCCCCTCACCCGGGATCACCTCGGGCGTCGAGCACGATCCGGGCGAGATCTCCCGGGACGCCGCCTCCGAGCGGGTGGCCTTCGTGGAGAACTATCTGAAGGTCGCGGCCGGTGACCTGGACTCGGCGGCCGACCGGATGCGCACGTTCATGACCGACGGCGCAAAGCATCGGTTCGAGCCCAAGGGCGCTGACCTGGCGGTGATCCGCCTGACCGCCCCACCGTTGTGGAACCAGGGCAGCGACGTCGTGCAGCTCTCCTACGAGCAGGTCGGCACGCTGGACAAGTTCGGCCTGCTGGAGCCGGCCAGCGAGGCCCGGCCGGGCACGTACGACATCAGGGTCGTCCAGGTGGCGGGCCAGTCCGGCTACTTCGTCGCCGACGCGCCGCCGGTGCTGCTGATCAGTGTCGACGCGCTGCGGAACTACTACCAGGAACACACGATCTACTTCTGGAACACCGACTACACCAGTCTGGTGCCGGACGTCCGCTACATGCCGGATCGGACCCCGGCCGAGCAGCGGCCCACCACGGTGATGAACTGGCTGGTGAACGGCCCGGCGCCGTGGCTCTCGGCCGCCGACTTGGCCGACGGCACCACGCTGATCGGCAAGGTGCCCGAGATCAGGGAGGGCAAGCTCTCGATCACGCTGAACACGCAGGGGCTGCCGGCGACGGACACCGCCCTGGCACTGGACCGGCTGCGCCGGCAACTGCAGTGGTCACTGCGGCCGTTCCTGTCCGGGAGCACCCAGCTGGATCTGAAGTTCGGCCACCAGGAAGCCGGGTCGTACTCCGGTGACGACTACCACACGAGCAACCTGGCGTCCCGGCTCACCACCGATCCCGAGGCGTTCGCGATCTACGACAGCCGGATCCGGCGGATCTCCGAGTCGGCCAAGGCGACCGCCCAGCCTCCGGTGCTCGTGCCGGAGCAGAACAAGGACATCCGCCGGGCCGCGATGGCCTCCTCGGCCGTGAACACCTACGCGGCAGTGGTGACCGGCAGCGGCAAGTCGGCCGACGTGCTGAAGGTGGCCGCCGCCGGCACCGACGCGCTCGCCCAGCTGCAGCCGATCAGCGGGCTGTCCGGCACCCTCGGCACGCCCACCTGGGCGATCATGGACCCGAACAAGCTCGATGGCGCGGTCGGCCTGATCACGGCGGACGGCAAGCTGTTCTCGTTCGCCCCGGCGGAGAGCCGCGCCCAGCCGATCCCGTGGAGCGGCCCCGGCGCGAGGATCAGCGCGATCGCGGTGGCGCCGGACGGCCGGCGGGTGGTCCTGGTGGTGGACGGCAGGCTGTTCCGCGCGTCGCTGACCATGAACGGGGACACGCCGGCGCTCGGCGCTCCGCAGCAGTTGCGGCCGGCCGGGCTGCTGACGGTGACCGCGGTGAGCTTCAACAGCGAGGACTCGCTGATCGTGGGTGGCATCCGGGCCGCGGACAACCGGACCACGATCCTGGACGTGTCGATCGACGGCGCGCTGCAGAACGTGCGGCTGGGCGACCTCGGTGACAAGCCGGTCGAGTCGCTGGCCTCCTACCCGGCGAACCCGCTGCGGCCGAGCCGGACCGCGGTGGCCGTCTCCTACCTCTACACGGGCAAAGCGTGGCAGATGCTCTCCACGGCGCAGGAGATCAGCCCGGACAAGCTGGCCGGCGTGACCGCGTCGCAGGCGCCCGGCAACCTCGTGCCCACGGCACCCTTCTATCTGGAATGACGGACCTTTTCGGGGAACTCGCCGACCTGGTGCTGCCGAGTGCCTGCGCGGGCTGCGGCGCCGAGCGGACCCGGCTGCGGCACGGCGCCTGCCCGGCCTGCGTGGCCGAGCTGGAGGGGCTGCGACCGGCCTGGTCGTCGCCGAGCCCACCGCCGCGGGGCTTCCCGCCCTGCGTGGCGGTCGGGCCGTATGCGGGCGCGCTGCGCGGGGCCCTGCTGGCGTACAAGGAGAAGGGCCGTCATCGTCTCGCCGGACCGCTCGGCGCGCTGCTCGCCGGCGCCGTGGCGGCGATCGTGCCCCGTGACCGCCCGGTGCTGATCGTCCCGATCCCGTCCACCAGGGCGGCCCGGCGGGAGCGCTACGGCGACCACATGACGCGCCTGAGCACGCACGCCGCGCACCGGCTGCGTGCCGCCGGCTGGACGGCCCGGGTCGGGCATCCGCTGCGGGCCCTGGCCAAGCCTGACTCGACGTCACTGGACGCTGCCGCAAGGTCGACAGCGGCTGTCAATTCCCTGCGAATCAATCCGGCCCGAATCGGCAATCCGCGGCGCGGCGACGCGATGCGAGGCACGCTGGTGATAGCGGACGACATCGTCACCACCGGGGCCACGCTGGCCGCCGCGGTACGTCGTCTAGAGGAGGCGGACATGCAGGTCACGGGCGCCGCGGTACTGGCAGCGACACAACTTCGCCGAAACCGCCCGGGAATTTGACTGCAGTCAAGCCTGCGTGCGCCGATAGAGGCGAACGTCAGCCATCCGGTATCCCCAACGAGGGGTGACTCGCAGGGATCGGCAGGTTAGCGTCTAGGTGACGAGGGTAGGGTTCATCAACTTACCCACCACCGGGAACAGCGCTTTCCGCCGTACCGGAAAGGAGTCGTCTCACCCACGTCTGCCGCGCCTCTTCCGTGTCTCTTCCAGGTGCGCGGCGTCCTTCTCAAGCATCACGATGCGCCGCATCCGGCGCCCCAAAGATCAACGTTGGGGGAGGTCACGAGTGGACATTGTCGTCAAGGGCCGCAACGTAGAGGTTCCCGACCACTACCGAGAGCATGTCGCCGAGAAGCTGAGCAAGGTCGAGCGTTACGACCAGAAGCTGATCCGAGTCGACGTCGAGTTGTTCCACGAGCGCAATCCGCGCCAGTCCGACACCTGTCAGCGTGTCGAGATCACCGTCCTGACCAAGGGTCCGGTGGTTCGCGCCGAGGCTCAGGCACAGGATTTCTACGCAGCTCTGGACTGCGCCTTCAGCAAACTGGACGCCCGGTTGCGCCGCTCCGCCGACCGGCGCCGCGTCCACCGCGGACGGCACGCGCCAGTTTCGGTCGCCGCCGCCACCGCGAACCTCCCCACCGACCTGACCAGGGGTGGCGCCGCCACGCTGACCGCCGAGCCAGAGGCCGAGGAACTGGTCGAGCACGAGGACGGCCAGCCATGGCGCATCGTGCGCGAGAAAGAGCACTCCGGCGAGCCGATGACCGTCGACGACGCGCTCTTCCAGATGGAACTCGTGGGCCACGACTTCTACCTGTTCCACGACAAGGAGAGCGGCCGCCCCAGCGTCGTCTATCGCCGTCGTGGCTACGACTACGGAATCCTCAGCCTGGCTGGGTGAGTTTCCCGCCGGAGGCCTGCGCGAGCAGGTCTTCGGCGAGCAACACGAACTGGACGTCGTCGTTGCGGGTGCCGGCCATGCCGGGCAGCCGGGAGCGCAGGTATGCCTCCCGCCGGAATCCGGCTTTCTCCAGCACCCGCTGCGACCCCACGTTCTCCGGCAGCGTGCCGGCGATCAGGCGCGCGACACCGGTCTCGGCGAAGACCCACAGCGCCAGCAACTGCGCGGCGCGAGTGGTGAGGCCGCGCCCGCGGAAAGCCGGCAGCATGCTGTACCCGATCATCGCCTGGCCGGTCGGCGGCTCCTGGTAATACAGCCCGATCTCGCCGGCCCGGACGCCCGTCGCGGTGTCGACGATCACCAGGTCGGCCCGGGTGCCGGCGAGCCAGGCCGCGGCGGCGTGGGCGCACCGCTGCCGGAGTCTCTCCAGCGGCATCGGTGCCGGTGGCACGCTGGTCGCCACCACGTCCGGCTGATGGTGCAACTCGGTGTAGAACGCCAGGTCGTCCTCACCGAGCGGGCGCAGCGTCACCACGCCGTCGGTCAGCTCACCGCCGGGCAGGTCGGGCAGCAGCCGCTCGGCCGGCTCGCCGGAGTCACCGGCCAGCCGGGCGTAGACCAGCGCGTCGACGAGGCCGCCGCCCGCTGCCGGCAGCACGCCACGCCGCTCGCCCTCGCGTGTGTAACCGGCCGCCAGCGCGACCCGCTGGGCGACCGGATTGTCCTGATGGACGAGAAGTTCCACCCGCTGCAGGCGGGGCATCCCCGGCGCGCCGCTGAAGACACGCTCACTGAGGGTCCGCAGGGCGGCGGTCGCGATGCCGCGCCGACGCGCGTGCGGCCCGACCCAGAACCGGGCCTCGGCCGCGCCTCGCCCGGGCAGGAGGTGGCTCAGCTCGATGCCGCCGGCCGGGTGGTCCGCGCCGGCGGCCGTTATGGCGTACGTGTAATCGCTGGTCGTGCCCGGGATGAGCGGAAGGAACCGGCGGCCCTGGCGGTCGTCGCGTGTCGCGGCGAAAGCCGCCTCGTCCTGCGGGCCGAAGGCTCGCAGCCCAACCCCGTTGTGCTGATCCACCGGGCCATCCTGTCTCAGACTCGCCCGGCCGCCAAACAGGTTGCAAACGGTCGTCAACTGCGCTGTCAGCGAACTTCCTGCCCCGTTTACTCCTTTTTGTGAGGTTGCTGGGAGGCTCGGGTCACAGGCTTCCGGAGAAGGTGCCTACGATGGTTCGGCAGACTGTCTAGGGGAGCGCTGACCCGTGTCGATATTGGAAAAGATCCTCCGTGCCGGCGAAGGCCGCATGGTACGCCGGCTCAAGGCGATCGCGGACGCGGTCAACTCGATCGAGGATGACTACGTCGACCTCACCGATGACGAGCTGCGGGAGTGCACCGAGCAGTTCAAGCAGCGGTATCAGGACGGCGAGTCGCTCGACTCGCTGCTGCCGGAGGCGTTCGCCGTGGCCCGTGAGGGCGCCAAGCGGGTGCTCGGCCAGCGGGCGTACGACGTTCAGCTGATGGGCGGCGCCGCGCTGCACTTCGGCAACATCCCGGAGATGAAGACCGGTGAGGGCAAGACCCTGACCGGTGTGTTCCCCGCCTATCTCAACGCCCTGAGCGGCGAGGGCGTGCACATCATCACCGTCAACGACTACCTGGCCCAGCGTGACGCCGAGTGGGTCGGCCGGGTGCACGTCTTCCTCGGCCTGACCGTCGGCGTGATCCTGCCGAACCGGCCGGCCGCCGAGCACCGCGCCGCCTACCAGTGCGACATCACCTACGGGACGAACAACGAGTTCGGCTTCGACTACCTGCGCGACAACATGGCGTGGTCGAAGGACGAGCTGGTGCAGCGCGGTCACAACTTCGCGATCGTCGACGAGGTGGACTCGATCCTCATCGACGAGGCGCGCACCCCGCTGATCATCTCCGGCCCCGCCGAGCACTCCCAGAGGTGGTACGGGGAGTTCGCCGCCATCGTCAAGCGGCTGGAGAAGGGCAAGGACGGCGCCGGCGACTACGAGGTCGACGAGGCCAAGCGCACCGTCGCGGTCACCGAGCGCGGCGTCGCCAAGGTCGAGGACCGGCTCGGCATCGACAACCTGTACGAGTCGGTGAACACCCCGCTCGTCGGGTACCTGAACAACGCCATCAAGGCCAAGGAGCTGTACCGGCGCGACAAGGACTACATCGTCAGCCCCGAGGGCGAGGTCCTGATCGTCGACGAGTTCACCGGCCGCATCCTGCACGGCCGCCGCTACAACGAGGGCATGCACCAGGCCATCGAGGCGAAGGAGGGGGTGGAGGTCAAGCAGGAGAACCAGACCCTGGCGACCGTCACCCTGCAGAACTACTTCCGGCTCTACAACAAGCTGGGCGGCATGACCGGTACGGCGCAGACCGAGGCCGGCGAGTTCAACAGCGTCTACAAGGTCGGCGTCGTGTCCATCCCGACGCACCGCCCGATGATCCGCCTCGACCGGCCGGACGTCATCTACAAGACCGAGAAGGCCAAGTTCAACGCGGTCATCGAGGACATCGCCGAGCGGCACGCCATCGGCCAGCCCGTCCTGGTCGGCACCGTCTCGGTGGAGAACTCGGAGATTCTCTCCACCCTGCTGCGCCGCCGCGGCATCCCGCACAGCGTGCTGAACGCGAAGTTCCACGCGCAGGAGGCCACGATCATCGCGCAGGCCGGCCGCAAGGGCGCGGTCACGGTCGCCACCAACATGGCCGGCCGTGGCACCGACATCCTGCTCGGCGGCAACCCGGACTTCCTCGCCGCGCAGGAGCTGGCCCAGCGCGGGCTCGACCCGGCGGAGAACCCGGAGGAGTACGCGAAGGCCCTCGAGGAGGTGCTCCCGATCGTCAAGGAGGCCTGCGACGCCGAGCAGGCCGAGGTCCAGGCCGCCGGCGGTCTCTACGTCCTGGGCACCGAGCGGCACGACTCCCGGCGCATCGACAACCAGCTCCGCGGCCGCTCCGGCCGGCAGGGCGACCCGGGCGAGTCCCGGTTCTACCTGTCGCTGCAGGACGACCTGATGAAGCGGTTCCGGGCCGGCGCGGTCGAGGCCGTCATGGAGCGGTTCAACATCCCCGAGGACGTGCCGATCGAGTCCAAGATGGTGACCCGGCAGATCCGCAGCGCGCAGACCCAGATCGAGGCGCAGAACGCCGAGATCCGCAAGAACGTGCTGAAGTACGACGAGGTCATGAACAAGCAGCGCCAGGTCGTCTACGCCGAGCGCAAGCGCGTGCTCGACGGCGAGGACATGCACGACCAGGTCACTCACATGATCGGCGACGTCATCACGGACGTCGTCACGGTTGCCACCTCCGACGGCTACGCGGAGGACTGGGACCTCGAGCAGCTCTGGACCAACCTGCGCCGCCTCTTCCCGGTCACCCTCACCATCGAGGACGTGATCGAGCAGTCCGGCGGCGAGCGCAACTCGATCGACCAGGAGTTCCTGATCGAGCAGCTCAAGCAGGACGCCCAGGCGGCGTACGCGGCCCGTGAGGAGGAGCTCGGCTCCGAGGCGGTCCGTGAGCTGGAGCGGCAGGTGCTGCTCGCGGTGATCGACCGCAAGTGGCGCGAGCACCTCTACGAGATGGACTACCTGCAGGAAGGCATCAGCCTGCGGGCGTACGCGCAGCGCGACCCGGTGGTCGAGTACATGCGCGAGGGCTTCGACATGTTCAACGCGATGATGGAGGGCATCAAGGAGGAGGCGGTCGGCTTCGTCTTCAACCTGGAGGTCCAGGTCGAGGAGCAGCAGCCCGCTCTCACGCTCGACCCGTCACAGGCGTTCGAGCTGCCCAAGGTCGGCGAGGTGCCGGACGACGAGCCGGTCGGGGAACCGCACGAGCACGTCGAGGTGCGCGCCAAGGGGCTCGGCGGCGGCAACCGCCCGCAGAACCTGCAGTACACCGCGCCCGCGATCGACGGTGAGGCCGGCGCCGGCAGCCCGGTGATCAACCAGCAGCCGGAGGTGCCGTCCGCGTTCGTCCCGGGCAGCTCGCCGATCCCGGCCAACCCGGCCCACACCAGCGCCGGCCGTCACGCGGCGAAGGAGTCCGAGTCGAACGGGCCGTCCCGCAACGCGCCGTGCTACTGCGGCTCCGGCAAGAAGTACAAGCGCTGCCACGGCGCCCCCGGCGGCGCCGCCTGATCCCAGGCGTCCGACGACACGGCCCGGGTGCCGGCTTCTTGCCGGCGCCCGGGCCGTTCCCGTGATGGAACCCGGAACGCCCGCCGCCCGTGTCGCTCACCGGGCGCCCCGGGGCCTGCCCTGCCCCTCCGTCCGCCGCCGCTGAGCCGTGCGTGCTGTGCCGCTGTTCAGCCGCGTGTGCGCTGCCGTTGCCGGAGCGTGCGTGCTCTGCCGCTGCTGAGCCGGCGCATGCTCGTCGCTGCCGGACCACGCCTGCTCTGCCGCTCCCGCTCCCGAACTGCCGCTGCGGCGCCTGCTGTGCCGTCCCGCAGCCGCGCGTGGCTTGGGATCGGGGGAGCCGGCGGGTGCTGGTCGCCGGCGGAGCGCGCGCCGGATCAGAGAAGGCGGAGAGTCGTGGCGGCCCACGCCTGGTTGTGCAGCTCGAGTCGCAAGGCCATGGCCCACGTCCGCTCCCCGGTGATCAGGGCGACCGCGACCTCGACCGCACCGGGCCGTGGCTCGCAGAGACGGACCCGGAGCACCGCCACCGGCCCGGGACGCTGATGACGCCGCTCCCCGGGCCGGCGCGGACGTCGCATGTCAGCGACTCGCCGAGCGCCGGCGAGACCCTGCGCGACGACCTCGGCGGCCTCCGCGGGCATCGACAGCCGCCGCAGGTGAGTCGCCGGCCGATGCCCGTTGAGCACCTCGACGCAGATCTGCACGAACCGCTTCACGGCCAGCCGGGCGTCCCCGGAAGCCCCGGCCACCACCACCGGCGCCGCCGTTCCCGGGCCGCTCCCGCATGCCTCACAGGCCGCGCCGTCGCTCCTCTTCCGGCAGCCCGGCCCTCCCCGGCACGCTTTACCGCCCGGGCCGCTCCCGCCCGCGCCGGTCCGGCCCACACCGGTCCCGGCCGCGCGAGTTTCGCCTGCGGCACGCCGGCCCGGCGGAGCGGATCCGTCCCGGGCGAGAACCCCGCTCCGGGAAGGCGACCCACCGTGGCGAGCGCCGCTATCGCGGGAATCCAGCCCGTCGTGCGGGTCCGGCTTGCCGTGGCGAGTCGGCCCGGCGTGGGCCCCGGCCGGCCCGGTCGGCCCGGCGTGGGCCCCGGCCGACCCGGCGGCACCCAGCCCACTGGCCGGATCAGACCCGCCTCGACCACCCACCTCACCGGAAGGTGGCGGCTGCGACCAGTCGAGGGCCAGCTGCTGTGCCGACGACCAGAGCTGAGGCGCCAGCTCGTCGTCGAACGGGGGTTCATACCGCGGGACGGGGCGCAGGCGAATCGCCGTGCGGGACCCGGCAGGCGCGATGTCGGTCGACGACCGCACTTAGACCACCGATCCTTGCGTTTGCCTCCGTTTGCTTGTGACTGCCTCAGTCTGCTCGCGTCCACAAGTGACCGTCAACGCCGGGCCGGATATCCGGGAAGAGGCGCAAAAGCCGCCTTACGGGATCAGTCCGGCTCGCGCTCGGACATCGGGTTCTCCCGGACCCAGACGGCGGTCTCCGCGTACTTCCCCTGGATGTATTCCTCCAGCTTGGCCCGCTCGACCCGCCACTGACCGCGGCCACCGATCTTGATGGCGGGCAGCTCGCCGCTGCGCACCATGTGATAGACCTGCGAGTCCGAGACGTTCAGCTCGGCCGCCACGTCGGACAACAACAGGAATCGGCCCTCCACGCTGGCCCCCACTCTCGTTCGTTACGGCAGCTGCAGTTTGCCACCGTTTACCGTCGACATCATCCCGGGTGACCCCGATCCGGAGACGCCTGGTGGAATGGGCCTCTCCCGGCCCGCCGCGGCGGTGTACTGACCGGGATGTCGAAGCTGGAGGAGAACGTGCCGATCACCGAGCTGATCCGGGTTTACGTGCCGGCCACCGTGCCGATGCTGGCGGCCCTGCGGGCGGAGGGCCGGCTCGGCGACGGGGCGACGGAGGCGCACGCGGTCACCCCCGCGCTCCGCGAGTGGTATGCGGAGGGCGACGAGGAGGAGTTGGAGTACGTGGCCTTCACCCGAGCCGCGCAGGGTGCCCTGGAGCTGCTCCGCCACGACGCCGCCGCTCCTCGCCGCCGCGTGGTCGTCTCCGCTGACGTGCCGGCGGCGGCGCTGGTCCGGGAGGACGTCGAGCTGGGCTCGAGCACCGTCCGGCTGCCCGAGCCGATCCAGTTGGCGCAGGTGGCGAGCATTCACGTGGACGGCGCCGAGGCGGCCGAGGCAGTCGCCGCCGCCGCGGACGTGGTGACCGAGGCGCTGGCCGGCGATCCCGACGCGCAGTTCACCGTCGACGGCGCCGAGGACCACGAGCTGGAGTGGTACGCCGTCTCCGAACTCGACGAGCTGCTCTGACCGGCGGTCCGGAAGACCCGAATCCAAGATCAAGGTCTTCATTGCCCCGGTCCGCCGGGGTACAGACCGTCGCTCCCGCGGGGACCCTTCCGGTCTGAGCAGGGCGCCGGCGCGCCCTGAACGCTCAGCCCGCAAGGGCGACGTCCGTGGCGGGGCGCGGTTACCCCGGAAACCCCTCAGGCCTGCTCCGCGTCCTCCGAGGAGGCAGCGGTCTTCGCCGGGGTCCTGGGCGCGGCCGGTGCTTCACCGGCCGGCTCGGCCGGGGTCTTGGGCTCGATCGGAGCGTCCCCGGCGGCAGCCCGGCTGACCGCCGGCGCCTCCTCGAAGCCGTCCTCGTCCTCGTCGCCGGCCGGCGACAGCGTCCGTCCGACAGCGACCATGGCGGTGAACGCCCCGACGAAGAGCACGATCAGCGCGCTGTTCAGCCTGTTCGTGCTGAGGATCTGCTGCACCGACGTCTCCAGCTCGCTGACCTTGCCGGCCAGGTCGAGCACCTGCGCGCCCGCCGTCCGCGTCAGGACCTCGGAGATCACCGTGAGCAGGCCCGCGCCGCCGCCCGCGACCAGGAAGAACGGCCAGCGCAGGTCGGCTCCGGCTCGGCGGCCGGCGCGCCGCAGCACGACGAAGGCGATCAGGCCGGCGGCGAGACCGCTGAGCACCGACTGCCCGTACGAGAAGTACTGGTTGGCATCGGCGGCGGCCTCGGTGGAGTCGTTGCCGAGCAGGTTCAGCACCGGCCCCTGCACGAAGTTGTCGTTGAGGATCAGGCCGACCAGGAAGACGCCGAGCGCGCCCCACCCGGTGGCCGCGATCACCGGCGGGATGCGCAGGCCGGCGAAGGCCCCGCCGATCGTGGCGGCGGCGGCGACCGTCCCGCCGACCGCGGCGTACATCGTGCCCTCGGTGTTGATCGTGAAGAGGACCAGCGCGCAGAGCACACCGACGAGCAGGCCGGTGGCGGTGCCGACGGCGAACCGGGTGGTGGCGCCGAGCCGGCGGCGCGTGCTGACCAGGGTGATCACGAGCAGGGCGACGGCGGCGCCGGCCACGATGGCCGCCGAGACCGCGCCGGGCAGTGCATACGCCGTCGAGGTGACCTCCATCGCCGCGTCCGCCCAGCTGGTGATCTTGGCGCGGGCCGAGATCAGCATCCCGGCGGCCCAGGCGAGCGCGGCAACCGCCAGGAGGATCGCGGTGAGGCGCGGGACCTCGCGGGTCTCCGGGGCGGACTGAGGCTCGGGGTGGGTCATGGGGCCAGGGTAATAGGCGAACCTGCGGGCCCCTGACCGGCCATCGCCGGAGCGACTGCTCCCACATGCGTTGAATGTCCGAATGTGCATGGCGACTCGCCCAGATTTAGGGCTTTCCTGCCTCGCCCTGCCTGTCTGACCGAATAGGTGCTCCATTTTAGCTGGTCAACTACGTGATGGGGCGCGAAACGCCCGGTCTGGGCGCTCGTTGTCGGACTGTCTGTGCGGGACAGTCGTTTGTGGAGGCGCAAACTGGACGGATCGTGCGAAATCCTGGACGCCGGAGCGACAAAGTGGCAGCTTAGAAGGCATGCCCGACTTCCAGATCAATCCCACGGCTGCCGCCTTGCTCGGCCTGCTTCACGAGGGGCCGATGACCGGCGGACAGCTCATGGCGGCTGCCGAACGCCGCCTCGGGCCCTACTGGTCGATGACGCGGAGCCAGGTTTACCGCGAATTGCCCGTACTGGCCGAAATGGGGTATGTCCGCCTCGGCAAGCCGGGTCCACGTTCCAGTCAGCCCTATGCGATCACCGCCTCCGGGAAGCGCGCCTTCGGGCGCTGGCTCACCGAGTCGCCCGGCCGGGACGCGCTGCGCAACCCGGTCGCGCTGCGAGTCGCTTTCGGTCAGCAACACAGCACCGAGCAGCTGCAGACGCTTTACACCACCGCCAACCAGTACCACTCCGAGGCGTTGGCGATGGCGAAGGAGCAGGCCAAGGAGGCGAAGAAGAACGACGACTCGTACGGCGCGGCCGCGCTGGAGTTCGCCGTCGCCTATCACAAGGCAGCGCTCACCTGGCTCAAGACCGTTCCGTCCGAATGAGTTGAGGACGCCCCGGCCAGTCAGCTGGCCGGGCGGCGTAAACTTGAGTGTCGTGACCGCTGCCGACTTCCCCGAGCAACTCAAAGCACTCGACGCCACCCTCCGCAACATCGAGAATGTCCTGGACGTCGACAAGTTGCGCCGTGACAAGGCGGATCTCGAGGAGCAGGCTTCCGCGCCCGATCTCTGGGACGACCAGGCGCGGGCGCAGGAGGTCAACAGCCGTCTGTCGTACGTCGCCGGGGAGATCTCCAAGCTGGAGCGGCTGCGCGGTCGTCTCGACGACGCCGGCCTGCTGCTGGAGATGGCCGAGGCGGAGAGTGACGCCGGCTCGGTCGAGGAGGTCGGTGCCGAGATCGCCACGCTGACCAAGGCGATCGACGAGATGGAGGTCCGCACCCTCCTCTCCGGGGAGTACGACTCCCGCGAGGCACTGGTCGCCATCCGTGCCGGGGCCGGAGGCGTGGACGCCGCCGACTTCGCCGAGATGCTGATGCGGATGTACCTGCGCTGGGCGGAGCGGCACGGTTACCCCACCGAGGTCTACGAGACGTCGTACGCGGAGGAGGCCGGCCTCAAGTCGGCCACCTTCACGGTCAAGGTTCCTTATGCCTACGGGACGCTGAGCGTCGAGTCGGGCACCCACCGGCTCGTCCGGATCAGCCCGTTCGACAACCAGGGCCGCCGGCAGACCAGCTTCGCCGGTGTCGAGGTGATGCCGGTCGTCGAGCAGACCGACCACATCGACATCCCGGAGAACGAGCTGAAGGTCGACGTCTACCGGTCGTCCGGTCCGGGCGGGCAGAGCGTCAACACGACCGACTCGGCGGTGCGGCTGACGCACATTCCGACCGGCATCGTCGTCACGTGCCAGAACGAGAAGTCACAGCTGCAGAACAAGGCGTCCGCTTTGCGTGTCCTCCAGGCCCGTCTGCTGGAGCGCATCCGCCAGGAGGAGCGGGCCAAGATGGCCGATCTGAAGCACGACACCACCGGTTCGTGGGGCGACCAGATGCGTTCGTACGTCCTGCACCCGTACCAAATGGTGAAGGATCTGCGCACCGAGTACGAGACCGGCAACCCCTCGTCGGTCTTCGACGGCGACGTGGACGGTTTCATCGAGGCGGGTATCCGGTGGCGCAAGCAGAACGAGATCGCCGCCTAGGCGCTCCCGTGACGTTGAGCGACCTTATCTGAACGCTCGGTCAGGTGAGGTCGGCTCAGTTTTGTTGTTGCCGCAGGTGGCGAAGATTCCCGACCCCGGCGGACTTGGCGAATTCGTTACACCGCGTAGACTCCACTCCCGTGATTCAGCTCGAGAACGTGACGAAGACGTATCCGAAGGCGTCTCGGCCGTCGTTGGACAATGTCAACGTCGGGATCGAGAAGGGTGAGTTCGTCTTCTTCATCGGCCCTTCAGGTTCCGGTAAGTCGACGATCATCAAGCTGTTGCTGAAGGAGGTCCAGGCGACGCGCGGCAAGGTTGTCGTGAACGCCAAGGACGTCACTTCGCTACGCTCCTGGAAGGTCCCGCACTTCCGCCGCTCGATCGGTTGCGTCTTCCAGGATTTCCGCCTGCTTCCCAACCGCACCGCGTATGAGAACGTCGCGTTCGCTCTCGAGGTGATCGGCAAGACCAAGGCCGTCGCCCGGCGCGTCGTTCCCGAGGTGCTCGAGCTGGTCGGTCTCGGCGGTAAGGAGCACCGCTACCCCCACGAGCTCTCCGGTGGTGAGCAGCAGCGTGTCGCGGTGGCCCGGGCCTTCGTGAACCGGCCGCTGATCCTGCTCGCCGACGAGCCCACCGGTAACCTCGACCCGGACACGTCGATCGAGATCATGCGACTGCTCGACCGGATCAACCGGACCGGCACGACCGTCGTGATGGTCACGCACGACTCCAACATCGTCAACCAGATGCGTCGCCGGGTCATCGAGATCGAGAGCGGACGGATCGTTCGTGACCAGGCCCGCGGTGTTTACGGCTGAGACCGGCTCCGCCCCCATGTTCAATGCTGAAGCAGTAACACGCGGAGTCCTGGAAGGATCCCCCCGATGCGCGTGAGATACGTCCTCAACGAGGTCCTGGTGGGCCTGTGGCGTAACGTCACCATGACGATCGCCATGATCATCACCATTACGGTCTCGTTGGGCATGCTGGGCGCCAGCGTGCTGATGTACTTGCAGGTCGACCGTATGAAGGACTTCTACTACGGCGAGATCGAGGTCTCGGTCTTCCTCGCGGACAACGTCGAGGATGCACAGGTCCAGGCGCTCAAGCAGCAGATCGACGCGAACCCTCTGGTCAAGTCGGCCACCTACGAGAGCAAGGAAGACGCGCTCAAGCGCTTCCAGGTCCTCTACGCCGACACGCCCGACTTCGTGAGCGCCGTGAACGCCGACAGCCTGCCGCAGTCCTTCCGGGTGAAGCTGAAGAACCCCGAGGACTACGACAAGTTCAACGAGGAGTTCAAGGGCGCCACCGGAGTCCAGCGCATCATCGATCAGAAAGAGCTGCTGGAGAAGGTGTTCAACATCTTCAACTCGGTTCAGCTGATGTCACTGGTGTTCGCGATAGTGATGGCCGCGGCCGCCGTGCTCCTGGTGGGTAACACCATCCAGGTCGCCGCGTACAGCAAACGGCGAGAAGTCGCGGTCATGAAGTTGGTCGGCGCGTCCAACTGGTTCGTCCAGGCCCCGTTCGTCCTCGAGGCGGTGGTGGCCGGCGCGATCGGCGCGATCCTCGGCTTCGTCGGGCTGTTCATCGGCAAGGTCGTCCTGCTGGACAACAAGCTGCAGGCTCTCACCGCGATCCTGACCCCGGTGCCGAACGGCAACGTCTGGCTGATGTTGCCGCTGCTGGTGGGTGTCGGCGCGCTGCTGAGCGCCGCGACCGCATGGATCACGCTCCGGTTCTACCTCAAGGTCTGACCCCGAGAGGGACTTCTGTGCCGAAGGCCGCGACCCGACAGGGTCGCGGCCTTCGGGCGGTTTAGAGGCATCCGGGCGATTAGTCGGAGTACGGTGACTCCGGTGAGGTACCGCCGTCCGAATCCCCTGCTGACCCTCGTCCTCTGCCTGATCAGCGCCGTCGGACCCAGCGTGGCCCTGCCCGTGCCCGCGATGGCCGACCGCGACGACGCCTCCAAGGCGGCCCAGGCCGTACGTCGCGCCGAAGCTCTTCTGGAGAACGCCGGAGCCGCCGCCCGGGCAGCCGCCCGCCGCCTCGCCGTCGCCTCCGCCGCGCTCCCGGCAGCCCAGCACCGGGTGGCAGCGGCCCGCGGCGTCGTCGTCGCCACCCGGGTCCAGGCCGCCACCGCCCGCACCCGCGCGGACGCCGCCCGGCAGGATTACCAGCAGGTCACCGCGGAGTGGACGGCCGCCCAGGAGCGGGTCGCCGGCGCGCGCGACCGGGTCACGCAGATCGCCCGGGAAAGCTACATGGGCAGCGGCTCGATCACCCGCTTCAACCTGCTCGTCTCGGCCACCGGCCCGGCCGACCTGATGGACCGGATGAGCCTGGTCGACACGCTGGTCCGCAACGAGAACGCCGAGGTGCGCCGCCTGATCGGCGCGCGGCGCGAGGCACGTGCCGCACAGGACCGGGCCGGCGCGGCGAAACGCGCCGCCGAGCTCGCCGAGGCCGAGGCGGCCGCGAAACTGCACGCCGCGCAGACCGCGCAGGCCGAGGCGGTCCGCGCCCGGCGCGACGTCTACCAGCTCGTGCTGGCCCGGCGGACGGCGCTGGCCGCGGCGAACGCCCAGCGCGCGACAGTGCTCGTGCAGTACCGGGCGGCGGTCCTGGCCGAGCGGAAGACCCGATCCAGCATGCGCGGCTGGGAGACCCGCTCCGGGTACCGGCGGCAGTATCACGGACGGCTGCTGATGCCCGTACACGGATGGAAGAGCAGCGATTACGGCAACCGTTACGACCCGTACTACCGCGTCTGGCAACTGCACGCCGGAACCGACTTCGCGGCCGGTTCGGGAACGCCCATCCGGGTCGCGGCGCCCGGCCGGGTGATCCAGGCGGGCTGGCGCGGGGGGTACGGCAACTACACCTGCGTCAGCCACGGGCGGGTCATGGGGACGAGCTTCTCCACCTGTTACGGCCACCAGTCCCGGATCTACGTCCATGTCGGGCAGTACGTCCGGCAGGGCCAGATCATCGGACTGGTCGGCAGCACCGGTGCCTCCACCGGCGCGCACCTGCACTTCGAGACCCGTTTCGGTGGCGCGCCCCGGAATCCGCTGAATTATCTGCCGCCCTGCCTTTGTTAGAGTTCACAAGCCGATCAATCAGCAGGGGGTTCCAGGTATGCCACGCGAACAGGGGCGCAAGCTCGTCGCCTCCAACCGCAAGGCGTACCACGACTACGCGATCCTCGACACGTACGAGGCGGGCATGGTCCTGACCGGCACCGAGGTGAAGTCGCTGCGCGCCGGCCGCTCCTCGCTCGTCGACGCGTTCGGCCACGAGAACCACGGCGAGATCTTCCTGCACGGCATGCACATCCCGGAGTACACGCAGGGCACCTGGACCAACCACGAGCCCCGCCGGGTCCGCAAGCTGCTGCTCAAGCGCGACGAGATCGCCAAGATCATGGGCAAGCTGCGGGACGACGGCGTCACGCTGGTCCCGCTCTCGGTCTACTTCCAGAACGGGTATGCGAAGGTCGAGCTCGGCGTCGCCAAGGGCAAGAAGAGTTACGACAAGCGCCAGGACCTGGCCGCCCGGGACGCGAAGAAGGAGATCAACCGTGCCCTGGGCCGCCGTGCCAAGGGCATGGCCTAGGGGTTATCCTGCCCCGCCAGGCTTGTTGATCACTCTGTCCCGGCGGTGACCCCGCGGGGTGAGCCCCAGCTCGACTCTTCCTCGAGGAGACCGGCCCTTGTCTGCCAACTCCAAGCACCGCGATCGTCAGTTCTTCATCGCTCGCGGAGTCTTCGGCCTGGCCGGGGCGATCCTGGTCGCCCTGGTCGTGTTCATCGCCGTGCGTGCCGGTGGCACCGCGTCGGCCGGCGAGTCGCCGACGATCGTGCAGCCCTCGGCCGACCTGCAGGCCGCCGAGTCGACCACGGTCCCGCTGCCGCCGGAGTCCGCGCCGGGCACCACCGCCCCGTCGGTCTCACCGTCGGCCCCGGCTTCCGCGTCGCCCTCGCCGTCCAAGTCGGTCTCCGCCAGCCCCTCGAAGAGTTCGGTCTCCCCGAAACCGTCGAAGTCGTCCGCGAGCCCCAAGCCGTCCGTGACGAAGACCACCCCGCCGCCACCGCCCGTGGACGAGCTGAGCGCCAACTGCTCCACCAACTCCTGGAACAACGGGTTCATCACCACCGTGAGGGTCACCAACAAAGGCTCGCAGGCTCACCGGTTCACGGTGACCGTCTCGTACTCGTCCAGCGCCAAGGTTGTCTCCGGCCCGTGGAGCAACGCCCGGACGACCAACGGCAACGGCGGCGCACTGAGCTTCGAGGGCAACGCGCCACTGGCCGCTGGAAGCAGCACCATGTTCGGTTTCCAGGGCTCAGGCACCAACAACGTGAAGCAGTCCGGGTGCTCGGTGGCGGTTGTCGGAGGGTGAGCTACGATTGTCGGGCTGTACCAATATCCAGGGGGTGACTGGTTTCGACTTCGTACGTGGAGACAGGGGAAGCGAGCCGAGGAAGCCGACGTCGTCTCGAGAATCGGTCGTCGGAAACTTATAAGCGCCAACTCTAAGTTTGACGCTGACCAGTACGCTCTCGCCGCCTGAGGCAAGTAGCGTGGTCTGTCGGTCTGGGAGCGCCTCCGTCCCAGCTGCCGGCATCAGCTAGGAGGCTGGCCAACCGGTCCCGGTCGCGGGGACCGCACGGCGAGATCAATCTGCGACTGGGCCCATCGTCCGGACTTGCTCACGTGAGCCGGAGGGCCGAGTAGGGATGTAGTGAGCTGCGCTCGGAGAAGCCCTGACAAAGCAACGAAGGACCCGGGTTCGATTCCCGGCACCTCCACCAGTGGAGGCTTACTTGACCCCGCGAGAGCGGGCGACGGTTCACCCGCAGCGGCGGCGCCCATGGCGCCGCCGCTGTCGTTTCGGGCCTCGGTGACCAGCGGCAACACGAGGTCCGACATCTTCTCGGCGGCCACATACGGCCCGTTCTTGTCGCTGTCGAAGTAGATCTTCGCGGTCGAGTGCGCGCCGGCCGCGCTGCCCGGCCCGGCGGTATAACTCCCGCGGGTCAGCGAGCAGGCCGAGGAGGTAGAGCATCAGGCGAGCCGTCATCTCCCGAACGGCCGGTCGTCCGGGCCACGGTCGTCGGTGTCGAGCGCGTTAGCGCTCCGGTGTCGCGCAGCATCAGCGCTCGCCTCGGCTGGCAGGTTCCGCTCGCCTCGGCTGGCAGGTTCGACCGGAGGCGCAGGGAGTCGGATCGCTGGGGGACTGGGAGGCACGATCCGACATCACCGGAACGGATGATCTATCCGATTGTGCTAGCGTGTGAACGGATAAGTAATCCGTTTCTGATGGGAGCACAGATGGACGTCTTCCTCACCGGTGCCAGTGGCTATCTCGGCGGTGTGATCACCGAACACCTGCTCGCCGCCGGTCATCACGTCCGTGCGCTGGCACGCTCCGAGCGTGCGGCCGAGCGGGTAACCGCGCTGGGCGCCACGGCGATCGTCGGCGACCTGGCGACTACCGAGGTGCTGCGGGCCGCGGCGGAGCGGGCGGACGCCGTCGTCCACGCCGCCGTCGACTACCAGAACCCGGACATGGCTGCCCTCGAAACGCTCGGGCTTCCCGCGATGCTCGCCGGCGCGCGAGGCAAGCCGTTCGTCTACACCAGCACGGGGCTCGTGTATCCCGACACGGCTGCCGCCGCCACCGAGGAGCTGCCCGTGGACGAGGCCACCGCCGCGCAGCCGTACAAGATCGCGGGCGAGCGGATCGTGCTCGGTGCCGCGGGCGTCGACGGACTGGTGCTGCGGGCGTCGCTCGTGCACGGGCGTGGCGGATCCGGTCTGCTGCAAGGCCTGGCAGCGATGGGGCGTGCCCGCCAAGTGGTTCCCTATGTCGGCGACGGGGACCAGATCTGGTCGGCGGTCCACGTCGACGACCTCGCCGAACTGTTCGTCCACGCCGTCGAGAAGCCGCGCCCGGGTCGAATCTTCAACGCCACCGCCGCAGACACCTTCCGGCTGCGTGACCTGGCCGCGGCAATCGCTGCGACGACCGGCGCGGTCGCCGTTCCGGTCAGCCTGGAACAGGCGACAGCAACGGCTCCGGCACTGGCGGTACTCGCCCGGTCGGTGTGGCTCGACGGATCCCGCGCAGTAGCCGAGTTCGGCTGGCACCCCGAGCGCCCGGTCCTCCTGGAAGACCTGTCGGGAATCTAGATACCCGTTCCTGTCCACTACCCGGCGTCGGGGCAGACGACGAACCCGGTCGAATCGCAGTCTCCCGGCAGAAAGGAATGGTGCCGGCTGCCCGCTACGAGGCAACCGGCACCATCACCGGTCAGGCGGCTGGTCCGTAGACCGCCAGCTCGGTGGAGTCCATGAACCTGCAGCCGTTCGCGGTGCCGGGCTGGCCGGCCGCGCAGAGTCCCGCATCCTGCGCCTGCGTGGTCAGCATCGTGTACCGGACGTACTCGATGGCGTCGCCGGTGCCCGCGGCCAGCGCGACCGGGGTGGGCGTGACAGTGCCGGCCGGGAACGTGCCGCTCGCGGCGACGACCCAGGTCGTGCCGTCCTTCGACGTCTCGATCCGGTAACCACTGGTCGAGGCCGTGGCGTCGTCACCACAGGTGGCCGAGGGGTTGACGACCAGCTCCGCGACGTCGACAGCGCCGGACAGGCGGATCACGGCGTTCTGGCCCTCGGTCGCCACGTCGGAACCCCAGCCCGAGATCTGCGACTGGTCGAGCAGCTGACCCGGGCCACAGCCGTACCCCGTGTAGTCGGGACCGGTGGCGCTGATGATGCCCGCGCCGCCGGAGGAGGCCGCCCAGTCCTTGCGGACCGCCCAGTTCTCCGCCTTGGTGCCCGAGTTGATCGACACCGTCTTGACGACCGGGTCGTAGCCGGCGCCCCGCGCGTACACCTTGGCGTACGTGCCCGGGATGATCCCCGAGATCTTGTAGGTGCCGTCTGCCGCCGTGGTGGCGCGGTAGTCACCGGCGAAGCCGGAGGCGTGCCCGCCGAAGGCGATGGTCAGGCCGGACACCGGGGCCTTGGTGTCCTGGTCGGTCACCTTGCCGGTGAGCGTGCCCCGCGGGGTGCTCGCGGCCGGCGGCATCGAGAAGTCCTCGACCGGCTGGGCGTCGTCGCCGTCGATGGCGGCGGCGAAGTAGCCCATGCCCCGCCCGGCGAAGACCTTCCAGATGGTCTTGGCGTTCTTGCCCTGGTCGACCACCAGGTCGGCCGCGAGGATCGAGTTCCGCATGTCCAGGTAGGACGGGTTGTCCGGGGACAGCTCCATGCCGCGGGTGACGATGGACTCGGCCTTCTTGCTGCCGATCGCGCGGCGCAGGTCCCACAGAGTCTGGGCCCAGATCTCGCCGTCCGCGTGCACCTCGGCGCCACGCGACGAGATCTTGCCGAAGTCGCCGTACGTGTAACCGCCGGGGCCGGCCGCCGGGGTGCCGGGACAGGCCGCCGCGACGATGCCGACGGTGCAGTCGAGACCCTCGGTGCGGATGGTGCCGCCGGCCGTCCAGTACTTGCCGATCAGCACGTCACCGGGCTTCGCGGTGTCCTTCTCCAGCCCCGCGGCGTGCAGGTAGTCCTGGGCGTACCAGTCGCTCCAGGCCTCGCCCATCGCGCCGCCCTGGACGTTGCTCAGGGTGGAGTTCCCGGCGGCGTCGACGACGAGCCGGTTCGACAGGCCGTGCGTGTACTCGTGGAACACGACGTCGGACTCGTCACCGGTGTTCGCGGCGACCGCGTCCGGGGCCGGGTTCAGCAGGTACATCTGCATGACCGGCGGGATGCCGTCCGGCGGGGTGTTCATGTTGGCGTTGTCGGTGTGGTCACCGTCGGGCAGACCGTTCAGGGTGTCGGCGCCGTCCATGGCCTGGCCCTGCACCGCGTCGCCGTCCTGCGCCTCGAAGTTGCCCGCCGCCCGGGTGAAGCCGATCGGCGAGGACTTGAGGTGGTCGTGGAAGGTGCCGAGGAACGTGAAGAGCTGCACCGCGTTCTGCTTGCGGTTGACCTGCCACGAGTTCGCCGTCTTCGGGTCCCACGAGCAGGGGTACGCGTCCGAGCAGAGACCGCCCACCTCGTCGTTGAAGTCGACGAACGGGTAGTCCCACCGGCGCACGCCGGACGGGCCGACCTCCTCGGCCGGGTCGGCCAGGTTGTTGTCGTTCACGTCCGAGTAGACGTGCGCGACGTTGCCGGACAGCTGGCGCGCGTTGTCCGGCAGCCAGCCCTTGGCGGTCAGGTCGACCTTCTGCTGTACGCCGCCCTTGGGCGCGCCCGGATAGTTCTTGAACACCCCGGCGGTGTCGCTCGCGATCGTGCTGTGGCGGTAGAGCACCTCGCCGTTGGCCGCGTCGATCACGTGCACGTAGCCCTCGTCGACAACGATCGTCTGCCAGGCCAGGCGCGGGCCCGAGACGGTCTGGAACCAGACCTTCTTGGCCGTGCCGTTGTCGCTGAAGGTGGTCGTGCCGGCCGCGGTCTTGGTGACCTTGGCGGGGGACGTGCCGAAGACGTCCTTGACCGCCGCGGCACGGGCGTCCGTAGCGGTCATCCTGGCGGCGCCCGCCGCGGAGGGCAGCGACGTGAGCGGCGACCCGTCCACCTGCACGAGGCGGCCGTCCTTGGTGACGTGCGCCTTCAGGCCGTTGCCGAACACCGGCACGCCGTCGGCCACCTGCACCCAGCTGAGGTGGTGGGTGCCCGCGACGTCGACATAGTCGCGGCGCAGCTCGAGCGTGGCGAGGTCGGCCGCGTCCAAACCGAAGATCTCGGGATGGGCCTTGATGTAATCGAGCGCGATCGTGGCCGGCTTCTTGCGGCTCGGGCCGGTCAGGAAGCCGTCCAGCTTGGCTACCCGGCGTGGGGTGCCGGTAGCCCGATCGATGTCGACGATGCCCTGCACACCGAGCTGGTTGCGCATCTCCTGCACCGCCGAGGCCGACGGCGCGGCGGCGAAGGCGCGGCTCAGTGCGGCGCTCTTCGATGCGGCCGCCGGCGCTTGTGCCTCGGCCGCGGCGACCAGGTTCTCACGGGAGTCGTAGTCGGCTCGCCGCTGGGAGTTGCTGTCGGTGCCCGCCGTCACGGCGCCTGGTAGTGGCGCGGCCTGTGCCTGCTGCGGCAGCAACGCCGCGAGCAGAAAGACACCGGCGGCTGCCGCTCCCACCCGCCGGGTTGCGGACGGTACGGATAACGGTCTCAATTCAGCCCCTCTCGACCGGGCTAAGCTGCGACCGACTCCGGGGTTGATCCGGTGCCGGCCCGCACCTCACTTGTGTGGCCCGTCGATGGCTGATGCTCTTTGTCCATCGGTGCACATAACTAGAGCTGGATTTGGATCTTTACCAATTCGAGATCACGTCGCGGGGGAAACCGGACAGATCAGCCGCGCCTTTCAAGTCAGCACGATCTATGTGTGCTCACCGGGGCTTCTGTCGTAATCCGTTGCGGACAGTGCGCACGCGTCGCCGATGATCCCCGAGCCGGCGCCTTGTTCAGCTGCACCGTCCGTCGTCGAATCTCGATGCCGGTACGTCATGGTTGCCGCGGCCTGAGGCGGCGAAGTTGTTGCAGCGGCCGCGGAACCGGCTCGCGGGTTCGACGCGGTGGTGGGGACGTTCGAGCAGGCGTTCGCCGCTGGCCATGTGCAGTCGACCATCTCGCGCCGGCGCCGGAGGGGTGTCCCTATGGCTTCGTCAAGCGGTCAAGGCAAGGTTTTCCACTGATCCGCGGGGGAGTTGATCGCGCGCGATGACCAATGGTCGTCGGGCCTCAGTCGGGCAAGGCGCTTCGGAGCTGTCCCGCCTCGGCTTTGAGATCGGCGCCTCCGCTGGGCCTTCGAGCCGCTATCGCAACAGCTGCTGGAATTCGGCTGTGGTGAGGCCGGCCTGTCGGAGGATCGACGCGAGAGTTCCGCGCTTGACTGTCGGGTGCAGGGGGACGACTACGACCCGGCCGTTCGGATGTCGATAGACGGCGTGGCTGCCCTTGGTGCGAGCATGGGCGAAACCTGCCCTGTCGAGGGCGTCCAGCACCTTGCGGAGAGGGAGGTCGGCCAGAGCCGGACTCATGGACTCATGCCGCCGAGGCGATCTGGAACGCGGTTACGAACGGTGTCGCCTCGATTTGGGGCTGAGCAACCTGCTCCAGGTACAGCTCTACCGCTTCACGGAGATTTGCCAGCGCCTCGTCCAGTGACTGGCCTTGGCTGGCCACATCAAGTTCCAGGCAGCGAGCAACGAACCAGTCTTCTTCTTGGTGAACAGCGGCGGTCAGCGTTCGGGTCATCAAGGTCTCCCGCAGGGTGCGCTCAGGTCTTCATTCTAGGCGGCTGCCGACGGCGTCCAGCGTTCCGAGCGTGTCCCGCAGTCGCCGCGGGTTCTCAGCTCGTCCAAGTGGGCGACCATGACTCCGTCACGGGCTTGCCGGGCGTTCTTGCCAGGCGTTGGGTGCGGAAACGATGCGCAGACGGAACAACAGTGCGCATCGATGTCGCCCAATTGTTGATGGCGTTGGGGTGCACGATTGGGTTTGGGGTTACTGAGAGTGATGTGATGAGTTGTAGTGTGACAGCGGTCATGGGAGGGCGTTAGGCTACCGGCGAGTAACAAGCTCACGCCCTGAACGCGTTCATGGTCGGCATCCGTGAAGACACCCACCTTCACGTTCCGCCGTAGGTCCGGCAACGTCGCTAGAACTACATGGGAGTCGATTGATGATCATTGGTGTTCTTGGGGAGTCCAGCCCGGGGGAGAGGCGCGTGGCGGCGACGCCCGCGACCGTCGGGCAGTTGCTCAAGCTGGGATATGAGGTGGTGGTCGAGCCGGGCGCGGGCCGGCAGGCGTCGTTCTCGGACGAGGCGTTCGCCGAGGCCGGGGCCACGATCGGTGAGCCGTACGGCGCGGACGTGGTCTTTGCGATCAACGCGCCCGAGCCGGCCCGGCTGGACCGGCTCGCGGCGGGGGCGACGCTCGTCGGCGTCTTCAACCCGCGCCTCGACGAGGAGCTGGTGGCGGAGTTCGCGCGGCGGCCGATCACCGTGCTGTCGATGGACGCTGTTCCGCGGATCTCGCGGGCGCAGTCGCTGGACGTGCTGTCGTCGATGGCGAACATCGCCGGGTACCGCGCGGTGATCGAGGCGGCGCACGCGTTCGGGCGGTTCTTCACCGGGCAGGTGACCGCGGCCGGCAAGGTGCCCCCGGCGAAGGTGCTGGTGGCGGGCGTCGGCGTGGCGGGGCTCGCGGCGATCGGCGCGGCCGGCAGCCTGGGCGCGATCGTGCTGGCCACCGATCCGCGGCCGGAGGTGGCCGACCAGGTCAAGTCGCTCGGCGGGGAGTACCTGGCGGTGCGGGCGGCCGATGTCGAGGTCTCGTCGACCGGTTACGCCAAGGAGATGTCCGACGACTACAACGAGCGGGCGGCGCGGCTCTACGCCGAGCAGTGCGCCGAGGTCGACATCATCATCACGACCGCGCTGATCCCGGGACGCCCGGCACCGCGGCTGATCACCGAGCGCATGGTCGCCAGCATGAAGCCGGGCAGCGTGATCGTCGACATGGCGGCCGCGAACGGCGGGAACGTCGAGGGAACCGTCGCCGGCGAGGCGATCACCACGGCGAACGGCGTGACGATCATCGGGTACACGGATCTGGCCGGGCGGCTGCCCGCGCAGGCCTCCCAGCTGTACGGCACCAACCTGGTCAACCTGATGAAGCTGATGACCCCCGAGCGTGACGGCCGGCTGGTGCTCGACTTCGACGACGTGGTGCAGCGCTCGATCACGGTCGTACGGGAAGGGCAATTGACCTGGCCCCCGCCGCCGGTCGCGGTGTCCGCGGCGCCGGTGGAGAAGGCACCGGCGGAAGAAGCGCAGGCGGTCAGGAAAGCCGCGGAAGAGCCGAAGAACCGGACCCTTCCTCTCGTCGGTGTGGGCGCGGCGCTGCTGTTCGTGCTCACCGCCCTCGCCCCGGTCGCGCTGCGTGGACATCTGACGGTGTTCGCGCTGGCCATCGTCATCGGCTACTACGTGATCGGGCACGTGCACCACGCCCTGCACACGCCGCTCATGTCGGTGACGAACGCGATCTCCGGGATCATCGTGGTCGGCGCGCTCCTGCAGCTCGGGCACGGCGGCACCGCCGTCACCGCGCTGTCGTTCGCCGCCATCCTGCTGGCCAGCATCAACGTCTTCGGTGGCTTCGCGGTGACCCGCCGCATGCTCGCCATGTTCACCAGGAGCTGACGCCGATGACCATCGAAAAGGCCTCCCAGGCGGCGTATCTCGTCGCCGCCCTGCTGTTCATCCTGGCCCTGGCCGGCCTGTCCCGGCACGAGAGCGCGCGGCTCGGCAACACCTTCGGCATCGGTGGCATGGCGCTCGCGCTGATCGCGACGGTCGCCCTGGCCATCGACGGCGATCTGAGCGGTACGGGCCTGGCCCTGCTCCTGGTCGCCACGGCGGTCGGCGCCGCGATCGGGCTGTACCGGGCCGGCAAGGTCGAGATGACCGGCATGCCGGAGCTGATCGCGCTGCTGCACAGCTTCGTCGGCCTCGCCGCGGTCCTCGTCGGCTGGAACGGATACCTGCACGTCGAGGCGGACCCCGGCGGTGCCGAGGCGGCCGCGCTCGCGAGTCAGGACCTGCTCGGCATCCACAGCGCCGAGGTGTTCATCGGCGTCTTCATCGGCGCGGTGACGTTCACCGGCTCCGTCGTGGCGTTCCTGAAACTGTCCGCGCGGATCAACTCGCGGCCGCTCGTGCTGCCCGGCAAGAACTTGCTCAATCTGGGCGCCCTGGCCGTGTTCGTGCTGCTCACGGTCTGGTTCGTGATCGACCCGCACCTGTGGTTGCTGATCGCGGTCACGGTGGTCGCGCTGGCGCTCGGCTGGCACCTGGTCGCCTCGATCGGTGGCGGGGACATGCCGGTCGTGGTGTCGATGCTCAACAGCTACTCCGGGTGGGCGGCGGCGGCCTCCGGCTTCCTGCTCTCCAACGACCTGCTGATCGTGACCGGGGCGCTGGTCGGATCGTCCGGCGCCTACCTGTCGTACATCATGTGCAAGGCGATGAACCGCTCCTTCCTGTCGGTGATCGCCGGCGGGTTCGGGATCGAGGCGGGGCCGTCCGACGACACCGACTACGGCGAGCACCGGGAGATCCAGGCGGACGCCGTCGCCAAACTGCTCTCCACCGCCCAGTCGGTGATCATCACTCCGGGGTACGGGATGGCGGTCGCCCAGGCGCAGTACGGCGTCGCCGAGCTGACCCGCAAGCTGCGCGACAAGGGCGTCGACGTGAAGTTCGGCATCCACCCGGTCGCCGGCCGGCTGCCCGGGCACATGAACGTGCTGCTCGCCGAGGCGAAGGTGCCCTACGACGTGGTGCTGGAGATGGACGAGATCAACGACGACTTCGCGCGTACGTCGGTGGTCCTGGTGATCGGCGCCAACGACACTGTCAACCCGGCCGCGACCGACGACCCGTCGAGCCCGATCGCCGGCATGCCGGTGCTGAAGGTGTGGGAGGCCGCCGAAGTGATCATCTTCAAGCGCTCGATGGCGTCGGGCTACGCCGGGGTGCAGAACCCGCTGTTCTTCCGCGAGAACAGCGCCATGCTCTTCGGCGACGCGAAGGAGCGCGTGAACGACATCCTGCGTTCGTTCTGACCGGTTCGTTCCAAGAACCTGCTGTCAGGCCCTGAGCTTGCGCCGGAAGAACTCCAGGCTCAGGGCCTGGATGGTGGCGGCCTGACCATTGTCGGCCGCGCCGCCGTGCCCACCCTCGACATTCTCGTAATACGCCACCTCGTGACCGAGCTCGCGCAGCAGCGCCGCCATTTTGCGGGCATGCCCCGGATGCACCCGGTCGTCGCGGGTCGAGGTCAGAAAGAGAATTGGTGGGTACGGACGGTCCGGCGCGACATTGTGATACGGCGAGTAGCCCCGCAGGAACTCCCAGTCGGCCGCCACGTCGGGATCACCGTATTCGGCGGCCCACGACATCCCGGCCAGCAGTTTCGTGTACCGGCGCATGTCGAGCAGCGGGACGGACGCCACGACCGCCCCGAACAGCTGCGGGAACCGCGTCAGCATGACACCCATGAGCAGCCCGCCGTTGCTGGCGCCGGTGATGCCGAGGCGCTCCGGCGTCGTGATTCCCCGGGCGACGAGATCGACGGCGACCGCGGCGAAATCCTCGTACGCGCGAATTCTCTTCTCCCGGAGCGCCGCCTTGTGCCAATCCGGGCCGTATTCGCCGCCACCGCGGATGTTCGCGACCACGTAGGTGCCGCCGCGGGCGAACCAGCCGCGCCCCCACGCGCCGCTGTAACCGGGCGTCATGGAGACCTCGAAACCGCCGTACCCGTGCAGGATCGCCGGCGCGTTCTCCTGACTGCCGACGACGAAGTACGGCACGCGCGTCCCGTCGGCGGAAACGGCGAAGAACTGTCGCACGGACATGCCGGACGCGTCGAAGAACGCGGGCTCCCGTTTGAGGACCTCGGTGCGGCCACCGACGGCGCCGAGGCTGAGAGTGTCCGGCCGGAGAAAGCCCTCGGACGAGATCAGGTACGAGTCGTCGCGGTCCGGGTCGGTCTGAACGATCTCCAGGTCATCGGTCCCGGATTCACCGTCCAGCGGCTCGCGGCGCCAGCCGTCCTCGCCGGGGTACAGGACGAACGCCCGGGTGCGTACGTCGGTCATCGTGACCAGGAGCAGGTGGTTACGCGTCCACGCCCAGGAGCGCAGCGACGTGCGCGGGCCTGGCTCGAAGAGGACGGTCAACCGCCGTACGCCGGAAAGGAAATCGTCGAAATCGGTCACCAGCAGTGCCCCGGGCGGATAGGTCGTCCCGTCGACCGTCCACGCCGAGCGCAGGCGGAGCAGCAGCCACTCGCGGTGCCAGTCACAGCCGGCGTCCTCCGGAACGGCGAGCCGCACGAGGTCCCCGCCCGGCGAGCGCAGGAACACGTCACGCCGGTAGAAGTCGACCAGCCTCAGGACGTGGTCACGCACGAACCCGGGCGTCGGATCATGACCGGCCCAGACCTCGACGTCGGCGGCCCGGCCCTCGAAGACCACGTCGGCCTCGGCGAGCGGCGTGCCGCGGCGCCACCGCTTGACGATCCGCGGATAGCCCGACGACGTGACCGAGCCCGGGCCGAAATCCGTTGCCACGTAGATGTGGTCCACGTCGATCCAGCCGACGTTCGTCTTCGCCTCGGGCAGCGTGAACCCGCCGGCTTCGAGGAAGGTCCGGGTCGTCAGGTCGAACTCGCGGACCACCACCGCGTCGGCGCCACCCCGGGACAGGCTGATCAGGCACCGGTCGTAACCCGGCCGCAGGACCGTCACGTCGTTCCAGGTCCAGTTCGTGCCCTCGGCCGCGTTCAGCGCGTCGACGTCGAGCAGCACCTCCCACTCCGGCTCGTGCCGCCGGAACTGCTCGGGAGTGGTCCGCCGCCACAGGCCGCGCGGATGATCGGCGTCCCGCCAGAAGTCGTAGTAGAGACCGTCACCGCGCCAGCCCGGATACGGGATGCGCTCCTTGCTGTCGAACGTCTCCAGGATCGCGTCCTTCAACTGCGCGAACTCCGCGCCGGCCCCGAGCGCCGCCAGCGTCTCCGCATTCCGCTCGGCGACCCATCGCCCCGCCTCGGGCGAGTCGAGCTCCTCCAGCCAGAGATAACGGTCGTCGTCCGCCACGGCCACCCCCAGCCTCGGTCAGTGACTCCACAATCGCATCCCGCCGAGTCATCCGCACCGGCCGAGGCCATCGGAGCGGGCTACCTCGTGGCCGCGATCAGGTGAGCTTCATGGCGTTGATGAGGTCGACGGTGTCGGCGTCGCGGTGTCGGCCTCACGTCCGGGCCACCTCGGCGAGGCGGGCATCACCGGTGGCCAGGAGATCGGCGTAGACCATCGGCCAAGGGGCGTTCTGGGCCTGCACGACCGGATCCTCCTCGTCGGGGCGTAGCTAGGTTCAGACCTTTCAGCGCTACGACGGCCGATGACTCCTCGACGGTGATGCCAGGTTCGCGCAGGCGCTCTTCGGCGAATCCTGGGAGACGCTCCGCAGCGTCCGCGCCGACCCGTGTTCGGTTTCCAACGTCGTTCAGGTTCTCTGAACGCGAGTAAAAACTGAACAGAGCCGCCCGCTGCTCAAGGGCGGGAAAACAAAAACGCCCGGACCGAAGTCCGGGCGTTGTTCAAAGGGTGGAGCTGAGGGGACTCGAACCCCTGACCCCCACACTGCCAGGGGGGTCCTCGGTGATCTTGGCTGAGCTGCAAGCCGCTGACCTCGCCAGACTCGACTTGGCTTACCGTAATTCCCCGCCACTTCCCGTCGATGACCGGCCGTCCTGGCACGGATCTGGCACGCGCCTGATCTCCAGACCGCGTCCGTGTGGATCCCGTAGACTCGATGCTTGTTCGGTGTTCGGCCGCATGCCACCGAACACAAGAGGCGGTTTCGGTACGAAAAATAGGAGCGTGATGAGCACTGTCGTCACGGCGATGGCCACGAGGACAGGCTCTGCCCACTCCTTCCGCCTGCGTACACACAGAAGCACGACTCCGAATACAACTCCCAGGACGAGCCAGCGAGCATCGATCAACATGGCGAAGACCTCTCATCGGATCTACTTGCCGCCGAACGCCCCGCCCTCTGGGCGGCGTTCGGAGCCGTTCGGCTTGTTCGGTGGCTACCGTACATACCGAACGCCATGGTCACAAGGACGAATCAGGGGCCCTCGATGAGTGGCAACCGTGACGAGCGTGGCGGTCTCGCCAGTACGCCTTCCGCAACCTTGACTCTTGGGCAAGCGCTCCGAGAGCTTCGCCGGCGCGCCGGAATTAGTCTTGCTGAACTTTCTAAGCGGATTCACTACTCAAAAAGTTTTCTGTCTAAGGTTGAAAATGGCCATCAGCGTCCCAGTCCGCGCCTTGCTCAACTAATCGTGGAGGCGCTTGGTGGCGATTGGTCAGAGATCTCAAGGATTTATCTCAACGAAACCGCCGAACCGAGACTTACCTTAGGCGAGGAACTCCGTGCATTACGACTGGACGTGGGTCTCAGCCTGCGTGCGGTTGCTAGTGAAGTGGAATACGGCGCTGCTTCATTAAGCGACGCGGAAAACGGTAAGAGCGTGCCAAGATGGGAAATGGTAGAAAGGGTCGTCACCTATTTGAGTGGCGACGTTGAGAAGTTCCGTCGGCTCTACCGGCTAGAGTCTGCACCGCTCGATGCTGTACCCGAAGTGAGCAATAGCTCTAAGCAGGCACGCGAGTACCTTGATCCTTACACTGAGGGCATAATTTTCGGCCTTCTTACGGCCGACGTTCCACATAGCATTCTTGCTGCGATGGGAGAGGCTGCAAGGCTAGCCCACTCTTCACCCACAGCAACTCTTGCTCTAACGAGGTCGGTTATTGAAGCCATAAGCACGGACCTAGGTCATCATGACCTCAGGGCAAGTCAAGCGTTAGGCGCATTGTTTGAATCTCATAAAATAGACGCGAAGCTCAAGTCATGGGGTGATCGCGTAGTGAATGTAGCTAACTCGGCCCTTCACAATGTGGGAGGAAATTCCAGCCTTGAAGGTGCTCGTGAGGCAGTTATCTTCTTAACCACATTAGTATCCAAAATCTACATCGTGGACACGGGTTACGAACGTTTTGAATTAGGCCAACGCCAGTAGCCACAGCTACCCCTTGACCGCCCGGCTGGGACGAGATCGCAACCCCTTGACCCCCAGGCAATTTATGATCTTGGATCAGCTTGGTCAACAATCCTTTGACCTGCGCACCTCCGTCCACGATCGTCCGCGGACGTCTGGCAGGGATCACTAGCGTTGTCACCCAGTTAGTCACCCACTCAAATCAGCTCGACGCCGCGGCCCCGACTTGCTTTGCTAGCCGTAGCACTAGTGAGCACGCCTGCACACACCCCGAGCATCAGGGCGAGTAGGCCGATTAAAGGCGTAATTTTGTCGGCAAATCCGAAAAGCCGGGCGGAGATGCCTAGAGTGACGAGCGTGACACTAAGAACGATTCCAAATCTGACCGCCCATCTCTGCGCCTTCTTCTGCCGGGCATTCCTCATGCCTTCTAAGTCCCCTACTGGACGAGAGAGCCCCGCGATACGCGACCGGACTTCAACAGACACTTTTTCGGCGTCAAGAAGCAGTTGGACGGTGAAAGCTTCGCCCGAATTCAGCAGTCTCGGACTAAAGGCAATAGAGTCGTCTGTTAACTTCGCTTCATCTGTCAGAAAATTGGCTTCAGTAGGCCGGTCGACTATCGTCGCATCGAGGATATTCCCACCTTCGACGCTTATCTGGATAGGTTCGTAAAGATCCTGCCAGGATATTGCCTCAGTCCCCGTGTTGGCGATTTTAACGACGATTAGCCTTGGGTGGCTGAGATGTTTACCCTTCCAAATCATTTGCATATTTACCGAACGGGCAGCCTGCGCCGCAGCAATAGCATTATTGCTTACGACCCGCCAGTCTAAAGTCTTTGTCTGTTTGCTACGGATGTAAAAATAGGCACCCGTCACAATGCCTGCGATGCCTAACACCGTTCCAACGAGGAAGCTAGTGTTGTCCGAAACCCAGTTAGAAGCGGCCACCATGCCTGCGTCTCCATCCGTCGTCCTCGGCATCAAGATACGTCGCTCCAGGCTTGAAAGCTGCGAACCTACCGTCACCATCGACCCGCCCACCGCGCGGGAGCGGCCCGCGGCGTCAAGACGGCCTTGACGCCGGGTCGGTGAGGTCGCACAAGTCGGGGACAGGGGTGGCGGCACGCGCCACGATGCGGGCAGGCCACTGGCCTGCCCTTAACCTCTGTTCGCTAGGGCCGCAGAGGCTCACGACTCAAGGGCGGCCGCTTGCGGCCGTCGCTTGCGACGCGAAGCGCCCTTGATCGTGAGGGCGGCCCGGACACACTGCGCGCCGCCACCCCAGGCACCGACGGCCGTGATTCGCGCTGCGGCCCGGCGCGGCAGCTCGGCCGCGCCGCCCTAGCCGCACCGGGTCGGCTGCCGGCCCAAACCCACCAGCCCAACCCCCACCAGCTGGCCTGTCGTCGACGCGGCCCGATCCCGCTCTTACACGCCAGCCGACGGGCTGCCTGCGTGGCGGTCGCGTGCGCCAGCTAAGCGACCAGCACGCGCCCAGGCGGCGGCGTGAGCGGCCCGTTTCGGGCCGCCTTGAAGACGTACAGAAAGTTTGAACAAGATCCGGCAGTCGACCGGCCACTCCGCGCCCCCTATGGCACTTGCCCCGTAGCAGTTACCGTCAATGCATGTCGCTGGTCTCCTGGGCCTACCAAACTTCCGAACGGACGCTCGCGCCAGTGCTGCCGCGTCGCTGGTCTCATGTGCAAGGTGTCGCCGCGAAGGCTCGCACCGTGGCTGCGGCTGTAGGCGATGACGCTCCTTTGTTAGAAGCGGCTGCGGTACTCCATGACATCGGTTACGCGCCTGATCTCGCCCGTACAGGCTTTCATCCTCTCGACGGCGCTCTCTTTCTTCGGTCGATTGATGCACCCGAGCGCTTGGTTCATCTGGTCGCGCATCATTCTTGCGCCATCCGCGAAGCCCGGTTGCGAGGACTGGAGGACGAGTTAAGTGAGTTTCTTGACGAATCTTCACCGATCCGAGATGCCCTCTGGTTCTGCGACCTCACCACCACGCCCGACGGTGAGCCCACGACCTTCGACGACCGAGTGGCAGAGATCAAACAGCGCTACGGCCAACACCATCTAGTGACGTCCTTCATTGCGGAAGCTGCGCCTGATCTACGAGCAGCTATCTTCCGGACATCGAAGAGGTTGCGGAGCAGCTCAGAGCGCTCTTGATCAGCCATTGAGGACAATCGGACATCTCTAAGGGCTTTTTCCGCTGCGATAGCTGTGGGATCATTGAAGCATGGTATCGGGATCGATTGGCGAACGGATAGCTGCATACCGTCGGCGTAGGGGTCTGAGTCAGACGACCCTCGCTGGCCTTATCGGCCGGTCAGAGTCTTGGCTTTCGCAGGTTGAGCGCGGCGTCCGATCGGTCGACCGCATGTCAATCCTGCTCGACATGGCCAAGGTACTCCATGTTGACGTTGAATCGCTCACGGGCAGGCCGTGGCAGTACGCGCCGAATGGCGGCACTACACCAGCAGACCTCGACGATGTTCGTCGTTACTTCGCTCGATACGATCACCTGCTCGGTGAAGATATCGCCACCACCATTACCTCAGCGAGCCTACGTTCTATTGCAGCTAATGCACATCAACGGTACCAAGCGGCAGAATATGAAGGTGTTGTGACTGACCTTCCCGAAATTCTTCTTGCCGCCGACTCGCTTCACCGCGTCGAGGATGTAGACGATCGTCGGGAGATGCTTCTTAGCTACGTATCCACTTACGTTATGGCTGCTAAGTTACTCACGAAGATGGGCGCTGCCGACTTGGCTCAACTAGCCGCCGATCGCTGTGCGAATGCAGCTCTTGAAGCGGGTTCCCTGGAAGCTCAGGGCATGGCTGCTTATCAGGTTGTCTGTGCGCTTCTGAGGGCTGACCGTCCGGAAGACGCGGAGAATCTCGCCCTCAAGATGGCGTCGCGTCTCTCGTCTCAAGCCCGGTCGGATGCTCCAAGCCTAGTGTCCGTGGCGGGCTCGCTGTGGCTGATCAGTGCCGTGATCGCTGGGCGGCGAACAGATCGGGTGGAGGCATACGGTCGTCTGGATCAAGCCGAGCACCTGGCCGAGATGCTCGGTCATGACGCCAATTTCGCCTGGACAGCATTCGGTCCCACGAATGTGGCGATTCACCGCGTAAGCGTCGCTGCCGAGTTGGGTGACGCCAGAGAGGCTCTTGAAGTAGCGACCGCAGTTGATCCAGATGCTCTGCCGGCCGGACTCAACAGCCGACGCGCCCAGGTGTACCTCGACCTCGCGTGGGCTCAAGCGCAGCGCAAGCGAGACTCAGAGGCGATCTTGCACCTCTTGGAGGCAGAGCGAGTCGCGCCTAACGCGATCCGCTATAACGTTGTCGTCCGCGAGATGGTCCGCGAGATGCTGACTCGTTCGAAGCGAACGAAGTTCACTGCTCTGCACAACCTAGCGGTACGTGCCGGTGTCCTTGACTGACAGACTGGATCTATGCCGGTAGTAGCTCTCATCGTCTGCGGCGCTCCGCTCGCCCGTCGCGTAGGTGACATGGCACATGCACTTGTGGAGGCGGGTTGGCACACCCAGGTTGTTGGTACGCCTATGGCAATAGACTGGGTCGACCCCGCCATGCAGTCCGCTCTCGACATCCGCTTCGATTTCCGGGCACCCGCTCAGCAGCGAGTTCGCACGGATATTGATGCGTTGATCATCTGCCCGGCCACCTTCAACACTGCGAATAAGATTGCTGCTGGCATAGCAGACAATTACGCAGTGAGTCTTGCATGCGAGTCGATTGGCCAAGGACTTCCTGTGGTCATGGCACCAATGGTCAACAATAAGCTATGGGGTCACTTCAAGTGGGAGTCAACTCTCGCAGCCCTGACTCAGGCCGGAGTAAGGCTACTTGACATTCAGACTGGCAAACCTGGCACTGACCCCGTGGAGTCTGGCAGTGGCAAAGCCGTAGTATCTAGGTTTGATCCTTCTTGGCTGCCAAATGCACTGATGCACGCGCGTAACTAGTCATCTAGTCCCACTTCAATGAGGCGACCCGCACAAAAGTGCGGGTCGTTTTTTATTGCCAGGAGATCGATGCATGTGAGGGGAAGCTTCTTGCAGAGCACTCGTCCGCAGGGGACGCGCTCAAGACAAGGAGGTTTCCTCGTGAAGCTGTACGTGGACACGACCGGTAAGCAGGTGACGGTCTCGAAGCAGACCGAGCCGAAGAACGACCAGAACGGCAACCAGCGTTCCGAGAAGAACACTGGCCGGCTCATGTGGTCCACCCAGGTCTTCGTGCTCGACGAGACCGGTGGCGAGGTCATCACGGTGACGACGGCGGGAGAAAAGCCGAACGTCTCCGTGGGGCAGCTCGTCGCTGTCGAGCAGTTGGAGGCCATTCCGTGGGCGACCAACGGGCGTAACGGCGTCGCGTTCCGCGCGGTGTCGCTGAAGCCGCTCCAGGCACCCTCGGCGAAGTAGGCGCTTCGCAACCTAATCCGTACTCCCGCCACAGTGTCCGTGGCATGTCTCATCTGGGCAGCCTTTGCTGCCATATGCCTGCTCATTCATCGGATGGCCGGAGCGATATTCGTTCCGGCCTCCGGCCGCACTATGCGGCCACACCCTCATTCTTCTTTGCGAAAGGAATTGTCATGTTCCGTTACTACATCTCGTTCTCTCACCAGTCCCCCGTCAACGGGTTTGGCATCGGAGCCGCCGACTTCACCTTCGATGGCCCGATCTCATCGGCCGACGATGTCGCCGCCATCCGGGCGGATCTTGCTCGTCAGGGCTACAGCAATGTCGCCATTCTGGGCTTCTCGCGGTACACCGCGAAGCCGAACCCCCAGCGCAACAGCGCTGACACTCGCGCTCCGCGTGGGCGCTGATCACCAGTAAAAAAGCGCGGGGCCGGTTTCGGTCGCATACCTTCCGGCCCCACGCCTGAACCCATCCAACCCGCAAGGGAGGACGTGTCGTGTCCAAATCTACCCGTCCCGGCCGTTCTGGGCGAGGCTCCGGAACTGTCACCGTCATCGAGCAGCGCGTACACCGCTCCGCTGCCGAGAACGCCCGCTTCGCGTTCATCCTCACCGCCATCGTGACCGCCCTGGTCACCCTGGTCGTGGCCAAGAGCCACATGCACCCGCTGCTGGCCGCGTTCGTCGCGATCCCGGTCGCCGCTGTCTGCGGTGGCATCATCTGGGCCCTGGTGCGTAGCTGGCCGGTCCTGCGACTCATCTGGTGGTGGACCCCCGAAATCCTCGCCACCGTTCTCACCGCCTGGGGTTGGACCGTTCTGGCCGCCAGCACCCCTGGGCTGCTCACCGCAGCCATCCTCGCCGTCATCGTCGGCGTCCCGGCCGGTGTGCCGGTCCTACGGCGCTGGACCGTCGCCCTGTTCTGGTGTGTCGCCGTGCGGCACCGCCTGCGGGTGTGCTTCTCCCAGTTCATCATCACCAACCGTTCCGGCAGCCTCCCGCTGATCCTCGGAGCCCGGCCGACACCGATCGGCGAACGCGTCTGGGTCCTGCTGCGGCCCGGTCTCTCCCTGACCTACCTAACGCAGCAGCTCGACAAGATCGCTGTTGCCTGCCACGCCTCCTCGGTCCTGATCGAACAGGCCGGACGCGGCAACGCCGCCTTCGTGCGCT
Source organism: Actinoplanes cyaneus (assembly GCF_016862095.1). Lineage (GTDB taxonomy): Bacteria > Actinomycetota > Actinomycetes > Mycobacteriales > Micromonosporaceae > Actinoplanes > Actinoplanes cyaneus. The sequence goes on from NZ_BOMH01000016.1 coordinate 242,913, forward strand.
TCGACATCAAGCGTCGCGAAGTCCTCACCGCCTCGGTGAACTCCCCGCTGATCGACGTCATCGACCCCGCCATCCCGCTGGATGACAAAGAGCCGGCCACCGTCACCGGCCTCGACCTGCCCGACGTCGACGACATCCCGGCCACCACGCCGGACAAGCCCAAAGCGGCTGCCAACAGCCGGAAACCGGCCACTGCTGCCGCCACCGACGGCGACGACATCAACGAGTGGATCTAAACCTTGAAGGAGCGATTCTGATGATCGACCTCAACGCCGTCGACCGCGACATGGTCAGGAACTGCTACACCCCTCGGCAGGTCTTCGTGAAGGCCGAAGCCATCGCCCGGACCCGCACCGCCCGCGACGTCATCGCGTACCTGGTGCAGACGGCCGTCAACCTGTCGGCCATGGCCTGCAAGCTCAGCGAGGTCTACACCGAGGACATCTTCCAGCCCGCCGCGACCGATGAGGCGGGTCTTTTCCCGTACCGGCATCAGGTCCTGGCTGCCGCCTCGACCTGCGCACACAACGCGGCCCTGTTCATGCAGGAAGCCCAACGCCGTCCCGTGCGCCGTGCCGACGGTTACGACCCGCTGATCGTGTCGCAACCGGCATAGCCCTGCTGGCCCAGAACGCCCATCACCGTGCTGGGCCACACCTACCGCCCAGGAGGCGATAGCCATGTCCACCACTGCCCGTCACCCGCTCGGCACCGACCGGGTGCCTGTCGGGCCTGGCATGTCGATGTTCGACCCGATGTTCATCGGCATCGACGAGTTCGGCCAGCACGTCTCGCTGGACATCGTCTTCCACAACCTGCTCACCGCTGGTGAGCCCGGAGCCGGTAAATCCGGCCTGCTCAACAACGTCGCCGCCACCGCCGCGCTGTGCGACAACACCCGGCTCGTGCTGTTCGACGGCAAGTGGGTCGAGCTCGGCCCCTACATCGACATCGCCGACGAATTCGTCGGCGACGACATCGAAAAAGGATTGTCCATCCTGCGTCGGCTGCTGACCGTCGCCCGTAACCGCTACCTGTGGCTGCTCGCCAACCGGCGCCGCAAAATCGCCCGCGAGGACAACCTGTCCACCATCGTCACGATCATCGACGAACTCGCCATGTACCTGAAGGTGCTCGGCACCAAAGAACAACAGGCCGAATTCGAAAGCCTGCTCCGCGGGCTCGTCTCGATCGGCCGCGCCTGCGGCATGCCCGTCGTCGCCGCCACCCAGCGACCCTCCTGGGACATCATCGCCGCCAGCCTGCGCGATCTGTTCGGCTACCGGTGTGCTTTCCGGTGCACCACCGTCGGTTCCTCCGACGTCATCCTGGGCTCCGGCTGGGCCGACCTGGGCTACTCCGCGTCGGACATCGACATGGAGAACCGGGGAGCAGCCTGGCTCCTCGGCGAGGGCACCGTCCCGAAGCGCATCAAGGTCGCCTACCTCACCGACGCCGACATCTACGCCATCGCCGACTACGCCGCCTGGCTACGCCGGCCGAACCACGGCACCCCGGCGAACTTCACCGTTCCGGCCGCACGCCTCGACTGGGAGATGGCCGCATGAGCCACCCCCACCGGGTGATCACCGGACCCGCCACCGCGACCGCCTACGTCGCCGGTCTCGTCGTCGGCTACCTCACCCGGCACCCCGCACCGGTCGCCGTTCTCGCCTTGGCGCTCACCGTCGCCCACACGCGAGCACACCGTCCCCGCCGCTCGACGGCACCCGGACGCACCACCGCATAACGGAAGCGGTCGACAGAACCCCACCAGCCTGCAAGCACGCGGGTTCTGCCGACCTCCACCAACAGCCCCGAAAGGACGTGGCTGCTGTGAAGCCTACCCATCAACCGGCCAACACACCCGACACCGACCCGGACATGACACCGGCCGATCTGCTCCGAGGCGCGGCCCTCTACCTGTGGCTGCACGGCTGGATGACCGGCAACTTCTACGACTACGCCTCCGGCGACGCCTTCCCGCGCGCCTGCACCCTCGGCGCGATCAACGTCGCCGCCTACGGCCGCCCGATCCTGCACTCGGACGACGACGCCGACCAGGCCCTCACCGCCGCCTCGATCCGCGCCATGCGGACCTTCGCTGCCTACCTCGACCCCGATTTCGACGTCAACGTCATTAGCGCCATCGACGTCGTCGGCGACTGGAATGACGAGAAAGGCCGCACCTGTGAGGACGTCGTCGACGCCCTCCGAGAGGCCGCCAACGACTGGGACAGCATCCACCACACCGGGGGTGCCCAATGAGCCCGTCGTTCGTCAACCCGGCCTTGACACTCCACACCCCGACCGGGGATAGCCGGCCGCCGAAATCGCGCCGCCGCGACGTCGTCGAGAACGACGAATACGCCGCCTTCGTCCGGCGCATCATCCGCGCCTTCGCCCGCCGCGTCGCCACCGGCGACGTCGAAGCCCTGCGCGACATGGTCGGCCTTTCCGACCTGCTCGACGACGCCATCACCGACGCCGTCAAAGGCCTACGGACCCACGGCTACTCCTGGGCCGAGATCGCCGACCGGCTCGGCATCACTCGCCAGGCCGCCCACCAGCGGTGGGGAGGCGACAAGTGACCACCACGGCGCTGACCAACCCGTTCCTCGACGCCCTTGGAGCCCGCACCGGCATCCGCGTCGAGTTCTACGACCCCACCGGATGCCGCTACGGCTTCCCCACCTTCCCCTACCGGTACGCGCCCAAGAGTTTGGCCACCCGCCGCCAACTGCGCGCCGACGGCCTGCGGCCGAACGGTTACGACCCCGTCGCGCAGATCCTGTGGCGGCACCGCAAGGAAATCCGCAAGGCCTATCTCTACCGCCGTGACTTGGCCGCATCCAAGCGTGTGGCCAGCCCGGCGCAGCTCGCCGTCATCGAGCGGATGCTCATCGCCCGCCGCACGTGCGGCACCTGCGGCATCACCCGCGACTACTACATCCCGACCCGCACCGGAGCCTGCCTGATCTGCGAAACGGGAGGCACCCGATGACCACGATCATCCTCTGCCCGGCATGCCTGACCGTCCTTCCGCAGGACTACCCGCACGACCACGTCGCCATCGACCGCGCACTGACGACGCAGCCCGAACGGTTCGCCACGATGAGCCGGCCTGAGCGACGCGAAGTAGTCCTCACTGGCTTGGACCGTGGCACGTCCATCACCGCTCTCGCCGCCCTGTTCCGCATCCGAATCGGGATCCTGCGGGCTCTACTCCCGGCCGAGCACCCCGAATCAGCGCAGAACGCGCGGAACCGTCGCGCCGCTGACCTCGCCGCTCTGGAAGCGGCCGTCCGATCCCTGTGGACCCAGGGACTTCCCGACACCGACATCGCACTACGGACCGGACACAGCGTCTACGCCGTCCTTCGCGCTCGCCGCCGCCTCGGCCTGGCCGCCCTCGTCAACCACCACAACTTCCTGACCGGAGGTACCCGATGAGCCTCATCGACCTCGGCGCGCACCTGGCCGCCGACAACTGCCTGTGGTGCATCGGCGGCATGAGCCCGGCCGGAATCCACCCCGACCTCGGCCCCGTTCTGCAACTCTGCCCCACCCAGCGGTGGTGCGACGAATGCGGCGGCCTGTCGCTGTTCCCCGCCGAGAGCGAAACCCTCGACGACCGCATCAACGACATGCTCGGCGACGGCCTGTCCGCCGTCTGGTGCTCCAGCTGCATAGGCGTCGTCGCCATCATCCCCGTCACCAACGACGGAGGCATCCGATGAAACGGCCTTGGAAAGCCGACAAGCCCACCAACCAGCCGACCAGCAGCGTCGTGGCCGACGGGCACAGCCTCACCGAACAGTTCGCCATCGAGTACGCCAAGAGCGCGGTGCCGAACATGCTCAAGGCCATCGACAGCGTCAAACGCTACAACCGGGCCACCCTCATCGGAGCGCTGATCACCAGCTACCTCCACCAGGCCCACTACCTGTCCAGCAAAGGCGCGGGCTACTTCGCCTACCTGCCCCCGGCGATCTTCGACACCGCCATGGTGGCCATGCTGATCGTGGTCCGTACCCACGGCATCGTCAAAGACGCCAAACGCTGGGCCATGGCCGTCTTCATCGGCGCGGCCCTGCTCTCGGCCACCGTCAACTTCGCCGCACCCGGCGACCTCGGCATGCGCCTCGTCTTCGCCCTCGTCGTCGTCCTGGTCATCGGCGTCGAACTCGTCGCCGGACGCATCCGGCCCGACTTCACCGCCATCGACAAACAAGCCGCCGACCTCATGACCGCCGTCAACAAGATCCGGGCCAACAACATCCCGGCCCCGACGGCACCCGGCCACACCACCGCCCCGGCCGCCGTGGTCGACCCGCCCGCCCAACCGGCAGCGACCGATCCTCAAACCGTGCCGGACGTTCCGGCACACCTGCTGCCCACAGCAAGGTTCTCGATCGTCCAGCACGAGCAGACCACCGGACAGCCCATCACCGCCGACGATCTCGCCCTGCGACTCAACATCAGCCCGGCCGTCGCCGGAAGCCTCATCACCGCCATCCGTGCCACCAACCCGGCCCCGGCACGCCTCAACGGGCACACTCCCACCCTGACCGGTGGTGTGCGATGACGTTCGTCCACGTCGACATCCACCAGATCACCCACACCTGCCCGGCCGACCCGCAACCTCACCCGGTCGACACCCGCCGCACCATCGTCGCCACCGTCGACGGCGGCCCCTGCCGCAACCCCATCACGATCCGCTGCGGCGACAAGACCGCAACGATCGACTGCGGCCGTCACGAACCCCACGACCGGCAATGCCCGGCCTGCCGCACCATCGTCATCGAACGACAGATCACCAGCACCTTCGTCGGCCATGAAGGCACGCAGCACCCCACCACCGGGATCGCTGCCTGACCATGCACACGTCGACGCTGGACCTCGTACCCCGGGAGCAGTCTGCCCGGGGTACGGGCTCGAACGCCGACGCCTGGACACCCCCACCCGCCGGATACACCGCAGCCGGCCAAGCCCTCACCCGCGCCACCACACCCGGCTACTTCGACTGGCTCGACCACATCCGCCCCGCCGCAGGCTGCACCCGTCCGATCCGGCTCACCGGCACCCTCGACACCATCGAAGCCGCCACCGGCCGCCTGCTCGACTCCCGGCACACCGACCAGCTCCCGGACGCCGCAATCTACAAAGCCTGCGGCAACCGGCGCTCCACCGTCTGCCCCTCCTGCGCCCACACCTACCAGCGCGACGCCTACCAGATCCTGCGCGCCGGACTCATCGGCGGCAAAGGCATCCCCGCCACCGTCGCCCGGCACCCGGCCGTATTCGTCACCCTCACCGCCCCCTCGTTCGGCGCGGTCCACACCCGGCACGTCCGCAAACACACCTGCCGCGACCGGAAACGCTGCGCCTGCCGCCCCGAACCCTGCCACGCCCGCCGCGACACCGCCCTCTGCCAGCACAACCAGGCGGCCGTCTGCTGGACACGCCACGAACCCGCCGATGCGCAACTCGGCCGGCCCCTGTGCCTGGACTGCTACGACCACGCCCACCACGTCGTCTGGAACCTGTTCTCCGGCGAACTGTGGCACCGCACCAAACAGGACGCCGAACGCCGCCTCGCCAAACTGTGCAAAGCGCGCGGCATCCCGTTCCACGAAGTCACCGACGGCAAACGAGTCCGCCGCATCCCACCGATCCGGCTCGCGCACGGCAAGGCCGCCGAGATGCAACGCCGCGGCGCGGTCCACTTCCACGCCCTGATCCGGCTCGACGGCGTCGACCCCACCGACACCTCACGGATCGTCGCGCCACCGCCCGGCATCGGCATCGGCGACCTGGTCGACGCGCTCCACGCCGCCAGCGACATCGACTTCACCACCCCGGCACACCCCGACCGGCCCGACGGCTGGCCCATGGCCTGGGGCGAACAGATCGACATCCGAGCGATCAGCCTCACCGGCACCGGCGACGTCACCGACAGCATGGTCGCCGGATACCTCGCCAAGTACGCCACCAAAAGCACCGAGATCACCGGCCACAACTCGACCCGCATCACCAGCGACGTCATCGCCCAGCACGCCGACCCGACCGGTGACCACATCGCCCGCCTCATCCACGCCTGCTGGACCCTCGGCCACGACCCGGACACCCCCACCGGCAACCCGGCCGCCCGGCTCTCGATCTACACCGGCACAGCCGGTGCCACCATCCGCAACCCGTTCATCAAACCGTGGCAGTGCCCGGACTGCGGAACCCGCACTCGCTACCGCACCTGCCCCGTCTGCGCCGCCGACCGTCAAGCCAGCCTTGACACCAAACAGCCCAGCACCCGCAAACCCAGCAACCCGTACCCCCGGCTGCGACGCTGGGCGCACATGCTCGGATTCGGCGGCCACTTCCTCACCAAGGCACGCCGCTACTCCGTCACCTTCCGCCTGCTCCGCGAGACCCGCATCGACTTCCGCCGCACCGAACCCGACCCGGCCGACACCACCGTGCGCACCGTCGACCACCTCGACGAAACAACCCTCATCGTCGGCACCCTGACCTTCGCCGGAGCCGGTTGGCATACCACCGGCGATGCACTCCTCGCCAACACCGCTGCGGCACAGGCACGCGAGCGACAAGCCATCGGACGCGAAGAACTGGCGCATGAAGTGGGTAGCGCCATCGCTCTCAACGATCCGATAGCCGCGTGACATACCGAGTGGAGGCATCACCATTGGCTGAGAAATATCTGTCCCTACCGGAGGTTGCCGAGATATTGGGAACCACGATACGGTTCCCGCGACGCCTGGTAGAGGAAAGGCGCATCGAATTCAAGCGTTTCGGCCGCCATGTGCGCATTGCCGAGAGCGTCCTCAACGCCTACATCGATCAGTGCACGGTCTCGACCATTCGGCGACCGTCACGAGGAAGGAGGGCCGCCTGAGTGTCCGGGAACGCGAAGGGACGGAAACGCCGGTTCGGAAGTGTTCGTCAGCTTCCCTCCGGCTCCTGGCAGGCCAGGTACACCGGCCCGGACGGCTTGCCCCGTCTCGGCCGCTCTCCCTTCGACACCAAGCGGGCTGCTGAACAGTGGCTCGTGGAGGTCGAGGCCGACATACTCAAGAGTGAGTGGGTTGACCCCGATGCGGGCAAGGTCGAACTCGACGACTACATAACCCGCTGGATCAAAGAACGCGACTTGAAGCCTCGCACCCGTGAAGAATACGAGCGCAATATTCGGCTACATGTCCGGACGCAATTAGGCAACGTCGCACTCAATCAAGTTACTCCGCAGCGAATTCGATCGTGGCGGACCGAACGGCTTGATGCCGGAATCGGAAGACCAACGGTCGCCAAGACATATCGGATCTTGCATGCCGTTTTTGGGACTGCGGTCGACGACGAACTGATTCGGCGTAATCCTTGCCGCATTAAGGGCGCATCTCAGGAGAAGGCCGACGAACGCGAAACCGCGACCCTGGACCAGGTGTTCGCCATCGCCGAGCACATCCAGCCGCGCTATCGCCTGCTCGTTCTGCTGGCTGCCTTCGCTCAACTGCGCTTCGGCGAGTTGGTTGCGTTACGTCGCAACAGCATCAACCTCACCACCATGGAATTGCGTGTCCGGCTCGCTACCGCCGAGATGGAAGACGGTACCCAGGTCGACGGCGACCCCAAGTCGGAAGCCGGCAAGCGCCCGGTCAGCCTGCCCACAGGCCTACGCGGTGACGTCGAGAGGCATCTGGACCGCTACGCCCAGCCTGGCCCTGACGGGCGACTGTTCCTGGGGCCGCTGGGCGGCATCCCGCGTCGCCGTAACTTCAACCGAGTCTGGAAGGCCGCCCTCGACCGGGCGAAGATCCCGACCGAGATGGATCTCCACCTCCATGATCTGCGGCACACAGGTAGTACCTGGTCCGCACAGAGCGGCGCGACGCTACGAGAACTGATGGCCCGGATCGGCCACTCCAGCACCCGGGCCGCCATGATCTATCAGCACGCCAGCCGAGATCGGGATCAGGCCATCGCGGCAGCCTTGGACGCGTTGATCGTCGAGGCGCGGACCCAGGCCGAACAGTAATCTGGCACGGATCTGGCACAAACAGCAAACGCCCGGACTCAGTCCGGGCGTTTCACAAGGGTGGAGCTGAGGGGACTCGAACCCCTGACCCCCACACTGCCAGTGTGGTGCGCTACCAGCTGCGCCACAGCCCCTTGGTGCACTGCTCTAACCCTGCTGCACTACTACTTTGCCCCCGGCGTTCCCCCCGGGCACGCTGGAAATACTACACACCCCCGGAGGGCCCCCTGCAGGACCCCCTCAGTTCAGCGAGACATCCGGCGGGAAGTGGGCGACCGCGGCCAGGATGTCGCCCTGGCGGCGCAGGACCATGGCCCACAGGTCGTCGGGCCGTTCCACGAACGGGTCGCCGGGGAGGGCGTCGAAGACGAACCAGGAGCCGGAGGCGATCTCCTCCTCCAGCTGGCCCGCGGACCACCCCGAATATCCCGCGAAGACCCGGATGCCGGCCACGTTCTCCCGCAGGCGCTCCGGGTCGGCGGAGAGGTCGAGGGTGCCGAGCGAGCCCGCGACCGGGTGGAAACCGGTCACCCGCTTCTTCACCTCGGGGCGCGTGCGGGCCAGGCAGATCGCCGACTCGGGCTGCACCGGGCCGCCCTCGAAGAGCACTGCCGGGTCGCCGGCCAGATCGCCCCAGTTGCCGAGCACCTCGGCGACCGGGACCTCGGTGGCCCGGTTGAGGACCACCCCCAGGGCGCCGCCCGCTTCGTGGGCGACGAGCAGCACGACCGTACGGTCGAAGTTCGGATCTTTGAGGGTGGGGGTGGCAACCAGCAACTGACCGGTCATCGACTCCACCGACCGGCCTCCGATCCGCTGCCCCTCACCGAACACGGGGTACCTGCCGCCCGTTCGACGTCAACGCCATGCTCAGCACATTAGCCCGACTTTCCGGCCATGGATAAGGTCTGCACATGAACCCGTCACCCCCGGCAGCAGAGATCGGCGTCATCGGTGGATCAGGGCTGTACGCACTGCTCGACGGCGCCATTGAACACGACGTCACGACGCCGTACGGTCCGCCATCCGACAAGATCACGATTGCCGAGGTCGGCGGGCGGCGGGTGGCGTTCCTGCCGCGGCACGGGCGGGACCATCGTTTCCCGCCGCACAAGATCCCCTATCGGGCGAATCTGTGGGCGCTGCGCTCGCTCGGGGTGCGCCAGATCGTCGCACCGTGCGCCGTCGGTGGCCTGCGGCCGGAGCTGGGCCCGGGCACGTTCGTGGTGCCGGATCAGCTGATCGACCGCACGAGTGGCCGGGTGCAGACGTTCTACGACGAGGGTGCGGTGCACGTGTCCTTCGCCGATCCGTACTGTCCGGCCGGCCGCGCCGCGGTCCTGGATTCCGCCGCCCGGGTGAACGCGGTCGACGGCGGCACCATGATCGTCGTCGAGGGTCCGCGGTTCTCGACCCGCGCCGAGTCCCGCTGGTTCACCTCGATCGGCGGCACGATCGTGAACATGACCGGTCACCCCGAGGCGGTCCTGGCCCGCGAGCTGGCTCTCTGCTACACCGCCATCGCGCTGGTCACCGACCTGGACGCGGGTGTCGAGGGCGACCACGGCGTCACCCAGGAGGAGGTCTTCGGCGTCTTCGCGGAGAACACGGCCCGCCTGCGCGACGTGCTCCTGGACGCGGTGACCAAGCTCCCGGCCGACCGCACCTGCCCCTGCAAGGACACCCTGGAGGGGATCAAGCTCCCGTTCGATCTCCCCTGAGACCCCCCACCGCGAGGCGGTCCTGTGTGGATGACGGCGGACGGTCAGTCCCTCTCGCCGTCGAGGTCCTTCTCGCGGCGGCGTAGTTCGTCCTCGCGGCGGCGCAGGTCGGCCTCCCACGACTTCATGATGTTCTCGTCCTCCGTGCGGGAGGTGGCGAGGCCACGCAGGAACTCCGGGTCGTCGTCGGGGGCGACCGGGCCGCGGCGGGCGTTGGGGTGCTGGTTCTCCGGGAAGCCGGCGCCCGGACGCCAGACGGTGCCGTTGCTCAGCGGGACCGGCCGGGCCGGGCGGCCGGCCACGAACCAGGCGATCGCGCCGATCGGCGAGAACAGCAGGATGAGGAAGACCCAGAGGCCGCGGGGGAGGGCGCGGATCGCGTACTCCTCCGCCGAGAGGCAGTCGATGAGCGCGATCACGAGCAGTGCCAGGTCGACCAGCACGAACAGTGAGTAGAGACGGAACACGCGCCAGATGATGCCAAAGACGAAGCGGCGCCGCTGCCCCGTTTCCGGCCAACGGCGCAGGTGGTGACGCTGCGACGCTTCGTCAGGTCCGCAGCCCGATGCCCTCGGCCGCGGACCGGCTGACGAGCCTCACCGTCCCGGGTGACGACGGCTGATCAGTTCCCGCAGCTCGGTGACGAGAGCCTTCGGCGCGAGCGGCTTCGCCAGGTAGCCGTCGGCGCCCGAGATCAGCCCGGCGTCCACGTCATAGGCATGGGCATTTCCGGACACCATCAGGATCGCCATCTCCCTGATCTCCGGGTTGCCGCGCGCGAGCTGGCACAACTCCATGCCGTTCATCGCCGGCATCCGCACGTCGGTGATCATGCCGATCGGCTTGGCGACGGTGAGGATCCGGGCCGCGGTGTGCCCGTCCTTGGCGCCCAGCGCGCGGTATCCGGCCGCCTCCAGGCTGACCGACAGCAGGTCACGGACATCGGCGTCGTCGTCGGCGATCAGGATCAGGTTCTCGTTCATGGGGCTCCTCCTCGGGTACGCCTCACCCATCGTCGGTCGCCAGCCCTGGACCAGGTATTGCTGGTTGCGGATCAGTAGCGGTCAAAGAAAGATCCGTATTGCCTACCTCCGCTGTGGTCCGGATCGTCGCTCCCGCGGGGACCCTTCCGGGCCGAGCAGGGCGCTGGCGCGCCCAGAACGCTCAGCCCGCAAGGGCGGCGTCCGCGGGTGGGCACGGTCAGGGCAGCAGACCCGTCCTCGTCTGCCCTCGGCAGAAGAAAGCGGCCGCGAGCGTGCTCTGTCGGAAGAATCCCGGCATGGCCACATTCTCGCTGCAGGCGCAGCCCACGGACGCCACCGACTGGCTCGATCTGGCCAGGCGCGCCGAGGCCGCCGGCTTCCACGCGCTCTACACCCCCGACCACCCCGGCACCTCCACCTCGCCGTTCGTGGTGCTGGCCGCCGCGGCCGCCGTCACCAGCAGAATCCGGCTCGGGTCCTACGTCGTCAACGCCGGCGTCCGTGAGCCGATCCTGATCGCCTCCGACGTGGCGACCCTCGACCTGATCTCCGGCGGCCGGGCGATCCTCGGCATCGGCGCCGGCCACACCCCGGCCGAGTGGGCAGCGGTCGGTCGCGAGCGCCCCGGCGTCCGGGAGCGGGTCGATCACTGCATCGCGGTCGCCGAGGCCACCGTCCGGATGCTGGCCGGCGACGGCCTGGACAAGCCCCGCCCGGTGCAGGAGCGCGTGCCGCTGATGTTCGGTGGTGGCAACACGCGGTTGCTGCGCTGGGCCGCCGGGAACGCCGACCTGATCGCCCTCTCCGGTCTGGGCCGCACCCTGGCGGACGGGCACATGCACACCGCGCGGTTCCGGGCCGAGGACGTGGACGCGCAGGTCGAGCTCGCCGGCGGGACGCCGGTCGAGGCGCTCGTGCACTACTTCGAGGTGACCGGCGACGCCGGCGCGGCGTACGCGAAATTGGCAGCGGAGGCCGAGGTCAGCGAGGGTGAGATGGCGGAGACGCCGTATGCGCTGGCCGGCACCCTGAGCGAGATCCGGGGCAAGCTGGACCGGATCGAGGCCCGGTGGGGAATCACCCGGTTCGCGGTGCGCCGGCCGGCCTTCGACGGCGTCGCCGACCTGCTGCGATGAGACATGGCCGGGCCGCTGGATGGCGGCCCGGCCGTCGTGGTCAGTTGGTGGTCACCGCGGTGGTGCCGGCGTCCGGGTTCCGGAAGACGTTCAGGGTCAGCCCGAGCTCCGCGGTGTCGGCCTTGTCGTCGAACTTCAGGTCGGCCGACTGCACCAGCATCGCCCGGGGCTGCGTGTTCTGCAGCTGGCTGATGAACGTGCTGATCGCCTTGATCGAGCCCTTCGCGTTGAGCGCGATCGGCAGTTCCTCGACGGTGGCCACCACGTCCGACTTGGCGCGGCCGGTCGCCGAGTAGGCGTCCACGTCGATTTCCAGCTTCATCCCCATCACCTGGAGCTGGGTGAGGAAGGCGGGGATGTCGTCGGCAGGGATCTCGGCGCCGGTCGGCAGCGCCTCCATCAGCCGCGCCTTCTCGGCCTTGTAGGTCGCCAGGTTGGCGTTGTCGGCCTTGAGCTCGGCCAGGCTCTTGCGCAGCTTGGCGAGCTGGACCGTGGTGTCCTCCACCTGGGCCTGGATGTCGGAGGCCTCGGTGTACTTCGGGTTGATCATCAGGAACCAGCCGGCGGCGACCAGCAGCGCGACCAGCCCGATCCCGCCGAAGAGCCAGACGCGGTCGGAGCGGAGCAGGCTCATCAGTTCTCTCCTACTTGCACTTCGTGGTGTATTTGCCGCACTGCGCGACCTTGGTCAGCGACACGGTCATGGTGAACGTGACACCGTCCTTGTCGGCCCCGGAGACGTTGCTGACGAACGGGTCGGTGAAGCCCTTGGACTCCAGATCGACAAGCGCCAGGACGTACTTGGCGACGGCTTTCTTGTCCGGCGCCTTGCCGTTGATGCTGATCGAGCCGACCGCGTCGCCGGTGGTTGCGCTGCCGTCGTCCTGGGCCAGCTGTCCGGTGAGCTGGGTGATGCTGACCTCATACTTGGTGCCGGTGGTGCGGACCAGGTCGAGCACGGTCTGCCAGGGCAGGTCGTCGGCCATCAGCTTGGTGAGCTGGCCGTTCATCTTGGTGTTGGAGTTCTTGGTGGTGGTCAGATCCTTGTACGCGCCCTGGTCGTCCTGCACCCTCGACACCTGCCCGGTGACGAACGAGAAGTCGTCCTCGGCCTCCTGCTTCTGCACTGTGGCGTGCCAGTACCAGCCACTGAGCAGCCCCAGCACCAGCACCACCGCGATGATCACCACGGCCCGGGTGCGCCGCGCCCGCCGGCCGTCGCTGATGTCCTGCGGCAGCAGGTTCGCGCGGATCGGCAGGATGCGGTTCGCGTGCTGCGGGGAGACCGACGGGTCCAGCGGCATCAACGCGGTCGTGGTCATCGGCCGGCTCCCAGGGTGAGGCCGATCGACACGGCCGCCGACGGCACGAAACTGTCGAACCCACGCTCCCGGGCGCGGCGGGTGTCGCGCAGGCGGGAGGTGCTGTCGGCGTACATCACGACGATGCCGCCGAGCTGTTCCTGCAGGTGCTCGGCGAGACCGGGCATGAGCGCGCCGCCACCGGACAGCGCCAGCCGGGTGACCTGCTTCTGCCGTTCGCCCGAGGCCAGGTAGGTGAAGGAGCTGCGCAGCTCGCTGGCGAGGGGGCGGACCGCGTCGGTGATCGCCGCGACGCTGTCCGGGTTGCCGTCGCCGTGCAGCCCGAAGCGGCACTTGAGGTCCTCGGCCTGCGGGGCCGGGATGCCGAGCCGGGTGGCGATGCTGTCGGTGATCTCGGCGCCGCCGCGGGGAAGCGTCCGCACGAACAGCGGCTCACCGTCCGCGTGCACCACGACGCTGGTGATGTCGGCGCCGATGTCGACGATCGCCTCCACCTGGGCGTCCAGCCGGGAGGCGGCACGCAGCAGCGCGAACGAGGCCAGATCGACGCCGGTCACGTGCAGTCCGGCCTTCTCCACCGCCTGCACCAGGCCGACCACCGCGTCCTTGGGCATGGCGATCAGCAGGCCGCGCACGGTCGGGCTGTCGCCGGGCTGCTCCAGGGGGTAGAAGTCCAGCAGCGAGCGCTCGACCGCGAGCGGGAGCGCGTCCTTGACCTGGAACGGCAGGGCCTGGCGCATCTGCCCGGCCGGCAGGTTGGCGATCGACATCTCGCGGACCACCAGCTGCGGGTTGGTGACGCCGAGGCTGACCCGTTTGGTGCCGAAGCGGGAGGCCGCCCAGAGCTGCTTGAGCGCGCTGGTCACGGCGAGCGGGTCCTGCACCACCCCGCCGTGCACGGCGCCCGGCTCGAGCGGGATCTGACCGAAGTTGCTCAGCGAGTAATCGTCGCGCGTGCGACGGACCTCGACGGCCCGGATCGAGGATGAGCCGATGTCCAGCCCGATCGGAGTTGCGCCAGCCATCGGTTTTCCTTCCTTGCTAAGGGTGTCCTACGAGCTATCGGTCGTTACGCGAGCGGGGTGAGCAGGCCGGTGTACCAATTCGCGATCGGCGCCGCGGCGAAGACCGCCAGGAACGCGCCGGCCAGCATGTACGGCCCGAACGGGATCCGGCTCTTGCGGCCGGCCGCTCCGAGGAGCAGCAGGATCGCGCCGGCCACGCCGCCGAGCAGGAACCCGGAGAACGCGCCGACCGCGACCGCCCCCCACCCCAGCCAGCCGAGGTAGAAGCCGAGCAGCGGGGCCAGCTTCACGTCGCCGCCACCCATGCCGAAGCTGCCGAGCACGCGGTAGAGCAGGTAGAGCAGGACTGCCGCGACCGCACCCCGGAACAGGGCGGACGGGTCGCCGGCGAGCAGGGCGGCCGGGACGAGCAGGGCGGCGGCCACCGCGTACGAGGGAAGAACGATCTTGTCGGGCAGCCGCATGACGTCCAGGTCGATGAGGGCCAGGGCGATGGCGACGGCCGCCAGGTAGAGGTACCCGGGCAGAGCCCAGGACCAGCCGAACCGCGCGGCCACCGCGACGAACAGGGCGGCGGTGCCGGCCTCGACGAGCGGGTAGCGGGCGCTGATCCGGGTGGCGCAGTCGGCGCACCGGCCGCGCAGCACCAGCCAGCCGAGCACCGGGACGTTGTGCCGGTTGCGCACGGCGTGACCGCAGCTCGGGCAGTGCGAGCCGGGATGCACCAGCGACTCGTCGCGGGGAACCCGGTGGATCACCACGTTGAGGAAGGAGCCGACCGCGAGGCCGAGCACGCCGACGACGACCAGCAGGGGAATCAGAGGCATGCGGGCTCCTCTCGGACGGGCGGGCGGGTGGCATCACCGGCGGTGACGCCACCCGTTACCGCGCTATCGCGTTACTGCTGCCGGCGGTGGTTCAGCTGCAGCCGGTCGTGGAGGGGGTGGCGCCGGTGGCCGCGGTCTTGACCGAACCGCCGACCGAGGCGTCGTACAGGTAGGTCTTGCCGCTGCCGCCGGTGTTCCGGGCGCAGATCTTGTAGCTGGTGGCGGTGGTGCCGGTGCCGGACGGCGGCACGTAGGTCAGCTCGGTCTTGTCGGAGACGGTGATGGTGCCGGGGGCGCCGCCGGTGGTTGCCGTCAGCACGATCGTGGAGGAGGTCCCCCCGCCGGACTGCATGCTGCTGGCCGCGGTGGTCGGGTAGGTGTTGCCGTTGCTGGTGTAGTACTGCTCGATCGCGCTGATCGCACCGCGCACGTCGGACTGCGCCGACTTGTCAGCCGCGCCCTGGCGGTAGTTCAGGTAGACCGGCACGGCGATCGCGACCAGGACACCGATGATGACCACCACGACCAGGAGCTCGATCAGGGTGAAGCCCTCGTCGTCCTTCTTGGCGAGGATGTCGTCACGCTTGACGGCCAAGCGGTCGATGACGTTCTGCATGTGGGGTGCCTTTCAGGGCAGGGTGGGGTGGGAGAGCCGGCCGTCGGGACTCGGCCGGGTGGTGCGGGGTGCGACGTCGCACGTAAGAAGAGTCAGCTCGACTGGATGTTCTGGTAGATGGTGAACATCGGCAGGTAGAGGCAGACGACCATGCCGCCGACCACGGCGCCCATGACGAGCACCATGATCGGTTCGATCGAGGCGGCCAGGGACTCGGCTGCGCTGTCGACTTCTCTGTCGTAGAAGTCGGCAACCTTGTCGAGCATCTGACTGATCTGACCGCTCTCTTCCCCGACCTCGATCATCTGGTTGACCATCTCGGGGAAAACCTTGTGGTGACGCATCGCCGAGGACATCGGCTGGCCGTCGCGGACGGTCGCCTGGATGTCCTTCATGGCAATGTTGATCACTTCGTTGCCGGTGGTCTCGCCGACCACCGCGAGCGCCTGCATGACCGGCACGCCGACGTTGAGGAGCAGGCCGAGGTTCCGGGAGAACCGGCTCATCGCCAGTTTCTGGAACAGCGACCCGAAGACCGGCAGCCGCAGTTTGAGCTTGTCCACCTTGAGGCGGAAGTCGGCGCTGGTCCGGTGCTGGCGCTTGTACGCGATCGTGGCGCCGATCCCGACGCCCAGCACCAGCGGCCCGATCCACCACATGTTGTGGCTGGTCGTGACGAGGAACTGGGTGATCGCCGGGAGTTCGCCGCCGAGGTTCTTGAACATCTGCTCGAAGATCGGGACGATGAAGATCAACATCGCCGCGATCAGTACGAACGTGAACCCGAGCACGATCGCCGGGTAGGTCAGCGCGCTCTTGATCTTGCCGCGGAGCGCGGTGTCCTTCTCCAGGCTGTCGGCGATCTGCTCCAGCGCCCGGTCGATCATGCCGCCGGTCTCGCCGGCCCGGATCATCGCGATCATCAGCCGGGGGAAGACCCGGTCGTGCTTGGCCATCGACGCGGAGAGCCCGCCACCGGCCGCCACGTCGGAGCGCACCTCGCCGATCGCCTTCTTCAGGGGCGGCGCCGAGGTCTGCTCCTCCATGATCGACAACGAGCGCAGCAGCGACATGCCGGACGCGGTCATCGTGGAGAACTGCCGGGCGAAGACCGCCAGGTCCTTGAGCTTGACCCGGTTGCCCAGCCCGGGGATCTTCAGATCGCGCTGAAGGCCCTGGCCGGCCTCGGTCAGGCCGAGCGGCACCTCGCCGCGCTGCCGGAGCATGTGGGTGGCCGCCGCCTCGTTGGGGGCCTCGATGGTCCCCTTCGACTTCTTGCCCGAGGCGTCGATCGTGTTGTACGCGAAGGTCTTGTTGACGCTCATGTCAGTTCCGCCCGACGAGCCGCTTGAGTTCCTCCGCCGAGTGGCTGATCTCCAAGGCGGTCGCCATCGTGATGACGCCCTCCCGCACCTTCTCGGCCAGGTGCTGGTCGAAGGCGAGCATGCCCTCGTTGCTGCCGGCCTGCATGAACGACGGGATCTGGTGCGACTTGCCCTCGCGGATCAGGCTCCGGATGGCCGGCGTCGCGGTCAGGATCTCGCAGATCACCGCACGGCCCTTGCCGTCCGCCCGCGGCGCCAGCGCCTGGGTGACCACACCCTGGAGACTGGCCGCCAGCTGCGCGCGGATCTGCAACTGCTGGTGCGGCGGGAAGATGTCGATGACCCGGTCGATGGTCTGCGTGGCGCTCTGCGTGTGCAGGGTCGCCAGCACCAGGTGACCGGTCTCGGCCGCGGTCAGCGCGGTCGACGTGGTGGTCAGGTCCCGCAGCTCGCCGACCAGGATGATGTCCGGGTCCTGCCGCAGCGCGTGCTTGAGCGCGCTGGCGAACGTCTCGGTGTCCGAGCCGACCTCGCGCTGGTTGACGATGCTGCGCTTGTGCGGGTGGAGGAACTCGATCGGGTCCTCGATCGTGATGATGTGGTCGGCGCGGCTGCGGTTGGCCAGGTCCAGGATCGAGGCCAGCGTGGTGGTCTTGCCGGAACCGGTCGGGCCGGTCACCAGCACCAGGCCGCGCGGCAGGTGGGCGAAACGGCCCACCGACTCCGGCATGCCCAGCTCGTCCAGCGGCTTGATCTTGTGGGGGATGGCCCGGAAGACCGCGCCGCACGACGTGCGCTGGCGGTAGAGGTTGCCGCGGAAGCGGGAGACCCCGATGATGCTGTGCGCGAAGTCCATCTCCTGCTCGGTGCGGAAGGTCTCCCACTGAGCGGGGGTGACCGCCGCGCGGGCGAGCAGCTCGGTGTCCGCGGCGTTCAGCTTGCCGTACCCGGGGACCGGGCGCAGCGAGCCGTCCACCCGCATCATCGGCGGCGAGCCGACCGTGAGGTGCAGGTCCGAGCCGCGTGACTCGACCAGCGTGATCAGCAACTGGTCGAGCACGGCGAGGTCGTCCGCGCTACCGGCGGACTCCGCGACTCGCGTCTCGTGCTCGATCGTGTCCATCTGCTGTTCCGGCCCTTTCCGTTCATGTTCCGACGCTTGTTGAATCGGCACGACGGGAATCCGGTTTAGTTGCGACAAGGGAGCTGTCACACCGCCACGCGGGACACCTCACGGATGGAGGTCAGTCCGCCGGACGCTTTGGCCAGGCCGTCCGCCCGCAGGTCGTACATGCCCTGCGCGACAGCGACCTCGCGGATCTCGCCGGCCGGGGCGCGCCGGATCGTCAGTGATTCGATCTCCGCGCTGATCGGCATCACCTCGTGCAGCGCGATCCGGCCCTTGTACCCGGTGTTCGCGCAGTTCCGGCAGCCCACCGGGCGGTAGAGCACGTGCGGGAAGGGCAGATCCTCCAGCGGCCACCGGGCCGCGTAGATCTCCTCCTCGGTCGGCGCGTACGCCTCCTTGCACCAGTCGCACAGCCGCCGGGCGAGCCGCTGCGCGAGGACGCAGTCCAGCGACGAGCCGACCAGGAACGGCTCGATGCCCATCTCGGTGAGCCGGGTGACGGCGCCGGGCGCGTCGTTCGTGTGCAGCGTGGAGAGCAGCAGGTGACCGGTGAGCGCCGCCTCGACGGCGATCTGCGCGGTGGTGCCGTCCCGGATCTCACCGATCAGCACGACGTCCGGGTCGGATCGCAGGATGGCCGGCAGCACCGCGGCGAACGTCAGCCCGGCCTTCGCGTTGACCTGCACCTGGTTGACGCCGCGCAGCCGGTACTCGACCGGGTCCTCGATGGTGATCACGTTGACCTCGGGTTTGCTGATCCGGCCCAGCGTGGCGTAAAGCGTGGTCGACTTGCCGGAGCCGGTCGGGCCGGTGACCAGCACCATCCCGTGCGGCTTGGTGAACGACGCCTCGAAGCGGCTCAGGTTGTGCTCGGTGAACCCCAGCTTGCGGATGTCCAGGTCGATGCCGCCGGTGTCGAGCACCCGGAGCACGATCTTCTCGCCCCACACGGTGGGCAGCGTCGCGGTCCGCAGGTCGACCGTCCGGTCCCGGATCAGCGCCGTGATCCGGCCGTTCTGCGGCACCCGCTTCTCGGTGATGTCGACCCCGGACATGATCTTGATGCGGGACGTGAGCGCGGCCATCACGCCCTTCGGCACGATGTCGACCTCGTGCAGCACGCCGTCGATCCGGTACCGCACCCGCATCTCGTCCTCGGTCGGCTCCAGATGGAGGTCCGAGGCGCGGTTCATGACGGCCTGCTCGATCAGGCTGTTCACGTACCGGACGATCGGGGCGTCCTCGGTGCTGGTCTGCTGCGCGGCCATGCCGGCCGCTTCGTCGGCCCCCGCATCGGCCAGGTCACCGAGGTCGCTGTCCTCGCGCTGCAGCTTCTCGATGATCCGCCGGACCTCGCTGCGGGCCACCACCACCGGGCGGACCGTCATGCCGGTCGCCGCCCGCACGTCGTCGAGCGCCACCACGTCGGCCGGGTCGGTCACGCCGACCACCAGCTCGCCGTCGTTGATCGCCAGGCCGAGCACCCGGTGGCGCAGCACCACCGGCAGCGGGATGCGCTTGAGCGCGGTCGGGTCCGGGGTGAAGCCGACCAGGTCCAGGGTGTTGATGCCGAACGCGGCCGCGGCCGCCTGGGTCAGCTGCTCCTCGGTGACCACCTGGTCGTTGATCAGGACGGCCCGCACCGGACGTCCGCTGCGCAACGCCTCCTCGGCAGCCGCGTCGACCGCATGCGGGTCGACACCGATCTGCTTCAGGGCTTCGAGCAGCGGACGGAAGGTTTGGTCCATGGAATCCTCAACCGCGGCGGCACGGGCTATACACCCCTCCATCGGACATCCCGCCGCAAAACTGAGCCGCTAGCCCACGTGGCGGAACGTCCGTCGATAGGTCGAGGGCGCGACGCCGATGGTGGCGTGCAGGTGCTGCCGCAGGGCCGTGGCGCTGCCCAGCCCCGCGCGGCGGGCCACCACGTCCACGCCGAGGTCGGTCGACTCCAGCAGCAGCCGGGCGTGCTCGACCCGCTGGCGCAGCAGCCACTGCCGCGGGCTGGAGCCGGTCTCGTCCCGGAAGCGCCGGGTGAAGGTGCGCACGCTCATCCGCGCGTGCGCGGCCATCTCCTCCAGCGTGACCGGCTCGCTCAGCCGGTCGAGGACCCAGGCGCGGGTCGGCTCGGTGCCGCTGCCCGCGGCGGCCGGGACCGGGCGCTCGATGTACTGGGCTTGGCCACCGTCGCGCCACGGTGGCACCACGCACCGGCGGGCCGCCCGGTTCGCCGCCTCGGCGCCGTGGTCGGAGCGGATGATGTGCAGGCAGAGGTCGACCCCGGCGCCGACGCCGGCCGAGCTCAGCACGTCGCCGTCGTCGACGAAGAGCACGTCGAAGTCCCACCGGACCTCCGGGTAGAGCCGGCGCAGCCGCGACTCCCAGCCCCAGTGACTTGCCGCGGGCCGGCCGTCGAGCAGGCCCGCGGCGGCGAGCACCGACGCCCCGGTGCAGATCGACACCATCCGGGCGCCGCGTGCCGCCGCCGCCAGCAGCGCGTCCCGGATCACCGGGTCGAGCGTGCCGTCGGTCATCGGGCCGGTGCCGTGGATGCCCGGGATCACCACGGTGTCGGCCACGGCCAGCGCGTCCAGGCCATGATCCGGGATCACGGTGAAACCGGCCGCGCTGTGCACCGGACCGGGCCCGCAGACCCGCACGTCGTAGAGCTGATCGTCGTCGCTGCGCCGGGACGCCCGGAACACCTGCGGGGGCACGCCGAGATCGAACCCGACCACGTCGTCCAGAACGAGAACCGCGAGCACCTGAGCCATGGCCTGATTCTTGCGCATGATGGCCTCCCGGCCACTCGTCCGGTCGTACCGGAACCGGAAGAATCTCGATCGTGAAAGCACGCCTCCATCCCGCCTGGTCGGTCGCCGCCGTCGCGTTCATCGCCCTGATCGGCGCGGCCGGCTTCCGCTCCACCCCGTCCGTCATGCTGGAGCCGCTGCACGCCGAGTTCGGCTGGTCGCTCGGCACGATCTCCGCCGCCGTCTCGGTGAACCTGCTGCTCTACGGCCTGACCGCGCCGTTCGCCGCGGCGCTGATGGCGAAGTTCGGCATCCGCCGGGTCGCCGCCGTCGCGCTCGGCCTGGTCGCGCTCGGTTCCGGCCTGACCATCTGGATGAACTCCAGCTGGCAACTGATGCTCTGCTGGGGGGTGCTCGTCGGGCTCGGCACCGGCTCGCTCGCGCTCGGCTTCGTCGCCACCATCACCGGCCGCTGGTTCGTCAAGCACCGTGGGCTGGTCACCGGCGTGCTCACGGCCGGCGGCGCGACCGGCAACCTGGTCTTCCTGCCGGTGCTGTCGCGCATCACCGAGACCCACGGGTGGCGTACGGCGGCGCTGACCGTGACGGCGGTCGCGCTCCTCGTCGTGCCGCTGATCCTCTGGCGCCTCCGCGACCACCCGCAGGACCTCGGCGTGACAGCGCTCGGCGGCCTCACCGACCCGCCGGCGAAACCGGCCGGGAACGCCGCGCGGACCGCGCTCACCGCTCTGCGCGACGCCGCCAGGACCCGGGCGTTCTGGCTGCTCGCCGGCGGTTTCGCGATCTGCGGCGCGACCACCAACGGCCTGGTCGGCACCCACTTCATCCCGGCCGCGCACGACCACGGCATGCCGACCACCACCGCCGCGAGCCTGCTCGCCCTGGTCGGCGTCTTCGACATCGTCGGCACGATCGCCTCCGGCTGGCTCACCGACCGGGTCGACAGCCGCATCCTGCTCGGCGGGTACTACGCCCTGCGCGGCCTCTCGTTGCTCGTCCTGCCCTCGATCCTGGCGGCCACGGCACACCCGAGCATGCTGGTGTTCATCCTCTTCTACGGCCTCGACTGGGTCGCCACCGTGCCGCCGACGGTCACCCTGTGCCGGGAGTACTTCGGCGCGGCCGGCCCGGTCGTCTTCGGCTGGGTCTTCGCCTCCCACCAGTTCGGCGCCGCGATCGCCGCCACCGCCGCCGGTCTCGTCCGTGACCAGCTCGGCGCGTACACCTGGGCCTGGTACGGTGCCGGCGCCCTCGCCCTCCTCGCGTCCCTGCTGAGCCTCATGCTCTTCGCCGGCAAGCACCTCAAGCCCGTCGCCCCCGGCCTCGGTCTCGCAGTCCCGTCAAAAGCCTGAAACCCCTTCCCGCGTACGCCGATGAGCCGCCCGCCGCAGCCCCGCCCCGCGCAGCCGTGCCCCGCGCGCAGTCCCGCCCCGCGCGCGCAGCCGCGCCCCGCGTATACCCCGTCCCGCGTGTACCCCGCGCGGGGCTGCGGCCCGCACCGGACTGCGGCCGCGACTGAGGTTCCGGCTGGTTGTCATGGGCGTTATGAGGGACGAATAACGCCCATGACAACCAGCCGGGGTCGGGAGCGCGGCCGCGACCTCGAGCCGGGCGGGCGTCGCGTCGGGCGGTGTGGGACGCGGCTGTCCGGGGTGGGGAGGGCGCGGACGGGCGTTGCGTCGGGTGGCGTGGGACGCGGCTGTCCGGGGTGGTACGGCCCGGGCTGGCGTTGGGTCGGGCGGCGTGGGGTGAGGCCACCCAGGGTGTGGATCACCAGGTGGGCGGCGGCGCCGTTGCGGCCTGGAGCGCAGCGGCGTCGCGGACTGCTCGGCGGGGCCGCGAATCCGGTGGGGCGGCGGGTGGCCGTACCGGAGAATGGGGTTGATCTAGGGGGTGACCTCGACGACCTCGAGCAGGCCGCTGAGGACGAGGATCTGGCGGACGTTGCTGCTCGGGCGCGCGAGCCGGAAGGCGATCGCCTGGTCACGGGCCCGCTGGAAGCCGGAGATCAGCGCGCCGAGGCCGGTCGAGTCGATGAACGCGACGTCGTGCATGTCGACCACGATCTGGCGGGGGCGACCGGCGACGGCCTCGCCCAGCGCGACCCGCACCTGCTCGACCGTGAGGACGTCGATCTCGCCGCGCAGCGACACGGTGGTGAGGGTGCCGTCAGCATCCAGGCTCGTCACTTCTTCGATCACCGGGGGCCTTCCGTTCGCCGGGCGGGTGCCCGCTTTGCAGTGGCGGGGGTTCCACGTACGGTAATCGGCATCACCAAGATGTGAGGAGCACGGTGTGCCGATCCGTGGCGGTCTGCCGCCGCGCAATCCCCGCTTCGTGGGTCGTGAAGATCTGCTGTCCCGCGTGCGCGGCCTGCTCGGCAACGGTCCGGTGGTGCTGCTGCCGAGTGCGGACCACCAACTCGGCGGAACTGGACGTACCCAATTGGCGGTGGAGTATGCCTACCGTCATGCGGAGACCTACGATCTGGTGTGGTGGAT
The DNA here is from genome assembly GCF_016862095.1 of Actinoplanes cyaneus. GTDB lineage: Bacteria > Actinomycetota > Actinomycetes > Mycobacteriales > Micromonosporaceae > Actinoplanes > Actinoplanes cyaneus. The sequence goes on from NZ_BOMH01000016.1 coordinate 266,325, forward strand.
CCCCGCCGAGCAGAACGCGGGGATGCGCGCCGCGCTCGCCGGTCTCGCGCAGAAACTGGGGTTGCCCGAGGCGCGCGACCTCAACCGGACGCTGGGCGCTGTCCGTGACGCGCTGAGCCGCGGCGAGCCGTACCGGCACTGGCTGGTCGTCTTCGAGAATGCGAACCGGCCCGAGGACATCATGCCGTACCTGCCGTCCGGCGCCGGGCACGTGCTCGTGACCAGCCGGAATCCCCGCTGGACGGCCGAGGTGGCGCAGGCCCTGCCGGTGCCGGTCTTCGACCGGGCGGACGCGGTCGACCTGTTGCAGGCCCGCGCGCCGGAGCTCTCCGTGGGGGACGCCGACCGGCTCGCGACCCGGCTCGGCGACCTGCCGATGGCGCTGGACCTGGCCGCCGCCGTGCGCACCGCCACCGGCTGGCCGGTCGGGGAGTATCTGGAGCGCTACGAGCGCCGCGCCGCCGAGCTGGCGTTCCCCACCCCGGTCCGGGTCACCTGGGGCCTGGCCGCCGACGCGCTGGGCGAGGCCGCCCCGGCCGACCGGGTGCTGCTGGAGCTCTGCACGTTCCTGGCCAGCGCCCCGGTCTCCTGGCAGTTGCTCTGGGCGGCGCGGACGCTGCCGCTGGAGCCGGAGATCGCCCGGACCGTCCGGGTCGAGCGCCGGCTGCGGGCCGCGATGCGCCGGATCGCCCGGTTCGGGCTGGCTGGGCTGGACCCGTCGGGCGAGCGGCTCACCGTGCACCCGCTGATCCGGGGCATGTTCGGTCAGGAGCTCAGCTCGGAGCGGCACGCCGAGCTGCTGCGCATCGTGCGCGGCATGCTCTCCGCGGCCGACCCGGGCGACCCGGACAATCCGGCCGGCTGGTACCGGTACGCGGAGCTCGCCCCACACCTGATCCACTCGGATCTGCTGGGCGGCGACGCCGAGGAGGTCCGCCAGCTGGTGATCAACTGCATCCGGTTCCACTTCGCGCGCGGCGACTACGACTCGAGCCGCGAGCTGGCCGCCTCCGCTGTCGCCCGGTGGCGGGACGCGCTGGGCGAGTCCGCCGAGCAGACGCTGCTCGCCTCGTTCCACCTGGCGAACGCGCTGCGCGCGGTGGGCCGCTCCGCCGACGCGCGGAACCTGAACCTGCAGACGCTGCGCACCCAGCGGGAGGTGTTCGGCGCCGACGACGAGGCGACCCTGGCCACCGCCAACAGTGTCGGCGGGGACCTGCGCATGCAGGGCCACTTCGGGCAGGCGCGGCAGTTGGACGCGGACAACCTGGTGCGGTACCGCAGGCTGTTCGGCGAGAGCTTCCCGACCGCGCTGCGCTGCGCCAACAACCTCGCCATCGATCTGCGGCTGCTCGGCGACTTCCGGGGCGCCCGGGCACTGGACGAGCAGACGCTGCGGCATCGGCAGGCGATCTTCGTGGACGGGCACCCGGAGACGCTGTCGTCACGGGCCGCGCTCGCCTACGACCTGTACGGGCTCGGCGACTACACCGGGGTCGCCGGCGTGCTGGCCGGGCACGCCGAGCAGGTCGCCGAGGACCACCCGTTCGCGCTCTGGGCCGGGCGGCTCACGGCGATGGCGGCGTACCGGCTGGGGCTGGCCGAGGCGCGTGACCTGGCGACCGCGAACCTGGAGGCGTGCCGGCAGCGGTTCGGCGACCTGAACGTGGACACGCTGGCGACCGCATTGTCGCTGGCCAACTGCGTGCGTGCGGCCGGCGATCTGACCGCCGCCCACGAGCTGCTGGAACGGGCGGTGATCCGGTTCCACGCGGTGCTCGGCGACGAGCATCCGTTCACGCTCGCCGCCTCCGCCGGGCTGGCCGGGGTGGTCCGGGCGGCCGGCCAGCACCACGAGGCGCGGACCATCGACGAAGAGGTGATCAGTGGGCTGCGGCGCAGCGTCGGAGCTGATCATCCGTTCACGCTGAGCTGCGCGAACGGGCTGGCGGCGGACCTTTTCGCGGCCGGGGAGGGTCAGCCGGCGCGGGAGCTCGCGGCGGACACGCTGCGGCGGTCCCGGGTGGTGCGCGGGGCCGACCACCCGGACACGCTGGCCTGTGCGTGGAACCTGGCGCTGGCGGACCAGGACGAGGCCGCGCAGCGGCAGGCCGTCGAGGCGCTGGGAAAGGCGTACGGCGACGGCCACCCGGTGTTCCGGGTGACCGCCGCCGGGCAGCGTCTGGAGACGGATGTGGACCTGCCACCGTTGTGAGGCGCGGGCGCGCCGGTCAGCTCAGGCGGCGACGTCCTTCTCGGCGTCGGCCTGCCTGTCGAGCAGCTCGGTGACGTCGAGGGCGGGCATCGGCCGGGCGAAGTGGTAACCCTGCGCCCGGCTGCACGCCAGGTCCCGCAGCCAGTCGGCCTGGGCCGCGTCCTCGACGCCCTCGGCCACCGGTGACAGGTTGAACGTCCGGGCGATGTGCAGCACCGCCTCGGCCACCGACGCCCCGCCGCTCTCCGGCATCGCCTGCACGAACGACCGGTCGATCTTGACCACGTCCACCGGCAGCGCGCTCAGGTGACTGAGCGAGGAGAAGCCGGTCCCGAAGTCGTCCAGCGCGATCCGCACGCCGAGGTCCTTCAGCTCGCTGAGGATCCGGGCGGACTCCTCGAGGTCGACCAGCGCGACCGACTCGGTCAGCTCCAGCACCAGGTGCTCCGGGTCCAGCCCGGTGCGTTCCAGCACCGAGCGGACCTCGGCGACCAGGTTCGGGTTGCTGAGCTGCGAGGCGGACAGGTTGACGTTCATCTCGAAGCCGGGGAACTGCCGCTGCCAGCCGACCGCCTGCCGGCAGGCCTCCTCCAGCACCCAGCCGCCGAGCCGGGGCAGCAGCCCGAGCTGCTCGGCCAGTTCCAGGAACAGGCCGGGCGGGACCAGGCCCTTCTCCGGGTGCTGCCAGCGGATCAGCGCCTCGACGCCGACGGTCTGCTCGCCGTCCAGGTCGACGATCGGCTGGTAGTGCACCTCGAACTCACCCATGTCCAGGGCACGGATGATGTCGCCCTCGGCCTTGCGGCGCTGCTCCTCCAGGGCGAACAGCTCCGGGTCGAACCGGCGGGCCGCCCCGCCGCCGTCCAGCTTCGCGCGGTGCAGGGCCTGGTCGGCCTCGCGCAGCACGTGGTCGATACCGCCGCCACCGGCCGTCAGGGCGACGCCGGCACTGGCCCGGACGGTCATCTTGAGGCCGGCCACCTCCAGCGGCCGGTGCAGCTCGGTGAGCACCCGGTCGGCGACCGCGACCGCTGCCTGCTCGTCCTCCAGGCCGGGCAGCAGCACCACGAACTCGTCGCCGTCGAGCCGGGCGACCACGTCGTTGGCCCGCACGTTCGCGGCCAGCCGGTCGGCCGCGGCCCGCAGCAGCTCGTCGCCGACCTCGTGGCCGAACGTGTCGTTGAGCTCGCGGAAGCCGTCCAGGTCGACCACGATCACCGCGGTCATGGTCCGGCTCGCCTCGGCCAGCGCGTGCTCGGCACGCTCCAGGAACATCTTGCGGTTGCCGACCCCGGTCAGCGGATCCCGGTACGCCTGCCGGGCCAGCATCGCCCGCTGCGTGGTCATCTCGCGCAGCAGCGCCTTGTCGGTGCCGGTGCCGAGCCAGTGGCGGCCGAGGACGGCCACCGCCATGCCGAGCAGCAGCCAGACCGCGCCCGGGGCGAGTTCGTCCTGGACGTGCCGGATGCCGCTCACCACCAGCGCGGCCGCCGCCGGCCCGAACCGCAGCACCGGCCGCTCCGGCGCCACCAGCAGTATCGCCACGCCGAGACACAGAGCCGCGGCCAGCGGCACGAGCCAGGACGTGAGGGTCACGTCCGTGTCCGCCGCCGGCCACACCAGCAGTACCAGGGAAGCCAGCACGACGCCGTCGTCGACGGCGCGCCGCATCCGGTCCAACAGTGCTTTCCGAGCCACGATCCACCTCCGGTCGCTCAGATCGGTCCGGTGGCGGGCGGGTTGAGTGATCCGGCTCGCTCCACTCATTCGCAACCGAGCGCAAAACCGCAGGTGAACCGGATTGCAACCGGCTGTCGCGCCGGCAATCTCAGCTGCACGTGCAGCTGCGCTCGCCGCCGGACAGCCAGGCGGCCAGGTCCGCGATGTCCGCTTCGGGCAGGGCCCGCGCGGCGGCTCGGACCAGCTCCGGCCTGCTGCGCAGGGCAGGATGCGGGGAGACCAGGGCGAGTCCGCTCCAGGCCCGCTCCTGGTCACGGTCCTTCCCCAGGCCCATTCGGTACGCCGTGAGCGCGGCCCCCGCGTCGCCCCGCACCCAGGCGGCGTCGCCGGGATGCGCCGGGCCGGCCGGGTCGCCGCGCAGCAGCTCCCGGATCATCCGCAGCCGTGGGCTCGGCTCGACCACCCGGGGACTCGCGGTCACCACCGACCGGACGACGGGCGCGGCGCGGCCCGCGTGCCACGCCTCGGCGAGCGCTGCCACGTCCCCGTGGGCGACCGTCAGGTTCCGCAGCCGCCAGCGCACGTGATGGTCGGCCCGGGCCAGATCCGCGAGCCGTTCCACCTCGGCGCCGACCGGCTCGCTCCGCCACGGGCCTGCCTCGTCCCGCACGGCGCCGGCCAGCCGATTCCCGGCCGCGGTCAACCGGCCGCCGGCGAGCAGCTCTCCCGCGGACTCGTGGACGGCGGCCCGCCACCGGGCGAACTCGAACGCCGCCTCGCCCGCACCGGAACCGCCGCGCAGCTCGGCTCGCCAGAAGCGGGTGACGGCGAGGAACGCGTACACCCCGTGCAGGATCCCGGACGCCGGCCGCGGATCGTCGCGCCACGGCGAATACCCGAGCGTGTCGTCCGGGCGGACCAGCTCGAACAGGCCGTGCACCGCGTTCAGCACGCTGTGCTGCGTCTCGTGCAGCAGCGCGACCGCGAGACTCGTGCCGTTCGCCGGGGCGGACAACGCGACCGCCCCGAACGCGGCCGCCGACGTGGCGCTCACCCCCTCGGCCCGCGGATCCGGGCGCGCCGGGACGATCACCCGCAACACGCCCTCGACGATGTCGGCCGCGCCCGGATGCCGGGTGGTCAGAATCCGCCACGCCTCGCCGAGGGAGTCCCGCCAGCGTGCCACCTCGGCGGGCGTGAGCGGCTCGGCCGGCGCCAGCCCGAGCAGGTGCCGCAGCGGCCCCCGATCGTCCAGGCGCACTGTCAGTGCCCGCCCGGCGTGCGTCACGGAGAGCGCCTGGCCGGCGATCTCCGGCAACTCCGTGCAGGCGGGCGCGGTTTCGTCGCGGAGGGCGGACAGCACCTGGGCTGCCCACAGGCCGGTCATCGGGTCGGCGATCCGGTCGCGCGATTCGCCGGGCGGCATGGCGTGCAGCCGGTCGTACCACCTCGGGTTCCTGCCGGCCCTGAGCCGGATCTCGCGGAGGAGAAGGAGATGGCGGCTGAGCTGCGCTCTGCGCAGCAGGGCGAGAGTGCCCGGTGAGGGCCGGCCGGCGCCGAGCGCGGCAAGGTCGGGGTCGGCGAGCCGGAACGGTTGCAACGGGTGGGGCCGCTCAGAGCGCGGAGTTGAAGCCGGCGATCTGCTCGCTCGGCCCGGCCAGGTCGCCGGCGAGGCGGCGCAGGCAGCGGTCCAGGGCCGAGTCGTCGCGGGTGACCAACTCGGCGAGGGTGGCCTCGGAGACGTCGATCATCGCGGATCGCCACTCCGGGGCGTGTCCGTCGTCCGGCTGGCCCGTCTCCACGGCACCCCCTCGATCGTGGCGGTCGATGCGTTGCATGAAGGTTACGGCGGTCGCCGGGTCGGGTGAGCGCCGGGAGTCGCTACCGTGGGTGCTCGCGGGGATGGCGTGGTCGTGATCTCATGGGTCATCACCACCGTAAGTCGGTAACGGAGGGCGAAATCGTGCTGGGTGGAGAACGCGGTGCCGTCGACGGTGCATCCCGCCCGCGGGGTGCGGCCGCCGCGCTGGCCGATCGGGTGGCGACGCTGCGTGCGTCGGCCTCCGGTGCGGACGGCGCGGTGCTGGTCACCGTCGCGAGTTCGGGGAACGTGACGGACCTGGAGCTGGACGAGCGGTCCCTGGGCCTGGGCGCGCCCGGGCTGGCGGCCGAGATCCTGCGGACGATCCGGCGTGCCCAGTCGGCGCTGGCCGGCCAGGTCGCGGACGCGGTCGAGGCGACCGTCGGGGCGGAGACCGAGACCGGCAAGGCGGTGCTGGACAGTTTCACGCAGCGTTTCCCCGAGTCGGGGGAGGGGCTCGACGAGCCTGCCGCTCCGGTGATGCCGGCACGGGCGCCGTTCCCGTCGTTCAGCACCGTGCCGTCGCTGCCGCACCAGACCCCGGGCAACGGGTTCGAGAGCGGGCGGGACAGTCGTGCACGCTGAGCCGAGCCCCCGCCTGCCACGCCGTGGGCCGGCGCCGCCGGTCGACCAGATGAGCAACGCCGAGCTGGCGCGGATGGTCGAGGCCGAGCATCCGTACCGGGGGAAGGCGCTCTTCGAGCTCTGCGACCGCCTGGCGACCGACGACGACGCGGTGGCCAAGGTCGCGATGCTCTCCCGCCTCACCTCGCTGCGCCGGGCGCGGCTCTTCGACCGGGTGTCGCTGGCCTGGTCGGCGATCATCGCGCTGCTGGCGGCGGAGACGGAGAATGCCCGGGAGGAGGCCTACGCGGCGTTCCGGGCGCTGGATCCCGAGGAGCAGGGCGACATGCTCGACTACCTCGAGGTGACCGCGATCGAGGAGGCCCACCCGCGCATCGCGTGAGCGGGCCCCGCGCTGGAAGGTTCCGGCCGGGGCTCACGCGGGGCCGCGGCAGGAACCGTCGGAGTCTTCCTAGATCTCCACCTTCACGTCTTTACGGAAGGCCACCCGGTCGCGGACGGCTGAGGCGTCCGGTTTCGGGTCCGGGTAGTACCAGGCGGCGTCGGCCGCGGTGTGCCCCTCCGCCCGCAACGAGTAGTACGACGCCTTGCCCTTCCACGGGCAGACGGTGTGCGTGTCGGAGGGGATGAGCACGTCCGCACGCACCGAGGCGCGGGGGAAGTAGTAATTCCCCTCGAGCACCACCGTGTCGTCGCTCTCCGCGATCACTTCGTCGTTCCAGATGGCCTTCGGCATGCCCCGAACCTAGCGCGCCTCTCGAATTGTGACTGATATGTGCGTTTTATTCACCTCTCGCGGGTGAAACGCGGCGAGTTCGCCACGGTCCCGTAGACTTCCTCTCCTGACTTGTCGATCTTCCCCTTGACTCGTCGATGCTTTCGGAATGGGCGCTGATGACCCGGCTGGTTTCGCTCCGCTTCCCCGATGACCGCTGCACCCGGGACGGCCGTTGATGGGCCGGCTCGACGAGTTGCGTGGCGGTGGCAAGGCCAAGCGGCACAACGCGCGCACGATCGCCGCGCTCACCGGCAACCCCGGCTGCAACCGGCGGGCCGTGCTCGACGCGGCCGGCGTCGACAAGCTGAAGCTCGCCGAGACGATCGGATTCCCGGGCAGCTTCGGTCAGTCCCGGTTCGCGCTGTCCCGCGGCAACGCGTTCGAGGCGATGCTCAAGGCGGACGACTGCGAGCTGCTGCGGTCCGTGCTCGGCGCCTCGGACGCCGCCGCCTACCGGGACCTCGGGGCGGACACCGACGACAGCCTGGGTGACCGCCATGCGCGGACGGTCGCGCTGCTCTCCGCCGCGTCGGCGGCGCTGATCGACCACCCGCTGCTCACCCTCGAGGTCGCCGGGCAGACCGTCTACCTGGAGCCCGACCTGGTGGCGTACGCGCATCAGGGCCGCCTGCAGGTCGTCGAGATCAAGTCGTTCGCGATCGTCGACGGGCAGGCCGAGAGCGCGAAGGTCTCCGCGGCGGCGATCCAGGCCGCGACGTACGTCCTCGCGCTGCGCCAACTGCTCGAACGCCTCGGGATGGACCCGCTGCTCGTCGACCACGAGATCGTGCTGGTCTGCCCGGAGAACTTCGCGATGCGCCCGGTCGCGGTCCGCCTCGACGTGCGCAAACAGCTCGCCACGCTGCGCCGGCAACTGTCCCGGCTGTCCGGCGTCGGCGAGATCATCGACGCGCTCCCGGCCGGGGTGACCTTCGACCTGAACCGGCCGGCGTCCGAGATCGTCGCGGCGCTCGGGCACGTGGCGCCCCGCTATGCGCCGGAGTGCCTCTCCACGTGCGAGCTGTCCACGTTCTGCCGGCACGAGGCGAGCGGGACGACCGGGGCGCTCGGCCGGCCCGTGCGGGAGGCGCTCGGCGGGATCGAGAGCGTCGAGGAGGTGCTCGAGCTCGCCTCCGGGACCCGCACGCCGACGCCGGAGCAGGAGGAGGCCGCGGCGCTCCTGCGGCAGGCGCTCCGGTTGCGGTCAGAGGCGCTTTCTTGAGTACGCTCACCGCCCTCGCCCGGGCGCAGGCGGTCGCCAGTGGGCGGGCGCAGCCGATCGCCACCGTCCGCCACCTGCACGTTCACGACTATCCGCTGGTGCTCGTGCCGCTCGCGATGGCCGGCGAGGCGAATGCGCCGCTGGCCGCGCTCGTCGGAGCCGACCCGGACAAACCGGAACTGCTCGTCGTCACCCAGCCGCGGGACCGCGACGAACGGTTCCGGTTCGCCGATCGTCTGGGTCAGATCCTCGTCGCGTACGTCGACATGTTCGCCGACGCCACCGAGGACGTCCCGATCGACCGGGGCAAGGACGTGCGCACCCGCTACGCCGACGCCCCGCAACTCTGGGTCCCGAACCCGGCCGGCGTCGACTTCCTGCGCCTGTTCGGCCGGTCCACCCGTTTCCGGACCGTCGACGGCGAGCACCCGGTGCCCGCGTCGGTGCCGCTGCTCGGGCGCTGGCTCACGTTCTTCGCCACCAGCGCCGAGGTGCCCGGCTCGTCCCTGCTGGTCAACGCGGTGCAGGCGCTCGGGTTGCACTGGGCCACTGGGCAGAGCGGCGCCGAGGACGCGCAGCTCGGCGTGCTGCTGGCCTGGATCCAGGAGGGCGCGGCGGCGGCGCGTGCCGTGGAGAACGGCCCGGTGGCCGGCCCGGCGACCGACCCGGACTTCGACAACAAGGTGCTGGCGCCGCTGATCGAACGGTCCGCTCCCGAACTGCCCGACGTGCTGCGCGAGCTCATGCTGCCGACCTGGGAGCGGATGTGGCGGGTGCTCGACCTGCTGCGCCGGCTGCCGGTGGGCTCACGAGTCGGGCAGCGGTGGGACTCCGACCGGGACGTCTACACGGCGTTCGCGCAGCACGTCGCCGACGGCGGAGCGCCGCAGCCCCGCCGGGACGGTGCGGTCGCCGCCGCGGCACGCCTGCAGCGGCTCGAATCGGCCGCCTCCCGGTACGCGGTGCAGCGCGCCTTCGACGACCCGCTCGTCCTCGCCGAGTACCGGCTGGCCGGGGCCGCGTTCGCCGGGACCGTCACGCTGGCCGCGCCCGACCGGATCGACGACAGCGGCAAACGGCCGGTGCTGCGGCCGCGCATCATGGTTCGTACCGCCGAGTCGGTACGGGTCGAGCCGGGCACGTCGCTGACCTCGCCGTCCCGGCCGTCCCAGAAGGCCCGCGTGATCTCGCTTGCCCCGGTGCCCGTGACCGGCGAGACCGACGTTCTGCTGGAGCTCTCCGGTGGCATGGGCCGCAAACTGGTCGCCGAGCCGGGAACCGTTCCGGCCGTCGGCGAGCGCGTGATCCTGACGACGCTCACCGAGGAGTTCCGCCGCGGCGGCGCCCTTCCCGACCCCACCGAGACTCCCTGGACCCACGGCGGCCCCCCACCCCCACAAGACCCGCAAGTCCCCGCCGTCCCATAGCCCTCGCTTCCGACTTTCCATGTCGGCCGTCCCGCGGCCGTCGCCCCGCCGTGTCCCGTGTCGGTCGAGCGAGCTGGGTCCCGTGGTCGTCCCGTGTCCGTCGAGCCGGCTGCGCCCGTGGCCGTCGCCCACGTCCCGCGACCGTCGCCCCGCCGCGTCGCGTCCCGCGGCGGTCGAGCCGGCTGGCACGCCGCTGCGTGTGAAGCCGACGGGCCTAGTCGAGTGCGTCCGGGGGCGCGAGCCGCGCCCGGGCCGAGGCTGCGGCGCGGCTCGCGGTTCCGGCTGGTTCTCATGGTCGTTATGAGGCACGCATAACGACCATGAGAACCAGCCGGAACCTCCGCCGCGCGGCACGCTCGAGCTGCCGCCTGCCTCGCGTGGTTCACCGGCGGGCTGGTGCTGCCGGCTTGCGGTCCTGCGCGGGTTCTCCTGCTGTGACCCGCACCACCTGCGGACGTCGCCCTTGCGGGTTTCGCGTTCTGGGCCGCCTCGCGGCCCTGCGAAGCCCGGAAGGGTCCCCGCGGGAGCGACGATCCGGACCACAGCGGAGAGGGGACCGCAAGATCTTGAAGTTGATCTTTCTCAGCCGGTGAGGCGGACCAGGAGCAGGGCGATGTCGTCGTTGCGGCGCGGGGCGACGTCGAGCAGGCGGGCGCAGAGCTCGTCGCCGGGGTAGGCGCTGCTCTCGCGGAGGCGCTCGGCGAGGCGGGCGACACCGTCGTCGAGGAGCTGCTGACGGTCCTCGACCAGGCCGTCGGTGTAGAGGACCAGGGTGGAGCCGGGCGGGACATAACGGACGGTGGTGGTGCGGGCCTGGTGCGGGGGCAGGCCGAGGAGCGGCTCCGGCGGGATCCACCAGACCTGGACCCGCCCGTCCGGCAGGAGCAGCAGCGGCGGCGGATGACCGGCGTTCGCGAAGCTGATCGCGTAACCCGACCAGGACTGCCGGACACGGGCCAGCACCGCGGTCGCGGCGGCCGGCACGCGCAGCCCGTGCAACGCCTCGTCGAGCTGGGTGAGCAGGGCACCGGGCTCGTCGGCGCGGCCGAACGCGTCGCCACGCACCAGGTTCCGCAGCTGGCCCATCGTCGCGGCGGCCTCGATGTCGTGGCCGGCGACGTCACCGACCGCGACCATCACGCTGCCGTCGGGCTGGGCGAAAGCGTCATACCAGTCACCGCCGACGGCGGCGCCGTCCTGCGCCGGCAGATAACGCGCGTGCAGCTCGACGCCGGGCAGCGTGGGCAGCTCCGTGAGCAGGCTCCGCTGCAGCACCTCGGCGACGTGGCGCTGCTCCCGGTACAGCCGGCTGTTCTCCACCGCGAGCCCAGCGCGGCGGCCGATCTCCGCGGCGACCCGTTCCTCGGCCGCGGTGAATGGTGGCCTGTCCGGCCCGTTGACCAGCAGCACCGCGCCCAGGACCACGCGGCGCACCGGCGACACGATCGGCGCCACCATCGACGAGCCGAGCCCGGCCGACATGGCGAGCGCCGCGAGCTCCACATCGCTGAGCCGGCCGCGCAACCTCGCCGAGCCACTCTCGCGCCGCACCGAACGCCCGTGCCGCCGTGCCGCCAGCACGATCGCCTGCAGGTCGGTGCGCGAACGGGCGGCCAGGTCGGCGAGCCGTTGCATGTCGGCGGCGCGGGCCGGATCGCGGTGGGTGGCCGAGACGTGCGGACTCGCGCCCGGCTCGTCGGCGTACGTGACGACGCACCAGTCGGCGAGCCGGCCGGTGACGATCCGGCCGAGGCGGCGCATCGCCTCCGCCACGTCCATCGTCGCGGCCAGCGACTCGGTCAGGTCGGTGAGCAGCGCCAACTGGTGCTGGGCGGACTCGGCGGCGCGCCGGGCGTCCTCCGCGGCGGCCCGGGCGATGCGCAGGCAGACCTCCGACGAGCAGACCGCGGCCAGCTCGCTGAGCAGGGCGATCTCGCTGTTGGTCCAGTTCCGCGGCTCGTGGTCGACAGCGCACAGCGCCCCGACGACGAGGCCGTCCGGGTCGGTGATCGGCGCTCCCGCGTACGCAATGGCGTTCAACCCCTCGATCGACGGGTTGCCCCGCATCCGGGGATCGGCGCGCACATCCGGGATGACCAGCATCTCGCCGGCCACCACGACGTGGCGGCTGAACGAATGGGTCAGCGGCATGCTGCGCTCGGTGGCGAACGGCTCGGGCATGCCGACCTGGCCGGCCAGGAACTGCCGCTCCGCGTCGACCAGGGACACCACGCCGAGCGGTGCGTCCACCAGCTTGCGGACGAGCATCGCGAGCCGGTCGAACGCCTCATCCGGCCCCGGCGTGCCCAGCCGCCGGACCGAACGCAGGCGCACCGGATCGGCGAGCACACTCTGCTCGGTGTCGCCGATGACGTCCCACTGAAGCACCATCGCCCCCCAGCCGGTTGCCTGCCAGGCTACCGGCGCGCCGGTCACGTTCACCCGTGTGCTCCCGACCCGATCATCCGTTTCCGGTCAGCCGATCGGTCACCCCGGCCCCTCATCCATGCCAACCCGGGCGTGGTGATGCCGTCGGGCCTGGGAGTCGTGGCAGCGTGGAAGGCCGCTTTCCGGCCGGTCACGGCCTGGAGTCGCTGCGGTGGCCGGGTGCCGAGCTGCGGCTGCGGGTCGAGCGGTTGAGTCGTCGCGGCACGGGCCGGCTCTGAGCCGTGACGGTGGTGGCTGGGCTGTTGCGGCCCGGGCGTGGCGGCCCGGGCGTGGGGGCGCGGCGGCGGTGGCTGGGCTGTTGCAGCACGGGGACCTGGCGGCGTGGGGGCGTGGCAGTGCGGGGGCGTGGTGGCTCGGTCAGGCGGCGTGGCCGGAAGCTCCGATGAACGGCTGCCGGGCGCCCGCGCGCAGGCCGGATCGGATCGTGCCACGGATCTCGGCCTGGCCCAGACCCGCACAACGCGCCGCCCACTCCAGCTCGCGCCGGACCGTGCCGGCGTCGAGCAGGCCCGCCCCCACGAACCGGCCCAGGGCGAACGCCGCCCGGTTGAGCGTGTTGTTGCGGCAACCCACGGCGGCGCGCGCCACCCGTTCGGTCTCCGACTCCAGCACGGCCTGCGCGTAGCGATCCGGGTGCGCGACCGGCCGCGCCGGCGCCGGCGGCGGCCCGGCGATCATGGCGCGCAGCGCCGGTGGGCCGGCCGGCAGCGACGGGCCGGGACGGCGGATCCACGTGTAGCCGCCGCCGGTCACGTGCCGGGACGGCGGGGCCAGCACGTAACCGCCCGCACCGCGCCAGTCCAGCCCCGGTAGCAGGCGGACCCGGTTGCCGAAGCCGGTCGGGCGGAACCACAGGTGGCGGCCACCGCCACCGGTGTGGACCTGCGGCCCGGGCGGGATCTCGTCGGCGAGGAGGTGGCGCAGCGCGTGCCAGCCCTCCACCGAGTCGATGTCGGCCACGTCCATGATCACGCCGGTGCGCAGGCCCACGTTCGCCCGGGGCCAGCGCGACCACCAGATCTCGATCTGGCGCGGGTCGGTGCTCGCCTCGTTGACCCCGTGGCGCAGGCGGGGATGCTTGCCGGGGCTGTCGCATCGCTCTCCTCCGGGGCAGGAACAGACACCACCCCGGTCAGGCGTGTGCACCGGCAGGACGGGGATGCCGTGCCGGGCGTACGAGAGGGCAGCCGTGAGCGACATTAGAACAAGCGTACGACAGCTTTGCCGTCGTGGCTGTGCCGTTCGGCCTCAGGCCGCGGGCAGCGCCCGCAGCACGTGCGAGATGTGGTGCGAGGTGCCCCAGGCGATCCAGCTCGCCGAGGTGCCCGCGCCCCGGGCCGTGCGTGCCCGCCGGGCGATCTCGGCGTCGCCCCAGGAGAACCGGGCGCCGGCCGAGGGCCACTGCGGCGAGGTCACCAGCGTGCGGCACAGGTCGTGGCAGCGGTCGTCACCGCGTCCGCCGCGCCGCGCCCAGCGGTAGATCCACCAGTCCTGCTCGGACGTGTACCGCAACGTGGGCAACTGGCGATGATGTTGCACCCCTAGGCGCCGGACCGGCGAGGTGACGCCGTAATCCGCATACCCCAGGCCGGGCTCGCCGAGCCGGGCCCAGACCCGCGCGTCCAGCCGGCCCACCGGCACCGGGCGGTCCGTGGGCAGGTCGTCCAGGTTCGGCGGCATCGCGCCGGAGGCGACGCTGACCGAGCGCCACGGCATGCTCCGGGCCCAGCGCAGCACCCGCCGCGCCCGCTCCTCGACCTCGTCGGCGTGGGCCAGGCAGGCGGTCTCGGCGAGGTCGATCAGCAGATCGACCTCGTGCGGGTCGAGCTCCGTGGCGGCCAGTACCCGGTCGGTGACCACTTCGGCCTGCGCCGGATTGCCCGCGTCGACGTGCGGCTGGAGCCGGAGGACCGCTCGCCGGTGGTGCATCCGCGCGGCCATGCCATGGGCCACCAGGCGGCGACCGCTCTCGTACGGCCGTAGCACCGGCACCATCGCCACACCCAGCCGCGTGAGCTGCGCCGCCAGGGCCAGCGGCGCGGGTGGCTCCGGCACGTGCCCGAAGTCGAGGGCCAGCGTGTCCGTGCGAGGCGGCAGCTCCCGGAGGAGCGGGACGATGCCGATCGCCGGATCCAGCTCGACGATCGGCGTGACGCGAGCGGCCTCCTCCTCGGACAGGTGCGCGAGTGCCGTGAACTCGCCACGACGTGGCCGGAGAATCGGTCGATAAGCCCCGATGGGCGTCATAGCACCACCGTAGCCGCATCGACGGTCAACTGTGGGTTACAGCCGGTACAAATGCGCGAGCATCGATTGGTTCGCCTCCCAGCCGTCCGGGAACTTGACCGGCACGTTCAGGTGCATCGGCTCGGTCGACGGGTGCGCGTCGAGCAGCTCCGGGATGCCGGAACGGGCCACCACCACGCACGCGTGCCGGTGCCGTGAGGTGAGCACGCAGAGCCGGCCGGACTCGAGGTGGAACGCGGTGGCGTCGCGCCGGCCGGAGAGCGGATGCAGCACGACGGTCAGGTCATACTCCCGGCCCTGGAGCCGGTTCGCCGTGTCGACGGTGATGCCGGCCGCCTCCGGGGGCAGCAGCGCGCGGATCGCCGCGGCCTGGTCGCGGTGCGCGGCGCCGATCGCGATCCGGGACGGCGACAGCGTGCCCCGCCCCGCCTCGGACTCGGCGACCCCGCCCCTGGCCAGCGCCCGGGCGGCGAGCTGGGCGCAGGCCGTGGCGGCTTCCGCGTCGGTGCGCACGGTGAAGCGTGCGGGCAGCTCGTGCAGGCCCCAGCCGGTTTTCGCGGCGGTGTCCAGCACCTGGTCGAGCGGGGTCTCGGCGGGGCGCTCGAAGCGCAGCGTGCGGTCGCCCGGGCCGGTGCCGGAGCGGAAGCCGGTGAACGGATAGAACGCCTCGGCGACCACCGGCGCGGCCGACGCGGGGAGCCGCCAGGACACCGGCAACCGGTGCACCGGGAGCTCCGGGTTGTGCCGGAGCAGCACCGCCACCGCGCTCTGCATCGGATCCCAGGACAGGCCGGTCCAGCGCTCCACCTCGACGGTGGAGAACGGGTCGAGCTGACCGGGGTCGCCGACGAACAGCGCCCGCTCGAACCGTGGCGCGACCCGCAGCAGCGCATCGGACCGCATCTGATAGGCCTCGTCGACGATCGCCCAGGGCCAGCTCCCCTCGGCGACGGTCGCCCACTTCGCCGCCGTGCCGATGGTGATCGCCGGCGAGCCGAGGTCGGGCACCTTCGCCGCGACGCGACAGGCCGGGTGTTCCTTCACCCGATCCGTCCGCTCGTAGTCGACGGCGGAGAGCCGGCCGACCGTCACCTCCGGCGAGCGCGTGCCGAGGCGCTCGATCAGGTCGTCGACCTGCTCATTGGTCTGCGCCACGATCATCAGTGGCTCGCCGGTCGCGGCCAGCTCGCCGGCCGCGCGCACCACCAGCGTCGACTTGCCGGCGCCGGGTGGCGAGTCGACGACGACGCCCCGATGCTGGCCGGAACGGAGATCGCCGAGCACGGCGGCGATCACGGTGGCGGCCTCCTCGGCCGGGCTGACCTCATTCACCCGGGCACCGTAGCGCGGGCCCCCGACAGAATCGTCGAGGCCGGTGCTGGTCTGCGGAAACTTCGGTACTCAACACCGGTCGTCCGCCCAGTTCGGGGCCTTTCCGGCGAAGATTCTCGGAGGCGCCCACAGGCTTCGCCCGACGTTTCGCAGGTACGCTTCCGCGCGTCATGGATCATCGCGAATGGAGCTGGCCGGCTCCGAAGCTGGCGGCGTTGCGGCTCGGCCGGAGGCTGGCGGTGCTGGTCCCGGCCTCGCAGCCGCACCGCTGGTCGTTCGTGCACATCGTGCCCAGCGGCCGGTCCGCGGACGAGGCGGCCCTGCGTGCCGGCGCGGCGCGCAGCGATGCCGGCCGCAGCTTCCTGGTCACCCACTGGGAGTACGAGTCGGACCGGCTGGAGGGATACGACCAGGATCCCGCAGGCGTCCGGTTGCGGCACGCGGAGGCCGCGGACGAGTCCGAACTCCTCGCTGTGCTGCGGGATTGGCGCCTGCCGCCGGCCGGCTTCGACTACTCCTGGGACACCGTCGAGCCCGGCTGACCGAGGTTGTCCACAGGCCCCTCCGTGATCTTGCCGACGGGGCTAGCGTGGGCGCCACGGCGAAGGGGGAAGGTCCATGCTCGACGATCGTGAGCTGGGTGACGCGCAGGCGTGGCTCGACGAGTGGCGGTCCGGGTTCACGGAGAGAGCACGGTGGGCGCGTGCGCTGTCCGCCCGGCTGCCTCGCCTGTCCGGGACGGCGCGAAGCCCGGACGGGCTGGTCAGCGCCACCGTCGGGCCCGGCGGTGACCTGCTCGGGCTCGAGTTGGGCGAGGGTGTCCGGCGGCGGGCGGCGGCGGAGACCGCCCGGGAGATCGAGGTGACGGTGCGTGCTGCACGCGAGGCGCTGGCCGAGGCGGTGCGAGAGGCGACCGCGGAGACGGTCGGGGCGCAGTCGGCGACCGGGCGTGCGGTAGCGGCGGCATATGCGGCACAGGTGTCCGCCGCTGAATAGGAATTGACGTCCGGCTCGGCCTGATTGCCGAAGGGAGTGGTCGTCGGCCGTCGCAGGAATTGTTGCCGGTGCGATCTGGACCGATACCAGTCTGAGGTGTTCCATTCGGTTGCTGATCCGCCGTTTCCATGATGTCCGGATCCGGCTGTCCGGCGGGAGGCTGCCCCGTCCCGTCAAGATCGGTGATCTGCGGTGGGCGTCGACACGTGGAGAGCGTTTGCCCGGAGTTTTTGATCAAAGAACAGATGTTCTGACGGGAATCCGACAGTGGGCTTGTCCCAAGTTGCGCAAACGCCCGGGGTTCACCCGGTTGCCACGAGGTGGCGACGCATGTGTGGATCTAGATGGAAGGCGGAAGCAAGGATCGGAAGAGATTTCTGTCCATCCGGTCCACCCTGCATCTTCACGCCGGATGATCAGCGTCAGTGCGGCATCGCAGGTCGCGGTCTATTTGATCGAGGCTCGTGAAGTGATGGTTGCTTCTCTGTCACCGGGCGGAAATAAGTTCAGTGTCCAATGACAGGCACGGGTAAAAGCGAAACCGGCTTGCAACTTGCGCGTGCGGTTCGCCGCGCAAGTTGCAGGTTTCGATTCTTCTCGGCTCGATGCCCCGTCGTGGTGGCCCGCCTTTGATCGGCATGCGCGATTTCATTCACGCTCGTTTTTATGATCTCGTTGCCGCCTCTTCCAGTCGATCATCGGAAGTGCAACTCTTCTAGCCAGCAGTGACGCCGGAATCACGGACGGTGGTGGTGGAGAATGCGTCCAGACGTTCTCGTCGGTCCCAGCGATTGGCTGGTCGAGCAGTTCGGCGACAGGATTGCCGACGAGCTGTGGACCCGGGTGCCCGAGGCGCTGAGCACGGCGATCGACCGTGAGGTGCACGCACACTCGGCCATGACTCAGACCGTGGAGCGCGTGCTGGGTAACCCACGCTGGGCACTGCCCTATGAGGAACTGGTCCTCTTCCTGGGCACGCTGCCGGGTGCCGAGATCATCAGTGTTCCGCGCTCGGTCTACCAGCTGGTTCTGATCAACGGCCACATCGTGGTGCCGTGGTGCTACGGGCAGTCCGCGCGGCTGTCGATGGCCGACGCCGAGGTGGGCCGGTCGTTCGGGCGGCTCGCACGGGAGTTGCTCGGGCGGTTCGGGCCGCCGTGGCGCCGGTCGCCGGTGGAGTCGCCGCTCCCGCTGGACGCGGTCGACGAGCGGGAGGTCGCCAAGATCTGCGCGGCCATCGCCCGCATCGAGCCGAAGCCCGAGGTGGTGATCGCGGGCTACGCCGGGGCGCCCAACCTCGGGCTTCTCCGGGCCTGCCTGGGCGAGGTCAAGTCCACCGACAACGGCACCCTGAACTGGAGCCATCTCGACGATCTGCCGCTCCCGCCTCCGGTGATCCCGCGCCCCCGGCGGATGCAGTTCCCCTGAGCCTCCAGTTCCCGAGCCTCCAGTTCCTGAGCCTCCGATCCCTGAGCCTCCAGTTCCTGAGCCTCCGGGCTCTCGCAGACCTCCGCTGGCGGCGGGCCGGAGCCGCCCGGTGGACACCGCCCCCCGCCCTGGGCGGCGTCCACCGGCTCCGCCGTGGTCACGCCCGCGGATGCCATGGTCACGCCCGCGGATGCCATGGTCACGCCCG
>NZ_BOMH01000017.1 GCF_016862095.1 Actinoplanes cyaneus
TGGATAAGGTCATGAGGGAGCTGACCGGACGGCCTCTGGGGGCAGGCGATGGGTGCGGGGTCTTTCGTGGTCACCGGCGGCGGCCGGGGAATCGGGCGGGCCATCGCCGAGCGGCTGGCCGCCGGCCAGGACACGGTGGTGGTGCTGGACAGCGACGCCGAGGCCGTCGGCTGGGTGGCGGCGCATCCGGCGCGGGAGCGGATCATCCCGGTGGTCGGTGACGCCACGGACCAGTCGGTGGCCGAGCTGGCGGCCGGGACCGCGGCGGCTGCCGCCCCGCTGCGGGGCTGGGTCAACAATGCGGCCGTCTTCCCTGCGGCGTGGCTGCACGAGACCTCGGCCGCCGAGATGAGCGCGTTGATCCGGCACAATCTCGACCTCGCGCTGACCGGATGCGCGGTGGCGCTGCGCTGGTTGCTGCCCGCCGGTGGGGCGATCGTGAACATGTCGTCACACCAGGCGCAGCGGGCGGTGCGCGGTGCTTTGGCGTATTCCACGGCGAAGGCTGCGATCGAGGGGCTGACCAGGGCGTTGGCGGTCGATTACGGGCCCCGGGGCGTACGCGCGAATGCTCTTGCCCTGGGGTCTGTCGCGACCGAGCGGTCGGCGGCGTACCTCCGGGGGCTCCCGGAAGCGGACCGCCTCGCCTTCGACCGGGAGATCCGGTTGCTGCAACCGCTGGGCCGGATGGGGAGTCCGGCGGAGGTGGCCGAGGTGGTCGCGTTCCTGCTGTCGGATGCGGCGGGCTTCCTGAACGGGGCCGTCATCCCGCTGGACGGGGGCCGTTCGGCGGTCGGGCGGGATCCGGAGGAGGCTTGAGCCCCGGCCATTCCTGAAGCGCTCCCCAATACCGGGATGCGGCGGGGACGGCGGGACCTCCGAGCGCACCGGCCAGGGCTGGACGGTGGGCAACCGCGCTCACGGCATGGCGGGGCCGCCTCTAGACTTCACGGGATGGAGTCGCCCACGACGATCCGGGACCGGGCTGTCGCGGTCGCCGACTACCTCCTCGCGGTGCGCGCGCAGATGGACCGCCCGGCTCGCACCGTGCCCTCGGATGCCCATTGGCTGAACGGGTTGCCCGCCCACCCGGACTGCCAGGCCGGTCCCGGTGCGGACGGTGCGTCCTGGCTGCGGGTGGGCCGGCCCGAGTTGCCGGGGCCGGTGAAGGTTCCGGCTGACCTGCGCCGGCGTCTTCGTGGCGATGTCACCGCCGCTGCCGAACCCGCGGTGGATCGTGGCGCGGCAGTCGCCGGATCCAGCGTGGACCAGGCGCGGGAGGCCGCCGCTTCAGAGCCGGCGGAGGATCACGCGGATGCGTTCGAGCGGTGGCGTGACGAGACCTGGCGCCCCTGGTCGCAGCTGACCACGGCGGCCGAGCAGACCCGTGAGCTGCACCGGAAGCTGTTCGACCGGATGCACCAGCTCGACATGGCCGCCGCGACCACCGAGATGGTCTGGGGTCACGGCATCCTGGAGACCACGATCGACGGGGCCCGGGTGAGGTATCCGCTGGTCGCGACGCCGGTCCTGATCGAGTACGACGCGGACCGCGCCCTGATCTCCGTTTCCCCGGCTGGGCCGTCGCGGCTGCAGACGGATGCTCTGCACGGGCTCGACGAGCGTCACCTCGGCCAGCTCCAGGGACTGGCCGGCCCCGGTGGGGTGGTCGAAGTGGATCTGTGGAACGACTTCGAACGCCGGGAGTTCTTCGAGCGCGCGCTGACCCGTCTCGGCTACGACCGGCTGATCCTCAAGCCCGGCGAAAGGCCGGAAACGGGCCAGGAGTCAGCGTCCGGCAGGCAGCCGACGCCCGGCGAGGAGGCAGCGGAGGCGGTGCCTGGCCAAGGCCCCGCGACCGGCGACAAGGCGACTGGCGGAAGAGCGAGCGGCGATAAGGCGACCGGCGGAAGAGCGAGCGGCGACAAGGCGACCGGCGGAAGAGCGAGCGGCGACAAGGCAACCGGGAAAGCGGATACCGCAAGGAGCGCCACAACCTTCATCAGGGACACCGCCGTCCTCTTCGCCCGTCCCCGCCAGCGCCAGCTCCGCGGCTTCCTGGAGAACCTCCGGAACCGCCTCACGGAGAAGCACGCCACCGACGGTGTCGGCGCCCTGGCCGCCGTTCTCGCCCACGAGCCGAGCCGCCTGGTCATGCCCGACGACCATCCGGAGGCCTGGACCCGGGTCGGCGAGCGTCTGCTGATGCCGCTGCCCACGAACGAGGCCCAGGAGTCGATCGCGCGAAGGCTGGCCCAGCATCGCAACGTCGCTGTTCAGGGTCCGCCGGGCACCGGCAAGACGCACACCATCCGCAACCTGATCTGCCACCTGATGGCGAACGGCAAGCGGGTCCTGGTCGTCGCGCAGAAGGAGGAGCCGCTCCGGGTCCTGCGGGACGGTCTGCCCGAGGAGGTCCAGGCGCTCTGCCTCGCGGTTCTGGGTCGCACCACCGATCAGCTGGTCCAGTTGCAGCTGGCCGCGCGGGAGCTCTCCGATCGGGCGGCGACGCTGGACAAGGACGCGGAGGCACGCCAGGTCGAGCGGCTCACCGCGAATCTGGAGGAGGCCGAGCGCGAGCTGGCCACGGCGATGGCGGGTCTGCGGCTGATCGCCGAGAGTGAGGCCGCGACGTACCAGATCGGTGGTGTCGGGCTGCTTCCCGCCGAGGTCGGGGCCTGGTTGCGGGAGCGCGCCGCGGCGCACGGTGGCATTCCGGATCCGATCTCGGGCCCGCCGCCGCTGACCATCGAGGAGTTCGCGTCGCTGCTCAAGCTCGCGGCGCGGATCACGCCGGAGGACCGGGCAGCCTCGATGCGGCCGTTGCCGGAGATCGTGGATCTTCCGGACGAGGCCACGGCCTCGGCCCGCCG
Source organism: Actinoplanes cyaneus (assembly GCF_016862095.1). Taxonomy (GTDB): domain Bacteria; phylum Actinomycetota; class Actinomycetes; order Mycobacteriales; family Micromonosporaceae; genus Actinoplanes; species Actinoplanes cyaneus. The sequence goes on from NZ_BOMH01000017.1 coordinate 2,874, forward strand.
GGCCGGGATCGCCGAGGCCGAGGCGCGGCTGTCACGGTTGGCCGACCAGGGCGTCGATGTCGATTTTGTACGGTCGCAGCACGGCCCCGCCCACACCGAGCTGATGAACGATCTCCGCGACGCGGTGTCGTGGCTGCGTCGTCGCGAGGGCACCTGGACGGACCGTCTGGGCCGGCTGATGGACGACCAGCACTGGCGCACGTTGTGGGCGGATCACGTCGCGGGGGTCTCGGCTCTGCTCGACGAGCTGGCCGTGAGCGCGAAGGAGCAGGCCGGTCACCGGGTGACGATCGGCGAGCAGCTGATCGCCGAGCCGAAGCTGCTGCTGGCGCGCTTGGGTGAGATCCGTCAGCGGTTCGCGGCCGGCAAGGGGCTGAACCGGCTGTTGCAGTCCGCCCTGTTCCGGGTCGCGGAGGAGATCCGGGTCGACGGCGAGCCGATGCGCACGGCCGGGGACGTGGACCTGGTCGTGGCCCGGGTGCGGCGGTTGCAGGCGCATCGGCGGCTCGGTGACGTGTGGGCGGACTGGGTGGAGCGCCTGCGGATCTCCGAGCCGGCCGGCGGCTGGACCGACCCGGAGGTGTGGTCCGGGTTGCTGCTGACCGAGGCGGCGCAGTCACTCGAGTTCGATCTGCGGCGCTGGCCGCCGCTCGTGGAGCGGATGGCCAGGGTCGTACCGCAAGCTGATCTTGAATTGGATGCCGAGCGACTCGCGGCGGTGGCCGAGCTGATCGACGGCGCCGGCGAGGTCTTCGCTCTGGAGCGGGCGCGGGCCGCCGAGCGGGAGGTGGCCGGGCGGCTGACGCCGTGGCCGGAGCTGGCGCGGGCGTGGCAGACCCTCGACGGGTGGGACGAGGCGATCGTGGAGATCACCCGGGTGGCACTGTTGCAGCCGGACGTGCTGCGGTTCCACGCCGTGCACGACCGGCTGGTGAACGCGGCGCCGGAGTGGGCCGCCAAGATCGCCACGGGGCAGCATCCGGTGGTCTCCGGTCAGGCGTGCCTGGAGGCGTGGGAGTGGCGGCGCGCGCAGACCTGGTTCGACGACGTGGTCGGCGACGTCGACCCGGCGCTGCTGGCCCGGCGGGTCGAGCGGGCCCGGGCGAAGATCCGCCGGCTGACCGGTGAGCTGGTCGTCGCCTCCGCCTGGCTGGAAGTGGCCCGTGCCCTGAACGACCGGCGCCGGGCCGCCCTCGCGGACTGGACCACCGCCCTGCGCAAGATCGGCAAGGGCACCGGTCGCAGCGCCGCGCTCTGGCAGGCGCACGCCCAGCGGGCGATGGAGTCGGCGGTCTCGGCCGTGCCGGTCTGGGTCATGTCGGTGGACCGGGCGATCGAGCAGTTCGCCGGCGGTGCCCGGAGCGGGGTCGGTCAGACCAGCCACTTCGACGTGGTGATCGTCGACGAGGCGTCCCAGGCGGATCTCTTCGCGTTGCCGGTGCTGTCGCTGGCCGAGCGGGCCGTGGTGGTCGGCGACGATCAGCAGATCGGTCCGCAGCTCGGCTTCGTCGGCTCGGTGCAGGGGCTGATCCAGCGGCACCTGACCGACGTGCCGTCAGCCGAACACTTCGACCCGGATTCGTCACTTTATGATCACGCGGTGCGACGGTCGCCGGAGCGGATCCTGTTGACCGAGCACTTCCGGTCGGTGCCGCAGATCATCGAGTTCTCGTCGCGGAACTACTACGACGGCAAGATCATGCCGCTGCGGGCGGATCGTCCGGCGCTGCCGCCGATCCGGGCCGAGTTCTGCGCCGACGGTGCCCGGGTGACCCTGCCGGGCGTCGGTGACATCAACCCCGCGGAGGCAGACGCCCTGGTCGACCGTGTCACGAAGATCATTTCCGATCCGCGGTACGACGGCAGGACGCTCGGCGTGATCAGTCTGCTGAGCACCAGCGGTCAGGCGGGGCACCTGCTCACCCGGCTGCGGGAGGCGATCGGGGAGGACGAGCTCCAGGCGCGGCGGTTGCGGGTCGGTGACGCCTACACATTCCAGGGCGACGAGCGTGACGTGATGCTCGTATCAATGGTCGTGTCCGAGAATGATCCTCGAATCGCGGCGTTCACCAAACGCGATTACCACCGCCGGATCAATGTGGCGGCGTCCCGGGCCCGTGACCAGTTGTGGATTTACCATTCCGTCCGGCCGGAGAGGTTGCTCCCGGATGACGCACGGGCGCTTCTGTTGTCGTACGCGCTGAATGTCTCGGTGGAAACCACGGTGAGCGATCCGGCGGCCCGGTGCGAAAGCGATTTCGAGCGCGACGTGCTGCGCCTTCTCGCGATGCGGGGCCACCGGCCGATTCCGCAGTTCCGGATCGGCGGGTACCGGATCGACTTCGTGCTGAACGCGCCGGACGGGCGGCGGCTGGCGATCGAGTGCGACGGCGACGCCTACCGGGGCCCGGAGCAGTGGGAGAGCGACATGCGCCGGCAGGCGGTGCTGGAGCGGGTCGGCAACTGCGTGTTCGTCCGGATTCGCGGCAGTGTCTTCGCCCGTGAGCCGGAGGCGGCGATGCGGCCGGTGTGGCAGCGGATCGCCGAGTTGGAGATCACGCCGGCCGGGGAGTGAGGATCACCCAGCGCAGGGTTCCGGGGACGGGGTGTGCATGTGGACGGCGCCTTGCGGGTAGGAAACTGCACAAGGTTTTCCACTCGACACAAACAGTGACTGTCTGTCATGGAGGGTGAGACGCTTTTCGGTGCAATTGGGCGGTAAAGCGGTCCGCCGTTCGGTTGTTTCGATACTCTGGATGGGCGATAATTCCCTGCTCCTGGCCTCGCCTGCGGATACGTCAAAACTTTGACTATGGCGTTGACTGTTACTACGGCCCGGTGACAGGTCGTAATAGGTAGGGGACTTCGGTGGCTGGGGGAACAGTCGTGCGCGAGGGGGGAGGTGCTGCCGTATGACCGTGCCCGAGGAACGCGAGCGCTGGGCGCCGCCGGCCGCCTCGCTGCCCGAGCCGCGCCCACCGGCCGAGGACCGGGCGGCCTGGTTCTCCTACACCGCCGCCAACGATCAGATCGTCTGGTCGGCGGCCCTGTCCGCGCTGCTCGGCCGGGTGCCGGCGCAGGGCGGGATGACCCGGCAGGTCCTCGCTCACTTCGTGCACCGTGACGACCTCGCCGCCGCGCTCGGCGCGATCACCGAGGCCTGGACCACCCGGGCCACCGTGCGTGCCACGGTCCGGTTGATGCGCCACGACGGTGGCTGGTTCGACGTCGACTGCCGGATCGAGCCGATGATGAGCCCGGACGGCACCGTCCGCGGCATCCGCGGCACCGTCCGCGACGTCACCGACCGCGAGCGCGCCCGCCGCGAGGACGCCCGGCTGACCCGTCGCGGCGAGACCGTGCAGACCTCTCTGGTCGAGCCGGACCCGGCGACCGGTCTGCTGACCCGGGCCCGGTTCGCCGACGAGATCGACCGGGCGCTGCGCCAGGCGGCCGGCGCGCTGCTCGTGCTGCGCGTGCAGGCCGAGGGCGGCGGCGACGAGCTGCTGCACCGGACCGCCCGCAGCCTGGAGGACCGGGTCGGCCCGGATCAGCTGCTCGGCCGGGTCGGCACCAACGAGATCGCGGTGCTGCTTGCCGCGTGCACCTGGCAGGCGGCGTGCGCGCAGGCGGACACCCTGGTCGAGGCGGTGCGCGCGGACTCCGGCGCGCAGGTCTGGGGCGGTCTGGTCCGCTTCCGGCCGGACGGCGAGGCCGGCAGCCACGACCTGCTGATCGACGCCGAGCAGGCCTGGCGCCAATCACGCGAGGCGGACTGCCCGATCACGCTGGTGGCGCATCCGGTGCCGGCCCGCGACCGGCAGGGCTCCTACCGGAACCGGGTCGCCGACGCGCTCGGCACCGACCGGTTCACGCTCTACTCCCAGCCGATCCTGGAGCTGCAGACGAACCGGGTGACCCGGCACGAGCTGCTGCTGCGGGTGCTCGACGAGGCGGACGGGCCGCAGTCGCCGACCCAGGTGCTGGACGCCGCGGAACGGCTCGACGCGGTCTTCGACATCGACCTGTGGGTGGTCGAGCGGGCCATGCGGCTGGCCGCCGAGCAGCCCGGGATGGGCCTGCAGATCAACCTGTCCGGCCGCTCGGTCGGCGACCCGCGGCTGACCGCCGAGGTGGAGCGCCTGCTCGCGCAGTACGAGGTGAACCCGGAACAGCTCACCTTCGAGATCACCGAGACCGCGCTGATCGGGAACCTGAGCGAGGCCCGCCGGTTCGCCGACCGGATCCGCGACCTGGGGTGCTCGCTCGCGCTCGACGACTTCGGCTCCGGCTACGCGTCGTTCCGTTATCTGCGGCTCTTCCCGATCTACCTCGTCAAGATCGACGGGGAGTACGTCGTCGATCTGGTCGGCAACCCGCAGGATCAGGTGCTGGTCCGGGCGCTGGTCCAGGTCTGTCAGGCGTACGGGATCCACACCGTCGCCGAGTTCGTCCAGGACGAGGCGACCCTGCGGATGCTGCGCGAGCTCGGTGTCGACTACGTCCAGGGATACCTGATCGGCCGCCCGTCCCCGGTGGTTCCGGGCGGCCTGGCGTAGACCGTGGCCCGCCGGGATAGCGTGCTCGGCATGGAGCACTACGTCATCGCCACCGTCGCCGAGCAGAGTCCCGACTTCCGCCGGGTGCTGTGGACCGGTAAGCACACCCAGCTCGTCATCATGACCGTCCCCGCGGGCGGCGAGATCGGCGAGGAGATCCACCACGTGGACCAGATCCTCACCTTCGTCAGCGGCGTCGGCAAGGCGATCGTCGGCGGGGAGACCCGCACGGTGCAGCAGGGCGATCTGGTCGTCGTCCCGGCCGGCGTCCAGCACAACTTCGTCAACGACGGGCCGAACCCGCTGGTTCTGCACACCGTTTACGGCCCGCCGGAGCACGCGGACGGCGCCGTGCACAAAACGAAGGAAGAAGCGGACTCTCTCGAAGAGGCCGGACTTGACAATCCGCCCGCCTGAATTTCGGTTTCTGCGCGTTCATTTCTGAACGCTTTGTTTTCCCTTTAGGTGCACGACGCCGGAACCGGCCGAGGCCCCCCAGCCAGCCGGTTCCGGCGTCGTGTCGAGGTGGAAAGTCCTCGGACAGCCTACTCGGTGAGGTTCACGTAAGTCGATCGATTCGGTGACCCGCTGTGGAATGCTGTCCACCCGGCCCATGCTGGACTGTCCGAACGCCACTAATCTGCCAGCATGGAAGAGCCCCGCTGGTTGTCGCAGGAGCAGCAGGAGGCCTGGCGGAACCTGGTCGAAGTGCTGGTCAAGGTGCCCGCGGCGCTGGAGGCGCAGCTCCAGCGGGACGCCGGGCTCACGCACATGGGCTATCTGGTCATGATGACGCTCTCCGAGCATCCGGACCGCCGGCTCCCCATGAGTCACCTGGCCAGACGCGCCTGCGCCTCGCTGTCCCGGCTCTCCCACGTGGTGGCCCGGCTGGAGGGCCAGGGCTGGCTGCGCCGGGAGCGTGACCGGGCCGACGGCCGGGTGCAGATCGCGGTGCTCACCGACGAGGGGTTCGCCAAGGTCGTCCGGAGCGCCCCCGGCCACGCCGAGACGGTGCAGCAGCTGGTCTTCGACCGGCTCACCCCGGCTCAGGCCCGCCAGCTCGGCAAGCTGGCCGAAGCGTTGCTGAAAACTCCGTAAGGTCTCGGCTATGGGAAAAGGTGCGTGCGACAGATGAGTCAGCGGGTGCGGGGCGTGATCGCCCGGGAGAAGGGCAAGCCGGTCGAGATCGCCACGATCGTGGTGCCCGACCCGGGACCGGGCGAGGCCGTGGTGAAGGTGCAGTCGTGCGGGGTGTGTCACACCGACCTGCACTACCGGGAGGGCGGGATCAACGACGAGTTCCCGTTCCTGCTCGGTCATGAGGCGGCCGGGGTCGTCGAGGCGGTCGGTGACGGTGTGACCGACGTCGCGCCCGGTGACTTCGTGGTGCTCAACTGGCGTGCGGTCTGCGGCAACTGCCGCGCCTGCGACAAGGGCAAGCCGTGGTACTGCTTCAACACACACAACGCGAAGCAGAGGATGACCCTGGAGGACGGCACCGAGCTGTCCCCGGCGCTCGGCATCGGCGCGTTCGTGGAGAAGACGCTGGTGCACGCCGGCCAGTGCACGAAGGTGGACCCGCAGGCCCGCCCCGCCGCTGTCGGCCTGCTGGGCTGCGGCGTGATGGCCGGCCTCGGCGCCGCGATCAACACCGGCGGGGTGACCCGGGGCGACTCGGTCGCGGTGATCGGCTGCGGCGGGGTCGGCAACGGCGCGGTGGCCGGTGCGGCGCTGGCCGGGGCCACCACGATCATCGCGATCGACACCGACGACCGGAAGCTCGAGTGGGCGCGTGGCTTCGGCGCCACCCACACGATCAACGCGCGCGAGCACGACGTGGTCGAGCGGGTGCGGGAGCTGACCGGCGGCTTCGGCGCCGACGTGGTGGTCGAGGCGGTGGGCCGGCCGGAGACGTACAAGCAGGCGTTCTACGCCAGGGACCTGGCCGGCACGGTGGTGCTGGTGGGCGTGCCCACGCCGGACATGACGGTCGAGCTGCCGCTGCTCGACGTCTTCGGCCGCGGCGGCGCGCTGAAGTCCAGCTGGTACGGCGACTGCCTGCCCAGCCGGGACTTCCCGATGCTGACCGAGCTGTACCGGCAGGGGCGGCTCGACCTGGACGCGTTCGTCACCGAGGAGATCCCGCTCGACGGCGTGGAGCAGGCCTTCGCCAAGATGCACACCGGCGACGTCCTGCGCTCCGTGGTCGTCTTCTAGAGGATCAACTTCAAGATCTTCATTGCCTATCTCCGCCGGGGTACGGACCGTCGCTCCCGCGGGGACCCTTCCGGGCTTCGCAGGGCCGCGAGGCGGCCCAGAACGCGAAACCCGCAAGGGCGACGTCCGTGGGTGGTCGCGCTCAGAAGGACCCACGCGATCCCCGCGGGTGGTCCCGGCAGTGCCGCGCTCACCCTCCCGGCTGGTTCTCATGGGCGTTATGAGGCACGAATAACGCCCATGAGAACCAGCCGCGGGCCGCGAGTCACGCCGGACCGGGGGTCCCCTGAGCGCGGAGTGCCGATCGCCGGCGCAGGGGAACGGTCACACCGTCAGTCCGCCCGGGCGTAGGCGGGCGCCGACCGATCGGCCAGCAGGTCCAGGCACAACGCCGCGGTCCAGCTGAACGTCGGCGCGCCCAGCCCCTGCCCGGTCTCCGGGTGGAAGTACTCGTAGTGCCCGTGCTCGTGCACCAGCCGCAACATCGCCCGCCGCAGCTGCTCCGCCTCCCCGCGCCGGCCGTGCACCTGCATCCCGCGGCGCAGCAGCCAGTTCACGTTCACCCAGACCGGCCCCCGCCAGTACCGGTGGGTGTCGAAGCTCCCGTCGGTCCGGTCCACGCTCGGCGCCGGCAGCCCGAACCGCTCCGAGCGGGCCTCGGCCATGATCGCCTCCACCTGGTCGGCGGGCAGGTCGGGCAGCATCAGCGGGAGCAGCCCGCTGACGCAGCGGACCGGGCTGAGCCGTCCGGTGCGGGCGTCGCGGGCACGGAAGGTCCGGCTCTCCGGCTCCCACAGGCGGCGGGAGATCGCCGCGGTGATCTCGCGGGCCCGGTCCCGGTGCCGCCGGGCGTCGCCGGTCCGGCCGAGCACGCCGGCGATCTGGGCGAGGGCCAGCTCGGCGACACCGAGGATGCTGTTGAAGGCCGGGCACTCGACCGCGAACGGGTGCCGCCGCACCAGCTCGGTGTCCGAGTAACCGCCGTCGCGGTAGTTGAGGATCAGGCCGACGTACCGCGCGTGGTCCTCGTCGGTGGGCCGGTGCGCGGCGTCCGAGACGGCCAGGTCACGCCGCGGATGACGATCGAGCAGGGTCAGGTCGGCCGGCACCCCGGCGAGCGCCTGGTCCCAGGCCGGGCTGTTGTCCAGGCCGGATTCCCACGGGTGCACGATCGAGGCCAGACCACCGCCGGCGGCGTCCCGGCGCTCGGTCAGGTACTCCTGCTGCCGCACCAGCCGGGGGTAGAGCCAGGCCAGCTCGGTACGCGCCGCGCCGGCGCAGGCCGCGCCGTGCGCCGACGCATGGCGGTAGACCTCCCACGCGGCGAGGGCGTGCAGCGGCGGCTGGACGATGCCGGTGCTGCGCCGGGCGGGGCGACCGGCCAGGACCGGCAGGTTCCAGAAACCGGGCCCGGGGAAGTAGTCGTCCTCCGCGGTCGCCGGGTCGAACACGATGTGCGGCACCCGCCCGTCCGGCCACTGCGCCTCGAACAGGGTGTGCAGGTCGTGCCAGGCCCGGGTCGGGTTCACGTAGGCCAGCCCGACCGCGGTGAACGCGGTGTCCCAGCTCCACTGATGCGGATAGAGACGCCGGGACGGCACCGTGTGCTCACCGGACCAGTTGGTGTCCAGCACCCGCACCGCGGACTGCCACAGCTCGGCGGCCGGATCGGGGACGGCGACGGGGGACGAGGGCGGGTACGGGTGCATGCTGAGGTCGTTACCCTTTCCACTGCGGTCGCAGGCTTTCCCCCGCCATCGGGCGAGCCGCAGTGCTCCTGAACGAAACTGCCGGTTGCATCTTCGGTACCGCCGCTCCGGGGTGCGCGACCGGGGTGCCCCTCAGCTCACCGTGATCTCGCGCCACAACCGGCTCGCCCGGCCGGGCAGGTAGGGCGAGTCGAGCCGCTTCGCCACCACGCCGGACAGGCCCTGCGACCGGGCCGCGTCCAGGGCGAACTCCCCACCGCCGGGGAAGAACGGCGGGGTCTGCCAGTGCTCCCCGGCGCACGCGAGGCCGTCCAGCAGCTCGCGGCGCTCGGCGTAGCGCAGCAGCTCGGTCGTGGTGTGACCGTCGAGCCACAGAAGGTCGTACAGCAGGAATTGCACCGGGTCCTTCTCGCTGCTCCTCTTCGGATTCTTCGCGGTGGCGCGCCGGGTCAGCCGATCCGGGTCCGGGCGGGCGCCGTCGAACGCCACGAGCTCGCCGTCGAAGACCGCCTCGACCGGCGCGAGCGCCGGGCCCAGCGCCCGCACCTCCGGGAATATAGAGGTCAGATCCTCGCCGCCGGCGCCGCCGAGACGCACCCTTCCCCCGGAGACGTACGCGAGACAGCGCCGCCCCGCCCAGCGCATCTCGTAACCCCAGTCGGCGTCGTCGGTGGGCAGCCCGGCCGCGCGGGTGGCCAGCATCGGCCGCAGATCGGCGGGCATCGGCTCCCAGCCGGGCTCGGGAGGATCCATGCGGCGGACCATCCAGTCGGCGCCACCGGTCCGGAAGAAGACGTACCGCCCCCTGGTCCGATCGCCGTGGAACGTGACGCTGATCTCGTCGTCACGCCATTTGCCGGTCTCGTAGGTGCCGCGGTCGAAGATTGTCATCCGGCCGCCGCCATACTCCCCGGCCGGGATCTCGCCGGCGAAGGTGAGGTATTCCAGGGGATGGTCCTCGGTGTGTTTGGCCAGGTTGTTGCGGGCCTGATCGCGGGGCAGGCCGCGCGGGACGGCGAACGAGACGAGCACGCCGTCACGTTCCAGCCGGACGTCCCAGTGCAGGCTGCGCGCGTGGTGCTGCTGGATCACGAAGCGCGACAGCTCGGTCGGCTTCTCCGATTCCGCGGGAACCGGCTCGGGGGTACGGGCGGGGTCCCGCTTGCGGCGGTATTCGTCGAGACGGTCCGGCATACCGGGGATTCTGCCGGTCGCCGCACGGACCCGGAATTGTCGTACCCCGATGGTTGGGTGCCCGCATGACGGGGATGGAACTGCTGCCGCACCTGCCGCGCCGGGTGATCCGGGCGCGCCGGGCCGTTGCTCTCGCTCGCGCCGGGCGCGCGTTCGCCGCCGTGGAATTACCCGCAGGGGTGACACCACTGTGGTCAGGAGCCCAGGGCCTGGCCCGGACCGGACTCGATGTTGATCGTGGCTTTCCCGCGGAGGTGGCAGGCGGTAGTGTTCTGGCTCCGACGCGTATCCATCGACAGGAAGGCGTTGGCCGATGACCTTGCGCATCCTCGTGGTGGGCGCCGGCATCGCCGGTCTGGCCGCGGCCCGGGGCCTGCGAGTGGCGGGCTTCCGGCCGGATGTGGTGGAGTCGCTACCCGCCAGCATGAGTCCCGGCGCCGGCATCTATCTCCCGGGGAACGCCTCCCGCGCGCTGCGCCTGCTCGGCCTGGACGTTCCGCTGCGCCCGCTCGGCGACCTCATCTTCCGGCAGGTCTTCCTGGACACGCGCGGTCGCGAGCTGTTCGAGATGGACGTCGCCGCGCTCTGGGCCGGCGTCGGCGAGTCCCGCGCCCTCTCCCGCGCCGACCTGCAGCAGGTGCTGCTCACCGGGGTCGGCGGCGAGGTGCGGTACGAGACCGAGGTCCGCGACGTGCAGATCGTCGAGGGCGCCGCCAAGGTCGAGTTCTCCACCGGCGCGATCGCGGAATACGACCTGGTCGTGGGCGCCGACGGCCGCCGCTCGACGATCCGCGACCGGATCGGCCTCGGTGGCCCGGCCACGCCGACGGGTCAGATCGTCTACCGCTCGGTCGTCTCCGGTGGCCCGCCACTGACCGACTGGACCGCGGTGCTCGGCCGCCGGGCCCAGTTCGTCGCGATGCCGATGGGCGGCCGCAAGATCTACTGCTACGCCGACGAGACCGCGCCCGAGACGCCGAACCCGGCCGATCCGCGTGCGCGGCTGCAGGAGATCTTCGGGTCCTTCGGCGGCCCGATCCCGGCGATCCTCGAGCGGATCGAGAAGGTGTCGGTCGCCCGCACCGACGAGGTGGTCCTGCCCACCTGGTCGCGCGGCCCGGTCGTGCTGGTCGGCGACGCTGCGCACGCCACCGCGCCGACCCTGGCCCAGGGCGCCGCCATGTCCTTCGAGGACGGCTGGGTGCTGGGTCAGGAGCTGCGGCAGTCGCAGGCCGACATCCCGGGCGCCCTGCGGGCGTACGAGGAGCGCCGCCGGCCGCGCTGTGCCCAGGTGCGCGACCGCACCCGCGAGCGGGACCGCACCAGGGACGTGCCGCCGACGCTGCGCGATCCGATGCTGCGCCGTCGCGGGCTGCAGATCTTCACCGACCACTACAAGGAGCTCGTCGCGCCGGTCTGAGCGCGGGCCGTTCCGTCGATCATGGATCACCTCGCCGGCGGGCCGGCAAGGGTGGTCGATCTTCGCTGGCTGACGTTCGTCCTGGGTGGCCCTTCGGTCACCCCGCGAGCACCCCGCGAAGGCGAGGGGTCGGTGGGGGACTATTCTGCCAGCGAGGTACGCCTGATCTTTGGTGTGCCGAGTGGGTCGAACGAGACAACGGAGGCAATTCGTGACGACCGTTGCGCCGTCGCCGATCGCGACCCGTCCGTATCCAGTGCGACGGACGGTCAGGGGTTCGGCACTCGCCCGGATCCTGCGCACGACGGACGCGAAGCAGATCGGGATCATGTACATGATCACCGCCTTCGTGTTCTTCCTCTTGGGCGGCCTCATGGCGCTGCTGATGCGCGCCGAACTGGCCCGGCCGGGGATGCAGCTGCTCTCACCGGAGCAGTACAACCAGCTGTTCACCATGCACGGCACGATCATGTTGCTGTTCTTCGCGACACCGATCGTGTTCGCGTTCGGCAACTACGTCGTACCGATCCAGATCGGTGCGCCGGATGTGTCCTTCCCCCGGCTGAACGCCTTCGCCTACTGGCTGTACCTGTTCGGCGGCCTCATCACCATCGGCGGGTTCCTGACCCCCGGCGGCGCCGCCGACTTCGGCTGGTTCGCCTACACCCCGCTGAGTGACTCGCTGCACTCGCCGGGCGTCGGCGGCAACATGTGGGTGGTCGGCCTGGCGATCTCGGGTCTGGGCACGATCCTCGGCTCGGTGAACCTGATCACCACGATCCTGACCCTGCGCGCGCCCGGCATGACCATGTTCCGGATGCCGATCATGACCTGGAACATGCTGGTCACGGCGCTGCTCGCGGTGATGGTCTTCCCGTTCCTGGCGGCCGCGCTCTTCGCGCTGGCTGCCGACCGCGTCCTCGGCGCGCACGTCTTCGACGTGGCGACCGGCGGGCCGATGCTCTGGCAGCACCTCTTCTGGTTCTTCGGCCACCCCGAGGTGTACATCATCGCCCTGCCGTTCTTCGGCATCATCACCGAGGTCATCCCGGTCTTCAGCCGCAAGCCGGTCTTCGGCTACAAGGGCCTGGTCGCCGCGACGCTGCTGATCGGCGCGCTGTCGATGTCGGTGTGGGCGCACCACATGTTCGTCACCGGCCAGGTGCTGCTGCCGTTCTTCAGCTTCCTGAGCTTCCTGATCGCGGTCCCGACCGGCATGAAGTTCTTCGTCTGGATCGGCACGATGTGGCGCGGCCAGATCAGCTTCGAGCCGCCGATGCTGTTCGCGATCGGCTTCCTGGTGACGTTCCTCTTCGGTGGTCTCTCCGGTGTGCTGCTGGCGGCCCCGCCGATCGACTTCCACGTCTCCGACTCGTACTTCGTGATCGCGCACTTCCACTACGTGCTCTTCGGCACGATCGTGTTCGCGGTCTTCGCCGGCATCTACTTCTGGTTCCCGAAGATGTTCGGCCGGTTCCTCGACGAGCGCCTCGCCAAGATTCACTTCTGGCTGACGTTCATCGGCTTCCACACCACGTTCCTGGTGCAGCACTGGCTCGGCACCAAGGGCATGCCCCGCCGGTACATCGACTACCTGCCCAGCGACGGCTTCACCACGCTGAACACGGTCTCCACGATCGGCTCGTTCATCCTGGGCCTGGCCACGCTGCCGTTCCTGTACAACATCTGGAAGTCGTACAAGGTCGGCCGGGTCGCGGTCGCCGACGACCCGTGGGGCTTCGGCAACTCGCTGGAGTGGGCCACCACGTCGCCGCCGCCGCTGCGCAACTTCGACCGGATGCCGCGGATCCGCTCCGAGCGGCCGGCCTTCGACCTGAAGTTCCCGGAGCTCGCGGCCGGTGAGCAGGGCGCGGTCGCCGGCCCGCCCGAGGGTGGGGCCCGGGTGCTGTCGCACGAGTCCGACGGTGGCGCGACCTACCAGGAAGACACCGAGAACAACAAGCACTGATTTTCCGTACGACGCCGGCCCCGCCCTCCCTCATCGGAGGCGGGGCCGTTTCGTTTCCGGATTGTTCCGGGCATTCCTCGCACCGCGCCCGGTGGCCGACGTGAGCTGCACTAAACGCGTTGGTTTATGTCGTACCCCTGGGGGAGGATCGCTGGCGGAGGTCAGGATCGTCATGCTGCTCAAGCCTTACCGGGAAACCCTCGCGCTGCCCAAGGTCACATCCTTGCTGGTGGTCGCCACGCTGGCCCGCATCCCCATCGCGGCCGCCACCGTGGTGCTCACGCTGCACGTCGTCACCGACCTGGGCCGGGGCTACGGTGCGGCCGGGCTGGTGGGCGCGGCGGCGACCATGGGCGGCTCGTTCGGCGCCCCGGTGATGGGCCGGCTCGTCGATCGGCGCGGGCTGCGCCCGGTGCTGGTGCTGACCACCATCGCCGAGGTGATCTACTGGCTGGTGGCCCAGGCGCTGCCCTACTGGGCGCTGCTCCCGGTCGCCGTGATCGGCGGGTTCCTGGCCCTTCCCGCGTTCTCGGTGGCGCGGCAGTCGATCGCCGCGCTCACCCCCGAGTCGCACCGGCTGCCGGCCTTCGCGTTGGACTCGATGACCACCGAGCTGTCGTTCATGGCCGGCCCGGCGCTCGGCGTGCTGATCGCCACCAACGACCACGCCGGCCCTCGCGTGGCCATGCTCACTCTGGCCGGCGGGATCCTGCTCGCCGGTCTCGGGCTGTGGCTGCTCAATCCACCCACCCGTGCCGAGCACGAAGCCCCCGTCTCGGCCGGCGAGCGGGTCCCCCGGCGGGATTGGCTCAAGCCCCGCTTCGTCGCGATCCTCGCCGTCACCATGGCCGCCACGCTGGTCCTCTCCGGCACCGACGTGTCGGTCGTCGCGGTGCTGCGCGCCTCCGGCGAGCTCGGCTGGAGCGGGCTGGTGATGACACTGTGGGCGCTGTTCTCCCTGATCGGTGGCTTCGCCTACGGCACGGTTCGCCGCGGCCTGCCGGTGCTCGCCCTGTTCATCCCGATGGCGGTGCTGACCATCCCGGTCGGTCTCGCCGGCTCGCACTGGTGGCTGCTGGCGCTGCTGCTGATCCCGGCCGGAGCCCTGTGCGCCCCGACGATCACCGCCAGCTCGTCGGCGATCAGCCGGATGATCCCGGCCGCGGCCCGTGGCGAGGCGATGGGCCTGCACAACTCCGCGCTCACCGTCGGTGTCGCTCTGGGCGGCCCGCTGGCCGGCCTGGCGATCGACAACCTGGGGCCGAAGTGGGGCTTCGTGGCGGTCGGCACGGTCGGCGTCCTGGTGGCCCTCCTGGTCCTGCCGGCCGAGCTGCGCCGCCGCAACACGCCTGCCGCCTCGGCCTCCGGCTCGGATCCGTCACCGGCTGCCGCCTCCGAGGCCTCTTCGCCCGGTGGACCCGGTTCGCTGTCTCCCGGTTCGCTGCCTGCCGGCTCGTCGTCTCCCGGCTCGTCGTCTCCCGGCTCGTCGTCTCCCGGCTCGTCGTCTCCCGGCTCGCTGTCTGCCGGCGAGCCTGGCTCGTTCGCGGCCTCCGCTCCGGAATCTGTTCCGGCGGTCACTGAGCCGGCCGCGACCGAGCCGGCTCGCTAGATCGGGCCTCGGGCCGGCGCGTCCACCGCCCGTAAGCGGTGGCGCGCGCGCCGGCGGCCCCTGGCCGCTGGGCCGTCTGCTTCCGGAGCGAGCGCGACCGGGGAAGTGGCTTGCCGTGGTGGCCGGTGAGCCGGGCGAGATGGGCTGCCGTGGTGGCCGGTGAGCCGGGCGAAATGGCTTGCCGCGGTGGCCGGTCAGCCGGGTAGGTTGGGCGGGAACTCCGAATCTCCGGGCCTCGGAAACATGTCGCAGGCGGGCCCGGCGACCTTGCCATGAGCGGGGAGGAGGTGGCGACGTCAGTCGTTGCTACCTGCTTTTCGGAAGGACAGAACCATGGAATTCGGCCTCGGGCTGCCCATCAGTGACCCCGCCCGGCTCCCGGAGTGGGCCCGGCTCGCGGAGGAGCACCGGTTCGCCACGGTCGCTCTGCTGGACCGGCTGGCCTACGACAACCCGGAACCGCTGACCGCTCTCGCCGTGCTTGCCGGTGCCACCACCCGGATCCGGCTCCAGACCGAAGTGCTGCTCGGCCCGCTGCGGTCCACGGCGCTGCTGGCCAAGCAGGTCGCCACCCTGGACCGGATGTCGGCTGGCCGCTTCGTGCTCGGCATCGGCATCGGCGGCCGGGAGGACGATCATGCGGCGGCCGGGGTGCCCCTCAACCGGCGGGGGCGGCTCCTCGACACCCAGCTGGCCGACCTGAGGAGCATCTGGCGCGGCGACCCTTACCGGGCCGCGCAGTCGATCGGCGACGGCGCGAAGCGGGACTGGGGCCTGGGCCCCACGGAGTCGGGCGCGGCTGCCGCGATCGGGCCTCGCCCAGCCGCCGCGATCGGGCCTCGCCCAGCCGCCGTGATCGGGCCCCGGCCGGTCACGGCGGGCGGGCCGCCGATCCTGATCGGTGGGTTCGCTCCGGAGGCGTTGCGCCGGGTGGCGCAGTTCGCGGACGGGTTCATCTGCGCGGCGCCGCTGACCTGGGCCGACGGGCTCGTCCGTACCGTCAACGAGCAGTGGGAACAAGCCGGCCGGGCGGGCCGCCCACGGCTCGTCTGCCAGATCAACACGGCGGTGGGCAGCCCCGGCACGGTCGAGCGCGGCCGCCGGGCGGTCGCCGACTACTACGCCTTCACCGGGCGGCCCGGCTGGGGCGCGCCGCTGTCCGATCCGGCCCTGATCGCCGAGACGGTCGCGGCCTATCACGAGTTCGGCGCCGACGAGCTGATCTTCTACTGCTACGGCGACGATCCCCGCCAGGTGGAGCTGCTCGCCGGGATCGTCAGCGGGTGATCCGCGGGCTGGGCCGGGGCTGACCGCCCACGCGAGCAGGGATCGTCAGCGGCTGATTCGCGGGGCTGGGCCGGGGCTGACCGCCCACGCGAGCAGCGATCGTCAGCGGGTGATTCGCGGGGTCGGGGCGGGACTGACCGCCCACGCGAGCAGCGACGGCCACGGCCCGTACCCGGACTCGTGATTGAGGTGGGCGCCGCCCCGGAGCAGGTCGGTGTCGAGGGACAGCGGCGTGCCGTAGTCCCCGGCGGCGCCCTCCGGCAGGTACGGATCGTCGTCGGCGAAGACCAGCCGGGTGTGACCCGCCGCGGCCGCGACCGACTCCGGCCGCAGCGGCGGGGGCGCGAACGCGGCGATCTCCGGATTCGACAGGGTGACCGACACGGACGGCGGCGCGACCAGCAGCACCCGGTCGACCGGCTCGGTGATCACGCCGCGGGCCACCCCGTTGAGCCAGAGCAGGCAGCCGAGGCTGTGGCAGATCACGGTCCGCGGCTCGTCCAGGCCGTGAACCCGGGTGGCCAGTTCGTCCAGCCACCGGTCCAGGTCGGGCTCGTCGGGGTCGGGCAGTTGCGGGTAGTCGACCTGGTGACCGAGCTCGGTCAGTTGCCCGGCCAGCCAGTGCTGCCAGTGCGCGGGCGGCCGGCGGTTCTGCCAGCCGTGCAGGATGAGGTAGCCCATGCGGCTCAGAGCTCCAGGTACATCACGTGCAGGCCGACCCGCCCGAGCCCGGGATGCTCGAACGCCCGCGGCACGGTGCCGATGATCTCGAACCCGAGGCGGCGGTAGACGGTCACGGCGGCCACGTTCGACTCCGCGACGGCGTTGAACTGGATGCCCGCGAACCCCTGCGCCCTCGCCCAGTCGATCACGAAGCGGCAGAGGGCCGCGCCGACGCCGCGTCCACGGCTGCCGGCCGCGACCATGAAACTCGCGGTGGCGACGTGAGCGCCGGGGCCGCCCCGGTTCGCGCCCATCTTCGCGGTCCCGGCGATGCGTTCCGGGGAGCCTTCGGTCGCGACCACGGTGAGGCCGGGCGGCTGCTCCACCCAGACGGCGCGGGCGTCCGTCTCGCTCATCGTGGTGTCGTAGGTGTACGTGTCACCGGCGCGCACCACGTCCCGGACGATCGGCCAGACCTGTTCCCAGTCGGTGCCGGTGAACGGCCGGATCACCGCCGAGGGCCGGTCGGCGAGCTCAGGACGGGTCGACAACCGGTGCTCCCGTGGTCTCGATCGACGCCGCGCGGAACTGCTCGAGAGCCGCCTCGGTGGTCGCCCTCGCCACCCCGGCGGTCAGCTCCAGCAGGACCGTCGTCGCGAAACCCTCGGCGGCGGCGTCGAGCGCGGTGGCCCGTACGCAATGGTCTGTCGCGATGCCGACGACCTCGACGTCGGTGACCCCCTTGGCCCGCAGCCACCCGGCGAGGGTCTCGCCCGACTCCGTCCGGCCCTCGAAACCGGAGTAGGCGGCCTGGTGCGCGCCCTTGTGGAAGATCGCCTCGACCCGGTCGGTGATCAGCTCGGGGTGGAAGTCGGCGCCCGAGGAGCCGACCACGCAGTGCGCCGGCCAGGTGTCGACGAAGTCCGGGTGTTCGCTGAAGTGCGCGCCCGGGTCGATGTGGTAATCCTTCGTCGCGACGACGTGGTCCCAGCGCTCACCGGCTCGGTCGAGCACCAGCGAGATGCCCTTGGCGACCGCGGCGCCACCGGCGACCGGCAGGGAGCCGCCCTCGCAGAAGTCGTTCTGCACGTCCACGATGATCAGCGCGCGTGACATGGGTAACCCCTAGGCGGTGGGAATGATGACGACGGGGATGGCCGGATCGCCCGCGGAGAGCTTGAGGCCCTCCCACGGGATGGAGATCAGGCACTGCCGCAGGTGATCGCGGGACTCCTGCAGGGTGGGGCGGGTCTGCGGCTCGCCGCCGACGATGAAGGCGCGCTGCAGCAGGCGGTCGTTGGTCTGATGGTCGGGCACGCCCTGGGAGACGATGATCTCCTCGGTGGCCGTGCCGGTGGGCTTGTGCCGGCGCACCGCGGTCTTGCGGCCGCCGACTGTCGCCTTGTTCTCCGAGCGCTTGACGACCGGGCGGCCGGCGACCTCGACCAGCTTGTAGACCAGACCCGCGGTGGGCGCCCCGGAGCCGGTGACGACAGCGGTGCCGGCACCGTACATGTCGACGGGCTCGGCCGCGAGGGTGGCGATCGAGTACTCGTCCATGTCGCCCGAGACGATGATCTTCGTCTCCGTGGCGCCGAGCGAGTCGAGCAGCTCCCGGGACTGCTGGGCGAGCACGGACAGGTCGCCGGAGTCGATCCGGACGGCGCGCAGGTCCGGCCCGGCGACCGCGATCGCGTTCCGGATGCCCTGACTGATGTCGTACGTGTCGACCAGAAGAGTGGTGTTCTTGCCCAGCGCCGCCACCTGCGAGCCGAACGCGGTCGGCTCGTCGTCGTGCAGCAGGGTGAACGCGTGCGCCGACGTGCCGGTGGTCGGGATCCCGAACTGCCGGCCGGCGGCGAGGTTGGACGTGGACGCGAAGCCGGCCAGGTACGACGCGCGGGCGGCGGCGACCGCGGCCTGCTCGTGGGTGCGCCGGGAGCCCATCTCGATGATCGGGCGGCCGCGGGCCGCGGTGACCATCCGCGCGGCGGCGGCGGCGATCGCGGAGTCGTGGTTGAGCACCGACAGGATCAGCGTCTCCAGCACCACGCACTCGGCGAACTTGCCGCTCACGGTGAGGATCGGGGAGCCCGGGAAGAAGAGCTCACCCTCGGTGTAGCCGTCGATGTCACCGGTGAAGCGATAGTTCGCCAGCCAGTCGGCGGTCGTCTGGTCGACCACGCCCGAGGAGCGCAGGAAGTCGATCTCGGCCGGGTCGAACCGGAAGCCGGCGATCATGTCGATCAGCCGGTCCGTGCCGGCGACCACGCCGTACCGCCGGCCGGTGGGAAGCCTTCGGGCGAACACCTCGAAGACGCATGGGCGCTCCGCGGTGCCGTCCCTGAGGGCAGCACTGATCATGGTCAGCTCGTAATGATCGGTCAGCAGAGCCGGCCCCGAGGTATTCACGGCACCTACCCTAATGCGTGTCTCCGGACGGCGCCGCGACCTGCGGTTCGGTGCTCCGGTTCACAGATCCGGCGGCAGCGGTGGCACCATGGGGGCATGGCGTTGCCTCAGGTTGCTCCCGTCGAGACGCCGGAGATCGAAGAAGTCCCCGCCGAGGACCGGCCTTGGGTGACCATCGTCTGGGACGATCCGGTCAATCTCATGTCGTACGTGACGTGGGTCTTCCAGAAGCTCTTCGGCTATAACAAGGACAAGGCCGAGAAGCTGATGATGGACGTGCACACCAAGGGCAAGGCGGTCGTGTCCAGCGGCGCCCGCGAACGTATGGAGATGGACGCCAACCAACTGCACGGATACGGTCTTTGGGCAACTGTGGACCGAGCCTGACAAAGCGGGTGGGGAAGAGCATGTTCCGACGCAGCGGCGGTCAGTGTGTGGCCACGTTCGCACACGATGAGGTGCGTGTCCTGCGGAAAGTGGCCGCCGAGGTGGTGGGCCTGCTGACCGACGGGATGGACCACACCGATCCGGTGGTGGGCCGTCTCTTCCCGGACATCTACCCGGACCGGCCGGACGACTCGAGCGAGTTCCGGCTGTACACCGAGGGTGACCTGAAGACCGCCAAGATCGATCAGGCCGGGGCGATCCTCGCGGCGCTGCCCGACGAGGGCGAGGGTGAGGTCCGGCTGGACGGCGAGGCCGCCGAGGCCTGGTTGCGGGCGATCAACGACGCCCGGCTGGCGATGGGCACCCGCCTCGACATCCAGGCCGACACGGATCTGGCCGAGGAGCTTGACGACGCGGTGCTGGAGGATCCGGGCTCCAGCCGGGTGTTCCAGCTGTCGGTCTACGCCTATCTGGGCTACCTGCAGGAGTCGCTGCTCAACGCACTTCCGGAGATCAAGTAGCGCACGGAGTGTGTGCCTCGCCACGCGCGGAGTGGCGAAATACTTCGGTAATGTGAACGCCGTGCTGACCATCGACAGTGCGATCGTGCGTGCGATCGTCGCCCACGCCCGCCGGGACCATCCCGACGAGGCCTGTGGCGTCGTCGCCGGCCCGATCGGCAGTGACGTGCCGGCGCGGCACATCCCGATGGACAACGCGGCCCGGTCGATGACGTTCTACGAGTTCGACTCGATGGAGCACCTGCGAGTCTGGCGCGAGATGGACGACAACGACGAGGAGCCGGTGGTCATCTACCACTCGCACACCGCGACCGAGGCGTACCCGTCGCGCACCGACATCTCCTTCGCCGGTGAGCCGAACGCGCACTATCTGCTCGTCTCGACCCGTGAGCCCGATTCCGAGGAGATCCGCTCGTTCCGTATTCTGGACGGTGTGGTGACCGAGGAAGAGGTCAACATCGTGGATGCGACGGTGAAGTCGTGAAGGTGAGTGCCGTGCAGTCGTACATGTTCGGGCAGAGCCCGGCTTCGGTCTTCTATGAGTGTCCCTGCCTCTAGAAGCCGACCGACTCCCTGCCCGATACTGATCGACTCTCCAGGAGCATGACAATCATGGCCATCGAAGTTCGCGTTCCCACCATCCTGCGCAGCTACACCGGCGGTTCCAAGATCGTGGAGGGCGCCGGCGACAGCCTCTCCGCCCTGATCGACGACCTGGACGCCAAGCACAACGGCATCAAGGGCCGGCTGATCACCCCCGAGGGTGGCCTGCACCGGTTCGTCAACATCTACGTCAACGACGAGGACGTGCGGTTCCTCGGCGCGCTCGACGCGAAGCTGAGCGACGGCGACTCGATCACCATTCTCCCGGCCGTCGCGGGTGGCGCGCTGGGCTTCGCGGCCGCTGCCGCGCTGCTCGGCCGCTGACACTTCAGCACCCACGACGTACTGAAGGCTGGTTTTTCTGATGGCTCGTTTCGAGAGCCTGCTGGACGCGTGCGGGGGCACGCCGCTGGTCGGCCTGCCCCGCCTCTCCCCGGTGGTGCCCGAAGGGGCGCCGCCGGTGCGTCTCTGGGCCAAGCTGGAGGATCGCAACCCCACCGGCAGCATCAAGGATCGGGCCGCGCTCTACATGGTGCGCGAGGCCGAGGAGTCCGGGCATCTGCGCCCGGGCGACACGATCCTCGAGCCGACCAGCGGGAACACCGGGATCGCCCTGGCCATGGTGGCCAAGCTCCGGGGTTACCGGCTGGTCTGCGTGATGCCGGAGAACGTCTCGTCCGAGCGCACCCAGCTCCTGCGGATGTACGGAGCGGAGATCATCTTCTCGCCGGCCGCCGGTGGCTCCAACCAGGCCGTGGCGACCGCCAAGCAGATCGCGGCCGAGCATCCCGATTGGAAGATGCTCTTCCAGTACGGGAACCCGGCGAACGCCCGTGCGCATTTCGAGACCACCGGTCCTGAGCTACTGCACGACCTGCCCACGATCACACACTTCGTGGCGGGGCTGGGCACCACCGGCACGCTGATGGGCACCGGCCGTTTCCTCAAGGAGAAGGTCGACGGCATCCAGATCATCGCTGCCGAGCCGCGGTACGGCGAGCTCGTCTACGGTCTGCGCAACATCGACGAGGGGTACGTTCCCGAGCTGTACGACGCCACGGTCCTGGACCGCCGGTTCTCCGTCGGCACCCGCGACGCGGTGCTGCGGACCCGCCAGCTCGTCGAGGTGGAAGGGATCTTCGCCGGCTTCTCCAGCGGCGCGATCCTGCACGCCGCCCTGGCCGTGGCGCACGAGGCGGTCAAGGCCGGGCGGCGGGCGGACGTGGCGTTCGTGATCTGCGACGGCGGCTGGAAGTATCTGTCGACCGGCGCCTACGGCGGCACGCTCAACGACGCCGAAGAGGCCCTCGAGGGCCAGCTCTGGGCCTGACGGCTCAGTTGCTCACGGCCAGCATCAGCGCCCCGAACATCGGGGGCGCCGCGGCGGCCAGCAGGATCCACGGCAGGGTGCGCTGGTGGACGGCGAGGAACGCGCCGACCGCCAGCCCCACGCTGAACATCGTCAGCATCGCGAGCGCCGGCAGGTACCACCCGGGCGCCCCGCGGAGAACCGCGACGATCGCGTAGAGACCCACGCCGACACCCATCAGTCCGAGCATCGCGGAATAGCCCGCCATCGCCAGCACCCGCCCCGTGCCGGGCGCCGGATCATCTTCGGTGGGAAATCGAAAAACCGCAGGATCTTCGTCCCGCGAGGGTTCGAAGGGCATGATTTCGGGTATCGCGCTGCGGGAGATGCGGGTCGGCTCGACCGCGGTCACGTCGCCTCCATCGGATCGGTTTCCATCCCTCACCCAGAGCAACGCAGAGGGCTTACCGGACGTGACGGTAAAAATGAGACGACCCAGGTCACAGTGGTTGTGATGTGCGTTGTCGATTTGGCGACAAATCGATCAGTTGTTTACGTCAGGCAGTGGTCAGCGCGTACGCTTCGCTCCGTGATTGACTGGTCTGACAAGTCCAGCGCGGACCGGTCGGGCGGGGCGTGGACGACCCATCAAAAGGGGACGACCCAGTGGCCGGCCCAGTGTGAGTCAGAGGGACCCGCATGCGACTAACCGTTCTCGGTTGTGCCGGCAGTTTCCCCGGCCCCGAGTCGGCTTGTTCGGCCTATCTCGTGGAAGCCGAGGGATTCCGGCTGCTGATCGACTTCGGCTCGGGATCGCTCTCCGCCCTGCAGCGGTATTCGGACATGCGCGCCGTCGACGCGATCCTGCTCACCCACCTGCACTGCGATCACATGCTCGACGCGTGCACCTATGTGGTGGTCCGCCGTTACGACCCGGCCGGCCCGCTGGCGCCGCTGCCGGTCTACGCCCCGCTGGGCGCGGCCGAGCGCATCGCGGCCGCCTACAGCGCCGAGGGTGAGCCGGTCGACGACGTCTACACGTTCTACGGGCTGCAGCCGGGCACGTTCCCGATCGGCCCGCTGACGGTCACCGTCGATCGGGTCAACCACCCCGTGGAGACGTACGGGGTGCGGGTCGAGCACAACGGGCGGGTCATCGCGTACTCGTCGGACACCGCGCCCTGCGAGCCGTTGCTGCGCCTCGCCGCGGGCGCCGACCTGTTCCTCTGCGAAGCCAGCTACATGGACGGTGTGGAGAACCCGCCCGACCTGCACCTCACCGGTGGCGAGGCGGGCGAGGCGGCCACCAAGGCGGACGTCGCGCGGCTGCTGCTGACTCATCTCGTGCCGGCCTGGGCCAGCGAGGCGGCTATCGTCGAGGCGGCCGGGGCCGCTTACGCGGGACCGGTCGAAGTCGTCCGCCCGGGTGCCAGATACGATCTCTGAGCCGGTACGGGGGTGGATCGGCTAACACCGGTGCACCACGTGTCGTGACCTTGGAGTTGTTTGGATGCGCATAGTTCGCCTGGCCAACTTCGTCACGGTTCACACCGGCGGCCTGCGGACCACCCTGCGCGAGCTGGGCAAGGGTTATGAGGCGGCCGGCCACGAGGCGGTCCTGATCATTCCCGGCCGCAAGTTCGACGACCAGCAGACCGCGCAGGGCCGCGTCATCACCCTGCCGAGCGCACCCGTCCCGCGCAGCGGCGGCCACCGGGTGCTCGCCGGCCGACGCGAGCTGATCAAGCTGCTGGACAGCCTCGAGCCGGACCGCATAGAGGTCTCCGACCGCACCACGCTGCGCTGGACCGGCACGTGGGCCCGCCAGCGCGGGGTCCGGTCGATGATGGTCTCCCACGAGAGCCTCGCCGGCCTGCTCGGCGTGTGGGGCATGCCGAAACGCGACGCGCTCGCCGACCGGCTCAACAGGCGGACCGCCGAGGTCTTCGACACGATCGTCTGCACCACCGCGTTCGCCGCCGCCGAGTTCCGCCGCCTCGGCGTGCCGAACCTGGTGGAGGTGCCGCTCGGCGTCGACCTGGACATGTTCCACCCGCGGCGCCTGGACATCGCGGTGCGCTCCCGTTACGCCCGGCCGGAGGAGCTGCTGATCGTCTTCGCCAGCCGGCTCTCCGCGGCGAAACGGCCCGAGCTGGCCGTGGACATGGTGGGCGTGCTGCGCAACGGCAAGGTGCCGGCGGTGCTCGTGGTGGCCGGGGACGGCACGAGGCGGACGTCTCTGGCGTACCGGGCGGCCCGGCTGCCCGTCCGTTTCGCCGGGCACATCGCCGATCGCCAGGCCGTCGCCGCGCTGCTCGCCTCGGCCGACGTCGTCGTCGCGCCGGGCCCCGTGGAGACGTTCGGCCTCTCCGCCCTGGAGGCGCTGGCCTGCGGCACCCCGGTCGTGGTGGACGAGCAGAGCGCGCTGCCCGAGGTGATCGGCGACGCCGGGATCGCGGTGGCGGGCACCGCCGAGGCGTTCGCCGACGGCGTCTCCCGGCTGATCCAGCGTCCCCGCGACGACCGGCGGGCAGCGGCTCGCGCCCGCGCGGAGATGTATGGCTGGCCGCGCGCCGTCGAGGGTTTCCTGCACGCGCACGGCGCCGAGGTGAGCCCGTCGCTGATCCGCCCGGCGGTGCCGCGACCGCGTCTGGTGACGCCGCCGGCACGCGGGCCCGGGGCGGACGAAGCGGACGCACCGCGCTACGCATAGGGTTGGGGTCATGGCGCGACCCGACGGCCGAGCGGCCGACCAGCTGCGGCCGGTGACCCTGACCCGGCATTGGAGCATCCACCCCGAGGGGTCGGTGCTGGTGGAGTTCGGCAACACGCGAGTGCTCTGCACCGCCAGCGTCACCGAGGGGGTGCCGCGCTGGCGCAAGGGATCCGGCCTGGGCTGGCTCACCGCGGAGTATGCGATGTTGCCTCGCGCCAC
This sequence comes from Actinoplanes cyaneus, assembly GCF_016862095.1. GTDB lineage: Bacteria > Actinomycetota > Actinomycetes > Mycobacteriales > Micromonosporaceae > Actinoplanes > Actinoplanes cyaneus. The sequence goes on from NZ_BOMH01000017.1 coordinate 27,668, forward strand.
CAACACCCGCGGTGACCGCGAGAGTGTGAAGGGCAAGGTCGGCGGGCGGACGCAGGAGATCTCCCGCCTGATCGGCCGCAGCCTGCGGGCCTGCATCGACCTCAAGGCGCTCGGGGAGAACTCGATCGTCCTGGACTGTGACGTCCTGCAGGCCGACGGCGGCACCCGGACCGCCGCGATCACCGGGGCCTACGTGGCGCTGCACGACGCCGTCACCTGGCTGGCCGGGCGCAAGTCGCTGGCCGGCAAGGTGGAGAAGGTGCTGCACACCTCGATCCAGGCGGTCAGCGTCGGGATCATCGACGGCGAGCCGCGGCTGGACCTTCCCTATGTGGAGGACGTCGCCGCCGAGGTCGACATGAACGTGGTCTGCACCGGTGCCGGCGACTTCGTCGAGGTCCAGGGCACGGGGGAGAACGGCGTGTTCAAGCGCGCGCAGCTCGACGCGATGCTCGACCTCGGCCTGGCCGGCTGCGCCGAGCTCGCCATCGCGCAGCAGAAGGCGCTCGCCGCATGATCGACCGCAAGAACCTTCTTGGAGGTACGGCGTGAGCGCGCGACTTCTCCTCGCCACCGCGAACAAGAAGAAGCTCGTGGAGTTGCAGCGCATCCTCGATGCCGCGCTCGGCATGAGCCAGATCGAACTGGTCGGCCTCGGCGACTTCCCCGGTTACCCGGACGTTCCGGAGACCGGCCTCACGTTCGGTGAGAACGCGCTGATCAAAGCCCGGGAGGGCGCCAAGCGCACCGGCCTGCCGACCGTCGCCGACGACTCCGGCCTGGCGGTCAACGCGCTCAACGGGATGCCGGGCGTCTTCAGCGCCCGCTGGTCCGGCGGTCACGGCGACGACGCGGCCAACCTGGACCTGGTGCTGGCCCAGATCGGTGACGTCGGCGACGAGCACCGCGGGGCGTCGTTCGTCTGCGCCGCCGCGCTGGTCCTGCCGAACGGGCGGGAGCATCTGGTGGAGGGCCGGCAGAGCGGGCGGCTGCTGCGGTCGCGGCGCGGCGAGGGCGGGTTCGGCTACGACCCGATCTTCGTCGGCGACGGCCAGGACCGGACGAACGCCGAGCTCAGCCCCGTCGAGAAGGACGCGATCAGCCACCGTGGCAAGGCGTTCCGGGAGCTGGCGAAGGTCATCGCGAAGGAGCTTCCCCGGTAACTTGACTCTGCCCCTGGGGCAGAGTCCAACATCGACCCATGGTCTCGTTCATGGTCGATCGGAGGCCACTCGCGGTCCCGGCGTTCCGCCGGCTGTGGGTGGCCTCGCTGGTGTCCGCGGTGGGTGGCTCGTTCAGTGTGGTGGCGGTGCCGGTCCAGCTCTATGCGTCGACCGGCTCCTCGGCCACGGTCGGCGCGGCAGCGGTCGTGTCCTTCGCCGCCATGGCGTTCGCCGCCCTCGGGGCCGGGGCGATCGCCGACACCCGGGACAGGCGACGGGTCCTGCTGGCCGGCCAGTCCGGGCTGGCGGTGGTCTATCTGGCGCTGTGGGCCCAGGCGGCGCTCGGCGGCGCCCCGCTGCCGGTGCTCCTGCTGCTGGTGGCCGGTCAGGGGCTGAGCTCCGGCACGATCGGCACCACCTCCGGCGCGGTGCTGCCCCGGCTGGTCCCGGCCGGGTTGCTGCCCGCGGCGAACAGTTTGAACTCCCTCGTCCGCTACCTCGGCTACATCCTCGGCCCTACCGTGGCGGGCCTGCTGATCCCGGTGGCGGGCCTTCCCACCCTCTATCTCTGCGACGCGCTCGCTCTGCTCGTCGTCCTCTTCGCCGTCCACCGCCTGCCACCGCTGCCCGCCGCGCCGGCGGCCGGGCGCGACCAGGGCGTGACGCGGCAGGTCCTGGCCGGGTTCCGCTATCTGGCCGGCAGCCGGATGCTGGTCGCGGTGCTGACCGTCGATCTCGCCGCGATGGTCTTCGGGATGCCGACGGCGCTCTTCCCCGAGCTCGCCCAGCGGGAGTTCGGCGAGTCCTCGGTCGGCCTGCTCTATGCCGCCTATCCGGCCGGGGTGGTGCTGGCCGGGCTCGGCTCGTCGCTCTTCACCAAGGTGCGGCGGCACGGGCTGCTGATGGCCGGTGCGGCCGTGGCCTGGGGCGTGACGGTCGCCGTGTTCAGCCTGATGACCTGGCTGTGGGCGGCGCTCGTGGTGCTGGCCGCCGGTGGCGCTGTCAACTTCGTGCTGAGCACCTTCCGGAACGCGATCTCCCAGGCGTACACCGACGATGCGATGCGTGGCCGGATCCAGGGCGCGCTGACGATCGTCCTGCTCGGCGGCCCGCAGCTGGCGAACCTGGTGCACGGCGGGATCGGCGCGCTCATCGGCCCGCGCCTGACCATCGGCATCGGTGGTCTGCTCACCGTCGTCACCGTGCTGGTCGTCCTGCGGGTCGCCCCCGAGCTTCGGCGATATGCCGTCGACCCGCCCGAGCAGCCAGGCCAGTCAGCGCCCGGGGCGGTAGAGCCCGAGGCGGCAGCCTTGCGGGAGGCAGAGCGTGAATGAGGTGACGGGGGTTCAGTCTTCGCGGATGGCCGAGCCGTGAGGGGCCGCGGCGGTCTGCCGGGGCTGGGCTGCGGCGCGGCGCGAGGTCCTGAGCTGGTTCTCACCGTTGTTGTGAGGGACGAACGACAACGACGAGAACCAGCCGGGAACCGCGGCCCGGGTCAGTGGAGCCGGTCGACGGTGGCCTCGATGGTGGCTCGCAGCTCCGGGCCGGCGATGACCGCGCGGGCCTGCTCCAGGACCGGGGCCAGGAAGACGTCCGGGCCGGGGCGGCCCCCGAAGGGCTCGACGGCGGCGACCGCGGCGCGGCCGGCCGGGGAGGGCGTCATCGGGGCGCGCAGTTGCAGGCCCCGCACGGCGGCGAGAAGCTCGACGGCGAGCAGGCTGGTCAGGTTGTCCAGGACGGTGCGCAGCTTCTTGGTGGCGGACCAGCCCATCGAGACGTGGTCCTCCTGCATGCCGCTGGTCGGCAGCGAGTCGACCGAGGCGGGGCCGGCCAGGCGGCGGTTCTCGGCGACGATGCCCGCCGCGGTGTACTGGGCGATCATCAGGCCCGAGTTCACCCCGGCGTCCGGGGAGAGGAAGGGCGGCAGTTCACGGCTGCGGGTCACGTCGAGCAGCCGGTCGACCCGGCGCTCGGCGATCGCGCCGACCTCGGCCGCGGCGATCGCCAGGAAGTCGGCCGCGAAACCGAGCGGCGCGCCGTGGAAGTTCCCGGTCGACTCGACCCGGCCGTCGGGCAGCACCACCGGGTTGTCGACGACCGAGACGAGTTCCCGGGCGGCGGTGACGCGGACGAAGTCCAGGGTGTCCCGCGCCGCCCCGGCGACCTGCGGCGCGCACCGGATGGAGTATGCGTCCTGCACCGCGTGCGCCAGGTCGTCCCGGTGCGAGTCCATGATCACGGAGTCCTGCAGCAGCCGGTGGATGTTGGCCGCGGAGGCCGCCTGCCCCGGGTGCGGCCGGATCGCGTGCAGCTCGGGGAGGAACGGCCGCTCCGAGCCGAGCATCGCCTCGGTGGCCAGCGCCGCCGTCACGTCCGCCATGGTGAACAGGTGTGCCGCGTCCGCGATGGCGAGCAGCAGCATGCCGAGCATGCCGTCGGTGCCGTTGATCAGTGCCAGCCCCTCCTTGGCGGCCAGCTCCAGCGGCCGCAGCCCGGCCGCGTGCAGGGCCTCGGAGGAGGCCATCCGGGCGCCGTCCTTGCCCAGCACCCAGCCCTCGCCGAGCAGCACGATCGCGCAGTGCGCGAGCGGCGCGAGGTCGCCGGAGGCGCCCAGCGAGCCGTGTTCCGGCACCCACGGGGTGATCCCGTGATTGAGCAGGTCGACCAGGCCCTGCGCGAGCACCGGCCGGACCCCGGAGCGGCCCATGGCGAGCGAGCGCACCCGCAGCAGCATCATGGCCCGCACCACCTCGCGGGGCATCGGCGCGCCGATGCCGGCGGCGTGCGAGCGGATCAGCGCGTGCTGCAACTCGGCGCGGCGCTCCGGCTCGATCGAGGTGCTGGCCAGCGCGCCGAAGCCGGTCGACACGCCGTAGACGGGCCGGCCGGAGGCTTCGATGCCGTCCACGATGGCGCGGCTGGCAGCCATCGCCTCGACGGCGGCGGGGGAGAGCTCGACGTGGGCGTCCTCCCGCGCTACGGCGAGAACGTCGGCGGGCTCGACCCCGGTGGGCTGAACGATAACGGTCATTGCGGCACTCCGTCGTGCTTGGTGGTTCCGGCGGCGCCAAGGGGGCGGCCGCGGTCTTGCTCGGTGGTTCCGGCCGCGGGTGAGGGGCGGCCACGGTGATGTTCGGAAGCGGCGCCGTTGTGCTCGGCGGCTGCGGGGGTGCTGGGCCGGCCGCTGCTGTGCTCGGGGGCTGCGGCGGTGCTGGGCCGGCCGCCGTGGATGACGTCGCGGATCAGCGGCACCCCGGGGCGGTAGGCGAGGTGCAGGTGCGACGGCGCATCCAGGATCAGCAGGTCGGCGCGCGCGCCGGGGCGGATCACGCCGAGGTCGTCGCGACGCAGCGCCCGCGCGCCACCGAGGGTCGCCGCGCGGACGGCTTCGGCCGGGGTCATCCGCATCTCGCGCACGGCGAGGGCGATGCAGAAGGACATCGACGAGGTGTAGGACGACCCCGGGTTGCAGTCGGTGGCGAGCGCGACCGTCACCCCGGCATCGAGCAGCCGCCGCGCGTCCGGGTACGGCGAGCGCGTGGAGAACTCCGCGCCCGGCAGCAGCGTGGCGACGGTCCGGCCGGAGCCGTCGTGGCACATGCAGTCGGCACCCGAGGCGGCGAGCGCGTCCACGTCCGCGTCGCTCAGGTGGGTGCAGTGGTCCACGCTGGCCGCGTCCAGCTCGACGGCCAGCTGGACGCCCGGGCCCGGGCCGAGCTGATTGCCGTGCACCCGCACGCCGAGACCCATCTCCTTGCCGGCCAGCAGGATCGTGCGGGCGCGGTCCTCGTCGAACGCGCCGCGCTCGACGAACGCGTCCACCCACTTGGCGTGCGGCGCCGCCAGGGCCAGCATCGGCCCGCAGACCAGGCTGACGTAGTCGTCCGGCCGGTCCTGGAACTCGGCCGGCACCACGTGCGCGCCGAGGAAGGTCGTCTCCGCCGTGAACTCCGCCGCGATCCGCAGGGATCGGGCCTCGTCGGCGACGTTCAGGCCGTACCCGGATTTGATCTCGATCGTGGTCGTGCCCTGCCGCAACGCCTCGCCGACCAGGCGCCGGGCGTTGTGGCGCAGCTGCTCGTCGGTCGCCGCGCGGGTCGCGCCGACGGTCGTCCGGATCCCGCCGCCGGTGTAGGCCTCGCCGGCCATCCGGGCGGCGAACTCGGCGGCCCGGTCGCCGGCGAACATCAGGTGCGCGTGGCTGTCGACGAAGCCGGGCAGCACGGCCGCGCCGCCCGCGTCGATCCGCTCGTCGGCGGCCGGCGCCCCGGTGGCCGGGCCGACCCAGGCGATGCGGTCGCCGTCCACGACCACGGCGGCGTCGTGCGCCAGCTCCCGGCCGTGCGCGTCGTTGGTGAACAGCTCACCGATGTTCGTGATCAACAGGCTCATGCCGTCACCTCCGCTGCACTCCGGCGTCGCCCGGCAAGCCCGCTCATGGGAGCACCGCCGTGATCGCCGTCCGCAGCGCCTCCGGGACGTCGATCGTCCGGTGCCGGCCCTCGGTGACCACCGGACGCCCGTCGGCGATCACGTCGGTGACGTCCGCCGCGGTCGCCGCGAAGACCAGCCCGGCCGGGTCGATGCCCGCGGTCCGCACGCTGGACAGGGACACCGCGACCAGGTCGGCGCGCTGCCCGACGGCGATCTGCCCGGCATCGGCCCAGCCGAGCGAGGCGTGCCCGTCCCGGGTCGCCGCCGCGAGCAGCTCGTCCGCGCCGAAGTGCCCGCGCAACCGGGTCGCCAGCCGTTCGTCCAGCTCGACGCCGCGCGCCTCCTCGAAGAGGTCGATCACCGCGTGGCTGTCGCTGCCCAGCGTGAGCGTCGCGCCGCCGTCGGCGAGCGACCGCGCCGGCCCGATGCCGTCGGCCAGGTCGCGTTCGGTGGTCGGGCAGAAGCAGACGTACCGCCCGGCCAGCAGTCGGCGATCATTCTCGGACAGGTGGGTCGCATGAACAGCGGTGGTCATCGGCCGCCAGAGTCCCATGGAGTCGAGCAGTTCGGCGGGGGAACAGCCGTGCACGGCCCGGCACTGCTCGTTCTCGGCCGGCTGCTCGGAGAGGTGCACGTGCACCGGCAGCCCGTCGGTCCACGCGGCGAAGGCCGCCATGCCGCCGGCCGGGGCCGCGCGCACCGAGTGCAGGGCCGCCCCGATCCGCGCGTGCCCGCCGCCGCACAGGTCACCGAAGCGGTCGTGCCAGCCGTCGTAGTCGCCGTCGCCGAAACGCCGCTGCACGCCTTCGAGGGGCTTCCCGTCGACGCCCGAGGTCAGGTAGACGGCGTCGAGCAGCGTGATCCGGATCCCGGCCTCCGCGGCGGCCGCGATCAGCGCGTGGCCCATCGCGTTCGGGTCGGCATAAGGCGTGCCGTCCGGCCCGTGGTGCAGGTAGTGGAACTCGCCGACGCAGGTGATCCCGGCCAGCGCCATCTCGCCGTAGACGGCTTTGGCCAGCGCGAAGTAGTTGTCCGGGTCGAGCCGCCCGGCCACCTGGTACATCAGGTCACGCCAGGTCCAGAAACTGCCGCGGTCGCCGTGGGTGCGGCCACGCAGGGCGCGGTGGAAGGCGTGCGAGTGCGCGTTCGCCATCCCCGGCAGCACGAGCCCCGGCAGCCGTACGCCGGATCCGTCCGGGGTGCCGGCCGAGACGGCGGAGAACCGCCCGTCCGTCACCTCGATCCGGACGTCCCGCGCCACCCGGCCGTCCAGCCAGGCGTGTTCCGCGACATAGACGGTCACGTCAGTGACTCCAGGACACGCGCGAGCGCCTCGACCCCCGCCTCGCAGTCCTCGTTGGACGCCCCCTCCGCCGGGGCGTGCGAGACCCCGGTCGGGTTGCGGACGAAGAGCATCGCCGTGGGCACGTGCGACGACATCACCCCGGCGTCGTGACCGGCCCCGGTCGGCAGGATCGGCGCGTCCCCGAGCAGCGCGGACAGCCGCCGCGCCAGCTCGGTGTCGAACGCGACCTCGTCGGTGACCGACTCGGCGACGACAGACAGTTCCGTGCCGTCCCGCCCGGCCCGCTCGGTGGCCCGTTTGATCACCGATTCGAGCAGCCGGTCCAGCGTCGCGGTGTCCGCGGCCCGCGCGTCGAGCCAGCCCCGGACCATCGACGGGATGGCGTTGGTGGCGTTCGGCTCGGCCTGCACCCGGCCCACGGTGGCGTGCGCGCCGATCAGCCGGGCCTCCTCGTTCGCTGCGAGCACGGTGTGGGCGAAGGTCAGCATCGGGTCGCGGCGATCGGTCATCCGGGTCGTCCCGGCGTGGTCCCCTGCCCCGGCGAACTCCATCCGCCAGCGTCCGTGCGGCCAGATCGCGCTGCCCACCCCGACCGGGACGTCCAGCGCGCGGCCCTGCTCGATGTGCAGCTCCACGAAGGCCGACAAATGAGATATGCCGCTGATCTGTCCGGTGGGGGTGGAGCCGAGCGCCTCCCCGAAAGTGATCCCGTCACGATCGGTCAGAGCGGCGGCCCTGGCGGGCGTGATCGCGCCGGTCATCAGCCGCGACCCGAGGCACGGCACGCCGAACCGCCCGCCCTCCTCCTCGACGAACGCGCCGATGGCGAGGTTGCGCGGCGACGCGATCCGGTCCAGCGCCAGGAACGCGCTGACGATCCCGAGCGGCCCGTCATAGCCGCCACCACCGGGAACGGAGTCGAAGTGCGACCCGGTCAGCACGGTCCCGGGCGCCCACGGCTCCCCGCACCAGGCGAAGAGGTTGCCGTTGCCGTCCTCGGTCACGGTCATCCCGCGCCGGCCGGCCTGGCCCCGGAACCAGTCGCGCAGGGTCAGCTCGGGCGGGGTCAGGGCGTAACGCCGGTAGCCACCGTCCGCCGACCGCCCGACTGCCACGATCTCCGCCCACAGGGCCGCGAAGTCACTCATCGCGCATCGGAACCCGTACGCCGGAAGCCGCCTCTGACTCATAACCGGCGTCGACGTGACGCAGCACGCCCGTCGCCGGGTCATTGGTCAGCACCCGTTCGATCTTCTGCCCGGCCAGCGCGGTCCCGTCGGCCACGCAGACCTGACCGGCGTGGATGCTGCGTCCGATCCCCACCCCGCCACCGTGGTGGATCGACACCCAGCTCGCCCCGGAAGCCGTGTTGACCAGGGCGTTCAGCAGCGGCCAGTCGGCGATCGCGTCGGAGCCGTCGAGCATCGCCTCGGTCTCGCGGTACGGCGAGGCCACCGACCCGGAGTCGAGATGGTCGCGCCCGATGACGATCGGCGCGCTGAGCTCGCCGCTTGCCACCATGTCGTTGAAGCGCACCCCGGCCTTGTCCCGCTCGCCGTATCCGAGCCAGCAGATCCGCGCGGGCAGCCCCTGGAAGTCGACCCGCTCGCCGGCCATCCGGATCCACCGTGCGAGCGGCTCGTTCTCCGGGAAGAGGTCGAGCACGGCACGATCGGTCGCGGCGATGTCGGCCGGATCGCCGGAGAGCGCCGCCCAGCGGAACGGGCCCTTGCCCTCGGCGAACAGCGGCCGGATGTAGGCCGGCACGAAGCCCGGGAAGTCGAACGCCCTGGTGTAGCCGGCCAGTTGCGCCTCGCCGCGGATCGAGTTGCCGTAGTCGAAGACCTCGGCGCCGGCGTCCTGGAAGCCGACCATCGCGGCGACCTGCTTGGCCATGCTGGCCCGGGCGCGGTCGGTGTATTCCTCTGGCTTGTCGCGGGCAAAGGAGGCCGCGTCCTCGAGCTCGACACCCACCGGCACGTAGGAGAGCGGGTCGTGTGCGCTGGTCTGGTCGGTCACGATGTCGATCTCGACACCGCGCGTGAGCAGCTCCGGGAAGACGAGCGCCGCGTTGCCGACCACGCCGATGGAGATCGCCTTGCGGTCGGCCTTCGCCCGCAGCGCCTGAGCGACGGCGTCGTCCAGGTCATCCGCGATCACGTCCAGGTAGCGCTTGTCGACCCGCCGCTGCAACCTGGTCCGGTCCACGTCCACGATCAGGCAGACGCCACCGTTCATGGTCACGGCCAGGGGCTGGGCGCCGCCCATCCCGCCGCACCCGCCGGTCAGCGTCAGTGTCCCCGCGAGATCTCCGCCGAACCTCTTCGCCGCCACGGCCGCGAACGTCTCGTACGTGCCCTGCAGGATCCCCTGCGTGCCGATGTAGATCCACGAGCCGGCCGTCATCTGCCCGTACATCGTCAGCCCGAGCTGCTCCAAGCGGCGGAACTCCGGCCAGGTCGCCCAGTCGCCGACCAGGTTCGAGTTCGCGATCAGCACCCGCGGCGCCCACTCGTGCGTGCGCAGCACCCCGACCGGTTTGCCGGACTGCACGAGCAGCGTCTCGTCGTCGCGCAGCGTGTCCAGCTCGCGGACGATCGCGTGGAACGACGGCCAGTTGCGCGCGGCGCGGCCCGTCCCGCCGTACACCACGAGATCTTCCGGCCTTTCGGCCACCTCCGGGTCGAGGTTGTTCATCAACATCCGCTTGGCGGCCTCCTGCGGCCAGCCCTTGGCGGTGTACGACGTACCGCGAGGTGCACGAATCTCGGACAAGGTCTCCTCCATCACGCCGTGAAGATGTTCCGCCGGGCCGCGGACGCCTCGAACTCCTCCAAGCGACGCTGCACCGGCTCGGGCGCGGCGTCACACATCGCCTCCAGCAGCACCATGGCCATCGCCATCGGCCCGGTGTGCAGGTCGAACACGAGCCGCGTGCCCACCGCGGCCGGCAGCACCACGTCGGCGTCACCGGCCACCGGGCTGACCGCGGAATCGGTGATCGCGACCACCGCGAACCCGGCCGCCTTCGCCTCGCGGACCGCCTCGACCGACTCGCGCGGATAGCGCGGCAGCACGATCGCCAGCATCGCACCGGCGCCGGCCGCGCGGGCCTGATCCAGCCGGTCGTGCAGCCCCGTCCCCCCACTGTCCAGCACTCGCACGTCCGGGAAGACCTTCGCCGCGAAGTACCCGAAGTACGCCGCGAGCGGCGCCGCCGCCCTCAGCCCCAGCACCGGCAACGGCCGGCTGGCCGCAAGAAGATCAGCTGCCCGGCGTACGTCGTCAGGCCGTTGGAGCTCCTCGGCCAGCCGCCGCAGGTGGTCGGCCTCGGCAAGCACCGCCCGCTGCATGGTGTTCTCACCGGCCGGCTCACTGGGCGCGTCCGAGGCGAGGGCCCGCAGCTCACGGCGCAGCGCCGGGTATCCGGAGTAGCCCAGCGCCATCGCGAACCGGGTCACCGACGGCTGACTCACCCCGGCCAGCTCGGCCACCTCGGCGGCGGACAGGTAGGCGGCCTTGGCGGCATGCTCGACCAGGCTGTGCGCGATCCGCCGCTGGGTGGGCGTGAGCCGGGCCCCTTGGAACAGGTCAAGCACCCGCTCCGCCGTCCTGACCACTCCGTCATTCACGGCGACAGCTTATGCATGATTTCTTTCAGCCCGCTAGACGCCAGGACTCACGTCTACTTCTGAAAGCTGCACAAAACAGCCGAAGCCGCCGTGACCCTCGCCCGATCGGCCCTCGGGACAACTCCGCGCCGGCAACCGGCGTTACTGCCACCAGGCTCAGCCGGCAGTTTCGGACGTTCAGGCGAGAACCGGTCCGGGCGTGCTCGACGTCAATTCGGTGCCATCGGTGTCGTGGCGAGCACGTGCCGGATGGCCGCGGCGATGTCAGCCTCGATGACGGTGGGGCGGTAGGCCGTCTCGCTCCAGGCCCGGCCCAGCGAGATCCACGTCGACGGCAGACCGAGCGCATGCGCCCCGCCGATGTCCGCGGCTGCCGAGTCGCCGATCATCCAGGCGCTGCCCAGCGGTCGTCCCGCCCGACCCGCCGCGACCCGGAAGATCTCAGCGGACGGCTTCCGGTGGCCGACCTCCTCAGAGATGACCCATCCGTTGACCAATCCATCGAGACCGGTGTTCTGGATCTTCGCGGTCTGCTGTGCGACCCGCCCGTTCGTGACGATCGCCGAGGCCCATCCCGCCGAGCGCGCGTCGATCAAGGCGTCCCGGACCGGTTCAGTCAGCCGGACCCGCTCCGCCGCGCCGTTGTCCAGGAACCATTCGACGGCCGCGGCCGGCACCGCGTCTCGATACCGCTGCGCGAGCGCCGCCGCCACCGAAGCCCGCGGCGTGTACCCGCCGGCGTCGACACCCATCAGCCACTCGAGATCAGCCGCCGGCTGACCGTGCGCCGCGAGCAGTGCGGCGGCCGAGGCCCGGAATGCCGCGTCCCGGTCGATCAGCGTGTTGTCCAGATCGAGCAGCAGAAGCATCAGCCGCAGTCGCGCGCCACGAAGTGATGGGTGACGGTCAGCTCGCGCTCGATCAGGTAGGAGTCGTCCTCCGGATAGAACACGGCCCGCTCGATGTCCTCCCCGGCGAACGCGCGGATCACGTCGATCGACGCCCACCAGCTCACCGTGGTCACCTCGGAGCGGCCGTCCCCCAGGTCGCGGGTCCACATCTGGGCCCCGAGGTTGCCGGGGGTCTTCCGGTATTCCGCCAGGCCGGTCCGCTCGATGTACCCCACATACGCCTCGACCTGGTCGGTGCGCACCCATCCCCGCCACATCCGTGTGATCACCGGCCCACCCTATTCCGGCAACATGAAAGAGAGCTGACTCCCGGAACGTGAAAAGCTTGGGGCATGCGGATCGCCGAGCTGCACACGTACCCGGTCAAGGGCTGTCACCGCCTCGACCACGCGGAGGCCGTCGTCGAGCCGTGGGGCCTGCGGGACGACCGCCGCTGGATGATCGTGAACGCCGACGGCGTCGGCATCACCCAGCGGGACACGCCGCGCCTGACCCAGTTGCGCGTCCACCCGCGTCCGGGCGGCCTGCGACTGTCGGCGCCCGACCTGCCCGGCCTCGACCTGGACGAGCCGGCCGACGGCGCCAAGATCATGATTCGGGTGTTCCGCAACAAGCCGGAGATTCCCGGGCGGGTCGCCGAGTCCGAGTGGGTCAGCGCGTTCCTGGGGGTGGACGCCCGCCTGGTCTGGCAGTCCGATCCGACGAGCCGCACCATCCCGGAGTTCGCCGCGCCGGACGACCGGGTCAGTTTCGCCGACGGCTACCCGGTGCTCCTGGCGAACACCGCCTCGCTGGACGCGGTCAACGACTGGCTGGCCGAGGCGGGGGAGGAGCCCGTCCCGATGCACCGCTTCCGGCCGAACCTCGTGGTGGACGGCGCCGAGGCCTGGGCCGAGGACGGCTGGCTGGGCGGGCGGCTGCGCATCGGCGGGATGACCTTCCGCGTCGCCAAGCACTGTGCCCGGTGCCGGGTCACCACGATCGACCAGGAGACCGGGGAGATCGGGCGGCAACCGCTGCACATCCTGGGCCGGCATCGCCGGATCGGCGGCGGCCTGATGTTCGCGGTGAACCTGATCCCGGATCTGGCGGCGGGTGACGTCGGGGTGTTGCGGGTCGGCGACACGGTGACACCGCAGGAGTGACGCGGCACTCATTAGCGGTACACCTGTCTTAGGAGTGTCTTAGAAGATTTGCCGCAAGCGCCCCGCCCGGCAAGTATCGCTGAGCGTGAGTGCTCATCGACGCCCGTTCCCGACCCGTTGGCTCGCCGCCGGCGGCGCCGCTGTCCTCGCCGGCATCATCGGCGTGGCGCTGCTGTTGCAGACCGGTGGGTCGGCGTGCGCCGCGCCGCCGAGCACCAGCGCGAAATCCGGCAAGGCCACCTTCTACGACCTGGGCGGCACGTCCGGCAACTGCTCGCTGGAGACGCCCGCGGACGACCTCTATGTGGCGCTCGGCCCCGATCAGTACGCCGACGGCGCCGCCTGCGGGGCGTACCTCGACGTCAAAGGCCCCAAGGGCACGGTCCGCGTGAAGGTCTTCGACTCCTGCCCCGAGTGCGACGCGGGCCATCTCGACCTGAGCCGCACCGCGTTCAAGAAGATCGGCAGCGAGGTCGCGGGCATCATTCCGATCACTTACAACCTGGTCAAGAACCCGTCGGTGCCCGGCCCGATCACGGTGCGGATGAAGGAGGGCGCGTCACAGTTCTGGTTCGCGGCGCGCATCGACAACCACGCCAACCTGCTCTCCTCGGTGCAGGTGTCGAGCTCGGGCGGCTCGTTCAAGTCCGCCCACCGCACCGACTACAACTACTGGCTGATCGACGGCGGTGCCGGCTCGGGCCCGTACAAGGTGAAGATCACCGACGTCTACGGCAACGCGACGACGGTCTCCGGCATCACGATGAAGCCCGGCGTGGTCCAGAAGACCTCCACGTCCGTTTCCGGCAAGTCGACCACGCTCAAGACGACGACCAAGGCCACGCCGTCGTCCCCCGCGGCGAAGAAATCCTCCTCCGTCCCCGCCAAGCCCACCACCGTTCCCCCCGCGGCGTCCTCGGTGGCCCCGCTGCCCGAGTCGGCTGCCGCCGCACCGGGCACCACCGAGGACGCCCTCCTCGACCTGGCCGCCGAGCCCCGCCCCGCCAGCTGCGGCTAGCATTTCGCGCCCGCTCCACCCGAAGATCAAATTCTTCAGGTCCCCGCTCCGCTGTGGTCAAGCTGGGCTGCTCCCGCGGGGACCCTTCCGGGCCGAGCAGGGCGCTGGCGCGCCCAGAACGCTCAGCCCTCCAGGGCGGCCTTCCTGGGTGGTCCCGGTCAGAGCACAAGATCCGTTCACGGGCTCGAGCCGGCCGACTGGTCCCGCCCGTCGACGCCCGCGGCGAAGCCGGTGGTCACCGCGGCGACGCGCTCACCCCGCCGGCTGGTTCTCATGGGCGTTATTCGTGCCTCATAACGCCCATGAGAACCAGCCGGAGAGCCCGCGCCGCGCCGCGGACCTCAGCCCCGGCGCAACCTCGCGACCCGTCCAGGCGTCGCGACCCCGCTCGGCGTCCGCGTCGCGACCCCGCCCGGTATCAGCGTTGCGACCCGCTCGGAGTCGGTGCTGGGGTCCCGCGGCGTCGGTGTTGGGATCCCGCTCGGCGTCGGCGCCGTGGGACTCCGCCGGTCTTGATGGTGCGTGGGCTGTCCGGCTTCGCTTCTCGTCGGGGTGCCGGAGGGCTGTGCACAACCTGTGGACAAGCGCGTTTCACGAACAGTGGTCGGTGCGGGAGAAGGGACTCGAACCCTCACGCCCTCTCGGGCACGGGCACCTAAAACCCGCGCGGCTGCCATTTCGCCACTCCCGCCCGTTCTGCCCAGCAGGGCAAAGCGTTGGCTGGCAGTCTAATCGGTCCCGCCGTCCGGTGGCGCCTCGGTTCTGCCCGTTCGTGTCGGCCGCCGATGCCGCGTGCCGGGTCGCGCCCGTGGAACGGTTCTCTGCTCTGACCGTGCCCCGCCACGGAGGCCGCCCTGGAGGGGTGAGCGTTCTGGGCGCGCCAGCGCCCTGCTCGGCCCGGAAGGGTCCCCGCGGGAGCAGCCCAGCTTGACCACAGCGGAGCGGGGACATGAAGATCTTGAATGTCCATCATCGGAACGCAGCTCGGCCTGATGGCGCGCGGTGACGCGATGGCGTGATGGTTGTGCACGGCGGCCGCCTTGCGGGTTGGCTACCGCATGACGACCGCCGTGAGCCCGGGAACCGGCCGCCGCCGGTGTGGAGTGCCCTCCTCATCGGCGCGATCGGCCCGGACCTGCGGACTTTCCCGAAGTTCGGACGAGGTCAATCCAGGCCGAGGTCGCGCCGGAGTTTGGCGACGTGGCCGGTGGCTTTGACGTTGTAGAGGGCCCGCTCGATGGCGCCGTTCTCGTCGATGACGAACGTGGAGCGGATGACGCCGGTGACCGTCTTGCCGTAGAGCTGCTTCTCGCCGAACGCGCCATACGCCGTCAGCACACTCTTGTCCTCGTCGCTGACCAGCGGGAACGTGATCGCGTCCCGCTCGCGGAACTTCGCCAGTTTGGCCGGCTTGTCGGGGGAGATGCCGACCACCTCGTAGCCGGCGGCCTGCAGCGACGCGAGCGAGTCGCGGAAGTCGCAGGCCTGCTTGGTGCAGCCGGGTGTCATCGCGGCCGGGTACGCGTAGAGAACGACCTTGCGCCCACGCAGGTCCTTCAGTGCGAGGCTGTCGCCGTTGTCGGTGGGCAGGGTGAAGTCGGGCGCGGCGTCGCCGGCGCTGAGACGAGTCATGCACCGACGATAGTGCGACGTCAGACGGCAGCCCGGCGGCCGCTCCAGAGTCGCTCGGCGGCGGCGAGATCGCGCGGCCACTCCTCGCCGCGGCGCCGCAGCAGATGCTCGCTGATCTCGAAGTCACCGACGAGCCGGCGGAACTCGGCGAGCACGTCGGCCTCCCGGAACGGCTTGCAGGAGAAGACGTTGACGAAGATCTCCCGCAGGTGCGGGTAGGTGTGGATCGCGGCGTGCGACTCGGCCAGGATCACCACGGCCGATTTGCCGGCTTTCTCCGGTGGCCCGCCCTCGGTGGCGACCATCGGGCCGGCGATGACAGTCATGCCGATCCGGGTCACGAGGTCACGCATGAAGGTTGTCAAGGCCAGATCGTCGTCGAGCGCGGTGATGTCGGCGATGCCGGACAACCGCAGGGTCAGCTCATCGCCGTAGTGGTCATTCTGCATGACGCCTCCCGTGGCCGTTAAGGACACGTTACCGGTCTCCAAAGCGCCTGAATGTGCCACGTTTTCCCAGCTAGAAGCCAATGTAGGAATCCGTTTCCGCATAACGTGATCGCACCGCTTTCCGTATTCCGGCCATGGTGGACGGCGCGAATTCGTGTGTTCCTGCGCGGACAGTCGGATACCGGTCTGGCGGCCGGCCGTGGATCTTCAGTACGCTCCCCGCGAAGTACGCGAGTCTGCGTCGAGAGCGGAGAACCAGGGTCATGACCGAGCCCACTGGCACCACCCCGGTGAACGGGAACACCACTGTCTCCGGCGAGGTGGTGGAGAAGATCGCCGCCGCTGCGGCGCGCGCCGTGCCCGGCGTCGCGGACCTGGGTGGCGACGTCGCCCGGTTCTTCAACAGCGTGCTCGACAAGGTCGGCCTGAACACCGTCGGCGACGCCGCTCGTGGCGTCTCGGCCGACGTCAAGGAGGGCACGGCGACCATCAACGTCGTGGTCGTGCTGGCCGCCGGCACCGTGGTCGCCGAGGTGACCTCCGCCGTCCAGCGCAAGGTGACCGAGGCCGTGGAGAGCTACGGCCTGCGCGTCCTAGCCGTCCACGTGAACGTCGACGACATCGCCATCCAGGGTTAGGCCCATCCGACGCTGTAGTTTCTGTTGTCCGGGGGCCGGAGCGCCGTCTCCCAGATGTGGTTGTCGTAACCGGCCGGCATCGGCGCCCCGCCTCACCGGTGTGGAGCGCCGCCGTCGTCGTCCTCTGCTGGCTCGCGGTGCTCGCTGTCGCCCCGGGCCGTCCGCCCGCCGGGCTCGTGCACGACGTCGCTCTCTTCGTGCACCTGAGCTCGATGGTGGTCGGCCTCGGCGCGGTGCTGCTGGTCGACTGGTTCGGGCTCCGGTGGCTGGCCGGCCGCGCGACGTTCGCCGACGTGCTGCGGACCGCGCAGGGGGCGCATGTCCCGACGTGGGCCGGGTTCATCGGCCTGCTCGTCTCGGGCCTGTTCCTGGGGGCGCCGGCCGGCCCGAAAGCGATCGCCGTGCTGATCGTCGGCCTCAACGGAATCTACGCCGGGATGCTGCTGTCCCGGTTGAGCCGTTGCGCTGACCCGCCGACAGCACTGTTGATCCGCTCGGCGATAGCGACGGTCATCTCCCAGCTCGCCTGGTGGACCGCCGTGGTCCTGGGCTACCTCAACTCCCGATAGGGGCCGGCTCGGGGACGGCGTCGCGCATGCGGAGGAGGCCGGTCAGGGCCAGCGCGCCACCCGCGGCGACGGTCATCGCGACGCACGCGCGGGCCAGCCAGCCCGGGCCCGCGGCCGGCACCACGGCCGCCAGGAACGCGTCGGAGCTGCCGAGCCCGGCGAACGCCACCAGCACGAAGCCGGACAGCGCCAGGAAGAACGGCGGATGCTTCCAGGCCGCTCCGAGGGCGAGCGCACCCGTGACGAGCAGCACCCCGGACCAGCCGGCGCCGTCCAGGCCGCGCATCACCGCGTACCCGATGACGGACAGTCCCGCGAGAGCCGCGAGCGGCGCCACCAGTCGGGGCCGGAGGCGGACCAGGAGCGTGAACAGCAGGCCGAGCAGGACCGCGCCGGCCCACCATGCCCAGGTCACCGGCGGCGGCTCGTAGTCCAGCGTCCCGCGGATCTCGAACACCCGGGTCTGGTCGCGCAGCGGCACCGCCCAGTCCCGCAGCCGGTGCGGGTGGCCGGGGTCGGCCACCGCCTGGGGCGGACGCGCCGTCCCGAGCCAGTGTGTCCGCTGGTCGTGCCAGCGGATCGTGGTGCCGGAGGAGATCTTCTGCCAGGTCGGCGGCATGGTCACGTCGGCCGTGGCGGGGACCGGGGTGTCGCCGGCCAGGGTCTGGTTGACGTAGGTCGCGGGGGAGGAGGTGTTCTGGTAGACGCCGTCGGGCCTGAGCTCCAGGTACGGCTCACCGGAGTAACCGAGCACCTCGATCGCCCGTCCGGTGTCGTTGACGAGTTCGAGCCGCGCGCCGCCCTCGACCGTGCGGACCGTGAGGCCGTCCATCGGGTTGCTGATGCCGGCGACCGTCGTCCGGTACGACGTGACGTTCGCCCCTTCCCCGCCGTGCGCGAACGCGGGCGTGGCCGGCGCGAGCACCGCACCGGCCACGACGAGCGTCACGAGGAACCGCCTCACCCGGCCGCCTTGTCGAGGGTCTGGGTGAGCAGCGCGTCGGTCGGCAGGGTGTCGCCGGGCCCGACCAGCTGCTTCCCGTTGATCACGATGGTCGGGGTGCCGGTGTAACCGCGCGAGGCGAACGTCTCGGTCACCTTGGTTGCCCATGCTTCGTAGGTACCGCTGTTGACCGCGTTCGCGAAGTTGTCACTCGTCAAGCCTACCGATTTCGCCAGCTCGATGATCTTGGCGTTGCTGAGCCCGTCGCTGTTCTCCTCGGGCTGGTTGGCGTAGAGAACGTCGTGGAACTCGGTGAACTTGCCGTCCTCGGCGGCGGCCGCGGACGCCCCGGCCGCCCGGGTCGAGTACTTCGTGCCGTTCGACGCGCCGTCCAGGATGGAGACCGGGTGGTACCGCAGAGTGATCTTGTTGGACGTCAGGTAGCTCTTCAGGGTGGCGCCGCTCTGCTGCTCGAAGCGGTTGCAGATCGGGCACATGAAGTCCTCGTAGATGTCGACGGTGATCGGCCCGGTGCCGACCGCGAACGCCGTGCCCTCGTCGGCCGCGGCGCTCGGCGTGACCAGCGCGCCGGTGCTGGCGCTGTCCTGCTTGGAGAGCGTCGTGTAACCGATGAGGCCCGCGATGATCAGCACCGCGACCACCGCCACCGACGTCCAGAGGGTGACCTTGCGGCGTTTCTCCGCGGCTTTCTGCTGCTCGACGATCCGGCGGGCCTTATCCGCCCGATCGCGACTGCCCTTGCTCAAGACGACTCCCCCATCAGCACGCCATCGATCGAGAAACGGGACCGCGGCCGCCACAGCAGGATCCCGGAGAGTGCCAGAAAACCGAGGTCACGCAGGATGTCCAAGCCATACTCCGTGTCGCGCCCGGCGCCCAGCTCGCCACCCGAGCTGAAGCACCCGCAGTCGATGCGCAGCCCCTGCGACCAGGCCCAGACGATCCCGGCGATGAAGATCACCAGGAGCACTGCGGAGATCGCGGCGGTGAGCCGGGTGGAGAGACCGATCAGCAGCAGGAGGCCCAGCGCGATCTCCAGGAACGGCTGGACACCGCCGACGACCTTGGCCGCGTCGTACGACATCAGCTGGTACGCGTGCACCGCCCGCGCCGACTCGGCCAGGTCGTCGACCTTGGTCGCGCCGGCGATCAGCCAGACGGCGGCCAGCCCGAGCCTGGCCAGCGTGGAGATCCACGGCCAGACGGCGGGCCGCGTGGTGGTTTCCATGGTCACGCCCCGTTAGACGGACTGAATCGGGTCTCAGTTCCCGATCATCGTCGTTTCGGTGGCAGACGTCACGGACGTGCCGGAAGTCCCGTACCCCGGGGACTCTCGACAGGCCCGCGGCTCAGCTCGCCTGAGCCTTCGACACCGCTGTGATCAACTCGTCGCGAGCGCGCGCCACCCGGGAGCGAATCGTGCCCACCGGCACACTTTCGACTTCAGCGGCTTCGGCGTACGACAATCCGAGCACCTGGGTCAGCACGAACGCGGTCCGCCGTTCGTCGCTGAGCCGGCTCAGCAGATCGGCGCTGCTCAACCGGTGCGCCGGGTCGGGCGCCGGCCCCTCGGTGGCGGCCTGCGCGGCGAGCCGGACGTCGAGCCTGCGCCGCCGGACCACCGCCCGCAGATGATCCGCGCAGGTGCGCCGCGCGATGCCGAGCAGCCATGTCCGCACCGTCGACCGCCCCTGGAACGTGTCCAGCGCGCGGAACGCCCGGAGGTACGTTTCCTGGGTGAGATCGTCCGCGGCGCCCGGGTCGACGAGCGCGGCGGTGAAGCGCCAGACTTCGGCCTGGGTGGCGCGCACGAACGCGGCCTGCGCGACCGGGTCGCCGTCGCGGGCGGCCAGCGCCAGCGCGGTGGTCTCGTCCGTCTCCTGCTCACCAGCCGTCACGACTGCGCATCGTACGCGTCCCGGCTGGATCTGGAACCATGCGTAGGCCCCGCGCGACCCCCCGCACGTGGCCGAACCGAGGAGTGATCGGAGAACATGGCCGTCATGACCGTTGACCGACGCCGCGCAGCGACAGTCCTCCTCGGCCTGCTGATCGGCATGATCGGCATGCTGTTCTCGGCCGGGCCGGCCTTCGCGCACGCCGCGCTGGTCAGCAGCGACCCGAACAACGGCAACATCGTGCCGGACGCCCCCAACAAGGTGACGCTGACCTTCAGCGAGTCGGTGCAGCTGCTCTCCGGCAAGATCCGCGTGATCGCGCCGGACGGCTCCCGCGCCGACCAGGGCGATCCGACCGTCAGCGGCAACACGGTGACGATCCCGCTGCGCTCCGGCGGCGCCCGCGGGACGTACCTGGTGACCTATCGGGTGGTGTCGGCGGACACCCACCCGGTCGCCGGCACGATCACCTACTCGGTCGGCGCGGCCTCCACGCCGCCCTCGGCGGAGGACTCCACCGACGTCAAGGTCGATTCGCTGGTGCGGGGTCTCATCCCGGTCGGGAAGTATCTGGGGTACGCGGGTCTGGTCCTGCTCGTCGGCCCGGTCCTGGTGCTGGCGCTGCTCTGGCCGCAGCGGCTGTCACGCCGTGGCCCCGGGCGCCTGATCTGGACCGGCATCGGCCTGGTCGCCGGCAGCACCGTGCTCGCGATCTGGCTCCAGGCGCCGTACACCCTGGGCACCGGCCTCTTCGGCGTCCGCGTCGGTGACCTGCGCGACGTGCTGGGCAGCACGTTCGGTGCGGTGATGCTGGTCCGGCTGGCCGTCGTGGTCGCCGCCGGCTTCCTGCTCCGGCCGCTGCTGGTCGGCACCGGCAGCGAGTCGAAGCTGGACCTGGCCCTGCTCGGCGTCCTCGGCGTGGCGGCGCTCGCCACCTGGCCGCTGACCGGGCACCCCACCGCGTCGCCGGTGGCCGGGGTCTCGGTGGTGCTGGACGCGCTGCACCTGGCCGCCATGTCGGTCTGGCTGGGCGGGCTGGTCATGCTCTTCGCGTTCCTGCTGCCCCGGGCGAACGCGCGTGAGCTGGGCGCGATCCTGCCGATCTGGTCGCGCTGGGCGTTCACCGCGGTCGGCGCGCTGATCTTCGCGGGCGTGGTCCAGGCGCTGATCGAGGTCTCCACGCTCAACGGACTGTTCACCAGCACGTACGGGCGTCTGATCCTGGTCAAGGTCGCGCTCGCGGCGATCGTGATCGCGGTGGCCGCGTTCTCCCGCAAGCTGGTCAAGGACCGCTCCGCGGAGGAGTCGCCGCGCGGGCTGCGCCGGGTGGTGCTGGCCGAGCTCGGGATCACCGCCGTGGTGCTGGGTGTCACCGCGGCGCTCGTGCAGATCTCCCCGCCGCGCACCGCGAACGCGGCCGAGACCACGACCACCGACACC
Organism: Actinoplanes cyaneus; assembly: GCF_016862095.1. Taxonomy (GTDB): domain Bacteria; phylum Actinomycetota; class Actinomycetes; order Mycobacteriales; family Micromonosporaceae; genus Actinoplanes; species Actinoplanes cyaneus. The sequence goes on from NZ_BOMH01000017.1 coordinate 48,867, forward strand.
ACGGTCACCCAGACGCTCACCGACAAGGCCATGTCGCTGCAGGTGGACATCTACCCGGCGACGGTCGGGAACAACTCCATGCACCTGTACGCGTACACGCCGGACAACAAACCGCAGCCGGTGGTCGAGTGGAAGGCGACGGCGGCGCTGCCGGACAAGGGCATCGAGCCGATCGAGATCCCGCTGCTGCGGATCACCGACTTCCACGCGATCGGGGACATCGCGCTGCCGCAGGCGGGGGACTGGACGTTCAAGTTCACGGCGCGCACGTCCGACATCGATCAGAGCACGTTCACGATGACCGCCAAGGTTCGCTGACGCGGCCGGTTCCCCTCGGTCAAGGGCTCATTTCCGTACGGAAATGAGCCCTTGCCGTATCTATCGAGGGCCGCCTGCTCGTTTGCCCAGTTTGGGGTTATTTGCCTCGGTATGGTGCGCGCAGTGGGGCCCGAGAAGGGGGAATGAACGATGCGGCTGATCCGGCCGGTCCTCGGCATGCTGCTTCTGACGATCGGACTGCCTGCGCTGCTGGCCGGCGGGTGCCTGTGGGCCGCCCTGCGGCACCGCGACGCCGGAGGCGCGTACAGCGCCGAGCTGCAGCGACTCGGCGCCCCCGGCTACGCGATCGTCGTCCCCGACGTCGACCGGCTGCTCCGCGACGACGCCTCGTTCGCCAGGCTCGGCGGCACCGAGCTGCGGATCACCGCGCTGACCGGCGCCGGACCGGCCTTCGTCGGGCTCGCCCCCTCCGCCGACATCGCCGGATACCTGCGCGACGTGCCGTACACCGAGGTCACCGGCGTTCAGGTCGGCACCGGTGAGCTGCCGATCAGCACGGTCGCCGTCGCCGGCGGGCGGGCCCTGCCGTCCGCCCCGGGACGCCAGGAGTTCTGGACCCGTATCGGCGGCGGCGCGCTGCGCTGGACCCCGGGCGACGTCCCCGGCGACTACAGCCTGGTGATCATGAACGGGACCGGCGAACCCGGCATCCGCCTCGACGGCACCGTCGAGGCCCGCCCGGGCTGGCTCGACCCCGCCGCCTGGGGGCTGCTCACGCTCGGCGCGATCCTGCTGATGGGCGGCGTGATCGTCCTCACCCTGCCGGGGCGCCGTCGCGAGATCGTCTACGTGGTCGAGCCCAGCCAGGTCCCGGACCTCATGCTCGCCATCGGGGCGCCACTGCCGCGCCGCGCCCTCGAGGCGCCGGCCGGCTTCGGCTCGGCAGCGCCCACCGCCTTCGGGCCGGGCACGCTGTTCGGTTTCGGTCAGGGACGCAAGCGCGGCTCCGGGCTGGGCGGTGCTCACCGGCCGCGGACGCTGGCCGACGCCCAGCAGCCGGTCCGGCCGCCGGCGCTGCCACAGTTCGCGTGGCCGCCGACCAGCCCCGAGAGCGCGGCAGGCGATGCGCTTCCGCCTTCCCCGCTTTCCCCGGGTTCGCCGAGCGCCGCCGGATCGTCCACTTCTTCCTCCGGTACGACCATGACCGCGCCCGCCAAGGGCATCGCCCCGAACGCCCTCACCCCCGTGGTCCCCGGCGCCCTCCCGATCCCGGCCCCGTCCCCGGCCGAGGCCCCTTCCGAGACCGCTGACCCCGCCCCCGAGTCCGCCCCGGCCGCTGAGCCCGCCTCCGCCATGGAGCCCAGCCCGGTCGCCGAGCCTGCTCCGACCACAGAAGCCGTCGCGGCCGCCGGATCTGCCGCGCTCGCGGGAACTGCCTCGGCTGCCGAGCCTGCGCCGCCCACGGGAACCGTCGCGGCCGTCGAGCCTGTGCCGGCGGAGAAAGCCACGGACTCTGCCTCGCTTACGGACAGCGTTGCGCGGGGCGCTCAGACGCCGGCCCCGGGAATCCCGTTGAGCCTGCTGGGGGAGACCCCCGCGGTCGCCGCCGAGCCCGCCGCCCGCCCGGGTCGCCGCCGTCTCCCGCCGCCCGCCGCCCTGCCGGAGTTCCACGCCACCGCGGTCGGCGCGTGGGTCGCGCAGACCGCCCCCGAACGCGCCCGCCAGACCGAGGCGCAGGCGGCGGCCGCGCTGGCTGAGGCCGCCCGGACCCGAGCCGCCAGGCTCACCCCTGCCGACCAGTTGATCCGCTCCACCAAGCCCGCCCTGCCGGAGGAGGCCGTCGACGACGCGGGCCAGGAGCAGGCCGGTGACGACTTGAGCGTGCCCGCGCTGCCCGGCGCGGACCAGGACCCTCAGAGCCCGAGGAAGGACGGCGTCACGCGCCGCCGCAGCGTGTGGCCGGCCCCTGTCCCGCGCCGGGTGGCACTGCTCACCGGCCCGAACGCCACCGACTGGTCGGCGTCCGGTCAGACCCGGATGGGTGGCAGCCGGCCGTCCCCGAAGCCCGGCCTTCCGGCGGCCGCCGATACCACCGGCCCGGACCAGCCGAAGACCTCTGCCACGCAGAGCGTCGCAACGGCCTCCGAAACCCCCGGGACCGAGGCCTCGGAGGGTGCCGTCATGACCGCTCTGGCAGAGGTCGAACCGGCGTCGGAAGCCTCGAGCGAGACGGTCCAGGAGGACACCACGACTCCGGAGATCGACAACTCCGATTCGCCGGCCGCGCCGTCCAAGCCGGTCCCGTCAGCTCGCACCGCCGAGTCGCAGAGCCCGTCGACGCCCGAGGTTGCTGAGGTGCAGAGCCCGCCGGCGCCCGAGGTTGCTGAGGTGCAGAGCCCGCCGGCGCCCGAGCCTGAAGTCGCGGAGTCGGATCGCCCGTTGACCTCCGAAGCCGAAGCCGAAGCCGAAGCCGAAGCCGTCGAGCCGGAGGGCCCGTCGATGTCCAAGCCCGAGATGCCGGCCGCCGAGCCGCAGCGCCCGTCCATCCACGAGGCCGAGACGGCCGACCTCCGGGTGGACCCGGAGACCGAGAAGGCCGAGACGTCTCCGGAACCGGCCCCCGCCCGGACGCCGAAGCAGCCCGAGGCCCGGACGGTCGAGGCAGTCGAGGCGGTCGAGGAACGCTCCTCGATCCACGCAGCCGAGTCCGCGCCGGCGCCCGAGGCATCCACCGGCGTCCAGGAGCCGCAGGCCAAGGCTGCCGCCAAGCCGGCGGCGAAACGAACCGCCGAACCGAACCGTCCCCTCTCCCGGGCCCAGGACCGTCTCGCCGGCACCACCGCCGGTCGCCAGTCCGGCTCGGCTACCGCCCGCAAGGCCCCCGCCGCCTGGATAAAGGCTGCCGAAAGCGTCGCGGCCCGGGCCGCTGCCCAGCCCACCGGTGACGCCGCGACCACCGAGCAGGCCGATTCCGCCGCGGACGCGTCCGCCCGGCCGGCTGCCCCGGCGCGGAAGCCCCGGCCCCGGACCGCCCGATCAGCGGCCGAGAAGTCCACGCCGAAGACCGCCGCCAAGGCCGGGCCCGCGGTCAAGCCCGAGCCGGCCACGGTATCGACCGAGCCGACCGCGACCGAAGCCGCGTCGGCCCAGGCGACCGCGGCCGAGCCGACCGCGGCCGAGCCGACCGCGACGGAAGCCGCGGCAGCCGAGGCCGCCGGCAAGAGCGCGCCGGAAGCCGCCAAGTCCGAGGCCGCCGAGGGCAAGGCAGGCTCCGGGACTGCGACCGCCACCAAGCCGGCGCCGCGGTCGCGCGGCTACCTCGGCGAGGCCGCCGAGCTTCTGGGCACCGCCACGGAACCCAAGCGCCGCCGCGCTGCGCCGCGCCGTCCGAAGGAAGCTCCCGACAAGGTCTGACCGCTTCGCGGGACCAGTCGGATCCACGAGGGCCGTCCGGAAGGGCGGCCCTCGTGCGCTTTCGTGGGGCAGGGCGCTTCACGACGTACCCGAGAAGCAATCGTCGAAGGCTGCCGGGGCTGAACCTGGCGGACCTCATGTCCAGGATTGATCAGGTCTGTGGCGGAACCCGAAGGGCCCTCCGCGCTGCCGACACGGAGGGCCCTGTACCGGGGGGAACGGAGTAACCGAAGGGGGCCTTCGTCCGTTAAGGGAACTTTACCCACGCAATCGGCCAAAGCGGAAGTCGGTTCACTGAAGCGGACAAACAACGCGAAGGTTCGCTGTGGCGACACTCGCGTCGAACAACCACGTCGCTCTCGGCGTACGCTGTCCGGGTGGCGGATCTTCTGGTGTGGATCGACTGTGAGATGACCGGTCTCGACCTGGGCAAGGACAAGCTCATCGAGGTCGCGGCGCTGGTCACCGATCCCGAACTCAACGTTCTCGGCGAGGGCGTCGACCTGGTCATCCACGCTGATGACGCGGCGCTCGACGCGATGCCGCCGGTGGTGCGCGACATGCACGCGAAGTCCGGCCTGACCGAGGAGGTCCGCCGTTCGGCGCTCACCATGAGTGAGGCCGAGGAGATCATCCTGGCGTATGTGAAAGAGCACGTCCCGAACCCGCGGACGGCTCCGCTGTGCGGCAACTCGATCGCGACCGACCGCGGCTTCCTGGCGCGCGACATGCCGGCGCTCGACGCCCACCTGCACTACCGCATGATCGACGTCTCCTCGATCAAGGAGCTGTGCCGCCGGTGGTATCCGAGGGTGTATTTCGGTCAGCCGGCCAAGGGCCTGTCGCACCGGGCGCTCGCCGACATCCGGGAGAGCATCCGCGAGTTGGAGTATTACCGCCGCACCGTCTTCGTCCCGCAGCCCGGCCCGGATGTGGAGACCGCCAAGGCGATCGCCGCCGAGCTCTGACCCGCCGGCGGTAACCCGCTCGACGACGGCCCGGAGAGAGCCGCTATGATTAGCCGGCACCACGGGAACTGGTTTCCCCGTGCGGGCATGGTGGTCGTAGCTCAGTTGGTAGAGCACCTGGTTGTGGTCCAGGGGGTCGCGGGTTCAAGTCCCGTCGATCACCCCATGTGAACGAGAGGCTCGGTCTTCGGACCGGGCCTTTTTCGTGTCCGCGGAGTGCTGCGGGGATCCCGAGTGGGGCCGGCGGCCCGACTGCATTCGCGCGGACGCCCCGGCGTACCGGGCCGGCCGGGCGAGAAAGTTCGTGGGAGCGCGCAACCTTTTGCCGCCCCGGGGCCACTGGTGAGTGATCACCGAACATCCCTGGCTTCGGGAGTCCTCTGATGCTCACCAAGCGTTTCGTCGTCCTGCCCGCGGTGGCGACAGCCGGCGCCGCGGTCTCGGGCGACCTGTGGTCCCACGCCAGGAGCAACCTGGACCGGCCGACCGGCGACGTCACGGTCCGGCCGCGTCCGAACCCGACCGATTTCACCACTGACCTGGCAGGGCGGGATGGCTCGACAAGACCAAGCATCTGTCCGGAACCGGGGTCTTCACCGGCTGGGCTCGGCTCGACGCCGGCCCGGTGACGATCAGCTGACCCGGTCCGCCTGCGGGCCCTCGACGGTCAGGACGAGCCGCGTGCCGGAGCACGACGCCGAGCGCGCCTTCAGGCGCTTCTTCGACGACCACCACACCGATCTGTCGCGCCTCGCGTACCTCGTCACCGGCGAGACTCAGGTCGCCGACGATCTGGCGTCGGACGCGTTCGTCGAGGTCTGGAAGCACTGGGAGCGGGTGCGGGCGGCGGACAGCCCGATCGCGTACGCGCGGGGCATCGTCACGAATCTGGCCCGTCAATGGATCAGGCGGCAGACCCGGGAGCGCGCCGGGATGCTGCGGCTCGGTCTGCTGCGCCGCGACCGGGGCGAGACCGACACCCCGGCGATCCTGGACGTACGCGCGGCGCTGGCGCGACTGCCGCTCCGGCGGCGCGAGTGCGTCGTCCTGCGGTACGCGTTCGACGTGCCGGAGAAGGAGGTCGCCGCGATCCTCGGCATCTCGGTCGGCGCGGTGAAGAGTCACACCTCGCGGGGCGCCGCGCAGTTGAGCGAGTTCCTGCGGGAGATGCCGCCGGCGACGGGAGGGGGCCACCATGGCTGAGGACCTGGGTGCGGTGCTGCGCCGGGAGGCCGGTCGGCACGTGCCGGACGGCGATGCCATGTTCGACCGGATCAACCGTCGCCGGTTCGCGCCCGGGCCGGTCACGGCGCCGCGCCCTGTCCCGCTGTTCACCGGCCTGCGCCCGGTCGCGGCGGCCGTGTCGGTGGTGGCCACCCTGGTGGCCGGCTTCACCGGGATCAGGATCCTGTCCCGTGAGGAACCGGAGAGGGCGCCGGCCGCGACGACCACGGCAACGCCGGCCGCGACGACCACCGTGACGCCGGCCGCGTCCATGCCCGCCACGAGTGCGCCGCCGCCGGCCAGGTCGTCGCCGGAGCCCGGGCACACCGGTGGCGGGACCGGGTCGTCGCCGCGATCCGCGCCGGCGAGCGCGTCACCGAGCTTCCAGCCGGTCTCGGGCTTTCTGCGGTCCCGGGGAGCGATCAACGCGCACTCGGCCCGGACCTGGGCGCAGAGCGACGTGACGATCACCACCACCGAGGAGATCACCGCGCTGGACCTGGCGATCAGCGTCGCCCGCACCGACGGTGTGCGGAGCACCGGCAGTTGGAGCACCGTTCCCGGCGAGATGATCACGCTGACGGTGACCGCGCGCAAGGACGTGCTGATCTACCGGTTCACGCTCGAGCCGGGCGGCAGGCTGGCGGCCGGTGACTACACGTTCGCCGGGCAGTACGAGCACGCCGACGGCAAGCGCGACGCCGGCGCGGATCGCTACGGCGCGATCTGCTGGGCGGGAGATCGGAAGGCGGAGGTCACGGGAACCTTCGCCGGGAGCTGACCGCCGATTCCCGGGGCCCGGAGCGGAAGCCGCTGCCGCCGGGCGCGGCTGGTGCGCACGGTTGTCATGCGGACGAACGACAACCGTGAGCACCAGCCGACGCCCCGCGCGGGCGGTCCGACGGTGGTCAGTTCGCCGAGTCCAGTCCGCTGTCGGCGCACACCTGGGACATGTCGGCCGCTGCCGCGCTCACCGCGGCGATCGCGTCCGGCTCACTCTGCGTCCCATGGGAGAGCACGGCTTTCCGGTACGCCTCGTCCAGCGCCGCGGCGGCATCCGCGACCGGCGCGTCAGCGGTGCCGCCGGCCGCGACGACGGCCTGGATGACGCCCGGCTCCATCAGTGACGCGTCCCGCACCGCGGCAGCCAGCGCCCGGCACGTGAGCGTTCCTGGCGGGTCGTCGGCGGGCGCCGCGGAGACGACCGGGCTGGGTGCGGGCGCCGGGGTGCCGGGCTGGTTCTCCGCACCGCACGCGACGAGCCCGGCCGGAAGAAGCAAAGCGGCAAAAGCCGTGAAACGGTGCATCCTTTCAAACTAGAAGCCGGCCAGGAACGCGTCCAGTTCGGCCACCATCTCGTCCGCGGTCAGGTGCCCCGCCAGCACGTGCACCGTCAGCCCGTCCACCATCGCGTGCAGCCGCCGGGCCGAGCCCTGCAGCCGGGTCGCGTCCGCGTCCGGGGCCAGGATGGCCACCACTTGCAGGCAGAGCTCGAACATGCTGCCGAACATCAGTCGCTGCACCTGGGCGATCTTGGGGTCGCCGAGCCCGAGCGCGAGGAATCCGAACGCGATCGCGGCCTCGGTGTGCCGCTCGGGGTCGGCCGGCATCGTCTCGAGCAGGACCCGCCGCGCGACGTCGTGTGCCGACCCGTCCATCGGCATGGCCCGGATTCGCGCGGTGACCTGCTCGATGACCTGCTCGCAGGCGAACACCAGCAACTCGTCACGGGTCGCGAAGTAGTGCCGCAGCGCGCCTGAGGACCAGCCCGACTCGGCCGCCACGGTACGGATCGACACCTCGGCGACACCGTCGCGCGCGATCACCCGCTGCACGGCTGCCGCCAGTTCGCGGCGGCGCTGGTCATGGTCGACGGTCTTCGGCACCCGGCCATCATCGCACAGTCGTGTTATAAAAGATAAAACACGATCGTGCGAAAACGGGGAGTGATCATGATCGGTCTGATCGTCGCGTGTGAGATCGGCTTCTGGGTCTTCCTGCTCGCCGGGCTGGCCACCCGCTATCTGCTGCGCCGCCGCCGAGCCGGTGCGATCCTGCTGATCGGCGCGCCGGTGCTCGACGTCGTCCTGCTGGCCGCCGCGGCCATCGACCTGCGCCGCGGGGGAGAGGCGAGCCTCGCGCACGGGCTGGCCGCGATCTATCTCGCCGTGACCGTCGTCTCCGGCCACTCACTGATGCGCTGGGCAGACGTCCGGTTCGCGCACCGGTTCGCCGGTGGGCCCGCGCCGGTCCGGCCGCCGCGCGCCGGTCGGGCCCACGCCGCCCACGAGCGCCGTCAGTGGCTCCTGCACCTCCTGACGTACGTCGTGGCCGGCGCCCTGCTGCTCGTCTTCACCCCACTGGCCGGCGGATTCCAGGCGGCCGCCCCGCTCTGGCAGGTGATGGTGCCGTGGACCATCGTCCTCGTGGTCGACTTGGTGATCTCGTTCAGCTACACGTTCGCCCCGCGCGCCGAGCGCTGACCATCGGCGTACGGGAAAAGAAAACGCGGGCCCGGTCGTGAAAGACCGGGCCCGCGCCGAGCGGGGAGATCGACCGTCAGGACAGGGCACTCAGCTGCTTGAACGCGGAGTAGCTCATGTTCCAGTCGGTCCAGCCGTTGCCGTTCTTCAACTTCTCCTCGGTGCCGGAGACGGTGATCACGTCACCCATCATGGTGCGGGAGAAGAGCCAGGCGCCCATCGCCTCGGAGACGTTGACGCAGCCGTGCGAGACGTTGCGCTTGCCCTGCTGGCCCTCGGACCACGGGGCGGCGTGGATGAACTGGCCGCTCCAGGTGATCCGCTGCGCGAAGTCGATGTTGGTCTTGTAACCGCCGGTGGGGTCGGTGTCGGTGGTGTCGAAGACGGTGTGCTCCTTCTTCTCGATCACCACCATCGTCCCGCTGGAGGACGGCGTGCTCGCCTTGCCCAGGCTGACCGGGAGCGTCTTGACGACCTTGCCGTCCTGGGTGACCGTCATCTTCTTGGTCTTGTTCGAGACCGTCATGATCAGCGAGCGGCCGGTCTTCAGGTTGACGGAGAGGTCGGACTTGCCATACCACCCGTCACCCAGCTTCACGCCCTTGAGCTGGACCTTGTAGTCGATCTTCGAGTTGGCCTTCCAGTACACCTTCGGCCGGAAGTGCACCTCGGTCGGGCTGATCCAGCCCCACGTGCCCTCCTGCGCGGGGGTGGCGGTGACCACCATGTTCTTCTCGACTGTCGCCCGGTACTTCTCCGGGATCGAGCGGCCGAACTTGATGATCAGCGGCATGCCGACGCCGACCACGTTGCCGTCGCCGAGGAAGCTCGTGACCCGCACCAGGTTCGCCGGCTTCTTCATCACGGTGAAGTCGCTGGAGGTCTGGTTGTTCTTGCCGTCGACCGCCGGGGTGCTGACGGTCACGGTGTACTTCGAGCCCCAGTCCATCGACTCGGCCGGGTGCCAGACCTTCGCGTCCTTGTCGACGGTGCCCTTGACCTCGGTGCCCTTGGAGTCGGTCACCTTGACGGTGGTGTTCTCCGGGTCCTCGCTGGTGAACTTCACGTCCGACCAGGCCTCGACGCCGGTGGCGGCGGCCAGCGGCGAGGTCACCGCGACGGTGCTCAGCGTGGGCTCGGGCGAGGGGGTGGCGGACTCGGCGGTGCCCGCGGCGCCGTTGCTGCCGCTGCCGTTGCCCCCGCCCTGCCAGCTCGGTGACTTGCTGTCGCTGCAGGCGGCCGTGAACAGCAGACTGCCCGCGAGCAGCGCGACCAGCGTCGCGCGCACCCGGCGTCCGCCGCCGGCCGGCTGACTCAGCCCTGCCTGCCGAACTCGAAAAATCTCCATGGTCCCCTCACGGCGTCATTTCTCCCCGGCGCCCAATACTGCCCCTGAAAAGCCAGTTGACCAATCCCGGATTCGTGCCGCGAACGCCACACCGGACCTATCGGTGTGTCGCGGCGAACCCTGACACGCCGGCCGGGCACGGTCTCAGCCGAGTTCCGCGGGCACCGGGAGCGCGCTGCCCTCGGCGAACTTCTTCCAGCTCACGTCCCATGGCGTCCACCCGTTGCCGTAGTCGAGGGCGTCGCCGGTGCCCTTCACCGTGACCGGGTCGCCGACGAGCGTCTTGGCGAACAACCAGCTGGCGTTCGACGGGCCGACGTTGACACATCCGTGGGACACGTTCGTGCGGCCCTGCGAGCCGGTGGACCACGGCGCCGAGTGGATGTACTGACCGCTCCAGGTGAGCCGCTGCGCGTACTGGATGTTGGTGCGGTAGCCGCCGGCGCCGTCGGTGTCGGTGGTGTCGAAGACGGTCGACTCCATCTTCTCCATGACGACCATGTGCCCGCTCGACGAAGGGGTGCTCTTCTTGCCGAGGCTCACCGGCATCGTCTTGATCGTCTTGCCGTCCTGCACCACCGTCATCTTCTTGGTGGCGTTGTCGACGTTCATCTCGAACTTCCGCCCGATCTTCGAGGTTGCCGAGCGATCCCTGTCGCCGTAGATCCCCTTGCCGGTGGGCAGGCCGCCGACCGCGATCCGCACCTTGATCGTGGTGCCGGTCTGCCAGTACTCCGGGGCGCGGTAGTACGCCTGCGTGCCGCTCGACGTCCACGACCAGGTGCCCGGCTGCGACGGGGTGGTCTCGACGAACATGCGCTTCTGCACGGCGGCGCGGTCGGCCTTCTTGATGCCCGGGTTGAACTCGACGACGACGGGCATGGCCACGCCGTACGTCTGATTGTCGAAGAGGTAGAGCCCGGTGCCGGTCCGCCTGCCGGGGGCGCCCATCGTCGTGAAACTGGTCTTCGCCGTGGTGGTGGTGCCGTTCTCCGCGGTGGCGGTCACCTCGGCGGTGTAGGTCTGCTCGGTGGCCAGCGTCCTACCCGGCACCCAGGACGAGTTGTCGTCGCGGAACTCTCCGGCGACCGCTTTGCCCTTGGCGTCGGTGAGCTTGACCGACGTCACCTTGCCGTTGCTGACCTGCAGGCCGATCTCGGTGCTGACCGGCACGCCCTTCTTCCCGGCGGCCGGGGTCAGCGACAGGGTGGCCGGCAGTGCGGCGGTGGTGCTCTCCGGCACCGCGGAGGTGGCGGGGGCGGCGGAGGCCGCTTCGGCCGGGCCGGTGAGGGCCGGCTTGTCGTCGCTGCAGGCGGCGAGCGGCACCGTCACCGCCAGCGCGAGCAGCATCGCCACACAGCGGCGCAGGTCAACCATCGTCGGGCCCCGTTCTGGAGTTCTCGGCGCAGCCATCCTTGCGCATGAAAGCAAATCCAGGGTCCCCCTTACGGAGGTACGGAGGCGATTTCGAGGATCTTCCGAGGCCGTGCTAACGTTTTCTCGTTGCCGGGCGCCGCTAGCTCAACTGGCAGAGCAGCGGACTCTTAATCCGCGGGTTGTAGGTTCAAGTCCTACGCGGCGCACCATGCATCACAAGGGCGTATAGCTTCCGGGCTATACGCCCTTTGGTCTTGTGGGACGTCGGCCGCCGGTGCGACCGAGCGTCCACCGCCTGGAAGCGCCGCTGCGACCCCGGCCGAACGCCGTGCCCGTGCAGAAAGTGCCGCCGTATCGTTGGTCGATGATCGGCAACCTCGAGACGTTCCAGGACGAGCTGGCCGCCAGCGGATTCCCGCCGCTGGTCAACAAGCTTGCCGGGGCCGGCTTCCGGGGCCGGATCGCCACCCGTGACCTCGGGCCGCTGCGGCTGGTCTCCCTCGAAACGCCCGCGAGCGTCTGCACGGGGCGGGAGCGCGACGCCACCGACGGCGAGAACCTGGCGGTCAAGGTCATGACCCGGGGCCGGACCCGGATCGAGCAGGGGCGCGGCGACGCCGATCTCGGGCCGGCCGACCTGGTGCTGCTCGATCCTGCCCGTACCTTCCGGTTCGAGAGCACCGCCGCGGCGCACGTCACCATCCTGGTTCCGCGCCGGGAGCTCCGGATCCGGCCCGCGCAGCTCGACCGGCTCATCGGCGTACGCGTCGACGGCAGCCACGGCCCCGGCGCTCTCGTCTCCGTGCTGGCCCGGGAGTCGGCGCGATCGGCGACCGGGTTCCGCGAGGCGGAGGCGCTGCGGTCGGCGGCGGCCGTCATCGAGCTGATCGCGGTCGCGCTGGAGGCCCGGCTCGGCGACGAACAACCGGCCCCGGACGAAGGGCTGCGGAACCGGATCACCGGCTACATCGAGGCCCGGCTGGCCGATCCCGATCTGTCCCCGACCGGCATCGCCGCCGCCCACCACATCTCCGTACGCCGGCTGCACAAGCTGTTCGAGGACCAGCCGCTCACCGTCGCGGCTCTGATCCGCCGTCGCCGCCTGGAGCGCTGCCGGGCCGAGCTGACCGGAAGCGGACGTACGGTCACCGCCGTGGCCGCCCGGTGGGGATTCTCCGATCCCACCCATTTCAGCAAGCTGTTCAAGGCGACGTACGGCTACAACGCGCGTGCGCTGACAACCAGCAACCGTGCGCGGACGACCAGGACGCGCACTGCCGGCCCGGAACAGGATGGTGGTCGTCAAGGCAGGCAATGAGCATGGGAGAAGTCGTGGCGAAGGTGAACATCGTCCGGCCCGGTGAGGGCGAGATCCTCGGCAGCGGGGCGCACCGGATCCGGATCCTGGAGAGCGGCGAGCACACCGACCACCGGCTGGGGTTCGCCGAGGTCACCATTCCGCCGGGCACCCCGAGCCCGTTGCAGCACCGCCACGCCCAGCACGACGAGGGCTTCTACGTGCTGGCGGGAACGTTCCGGTTCACCGTCGGCGAGGAGCAGTACGACGCCGGGCCGGGCACCTGGGTCATCGTGCCGACCGGGGCGCCGCACACGTTCGCCAACATCGGCGACGAGAACGCGGTCATGCTGAACACGTTCACGCCGGACCTGTACGTGCAGTACTTCCGCGACTTCAAGGCCATGATCGATTCCGGGCAGCCGGTCAACGCCGAGACCATGGAACCGCTCTGGAAGAACTACGCCACCGAGATCTCGGACGAATACGCCTCGTGAGCCGGCGTCGAACCGGTCGTCCTGCGCGCCGTACCGGACACGAGGGCCGCACACCGTTCCGCCTGTGCGACCCTCGCCGTTCTGTCCGCGTTAAGGTGGCGCGTGCCTTCTGAGACTCTGCTCACCATCGACGACATCGACGCCATGGCTTATCCGGCTCAGGCCCTCGACGACCCGTCGCCGGTCGTCGCCGAGCTGGTCGCCGCGGTCGAGCAGGGCCGGGTCGCCGACGACGAGACCGCCGCCCACGCCTATCTGCTGTCGGCCGAGATCACCGAGCGGGCCGGCGACCTCGCCGGTGCGCTCGCCTACGCGGAGAAGGCCGCCACCGTTCCGGGTGAGGACGGCCTGTCCCGTGCCTGCTATGCGGAGCTTCTGGTCAAGTCGGGACGCGAGGAGGAGGGGCGAGCGGTCTTCGAGGCGCTCCGGCCCGAGCTTCTGGAAGATCCACATGCTTGCTCGTACGTCGGTGAGGCGCTCGAAGCCTGCGGGCTGGCCACGGTGGCGCAGGAGTGGCTCGCCGAGGCCGCGCGCACGCTCGCCGAGCGGACCGCGAAGGGCGACGACGACTTCACCGCGGTCGACACGCTCTTCGCGGTGCTCACCGAGCGGCACCGCATCCGCGAGGACCTGGAGCTTCCGCACGACGATCTGGACGGCCTCTACCACGAGATGGAGGCGGTGGCGGACGCCCCGGAGCTGCAGGGTCAGGCGCTTCTCTACTGGCCGGAGGCGGAGCTGGCGCAGGTCCTGCAGCGCTGGCCCGAGCGCGCCGACATCTACGGCCTGGACTGGCTGGACCACCGGACGAACGTGGAGCGCACCCTGGCCGGCTGGTCGTCCTCCGGGGTGATTCACATCGCCCTGATCCCGGGGTCGATGGCGGGCCTGCTGGCCTTCGCCACGGCCGAGGAGCTGGACCCGGCCGACCCGGAGACCCACGCCGACTACGCGGAGCAGGTCGGCGAGACGACCGACGGCGTGGAGTGGCCGCCGCAGCGCAACGCGCCCTGCTGGTGCGCCTCCGGCGTCAAGTACAAGAAGTGCTGTCTGCCCCGCTCCCGGGCCTGACCCGCGGTTCGGGGACGCCCCGCGGGTGTGCTAACGTTCTTCCTCGTTGGCAAGCGCTGCTAGCTCAACTGGCAGAGCAGCGGACTCTTAATCCGCGGGTTGTAGGTTCAAGTCCTACGCGGCGCACAACACCCGGAAGGGCCCCGTTCGCGGGGCCCTTTCCGCATGTCAACCCTTGATCAGGACGCGGTCGAGCGGGTTCAGGCAGACCACCGCCACCCGGCTGCAGTAGTCGTCGCACTCGGCGTCGTGCCGGGCCAGCCACGCCGTGCCGGCCAGGGTCTCGCCGCACATCGCCGCGGTGTAATCGACGGTGCGGGCCGGTTCGCCCCGCCCGTCGATCTCCACGGTGAGTTCTGATGGCGCCATTGCGGATCACACTCCCGAACGTCGGTCAGCCGCCGCTCGCATCGACGGCACACCCGGGGATACGCCTACGGTCGGTAATCGGTTCACCGAACCGGCCACTGTGGCATGTCGCCGGGATGCTGGGCGGATCCACAAGCAGCCGGTTGACGAGTGACTACACACTGCGACCGAAGATCAGCTCGCGGGGTCGGCTCCGATCAGCCGGCGGCGGCCAGCGCGAAGGCCAGCATCCCGGTCGCGGTGAAGTCCAGGGACGGCTCGTTCGTCGCGGAGACCCGCATGTCGTCGAGGTACTGCGCGTCCTCGCGGTCGAACTCCGTGTAGGACCCCTCGGAGCAGAACGAGTCCGTCGTCTCCCCCTCCAGCGACTCGACCCGGTCCGCCACGTTCGGGCCGTTGACCACGGCACCGGTCATCGACGTGCGGGTCAGAGTCCCGATCTGGTCGTGCGGGCACCTCGGGTACTGCGCACCGGCGCCGATCACCATCGACACGCCCCAGCCGTTCGCGCCGAGGGTCACGCCGCGCTGGGCGGTGGCGAACGCGTCGTACCGGCCGTCGCCGGTCATCCGCCGGTAGAGCGACGCGGTCGCCGCCCAGCCGAGCTGCCGCGCCGCGTAGTCCGCCCCGCCGGCGCCGGACGTCGCGCGCATCGGGTCGCCGGCCGCGGCCTTCACCGCGCTGTCCAGGCGGGTCCGCAGGTCCTGGACGAGCGCGTTGGCCGGCGCCAGCCGGTACATCTCGGCGTCGGCGAGCGCGTCGACGTCGTAGATGGTCAGCCCGTCGTCGCCGCCCTCGGTCTCGTCCGCCCAGCGCCGCGCCTGGTCGGTCCAGGCCGCGGTTCGCTGATCGCCGAGCGCCTTCCCGGCCAGCGCGAGCTCGGCCCAGCCCAGCGCCAGGTCGTCGGCGAAACTCTCCTCCGGGTAGAAGGACCGCGGGACCGTGGTGACCAGCTCGTCGCCGCTCATGCCGGTGTCGGCCTGCTCCAGCAGCCGCGTGGCACTGTCCAGATGCGACCTCGCGCGCGCCGGGTCGGTGTGCGCCTCCAGCTGCGCGCCCAGGGCGAAGGCGGCCGCGACCCGCCCGGCCAGGTTGGGGCTGATCGGATCACCCGGGTCGGCGGCCCGGAACACCGGCCGGTACCGCTGGTAGTAACGGCGGTCGCCGGGCTGCACGTCCAGCCCGTCGTCGGCCTGCGGCAGCCGCCAGGCGTCATGATCGCCGAGGTACTGATCGTTCCCGGCCACGCCGACCTGGGTGTAGAGGACACCGTCGTGGTACATCCGGGTCAGCCAGTCCAGCCCGTGCCGGATCTCGGCGGGCAGTGCGGCCGGCGCCGGGCCGTCCCGCTGCACGAGCTGCATGACGATCAGCGCGTACGCCGTGGTGTGCGTGAACTTGAGGTAGTCGCCCGCGTCGTACCAGCCGCCCTCGACGTCGAGCCGGGTGCCGGTGGACTCCAGCGCGCTGTCGTCGTCAGCGGGCGTGCGGTGCACCGTCGCCGTGCGGTCGTCCAGGTGGGCGGGGCTGCGCCGCCACGTGCCGCCGACCTGGTCGGCGCCGTCACGGTGGGCCTGGAAGTACTGAACCGTGTCGGCCACCACCGGGGTGTAGAGCTTTCCGGCGGCGTCGATGCGGAACGCCGGGGACTCGGCGCTGATCCGGTCGTGGATCCGTACTCGATAAGTGCCCGGTGTGCGCAGGGCCGTCAGATCCAGCGGGTTGACCGCGCGGTAACGCGTGTTCCACTCGCCCCGGCTGGGCCCGGCGGTGATCGTGAGCACCGGATCGTCGTGGCCGTCGACCACTGTCGCCGTCACACCGGCCGCGTCGGAGGGGGCCATCAGCAGCGCGACCTTCGTCTCGCCGGGGGTCCAGCCGACCTGGTCGACCCGGATCCGCGCGGCCGGCAGCGCGGGCCGGGGCGCTGGGCGCGGCGCGGTGCACGAGGTGGTGAGGAGGATCAGCAGGATCAACGGTACGCAGTGCGGGCGGTGCTTCACGATGCGCAAGCTTCACCGGGCGTGGTCGTGTCCGGACGTACCCGGTGTGCGGCAAAGATCTGACAGTTCGCTGTGAACGAGCGACGAGCGGGCCCGTTCCGCACCGCGCCGCGGCCCTCGCGACCCACGAGCCGGGGCCCGACACCGTATGGTCTCGGCATGACCTGCGTCCTGCTGATCTCGGGCAGCACTCGCGACGGCTCCCTGCACTCCGCCGCCCTGCGCACCGCGAGCCGGCTCGCCCCGCCGGAGGTCGACGCGACCCTCTACACCGGACTGCGTGACCTGCCGGCCTTCGTGCCGGGCGACCCGGCCCCGCCGCCATCGGTCGTCGACCTGCGCACCCGGGTCGCCAGAGCGGACGCGGTGCTGTTCAGCACCCCGGAGTACATGGGCTCGCTCCCCGGCAGCCTGAAGAACCTGCTCGAATGGCTCATCGACGGCGGCGTGCTGAACGGCAAGGCGGCCGCGTGGCTGTCGGTGGCCGCGGCAGGGCAGGACGAGGATGCCCGGGCCGGTCTCGAGTCGGCGCTCGGGCACGGCGGCGCACGCCTGCTGCGGGCCGCCTGCGTGCGGATCCCGCTGGACATGCGGGCCGTCGACGAGCAGGGGCTGGTCACCGATCCGCAGCTGCACCAGGCGTTGCAGGACATGCTGCGGGCGCTGGTCCGCACGATCGCGATGGCCCGGCCCGCGCCGTCGTGGCAGGTGCACTCCAGTGTCTACCCGGTGATCACCCGGTCCGACGCGCCGACCTTCGGCCACCGGCCCGACTTCGACACCCGTTAGGCGTACGGCATCGGCCACCTCGCCGCCCGCAGTGGCAGCGGCGAGGATTCGGATCCTCGCTCACAGTGATGATCTTTAAAAGAACTTCAAGTCTGGGTCACTTCCGGCATCGGTGACGCATAGTGGACACCCGACCCGCTCCCTCCGGAAGGGATCATCGCCGTGGCCAGCACAGACCCGTTGCACCCCCGTATCATCGTGGTCACCGTGTGTGACTGCTCCTCAGTGGAGCCTGTCGTCCGCCCGGCCACCCGGCGACGCCGCCTCCCGGTTCGCCCGCCCCGCTTCTCCCGCCGTCACGGCGGTTGAGACTCGAGCCCTCAGGCCCGGCGCCGCGCCCCCCGCGGGTGGAGATCCGTGCCCGAGTGACTGATATGTCCACCCGAGCGCCGGTATTGTCGGTAGTCGATTCCGGCATTCGGGGGAGGACCCATGACGCAGGAGACAGTCGACCTGGGCGGCACGACGTTCCAGGACGACCCGCACGCGGCCTATGCGGACTGGCGCCGCACCGGGCCGGTCCGGCGCGCTGTCCTGCCCAGCGGGGCGCACGCCTGGATCGTCACCCGCTACGAGGACTCCCGCCGGGCCCTCACCGATCCACGCCTGTCGAAGCAGGCCACCCCGGCGCCGGAGGGCCAGTCCGCCGGCGGGTCGCGGACGGCGGGCGCGGCCCCGACCTCCCCGGGCATCGGCGCGGCCATCTCCCGGCACATGCTGGCGGTCGACCCGCCGGACCACACCCGCCTGCGCCGCCTGGTCTCGGCGGCCTTCACCGCCCGCCGGATCGAGGCGCTGCGCCCGCGGATCGAGCAGATCGCCACCGAGCTGCTGGACGGTTTCGACGGCCGGGACCGGGCCGACCTGATCGACGAGTTCGCGTTCCCGCTGCCCATCCAGGTCATCTGTGAGCTGCTCGGCCTGCCCCAGGAGGACCGTGACGACTTCCGCGAGTGGTCGGACGCGGTGGTCGCCGGCGCGGCGGCCGGCCCGAGACTGGCGCCGGCGATCGAGGCGATGGTCACCTACATCCACGCCCTGCTCGCCGAGCGCCGCAAGTCACCCGGCGACGACCTGCTCTCCGGCCTGATCCAGGTCCGTGACGCCGAGGACCGGCTGACCGAGGACGAGCTCTCCTCGATGGTTTTCCTGCTCCTGGTGGCCGGCCACGAGACCACCGTCAACCTGATCGGCAACGGCGCCTACCTGCTGCTGCGGGACCGCACGGCGTGGGAGCGGGTGCGCGCCGACCGTGCGCTGCTGCCGAGCGCCATCGAGGAGTTCCTGCGGTACGAGGGTCCGCTCAAGACCTCCACGTTCCGCATCGCCACCGAGGACGTGGAGCTCGGCGGGGTGACCATCCCGGCCGGCGATGCCGTGATCATCGGCCTGCTGTCGGCGAACCGTGACGACGAGCGGTTCCCCGACGCCGGCGAGCTGCGCCTGGACCGCGTGCAGAGCCCCGGGCACCTCGCCTTCGGGCACGGCATCCACTACTGTCTGGGCGCCCCGCTGGCCCGGCTGGAGGCGCAGGTCGCGTTCACCGCGCTCTTCGATCGGCATCCCGGCCTGCGGCTCGCCGTTCCGGCCGGCGACCTGACCTGGCGCCCCGGCCTGCTGCTGCGTGGCCTGCAGGGATTGCCGGTCTTTCTCTGAAGGGGGCATGATGTCGGCCGTGTCCGACATGCATGATCCCCGGCCGTCGTCGCCGCACTGGCCGACGACGGTTCTGCCGACCGTGCCCGAGCCCGACAAGTACCGGCGGGCCGGCCGCATCCGTCTGATCGTGCTCGGCTCGGCCGGCGCGTTCCTCGCGATCGCCGTCGGTTACTGGGCGCTCGCCGACCCGGGCGCCGACGACAGCCAGGTGCCGGTGGCCGTCGCCAGCACTCCCGTCCAGGTGCTCAAGACGCAGAGCATCGAGCCGCTGGAGGAGTCGAGCACGACGCCGCTCACCACGCCGCCGACGAGCAAGCCGGCCACCAAGCCGGCCGCCGCGCCGGTCAAGGTCGGTCAGGTGCTCGGCGCGATGCAGCGCGAGCTCGTGGTGCTGGTGCGCACCCGGCAGCTGGAGCGCGACGAGGCCCGTTCGCTGAGCCAGCGGCTGCGCAAGATCTCCGAGTCGGTGCGCAAGGACGACGAGGACAAGGCGCAGGACCGGCTGGAGGACTTCACCGACAAGCTGGACGACCTGCGCGACGACGAGAAGATCAGCGAGGCCGGCTTCAACGCCCTGACCGGTCGGGCCGCCCAGATCGACGCCGCCCTCGACGAGTAGATCGACCGGTTCTGAGGGGGCCCGCGTCAGCCACCACCTGGACCTCGCCTCGCTCCCGGGACAGAACTAGTCGCTCTGCCTGGTGAGCCGGCCGATCGCCGCCTCGATCCCGGCGATCCGGTCGGCCACCAGCGTGACCGCCCCGGCCGCCCGGATCATCGGGTCGGCCTCGCTGCCGCCGAGCGCCTGCTCCCGCAGGAAACCGGCCTTGACCTCGGCCCACCGCCGCTCCCGTGCCGGGTCGAGCCGCCCGCGCAGCTCGGCGAGTTTGAGCAGGTTCGCCTCGGCGCCCCCGGTGAGGGTCTGTGCCTCACCGAGGTAGTGGTCGTCGAGCACCTGCTCCAGCTCGTCGTCGTTCATGGCCGGCACGATCCGCTCGGCCAGCTTGTTCATGTTGCGGTAGGACCCCTGCAGCTTGAACGGCGGTTCGGTCCGGCTCGAGTCGGCCTGCGCCGCGGAGGCGATGTAGGCCTGGTTGACCCGCAGCACCACCCGTTGCGCCTGTCGCATCCGGCGCAGCACGGCCAGGATCTGGTCGAGCTCGGCCGCGGAATAGGGGTACGACAGCCGGTCCGCCCGGGCGCCCTCGTCGCCTTCGGCCAGCCGCAGCAGCAGCGGCAGGTCGGCGGTGTCCCGCGCGGCGAGCGGCGCCAGCACGGGGTTCGCGGTCAGCGCGTTCTCCAGATAGGAGAGCTCGAACAGGTCCTCACGACCGGCGAGCACATCGCCGAGGTTCCACACGTCAGCGCGGTTGGCGAGCATGTCCGGCACCCGGAACAGACGACCGCTCTCCGTGTACGGGTTCCCGGCCATACAGACCGCGAACCGCTTGCCCCGCAGGTCGTACGTCCGGGTCCGGCCGTTCCAGACGCCCTCCATCCGGCGCTGCGCGTCGCAGAGGGAGATGAACTTCTGCAGCAGCTCAGGGTTCGTGTGCTGGATGTCGTCGAGGTAGAGCAGCACGTTGTTGCCCATCTCGAGGGCGAGCGAGATCTTCTCCACCTCCTGCCGCGCGGTGGCGTCCGGCGCGTCGGCGGGATCGAGCGAGGTCACACCGTGTCCCAGCGCCGGCCCGTTGACCTTGACGAAGACCAGGCCGAGCCGGTCGGCGACGTACTCCATGAGGGTGGTCTTGCCGTAGCCGGGCGGCGAGATCAGCAGCAGCAGCCCGGAGCGGTCGGTCCGCTTGCCGTCGCCGGTCGCGCCGATCTGGCGGGCCAGGTTGTCGCCGATCAACGGCAGGTAGACGTCGTCGAGCAGCCGGTTGCGGACAAACGTGGTCATCACCCGTGGCGTGAACTCGTCCAGGCGTAGCCGGTCCCGCTCGGCGGCGGCGAGGGCGGCCCGCTGCTTCTGGTAGTCCCGGTACGCGGGCATCCGCTTCTCCCGGAAGTGCCGGGCGCTGGACAGCAGCAGGTCGAGGCGGACCACCAGTTGTCCGTCCTTGATCCGCGGATGCGTGCCGAGCAGCCCGGTGACCGTCTCGCTGACGGCGGCGGCCACGTCGTAACGGGTCAGCTCGCTCCCGGTCAGCTCGACCCCGACCGCCTCCAGCATGTCGTTGAGGTCTCCGGCGTCCGGCTTGGCGTGCTGGAACGCCTCGAGCCAGGCGTACACCAGTTGCTGCCGCAGGGCCGGTTCGCCGGCGAGGGCGTGCAGGTCGTCGGTGTACTGCCGGGCCGCGGGCGACTGCGCGCCGCCCAGTTCCCGGTGGAAGCGGTCCAGGAACGTCCGTGCGCCGGCGCTGGTGACGAAACCGGCGGGAGTGCCGGCCAACTCCTCGATCAGGTACTCGCCGATCTCCGGTTCGCCGGTGGCCACCCCCGGGACGGAGAGGCCGGCCGCGATCAGGTAATCGGTGGCCGTGCCGGTCAGTTCGCTCCGCAGGTCGTCGAGGGCCTGACCGGCCGAGCCGAACGTGGCCCGGACCCGGACCAGCGACGCCGCCCGCAACTGCCACTCCCGGCGCTGCCCGGCGGTGGCGCCGTACGCCCAGAACAGCTGGGCGGCCACCCGGATCCGGGGCTGGTAGCGCAGCAGGCCGGCGGTGGCGTACTGGCGCAGCAGCGCGTCCAGGATCGCCGCGGCGTCAGCGTCGTGCACGCCCCGTTCGTACCCCTCGTCGTACCGTTCCTCGGCGGCCCGGCGCACCAGATCCCGCAGCGTGCCCTCGGTCAGTGCGGCCGCCGCGGCCGCGGGATCCGCGTCGAGGATCGTCGCGGCCAGATGCTCGGCCCGGTAGAGATGCCGGTATTCGGAGATCAGCGGCTGATTCCAGAAGTCCCTGGTCAGCTCGAAGGCCGGGTCGGTGATCGGCGCGCGGTAGTCAGTGCCGGTGATCGCGTACGCCAAGCCGCCGTCGTGCGGCACGAGCGTCAGGTCGACCGCCTGCCCGTTGACCGCGAACGTGTGCCGGCCGAGCCGGATGCCACCGTCGCCGAACAGGTCGAGCCGGTCCCGCAGCGCCCGCCCGGCTTCCTGGCGAGCGGCCTTGAGCTGCCCCTCCAACTCCTCGGCGCGCACCGTGTCACCGGTCGCGCGCAGCTCGCCGGCGACCGTCCGGACCTTGGCCACCATCGGGTCGGTGGCGAAGTACGTGTTGACCTCGTCCGGATCCGCGAGGGTCGTGATCCGCCGGTGCACCGCGTCCAGGATCCGGCGGGCGGAATCGGCCAGCCGGTCGGCGCGGCGGGCCCGCTCGTCGAGCAGAGCCTGTCGCCGCCCGGCGATCGCCTCGTAGACCTCGGTGCGTCTGGTGGCCAGCCGCTCGCCGAAGTCGTCGACGTCGCCGAACCGGGTCTCCAGGGTCTCCACCTGCGCCATCAGCCGGGCCAGGTGCTCGTCGCAGCGTTCCGGGGTGTCCGCGGCGGCGAGCGCGGCCGACACCGACTGGCCGAGGAGCGCGAACTCGGCGGCGAACGCGGCCCGACCCTCCACAGCGGACAGCTCGCGCCGTTTCGCGTCCAGGGTGGCGCGGGCCCGGTTGAGCCCGCCGAGCACCGTGCCGATCCGCTCCAGAATGGACACCCGGACGGTCGCGTCGGCGATCTCCAGGCCGCCGACCACTTCGGTGACCACCTGCAACCCGTCGGACTGCTCGGTTATCCGCGCGGCGACCGGCTCCGCCGCGGCGACCGTGGCGATGCCCGCGGCCTGGGCGGCCAGCTCCTGCACGCCGGTCTGGTAGTCGGCGAACGCGTCCGGCCGGCGCAGGAACTCCACCGCGCGCCGGGCCGTCTCGTCGGTCGCCGCGACCAGGGACCCGGCGATCTCGTCGAGCCGGGCGACGTCGGCGTAACGCATCTCCCGCAGCCCGGCCAGCTTGCCGCGTTCCCGGCGCAGCTCGGCGAGCCGGCTCACCCAGCCGTCAGTGGTCGTCGGCGCCTCCGCCTCGGCCCTGCGGATCAGCGAGACCGCGGCGGCCTCCGCCTCGGCGAGCGCCTGCGCGGCCTGCCCGGTGAGCGCCTGCACCGACGCGAACTCGTCGAGCACCTGCTTGGCGGCGGCCCGCACCTCGGCCAGCGGCTCGGCGAGGTTCTCCAGCTCCTCCTCACCCAGCCAGTGGTAGGTGTCGAAGGCCCGGGTGCAGGCCGCGATGATCGCCTCGAAGACCGGCCCGGCCGCTGACATCTCGTCGACCATCCGGGTCACCGACAGTGCGTCGGCGATGCCCCGCACCAGGTCGGCGTTGCCGACCCGATCGAGCGGTCCGGTTCCGGCGGGCTGGGCCGCGGCGTGGGCGTCCGAGACGTACGACGTCTGCCACACCTGCACCGGATGCACGCGCGCCGGCTCCTCGCCGGGACTGCGCAGCACGACGAGGGTGCCGTCGTCGAAGATCGCGTAGCCGTGGCCCGTGATCGGCGTCGCGACCTCCTTGCGGATCACGTTGTAGGGCAGCAGCAGATAGCGCCCCGACCCCGCGTCGTGGAAGACGTGCAGCACGTCCTCGCCGTTGACCGATCTCACCACCCGCTCGAACGCCAGCCCGGTGGTGTCCTGGTCGAACGTCTTCGCGACCCCGGTGGCCAGGTAGTACCCGCCGGGGAAGATGACGCCCTGGTCCTCCGGCAGCCGACGGCACGCCTGACCGATCCCGTCCAGGCGCCGCACGTCCCGGGTGCGGGTGTTGAAGACCAGATGACGATGCGTCGTCTCCTGGTAGGGCAGGACCCGGAGCAGGATCAGAGGCCCGACCCGCGCGTACGCGATCTCGGCATCCGCCAAACTCTGCAGCGGCTCGTCGACGGGCTCGGACCAGATGCCCTCCCCGTCCTCGGTGTTGTCCTCCACCTTGACCGTCAGCGTGCCGCCGACCGCCTCGACGAACACCTCGTCCTCGATCGAGACGTGCGGGTGCCGCCCGAGCACATGCTGCTCGCGGGTGGTGACCGTCCAGGTGAAGTCGTGCGTCGGCGGCAGCACGTGATCGCGCTCGCCCCGCGCGTCCTGGTACGCGATGGTCCCGTCCACGCCGATCCGCCAGCGCAGCACCTTCAGGTCGTCGGCCCGTGCCCCGGTCTGGAAGACCGCCAGCAGCAGCCCCTCGACCCGGCGCAACTGCCGCAGGCGGGTCTCCTTGTAGTACCGGTACAGCTCGGCGAAGTCCCGCCGGAAGCCCGGGTCGTCCAGCAGCCCGGGCACCTGGGCCGGCTGGAACTGCCGGTCGACCACGGTGAACACGTCGTCCACCGCGGTCTCGGCCTTCATCCCGAGGAACGCGTTCGCGCCGAAGAGCAGCGCGTCCCCGGCCGGGGCGACGTCGGCCGGCACGCAGTTGTTGCCGGTCCGGATCCGCTCGGTGCCCAGCAGTTCGGTCTGCTGGGCGCCGAAGACCCCGACCCGGCGCTCGTTCAGCGCTTCAGCACGGTCGGCCAGCTCGCGGGCCTTGGCGCCGAGCCGGGCCCGCAGCACCTCGTAGGTGCCGGCGTCGATGGTGGACGCGGTCACTCAGCCTGGTCCTTCTTCAGCTGGCTCGCGACGGCGGCGGCCACGCTCAGGTTCGCCACGTCCGCCGTCGACACCGAGCTCGCCAGCTTGTGCAGGTCGTCGGCGATGTCTGCCTCGCCGTTGAGGTAACGGGCGCCCAGACCCTGGACGACCGAGCTGTGCTCGACGAAGCTGTCGATCCCCTTGCCCAGCGTGATCGAGCCGATCAGCTTGTCGAAGAAGACCGAGTCGCCGCCGACGATGTCGATGTCCGCCTTCTCCAGGCCGGCCGCGACCACCATGGCCTGCGACTCGGCGATCTCCTTGTGCACGTTGATGCCGGCCAGCCGGATCTCCTTCTCCATCTCCAGCCGCAGGCGGTACTCCTCGTGCGCGCGGGTGACGTCGTCGAGCGTGGCCATCGCGCCGGCCTTCTGCTCCAGGCCCTCGGCCTCACCCTTCAGCTTCTCCTTGATCGCCTCGGCGGCGACCAGCGCCTTCTGCCGCTCGACGGCGGCCTCGGCCAGCCCGGTCTTCTCGATCACCTCGGCCTCGGCGCGGCCGGTCTTCGCGATCACCTCGGCGTTGCGCTCGCGGACCTGCACCTCGGCCAGCCCGAACGCGGCCGACTCGGCCTGCTGACCCTCGGCGAGCCGGATCTTCGCGCGGGCGTCCAGCTCGGCGGCCTGCTGCCGGGCCTCGGCCAGCAGCAGCTGCTCGCGGGCCTTGAACTTGGCCGCCGCCTCCGATGCCTCGGCCGCCTTGATGTCCTTGACCAGCGCCTCCTGCGCCTCCGCCTCGGCGTTGATGATCACCGCCTGGCGGGTCCGCTCGGCCTCCTCGACGGTGCGCAGGCGCTTGATGTTCTCCTCCTGCTCGGCGACCGTCTTCTCCACCGCGATCCGCTCCCGGATCACCTCGGCCATCGACCGCTTCTCCGTCTCGACCTCCTTGTCCTTGGAGATGGTGGACAACTCGGTCTCACGCTGGCGGCCGATCACCTCGAGCATCCGGTCCTTCTCGATGCGCTCGGTCTCGATCGCGATGACCCGCTCGCGGTTCTTCTCGGCGACCGCGATCTCCCGGCTCTTGTTCTCGGCCTGCACGCCGAGCTGCTGTTCGGTCTTGATCCGGGCGGTCTCGGAGCGGAGCGTCTCCTCGGCCCGAGCCAGCGCGATCTCGGCTTCCTCGCGGGCCCGGATGGTCTCGATCTCCCGGCGCTGCTTGATCTCCGCGTCCGTCCGGCGGCGCTCCAGCTCGAGGATCGCCTCGCGGGCGTCCACGTCCTGGCGGGTGATCTCCTTCTCCTCGTTGCGCCGGAAGTCGTTGGTGCGCACCGACTCGATCGCGGTCAGCTCGGTGATCTTCCGGATGCCCTGCGCGTCCAGGATGTTCTTGGGGTCGAGCGAGGTGAGCGGGGTCTGCTCGAGGAAGTCGATGGCCGCGTCCTCCAGGCTGTAGCCGTTGAGGTCGGTGCCGATCACCTCGATGATCTGATCCCGGAAGTGGTTGCGCTTGGTGTAGAGGTCGACGAAGTCGAGCTGCTTGCCGACGGTCTTCAGGGCCTCGGAGAACTTCGCGTTGAACAGCTCCTGCAACGTGCTCTCACTGCTGGCCCGGGTGGTGCCGATCGCCTGGGCGACCTTGATGACGTCCTCGGTGGTCTTGTTGACCCGTACGAAGAACGTGATCCGGATGTCGGCGCGGATGTTGTCCTGACAGATCAGGCCCTCACGCCCCGTACGGGAAATCTCGATGGTCTTGACCGAGATGTCCATGATCTCGGCCTTGTGAAGAACGGGAAGCACCACCGCGCCGGTGAAGGTGACGTCCACACGGCGCACCTTGGAGACGATCAACGCCTTGCCCTGTTCGACTTTCCGGAACATCCGGCTGAGGAAGAACAACACGCCGAGCGCGATGAGTGCGACAACGGCGACAAGGACACCGAAACCGGTGGAGACAACGTCCATCAAAGGCCTTTCTTGGCGATATCGGCGGGGACGACCCAGAAGAACTCGCCTTCGGAGTCGACGTCGTAGATGAGGGCGATCGTGCCGGCGGAGAGCTGATCCGCGCCGGCCTGACGGACCTGGATGATCGCCGACGACCCGTCCGCGGCGTGCACCTCGGCCTGACCGAACGTGCCGGTCACCCGCCCGGTGCGGATGACGCAGGTCAGGCCCACGAAGTCGGCGCGGGACGCGTCCGGCCCGTCCGGCAGCAGCCTGCGCAGCGGAATCGCGATCAGGCGGGTCACGACGGCGGCGGCGAGCAGGGCGGCGATCGGGACGATCCAGAGCGGCAACCGGGCGTGCCATTCGCTGCCGGCCAGGGTGCCGAACCAGGCGAGCGCCACCAGCAGCGACACGAACAACGGCAGCGGAACACCGAGCAGTGCGGTGTCGCCGGGACCGTGTTCCGGATCGGCGCCGCCGGCGATCACGACGATCCAGTAACCGATCACGAGAATGAGCAGGGGAGTGAGGAGAACGGTGGGGAAGCTCAACGCGGCTTCGATGAATCCGTCCCCCATGAATTGACCCGTCCCCCGTTGTTCGTCAGCGGTCAACAGGGTGACAGCCCGCGTCAAACGGCTCTGTCCCCGGATAAGTGATCCCTGGATGAAGACGCCCTTCATCCGGAGATCCGGGCACGGCAGACTTGGCTCATGGATCGGGAACAACTGGCCCATTTCCTTCGGACCCGGCGTGAGGCGCTGCAACCGGAGGACGTCGGTCTGCCGCGTGGCCCGCGGCGGCGCACCGGCGGGCTGCGGCGGGAGGAGGTGGCGGCGCTGGCCGGCATGTCGGCCGACTACTACGGGCGGATCGAGCAGCAGCGCGGCCCGCTGCCGTCCGACCAGATGCTCGCGGCGCTGGCCCGGGCACTGCACCTGAGCCTGGCCGAGCGGGACCACCTGTTCCAGCTGGCCGGGCACCCGGCGCCACGGCGATCACTGCGCGACGACCACATCAGCCCCGGCATGATGCGCGTCCTCGACCGGCTGAGCGACACCCCAGCCATGATCCTGTCGCGGTACGGCGACACGCTGCGCCAGACCGCGATGGCCGTCGCCCTGTTCGGCGACGAGACGCGGCACACCGGGCTGGCCCGGTCCACGGTCTACCGCTGGTTCACCGACCCGTCCAGCCGCAACGTCTATCCCGAGCGGGACCATCCCCGGCACGCGCGGTACTTCACGGCGAGCCTGCGGCGGGCCTACGCCGCCGACCCGGGGAGCCGGGCCGGCGAGATCGTCAGCGCGCTGCTGGCGATCAGCCCCGAGTTCGCCGCGATCTGGGACGAGCACCAGGTCGGCCTGACCCACACCGACCGCAAGACGCTCGTCCACCCGCAGCTCGGTGAGCTCGAGCTGTGGTGCCAGAACCTCTACGACCCCGAGCAGGAACAGGCCCTGCTCGTCTTCACCGCGGCGCCCGGCTCCGAGAGCTACGAGAAGCTGCACCTGCTGGCCGCCGTCAGCTGACCCCCACCAGAAGTCGTTGAAAGGGATCACCATGCCCAGAATCGCCCTGATCACCGGCGGCAACCGCGGACTCGGCCGGGCCACCGCCCTGGCCCTGATCGACGCCGGTGTCGAAGTCGTCTACACCCACCGCGGCGACCCCGGCGAGAAGATCGACGCGGTTCCGCTGGAGCTCACCGTCGGCGCGCTCGACACGTACGACGCCTTCGCCGGCGAGCTGCGGCGGGTGCTGCGCGACCGGTTCGGCCGCGACGACTTCGACTTCCTGGTCAACAACGCCGGCGTCGGCGTGCACGCCTCGATCGCCGACACCACCGTCGACGCGTTCGACCAGTTGCTGAACGTGCACTTCCGCGGCGTGTACTTCCTCACCCAGAAGCTGCTGCCGCTGATCGCCGACGGCGGCCGGATCATCAACATCTCCACCGGGCTGGCCCGGTTCACCGGCGACGGCTACGCGGCCTACGCCGCGATGAAGGGCGCCGTCGAGGTCTTCACCCGTTACCTGGCCAAGGAGGTCGCCCCGCGCGGCATCACCGCCAACGTGGTCGCGCCCGGCCCGTCCGCCACCGACTTCGCCGGCGGGCTGCTCCGTGACGACGAGCAGGTCCGGGCGCACCTGGCACAGGTCATCGCGCTGGGCCGGGTCGGCGAGCCGGAGGAGATCGCCGGCGTCATCACGGCCATGCTCGCCGACAACACGCGCTGGATCACCGGCCAGCGCATCGAGGCCTCCGGCGGCATGCACCTCTGACCCCCGACCCCCACCCCGCTTTCCCGTACGGCCATGGCCCGCGCCCGTCCGCACCCGCCGCGACGTCGCCTCTACGGCCATGGCCCGCGCCCGTCCGCACCCGCCGCGAGGCCGCCCCCACTCGAGCCCGCAGCGCGCTCCAGCCCCCGGCTGGTTCTCAGGGGTGCTTCGCAACCCCTGAGGCACCCCGCAGAGCCAGCCGGCCCAGCCGGCGGCGCGCAGCGGCCCGGAGGGGCGGTGGCCTCGCGCCGGGCACGGGCGGGGCATTGCCGTGGTCGTACAGGAGCAGGGGTCTTCAGGCGAGGCCGAGGGCGTCGAGGCGGTTGATCTCGCTGCCCTGCTCGACCGCCGTCTCATTGGCCATCTCGGACAGACGCTGGTCCGCCCCGCCGCGGAGCAGGTCACCGGCCATCTGCTGGGCGCCGCGGTGGTGGGCGATCATCATGGTCACGAAGCGGCGGTCGAAATCGGCGCCCTGGGCCGCTGCCAGCTCGTCCAGAGCGGCGGCGGACTGCATTCCGGGCATCCCGGAGTGGTCGTGCCCGGGCTCGGTCTCGGGCTTGCCGCGGTCCCGCAGCCAGGAGCGGAGCACGTCGACCTCGGGTTGCTGTGCGGCGCTGATCCGGCCGGCGAGAGCGCGCAGCTCGGCACTGGAGGACCGGCTCGGGGCCAGCCCGGCCATCGCGATCGCCTGGGCGTGGTGGGCGATCATCATCTGGGCGTAGGCCACGTCGATCGCGTTGTACGTCGACCCGTCTCGCGCCCGGACCTGATCGGAATCGGACACTGCGGCGGATTCGCCGGGGCGGCCGGGCAGCACCACCCGCACCGGCGGCGGCCCGGGTGGTGGCCCCGACGCCTCGTCCGGTGCCGGTCGCAGGCCCACGATCAACGCCGTGGCGATCAGCGCCACCCCCGTGAGCCCCATCCACGATTGCCGATTCATCTATCCCCCTCCGGCGGCTATCGTAACCAAAACCATCGATGTCGTCGGCGGTGCGCACACGTTCACATGTGGTGCTCGCCGGTGGCTCGCAGCCGGAAGGATCTCCATGAAGCACCTGGCCTCACGAGGGCTGGCCGCGATAGTGATCATGGTCGGCCTGGTGATCGCCTCTCCCGCCCGCGCCGGCACGACGGCCGCGGCGGCCGTGCCCGGGGTGGACGAGATCGTCAGCAGCCCGAACATCGCCCAGGTCGGCCACCTGGACAAGACCGGACCGTTCGCCGCCGAGAACTCCTACAACACCGACTGGGCGTTCCGCGGCACGTACGCGTTCGGCGGCAACTACAACGGCTTCACCGTCTACGACATCAGCAACCCGCGCGCTCCGAAGATCGCCACCCAGGTGGTCTGCCCGGGCTCGCAGAACGATCTGTCGATCCACGGTGACCTGCTCTTCCTCGCCACCGACTCGCAGCGCACCGACGACTCCTGCAACTCGGCGTCGGTCCCCGGCAGCGCGCCGGCCGAGACCCCGCGCTGGGAGGGGATCAAGGTCTTCGACGTCAGCGACCCGCTGAACCCGCGATACGTGGCCGCTGTCAAGACCGACTGCGGATCGCACACCGAGACGCTGGTCCCCGGCAAGGGCAGGGACAAATCGGTTTATCTGTACGTGTCGTCGTACAACCTGTCGGGCGCGAGCGTGCCGAACTGCGCGCTGCCGCACGACAAGATCTCGATCGTCAAGGTGCCGCTGAAGAACCCGGCCGCGGCCGCCGTCGTGGCGACCCCGGTGCTCTTCCCGGACGGCGGCTTCGGCGGTGACGAGGACAGCTCGCCCACCACCGGATGCCACGACATCACGGCGTACCCGCAGCGCGACATCGCGGCCGGCGCGTGCATGGGCGACGGCGCGCTGTTCGACATCTCGAACCCGGTGGCGCCGAAGGTGATCACCACGGTCCGGGACACCGCGAACTTCGCGTTCTGGCACTCGGCGACGTTCAACAACGCCGGCACCAAGGTCGTCTTCACCGACGAGCTCGGCGGCGGAGGCGGCGCGACCTGCAACCCGACGGTCGGGCCGAACCGCGGCGCCGACGCGATCTACGACATCACCGGCCGCGGGAAGCACCTCACGCTGAAGTTCCGCAGCTACTTCAAGATCCCGCGGGAGAACGCCTCGACCGAGAACTGCGTGGCGCACAACGGCTCGCTGATCCCGGTGCCCGGCCGCGACATCATGGTGCAGGCCTGGTACCAGGGCGGCATCTCGGTCTGGGACTTCACGAACTCCGCGAAGCCGGTCGAGATCGCCTACTGGGAGCGCGGCCCGCTGAGCACCGAGCGGATGATTCTCGGCGGTTCGTGGTCGGCGTACTGGTACAACGGCTACGTCTACTCCAGCGACATCCAGAAGGGCCTGGACGTCCTGAAGATCGACGACCGCCGGATCCGTGGCGCCGAATGGTTCCGCACCCGGCAGTTCAACGCGCAGACCCAGGAGAACTTCTACACCTGGTGACCGCCGGTGCGAGGCCGGGCCGCAGCGCGCGGGCCGGCCTCCCTACCGGGCCGCGACACGGTGCTGGTCCCCCGTCGGGTCGTGGGGCGCGGGTCAGGGAAGCGTGGCTTTACGGCGGTGCTTGCGTTGGTACATCGCGGCGTCCGCCTCCCGCAGCAACCGGTCGCCCTCGCCGGCTCCGCCGGAGGCGACGCCGACGCTGGCGCCCACGGTCAGCCACCGATCGCCGATCATCATGGGCTCGGCGATGACCGCGGTGATCCGCTCGGCGAGCGTCGCGGCCTCCTGGGGGCCGGTCCCGGGCAGCAGCACCGCGAACTCGTCCCCGCCGAGCCGGGCCGCCACCTCGCCGGCGCCGAGCAGCCCGGTCAGCCGGTCCGCGACCATCACCAGCACCTGATCGCCGGTGTGGTGCCCGTACCGGTCGTTGATCGCCTTGAACCCGTCCAGATCGATCAGCAGCATGCCGATCGTGCCCCGGTCCGCGCCCGCCGCCTCGTCGATCCGGCGCTGCAGAAGGACCCGGTTCGCCAGCCCGGTCAGCGCGTCGTGCGTCGCCTGCCGCCGCAACTCGTCGTGCAGGGCGCGGGTCTCGCCGGCGTCGCGGACGTTCAGCACGAAGCCACGGATGCTCGGGTTGTGATGCATGTCGGTGCTGACCACGTCCAGCCACCGGTACGTCCCGTCGGCATGCCGCCACCGCACCTGGATCGGCACCCCGGTGCCCGGGCTGGCCAGCAGCAACTCGGTGTGCAGGTGCACCTCCGGCAGGTCGTCGGGGTGCGTGCGGTCCGGCAGCGACGTGCCGATCAGCTCCGCCGGGTCGACGCCGAGAATCTGCCGGGCGGCCGGGCCGGCGTACTTCACGACGCCGTCGCTGTGCAGCACGACGGTCAGGTCGGACGTGTTCTGCACCAGCGCCTGGAACCACTCCCGCTGCTGATCCAACTCGGTCATCAGGCGCTCGTTGTCGCGCACCGCGGAGAGCTGCCGGGCCAGCACCAGCGCCGTGATCACCACCGCACCGATCGCCACCCCCCAGGTACGCAGGTCGGGCGCGCCGGTGCGCAGCGCGTACATCACCAGCAGCTGGGTCGCCATCACCGCGACGTACGGCAGGACACTCGGCCGTTGCGCGACCCGCCGGGTCCGATCGGGGTCCACGGGCCGGGTCTGCACCAGCTGCAGCCGCAACGTGGCCAGGATGATCACGCACGGGACGAGCTGCACCACGTACATCAGCTGCGGGTCGGCATCGGCGCCGATCAGCACCCCGGCGACCGCCGCGCCCAGCGCCGTTCCGGCCAGGCCGAAGCAGCCGAGCACCCCGGCAAACCGGGCGAACGGCGCCGTCCCGCTGAAGATCAGCTTGAGCACGCCGAACGCGATCAGCAGCATCACCACGGCGGTCGCGGCGGCACCCCAGCGATCGATCGCCTGCTGCCCGCTCAACTGGTTCGCCAGCAGGAAGTACCAGAGGAACGCGGCCAGGCCGGTGAGCACGGTCGCGGCGTCCAGCCACAGCCGCAACCGTTGCCGGCCCTCGCCGCCGAGCGGATGGCGCAGCGTGGCGACGACGACGATCATCATGCCCGTCACCACGAAGGCGGTCTGGACGACACTCACCTGGGAACCGGCTCCGGCGTACGTCGTCACGGTCTGGAAGCCGTCACCGATCGCGCACGCCGAGCAGGCGGCGACCACCGCGCGCCAGAACCGCCGCCCGGCCGGCGGGACGTCCGGATGCTTCGCCAACTGCCAGGCGAAACAGACGTCCAGTACGTCGATGACCGTCTGTGCCGTCCACGACGTCGCGTTGCCGCCCAGCCCGGTCAGGAACAGCGGAACCAGGAGCAGGCCACCGAGCACGACGGCGAGCAGCACGGGGTCGCCGGCCTGTCTGCGCATGCTCACTCCCGCTCCTCCTGGAAGTCTCCAGGTCCGAACGGTCCCATCGGCGCGCGGCGGCCGGACGTGAGCAACTCCTCCAACTGGGTCTCAGCACCTGTTCCGAGCCGGCCGGAAATCCCCCGCACTGTCCCGAACCGCGCCCGTGGGCCGCCACCTGCGGGTGAACCCGGGCGCTCGGCGCGCCGCGTCCCGCGGCCGGCCGAGGCGGGCGATTACCTTGACAGCCATGACGACGACCGCGCACCGCACCTCGGTGTTCCGGTCGTTGCCCGCGCTCCTGGCGCTGCTGCTGGCCTTCTTCGCGGCTCCCGCGAGCCCGGCCGGTTTCGCACCCGTCGCCCACAGCGCCTCCGTTTCCGCCGCGGCCGCCGTCTCCAGCGCGTCCGCCACCTCCGCCGCGCCGGCCGCCACCCAGGCCCCCGCCCCGGCCGAGGTCACCGCACGGCCCGTCGAGCCGGTCTCCGGCAGCCCCGTCACCGACCGCACGCGCGTGGAGTTCGCGCAGCGCTCGGCCGGGGTCACGGGTTCACGCGCACCGCCCCGCACCGCCGCCTGAACCCTGGAGAACGGCCGTCCGTCGGTCGTTCCGGGGTCGCGTGCACGTGCCCGGCCAGCGGAATCCCAGACGAGCGGAGCGGAACATCTCATGAACATGGTTGCCGAAATGCTGCTGCACGAGCCGGCCCCGGTAGCGATCTGGGCCGTCCTGTGGCTCGCCACCGTACCGGCCATGGTGGTCCTCGCCAGCCCGGCCGGCGTCCGCAACCCGGGCCGTGCGCTCCTCGACGCATGTACGTTTTTGATCGGCCGCCCGCTCCGCCGCCGACCGCTCCCGGAGCCGGCCTTCGCCGACTTCTTCGCCACGGATCCCGCCTCCGCGACCGGCATCTCCTACACCGCCTTCGCCGCCGAGATCGCCGATGAGGGCAGCCCTTGCGCCGCCACCGCTCCGGCCGGCGGAGTCCCCGCCACGCCGGCCACCTCCATTTCCCGGGCCGCTCCCGTTCCGGCGGTGGCTCCCGGCTCGGCGTCCGCCGCCACTTCCGCGGATCGGGCTCCGCTCACGAATCCTTTTCCCGCCGTCTCCGGCCCCATTTCCGCGAATCCCTCGTCGTCCGTCGAATCGATTTCCGGCCGGCTCGACGCCGTTTCTGCTCCGGCGGGTGCTGCTGCGGACGGTGCTGCCGCAGCAGGTCCGGCCGCGGACGGCGAGTGGGCGGACCGGCGTACGCCGGAAGGCGCCGACCACGAGGCCGGCCGGCGCTCGCGGCTGGGCCGACTCCTGTACCGGGCCGCGAAGCGCCGGGAAGAACGTCTGCGCCGCGAGGCCGAGGCGATCCGGTCGGTCCGCTACGCCGACGAGGTGCGGATCGCGGCGGAGAGCGCCGGGTACGCCGCCGACCGCTGGCAGGAGCACTGGGAAGCCGCCGCCGAACGTGTCGACGCCACGTTCCGCGCCTGGCAGGCGGCCGACTCGCGGGCGCGGCGCAGCCGGCAGGCGGCCGCGTTCCACACGCCGGTCACCGAGCAGAGCCCGGCCGAGTACGCCGATCGCGAGCGCTTCCTGCACCTGGCCGTCCGCGCCGCCGCCGAACGCGGTGAGCTGCCGACCAGCGCCGTGGCCGACGCCCTCACCGGCCGCGGCGGCTGGGACGCCCGCCTGCACCCGGTCGACCAGGAGCTGATCATCCAGCGGGCTTCCGCCGCCCATCTGGAAGCCGTCTGGAACCGCGCGGTGGAGGAGGAGGCGAGGGCCTGGCACGACTGCCAGACGTCCCGCCGGAACTGGCAGAGCCTCTGCCAGGAGGCCATCCTGGCCGAGGCCCACGCCGCGACGGTCCACCACCTGCTGCCGCCCGAGCCGGTCACCGCGCCGCCCGCACCCCACCCCGTGGTCGTCGCCCAGATCGCCTGACCCCTTTTCTGCTCGCTGCTCGCTGCTCGCTCGCTGCTCGCTACGGCCGGCGCGTTTCTGATCGGCACGGCGTACACCCGCTACCGGAGCGCCCGCGACGCCGCGCGATGACGATTCGTGTGCCGCATCGACCGGCTGCCGCCGTACGCACATGAATGTCCGAATGTCGATGACCGTGAGCGGCATTCCGGGCCGGGTCTCCGGGAATCGATGAATGTGCGGCGCGCCCCGCACCGGCCCGCGATTTCTCCGCTCGGAAAGCGGGTCGCGGTCGGCGGTGCGGGGCGCGCCGGGGTCCTCGTGCCCGGCCGGGGGACCTCCGGCCGGGCACGAAGGGGGCTACGGCTTGGTCAGCAGGCAGCCCGATTTGGTGAGATCGATGGTCCGGGTGCTGGTCAGACAGGTGGTGAACCAGTACGTCTGCTCGCCGTAGCTCTGGCCCTGGTACACGTGCGTGGTGCCGTTCGCGTCGACCTCGCACGGGTTGTTCAGGGTGCACCTCTCGCCGTCGTCGTTGCCGGTGTTGTTGATGCCGATGATCTGTCCGCTGTTCGCGTCGACGATCGGGGAGCCGGACGTGCCGTGAATGGTGTCGCAGTCGGCGTTGTAACGGATCGAGTCACGCCAGGTCCACTCGTCCTCGCGGAGGGTGGGTACGAAGCTGTCGATCTTGCAGTTCCAGATCCGCTTCCAGTAGCTCGACGGGATGCTCATGCTGGCGCCCGCGGCCGGGTGGCTCGCCGAGATGGTCAGCGGGGCCGCGCCGTAGCTGCTGGACAGCGTCGCGTACGTGCTGGTCAGCCGATACAGCGTGACATCGGTGCCGGTCATCGTCGCGTAGAGGATGCGGTCGGCGCGGACCGTGGCGAGCGCGCGGCCGCTGCTGTTGAGCAGAGTGCCGGAGCGGCTGCTGGTGCGGTTCTGCAGAACGGTGCCGGCGGGGATCAGGCCACCCTCGTAGCAGTGTCCGTTCGTGAGCATCATGGCCCGGTCGGTGCTGACCGAGGTGGGGTAGCGGACCAGCGAGGCGGAGCAGTTGCTCAGGGCGATCGTGTTGGCGAGGGTCACCGCGCTGACGGCCTGGGCCGGGGTGGGGCCGGCGAGGGCTGCGGTGGTGGCCGCGACGGCGGCGGCCATGACGGCGACTGCGCGACGTAGGCGCATGCGGGGGTCGTCCCTTCCTGTGAGGTGACGGAGCCCAGCCGAGTGGGCGGGGATCGTCACCGCGGGTCTGACGGTGCCCGTACCCTCGCATCGGCTTACTTCTATGTCAACGGTCATGAATCCTGACCGGGAACGACCATGCAGAAAGCCGCAACACCCGGATGGGTGTTGCGGCTTCCCTTTCAGATCATGCACCGAAGAAGTTCAGCGGGACCCTTCCGTCGGTGCGAGCCTATCGGTAGGCTCACGGGGCGATATCGAATTCGCCGTCCTTGGCAGAGTCCACGAAGGCGGTCCACTCCGCCTGCGTGAACATGAGAGCTGGGCCTGTCCGGTTCTTACTGTCACGGACGGCGATTCCCTCATCGAGCATTGCGACTTCGACGCAATTGTTGCCGCCGTTGCCGTTGCTGCGACTGCCTTTTCTCCAGACGGCACCCTTGAGCTGGTGCGCGAGCAACTCGTGCACCTCCCTCCAATATGAGAGCGTTTCGGGAGTCGCTAAGCGCCGAGCAGAGTCTCGATCATCTTAATGGTGGTGCGATGGTCGAGCGCTCTCGTGCTCAATCGCTCGAACTCCTGCCTGTACCGGGCAACCTCATTCGGCTGCTCCTCGTAGTAGTCTCCCGCAATGCCTTCGAGGTAGACAACATCCAAATGGGTGGTATCCCGGTATTCCAAAAGGGTGACGGCGCCGCCCAGGAACGAATGTTCACCGGCGCCGAACGGCAAGATCTGCAATGAGATATTTGGCAATTTAGCTATCTCAATCAAATGCTCGAGCTGGGCGTTCATCACATCTTCGCCACCGATCACGCGGCGCACCGTCGCCTCGTCGATGATCAGGGCCAGCTCCAGCGGGTGCTCGCCGCGCAGCCGGCTCTGCCGCGTCAGTCGCAGCGAGATACGCCGGTCGATGCGCTGCGGGGGGTCGGCCGAACGACCGGTACTGATCAGTGCCCGCATGTACGCCTCGGTCTGCAACAGGCCGGGCAGGATGATCGGTTCCCAGCACCGCATCGACGTCGCGGCCGCCTCCATGCCCACGAAGTTCCCCGGGCGCATGATGTCCTTGTAGTCGGTCCACCAGCTGCGCTCCCGCGAGGAGCGGGCCAGCTCGACCAGAGCCTCCCGGTACTCCTCGTCCTCGACCCGGTAGAGGGTCAGTAGATCTCGGACATCGCGCGGCGTCACGGCGACCCGGGCCGTCTCGATCCGGGTGACCTTCGCGGAATGCCACTCGAAATGCCGTGACACGTCCTGCTGGGTCAGATGGGCCGCCTCGCGGCATCGCTTGAGTTCCACCCCGAGTCGGCGGCGGCGCAGTGTCGGACCCTCAATATCGGACACCTAAGACTCCCTAAAGGTGCTGAGGAGGCTGATATTACGAGTGTTCCTCATGATCCGGTAACCCTCATTCATGATCGACAATTGATGATCACCGAAGGAGGGTGCTGAGCAGCGGGGCCTGAATAAGAAGTCTAGTACTTCTTGCATTGACCTTGCTGTTGGGGACATGATGCCGAAGACATCGAGTTCTGTCTTGTTCAAGACATAGGCGAAGTGATCATTGGAACTGGCGTCTAAGGGGCGTGGCGCAAGTGTTGGCTGACCAGTACTACCTGATCGCACACGAGGACCGTACCGGGCGGTCCAGGCTACATCCCCGTGCGACCGGCCTGGGGCTGGCCGCCGCATTACTCTCCGAGCTGGTCCTCGAAGGCCGCATCGGCGTCACCGACGGCGACCTGTTCGTCATTGATCAGCATCCGCCGCGCGATGCGCTGTCGCACGACATTCTCGATCTCCTTTGTGCGCAATCGCAGCATCGTGACGTGCATACCTGGCTGGCATTCCTCGCGCAGGATTCGGCGTTGCGGGTCGCCGAGCGGCTGATCCGGGTCGGTGCTGTCGAGGCGATCACCCGGCGCCGGATGCTCGGGGGCACACAGACGCTCTACATGCCCAACACGGCCCGCCAGCGCAACGCCGCGGCCTGGGCCTCGACCCGGATCGCCAACATGCTGGTACGAGGCATGGAATTGAGTGTCGCCGACCGGATCCTTGTCGGCATCGTGGTCGCCACCGGGCTCACCCGGCACGTGATGTACGGGTTCGAGATGTACCCGCACATCTACCACGCTCTGCCCAGCATGATCGCCTCATTGCCCGACGACCTGCGGGAATTGGTCGAGTGCACTGAGTCGTCGGTGGGCTCCGCACTTGCGGTGGGGCGCAGGTGAGCCGGGGCAGGCATCAGCGCCGCCGCGACAACTACGAACAGTGGGCCGGCCGCGTCCTGATGGAGCAGCGCCGTTCCACCGTGGCGGGACCCGATCTGATCAGCAGCGCCCTGGCTCGCAACCGGCTCGGCATCCCCTCGGTGGTGTTCTTCGGGGTGGCCGGCGCGGCGCCGCTCACCGTGGTCATCGGCGGCATCTCGACCGTCTACGCGGTGATCAGCGGCTCGGTCGCGGCACCGGTGGTGTACCTGGTGGTCGCCGCGATCCTGTCGCTGTTCACCGTGGGCTTCGTGGCGATGAGCCGGCACATAGTCAACTCCGGCGCGTTCTACTCCTACATCAGCCAGGGTTTCGGCCGGGTGCTGGGCGTCGCGGCCGCGTTCGTCGCACTTCCCGCGTACTCGATGATGCAGATCGGCCTGTTCGGGCTCTTCGGGGTGGTCACCTCGAGTGTGCTGGCAGGCCTGGGCATACAAACATCCTGGGTGCCGTGCGCCCTGGTGGGCTGGGCCCTGGTCGCGGTGCTCGGCGTGCTCTGGGTCGATCTCAGCGGCAAGGTGCTCGGCGTGCTGCTCGCACTCGAGATAGCCGTTGTCGTCATCTACGACTCGGTGATGATCGGCAACCCGGCCGGCGGTTCGGTCAGCTTCACCACACTCAATCCGGTGCAGCTGCTGACGCCCGAGGTCGCCGCCATGCTGGTGCTGGCGATCGCAGGATTCGTCGGCTTCGAGGCGACCGTGGTGCTCTCCGAGGAGGCGAAGGACCCGAAGCAGACCATCGCCCGGGCGACGCACATCTCGGTCATCATCGCGGGCCTGCTCCTCGGCATCTCAGCCTGGGCGATGTCGGTCAGCACCGGTCCGGCCCGGATCGTCGCGGTGGCTCAGCAGGAGAAGACGAACCTGGTTTTCGCGCTGGTCGGGCCACACGTACCAGAGATCCTGGTGTCCATCGGCTACGTGCTCTTCATCACCAGTATCTTCGCCGCGCTGCTGGCCTTCCATGCCGCCGTCGCGCGGTACCAGTTCTCGCTGGGCCGGGAAGGCGTGCTGCCGAGCGTGTGGGGATACACCCATCCGCGGACCGGAGCTCCCGTGGTCGGCTCGATCGCGCAGAGCGTGCTGGCTCTCGGCGTGATCGTCCTCTACTCGTTCATCAACGCTGACCCGCTGGTGTACCTGTTCGCCTGGCTGACGACCATCGGCGGCCTGGGCGTGCTGATCCTGATGTGGGCGGCGTCCGCGGCGGTCATCGCGTTCTTCTTCAAGAACCCGGGCAGGGAGAACATCTGGCGATCGAAGGTCGCGCCGGTGCTCGCGTTCTTCATGCTCAGCCTGGTGCTGGACGCGACCGTGATCGGGCTCGGCGACATCCTGCAGGTGCCGGTGGGCTCCACCTTCCGCTGGATCTTCCCGGTGGGTTACGCCGTGGCCGCGGTGCTCGGCATGGGGTGGGCGCTCATCATGCGCCGTACCAGGCCGCATGCCTACGCGGTGATCGGGCGTGGCGGTGACGGCCGTGCGCTCATCGAGCTTCCCGAGCCGGCCCGCCCGCACTCGCATTCCGTTCCTGTCAACAGTCAGATGCCGTCGATCAGGTAGGGACAACTTCCATGACGTACGCCATCCAGGATCTTGTGATCAGGCATGTGTCGCCACTGGACACCGCCGAGATCACCGAGCTCGTGGCCGACGCGATGTGGGACGGGCCGGTCGCCCGTTGGCTCCACCCGGACCCGATGATGCGGCGCCGGAACGCGTCCCGATACTTCGAGATCTTCGTCGACTACGCGGTTCAGTACGGCGAGGTGTACAGCACCTCGGATGCGGAGACCGGGCGGATGGCCGGCGTAGCGCTGTGGTTCCCGCTGACGTCGCTGATCCCGCCACCGGCCGACTATGACCGGCGGGTCAAGGAGGCGAGCGAGGACGCACACGACCGCGTGCTGAAACTGGATGCTGCGCTCGAAGCCCACCATCCGCTCGATCCGCATCACTACCTGGCGTTCCTGGCCGTGCGTCCGAGCCGGCAGAACCGCGGCATCGGTGGCGCGCTTCTGGACCGGCATCACGCCCGGCTCGACAGTGCGGGCATCCCCGCCTACCTGGAGGCGAACGACCCGCGTAACCGGGATCTCTACCTTCGTCACGGCTACCAGGTCCGGACCGTGATCGACCTACCGGACGGCCCCCCGCTCTGGGCTATGTGGAGGCAGCCTATGGCCCGAATCTGAGAGCTCAGGCGGCAGCTGGGAACTCGTAGGACCAGAACTGCTCCTCGTCCATCCGTTCGACGCGAATCACCCCGCGTGCGAATCGGCTGAGGATCCGTTCGGTGGCCTTGCCCATGTTCCGCTTGCTGTCGTTGTATCGGCAGAAGTCGAGAGCGATCATGCCGTTGTTGGCGGAAGCGGTGTGGTACATCGCCTCCATCAGCTCGAGCAGGGCGCGGGATCCACGGGCCGCACGGTCGACCGCTACAAAGCCGGCGTACCAGATCCTTCGACCCTGATAGAGCTCGGGCCAGCGGCGCTCGAAGTACTCCGGTGAGATGAGAGGCATCGCCCGCAGGTCGCTGCTGAAGGTGGACAACCCGCAGAGCGTGCCGTCGTCGTCGTAGCAGAGGTACTTGTCGATCCGCAGGTCGCGCATGACCTCGTCGAATTCGGATCGGTACATGAGGTGTCGTTGTACCGCAAGGGAGCGCATCTCTCCGAGTGCTCGCTCGTAGAGTTCCCACGCGGCCACGTGCATCTCTTCATCGGTGATCTCGTCGATGACCTTGATCTGCATGGCTGCCCCGCTTCATCGCACTTATGTCGATCGATGACAGTTGACCAACAGAGTACGAAGTTCGATAGCCCCGGGACAATGCGTTCCCGGTAAATCAGTGTGCCAAATTCCAGAAAGGAGGGTCATTAGCGGAACGGTATGCAACTTGCAAATCAGCAGGTTGAAGGCCATGTCGAACCCGATCGATCTCCCGCCCGAATGGTTCCAGGAAAGGTTCGGTATTCCGTGGATCGGCCTTTTTGCGGAATACTCCGAGTACTGGACTCCGTGCGCTGAACGCGGAGTGTTCACCTATGTGCGACCTGGCGGGATTCCTTCGACGACGGAACGGGTCCGGCGCGGCTGGACACTGCGGGCCATCCCGGCAAGGCGTTAGTCCCCCCGCCGCCGAGATGGTCCGCATCCATGTCCGCCGCTTGATGTGGTCGGGCGGGCAGCCGAGATCCGTCCCCTACGCCGACGCGCCCCTCCGAGAAGTACGACGCCACGTCTCCCGGACCGCACACGCCCGTCCGTGGCTGGGTACCGCGGCCGGTGGGGCCACGGCAGGGCCACCGATCAGAGGACGGATGCGCGGCGGTTCCGGATCGCCGTGGCGATCACGGACGCGATCAGCGTGGCCAGGCCGAGACCGAGGAACAGCAGGACCGTGCCGACGCCATAGAGCCCCGTGTCGTCCTGAGAGGCCGCGGTCACGGTCCAGGCCGCGGTGAACGCCACGGTCAGCGCGACCGAGACGAACACCGGCCGGACACCAA
The DNA here is from genome assembly GCF_016862095.1 of Actinoplanes cyaneus. Classification (GTDB taxonomy): domain Bacteria; phylum Actinomycetota; class Actinomycetes; order Mycobacteriales; family Micromonosporaceae; genus Actinoplanes; species Actinoplanes cyaneus. Next base: position 90,694 of record NZ_BOMH01000017.1, read on the forward strand.
ACGCCACCGCACCCGCGAAGACCGCCAGCAGGGTCAGGGCGCAACCGATCACCTGCCAGGCCTCGTAGGGCCCACTAACGGTCGCGGTGTCCGAATCCGTCTGATACTGCACGTCCCAGCCCATCCAGCCGAACCAGCTGAGCGCGGCGAGGACGGCGACCGCGACGGTGCCGCCGGCCTGCGTCAGTGGCCGAGTGCCAGCAGACGTCATCGTTGCCTCCCCGGGATCGGCTTGCGCCACGACTATGTCAGACGAACGACCCTGCCGTCGGCAGTCTTTCTCCGGCTGTGGACAACGCGACGGCTGTGGACAACGCGACGGCTGTGGACAACGCGACGGCTGTGGACGACAAGGGCGGGACGGCCTGTGGAAAACTCCGGCGGCGCGTCAGGAGAAGGCTAGGGTTGCCACCGCGATGCCGGGCTGGTCGAAGACGACGAAGACATCGTGAACGCCACCGACCGGGCCGATCGGCGCCCGTGCGGAGGCGACGTCGAGACGGCCTTCGGCCCGCGGAATCGTGAGGATCGCCAGGACAGGTCCGGTGAGCGGATCGTCCAGGCGCAGGGTGACGGTGGCACTGTCGCCGGCGGAATCAGTGAACGACACCACCTCGGACGGCATGACCGGCAGATCAGTGGAGGGAGTGGATCCCATGGAGGCCAGCGCGGAGACCTGCTGAAGGCCGCCGTCCAGATCGACGTCGGCGAAGACGGCCCAGGCGCCCGGGGCGACGCTGCGCAGCGCTTCGCCGGGGTCCAGGCTGATCGCGACGGGCGTCGTCCCGGCGTACGCATCGTTGTCGATCAGCCGCAAGCCGGAGCGGGCCGTGCGTGGCGGGATCACCTCGCCGCGGACGCGCAGCGTCGTGGTCAACGCCCAGTCGAGGCTGGAACGGCCGACGGCGATGGTGTGCGCCGCCTGCTCGACCACCCAGCGGGAACGCGTGACGTCCCAGAACGCCAGCTCGGCGACGTCCAGGGTGAACGAGACGCGGGTCCGTTCGCCGGGGGCCAGATGCACGCGCCGATGATCGCGCAGGCGGCGTAACGGCTGCTTGACGCGGGAGTGCTGCTGCCGGGTGTAGAGCTGCACGACCTCGTCGCCGGGGCGCGTGCCGGCGTTGACGACGTCGACGCTGACCGTGACCGCGGCGGCCGGGCCCACCGCGAGCCCGCTCGCAACGGAGGTGGGAGGGGAGGGGGAGGGCCCCGAAGTGGTGAGCCGGAGATCGGCGTACCGGAACTCGGTGTAACTGAGTCCGTGACCGAACGGGAACAGCGGAGTCCCGCGGTAGTACAGATAGGTGGCGTCCGTCGCGATGATGTCGTAGTCGAGCAGCTCCGGCAGTTCGCTGTCGTCGGTGTACCAGGTCTGCGTCAGCCGCCCGGACGGCTCGGCCCCGAGCAGCACGTCAGCGAGCGCCGCCCCGTGCTCCTGCCCACCGTGCGCGGACCACACGATGGCCGGCAGGTGCTGCTCGGCCCAGCCGATCGCGAAGGGATAACTACTGGTCAGCACCAGGACGGTACGAGGATTGGCCGCCTGAACCGCCCGCATCAGCTCGTCCTGGGCGCCGGGCAGGTCCAGGTCCCGGCGGTCGATCGTCTCCCGCCCGCAGACCATCGGGTGGCTGCCCAGCGCCAGCACCACGACGTCGGCGGAGGCCGCCACCGCCGCGGCCGCGGTCACGCCGTCGATCAGCACGTCGACGGTGAACACGGTGGCGTCCGTGAGGTCCGGGGCGCCGGGTCGCACCAGCCCGTCCGTGCCGGCCCGCAGGAAGCGCCCGGTCTGCAGGTGCCGCAGGGCCACCCCGCCGCCGACCGGCTCGAACGTGAAGGTCTCCTTGACCTCCCAGCCGTTCGGCCCGGGCTGGTCGTTGCGCAGCACCTGCCCGTCGAAGCCGACGCACAGCCCGTTGGCGACGGCACGCAGCGAGATCGTCTCCTGCCCCCAGTCGAGGACGTCGAAGAGCGCGGCGTCCGGTGTGCCGTCGACCGCGTCCACTCGCAGCCCGTCGCCGGAGACGACCAGGGTGCCGCCCGCGCCGCGCAACACGATCCGGTCGACGCCCTCGTGGAACAGGACGTCACCGAGGGAGGAGCGCAGGGTCCGGCGGTACGGCGGGGTCCCGCTGTACCAGTCGTCGAAGACGGCGTCGCCGAGCGGCCCGATCACCGCGATCCGCCCGGCTGTGGCCCGGTCCAGCGGCAGGATGCCGTCGTTGCTGAGCAGCACGATCGAGGCGCGCGCCGCTTCCCGGGCGAGCCGGCGGTGCTCCGCGCAGTCGATAACTTCGGGGCCGGTGGCGCGGTAGGGGTCTTCCGCGGGGTTGAACTCGCCGAGCCGGATCCGCACGGACAGGATGTGCCGCACCGCCGCGTCCACGTCGGACTCGCTGATCAGCCCGCGTTCCAGCGCCGAGGTGAGCCGGGCGATCGTCGGTGCGGCGTCGTCGCCGTTCTCGGTCACGCAGTCGATGCCGGCTCGCAGCGCGGCCGCGAACCCGGCCACGTGGTCGTCCTCCCAGTGCTGGTCACCGGCGATGTTGTGGACCGCGTACGCGTCACCGACCACCATCAGGTCGTCCGGGGACCACCCGCGCAGCACGTCGTCGACGAGCGGGCTCAGATGGGCAGGCCGCCCGTTGATCAGGTTGTAGGACGCCATCACCGCGACCGCGGCGCCCGCCTCGATCGCCGGGCGGAAGGCCGGCAGCTCGTATTCGTGCAGCACCCGTGGGGGCAGGTTACTGCTGGTCAGGCACCGGTCGGTCTCGTTGTTGTAGGCCAGGAAGTGTTTGAGGGTCGGCGCGGTCCGCAGCCACTGCGGGTGGTCGCCGCGCAGCCCGCCCGCGTACGCGGTGCTCAGCACCCCGGTCAGCCACGGGTCCTCGGAGAAACCCTCCTCGTTGCGGCCCCACCGGGGGTCACGCAGGAGGTTCACGACGGGCGCCCAGACGTTGAGGCCGACGCGTTCCGGGTCGGCGTGGTGCATGGCGCGCACCTCGGTGCCGACCGCTTCGCCGACGCGGCGGAGCAGGTCCGGGTTCCAGCTGCTGGCGAGGCCGATCGGCTGGGGGAAGACGGTGGCCGTGCCGAGCCAGGCGACGCCGTGCAGCGCTTCGGTGCCGGTGCGGAAGCCGGCCATGCCGAGCGCGGGGACGGGCGCCTGGTGCTGGTGGAGCAGGGCGATCTTCTCGGCCGTGCTGAGCCGGGCGAGCAGGTCGCCGACCCGGGTGTCGAGCTTCTGCTGCGGGTCGCGAAAGACGACGCGAGAGGGGGATTCGGTCATCACAACGTGTTCCTTCGGGGCCGTGCCCGATCGTTGGAGCGCTCCCAGGGGCAGGTGTCGAAGCGCTTCGACGATGGGGCGAAGAGATCCACGCGAGTGGTTTCGCGAATGTTTCGGACGAAGTTCCCTGAGGCTCGCACCCTCGTCAGGACTAGGTCAAGGTGCGGCACACATGTTTGGTCATCGATCGTTACATCGATGAATCAGCCGACCGGCTGCGGGATCCGTCCGATGTCGACCTGATCAAGATGGGCCACGGCGCCGCCCAGGGCGGCCGCGTGCAGGCCCAGGGTGGACGCCACCACGCGTACCGCCGAGGCCTTGCCGTGCCGGCTCAGCTCGGCGCGGGCGGCGGGGATCAGCCACTCGGCCAGGGTGGCGAAATGGTCACCGAGAATCATCACTTCCGGGTTGATCAGGTTCGTCAGTACGGCCAGGCCCTGGCCGAGGTAACTGCCGGTGTGCGCCAGGGTGGCCAGGGCCACGGCGTCACCGGCGCGGGCACGGGCGGCGACCTGCTCCACCGCCGGCCCGAGGTCGATCAGCGCGGACGGATCAAAATCGGGCAGCGCGCGCTTGACCAGGGTCTCGATCCCGGCCTGGTCCTGCAACGTGGGGGAGCCGGCCGGGCCCAGCGTGAAACCACCGAGCCGGCCGCCGCGCCGGACATGGCCGTCCAGGATCAGGCCGGCCTCCAGACCGGCGGCGCCCGAGATGTAGGCGAGATCGCCACCGGGCCGGCCGGCCTGTCGTTGTTCGGCGACGGCGGCCAGCACCGCGTGGTGGGCGACGGTGACGACCAGGTCCTTCTGCCGCAGCGAGCCGGCGATCAGGTCGCGCAGGTCGGGCGAGGGCACCGCCACGGTGAGTCCCAGCAGATGGCGGCCGTGCTGGCGCACCCGCGACGCGGCCCGCTGGGCGAGCGCCACGATCTCGCTGTTCATCCGGCGGGGCTCGAACGCGCGGTGCCACAACAGCAGTTGATCACCCGCGTAGTCCACGGCCAGGGCTGTCAGCTGCCCCGGCGAGACCTGGATGCCGATCGCCGCGTACGCCGAACCGTCCAGCGTCAGCGCGGTCGCCGGTCGCCCGATCCGGTTCCCGCTCAACCCGGTCTCGCGCAGCAGCCGATGGGCGATCAGGTCGCCGGTCAGGCTGGAGACGGTCGCCTTGGTCAAGCCGGTCGACGCCGCGATCGCGGCCCGGGAGCTGGGCCCGTGCGCACGCAGATGACGCAGCACCACGGCGAGATTGGTGGTGCGCACGTCAGCGAAATCTGCCGGCTGGGGTTCCGCCCGGGTGGTGGTCAAGTCAAGCTCCGCTCTCCGGTCGCCGGCTCCGTGCTGTGAACAATCTTGCCGTATCCCGTCGTGGGTGCGCTCCCAGCGGCATCTTGTCGCGCCGGACCGCGTCAGTTAGCTTGTCTTCGATGCACTTAGTTTAGAGCTTGGACAAACTAAAGCCTAGAAAGACTGTCAAGTCACATAGGAAGGCAGGTGCGCCGTGGGCGCGTCTACGAGCAGGCGTACTTTCCTGGGTCTGGCCGGTCTGGGCGCGGCCTCGATCGCGGGACTGGGAGCACTGGAGGGCTGCAGCAAGAAGCCCGGCTCCACGGGCACCGCCACCAACGCCGACCAGGCCGCCGGCGTCGTCCCGACGTTCAAGGACTCCACCCTGGTCGCGCCGGACATCAAGGGCATCCGCCCGATGGCCGACGGCTACGTGAAGTACCCGGCGACCCTCGTCGACGCGGTCACCGAGAAGGCGATCACCAGCGGCAAGCCGGTCACCGCGACCACCCCGTGGTGGGGTCCGGCCCCGCCGGCCTCGAACAAGTACGTCGAAGCGGTCGGCGCCGACCTGGGCGGGACGATCACGTTCAGCGTGCAGGACGGCACCACGTACGGCGACAAGCTGAACACCATGCTCGGCGCCCGTGACGTGCCCGACCTGACCTGCATCCCGGGCTGGGAGATCAACAAGCTGGCGCGGTTCTCGGACGGCGTGCACGTGCTGTTCGAGGACCTGACGCCCTACCTGGCCGGGGACAAGGCGAACGCGTACCCGCTGCTGGCCGGCCTGGACACGGCCGCCTGGAAGGACTCGGTCTGGGGCGGCAAGCTGATGGGCGTCCCGTTCCCCACCGACTCGCCCTACCCGACCGCGCTCTACATCCGGCAGGACGTCGCCGACCAGCGCGGCATCGCCGCCCCGACCGACCTCGACTCGCTCTACGAGTTCGGCAAGAAGTTCACCAACCCGGACAAGGGCGAGTGGGCGTTCGGCGACATCTTCCAGGAGGTCCTGCAGATCACCGGGAACCCCGGCTCGCAGAACGGCTGGTTCAAGACCGCCGACGGCAAGGTCCAGCACCGCTACGAGACCCCGCAGTACAAGCGCGCGGTCGAGTGGATGGCCCGGATCTACTCCGAGAAGCTGATCCACCCCGACCTGGCCAGCAGCAAGGGCGCTGACGTGACCACGCTCTTCAAGGGCGGCAAGATCTTCTCGTACGCCACGGGTCTGGGCTCCTGGAAGGAGACGCAGCGCGAGAAGACCCGGGAGGGCAAGGGCTTCAACATGCAGGCGGTCAAGGTGTTCGGGGCGGACGCGAGCACGCCGCCGGTGCGCTGGGGCGGCACGCCGTCGATCATGTGGACCTTCATCAAGAAGGGGCAGGGCGAGGAGCGGACCAAGGAACTGCTGCGCGTGCTCAACTACACCGCGGCGCCGTTCGGCACCAAGGAGTGGGAGCTGCAGAACTACGGCGTCGAGGGCACGCACTTCACCCGGGACGCGAGCGGCGCGCCGAAGACCAACGAGACCTTCACCAAGGAGTTCGCCAACCAGTTCATCTTCATCGGCGGCCGTCCCGCCGTGGTGGTCAGCGACCCCGACCTGCCGAACTACGCGAAGGACATGGTCGGCTGGGGCAACGACGCGACCAAGTACCTGGAGAAGAACCCGTGGGAGGGCATCAAGGTCGAGGTGCCGACCGAACAGGCGGCGATCGAGCAGCCCACCCAGGACAAGGTCACCGACATCATGCGCGGCCGGCGCCCGCTGTCCGACTTCGACAAGGTCGTCCAGGAGTGGAAGGCCGCCGGCGGTGACAAGGCGCGCGACTTCTACGCCAAGGTGCTGGCGGACAACGGCCGATGAGCTCGCCCTCAGTGGTGGGGACCGCGGTCACACCCCGTACCAAGGAAGCGGTCTCTTCCCGGATGTCAGTCGCGGCGCGTTTGCGTCGCGACTGGCCGCTCATCCTGATGTGCATCCCGGCGATGCTGCTGCTGGCGGTCTTCCACTACCTGCCCGCCCTCGGCAACGTCATCGCGTTCCAGGACTACAACCCGTTCGCCGGTGATTCGCCGGTGCAGGCGTTCCTCCACAGCGAGTGGATCGGTTTCGGGAACTTCCAGTATCTGTTCGAGACCCCGGCGTTCTGGGACTCGGTCCGCAACACGCTCGGGATCACCGCGTTCCAGCTGGTGTTCTACTTCCCGATCCCGATCCTGCTGGCGATGCTGCTGAACAGCATCATGTCGCCGCGGATCCGCTCGCTGGTGCAGAGCGTCGTCTACCTGCCGCACTTCTTCAGCTGGGTGCTGGTCGTCTCGCTGTTCCAGATGATGCTGGGCGGCGCCGGCCTGATCGCGCAGACCGCGCGGGAGGCCGGCTTCACCGCGCCCGATTTCATGACGAACCCGGACACGTTCTACTTCCTGATCACCTCCCAGGCGATCTGGAAGGACGCCGGCTGGGGCATGATCGTCTTCCTGGCCGCGCTCGCCGCGATCGACCCGAACCTCTACGAGGCGGCCGCGGCCGACGGGGCCGGGCGCGGGCGGCGGTTCTGGCACGTCACCCTGCCCGGCCTGCGCCCGGTCATCGTGCTGCTGCTGATCCTGCGGCTCGGCGACGCGCTCAACGTCGGCTTCGAGCAGTTCTACCTGCAACGCGAGGCGGTCGGGCGGGACGCCTCCGAGGTGCTCGACACCTTCGTCTACTACCAGGGCATCTCGGTCCAGCAGTGGGGCGTCGGTGCGGCCGCGGGCCTGTTCAAGGCCCTGGTCGGGCTGCTGCTCATCGTGGGCGCCAACAAGGTCGCCCACAAGCTCGGCGAGCAAGGGATCTACGCGAAGAAATGACCACTCTGGCGCAACTGAAACCGCGGCGGCCCAGCGGACGGCCGGTGTGGGAGGAGAAACCGTCCCGGCTCGGCCAGCTCGGCAAGGGCACGGTCATCGCGATCATCATCGCGGTCGTCGTCGTGCCGCTCTGGGTCGTCGTCGTCACCAGCCTGTCCTCGACCGAGACGATCAACAGCGCCGGCGGGTACGTCTTCCTCCCGCGCGAGTTCAATCCCTCCGCGTACATCGTGATCTTCCAGGGCGGCCAGGTGACCGACGCGGTCCTGGTCAGCACGATCGTGACGGTGATCGGCACGGCGGTGAGCCTGAGCGTGACGGTGCTCGCGGCGTACGGGCTCTCCCGCACCGGCACGCTGCTGCACCGGCCGATCCTGTTCTACTTCCTGCTCACCTTCCTGATCTATCCCGGCATGATCCCGAGCTACCTCGTGGTGACCGGTCTCGGACTCAAGGACAACCTGCTCGCCCTGGTCCTGCCCGCCGCGGTGAGCGCCTTCAACCTGGTCGTGCTGCGCGCGTTCTTCATGGGCATCCCGACCGAGCTGCTGGACAGCGCGCGCATCGACGGCGCCGGCGAGTTCCGCATCCTGTTCCGCATCGTGCTGCCGCTGTCGAAAGCGGTCACCGCGGTCGTCGGGCTGTTCTACGCGGTCGGTTACTGGAACACGTTCTTCAACGCGGTGCTCTACCTCGACCGCAACGATCTCCAGCCGGTCCAGCGGGTGCTCCAGATGTTCATCCTCGCCGGCCAGTCACCCACCAACGCGGGCGCCGGAACGGTCGTCCACCTGCCCGGCATCGGCTACACCGCGCCGCCGAACCTCGCGATCAAGATGGCCGTCGTGGTGGTGACGCTGGTGCCCGCGCTGATCATCTACCCCTTCGTGCAGCGGCACTTCACCAAGGGCGTGATCGTCGGGGCGATCAAAGGCTGACGCCTGCGGCGCCGAGACTGCCGCCGGGTGGTTCCGGATCCCAGCTCCGGTTCCGCCCGGGCGGTTCTCGTCCTTCCTGATTTGCCCGTACGGCGTGAGATGCCGCCCGCCGTGGGGCCGCGCGGGGCCGCGGATTGCTCACGGTCGTGGCGCGGCGCCAAGCTGCGGCCGGGCAGAGTTGATCGGGGCGGAGCCGATCGGGGCAGAGCGATCCGGGCAGAGCCCACCCTCCCTGGGGGATAGCCACCACTTCCCATTCTCGCAGGTCAGGCGAAGATCATGTCGGCGGCCTGTGGACAACCGCCCACTGTGGATAACTCAGATCGGGCCGCCGGAACCGGGATGATGGGCAGGCGCGATCGGCCGGCAGCAACTCACCGGTCGAGGCGCAACCGACGCGGTGCTCCGGGTGAAAGGGAGATCGACATGGTGCCGGCAGGCCACGTGACGACGACGGTTCTGGCGAGTGCCGAGGTCAGGGTGACCTCCAGCGAGCCGGGGCCCCAGGTGAGATCGACCCGGACCGGGCCGCGGGCGATCAGGCCGCGGATGCCCCCGGCCGGCCACGCCGCGGGCAGGGCGGGCAGCAGTTGCAGACGCGCCACACCGTCCGGTCCGACGTCCCTGCTGGCCAGCAGCATCGCGGCGACCAGGGCCGGAAACGCGCCGGCCAGGTCCACGTTGAACATGTGGTCGCGGTTGTGGGTGGGCACCAGGTTCGGCCGCCAATACGCGTCGGACAACCGGGTCAGCGCGGCGTGTGCCTCCGCGGCGAGGCCCAGGCGGGCGGCGGCCACGCCGAGCAGCCCCAGGCCGTACCCCATCTCGTCGGAAGCCTCGCTCAACCACCACCGCAGGCGTCTGCGCACCGTCGTCACCGCGGCGGCGTGCAGCTCCGGGTCGTCGAGGAGCTCCGGGTCGCCGCCGTAGTACAGCGGGTAGAGGTGGCTGCAGTGCCGATGCTCGTGGTTGTCGCCGAAGCGCGGGTCGAGCCATTCGGCCAGCTCACCGGCGTCCGTGACCCGGTAGGGCGGTAACGCGTCCAGCAGCGCTCGCCACCGGTGCGCCAGCGGGTTCTGCCCGTCGAGGCTGAGCAGCGCGCGCAGCACGTCACCCGCAGCCCGCACGTCCAGTGTCGCATCCACAGTGGCCTGCGAGCCGGTGGTGGACGGATGGTTCTCCGGCGAGTAGGACGGGCTGAACCTGGCCCGGCCGTCGACGATCTCCGCGAAGGCGAGGTGGAACTCGGCGACCTCGCGCAGGTAGGGCAGGGCGCGGTCGCGCAGGAAGGAGACGTCCGCCGTGTGCTGCCAGTGTTCCAGGTGGAGCCGGCCGAGCCAGGCGGCGCCGGCCGTCCAGAACGTCAGGCACCAGATCGGGCCGAAATGGTTCTGCCGCCCGTGCGTGCCGAGATGGGCGGGCGCGTAGAGGCCGGGCAGTCCGTAGAGGCGGCGGGCGTTCTCGCGCAGGTCCGCACGAAGGGAGTCGAGCAGGTCGAAGAGCGCCGGCATGAGCTCGGGCGTGCCGGTGGTGTGCACCGCGAGCAGTGCGGCTTGAAGGTTTCCGTCGATGGTCCAGCCGCTGCGCCACGGCGGTGAGTACGTGCCGCTCCAGACGCCCTGCAGTGTCGGCGGGCGGGATCCGGTGCTGCTGATGATCGCGTAACGGCCGGCGTCGAAGAGCTCCTCGGTGCGCTGATCGGGAAGGGAGAGGTGGACCCGGTCGTACAGCCGGCCGTGGATCCTGACGTGCTCGGCGAGCACGGTGTCGAAGTCCGGCATCTCGCGCAATGCCGAAGAGTCCAGACCGGGGGTGGTCCGAGCCGCGATCACCACCCCGTTCGCGGTACGCCAGGAGCGCGCCGTGACGGTGTATCCGTCGAGCGCGCCCGGCCAGTGCGCGTCGCGGAACCGCGCGGTCAGCGTGAGAGCGTCGCCGGACCCGGTCACGGTGACGTCGATCGGGCGCTCCGGAGTTCCGGCGATCGGGGTCAGGGACAGCGTGCCGTGGCATCCGGTGACCCGGATGAACAGCGTGTCGGCCGCACGGGAGAGGAACGACTCGCAGGTGACCCCGGTCCACTGCTGAAGGACCACGCCGGTGCGGAAATCGGTGCGACGTGCCCACCCGGCGCCGGGGCGGTCCGGGGTGAACGTCAAGGTCGCCGTGCCGATCAGCGGATCGATCCAGCGCGTCCCGGCGTAGCCCGGATGCTCAGCGATCGCGAGGTCGCAGACCTCGGTGGCGGCTCGGGCGTAGTGGCCGTCCGCCAGTAACCGGCGTAGCCGGGGCAGAGCGGCGGCGGTCGCCGGTGCGGGGAGCGGCTCGGTGATCGGCTGGAAGACGTCCTCGTGGGCGAGGGTGAACCGGAGTGCCGCCGGGGAGCCGTAACAGAGCGCGCCCTGACGGCCGTTGCCGGTGATCAGCGCGTGCTCCCAGTCCTCGGTCATGAGCGCGGAGCCGAGGTCCGGATCGGGGCCGGGGCCGCAGTTCCGGCCCGGGTCGGAGCTCAGGCCGCAGGCGGAGGCGGTGGGGGAGGGGAGGGGGCCCCTGAGCGAGACGAGCGGATTGACGGCGCTGGGCACGGTGCCTACTTTGTTCAGGGACAAAACTAAAGTCAAGGCGGTGCGATGCTGTTCTTCGGTGGCGACTACAACCCCGAGCAGTGGCCGGAGCAGCTCTGGGCCGAGGACGTCGCACTGATGCGTCAGGCCGGCGTCACGATGGTCTCGCTCGGCGTCTTCGCCTGGTCGCACCTGGAGCCGTCGGAGGGCCGCTTCGAGTTCGGATGGCTCGACCGGATCATGGACCGCCTGCACGACGGCGGGATCCGGGTCGCGCTCGCCACCCCGACCGCCTCCCCGCCGCCGTGGTTCTCGCTGGCGCACCCGGAGGGGCTGCCGGTGACCGCGGACGGTGTCCGGCTGACGCACGGGAGCCGGGACACGTACTGCGTCTCCGCGCCGGCCTATCGCGAGGCGGCCCGCCGCATCGCCGCTGAGCTGGCCGGTCGCTATGCGCGGCATCCGGCGCTGGCGCTCTGGCACGTGCACAACGAGTACGGGACGGACTGCCGTTGCGATCTGACCGCGGCGGCGTTCCGGTCGTGGTTGCAGAAGAGGCACGGCGGCCTGGACGCGCTGAACGAGGCGTGGACCACGGCGTTCTGGAGTCAGCGCTACTCGGACTGGGCGCAGATCCTGCCGCCGCGGGCCACCCAGTACCTGCCGAATCCGGCGCACGTGCTGGATTTCCGGCGTTTCCTGTCGGACGAGTTGCTGGGGGCGTTCGTCGAGCAACGGGACCTGCTGCGGCAGGCGTGTCCGGAGGTGCCGATCACGACGAACTTCGTGCAGGGCGGCTGGGTGAGCGTGGACCACGCGCGCTGGGCGGCCGAGGTGGATGTCGTCGCGGTCGATCACTATCCGGCCGGGGCCGACGGCGGGGGTGAGGCGGAGACGGCGTTCGGCGGAGACCTGGCGCGCGGCTGGGCCGCCGGCCGGGGTGAGGCGGAGACGACGTCCGGGGACCTGGCGCGCGGCTGGGCCGGCGGAGAGTGGCTGCTGATGGAGACCGCGCCGAACCTGATCTACACGCCGGGGCGGATGCACGCCAAGGAGCCCGGACGGCTGACCAGGCACAGCCTCAGCTATGTGGCTCGCGGGTCGCGCGGGGCGATGTACTTCCAGTGGCGGCAGCCGCGCGGCGGGGCGGAGCTGTTCCACTCGGCGCTGGTGCCGCATGCCGGCCCGGACAGTCCGGTGTTCCGGGAGGCGGTGGGGCTGGGCCGGGCGTTGCAGTCGCTGGCGCCCCAGGCCGGTGGTGCGGTGCCGGCGCGCACGGCGGTGAGCTGGGACGCGCCGTCGTGGTGGGCGCTGCAGGGCGGCGGGTTGCCTGCCGCGGACATCGACTACCTGGCGGCCGTGCAGCAGGTGCACCGGGCGCTGTACCGGTCGGGCGTCGCCACCGACTTCGTGTTCCCGGGGCAGGACGGCTTCGGCGCGCGGCTCACGGCGTACACAATCGTGTTCTTGCCGCATCTGTTCCTGGTCTCGGACGAGAGCGCGGCGGCGTTGCGGGAGTTCGTCGCGGGTGGCGGGCATCTGGTGGTGGGGCATCTGAGTGGGATCGCGGACCCGGCGGGGCGGGTGCGGCTCGGTGGCTATCCCGGCGCGTTCCGCGACTTCCTGGGGGTACGGGTGGTGGAGTGGCGTCCGCTCGCCCCCGGCACGACCATCGCGCTGGACAACGGTGACCAGGGTGTCTGCTGGAGCGAGCGGGTGGAGACGGCCGGCGCCGAGACGGTCGTCCGGTATGCCGGGGATGTGCTGGCGGGCGCGCCGGCGATCACCCGGAACCGGTTCGGCAGGGGCGTGGCCTGGTACGTCTCGCCCGGGCTCGGCGACGACGCGCTGCGCCGGCTGGTGGACCGGGTGACCGCCGAGGCAGGGGTGACGCCGGTGCTGCCCGGGCTGCCGCCGGAGATGGAGGCGGTCCGGCGGGGTGACCTGTTGTTCCTGTTCAACCATGGTGAGGCGCCGGGGACGGTCCCGTTGCCCGGGCCGGGAACGAACGCGCTGACCGGGCGTGCGCTGCCGGGCCCGGTGACGGTGCAGCCCGGCGGGGTGATCGTGTGGCGAGGTGAGTGACACTGGGCGGGTGACCGAGACAAGCCCCGCCCAGCCGCTCACCGCCCCGCGCCGCCGGCGGCCGATCGTCGTCGCGCTCGGGGTGCTGCTCGTCGTCGTGGTCGCGCTGGCCGCCTGGATCTGGGCCCGGCCGCCGTCGCCCACCGCGGAGCGGGACCTGGCGTTGCGGGGCGCGCTGGCCTCCGGCGGGCCGTCCGGCTGGGAGCTGGTCGCCGACCCGGGGCTGGACACGTCCGACGACGCCGAGTGGACGCAGCAGGACGGGCGCCCGGTGCTGCTCGGCGGCAACGGTTTCACCCTGGTCTGGGCCATGTCGCCGGCCGGCCCGCAGGCCTGTGCCGCGCTGGCGGACTGGGCCGCGCGACGGTTCGCCGCCGAGGCCGGGAAGGGGGTCACGGACTCCTGCCCGGCGGCCCTGGCGTCGAAGTCGGACGACGACAAGGTCTTCACCGATTACGGCACCGAGCCCGGCCCGCACGGACGGTACCTGTTCTCCGCCCGGACCAGGGCCGGCGCGATCTTCGCCGGCCTGACCTACGAGGGGCCTGCCCGGAACGCCCTGCGGTAGGCCGACGGCGACGTCCGCATCGTCTGCGTGAAGTGGTGCCGGAACGTCACCGGCGAGTCGAAACCGACAGTGGACGCCACCTCCTCGATCGGGCTGGCGGTCGTCTCGAGCAGGGCGAGGCTGGCGTGCACCCGCTGCCCGATCAGCCAGCGGATCGGCGTGGTGCCGGTCGCCCGCGCGAAATGCCGCAGGTAGGTGCGTGCGGACATGTGCGCGCGCCGGGCCAGGACCTCGACGGTGATCGGGGCGGCGAGGTTGCGCAGCGCCCACTCCATGCTCCGGGTCAGGCGGTCGTCGGCCGGGTCCTCGGTCACCGGGGCCTCGATGAACTGCGCCTGGCCGCCGTCCCGGTGCGGCTGGACGACGAGACGGCGGGCGACCGCGTTGGCGATCGCCGGGCCGTGGTCGCGGCGGATCACGTGCAGGCACAGGTCCAGGCCGGCGGCGCTCCCGGCGCTGGTCAGGACGTTGCCGTCGTCGAGGTAGAGGACGTCCGCGTCGACCTCGACGGACGGGTGGCGGTCGCGCAGCAGCTCCGCGTACCGCCAGTGCGTCGTGGCCCGGCGGCCGTCCAGCAGACCCGCGCCGGCCAGCGCGAACGCGCCCGAGCAGATCGACATGATCCGGGCACCCCGGTCGTGAGCCGCGCGCAACGCCGTGACCAGGGCCGGCGACGAGTCGGCGTGGACGTCCGGCACGCCGGGGACGATGACGGTCTCGCCGGCTGCGAACGTGTCCAGCCCGTACGGCGTGTGCAGCGACGCTCCGCCGATCACCCGCACCGGGCCGGGAGTCTCGGCGCAGACGGTCAACTCGTACCAGGGACGGTCGAACTCCGGGCGGGGCAGGCCGAAGACCTCGGTGACGATGCCGAGCTCGAAGACGGACATGCCGTCGAAGGCGAGGACCGTTACCGAGGGGCCGCGTTTGCCGATCCGGAGCATGGCGCGATGTTAGCGGTGGATGGCATCAGCGCCACTGGGCCGGACGGCCGAGCGGCGGCACGATCGAGCTCATGAACAGCGCGATCGATCACTTCAGCAACCGTCTCCGCTTCGAGACCGACGTCAGCGACGTCCACGCCGGCCTGGAGGCGGGCACAACCGGCGTGATCGTCGTCGACTCACGCAGCGACGAGGCGTGGCGGCAGGGACATCTTCCGCACGCGGTGCACCTGCCGACCCGCGACATCGCCGCGCGGGCGGCCGAGCTGATCCCGGCCGGGACAGCGGTGGTCACCTACTGCTGGGGGCCGGGATGCAACGGGGCGACGCGGGCGGCGCTCGAGTTCGCCAGGCTCGGCTACGACGTCAAGGAGATGATCGGCGGGTACGAGTACTGGGTGCGCGAGGGCTTCCCGGTGCGTGACGAGCGGGGCGAGTGGTCGCGCCCCGCCGATGAGCTGACCGCCCCGGCCGGCGCCGCCTGCGGCTGCTGAGGGCGAGCCCGAGCTGGCGCTGGTGGCTGTCCCGGGGCTGTTTGTCAGCCGTGAGCGCCGGCCGGTCAGCCGAGGAGACGGTCGAGGAAGTCGTTGCGGAACTTGCCGGCCGGGTCGAAGCGCCGCACCAGCGCCGCGAAGTCGGCCGACCGCGGCAGCGACGGCGCGCTCGTGAAGATCTTGCCGAGGTGCGGCCGGGGATCGAGCGGGGCGAGCACCTTCTCGACGTCGGCGACGACCGGCAGCACCGCCTCGGTGTCGGCGATCCAGGTGAAGTGCAGCGCCAGGCTGTCCCGCCGGTAGTTCGGCGACATCCACAGCTCGTCGGCGGCGATCGTCCGTACCTCGGAGACCTGCAGCACGTCCGCGACGCGCTCGCGGACCTGGGCCACCGCGTCGATGGCGTCGCCGGCGCGCGACAGCGGGACGTGCCACTCGGACTGCAGCTCCTCGCCGCTGCTGGGGGTGAACTCCATCCGGAAGTGCGGCAGGCGCTCGTGCCAGGGCCCGGGCACGCCGCCCTGCTCGGTGCAGTTCCCGGCCGGCATGCCGGGCACCGGGTGGCGCGGCCCGTCGGCCAGGGTCGCGCCGTGGAAGTCGGCGCCGCTCATCGGCTCGAGTCGTTTGAGCCAGACCTGGTCGACGTCCGCACTGGTCCAGCGCGTGAAGAGGCTCACACTGTAGCCGTCGGCGAGAATCAGGGGCAGCTCCGCGCGTACGGACGTGGCCGGCAGCCCCTCGTAGACGTACTGCCGCAGCTCGAACGCCGGCTGCACGTCCAGGGTCAGCGCGACCACCGCGCCGAGCGCCCCGAGCGCCGCCACCGAGCCGGGGAAGTCCGCGTCGCCGCGGGTCAGCGTGACCAGCTCGCCGTCGGCGCGGATGATCTCGACGCCGGCGACAGCGGTGGCCAGGTTGCCGTTGCCGACCCCGGATCCGTGCGTGGCGGTGGCGACCGCGCCCGCCACCGAGATGTGCGGCAGCGACGCCATGTTGTGCAGGGCGAGGCCCTCGGCGTGCAGGCGGGCGGCGAGGTCGCCGTACCGGATGCCGCCGTCGACGCGGACGGTCGCGCGGTCCGGCGCGATCTGCACGGTCCGGGGCAGCCCGGCCAGCGAGATCAGGTCCCCGTCGGTGTCGGCGAGCCGGTTGAACGAGTGTCCGCTGCCCAGCACGCGCAGTTTCGTGGCGGCCGCGATCTGCTCGCGTGCCTCGTCGAGCGAGCGCGGGCGCAGGACTTGCCGCGCGCCGAAGGTGATGTTGCCGGCCCAGTTAGTCAGTGGTTCCACCCTAATCACCCTACGGGGGTACGCCGGTACGCCGTCGGGGGCCGAATCGGAGATCGAGGTCGATATTGGGTTGTCTCTAGGTGTATACGCCCATACCGTTGGCCCATGCCGCTGGATGCCTCACGGAACAGTCTGGTGCTGCCCATCCTCGGGTTTCTCGGGGAGCGGCCGGCGCACGCCTACGACCTGGCCACCCGCCTGCAGGAGCGGTATGCGCAGCTGCGGGCGACCCGCAGCACGGTGACCACGCTGCTCAAGTCGCTGCACCGGGCCGGCCTGGTCAAGGCCCGCGAGCCCGGTCAGGTCGGCAACCGGCCGCCGCGGACGGTGTTCGAGCTGACCGAGCCGGGCTTCGCCTGCTTCCGGGAGAAGGTCGAGTCCGGCCTGCGCGACACCCCGGTCGCCTCGGTCGACTTCGCGCTGGCCGTGGCGTATCTGGGGAGTCTTCCCGCGGATCGGGCGGTGGCGCTGCTGTCGGAGCGGGCCGAGCGGCTGGCGGGGGAGCAGGCGGCGCTGCCGGGCGGCTCGTCGGCGATGACCGGGCTGGACACCCTGGAGCACGGTTACTGGCACGGCCTGGTGGGCGCCGAGCGGGCCTGGATCGCGGACCTGCTCACCAGGATCCGGTCGGCGGATCTGGCCTGGGCGGCCTGACCCGCCGACATTTCCCGTTCCGGGGACCGGCCGGTCACGCCGGGATTATGGTCGGAACGATTCTGGCGGCCGACCGAGGGGAACGAGCCATGGCGTCCATCGTGATCGCGGAGGACGACCGGGACATCGCCGAACTGCTCGCGACGGTGCTGAGCAACGCCGGCCACGCGGTGCAGACCGCCCCGAGCGGTGCGGCAGCGCTGGACCTGATCGGCCGCGCCACTCCGGACCTGGTGATCCTCGACCATCACATGCCCGGCATGACCGGGCTCGAGGTGGCCGACCGGTTGCGCGCCGAGGAGAGCACCTCGGCCATCCCGGTGATCATGTTGTCCGCCGCCACGCCGGCCGCGGCCCGGCATCTCTGCGACGTGACGATCTCCAAGCCGGTCCGCCCGAAGCACCTGCTGGAGGCGACCGAGGAACTGCTCGCCGCGCGGGACGTGCACCCGGGCACCGCCGCCCAACTGGCCGACGTGCCACGGCTGCTGGCCGTCTCGGACTTCCTGACCCGGCCCGCGCACGCCGGTGGCGGGCTGGACACGTTCGCCGAGCGGCTGGCCGTGCTGACCGGGGTGCCGACCGCGGCGATCACGCTGGTGCTCAACGACAGCGTCGTGGTGGCCGGGTCCCACGGGTTGCCGAAGTGGGTCCGGGAGGCGGGCGGGGTGCCGGCCGAGTGGTCGCCGGACGCGATCGTGGTGGCCGAGGACGTGCCGGTGCTGATCGCGGATAGCCGGGAGAGCGAGGAGTACGCGGACACGCCGCTGTTCGCGGTGAGCGGCGTCCGGTCGTACGCCAGCGTGCCCTTGCATTCTTCGGAGGGTCACATCGTGGGCACACTCTGTGTCATGGACGAGAAGCCCGGCACCTGTACCGAGGACACCGTGCAGATTCTCCACTCGCAACGGTCCGCGGCGCTCAGCCTGCTGTCGCCGGCCGGTCAGGCGCCCGCCGGAGCCTGAGCCCCGCATTTCGCGTGGGTTACCGAAAGTGATCCTTACGGGCGTCGATAACAGCTTCGTCCTTTTTGTAGTCGCTTCGTAACGGAAAGCGGTCTATATCGCTTCTACGAGGCAAAACGGATGTCCGAAATCGGCGGTTCAGTGGATACGCCATCAACCGTGACCCAAATTGAGATCATCCGCTGGTGTGCTCGTAACGAAAGGTGGATCACAATCGGTGACGACTGCGACGGGGCTGCGGCAGGATGCAGCGCGGTAAAAGTCTTCAGCGAGGGAGCGCGGCACCATGGCGGAGATCCATCACTTTGACCACGGATGGGTGACCCCGGCGTTCAGCTACTTGCTGTCCGTGCTCGGCTCGTTGCTCGGGCTGATCGGTGCGGTGCGGCTGCGCTCGGCGCACACCGGCGCCGAGAAGGGGTGGTGGCTGGTCCTCTCGACGCTGGCGATCGGCGCCACCGGCATCTGGACCATGCACTTCGTCGCCATGCTCGGTTTCGAGGTGGTCGGCTCCCAGGTCCGCTACGACGTGGGCCTCACCGCCGCCAGCGTGCTGATCGCGATCGTGGCGGTCGGCGCCGGCCTGGCCATCGCGCTGCTCGGCAACGGCGCGCGCAACCTGCGGATCCTCGTCGGCGGCGTGCTGGCCGGCCTGGGGGTCGCCGCGATGCACTACACCGGCATGGCCGCGATGCGCCTGGACGGCGAGATCCACTACGCCGGCTCGCGGGTCACGCTCTCCATCGTGATCGCCGTGGTCGCCGCCACCGTCGCGCTCTGGCTCACCCTGGTGGTCCGCAAGCCGGCCGTCATCTTCATCTCCGCCCTGGTCATGGGCATCGCGGTCAACGGCATGCACTTCACCGGCATGTCCGCGATGTCAGTGACCGAGGAGCAGCACTTCGGCGCGATCAAGGGCGCCAGCGCGGGCTCGCTGCTGGTCCCGATCGGGGTCACCGTCGTCTTCGCGATCCTCGGCATGGTCTACGCGCTGATGGCCGCGCCCAGCGAGGAGGACCGCGCCGCCAGCGAGTTCCTGAAGGCCCGCATCGACGCCCGGATGGCGCAGCAGGCCCGGCAGGCGGCCCAGCAGGCGAGCAGTCGTGGCACCCTCGGCAACGGCAACTGGACCTACCGCGACCGCGGTCAGCAGTAAGGACCAGATCCGAGAGCTTTGCGCGTACGCGTCAGCGGGGCTGGATCAGCCAGTCCCACGCCCGTTTGAGCCCGCTGTCCCCGCCGCGTGCCTCCGGCAGGTCCGCGCTCGGCCGGGGCAGCCGGTCGGCCGTCTCGGTGACGATCGCGCCCCGCTCGTAGAGGCCGCTGACCTGATCGCCCGAGGCGAAGCGGTGCCCGTCCGGCGTCTTGATCAGGAGCCCGTGGAACACGTCCTCGCGTTCGTCGGCGAGGACGTGGTCGACCGTGCCGACCGTGTCGCCGTTGAGCGCGTAGACCGGCACGCCCTCCCGGAGGATCAGATAGGCGACCGGTTCGCCGAGGTCTTCCGCGTTCTCCGCCATGGTCGTGGGTTACCCCGCGGCCCGCGGTTCAGTCCCGTGGCGGCATCGTCTTTTCGTATGACTGGATAATGGCGCTTTGTCCATATCGCGTTTCTCCTCCGAAAACGCGGGCAAATTCGGACAGTCCGCTACTTCATTCCCATAGTGTCCTTTTCGCCGGACCGCTGTTGACGGGCCGGTCGGACAGAGGGCATCGGAGGATTCGTAATGCACGTGAGTCGGCGAATCGGAGCAACGGTCGCGCTGGTCACCGCCGCGGCCGGGCTGGTCACGGCGGCGTCGCCCGCCCTCGCGGCGCCCCGCGGCCCCCAGCCGGTCACCACCTGGCTCAAGCCGGTCCGGGCCGGAGTGCCCACCTGGATCGACATCGCCTGGCGTACCGACCGCCCGGTCTGCGACGCGCAGGTCCAGGTCCGTGGCGAGCACGTCCGGATCCAGTACCCGGGCAACCGCCGCACGGCGAACTTCCTGAAGGGCAGCGTGCTCACCCCGCGGCGCGCCGAGATCACCCGCGTCCGGGTCACCCCGGACAACGGGCCCGGCGGCACCGCGAAGCTCTGGGCGACCATGTCCTACAACGACTGCGGCCTGCGGGCACCCACTCAGATGCGCACCGTCACGCTCACGCTGCCGGTCGTGCGCACGACTCCGCCGGGGGGTCATGGTGGTCCGGGCGGTCCCGGAGCCGGCCACCCCGGCGGACCCACCGGCCCGGGCGCGCCCGGCCACAACCCGCCCCCGCAGCAGGGCGGCGGCGCCCACCCCGGCGGCTCGCAGCCCGGCAGCCCGGGCGGGCACCAGCAGGGCGACCACGGCCACGGTGGGCCGGGGCAGGGCGGCGGTCACCACTGACCTGATCCCGGAAGGAGGGCGCACGGCCGGCTTCCCCCCGGCCGTGCGCCCTCGGCGTTCGTCGAGGTGCCGGACGCGCCAAGCCTCAGCGGGCGCCGGCCATGATCAGGCCGGCCGGGTCGCTGCAGACCAGATCCAGGGCCCGCTGCACGACCACCGGGTCGTAGGTCGTGGAGTGGAACGTCGCGTCCAGGTGCAGGACGCCGTCCAGCTCGCCGATCGTCAGCACCACGTCCTCCGGCTCGCAGCGCGCCGGCGGGCTCTGGTCGATCCGGCCGGCCGGCTCGGCACCCCACGGCAGGTCGGCCAGCAGATCGTGGCTTCCCTGATCGTCGAGGACCAGCCGGGGACGCGGCTCGATCGCGATCTCCTCCGGGTACGGCGCCGGGGTGCGCGGCGCGCGGGTCACCAGCAGCCGCCCCGAGCGCAGCAGCATCGACGTCAGGATCCGGCCGCCGGCCAGCTCCGCGGTGAACGTCTCGTCGATCGGCGCGGGGTCGATCAGGCTCTGCGGCGACAGGTACGACCCGATGCTGAAGTTGCCGTCGACGCCGGTGGCCTGCCCCAGCCGCCGGCGTGCGTCGGCGAGGAACACGCCACCGGACAGGTCCGGGTCCAGCCCCAGCTCCACCAGGGCGGCGGCGAACGCGGCGAGCGCGATCGCCGGCGTGGTCGCACCCACGCCGTGCCGATCCCGCCACGTGCGCATCTCACCGAGCACCCGGGTCGAGCGGACCGAGGACGTGACCGGGCTCGCCTTCCACGGGCGGGTCGCCGCGGCGGGTCGCCGCGGGGGCCGCGGGGTGCTCAGCCCGTCCCGCCACCGGCTCGGGCGCAGGCCGACCTGCTTGAGCCAGGCCTTCGGCAGCGCCCAGGACTGCGGGGTGCCGGGGGCCAGGCTCACGGCCCGTCCGGCGTGCGCGGCGCAGACCAGTTCCCGGAGCAGGGCGTTGACCGGCTCGGTGTCACCGTAGGCACGGGACACCCGCAGCGCGACATATCCCCCGCCGACCAGGACGCGCACCGGGAGCGCCGAGACCGGCTCGTCCTGCAACTGCCGGGTCATCGCCGCGAAGTCCAGCGGCCCCGGCCCGAGGTCGGTGACCGCCTCCCGCACGTGGGCCGCGAAGCCGTCGGCGTCCAGGTGCTCCCAGGCCGCGGCGGGCCGGTCCAGCCGGGAGACCGCCCGGTGCTCCGGATCGGCCCGGTGCAGGCCGGTCAGCGCGTCCCGCACCCGGGCCGCGGTGATCCCGGTCAGCGGGCCGATCGTGCGGATCTGCTCCAGCGGCAGCCAGGCACGCTCGCGCAGGGTCAGGCTGGTGCTGGACATGACTCTCCCCCAAAGATCAACGCAATCGGGAACCT
This sequence comes from Actinoplanes cyaneus, assembly GCF_016862095.1. Taxonomy (GTDB): domain Bacteria; phylum Actinomycetota; class Actinomycetes; order Mycobacteriales; family Micromonosporaceae; genus Actinoplanes; species Actinoplanes cyaneus. Next base: position 112,381 of record NZ_BOMH01000017.1, read on the forward strand.
AATCACTCGCCGTGGTCGCGTGCCAGGGCGAACGAGGCGGGTCCGGGTCACCGTCCGGTGTGGAGACCGGCCCGATCGGCTGAAACTGAGAGTATCCAGCGCAGTTGGTTCCTAAATGGAGTGCGACTGTGACGTTGGTCGCGATCACCGCCGGTGATCAGAGCCAGCCGGTCCGCTTCAGCCGCCAGTAGAGGCCACCGCAGAGCAACCCCATCGCGGCGATCGTGCCGTCGAACCCGTACGGCGAGTCGAGTCCCGGAATGACGTCGAAGTTCATCCCGTAGATCCCGGCGATGACCGTCGGCACCGCGGCGATCGCGGCCCACGCGGCAATCTTGCGCATGTCGTCGTTCTGGTCGATCGAGATCTGCGCGAGCCGGGCCTGCAGGATCGAGTTGAGCAGGTCGTCGAAGCCGGCCACCCGGTCCACGGCCCGGCTCAGCCGTCCCCGCACGTCGACCAGGTACGGCCGCAGCGCGGCCGGCAGGGTGCCCGACTCCAGCAACCGGGCCAGCGGCTCGGCGAGCGGCAGCACTGCCCGCTTGAACTCCACCATCTCCCGTTTCAGCTGGTAGATGTGGGCGATCCCGGTGCTGCGGACGGCCGCGAAGGACTCCTCCTCCAGCCGTTCCAGGTCCCGCTCGACGTGACCTGCCACGTCGAGGTAGCTGTCGACCAGGCGGCTGCCGACCGCGTAGGCCACCGCCCACGGCCCGTGCCGCAGCACCTCCGGCCGTTTCTCCAGCTCCTGCCGCACCTGCCGGAGCGGGCCGACCGGGCCGTGCCGCACGGTGATCGCGAACCAGGGGCCGACCAGCACCGTGATGTCGCCGGTCTCGACCACCTCGGAGGTGTCGGTGAGCCGGTCGTGCTCGACGTAGCGCGCGGCCCGCAGCACCAGCCGGGTCACGTCGCCGGCCGTCTCGACGCCGGGCCGGTGCCCGCCGCTCGTGGCCTGGTCGGCGACCAGCTCGTGCAGGCCGAAGACCTCCGCGACCGCGGACATCGTGAGCTGGTCCGGCTCGTGCAGGCCGAGCCAGACGAACGCGTTGCGGCGCCGTCTCGCCAGCCGGGCGGCCTCCGCGTACGGCATCTGGCGCGCCTGTCCGGGCTCGGCACGGCGCGCGCCACCGGCGTAGACCGCGCAGTCCACGACGGCGTCCGGATTCCCCCGGCGTGGCGCCTCGGCGGTGTGCGGCGGGCGGATCAGCCCGTCCAGCAGCTGACGGAACGACCCGGGCAGGACGCGCCGGTGGGCCCGCCCGCGCAAGACCGACCGGAGGCCGGTGCCGGAGGGCTCGCGCTGCCAGCCGTTCTCCTCGAAGTCGGGGGAGACGAACTCGTCGTCGCCCCGACGCTGCCGACCGAGCATGCGCCTGCCCGCCACCTTCCCGCCTCGCTGATTCGCCTGGCCGGCCCACCTCGCCGGCCCGCGAGTTAAGAAGGTAGCGGGCGGCGTGTCAATCGGAGCGCCGCATCGCCCGCACTCCGGTGAGCAGGCCGAGCAGCGCCACCGCGAGGGCGGCGATCAGGCCGTAGCCCGCCGCCCGCGACCAGACGTCACCGTCGAACAGGGCGCGTTCGGCGTTCACGACGTACGTCATCGGATTGATCTTGGAAAGGAAGCGCAGCCAGGCGGGACCGTCGTCGATCGGCAGCAGCACCCCGGCCAGCAGCAGCAACGGGAAGAGCAGAGTCTGCTGCACGGTCCAGAACAGCCACTCCTGATTCTTCGAGGCCAGGGCCAGCGTGTACGACAGAGCGCCCAGCCCCACGCAGAATCCCGCCAGGATCAGCAGGCCGAGCACCGCCCCGAGCGGGTGCAGCCGGAACCCGAACGGCAGGCAGGCCAGCACGATCAGCACCGCCTGCACCAGCATCGGGACGATCTCCTTGAGCGCCCGCCCGATCAGCAGCGCCGGCCGTCGCAGCGGAGTGACCAGCATCCGCTCGTGCGAGCCGGTCTGGATCTCGTAGAGCAGGTTCGAGCCGGTCATCGACGTGCCGAACAGGCACGACATCACGATGATGCCGGGCACGAACCACTGCAGCGACGTGTCGTCGGGCAACAACGGCGCGAACAGCGCCAGGAAGAACAGCGGCTGCACCATCGAGAAGACGATCGAGAACGGGCTGCGCAGCACCGGGCGCAACTCGCGGCTGAAGACCACCCGGGTGTCGGTGACGAGTGAGCTCATGGTCAGGCCTCCGGGGTCTGGTCGCGCAGGCTGCGGCCGGTCAGGGTGAGGAAGACGTCGTCGAGCGTCGGCCGGATCACCTCGACGGTGAGCGGCCGCAGGTCCAGCAGACTCGGCGCCAGTCGCGGCCCGTCCTCCGTGGTGATCACCACGCGGTTGCCCTCGCGGGTCCCCTCGGTGACCCGGGCCGCCTCCGCCTCCGAGCCGAAACCGAGGATCACCCGGTCACCCACGTGCTTGGCCTTGAGCCGCTGCGGGCTGTCGTCGGCGATGATCCGGCCGTGGTCGATCACGATCACCCGCTCGGCCATCGAGTCGGCCTCCTCCAGATAGTGCGTGGTCAGCACGATCGTCGTGCCGTGCTCGCGGCGCAGCGCGACGATGTGCTCCTGCAGGTTCGCCCGGTTCTGCGGGTCCAGCCCGGTCGACGGCTCGTCGAGGAAGAGCAGCTCAGGGGAGTGGATCAGGCCCATCGCGATGTCCAGGCGACGGCGCTGGCCGCCGGAGAGGGTGGAAACCGTGCGGTCGGCGACCTCGCCCAGCCCGAGCGAGTCGATCAGCTCGGCGGCACGGGTGCGGGCCTGGCGCACGCCGAGCCCGTACGCCCGGCCCTGGCTGATCAGCTCGTCGCGGCCGCGCTGGCTGTGCCCGGCGCCGTTGCCCTGCCCGATGTATCCGATCCGGCGGCGCACGTCGCGCTGCCGGGTGACCACGTCCAGCCCGGCCACCTCGGCGCTGCCGGCGGTGGGCGGGATCAGCGTGGTGAGCATGCGCAGCGTGGTGGACTTGCCGGCGCCGTTCGGGCCGAGCAGGGCGACCAGTTCGCCGTCCGCCACGTCCAGGGTGATGCCGTCGACCGCGGTAACGCTCTTGAACCGCTTCGTCAGTTCTCGCGTCGCAATCATCATGGCCCGACGCTAGGGTTCGTTGCGGTCAGCTCCTGACCGCAATAGGGGAGAAGCTGGTGCCATGGCGAACACGAGTGCCCGGATGCTGCGGCTGCTGTCGCTGCTGCAGACCCACCGTTACTGGCCCGGCGCCGAGCTGGCCGACCGCCTGGAAGTCTCCCCGCGGACGCTCCGGCGCGACGTCGACCGGCTGCGGGAGCTGGGCTATCCGGTCGACGCCAGCCGCGGGGTCGCCGGTGGCTACCAGCTGCAGGCCGGCGCCGCGGTGCCACCGCTGCTGCTCGACGACGAGGAGGCCGTGGCGATCGCGGTCGGCCTGCGCACCGCCGCGGCCGGCGCGGTCGCCGGGTTCGAGGAAACCTCGGTGCGGGCCCTCGCCAAGGTGATCCAGTTGCTCCCGCCCCGGCTGCGCCGCCGGATCGACGCGCTGCAGGCGGTGACCAGCCCCGGAGTCCTCGGTAGCGGGCCGGTGCTGGACGCCGGGGTGCTGACCACGATCGCGATGGCGACCCGGGCACAGGAACGGCTGCGCTTCGACTACACCCCGCGGGAGGGCGCGCTCTCCCGCCGGCACGTCGAACCGCACCGGCTGGTGCCGCTCGGCCGCAAGTGGTACCTCCTGGCCTGGGACCTCGACCGCGCCGACTGGCGGAACTTCCGGGTCGACCGGATCTCCGGCCCGGACCTGACCGGCGCCCGCTTCCGCCCGCGGGAGATCCCCGGCGGCGACCCGGTCGCCTGGTTGCGCTCACGGATAAAGGCCATCCCCAGCCGGTACGAGGTTTCCGTGCTGATCCAGGCGACACCGGAGACGATCCGCGGCTTCGTCGGGCACTGGGGTGACTGCCAGGAGGTGCGCGAGGGCGTCTGCCGCCTGCGGATGAACGTGGACGACCTCGGCTGGCCCGCTCTCGTGCTCGGCGTGCTGGGCGCTCCGTTCACCATCGAGTCGCCCCCTGAACTGCGCGAACGTGTCCGCGCGGCGGGGGAGAACCTGCTCCGCGAGACGACCCTCTGATCTGGACGGACCGGCGCCCCCGTGGCGCCGGTCCGCATCGATGAACCTAGTAGGTAGGTGCGACACTTCCGCGTCCCGTTTAAGGCGTCGCTTATATCAAACGCCGATTGCCCGTTCAGCCGTTCTTGTCGGTGGGTGCGATCAGAATGGCGGCCATGACGACACTCGGAGCGATCTACGTCCCGCACAACCCGCCCGAGCGGCTGCCCGCCGTGGCCCGGGCCGCCGACGAGGCGGGGCTGGCCGAGCTCTGGCTGTGGGAGGACTGTTTCCTGAGCAGCGGCATCGCGGCCGCCTCCGCCGCGCTCGCCGTGACCGGGCGGCTCAGGGTCGGCATCGGGATCCTGCCGGTGCCGTTCCGCAACGTGGCGCTCTGTGCCATGGAGATCGCGACGCTGGGGCGGCTCTTCGGCGATCGCGCGATCACCGGCATCGGGCACGGCGTGCAGGACTGGATGGCCCAGGTCGGCGCCCGCCCGGCCTCGCCGCTGACGCTGCTGCGGGAATATGCGACGGCTCTGCGTGCCCTGCTGCACGGCGAGACCGTCAGCGCCGACGGCCGCTACGTGCGGCTCGACAAGGTGACGCTGGACTGGCCGCCCGCGCCGGCGCCGCCGCTGCTGATCGGCGCGACCGGGCCGAAGACCCTGGCCCTGGCCGGGCAGGTGGCCGACGGGACGATCCTGACCGGGGCGACCACGCCGGCCGGGGTCGCCGAGGCGAAACGGCTGATCGCCGCGGACGGGCCGCACGAGATCGTGGTGTTCATGGCGGCGGCGTTCGGGCCGGGCGCGCGGGAGCGTCTGCGGATCCACCGCGAGCACGCCGGGCCGGACGAGCCGGGCGTGGCCGGGGACGCGGCGGAGATCGCGGCGGCGGTGCGGGCCTACGCCGAGGCCGGCGCCACCAAGGTCATCCTCCAGCCGATGTACGGCGAGCCGGACCCGGAGGGCTACGTTCGCTTCGCCGCCGAGCAGGTGCAGCCGCTGATCGCCTGACGGATCTGCGCACTGAGGTAAGTGGCGAGCGGCAGTCAGGCGTAATACGGGTATGGAACGTCGGTCGGCGGACTTCGCCAGCTTCTACGAGAGCACCCGGGACGACTGTCTGCGAGCCGTGGCGGCGGTGGTGGGAAACCGGCAGACGGCTGAGGAGTTGGTCGCCGAGGCCTTCGCCCGCGCCTGGGCCTCGTGGGCCAAGCTCGCGCGGCACCCGGCACCCCAGGCGTGGGTCGTTCGCACCGCGCTCAACTTCCACGTGTCCTGGTGGCGCCGCCATCGCCGGGAAGCGCCGGTGACGGAGTGGTCCGACCATCCCGACCCGGGCGCCGACCCCGGCATGGGTGTGCCCGACCGCCGGCTCGTGGCGGCTCTCGAGTCGCTGCCCGCCAGGCAGCGGCAGGTCGTCGTGCTGCGGATCTTCCTCGATCTGGACAGTGAGACCACCGCGCGGACGCTGGGGATCGCCTCCGGCACCGTCACCGCCCATCTCGCCCGGGCGACCCGCGCGCTGCGCGCCTGCCTGACCCCCCTCACCGAGAAGGAGTGACCGCCATGAGCAGTGATGATCTGTACAGCCTGGTCCGCGACGAGTTCGAGCCGATGCGCCTGCGGCACCCGCTGGAGGACATCGCCGCCCGCGGCCGGAAGCTGCGCCGGCGGCGCCGGGCGGCCACGGCGGTCGCCGCGGTGGGCCTGACGGCGGCCCTCGCGGCCGGGGTGGTGCCGGCCCTGCGCACCGGGCCGGCGTCGAAGCCCCCGGCCCCGATGGAACTGGCGGCCTGGTCCGTCGACACCCTTCCGGGCGGCTCGGTCGTCCTGACGATCCGGCAGCTGACCCACCCGGAGGAGTTGAGTGCCGCGCTGAAGAAGGCCGGCGTCCCGGCGCTGGTCGAGTTCAAGTCGGTCGGCGCGAACGCCCGGGTGGTGGGCTGCGAGGACGACCAGCCCGCGCTTCCCCAGCTCACCAAGGTGATGCCTCTCGGGGGGCAACGGTCGGACGGTTCCGGGCGCGTCTTCACCATCCACCCGGCGGCGATGCCCCCGGGCACCAGCCTGCACTTCGTCATCTTCGAGGAGGTCAGCGACAGCGGCACCACGGACCGGTCCGTCCACACGGGCCTGGTTCAGGGTGATCCCGTCCCCTGCCGGCAGCTCGAGTGATCCGCCAGGCAGGCCCTAGGACAGCTTGCGCCGGCGGATGTGGTCGTCGTGCCACTCCGCGCCGACCAGGAAGCGTTTCACGCCGATGACCTCGAAGTCGTGCTTGGCGTAGAACCGGGCCGCCCTGACGTTCTGCTGGTTCACGCCCAGCCAGCACGTCTGGGCGCCGGTCGCCGCCGCCTCGTCCAGCGTGGCCGCCATCAGGGTGTGCGCCGTGCCCGAGCCGTGCCGATCGGGGAGGACATAGAACTTGCTCAGCTCGATGCTGGTCTCCGCGTCCACGACGGCGGCCACGTCCGGGTCGGCGATCGGGCCGCGGACCAGCATCGAATAGCCCACCGGCTGATCGTTCTCGGACGCCAGCAGCACGACCCGGCCCGGGTCGGCGAGGTAGTCGGCGAACCGCTCCACGGACAGGTTCGTGGCGATGAAGGCGTCGATGTCCGCCTTTGTCGTCCCCGGTGGGCAGGCCAGCCCGAAGGTAAGTGTCGCCAGGGCGTGCAAAGGTTGCTCGTCGCCAAGGGTGGCGTGACGCACAGTTATCGCCATAGCGAAACAGTTTAGAGTCTTCAGAGTGCGCCCCCACGCGAAGCGGCTCAGCGATGTCATCCCGGCCCCCGTCCTGGTCGTTCCGGAACCGGACGTGACCTTCACCGTCACCCCGGATGCCCTGGCGCGTGCCGAGGCCGGCGAGTCGCCGGCCGGCGGCGGGATCAGTCTGGAGCTGTCCGGCCCCGAGGAGCTCGGCGCCGAGGGCTACCGGCTGGAGATCACCGCGAGTGGCGTGACCCTGCGCGCCGCGCAGCGGGCCGGGCTGTTCTGGGGCGTGCAGACGCTGCGCCAGCTGGCCGCCGGGGACGGCGTGCTCCCGGGCGGGGTGATCGAGGACCGGCCCCGCTTCGCGTACCGCGGGGCCATGCTCGATCTCGCCCGGCACTTCTTCACCGTGGACGAGATCAAGGCGCACCTGGACCTGCTCGTCCAGTTCAAGATCAACCACTTGCACCTGCACCTCACCGACGACCAGGGCTGGCGTCTGGAGATCCCGGGCTGGCCGCGGCTCACCGAGATCGGCGGCGGCCCCGGCACCGGGTGCGACGGCGCGGGGCCGGGGTTCCTGACCCTGGCCGACTACGCGGACGTGGTGGCCTACGCCGCCGAGCGGTTCGTCACCGTGGTCCCCGAGATCGACATGCCCGGGCACGTGAACGCCGCGCTGGTGGCATACCCGGAGCTGACCGCGGACGGGCAACCGGTCGCGCCGCGCACCGACGCCGAGGTCGGCTACAGCTCGCTGGCGGCCGGCAAGGAGGAGACGTACGCCTTCGTCGAGACCGTGATCAAGACGCTGGCCGACGCGACGCCGGGGCCCTACCTGCACCTCGGCGGCGACGAGTGCCTCTCCATGCCGGCCGAGGACTACCGCGCGTTCCTGTCGCGGGTGCTGCCGCTGCCGGGGAAGTACGGCAAGCGCGCGATCGGCTGGCACGAGATCGCCGCGGCCGGCCTGCCCGAGGGCACCGTCGTGCAGTACTGGCGACCCGAGCAGCAGGACGCGGGCGTGGACGCGGCGGTGACCGCCGGGCGAGCCGTGATCATGTCGCCCGCGGACCGGGTCTATCTGGACATGAAGTACGACGCGGACACCCGCCTCGGGCTCGACTGGGCCGGCCTGGTGCCGGTGCGGCGGGCGTACGACTGGGACCCCGCCCTGCGCCTGCCCGGCGTCACCGAGGACGCGTTGCTCGGGGTCGCCGCGCCCCTCTGGTCGGAGACCCTGCGCAGCGTCGCCGACGTGCAGTTCCTGACCTTCCCGCGGCTGCCGGCGGTGGCCGAGGTCGGCTGGACCCCGCAGGCCGGGCGGGACTGGGAGTCGTTCCGGGAACGGGTCGCCCTGTTCGCGCCGCGCTGGGAGGCGGCCGGGGTGTCCTACTTCCGCTCGCCGGAGATCTGGGCCGCGGACTGATCGGCTCCCGCCCCGGAACCGTACTTATGGCCGGTGTCGCCTGATGGGCAGGGTCCTAGGCTGGGGCCCGTTCCGGTGGAGGGGAGAGCGGCTTGAGCAACGACGCACGAGCAGCGGCGAGATCGGCGGCTGCCCTGGCCGGCTTCCTGATCGTGGCGGGGCTGCAACTGATCGTGGTCCTCGGTGCACTGTGGACCGTGCTGAAACTGCTGCCCGCCGACTTCGCCCTGCGGGCCGGGGTGCCGTTGAGCCTGGCCACCTTCGGCGCGCTGGGCTATGCGACCTGGCGCGCGCTGCACAGCCGTCGGCGGGTCCCGGCCGGGGTCGCCGTGACCAGGTCCGACGCGCCGCAACTGTGGGAGCTGGTCGACGGTGCTTCGGCAGCCGCCGGGGTTCCGTCGCCGGCCGGGCTGACCGTGGTGGCCGACGCGACGGTGGTCGTCGGTGAGCGGACCCGCGCGCTCGGGCTGCTCGGCGGCCGGCGGGATCTCTACCTGGGGCTGCCGCTGCTGCAGGCGTGGGACAGCGGGCGGCTGCGCGCGGCGGTGGCGCACGAGCTGGCGCACGGCTCGGCCCGGCTGGGAAGGTGGGCTCCCCTGGCGTACCGGGGGAGGGTGGCGATCGGTCGTCTGATCCCGCGCTGGAGTCGTGGCCGCAATCCGGCCGGTGCGATCTTCCGGGCCTACGCCGAGGTCTACCACCGGTGGGACGCGCCCTTCAGCCGGGCGCAGGAAGTCGCCGCGGACCGGGTGGCGGCCGAGTTCGCCGGGGCCGCCGCAGCCGCCGGCGCGTTGCGGGACCTGCCGGTGCTGGCCGGGATGCAGCGGCTGTTCCACGCGGAATACGTGGGGCCGGGCTGGCAGGCGGGACATGTCCCGGACGACGTGTTCGGCGGGTTCCTGCGGGTGCTCGCGGCCCGGGGCGAGGACGTGGCGATCCTGCGGGCCCGCGGTGCGGAGCCGGCCGGGGCCTGGGACACGCATCCGCCGCTGGCGGAGAGGCTGGCGGCGCTGACGCCGGCAGGTGCGGGCTCTGCGCAGGCGGTGAGCGGTGACGCCGCCGGCGGTGCGGGTTCCGCGCAGGCGGTGAGCGGCGCTGGCGCCGGTGTTGCGGGCGATGGCGTGACCGCCGCAGTGCAGCAGCCGGGCGATGCCGCCGGCGCCGGTCCGATCGGCGGTGCCGGCGAAGCGGGAGCCGCGAGCGCCGCCGCCGATCCGGACGTCACCGTGACCGGGGAGGACGACCAGGCGGCCGGTGAGCTTGTTCCCGACCTGCCCGGGCTCGGCCGGGCGTTGCAGGCCGTGGCGTTCCCGTCCCGCGGTCGCACCGAGGTGGGCTGGGACGACTTCCTCAGCGTGGCTCGCACGGCGGAGATGGAACGCGAGGCGGAGGCCGCGCTCGCGACGGTGTCCCGGGCCGTGGGAGTCGCCGTCCCGGATGCCGGCAGCATCCTGGCGCTGGCGGCGGACGGCCGCCTCCGGACAGCCGCGGCCACGATCTTCCCCGGCCTCACGCCCGAGGAGACGGCCGATCGGATCGTCGACCTGCTCTCGCTGATGCTGGCGCTGGCCGCGCTGCGCAGCGACGTGGCGCGGTGGCGGCACAGCTGGACGGGGACGGCCGAGTTGGTCGCCGCGGACGGCGCCTACCTGAACCTGACCGACGTCGCGGCCGCCGCCGCGGATCCGGAGCAGGCCGAGGCGGTCCGGGCGTACCTCGACAGGATCGGTGTGGATCTGGCCGCGCCGGGCGGTGATCGGCCGGCGGCCCGGGCGCAGGCGCTGGGTGGCCTGATCAACCTGTCGGCGGACGGGGCGCGCACCGATCTGCTCGTCACGGATCTGGGGTTCCTGCTGGTGCCGGGCATGTCCCGCGGCAAAGCGCCGGAGGCCAAGCGCCGCCTCAACCAGATCGCGGCCGGTGGCGTGTCGGTCCCCGGGCGGAATGCTCTCCCGGACAGCGCGGTGGCGGCGAATGCCGGTGCGGGCGGCGCCACGGGCGAGGCAGCGGGTGTCGGCGGCACGGAAAGCGGCAGAACGCGGGAAACCGCTCAGGGCGGCGCGGTGGCGACGATGGAGGCGCCCGCCGACGGCCGGCGCTTCGTTCCGTTCGTCGACGTCGCCGCGGTGACCACGCTTCCCGGCCGCCGGCGCGGCTGGGTGATCGGCCTGCGTGACGGCGGCACCCTCACGCTGCGCCCCTCGCTGGACACCGACGAGTTGCCCGGCGGCTGGGCTGCCTGGGAGGACGCGGTCACCTTCCTGACCGGCACGCGCTGATCGGCGGGCGCCCCGGGGAAGGGCTGCCGACACCACCCCGAATTGCCGGAATCCGCTGATAGCGCGCCTTCCGGCCACCTCGAGGTGAACCGCGTGCGTGCCGGATCCGTGTCCCCGAGTAATCGGAGTCTCGTCCGCGACGAATGAGGACCTCTGGGGTTGCCTCAGGTCACAATGACCTCAGCGGTTGTTGGCTTCGTGTACGCCCGAATTGGGTAGCACAGGCCCGGGGCGACGCGAGACGATCGCGGGGAACCGTAGGGGAGGCGCTGATGGAGCGGGGGCCGACGGCGCTGTTCGGGGCCATCGTCGCGGTCGGGGTCGGCCCGGCATTGTGGCTGGGCGCGCAGCTCGGCACGGACGACGCGCCGGTGCGCAAGCCACCTGCCACCATTCGTCAGCAGTTGCCGGCCGCCGCCGAGACGCCGGATCAGGGCGGCATCGGCGCGGGCGAGGAGTCCGACGAGGACGCCGGGCCCGCCGCCGACGCGATCGAGCCGGCCTCGGTCACGTCCGTCACCGCCACCACGGTCCCGTCCCGGTCGGCCACCGCCTCACCCTCGCCGTCCGCGTCGACGAGCCCGTCGGCCCCGGCCTCGATCGAGCCGTCCGGGCCGGTGCAGCCGAGCATCCCGTCGACCGGTCCCAGCACCGATCCGTCAGCCGAGGATTCCGGGTCGCCGGCGCCGTCGACGACGCCGACCGGCAGCACCAGCGCGTCGAGCGCCCCGGCCGCCGACACGATCGACGAGACGCCGGTCTTCTGAGCGACGCGGCCGCCGACGCGATCGACGAGACGCCGGTCTTCTGAGCGACGCGGAAAAGGGAGCCCCTCAGGGCTCCCTTTTCCGATCAGGATCACAACGCGATTGCTTCGGTACGCCGGGAAGTCTCAGAGCCCGAGCAACCGGTCCAGGATGTCCCGGTAGGACCGCAGTTCCACGCGCAGCGCCTCCGTGTCGTCACCGCCCCCGGCCAGCGATCCGCGGTGTTCGCGCAGCGCCGTGGTCAGCTTCTCGATCGTCTCGTCGACCAGCGAGGCCGCCTCGGCGGTGCTGGCCTTCGGGTCGTCGACGAAGCGCAACTGGATGTCGCGCCAGCGGTCCCGCAGCGGCTGGGTCTCCGCGTCCGGGAAGAGCGTCGCCGACCCGGCACCGCCGGCCGTGGTCGCCGACCCGGCACCGCCGGCCGTGGTCGCCGGCCCGGCAGCGGCCGTGGTCACCGGCTCGGGAACGGCCGCGACCGCCACGACGGGCTCGGCCTCCGCTTCCCGCGCGCGCTCCTGCTCCGTGACGGCCACCGGCGCGACCACGACGGGCTCGGCCACGACCGGCTCGAGAGCTTCGGCGTGCCCCGCCGTCCCGGGCTTGTCCCCGTCCGTGACCTGCGGATCCTCGAAGGTGCCCCGATCCTCCAGCGCCGCGTCAACCTCGGCGTCGTCGATCCGGTCGCCGTCGGCCCGGTCCTCGTCCCGGTCGTTGCGAAGCCCGTCGTTGTCGAGGCGGTCGCTGTCGAGACCGTCGTTGCCGGGACGGCCGGCGTCGATGTCGTCGGTGGCCCGGTGCCCGGCCACGTGCGATTCACCGGCGGTGTCCCGGCCCTCGTCGACCCCGTCCTCCGGGTGGTCGTCCAGCGGCACGTCGACAAGCGGGTCCCGGTCGTCATTGTCCCGGTCCACCGGGGCCTGCCCGGCCGGCCACGCCACCGTGTCGTCGTTGGCCCGGTCCCGATCCGCGTCCTCGTCGATCACACCGTCACCGGGCGCCACCGTGCGGTCGTCGGCCACCCCGGACGCCGCGTCGGTGCTCCGGTGGGTGTCGTGGTCCACGTCGTCGTACGGGCCGGCCATGGCGGAGGCGGCCACCGCGCCGCCCGGGGTGGCCGCTCCGAAGGCGGTCGGCTGGGGCGCCGGGTCGTGCTCGGCGTTCGCGCCGGGCCGGTCGTCCCACGGCGAGCCGGGTCGCTGCTGCGGCACGGCTTCCGTGCGTACGTCCTGATCCTGGTCTTCGGTGTTGTCCTTGGCCTCGTTGGAGAAGAAGCGCATCGTGGGTGCTCCTCAGCGGCTGGTGGCGTCGGGCCGGGAGGGTGCGACGCCGGGATCGGTGGCGGGTTTCTCGGTCGCGGAGCGCTCGGCGGTCGTGGTGCCCGTCGTGGTGGTGGTGTCCTCCGTGGCCGATCGCGGTGCGGGTGCGGGTGCGGTGCCGGCGCCGGCCACCGGGTCCTCGCCGAGCAGGTCGGCGAAGAGCGCCCGGTAGTGGACCAGCGCCTGGCGCAGGTCCTCGGTGCCCGCTTCGTCATTCTTACTGCGCAGACTGATCTCGTGGGCGTCCCGGTAGTGCTCCAGCGTGGCGGCGTGTTCGACGGAGAGGTTCGCGAGTCGCTCGTCGTAGTCGCCGGTGGGGTAACCGCGGTCGGCGATCAGGCGGGTGACCAGCTCGTCCGCCGTCTCCACCGCCTCCTTCGGACTGTCGACGAACCGGATCTGGACCTCTTCCCAGGCGGCGGAGTACTTCGCCCGGGCCTCGGCGGTGAGCGGTTTCAACTCCAGCTGCGCGTGCCGCTTGGTGCGCTCCAGCAGTTCACGCTCGGCCTCGGTGCGGTTGCCGGTGTCGGCGACGACCCGGTCGTACTCGGGGCCGAAGGTCTGCTGCAGCCGGCGGCGCCGCATGGCCTGGACCCCGAACGCGATCGCGGCCAGCACGAGCAGGACGACGACGATCAGGACGATGGTGGCGGTGGCGGACATCAGGTTCCTCCTTCTTCCGTCGGAGGTATTCCCACTCGCACCCGTCCATCAATCCCGTTCCGGAGAACGGGATCGTGCCGTGCCGTGAGCACGTCATTACCGAGGAGTGATCTCGATTGTCGCAACTCCGACGGCGAGGAAGCGGAGGTCAGCGCCGTCCGCGGTGGACAAACGTAATGGAAGGTAAGTTTTCGATGGATGGGGAGCTAGCTGTGACGGACGTCTTTACGTATTCTTCCGGGGCGCATCCAACCCGGTGCGCCGCCGTCCACTTCTGATCGGCCGGCCGCCGGGCCCGGCGGTGTGCCGCCGTTGTCTGCCGAACCCCTCCGGGCGGAGCTTGATGAGAAGCCGCAACTGGTCGATCAGATCGAAGATCATCGCGATGGTCGCGGTGCCGCTGGTGGCGCTGCTGGCGCTCTGGATCTTCGCGACCGCCGCCACCGCCGGGCCGGCGAAAGACCTGCTCGACGCCCGTGACGCGGTGCATCGCCTGGGTGACCCGGGCCTGCAGCTGATCGCGCAGCTCCAGCGTGAGCGGCACTTCTCCGCGGTCTACCTCTCCGCGGGCAAAGCCGGCCCGGACACCGACCTCAAGGCCCAGCGCGCCGCCACGGACCAGGCGGCCACCGGGTTCCGGTCGGCCATCCAGGGCCTGGACATGAGCGACGACCTCAGCGCGCGCTCCGATGCCCTGCTCGCCGATCTCGGCGTGGCGGGGAACATCCGGAACCGGGTCGACGGCCACGACGTGGACGTGCTCAACATGATGACCGCTTACAACGATGCGGTGGACGCCGGTTTCGACGTCTCCGCGACGGCCGCGGTCTTCTTCCACGAGAAGGTCGACCGTGAGGTTCGCGGCCTGATCACCGGCTACCGCGGCCAGGAGTATCTGAGCCGGGTCGACGCCCTGCTGGCCGCGGCGAACGCGGCCGGCCGGATCGACCAGAAGAGCCGCGGCATCCTGATCGAGAACGTCGCCACCTCGCGGTACCTGTTGAGGACCGGTGTGCAGGACATGCCGCAGCAGGCGCAGGGCGACTACGCCCGGCTGATCACCGGCTCCTCGTTCATCCAGCTCGACATCATGCAGAACCAGCTGATCGACCAGAGCTACAGCGGTGGCGCGCCGCCGGTCTCCGGCACCGAGTGGCAGGCGACGTACGACGAGGTCTCCGCCGGTCTGCGCGCGTTCGAGCTGAGCGCTGTCGACGAGGTGGCCTCCGACGCCACCCCGCTCGCCGTGAACGTCTTCGCCTGGCTGGGTCTGGCCGCCGTGGTCGGCCTGATCGCCTTCGCGCTGGCCATCTGGGTGTCGGTGCGGGTCGGCCGGTCGATCGTGGGCCGCCTGATCAAGCTGCGCCGCGAGGCCCTGGAGATGGCCGCGGATCGGCTGCCCACCGTGGTCCGGCGCCTGCAGCGCGGCGAGGCCGTCGACGTGGACGCCGAGACGCCCCCGCTGGAGTACGGGCGGGACGAGATCGGCCAGCTCGGCCACGCCTTCAACGACGTGCAGCGCACCGCCGTGCAGTCCGCCGTCGACGAGGCGAACGTCCGCCGCGGCATCAACGAGGTCTTCCTCAACATCGCCCGGCGCAGCCAGACGCTGCTGCACCGCCAGCTCTCGCTGCTGGACAGGATGGAGCGGCGCGAGACCGAGCCGCAGGAGCTCGAGGACCTGTACCGGGTCGACCACCTGGCCACCCGGATGCGCCGCCACGCCGAGGACCTGGTCATCCTGGCCGGCGCGGCGCCCGGCCGGGGCTGGCGCAACCCGGTCCCGGTGATCGACGTGATCCGTGGCGCGATCAGTGAGGTGGAGGATTACAAGCGGGTCGACATCCGCGCGGTGGCCCCCGCGGCGCTGCTCGGCCGTTCGGTCGGTGACGTCATCCACCTGCTCGCCGAGCTGATCGAGAACGCCGCGTCGTTCTCCCCGCCGCACACCCGGGTGCAGGTTTCCGGCCAGGCTCTGCCGGACGGTTACGTGATCGAGGTCGAGGACCGTGGCCTGGGCATGACCCCGGCGGGCCTCGAGGTCGCCAACCGGCGGTTGGCCGAGCCGCCCGAGTTCGACCCTGCGGACAGCGCCCGTCTCGGCCTGTTCGTCGTGGCTCAGCTGGCGACCCGGCACGGGATCCGGGTGTCGCTCTCCGCTTCGCCGTACGGCGGGATCACCGCGATCGTGATGGTCCCCGCCGACCTGGTCACGACCGCGCCCGGCCCCGCGACGCCGGGGAAGGGCCGGGGCGAGACCTCCGGCAGCTTCGGCCTCCCGCAGGCGGGTTCCGCGGCTTCGGGCCAGAGCTCGCTGGCCGCCCTGCAGTGGGCCGGCAAGAGCGGCAGCGAGCTGCAGCAGGTCCCGGCGATCCCGGCGCAGCGGGTCAACGGCTCGGCCGCGCCCGCGGTCGCCGGCGAGACGCGCAACGGCCGGCACCGTCCGGCCGATGCCGTCGGCGGCCCGGCGCCCAGCTCGGTCGCGTCCGGCCTCACCCCCGACGGCTTGGTGCAGCGCAAACGGGTCCGGCGCACGCCGGAGACGCCGGCCGAGCTGCCGCCGGAGGCGACCGCGAGCCGCCTGGACGACGTGGCCGACGCCCTTGGCACGCCGCGCGCGGTGCCGCGCAACTCGGCACCGGTGGCCCCGGCCCCGGCGTTCACCACTCCGGAGCCGTCGGCGACGGTCACGCCGCCCGCGCCACCCTCGGCTGCGCCGACGCCGGTTGCGCCGGTCGGTGGCCGGCCCGGCGTGTCCGATGGGGACGGCCGGGACGAGATCACCGCGCAGTTCGGCCCGGACGGCCTGCCCAAGCGGGTCCGGCAGGCCAGCCTGGCGCCGCAGCTGCGCAACCCGGTCGTCGAGCCGGAGCGGTCCACCGCGCCGGAACGGACCCCGGAACAGGTACGTACGCTGATGAGCGCGCTGCAGCTGGGCACGACCCGAGGCCGCATCCAGGCCTCCAGGACGCCGGTGCACGGCGACGGAACGAAGAACGGCGACTCCCCGTCGCAGGCGAGTGCCGGGGAGAAGGCAGCATCCGGGGGCGACGGTGATGCGGCCGGCGACCGCGCCGACGTGCCCCGCGGTAATGAAGTGAACAGGCCGGAGAAGGACGCATAGTGGCAACGACGAAGCAGAGCGCGAACCTCACCTGGCTCCTCGACGACCTCGTCGAGCGGGTGCCGACCGCACAGCAGGCCGTGGTGCTTTCCGCGGACGGCCTGATGCTGGGCGCCTCGGCCGGCATGGACCGGGAGGACGCCGAGCACCTCTCGGCGATGGCGGCCGGATTCCAGAGCCTGGCCAAGGGCGCGAGCCGGCATTTCGGGGCCGGTGCGGTGCGCCAGACGGTGGTGGAGATGGAGGACGCGTTCCTCTTCGTCACCGCCGCGGGGCAGGGTGCCTGCCTGGCCGTTCTCGCGTCGGCCGACGCCGACCTGGGCCTGATCGCCTACGAGATGGCGATGCTGGTGACCCGGGTCGGTCAGACGATGAGCGCCCCGGAGCGCGACATCATGAAGCCTGAGTTGCGATGAGCCGCCGGTGAACCACGACTGGATGGATCAGGACGCGGGTCCGGTGGTCCGGCCGTACGCGATGACCCAGGGCCGTGTCGCGCCGTCCGGCGGCGACTTCGACCTGGTCGCGTTCGTGGTCGCGACCGTGCCGGACCTGGCGTCCGGCATCCAGTTGCAGCCGGAGCACCATGCCATCGTGGCCGCCGCCTGGGAGCCGATCTCCGTGGTGGAGCTCGCGTCCCATCTCGACCTGTCGATCGGCGTGATCCGGGTGCTCCTCGGTGATCTACGCTCTGCGGGTCTCATCTCGCTGTACGAACCTCCCGCGGCCACTCAGCCGCACGACGTCGACGTACTCAAGGCGGTTGTCAATGGACTCCGTGCGCTCTGACCGCGCCAGCGGTTCGCGCATCCCGGTCGCGCTGAAGATTCTCATCGCGGGCGGCTTCGGCGTGGGCAAGACGACGATGGTCGGCTCGGTCAGCGAGATCAGGCCGTTGCAGACCGAGGAGATCCTCACCGGGGCCGAGGGCGCCGACGACGTGTCCGGTGTGGAGGGTAAGACCACCACCACGGTGACCATGGACTTCGGCCGGATCACCATCACCGAGGACCTGCAGCTGTACCTGTTCGGCACGCCGGGGCAGGACAGGTTCTGGTTCCTCTGGGACGAGCTGTCGCAGGGCGCGCTCGGCGCGGTGGTGCTCGCCGACACCCGCCGGCTGGCCGACTGCTTTCCGTCGATCGACTACTTCGAGCAGCGCGGCACCCCGTTCGTCGTCGCCGTGAACACCTTCGACGCGGAGAACCGCTTCGGGCCGGACGCGGTTGCCCGGGCGCTCGATCTGGACCCCGGCGTCCCGGTTGTCTCCTTTGACGCCCGGGATCAGGTTGCCGCGCGCAATGTCCTGATCGAGCTGGTGGAGTACGTTGCCCGTCGGCAATATGCCGGGGCCAGCGCTTGATCGTCTGAGTACGCTCTGCCCGTGCTGGGTGGACGTATGGACAAGCGATTGCAGGGGTCGGCGGCGACCGGCCGGGATGCGGGACGGCGACTGCCGGGCCGGCCGTCGTGGTGGCTGGGTGGCGCCGCCGCGGTGCTGGTGGCGGCCGGGCTGGCCACGTGGGCGCTCTGGCCCGGCGACGAGCGCCCGGATCCGCGCTCCCGGGTCTACACCGAGGCGTCAGCGTGCCTGCTGACCCCGGCTCAGGGCACCACCGACGCGAGTGCCGCCCCGGTCTGGGCGGGCATGCAGCAGGCTTCCACCGAGACCCGCGGCAAGGTCAGCTTTCTCGAGGTCGACGGTGCCCAAACGGCTCAGAACGCCTCCACCTTTCTGGCAACCCTGGTCAACGGCGGATGTGATGTTGTTCTCGCCGCCGGCGAGGCGCCCAATGGCGCGGTGCTCCAGGGGGCCGGCCAGTTCCCCCAGGCCAAGTTCATCGCCGTGACCACTGTCGATGACGGAAAGTCGCTGGCCAATGTGGTGAGGGTGACCGATTCCGATCCGGCCCGCGTGACGTCGCGCGTCCACGACCTGGTGGCGGAGGTCCTCTCCGCGAAGGGAGATTGACGCTTCCGCAAATGAAGTTGATCTTACCGGGGATCTTGTACTTCTAGATCAGGCGATGCACACTCTCCCAGCATTTTGACAGCTTCGGGGGAAGGACGGCCGATGCGCCGTGGGCTGGGCCAGATCGCGATCGTTTGCGCGGTCTTTCTTGGATTGACGGTGGCCGCTCCGGTCGGTGCCGTCCGAGACCCGGAGTTACCGGTCTCGTGGTTGTGGTCGTGGTGGTCACAGCGGCCGGCGTGGGCGTTCGGGACTCCGGACGTTCCCCGGCAGGGACACGGCGACGGCGGCCCGGACGACGCGGGATACGCCGACACCAAGGCGCGGGGCGGAACCGGGCGGCCGTTCAAGCAGGCCCCCGGGACGCTGGGCGCGTACCAGCCGCACGACCCGGCCACCAGGGCCGGCGGCACGGGACCGGCCGAGGAGGGCTTCGACCCGAAGACCAGCGTCCGTGACGAGGACCGGTCGACGCAGCTCTCGGACGTGTTCACCAACGCCGACGGCACGGTGACCACGAAGACGTACCCGCGGCCGGTCAACTTCCGGGACGAGTCCGGTGACTGGCAGAAGATCGACGTCAACCTGAAGCGTGAGCCGGACGGCCGGTTGCACGCCGCCGCCAACGCGATGGACACCTCGGTCGCGGCGCAGGCTCCGGTCCGGACGAAGGCCACGCCGCAACGGGTCGCGCCCAGCGCCACGCCGAGCGCGGGCGTGTCCGCTCCGGCCGCGTCGGCTCCCGCCACGCCGGCTGCGTCGACGCCGGCCACGCCGGCCGCCGCCACGACCGCGCCGGCCACGCTGGCCAACCTCGAGCTGCCCACCGGTGAGAGCGTCGGTTACTCGCTGCTCGGCGCGAACCCGGTGACCGCGACGGTGAGCGGCAACGTCGCCACCTACCCGGGCATCCTGCCGGAGACCGACCTCGAGCTGGAGACGTTCGACGCCGGCATCAAGGAGACGATGGTCCTGCGCTCGCCGCAGGCGTCCAACGTCTGGACCTACCCGCTGACCCTGAAGGGCCTGACCCCGCGGGTCGACGCCACCGGCGGGATCGAGCTGCTGGACAAGGCCGACAAGGCCGTGGCCTGGCTGCCCAAGGGCTCGATGCAGGACTCGAAGGTCGATCCGCACTCCGGCGCCCCGGCCGAGTCGACGAAGGTCGCGTTCTCGCTGGTGCAGCAGGACGGCGGGATCGCGCTGCGGGTCGAGGCCGACCGCGCGTGGCTGAACGACCCGGCGCGGGTCTACCCGGTCCGGGTCGACCCGACCGCGACCACCGGCACCACCGGTGACGTGATGGTCGACAACGACTCGGACACCAACAACAACGGTGACAACCTGGCGGTCGGCACCTACAACGGCGGCACCACCAAGTCGCGCTCGTTCATCCACCTGGACGACTTCGACACCGACATCAAGGGCAAGCACGTCACGGCGGCGACGCTCAAGCTGTACCTGACCTGGACCTACAGCTGTGACACCGACCGGATCTTCTACGTGCGCACGGCCTCCTCGAAGTGGACCGTCGCTGACCTGACCGCGTTGAACTCGTTCACCGGCACGCCGGGGTACTCCGCCGCGATCGGCTCGCTGACCGTCACCGACCCGGGTGCGGCCTGCACCAACAGCGGCGGCGACCGGAGCAAGGGCAAGTGGATCTCGGTGCCGCTGGACGCGGCCGCGATCGACGCCTGGTCCAAGGGCGACGCGAACAACGGCCTCGCGCTGACCGCGTCGGAGACCGACAGCGCCGCGTGGAAGCGGTTCACCGCCGCGAACTTCTCCTCGGGCGCCTACAAACCGGAGCTCTCGGTCACCTACAGCACCAACGTGCTGCCGCAGGTCGACGTCCGCTACCCGGCCAACAACTCGGTCAGCTCCACGCTGACCCCGGAGCTGCTGGTCAAGGGCCACGACTCGGACAACTGGCCGGGCAAGGGCCTGACCTACGTCTTCACCGTGCTCAGCGCCGACGGCAAGACCACCGTCGCGACCTCCCCGGCGGTCGCCTCGTCCTGGACGGTGCCGGCCGGCAAGCTGGCCTGGAACACCACGTACCTGTACACGGTCCGGCCGTACGACCAGTCCGCCTACGGCGCCACCTCGGCCGCGTACGCGTTCACCACGAACGTCGCGCAACCGGCGGTGACCAGCGGCCTGGCGCAGAACGGCGGCAAGGGCTTCGACTCCAGCATCGGCAACTACACGACGTCGGCGACCGACGCGAACATCAGCACGGTCGGCCCGTCGCTGGCGATCAACCGTAGCTACAACAGCCTGGACACCCGGACCGACACGGCGTTCGGCACCGGCTGGTCGAGCATCCTCGACGCCAAGGCGACGCAGACCCTGGACGCGGCGAACACGCTGCAGTCGGTGCGGGTCACCTACCCGACCGGCGAGGAGGTCGCCTTCGGCCGCACCTCGGCCGGCGCGTTCATCCCGCCGTCCGGCCGGTTCTCGACCTTCGAGGAGGTCAAGTCCGGCACCACGCTGACCGGTTACAAGCTGACCGACAAGGACGCGACCGCGTACGTCTTCGGCCGCGACACCGGCGTGACCGGCGCCAAGGTGTTCCGGCTGACCTCGGTCACCGACGCCAACGGGCGTGCGCTGACCATCGCGTACGGCACGGACGGCAACCCGTCGACGGTGACCGGCGCGTCCGGCCGCAAGCTGACTGTCGCCTGGACCAAGCCGGCGAGCGCGACCGCGTTCCACGTGTCGACGGTGGCCACCGACCGCGTCGACGCGAACGACGCGAACAGCGCCAACACCTGGCAGTACGGCTACACCGGTGACCGCCTGGCCCAGGTCTGCCAGCCCAACGACTACCAGCACTGCTGGGCGTACGGCTACGACCAGACCGCCCAGCACGGGACCACCGTCCTGAACCTGGACCCGGAGGCGTACTGGCCGTTCAACGAGGCGGCCGGCGCGAGCGTGGCGAAGAGCCGGGTGCTCTCCAACGCCGGCGTCGACGCCGCCCAGTACCGCAACGTGAACCTCGGTCAGGCCGGTCCGCTGGCCGCCGCCGGTCCGACCACCGCGGGCTTCAACGGCACCAGTTCGTACGTGCAGATGCCGGCCAACCTGATCGCCGCGGGCCAGTACCAGTCGATCAGCATGTGGTTCAACACCTCCACCCCGAACGGCGTGCTGTTCAGCTACAACGCGGACCCGATCAGCAAGGGCAGCACCGCCGCCAGCTACACGCCGGCGCTCTACATCGACAAGAACGGCAAGCTCCGCGGTGAGCTGTGGATGGGCAACGCCACCCTGGCGATGAAGTCCACTACCACGGTGACCGACGCCAAGTGGCACCACGTGGTGCTGGCCGGCGCCGGCAACACCCAGACGCTCTACGTCGACGGCAAGGCCGAGGCGACCCTGGCCGGCACGATCTACACGATCGAGAACCTCGCCGCGAACATCAACGTCGGTTCCGGGTACGTCGGTGGCGGCTGGCCCGACCACAACAACACCGGTGTGGCCACCGCGACCCCGGCCTGGTTCTCCGGCTCGATCGCGGACGTGGCGTTCTACAACCAGACGCTGACCGCCGACTCGGTGACCAAGCTCAACACGTCCGGCCGGGTCACCCAGCCGGTGCTGTCCACGGTCACCCGCCCGAGCGGCGGCGTGACGGCCAAGGCCGGCTACGACAAGAACACCGGCCGGGTCTCCTCGGTCGTCGACGAGAACGGCGGCAGCTGGGACCTGGCCGAGCCGACCGTGGCCGGCAGCAGCCTGGTCTACGCCGGTGCGGTGCTCGGGGCGAAGCCGAAGGACTACTGGCGTCTCGGTGACGACCAGAACGCGGCCGACCCGGTCAACGAGGTCGCCGGCGGCACCGCCGTCTACAACGCGGTGACGGTCGGCCAGGCCGGTCCGTTCACCGACGCGACCGCGGCGACGTTCGACGGCGCCACCTCGTACCTCGAACTGCCGGCCGACGACATCCCGACGACCGGCCCGAACAGCGTCGAGATGTGGTTCAAGATGCCGAAGAGCAGCGCCAAGGGTGGCGTGCTGTTCGGTTATCAGACCGACCCGGTCGGCGCGGCCTCGACCGCCAGCTGGACGCCGGCGCTGTACGTCGGCACCGACGGCAAGCTGCGCGGCGGCCTCTGGTCCGGCTCGTCCGCCAACGTGATGACCAGCACCGCGCTGGTCAACGACGGCAACTGGCACCATGTCGCGCTGGTGGCCGCGACCACCGCCCAGGCCCTTTACCTCGACGGAACCCCGATCGCGACGCTCGCCAAGGCGCCCGTCGCGACCGGCGCGCTGCACGCGTACGTCGGCGCGGGTCGCTGGTCCGGTGGCTGGGCCGCGCACGGCACCGCCGACTTCGGCTGGTGGCCGGGCTCGATCTCCGAGGTCGCGTACTACGACAGCGTGCTCACCCCGGCCCAGGTCGCCGACCACGTGGTCAAGGCGAAGCAGACCGCGCCGGTGTCGATGACCATGGTGGCCGGCAACAAGACGCCGATCGCCATGCCGGTCTCGCAGGTCACGGTGACCACGCCGGCCGACGCGGACGGCAAGCGGGCCACCCAGGTCTCCTACTTCGACCTGGTCAACGGCAACCGCATCGTGGCGCAGACCGACGAGCGCAACAAGACGACGCAGTACGGGTACGACGTCGGCGGTTACTCCAGCATGGTCTGGGACCCCAACGGCGTGCTGACCCAGACGTTCCAGGACGCGCGGGGCAACACCAAGCAGTCGGTCACGTGTCAGGACCAGTCGGCGAAGAAGTGCTCGTCGGTCTACTACACGTACTACCCGGACGCGACGACCACCACGCTGGCCCCGAACCCGAAGAACGACCTGCTGCTCACGATTCGCGGCGCGGGTTCGACCAGCGAGACGGACAACCGCTACCTCACCACCAACGAGTACGACGTCAAGGGCAACCTGATCACGGTCACCGAGCCCGAGGGGCGGGTCACCAGGACCGCGTTCACGGACGCGACCACGGTCGCCGCGGACGGCGGGACGCCACCGGCGGGCCTGCCGACGAAGGTGACGATGCCGGGCGGCGGGTTCCAGACCGTCACGTACTTCAAATCCGGTGACGTCGCCCAGGTGACCGAGCCGGCCGGCAAGATCACCAAGTTCACCTACGACGCGCTCGGCCGGGTGCTCACCGAGATCGAGATCTCCAGCTCCAGCCCGGACGGCGTGACCACCACGCACACCTACGACCGGCTGGACCGGGAGGTGACGGAGAAGGCTCCGGCGGTCACCAACCGGATCACCGGCGCCGTGCACACCGAGCTCACCTCGACCGTCTACGACCTCGACGGCAACATCACCGAGGTACGGCAGGAGGACACGACCGGCGGTGACACCGCGCGTGTCGAGAAGCACGGGTACAACCAGTACGGCCAGGAGGTCAGCTCGACCTCACCGGGCGGGGCGACGACCACGTTCACGTACGACAGCCTGGGCCGGGTGGTCAACCAGACCAGCCCGGACGGCACGGTCACCAAGAGCGTGTACGACGAGGCCGGCAACCTGACCGAGACCTGGCTGCTCGGCTGGACCGGCGACCCGAACAAGCCGCAGAGCGCCACCGACCTGCGGGTCGCCCGCAACGTCTACGACGACGCCGGGCGCCTGGCCGCCGAGGTGGACGCGCAGGACTGGACGACCAAGCACCTCTACACGGACAACGGTCTCGAGCGCGAGGTCGTCCGCACCGACGGGACGACGTCGTTCGTCGTCGAGCGCAACGAGTACGACGACGCCGGCAACCTGACCACCGAGTACACCAACAACCTCACCACCAAGACGACCCACACGTACGACTTCGCGGGTCGTGAGACGTCGTCGACCGCCGACCCGGACGGGCTCAAGCGGACCACCAGCGTCGCCTACGACAAGGACGACAACGCGCTGACCACGACGCAGAGCGATGCGTCCGGCTCGGTGCTGAGCAAGATCGAGGCGCTGTACGACAGGGCCGGTCGCGCCGTGGCGCAGACCCAGTACGTCTCCGGCTCGGTCAGCCCGGTCGCCCGGTGGAAGCTCAACGACGGCACCGGCACCCGGGCCGCCGACAGCGCCGGCAACAGCCCGGCCGACGTCACCACGGGCACCGTGGGCTGGAGCACCGACGGCGGCGGATCCGCCGTCCTGTCCGGCAACGGGTACCTGACCAGCAACAACGCGGTCGTCGACACGCGCCGGGCGTTCACCGTCTCGGCCTGGGTGAAGATCGCTGACAAGAACCAGCTCTACCGGGTGGTGTCCGGCGGTGGCGGCAAGCAGCAGTCGCCGTACGACCTCGCGTACGACCAGGAGAGCGGCCGCTGGCGCTTCATCGTGGTGAGCGACGACGCCGCCGACACCAACTCGGGCACCGAGGCGCTCTCCACCAGCACGCCGGCCGCGAACACGTGGACGCACCTCACCGGCGTCTACGACCCGGCCGACAGCTCGGTCAAGCTCTACGTGGGCGGCACCCTGGAGAGCACCTCCACCGGTGCGGTCTTCGGGACGACCGGGCCGGTCTACCTCGGCACCGGCATGTGGAACAACGAGCTGGGCAACAACCTCAACGGTGGCCTGCGCGACGTGCAGGTGTACCAGCAGGCGCTGTCCGCCACGGACGTCAAGGCGCTGGCCGGCGGCACCCTCGCGGCGGCCAACAGCAAGATCACGCGGACTGCCTACACGTACGACGAGGAGGACAACGTCACCTCGGTGACCGACCCGCGTGGCTACACCAGCTACACCTCGTACGACGAGGACGGCAACGCGGTGAAGTCGACCGCGCCGGCGGCCAAGGCCGAGTCGGTGGCGACCGGGGAGGTGACGGCGAACGCTGTCTCGTGGACCGGTTACAACACGTTCGGCGAGGTCACCGACTCCAAGGACGCGCTGGGCAACTGGTCGGTGACGTACTACGACGCGGACGGCAAGCCGACGCTGCAGCGCAGCCCGAGCTACACGCCGCCGGGCGAGACGACGCCGATCACGCCGGAGACCACCACGACCTACACCGACTCCGGTGAGGTCAAGACGATCACCGACCCGTACGGCAACGTCACCCGGTACGAGTACGACCAGCTCGACCGGATGACGAAGATGATCACCGCCGACGGCGGGGAGACGACGTACACGTACGACAAGATCGGCGATGTGCTCAGCGTGGCCGACCCGACCGGGGCCGTCTCCGCGACGACCTGGGACTTCCTGGGCCGGCAGGAGAAGAGCACGCAGATCGTCCGGGCGCCGTCGCCGGCGTCGTACGAGACCAAGTTCGAGTACGACACCAACGGCCAGGTGTCGAAGGTGACGTCGCCGACCGGGGTGGCCCGGAGCGTGAAGTACAACGCGCTCGGCGAGACCGTCGAGTCGTACGACGGGGCCGGCAACAAGACGACCATGACGTACGACGGTCTGGGCCGCCCGACGAGGACGACCCTGGCCGACAACACCTACAGCACCGCCACGTACGACATGGCCGGTCAGACGGTGTCGTCGAGCGAGTACAACTCGGCGGGTGCGCTGCTGACCACCCAGTCCAGCCAGTACGACGCGGCCGGCAACCTGGTCGCGGTGATCGACGCCCGTAAGCACACGACCACGTACGAGTACGACCCGACCGGCATGCTGATCAAGGAACGGCAGCCGATCAACGACTCGGACGCGATCGAGACGAGCTTCGGGTACGACCTGGAGGGCAACCGGACCCGGTTCACCGACGGCCGGAACAACGCGTTCTGGACCACGTACAACTCGTGGGGCCTGCCCGAGTCGCAGATCGAGCCGTCGACGGCGGCGCACCCGAACCCGGCCGACCGCACCTTCACGGTCGCCTACGACAAGGGTGGCCGGGCGGTCAAGCAGCTGCTCCCGGGCGGTGTCTCGGTCAGCAACACCTATGACCTGATGGGTCAGCTGACCAAGCAGTCCGGCGCCGGCGCCGAGGCCGCCACGGTCGACCGCACCTTCGGGTACGACAAGGACGGCCGGATCACCAAGTTCTCCGGGGTCGGCGGCGACAACACCGTCTCGTACGACGACCGGGGCCTGGCCACCTCGATCAGCGGTCCGTCCGGGAACTCGTCGTTCACCTACAACGGCGACGGCGCGATGACCTCGCGTACCGACGCCGCGGGCACGACGAACTACGGGTACGACACCGCGGGCCGGCTGCAGAAGCTGACCAACAGCGGCAAGGGCGTCGACGCGACGTACAGCTACGACGTCACCAACAGCGTCAAGAAGATCGCGTACGGGACCGGCAACAGCCGCAACTTCACCTACGACGACGCGCACCGGCTCAAGACCGACGACCTCACCTCGTCGGCCGGGACGTCGATCGCGAAGGTCGATTACGGCTGGAACGAGAACGACGACCTGACGTCGAAGAAGACCACCGGGTTCGGCGGTCAGACGATCAGCAACACCTACACGTACGACTACGCCGACCGGCTGACCTCGTGGAACAACGGGACCGCCACGACGGTGTACGCGTACGACAAGTCCGGCAACCGGGTGCAGAACGGCAGCAAGCTGTTCACCTACGACGCCCGTAACCGGCTGCTGACCGCGGACGGGGCGAACTACAACTACACCGCCCGCGGAACGCTGAGCTTCGCCGGCACGACGCAGACCAAGGCCGACGCGTTCGGCCAGGTCATCTCGCAGGGCGACCGCAACGGCGGGACGCAGACGTACCAGTACGACGGGCTGGGCCGGTCCATCAAGGACGGCTTCTCCTACACCGGGTCGGACAACGACCTGGCCGCGGACAGCCAGGCGACGTACGTGCGGGGTCTCGGCAACGAGGTGATCGCCGAGACCGCCACCAGCGGCGGCAGCACCAAGCTGGCCTGGACCGACCTGCACAACGACGTGATCGCGCAGTTCACCGCGACCGGCACGGCGCTGGACGGCTCGACGGTCTACGACCCGCTGGGCAAGGTCGTCGCCAACGCCGGGCAGATGGTCGGCAGCCTCGGCTACCAGTCGGAGTGGACCGACACCGCGACCAGCCGGGTCAACATGATGGCCCGCTGGTACAACACCGACACCGGACAGTTCGACACCCGTGACACGGTCTCGAACAGCCCGATCGGTGACTCGGTCAACGCCAACCGCTACCAGTACGGCGACGCGAACCCGCTCACGGTGACCGACCCGACCGGCCACTTCGGCTTCGGCTCGGTCTTCAAGAAGGCGACGAGCTTCGTCAGCAACACGTACCACGCGGCTACGTCGTACGTCTCCCACTCGGTGTCGTCGGCCTACTCGTACGCCGCGGCGACTTACCACCGCTCGGTGAGCGCGGTCAAGGCCACGTACCACCGCACCGTCAAGGCCGTGAAGAAGGTCGCCCACCGCGTCATCAAGAAGGTCAAGCATTACGCCTCGAAGGTGAAGCGGTACGTCAAGAAGCAGGTCGCCAAGGTCAAGAAGAAGGTCAAGAAGTTCGTGAAGGCGGCTGTCCACAAGGCAGCCAAGATCACGAAGGCCGTCGTCAAGAAGGCCAAGGCGGCGGGTAAAGCAGTCACCGCGGCCGCGAAACGGGTAGCCAAGAACCCGGTCGCGGCGATCAAGGACGCTGCCAAAGCCACCAAGAAGTTCGTCGTCGAACACAAGGACGCGATCATCGAGGTCGCGGCCATCGGCGTCGGAATC
Source organism: Actinoplanes cyaneus (assembly GCF_016862095.1). Lineage (GTDB taxonomy): Bacteria > Actinomycetota > Actinomycetes > Mycobacteriales > Micromonosporaceae > Actinoplanes > Actinoplanes cyaneus. The sequence continues at coordinate 140,423 of NZ_BOMH01000017.1, forward strand.
CTGGCCGGCATGGCCTGTACCGCCGCCACCGCCGGCGCCGGTGCGGTCGCCTGTATGGTCGGCGCGTCCGCCCTGGTCAACCTGGCCAAGGACGCCGCGCAGGGCAACATCCACTCGTTCGGTGACGCGCTCGGCTCGCTGGGCACCGGCGCCCTGACCGGCCTCGTCGGCGGCGCCGGCGGCGCCATCGCCGGCAAGGTCGGCACCCTGGTCGCCGGCAAGGTCGGCACCGGCTTCATCGGCCGGATGGCCACCGAGGCCGTCGAGAACGGCGTCGACGAGGTCTTCAACCAGGCCGTCACCACCGGCCGGGTCGACCCCCGCGCCGCGGCGATGAGCATGATCCCAGGCCTCGGCGCCTTCGCCGGCGGCAAGAAGGGCGGCAGCCGGACGGGTGGTTCCCCGGTCGGCGGCGGCAGCCGCGCTTCGTCGGGCGGCGGCGGTGGCCTGCCGATGGCCACCGGGCTGATCACCGGCATCTCCGGCGGGGCGAGCTGCCACAGCTTCGACCCGGACACCAAGGTCCTGATGGCCGACGGATCGGAACGCCCGATCCAGGACGTCAACGTCGGCGACACGGTCGTGGCGACCGACCCGGAGACGGGTAAGTCCTACGAGCAGCCGGTCACCCAGCTGCACCGCAACACCGACCACGAGTTCTCCGACGTCACGGTCAAGGACGAGGACGGCAAGTCCGCCACCCTGAACACGACCCAGAACCACCCGTTCTGGGACGAGACCACCAAGGCGTGGACCGAGGCGAAGGACCTCAAGCCGGGCGACCACCTCAAGGTCGAGGGCAAGGGCGACGTCGTCGTCAACGAGGTCCGCAGCTACGACGACACCAAGGAGATGCGCGACCTCACGGTCGCCAACACCCACACGTACTACGTCTTTGCCAGCCAAAACCCGGTTCTCGTTCACAACAACGACCCCGGGTTCGCGAGGAGGGCATGCGATGTTCCTCGGCTGGAACGTAGTGCTCAGCGGATCAATGGTGCACTCGACCCCATTGCTCGGACGCAGCGGGACACGGTTGTCATGAGCACTGAGAATGGTCCCGACCTCGTCGCCTCCGGCGTCCGTGACATCGACCCACGCCAGCGCGCTGTGTTGGGTGGATCCGAGCTGGAAGCACGGCTTCCGGGTCAGCACGCGGAAGTAACTGCCAATGAGCGAGCGAAAGACCTTGGCCTCAGTCCACGGGCGCTCTCCAGTTATCCGCACGAAATCTGCCGACCCTGTCGCCAGTATCTGGAAGAAGAAGGCTATAGAATCTCGCCTGATCGGATGAGCGCAGTTAAGCGTACCTTTGGAAAGGAGAACTGATGGTGGTCCCGGTACGCTTTGACTCGGAACAGCTACGAGAAGATCTCGCTGGCCTCGCCCAGTGGCAACGTGTCGCTTTCGCGGCTGGCTGCGTTGAGGTGCTGGTACCCGCTTACTCGAAGTTCAGCGAGCTGGAGGAAATCGGCGATCCGGCCCTAGTCCGTTCCTGTGTGGACGTGATCTGGTCAGGGCTGGAGGGGCTTGATTTGAGCGGCACCGCCGCGGGGCTCCCCTCGCCGGAGTCGATCAAGGAAATGTTGCCGGGAGAAGAAGACTGGAACGAGTGGGCCCCGCAGGCGGAAGACGCTATTGCCGCGCTTGTTTATCTCTTGGAGATTCTGCGCGACGACAACGTTGACCTTGCTGTATACGTTGCTGAGCGAGCGTATGCAGCTGCAGACGATTACGAAGCGCGGGAACAGGGTTTAGAGGTTCTTGGAAGTGAGGAGAGTGAGGCGCTGTTGCGGGCGTCATCGATCCAAACTGAACTGCTGCGGCAGGCCGACGCTCTGAACGCCTTGCGGGATCCCGCGGCTGATTTCTCCGTGATCGCCAGTCTGCGGGTCGCTGCAATGCAGGCGCCCGTCGGCGGCTTGGCGGGATCTGCTGGATAGTCCGGCGATGCGGCCGAAGACAGCGAGTTAGGAGTCGGGTGCCGTGCCGGTACTGTTTCGGGCGGTCAATGCAGTCGGCAACAAGATGTGAGATGTAGGGGACGGTTTGCCGTCCCGGGTGGATTGCAGGGCAGCGGTCAGGGCACTGGCCGCTGCCCTTCCCTTTTCCTCCACGTCCTGGCGGACCGTCGTCAGAGCCGGCCGCAACTGGGACGCGGTCGGGCCGTCGTCGAAGCCTGTCACCGACAGGTCGTCCGGGATGCGCAGGCCCAGATCCTCGGCGGCCTGATAGACGCCGACCGCGGTCACGTCGGAGAAGCAGAGGAACGCCGTCGGCCGGTCCGGGCGGGACAACAACTCACGGGCGTCGCGACGGATGGCGTCGACCCGCTCGAACGGCTCGCGGATGATGACCGGGGTCAGGCCGGCCTCGTCGAGCACGTCGTCCCAGCCGAGGCGGCGCTGGACGGACGCCCAGCCCTCGGTCAGCACCGAGCGGTCGGTGACCAGGCCGTGCTGCCCATGGGCGCCGGCCAGCGCGTACGCGATCCGGGTGTGTCCAAGTTCCAGCAGGTACCGCGCGGTGTCCCGGGCGCCCTCCCGGTCGGCGACGTTGACGCAGGCGTAGCCCTCGACCGGGGCCTGGTCGACGAAGACCATCGGCAGTTTGCGCCGGCGCAGCCAGGCGACGGCGGGCGACGTCGGGTCGCAGGAGTAGACGAGCGCACCGTCCATCGCCACGTCCCGCGCCGGGATCAGGTCTTCGGTGCCGGCCGAGGTGAGCAGGGTGATGGACAGGCCGGTCGGGGCGAGTTCCTCGGCGATCGCGCCGAGGAAGCTGCCGGCGACCAGGTCGGTGAAGGCGTAGCGCAGCGAGTCGGTAAGCAGGATGCCGATCGCGCCGGTGGTGCCCTTGGCCAGCGCGCGGGCGGTCGGGTCGGGGCCGGCGTATCCGAGGTCCTGCGCCGCGTCGAGGATGCGTTTGCGCAGCGTGGGAGAGAGCTGGTCAGGGCGTGAGAACGCGTTGGAGACCGTCATCCGGCTCACGCCGACCCGGTCCGCGATCGTCTGCAAGGTCACCCGAGGCACCCGGTCACCGTTCCTTTCCGCTGCCCACACGGTAACGCCGGGCCCGGCGGGAAGCGGAACGGCTGCGCGCCCCGGCGGGAAGCAGGGCGGTGGCGGGAAGCGGAATGGCTGCGCGCCCCGGCGGGAAGCAGGGCGGTGGCGTGCCGAGTCCGAGGCGGCGTGCCCCGGCCGGACGGTGGCCGGGACACGCCGCGGTTACCGGGTGATGGCCTCGGGGCGATATCCGGCGGGCGCGACGGCCACGGACACCTTGTAGATGACGCGGGACAACGACCTGCGCAGACGCGGCTCGCGACGCGGCGGCTCGGGCACGACCGGGGCGTCGGGCCGGGCGCTGAACACCTCCCGGTTCACGTCGTGCAGTCCTCGGAGGTAGGCGGTGGGCAGTTCCATGACGTCCTCCTCATCAGTTCTGTACCGGTACAGTAAGCCGATCCTTCTGTACCGGTCAAGAAGGGGAGCCTGCCAAGTTTCTCCGGCGGTCTGTGGTGGGATCGGAGCATGGGCGCGAATGCTGAGTACGTCTTCGTCGGTTGCTACACCGGTGACAAGGGAGGCGAGGGTGACGGCATCACGCTGCTGCGGCGTGACCTCGCCACCGGGGAACTGACCCGGCTGGGGCTGGCCGCGCGCACCCCGTCCCCCTCGTTCCTGGTCCAGCACCCGACCCTCCCGGTCCTCTATGCCGTCAACGAACTGGAGGAGGGCACGGTCTCCGCGTTCTCGGTCGCTCCGGACTGCGCGCTGACCCCGCTCGCCACGCGCCCGACCGGTGGGGCCGACCCGTGCCACCTGGCGGTCACCGCGGACGGCCGGCACCTGGTCGTGGCCAACTACGGCAGCGGGTCGGTGTCCGTGCATCCGCTCGACGCCGAGGGTGCCCCGGGGGAGCGCACCGATCTGCTCACCCTGAGCGGCTCGGGGGCGGACCCGGAGCGCCAGGCGAGCCCGCACGCGCACATGGTGGTGCCCGACCGGAACGGCCCCGACGTGCTGATCTCCGACCTCGGGTCGGACCGGGTGTGGCGTTCCCGGCTGGACCCGGTCTCCGGCCGGCTCGGCGCGCCGGAGCCGGCGGTGGAGGCGAATCCGGGCACCGGCCCGCGGCACCTGGCCCGGTCGGCCGACGGCGTGCTGTTCCTGGCCGGCGAGCTGAGCGGCACGCTGAGCTGGTACCGGGCGGCCGGTCCGACGTGGGAGTTGCGGGGCGAGACCGCCGCGTCCGCCGCGACCGGGGCGGTCCAGCCGTCCGAGGTGGCCGCCGGGCGCGACGGCCGTTTCGTCTACCTCGCGAACCGCGGGCCGGACACCGTGACGACCTTCGCGTGGGACGGCGAGAACGCCTCGGTGGTGGGGGAGACGTCGACCGGCGGCGTATGGCCACGGCACTTGATCTTGATTGGTGATCACCTCTACGTAGCCAATGAGCGTTCACACAACGTGACGATTTTCCGGATCGATCCGGACACCGGAATTCCGGCGGTGCAAGGTGAGCCGACCGCCGAGCCGAGCCCTACCTGTCTGCTCCGCTGGACGTCTCCGATGATCAGGCCATAGGTCAGATGGGGCACCCGGGTAGATCAACGACCTATGCCGCCAAAACCGGCACCCGGGTGCCCCAAGTTGACACCCATCGAGACGGCTTCGTCACTCTCGGTGTCATCTAGATCGGCAAGCGCCAATCTGAGTAAGTTTCGGCCGAACGTATATGGCATTCAGCTCCTGAGGTGCGCAGTATGGAGCGCGTGTCTGGCCGCCATCGTAGAAACTTCAACTTAAAAGGGGCGACGGTCGTCGGAGGAGCGATGGCGATCGTTGTCGTTGTCGCGGGGACGTGGTTTGGATACAGCCAGATGGCTGATTCCAAGTGCACCGGTTCCGTCCGGCTCAGCGTCGCCGCCGCCCCGGAAATCGCACCCGCTGTGACGAGTGCCGCTGACGCCTGGTCGAAGGACGGGGGGAATGTCAACGGCACCTGCGTCTCGGTGGCGGTGTCCCCGGTCGCTCCGAGCGAGGTCGCCAGCGTGATCGCGCGCGATCACGGCGTCACACTGGCGGGCGTCGGGCAGCCCTCGGGCACCGTTCAGGTGCCCGACGTCTGGATCCCGGACTCGTCGACCTGGCAGTTGCGCCTGCGCAACGAGGCGTCCGGCTTCCAGCCCAACAACGTCACCTCGGTGGCGCAGAGCCCGCTGGTCGTCGCCATGCCGAAGCCGATCGCGCAGAGTCAGAAGTTGGAGGGGCAGAAGGTCCCGCTGGCGTCCCTGCTGACCGCCAAGGCGCTCGGCTCGGCCGACGCGCCGAAGTTCGGCATCGTCAACCCGGGCACCGACGCCTCCGGCCTGATCGCGCTGATGGCGATCGGTCAGGCGGTCGGCACGGGTGCTGACGCGGTCAAGAGTCAGGTCCAGGCCCTCACCTACCTCTCGAAGAACCGGTCGGCGCTGCGCGACGAGCTGCTCGAGCGGTTCCCGAAGTCGGCCGACGCCGCCACCATCGCGGAGGGGCTGGGCGCTGCCCCGCTCTCCGAGGAGGACGTGATCTCGTACAACGCGAAGCGTCCGCCGGTGGAGCTCAGCGCGGTGTACCTGAGCGGTGCGAACGTGCCTCTGGACTACCCATTCACGGTGCTTCCGCAAGTCGTCGACGGTGACAAGATCAGCGCTGCGGCCGGTCTGCTCAAGCAGCTGACCACGGGCGGGTTCAAGGAGCAGCTCTCCACGGCCGGCCTGCGCGCCCCGGACGGGACATATGGTTCCGGCTTCGTGGCCCCGGCCGGCGCCCCTCAGGCGTCCCCGGCGATCACGGCCGCGGCCGGTGGCGGCGACAACACCGGTGGCACCGCGGCCGCCGGGGTGGACGCGGCCTCGGTCAGCAAGGTGGTCGGCACCTGGAACGCGACCACTCAGGCCGGCCGGGTGCTGGCGGTCTTCGACGTCTCCGGCTCGATGGGCGACCCGGTGCCGACGGCGAACAACCTGAGCCGGGCAGTGGTCACGCAGAAGGCGGCCGCGACCGGTCTCGAGCTGTTCAGCGACGAGTGGGCGGTCGGCGTGTGGGCGTTCTCCACGGACATGAACGGTAAGAAGCCGTGGAAGGAACTCATCAAGATCACCCCGCTGTCCACCGGGCGGCAGGACGTCAGAGCCACGATCCCGCAGCTCAACCCGAAGTCGGACGGCAACACCGGTCTCTACGACACGGTGCTGGACGCCTACAACGCGGCCAAGGCCAACTGGAAGCCCGGCAAGGTCAACTCGGTCATCCTGTTCACCGACGGTGAGAACGACAACCCGGACGGCATCAAGCAGGACGAGCTGATCAACAAGCTGAAGGCCGCACAGGACTCGAGCAAGTTCGTCCGGCTCGTGCTGATCGGTATCGGTAACGAGGTCAACAAGGCCGAGCTGCAGACGATCTCGAAGACGGTCAAGGGCAGCGGCCTGTTCATCGCCGAGGACCCGACCAAGATCACCGACATCTTCCTGCAGGCGATCGGCTCCCGCACCGGGGTCGAGTAACCTCCGTCAACGTACGCGGCCGTCATCCCCCGGGGTGGCGGCCGCTTCCGTTCCCGCCCGCCGTGGCGAGGTCAGAGGCACAGATCAAGAGCGCGGATCATGACGTACGGCGGAGCCAGCCGGCCGGATCCTCCCGGACCTCCCGGATGACCGCGTCGGCAGCCCCGCGCACCGCCGCCTCCGCGCCCAGGCTGGCCGCCCGCAGCGTGACCGGCGCGAGCCCCGCGGTCAGCACCCGCCGCCGCAGCTCCGCCTCGATCCCGTCGCGCAACCGCTCGAAGTGCGGGACGAACGCGCCGCCCAGCACGATCACCGGCACGTCCAGCAGGTTCACCACCGCGGACAGCGCGATGCCGAGCGCCGCTGCGGCCAGGGGCTCGTCCGCGGCGAGTGCCTCCTGCCCGGCGTACTGCTCCAGGCACCCGTTCGCCCCGCAGCGGCAGGGACGACCGTCGGGATAGACGGTGACGTGGCCGATCTCGCCGCTCCACCCCCGTACGCCCCGGTAGAGCTCCCCGTCGATGACCACGCCGGCGCCGATGCCGATCTCGCCGCTCACGTACAGGAAGTCGGGGTTCGCCCCGGCGACGCGCAGCTCGCCGAGGGCCGCGAGGTTCGCCTCGTTGTCGACGGCGACGGGCAGGTCGGCGAGCTCGGGGACGCCGCGCAGCAGGGCCGCCGCGTCCGTGTTCTGCCATCCCAGGTTCGGCGCGACCCGGACGAGATCGCCGGAGACCAGGCCGGGCACGGCGAGCGCGACTCCGGCGATCACCAGGCCGTCGGCCTCGGCTGCCAGCCGGGCGCGCGCGCCGAGGCGGCCCAGTGCGGCCAGTGCCCCGGCGGCCCCGGCCGGGCGCTGGTCGGCGTGCTCGGTGAAACGCTGCCGGACCGCGCCGGTCAGGTCGACCACGCAGGCGGCCAGATAGTCGACGTTGATCTCCAGGCCCAGCCCGGCCGGCCCGGCCGCGGTGAGCGCGAGCCCGGCCGCGGGGCGCCCGGCGCCGGTTCGCGGAGGCGGGTCCAGCTCGGTGACCAGACCGCCCGCGATCAGGTCGTCGACGAGCGCCGAGACGGTGGCCCGGGTGAGCCCGGTGGCGGCCGAGACGGCTGCCCGGGACGGCGGATCCGCGCTGTTCGCCACGGTGTTGAGGACCAGCGCGAGATTATGGGCTCGCACGCTCGACTGCCGGACGGGGGCGCTGGATCTCGTCGTCATCCGGGCCGTCACGCCCTTGACAATGCCATAGTCCCGCCAAATAATTCAACCACTAAACAAATCGACCGTGTTTCCCGGAGGTAACCGTGTCGCTCCAAGCCACACCCGCGGACAAGTTCTCCTTCGGTCTCTGGACCGTCGGCTGGCAGGCGCGTGACGCGTTCGGTGACGCCACCCGCCCGGTGCTCGACCCGATCGAGGCCGTGCACAAGCTCGCCGAGATCGGCGCCTACGGCATCACCTTCCACGACGACGACCTGGTGCCGTTCGGCGCCGACGCCGCCACCCGCGACGGCATCATCGCCGGGTTCAAGAAGGCGCTCGACGAGACCGGCCTGATCGTCCCGATGGTCACCACCAACCTGTTCACCCACCCGGTGTTCAAGGACGGCGGCTTCACCAGCAACGACCGCAGCGTCCGGCGCTACGCGATCCGCAAGGTGCTGCGCCAGATGGACCTCGGCGCCGAGCTGGGTGCCAAGACCCTGGTGCTGTGGGGCGGTCGCGAGGGCGCTGAGTACGACTCGGCCAAGGACGTCGGCGCCGCCCTCGACCGTTACCGCGAGGCCCTCAACCTGCTCGCGCAGTATTCCGAGGAGCAGGGTTACGGCCTGCGCTTCGCCATCGAGCCGAAGCCGAACGAGCCCCGCGGCGACATCCTGCTCCCGACGGCCGGCCACGCCATCGCGTTCGTGCAGGAGCTGGAGCGCTCCGAGCTGTTCGGCATCAACCCGGAGACGGGCCACGAGCAGATGTCGAACCTGAACTTCACCCAGGGCATCGCCCAGGCGCTGTGGCACAAGAAGCTCTTCCACATCGACCTGAACGGCCAGCACGGCCCCAAGTTCGACCAGGACCTGGTCTTCGGCCACGGTGACCTGCTCAACGCGTTCTCCCTGGTCGACCTCCTGGAGAACGGCCCCGACGGCGGCCCCGCCTACGACGGCCCGCGCCACTTCGACTACAAGCCCTCGCGCACCGAGGACTTCGACGGCGTCTGGGAGTCGGCCAAGGACAACATCCGGATGTACCTGCTGCTCAAGGAGCGGGCCAAGGCGTTCCGCGCCGACCCCGAGGTGCAGGCCGCGCTGGCCGAGTCCAAGGTCGACGAGCTGCGCACCCCGACCCTGAACCCGGGCGAGACCTACACCGACCTGCTGGCCGACCGCAGCGCGTTCGAGGACTACGACGCCGACGCGGTCGGTGCCAAGGGCTACGGCTTCGTCAAGCTCAACCAGCTCGCCATCGACCACCTGCTCGGGGCCCGCTAATCATGGCGCTCGTCGCCGGGATCGACAGCTCGACGCAGTCCTGCAAGGTCGTGATCCGTGACGCCGAGACCGGCAAGCTGGTCCGGCAGGGCCGCGCCGCGCACCCGGACGGCACCGAGGTGCACCCGGACGCGTGGTGGGCCGCACTCCAGCAGGCGATCGAGGAGGCCGGCGGCCTGGACGACGTCGCCGCCGCCTCGGTGGCCGGTCAGCAGCACGGCATGGTGGTGCTGGACGAGAACGGTGACGTGGTCCGCCCGGCGCTGCTGTGGAACGACACCCGCAGCGCCGGCGCGGCCACCGAGCTGATCGAGGAGCTGGGCGGGGGCGCCGCGTGGGCCGAGGCGGTCGGGATCGTGCCGGTCGCCAGCTTCACGCTCACGAAGCTGCGCTGGCTGGCCCGCAACGAGCCGGCCAACGCCGCGAAGGTGGCCGCGGTCTGCCTGCCGCACGACTGGCTGACCTGGAAACTGTCCGGCTCGACGGACCTCGCCGACCTCCGCACCGACCGCAGCGACGCCAGCGGCACGCTCTACTGGTCCGCCAGGACCAACGAGTACCGTCCGGACCTGCTGGAGCTCGGCTTCGGCAGGGCGCTGCGGACCCCGGTGGTCCTCGGCCCGACCGGGGTCGCCGGGCACCTGCCCAACGGCGCGCCGCTGGGCCCGGGCGCCGGGGACAACGCGGCGGCCGCGCTCGGCGCCGGCGCGCTGCCCGGCGACGTGATCGTCTCGATCGGCACGTCCGGCACGGTGTTCGTCTCGTCCGACGCGGCGCCGGTCGACCCGACCGGAACGGTGGCCGGGTTCGCCGACACCACCGGGCGGTTCCTGCCGATCGTGGTCACGCTGAACGCGGCCCGGGTGCTCGACGCGGCCGCGAAGCTGCTCGGCGTCTCGCACGACGAGCTGTCCCGGCTGGCGCTCTCCGCTCCGGCCGGCGCCGACGGGCTGGTCCTGGTGCCGTACCTGGAGGGGGAGCGGACCCCGAACCGGCCGGACGCCACCGGCGCGATCCACGGGCTGACCCTGAAGACGTCCGACCCGGCGCACCTGGCCCGGGCCGCCGTCGAGGGGATGCTGTGCGCCCTCGCCGACGGTCTGGACGCCCTGGTCGGTCAGGGCGCGCAGGCCAACCGGATCGTGCTGGTCGGTGGCGGGGCCCGGAGCGAGGCGGTCCGCCGCGTCGCGCCCGCGCTCTTCGGCAAGCCGGTGCTGGTCCCGCCGCCCGGTGAGTACGTCGCCGACGGCGCGGCCCGCCAGGCCGCCTGGGTCACGGCGGGCAGCGACGTCCCGCCGGCCTGGTCCGCGGAGACCCCCGAGGTGTACGAGGACGACCCCGTCCCGTTGATCCGCGAGCAGTACGCGGCCGCCCAGCACGCGGTGCTGGACCGGACCCGCTGAACCGTCGGTGATCGCGGGGGTGCGGCGCTCACGCCGTACCCCCGCAATTCTTTTCTGAAGTTTCTGTTGTCGCTCGTCCTCCTGCGCATCTACGGATCGGCCGCATCCCCGGCGGCCCATCCCCGTAGGAAGGATCCGCAGTGGCAACTCGCAAGCGGAAACTGCTCGGCGCGGCGGCCGTCCTCGCCGTCCCGGCCGGCTTGATCGGGTGGGCGGTGCTGCCCTCCGAGGCCGCGGCCGCCCCGGTCGCCGGCAGCACGTACACCCTGGCCGTGAAGAAGAGCGGCCTGTGCGTCGACGTGCCGTCGGCGTCGAAGGACGACAAGGCGCTGCTCCAGCAGTGGGGCTGCACGGCGGGTGCGGCCTGGCAGCAGTTCCAGGTGGTGGCGCAGGGCTCCTACTACCTGCTGAAGAACGTCAACAGCGGCAAGTGCGTCGACGTGCCGTCCGCCTCGACGGCCTCCGGCACGCGGCTGTGGCAGTACACGTGCGGTACCGGCACGAACCAGCAGTGGAAGTTCGTGGCGTCGGGCACCGGCACCTACCAGATCGTCAGCGTGAGCAGTGGGCTCTGCGTCTCCGACCAGGGCGCCTCGACCTCCTCGGGCGCGGCGATCATCCAGGAGACGTGCACCGCCAACTCGAACAAGCAGTGGGCGTTCACCCCGGTCACCACGTCGTCCGGGACGGCGACCGTGGCCAAGGACGGCAGCGGCAGGTACACGACCGTGCAGGCGGCGATCGACGCGGTGCCGGCGAACAACACCGGCCGGGTGACGATCACGATCGCGCCGGGCACCTACCGCGAAGTGGTCACGGTGCCGGCCGACAAGCCGTTCATCACGCTGCGGGGCACCGGCTCGTCGGCGTCGCAGACCGTGCTCGTCTACAACAACTCGGCGCACACCAGCGGCACGTCGGGCAGCGCGTCGGTGGCGGTCAGCGGCAAGGACTTCGTCGCCACCAACCTGACGATCTCCAACGACTACGACGAGAACACCTACGCCGACGGCGACCAGGCGGTCGCGCTGAAACTGGACGGCGACCGGGCGACGCTGGACAACGTCAGGCTGCTCGGCGACCAGGACACGTTCCTGCTCAACCGGGGCCGCTCGTACATCAAGAACTCCTATGTCGAGGGAACCGTCGACTTCGTCTTCGGCGGCGGCGTCGGGGTCTTCACCGCGACCCAGGTCTACGAGAAGCGGACCACCGGCGGCCCGATCACGGCCGCCAAGACCGATGCCTCGAGCACGTACGGCTTCCTCTTCCACAAGTGCACGATCACCGGCGCGACGACCAACACCACGCAGCTGGGCCGCCCGTGGGGCCCGGCCGCGCAGGTCCTGTTCCGCGAGTCGTCACTGAGCGCCACGATCAGGACCGCCGAGCCGTGGACCGACATGTCCGGCAACGTCTGGGAGAACGCCCGTTTCCTGGAATACAAGAACACGGGTTCCGGCGCGACGGCCAACAGCAACCGGCCGCAGCTCAGTGACGCCCAGGCCGCCAACTACACCCCGCAGAAGTACCTGGCGGGGACCGACAACTGGAACCCGGTGGGCTGACCATGAAGAAGAAGCGGATCCTCCTGACCGCGGCCGTTCTGGCCGTCCCGACCGCGATCGTCGGCTGGGCGGTGCTGCCGTCCGAGGCCGCGACCGCGCCGGCCGCCGGTGGCACCTACACCCTGGCCGTGAAGAAGAGCGGCATGTGCCTCGACGTGCCGGGCGCGTCGAAGGACAACGCCGCGCTGCTCCAGCAATGGGGCTGCACGGCAGGCGCCACCTGGCAGCAGTTCCAGCTGGTCACGGCCGGTTCCGGGTACCTGTTGAAGAACGTGAACAGCGGCCGCTGCGTCGACGTGCCGTCCAGTTCCACCACGAGCGGGACGCGGCTGCAGCAGTGGGCGTGCAAGGCCGGGCAGACCAACCAGCAGTTCACGCTGGCCGCGTCGGGCACCGGCACGTACCAGATCGTCAACGTCGGCAACGGACTGTGCGTCACTGACGAGGGCGCCTCGACGGCCTCGGGCGCGGCGATCGTCCAGGAGACGTGCAGCGCCAACTCGAACAAGCAGTGGGCGTTCACCGCGGTCAGCGGCTCCGGCGACCGGACCTGGTCGAACACCGCGGACGGCTTCGCCTCGACCGGCGGGGGCACCACCGGTGGCGCGGCCGGCCCGACGGTCACGGTCACGACCCTGGCCGACCTGCAGAAGTACGTGACGGCGACCGAGCCGTACGTGATCAAGGTCGCCGCGGCGATCACCGTCACGCCGAAGGGCACCGAGCTCAAGGTGCAGTCGAACAAGACCATCGTCGGGGCCGGCACCAGCGGCCAGATCCTGCAGGGCGGGTTCTTCCTGGGCGCCGGGGTGAAGAACGTGATCATCCGGAACCTGACGATCAAGGACGCCGCGATGCCGGAGGACGACCCGGACGACAAGGTCTACGACTACGACGGCATCCAGATGGACACCGCCGACCACATCTGGATCGACCACAACCGCATCACCAACATGAACGACGGGCTGATCGACAGCCGTAAGGACACCTCGTACCTGACCGTGTCGTGGAACGAGCTGTCGAACGAGAACAAGGCGTTCGGCATCGGCTGGACCGACAACGTGACCGCACGGATGACGATCCACCACAACTGGATCCACGACACCAACCAGCGCAACCCGAGCGTGGACAACGTCGCGCTGGCGCACCTCTACAACAACTACATGCAGAACATCACCGCGTACGGGAACCTCTCCCGTGGCTCGACGAAGCTGGTGCTGGAGAACAGCTACTTCGACAGTGTGGTGAACCCGTACTACAACGACACGTCCGCCGCCCAGCTCAAGCAGAGCGGCAGCATCGTCGTCAACTCCAGCGGCAAGCAGCAGACCAACGGGTCCGCGTTCACGCCGTCCAGCTACTACCCGTACACCCTGGACCCGGCCGCCGACGTGCCCGCGCTGCTGAAGAAGTACACCGGCCCCCAGGCGAACATCGGCAACTGAGTCAGTGCGAGACGGCCGGGTCCGCGTCGTGGGCCCGGCCGCTCCGCACCCGGGTCAGGCCGTGCACCGCCAGGAACCCGTCGACCGCGCCGGCCCACGGGAACCGCTCGGCCTGCGCGCGGGCCGCGGCGCGCCGGGCGGCGGCCGGGCGGTCCAGCAGGGTGCGGATCGCCGCCGCGTACGCCGTCCCGGTCCCGTCCGCCGCGATCCCGGCGTCGCCGATCACCTCGGGCAGCGCGCTCGACGCCCGCGCCACCACCGGCGTGCCGCTGGCCAGGGTTTCCAGCGCGGCCAGCCCGAACGTCTCGATCGGCCCGGGCGCGACCCCCACGTCGGCACTCGCGAGCAGCGCGTCGAGCAGCGCCCGGTCGGCGACGTGCCCGAGGAACGTGGCGGGCAGCTTCCGGTCGAGCGCCTCCTGCTCCAGCGCGGTGCGCAGCGGCCCGTCCCCGGCGACGACCAGCCGCGCGTCCACCCCGGCGGCGCGCAGCTCGGCGAGCGCGGCCAGCGACAGCCGGGGCTCCTTCTCCGCCGACAGGCGTCCGCAGTGCAGCAGGAGCACCTGGTCCGGCTCGGCGAACCGGGAGCGCACCCCGGGGTTCCGGTTGGCGGGGGCGAACCGGGCCAGATCGACCCCCAGCGGTACGCGGATCGGCGTCGCCCCGAGCCGGGTGAACTCCCGTTCGGCCCAGCCGGTCGTGCAGACGATCGCGTCGAAGGCCCGGGCGGATCGCGCGTTGAGCCGGTCGGCCGCGCGCAGCCCCAGTGACCGGCCCGGGCCGAAGAGCCGCAGCAGCCCGTCGAGGCTCTCGTGGGACACCATCATCGACGGCACCCCGGCGCGCCGGGCCCAGGCGCCGAGCCAGCGCAGTGTCGACCGGTCGTGCACCTCGAGCCGGTCGGGGCGCAGCCGGTCGAGCAGCTTGGTGACGGCGAGCCGGTTCAGCAGGACGCGGTATCCGCCGAGCCCGGGGACGACCGGACCCGGCAGGGTGACGACCCGGCCGTACGGCGTCTGCTCGTCGGTCGCCCGCGGACCGGGAGTGATCAGCACAGCTTGATGTCCCGCGGCCTGATATCCCTGGCCGAGCTCGCGCAGCGCCGTGCGCAGGCCGCCGGAGGTCGAGTGGACGAAGTTGGCGATCCGCACGATCAGCATGGGTTCAGGATCATCGAAAGTGGTGGTACCGGGAGCAACGCTCCCCTGTCCGCGGGCCGAACTCTCGCTAACCTCTACCCCGTGATGCTCAGGGGCGGGACCGCGCACCGCGCGTACAGCGTGGTCGTCTTCGTGATCCTGGCGTCACTGGACAACGTCGCGATCGGCATCGTCCCGCCGCTCTACGGGAGCATCGGCGACGATTTCGGGGTGGGCGAGGGCCACATCGCGCTGGCCACCACGATCATGTTCCTGATCAGCGCGGTCGCCGCGATCGGCTGGGCGTATGCGGGTGACCGCACCGACCGCAAACCGGTGCTGATCATCGGCACGGTGATCTGGATCGGCGGCACCACCTGGTCCGGGCTGGCCGGCGGTTACGTGTCGTTCCTGCTCGCCCAGGTGCTTGCCGCGTTCGGCCTGGGCGCTGTCGCGTCGGTCAGCTTCTCGGTGGTCAGCGATCTGATCTCGCCGAGGCGCCGCGGCCTGGTGATGAGCTTCTGGGGGCTGTCGCAGGGTGTCGGGACGCTCGCCGGCACTCTGGCCGGTGGCATCCTCGGGCACGCCGACTGGCGGCGGCCGTTCCTGGTCACCGCGGCCGCCGGGGTCGTCGCGACGCTGCTCTACCTGCTCACCTACGACGTGCCGCGCGGCGACAGCCAGCCGGAGCTCGCGGGCATCGACTACGACGAGCGGATCCACCACGACCACCTGCCGATCATCCTGCGCCGGCGTACCAACGTCTGGCTGATCCTGCAGGGCGGCACGGCGCAGATCGCGTTCGGCTCGCTGGTCTGGCTGCCGGTGCTGTTCCGGGCGCGCGCCGAGGACCAGGGCTACTCGACGGAGACCGCGGTCCTGGTCGGCAGCGTGTTCGCGACGATCTTCCAGCTCGGCGCGGCGCTGTCGATCCTGGGCGGGCTGGCCGGCGACCGGCTGCAACGCCGGACACCGCGCGGGCGTGCGCTGGTCGCAGCCGTGGGGGTGCTCGCCGCCGTGCCGTTCTACGTCGTGCTGTTCTTCGTCCCGATGCGGATCACCGTGCCGGACGGCGCCGGCACCGCCGAGGTGATCCGCGGGGTGCTGGACAACGTGGTGACCGAGCCGACCGTCGCCGCCTGCCTGGCCACGGCGGTCTTCGCGCTGATGCTGACGTCGGCGAACTCGCCGAACTGGTTCGCGATGATCTCCGACGTCAACCCGCCGGAGCACCGCGGCACCGTCTACAGCCTCGGCAACCTGGTCAACGGCTTCGGCCGGGCGGGCGGCAACGCGCTGGTCGGGGTGGCCTTCCAGCGCCTGTCCGGGGCGTTCCCGCCGCCGCTGAACTACGCGGTGGGGCTCGCCTCGTTCCAGTTCTTCTTCATCCCGACCGGGATCATGTACTGGCTGGCCAGCAGGACGGTGGCGGACGACATGGCCGCCACGCACGCCGCCCTGCTGGCTCTCTCCCGACGGTCAGACGGCGGCCCAGACGGTGACGTCGGCGGGGACACGCCCGTCGTCGCCGAGCGGCTCACTGCTCAGCAGGACCCGGGCGTCTGACGGCAGGGCGACCGGTTCCTGACCGAAGTTGGTCAGCACCAGGATGCCGCCGTTGCGGAACGCCAGCACGTCACCCTCGGTCGACGACCAGATCAGCGAGCCGCCACCGAGGTGGTGCTCCCGCCGGGTGGCGAGCGCCGAGCGGTAGAGCTCGTAGGTGGAGCCGGGCACGTCCACCTGGCGGTCCAGCGCGTACTCCGCCCAGCTCGTGGGCTGCGGCAGCCAGCTGTCGTCGCCCGGCCCGAAGCCGTACGACGGCGCGTCCGCCTCCCACGGGATCGGCACCCGGCACCCGTCCCGGCCCCGCTCGGCGTGCCCGGAACGCTCCCACGCCGGGTCCTGGCGGAACTCGTCGGCGAGCGTGGTGTGCTCCGGTAGACCCAGCTCCTCGCCCTGGTAGAGGTAGGCCGAGCCGGGCAGCCCGAGCATCAGCAGGGTGGCCGCCCGCGCGCGGCGCAGGCCCAGCCCGGTGTCCGGCTGGGGGTCGCCGATCCCGATCCCCGGCTTCCGTCCGGTGCCGGCCGGGAACCCGAGCCGGGACGCGTGCCGCACCACGTCGTGATTGGAGAGCACCCAGGTGGTGGTCGCGCCGACCGAGCCGGTGGCGGCCAGCGAGGAGTCGATCACCTCGCGCAGCTCGCCCGCCTTCCAGGGCGCCTCCAGGTACGGGAAGTTGAACGCCTGGTGCATCTCGTCGGGCCGGACGTACCGGGCGAGCCGTTCCTCGGGCTGCACCCAGGCCTCGGCCACCATGATCCGCGCGGGCGAGTAACCGTCCAGCACGGCCCGCCACTGCCGGTAGATCTCGTGCACGCCCTCCTGATCCCACATCGGCGGCGGGGGACCGGCCGGCTCCAGGCCGCCGAGCACCACCGACGGCGCCGTCCAGTCGGTCAGCTGGGCGTCCTTGACCAGGCCGTGCGCCACGTCCACGCGGAAACCGTCGACCCCGCGGTCCAGCCAGAACCGCAGGATGTCCAGGAACTCGGCGCGGACCTCCGGGTGGTCCCAGTTGAGGTCGGGCTGGGAGACGTCGAACAGGTGCAGGTACCACTGGCCGTCGTCGACCTGCTGCCAGGCCGGGCCGCCGAAGACGCTCTTCCAGTTGTTCGGCGGCTCGTCGCGGAAGATGTACCGCTCCCGCTCGGGGCTGCCGGGCCCGGCGGCGAGCGCGGCCTTGAACCAGGCGTGCTCGCTGGACGTGTGGTTCGGCACCAGATCGACGATGAGCTTGAGACCCAGGTCGTGTGCCGTCGCGATCAGCTTGTCGGCGTCGCCGAGCGAGCCGAACCGCGGGTCGACGTCGCGGTAGTCGGCGACGTCGTAGCCCGCGTCGTGCTGCGGGCTGACGTAGAACGGGGAGAGCCAGACGGCGTCGATGCCGAGCTCCCGGAGACGGGGCAGGCGCGCGGTGATGCCCGGCAGGTCGCCCATGCCGTCGCCGTTGCCGTCCGCGAACGAGCGTGGGTAGATCTGGTAGATGACGGCGTCGCGCCACCAGGCGTCAGTGGAGGGCATGAACCCCAGCGTAGGCGGCCGGGCAGTGTTCCGTAGCGCGACCTGGACCGCGCCTCGCACGCGGGCGGACTACGAGCCGCCGCCCGTTCCTCCGTCGTCGAGGATGGCCGCGAAACGCTCCTCGGCGAGGTCGAGCTGGTCCAGGATGTGCTCCTTGGCCTGCGTGGAGAGCGGCGTGTCCGGCCGCCCGATCAGCTCGCGCAGCTTCGGGACCAGCGGGCGGTACTTCGTGGCCGAGCTGTGCGCCTTGTCGAGCGTGGTGTGGATCACCCCGACGCCGTTGTCGGTGAAGTCCGAGATCTTGATGACCCGCGCCCAGGGATCGCGCTCCAGGCTGTCGGCGACGTGCTCGCGGTACTGCTCGTGGCGGTCGCGCGCCGGGTCGTACGCCGGATTGGTCACCGACCGGACCAGATCGGCGACCCGGGGATTGAAGCGAACGGCGAGAACGGCCAGGGCCGCTTCGGTGCTCTTCTCGTACGCCGTGTCGGGCGCGAGCCCGGCCAGCTCCGCCGGATGGTCCTCGACCGCGTCGTGCAGCAGCGCCGCGACCAGCACGTCCACGTCGCGGATCCCGTAGTAGCGGATGATCCGGATCGCCACCCGGAGCAGATGGTTGAGGTAGGGCTCGCGGACCCGCCGGTCGTGCGCGTGCAACCGCGCGGCCAGCTCCAGCGCCTCGGTCAGCCGGTCGCGTTCCGCCTCGGGGAACGACTCCAGCTCCAACCCGAACCGTTGCCGCAGACCCGCCTCGCCGTACACCTCGGTGATCGCGTGCAGCGGCATCGAGAGCAGCATCCTTGGCGCCATGCGGATCAGGTATACCGGAACAACGGCCGCGACGGGGATCGATCACGCACCGGATGTTGCCGGACCCGCCGCCGGACCGGTCGTCGCGCCGCCCGGATCCGTACCCGGCCCGGGCGTGTCGGCTGCCCCGATCGGGGTCACCGGAACGGTCGGCTCGGAGTGACGTGCGGCGGTGACCGGAGCTGCCGGCGGCATCGTGGGCTCGGCATGGGGTGAACCGGCCGGTGCGACCACCGGCCCCGGCTGCCGGGGCGGGGTGACCGGGACGGTCGGCTCACCCCTCAGGGCGGGGGAGACCGGCGCCACGGGCGGGACCGCGGCCACGGACGGCACCGGGACTGTCGGCGGCACCTGCACCGGCGGCGACGCATGTCCCGGCGGGGGAGCCGGCGCCGGGGCATGCACCCGCGGGGACAGGTGTCCCGGCGCGGGCATGGGCACCGGCGACATCGGGACCATCGGCGGGGCCCCGGCCACCGACGGGTCGAAGGTCGGCGGCCGCGGCGAGGGCCGCGGGCCGGGTGACGGCCGGCCGGCCCCGGCGGCCCGCCCGGCCGCCACCGCGCGGGCCGCGGGGGAGAGCCGGATGGCCGCCCCGAACTGCGAGGCCTGCCGCAACGTCCACGGCTGCGGGGTCTCGGCGTGCGCGCCGCGTTTCGGGGCGCCGGCCCCGTCGGTGAACTCCTCCTCGGTCATCGCCTGCAGCGCGCTGAGCGCCACCCCGACGATGGTGGCCGCGGTCAGGATGGTGATCGGCACGATCAGTGCGAGCGGCCGGATCCCGGCGACGATCGGGTCGGCGTCCGGGACCAGCACCACGGAGATCGCCGCCATCCCGGTGTAGTGCATGCCGCAGACCGCGATGGCCATGACCACTGCCGCGCCGGCGATCCGTCGCAGCCCGCGCACCGAGATCGCGAACCACAGCGCCGTCGTGCAGGCCGCGACCGCGATCAGGGCGGACGCCGCGACCAGCAGCGCGTCGTAGCGCACCACCGCGCCGTACAGCCGCATGCCCTCCATGCCGGTGTAGTGCATGGCCAGGACCCCGCCACCGGTCAGCATGCCGGCCGCGACCGTCTTGGCCGGGCTGGGCTTGCCGTGACCGACGACCATCAGCCCGATGCCGACCGTGGCGACCGAGAACAGCATGCTGAGCAGGGTGAGCGACAGGTCGTAGCGGACCGGGCTGTCCGGCACGTCGAAGCCGAGCATCGCGGAGAAGTGCATCAGCCAGATGCCGCCCCCGCCGATCGCGAACGCCGCGATCACCAGCCACCGGTTGCGCCGGGTGCGGCTGTGCACACCGCGCGCCCGTTCGGTGCAGAGCAGACCGAGGAAGGATCCGAGGTAGGCCAGCAGGCTCGCGGCGATCGGGTTGAAGGCGCCATAGGTGAAGTGGTGAACGTGAGCAGACACTGCTTTACCTCGCGAAACGTCGGCGATCGTCCGCGAGGTAGTGAGTCAGAAATACGCAGTCGTCCAGCGCACCCGCTGTGCGTCGGCGCACCAAAGAGAACCGGGATCGTTCCGCTCGGGGAACGATCCCGGTACCGATACCGACGGGATGAGATGCGGGGGGAGAGAATGCCGATCAGGTGAAGATGCTGACGCCGCCGGGGCCGACGAGCAGGCCAACGATGATCAGCACGACACCCCAGAGAATCTGCCGCCGGAAGAGCGCGAGGATACCGGCGACCACGAGGATAACGGCGAGAATCCAGAGCAGTAGGTCCATGTCACTGCTGGTACCCGGTGTCCGAAAATCGGAAACCTGCGCCCTGGATCACACGTTCGCGAGTTCCGGGTCCTTCGTGTCCACGGCGTCGGTCAGCAGCTGGTACACGTTGTACGCCTGCTTGATGACCGGGTGCGCCACGTTGCGCACCGGCACCCCACCGGGCGTACGGCCGCGTTCCGAGCCGTGGTGCGCGTGCCCGTGCAGGGCCAGCGCGGTCGGTGCGTCGTCGATCGCCTGGCCCAGCTGGTAACAGCCGAGGAACGCGAAGATCTCCGGTGGCTCGCCGGCCAGCGTCTCCGGGACCGGGGCGTAATGGGTGAGCGCCACCAGCGCGTCCGCCTCGACCGAGCGCAGCGCGTCGCGCAGGGCGTCCGCGTACCGCTCGGTGGTGGCGACGAAGTCCTTCATCTCCCGCTCGCCGAAGTTGCTCGCGCAGGCGCCCTTGAAGCCGCCGCCGAACCCCTTGGTCCCGGCGATGCCGAGCCGATGACCACCGATCTCCAGCACGGTCGCGGTGCCCTCCAGCACGGTGATGCCGGAGTCGGTGAGCACCTTCGTCACGTCGTCCTGCCGGTCGCTCTGGTGATCGTGGTTGCCGAGCACCACGACGACCGGCACGTCCAGCCCGCCGAACTCGGTGGCGAAGCACTTCGCCTCGTCCACCGTGCCGTGCCGGGTCAGGTCGCCGGCGATCAGCAGCGCGTCGGCGCGGCCGGGCAGTTCCTCGAGGGCCGGCCGGTACCGGCCCACCACGTCCTTGTCCACGTGGACGTCGCCCACGGCGGCGATCCGGATCATGAAATCTCCTCCACCTCGTCCGGCGCGTGGGTCCGGGTGATGCCGATGTCGCAGGCGATCTCCAGGTCGGGGTAGCGCGCGGTGATCTGCCGGCAGATCTCGTCCCGCCGGTGCTCGCTCTCCACCTCACCGCTGAGCACCAGCACGTTCTCCCGGCGCTGGACGGTGACCCCCTGCTCGGCGACCCGGTCGTGCTCGGCCAGCAGTCGCTGGATCTCGGCTTCCAGGTCGATCTGTTTGGTCATCTCAAACCTCACCCTCGTCGGATGGGAGCGTCACGACGTCGAGCCGATCCAGCAGAACCAGGAACGCCTCGGCGTACGGGGATTTGGCGGTCTCGCGCTGGACCCGCTCCCAGTCGATCTGCTCGCGCAGCGACCGTGCCACCGGCAGACCGTGGGCGAAATCGCAGTGGTGCTGGCTGAAGCTCAACAGCTTGTGAATCATCAGCTGGGTGGCCGAGAGCACCGGCATGTAGATCGCCTCGACCGAAATCCGCTCGGTGTCGGCGAGCGTCTCGTCGGTGACCGGCGTCTCCACCGGGCGGTAGATCAGATCTGCCATCCGGCCCTCTTCGTCGAAGACCTTGACCAGCCAGTCCTCCGGGGGCTCCTCGGTCCGGAAACCGACCTCGGCCAGCTCCCGCAAGGCGTGTTCCTTGTCCTGCTCGCGGATCAGAAAGTCCACGTCGTGATCGCTGGAGTGCCCGCCGTGGGCGTACACGGCGAAGCTGCCGCCCAGCGCGAAAGGGATCTCCGCCGTCTTCAGAGCTGCGGCGACACGCTTCATCGTGCCGGCCAGCCCCTCGTCGACGCGGTGCGGCATGGTGACCTCCTGTTCCCCTGTCCGGTTGATGACGACTACCCCGGGTAGCCACACCTTGAACCCTTTGGCGATCATTCTGGCCCGCTGGGTGCGTCTTCCGGGCCTGTCTCGTGGATCGCGCCGCCGCTCTCCCGGTCCACGAGGCACGCTTCGAGCCAGAAACCCAGCGTGCGGGGCCCGGCTACCGTCGGTGGGTATGTCCTCCCCCGTTCGCACCATCGCGCTGATCGGCATCGACGGCTCCGGCAAGACGACGCAGGCCCGCCTGCTCGCCGCGGCGCTCGCCGGGGAGGGCCGGCCCGCGAAGTACCGGCAGAACGCCGGCGGCCGGGCCTGGTTCGGCCATCTGGCCACCCGGTTCGGCCGCCGCGACGCCGAGGATCTGCTCGGCCGCCGGCTGATGCTGACGACCGAGTCGGTGCTGCGCTGGCTCGCCATCGCCCGGACGCTGCTGCGGCGCGGGGTCCGCCGCGAGATCGCGGTCATGGACCGCTTCGCCTTCTGCCAGTACGCGAGCCTGCGCGCCCACGGCGCCGGCCCGGCGGTCGAGCGTCTCGCCCGGCTCGCCTACCGGCTGTTCCCGCGCCCGGACGTGACGTTCTTCCTGGCCGTCGACCCGGCGGTCGCGCAGGAACGGATCGACCGCCGCGGCACCGACCACGAGTCCATGGACTACCTCACGGCCGCCGACCGGGCGTACCGATCCCTGCCGGAGTTCCGTGATTTCGTGACGATCGACGCGAATCGCACCCCTGACGAGATCCAGACCGAGATCAAGACCGAGATCAAGAGCCGCTTCGCCCGTACGGCCGTGCCGGCGCAGCGCCGGGTCCGGGTGCGGACCCTGGTGCTGGCCGGCGTGCCGGTCGTCGCGGGAGCCGCCGTGCTGGGCTGGCAACTCGCGGAGTCCTTCTGAGCGGCCCTGAGTGGATCTCGCCCGAGCGCCGTCCTGCTGAGCGAACGTGAGTGGATCTCGTCCGGGCGGAGTCCTTCGGAGTGGAGTCCTGCTGAACGGTCAGCCCTGGCCGTAGACGGGGATCCGGGCGCCGCTGATCGGCCCGGACGCGTCCGAGGCCAGGAACAGGATCGTCTCGGCGATCGTGGCCGGGCTCACCCAGCGGCTCCGGTCGGCGTCCGCCATGGACACCCGGTTCGCCGGCGTGTCGATGACGCCGGGCAGCACCGTGTTGCAGCGCACGTGCTGCTTCTTGTACTCGACCGCCACCGTGTCGGCGAACGCCAGCACCGCCGCCTTCGCCGCGACGTAACCGGCCGCGCCCGGGAACGGGGCGACAGCGGCCCGGGACGAGACGCAGACCACCGAGCCGCCCCCGGCCGCCACCAGGTGCGGCAGCGCCGCCGCGGTGGTCAGGTACGTCGGGCGGAGGTTGGCGGTGAACATCGCCTCGAACTCCTCGACCGGGGTGTCCGCGATCAGCCCGCCACCGCCGTACCCGCCGACGAGGTTGACCACGGCCCTCAGCGGGGCGCCGGGATCACCGGCCGCGGCCGTGGCCGCGGCGGAGGCGCCGGCCGGGTCGGTCAGATCGGCGGGGACGGCGACGACCCCGGCGGGCAGCCGGTCGACGGAGCCGGGACGGGCCGGGGCCACCACCCGCCATCCCGCGGCCAGGAACGCCGTGATGGTGGCGGAGCCGAGCCCGCCGGTGCCACCCGTCACAAGAGCAGTGTTGGTCATGAGGAAGATCGGAACAGGTCGTCACCCGCTCGGGGGTGTGCTTTTGCTCACTTCGTCGTGCCGCACCGGGGGTGCGCGGGAATCTCACGCCATCGGGGAACGTCATCCCTGCGGGCGACTGAAGTGTGGCGTGGCGTGCCGCATCGTGGCCGATGGTCCCGTTCGGCCGGCACCACCGGGTCGTACGCGATCAATTTGATGTTCGCGTTTGTTTCAGGCTGGTCGGCGACCGGTCGATGCTGCACGTGAACCCCACGGGCCAGCAACCCGTATTACCGGGTGCCAGGCACCACGGTGACGAGCGTCGCGGCGTCCGGGTGATGCCCGTCGCTGTGGACGATGAGAGGCCGATGGTGTTATGAGGCGCGGTAAGGGTAACCGTCTATCCGCAAGACGGTCGCAGAGAGATCGCGCTCAGCATCCGCGCACTGGGCTCTCAGGTAAGACCCAGGCATTCGTGACACTTTCGATCAGCCGGCCGGAATCAGCGCAGGCAGCCATTTGTTGTGTAGATGTCAGCAACCGCAATGCACGAGCTGCGGACGTTACGGGAGAGGGCTGATGGACGCAGGTAATGCCCGTAACAGGGTTAGTGACGGCAATGAGGGGACCGTGGGCAACGTGGAGAAGAACACCGTGATGCGTACCGATCAGGTCGCCGAGGAGCGCGACCTCGTCGGAGTCTACCTGCACGAGATCTCCCGGACGCCGCTGCTGGACGCCGCGCGTGAGGTCGAGCTGTCCAAGTCGATCGAGGCGGGCCTCTACGCCGAGCACCTGCTCGAGCAGGGCGAGGCGCGCCGCGGGGTCAGCCGGGAAGAGCTCGAGCGGATCGTCGCCGAGGGCAGCAAGGCAAAAGACCTGTTCATCCGAGCCAACCTCCGCCTGGTCGTCTCCATCGCCCGCCGCTACGTTCGCTCCGGCATGCCGATGCTCGACCTGATCCAGGAGGGCAACACCGGCCTGGTCCGCGCGGTCGAGAAGTTCGACTACGAGCGCGGCTACAAGTTCTCGACGTATGCGACGTGGTGGGTCCGCCAGGCCATCAGCCGCGCCATCGCCCAGCAGGAGCGCACCGTGCGCCTCCCGGTGCACCTCGTCGAGGACGTCAACCGGATGCGCAACGTCACCCGCCAGCTCGTCCGTGAGCTCGGCGGCGACCCGGAGCCGGAGCAGATCGCCGCGGCCCTGGGCGTGACCGTGGAACGCGTCAACGAGCTGACCCGCTGGGCCCAGGACACCGTGTCCCTGGACACCCCGGTCGGCGACGACGGCGACACCAACCTGGGTGACCTGGTCGCCGACAGCGACGCGCCGTCGCCCGAGGAGATCGTGCTGAGCGCACTGGAGCGCCAGCGCATCGAGGGCCTGCTCAACCACCTGGACGACCGTTCGGCCGGCATCATGCGGGCGCGGTACGGGCTGGAGGACGGGCGGGAGCACTCGCTGACCGAGGTGGCCTCGCGCTTCTCGCTCAGCCGGGAGCGGATCCGCCAGCTGGAGATCCAGGCGCTCGGCCGGCTGCGTGAGCTGGCCAGGGCCGAGGGCCTGCAGGCCGCCTGACCCTTGCGACGGTCTCTCCGGTCCCTCCGGTGATGAACGACGAAGGCCGGCACCCCGTTCGGGGCGCCGGCCTTCTGCCTGTTCGCGGTTGTTACAGAACCCGGCCGTAGCCGTCCGGGGTCATGATGTTGATGCTGCGGTGCAGGACGTCCCGCCCGGCCGACGGCGCGTCGATGATCATGCCGTCGCCGACGTAGATCGCCACGTGCCCACCGCTGCGGTAGTACACCAGGTCACCGGGCTGCAGCTTGCTCTTGTCGGTGAAGAACTGGGCGTACGGCTTGTTCTTCTGCTGCGCGGCGCTGTGCGGCAGGTTGTGGCCCGCCTTGGCCCACGCGGCCATGGTCAGACCCGAGCAGTCGTACGAGTTCGGGCCGGCGTCGCCGAAACCGTACGGCTTGCCGATCTGCTTGAACGCGAACGTCACCGCGACACCCGCGTCACCGGAGATGCTCGGAATCTTGCCGGTGTACGAACCGGTGTTCTCGGTCGCGCTGCCGTAGGCGTCCTCACGCATGTCGTACAGCTTCTGAAGATCCTTCTTGATCTTCTTCGTCTGCGCGTCGAGCTCCTGGGACTGCACGGTCTGCTTGGTCTGCTGAGCCTTGAGAGCGGCCTGCCTGTCGGCGAAGGTCTGCGTGGTCTCGGTGAAGTTGTCGATCTCCTGCTGGTTCGACTGGCTGAGCTGCTCGAGGTAGCCCATCCGCGCCAGGAGATCGCTCTGGTTGCTGCTGAGCAGCACCTCCGCCGGGCCGACCCGCCCCGTCATGTACGACGAGGTCGCGATCTTCTGCATCCGGTCGGTGGCGGTGACGAGCGCCGCCTTGGCGGGCTTGAGGGAGGCGTTGAGCTTGGTGATGTCGTCCTGGGTCTTCTTCAGGTCGATCTTGCTCTTGTTGTACGCCTCGGTGACGTCCTCGAGCTTCTCGGAGGCAGCGGTGATCTGCTTCTCCAGGTCGGCCTTGGACGGGGCCGCGTGCGCGGCGGTAGCTCCCGACGTGGTGATCGCCAACGCGGTCAGCGCGACCACCAGCGCCCGGAGCCTGGTACGGGGGTGTGGCACTGGTCAGGGGCCTTTCTTCCGCTTCTTAGCCACCTACCGGGTTAGCTGACGGGTTCGGGCGGGAAGATGGCCCTACCGCGCGCGGGCGCGGATTCACCCCGAGATCGTGGTTCCCCGGTTCGCGGCGACGCCGGCCCGGGGACTGGGCCGGTCGCCACCGATGATTCGGCGGCGTTGGACGGCGCCACCGGAGGGTTTGTGGCTGCGGACCGAACCAACCGCATCAACTTATCGGTGCAGAAAACAAAATCAAGTCCTTGGCGGGTGAAATTTGGCAATAGCCGGTCTTGCGAACTTAATCCCGATAACCGGCTGTCATTCCATCCACGCTGAGCGTTATTCCGGCTATTCGTTCACGGTCGCGGTTTCTTTGAGTGCGGGCCCGGTCACCGCATTCGGAACCCAGTGCCGGGTCACCTGGCGCTCGGCCCAGAACGAGAAGAACGGGATCGTCCCGGCCAGCATCACCAGGATCATCCGGCCGAACGGCCACCGTGCCCGGCGGGACAGGTCGAACGTGAAGAGCAGATAGATCATGTAGAGGAAGCCGTGCAGCGGGCCGATCACCGCGACGACGGTGTCGTTGTCGCCGAGGTACTTCAGCGGCATGCCGACCAGCACGAGAACGACCAGGAACACGCCGACGATCCAGGCGATGATCCGGTAACGGGTGAGGGCACCCTGCACGGTGGGTCTCCTTCTGCTTACTTCTTGGCGGTGCGGTAGTCGGCGGGGCGGGCCCCGGGGTGCTCGGCCAGCCACGCCAGATAGTCGTTGTAGGCGTCCAGCTCCGGGTCGGTGCCGGTGCTCCCGGCGGCCGCCGGCGCGGCGGCGACCCGCACCGGGCGACCCAGCGTGACCGGGGCCTGCGGATCCCGGACCGGCTCGGCCACCGGCTCCTGGCCGGACTCGTCGGCGCCGGGCGCGGAGCGGCGCCGGAACAACTGGATCTCACGAATCCAGATGAAGACCACGAAGCCGGCGAAGACCGGCCACTCGAACATGTAGCCCCAGCTGAGCGAGTTGCCCCCGGTGGCGCGGCTGAACTGCCACCAGCCCAGCCCGAGGCAGCCCGCGGTCAGCACCAGCGCCAGCAGGTGCCGGGCGACCCAGGCCGGAGTCCACAGCCCTTTCATGCCCACGAGACTACCGGCGGGTTTGGTGATCGCCCGCGCGGGCAAGCGTCACGACACGAAGCTCGAACAGGAAACGGAGGTTCACCATGACGGACGCGCGACCCGGACACGGCACGACGGCCGGCACCGGCATCGACCCCGCGGGGCTGGCCGACGACGACCTCTTCCGCGAACTCGCCAGCCTCCACCGGACCCGGCTGGAGACCCTGCGTCACGGGCCGGAGGCGGCGCTGGAGAACCACTTCCGGCGCACCGCGGAGCTGGAGACCGAGTACATGGCGCGCTTCCCCGGGCGTGAGGTCGACCCCGAACGGCTCACCCAGTCGTTCTGAACCACCGCTCGCCCAGAACCTGGAAGGACCCCACATGACCAGCCTGCAGGACAAGGCCGCCGAGGTGGCCCGGGCCTACGCGCCGCACGAGCACCGGCCTCTGGGCGGATACCTCGCCGCGATGGGCTCGTTCGGTGCGCTCGCGGCCGGGCTGACCGCGGCCACCAAGCTCAGCGGCCGGCCTGTCCCGGAGCGCCCGGCCCTGGCCGACGTCGCGCTGATCTCCATCGCCACCCACAAGCTCAGCCGGCTGATCGCCAAGGACGCGGTGACCAGCCCGCTGCGTGCCCCGTTCACCCGTTACTCCGAGCCGGCCGGAGCCGCCGAGCTCAACGAGGAGGTCCGGGACTCCGGCAGCAGCCTCAAGCACGGCATCGGTGAGTTGATCACCTGTCCGTTCTGCCTGGCCATGTGGATCGCCACCGGCCTCACCGGCGGGCTGGTGCTGGCGCCCCGGCTGACCCGGCTGGCGGCGACCGCGCTGACCGCCACCGCCGTGTCGGACTTCCTGCAGATGGCCTACTCGGTGGCGAAGGAGAAGGCCGAGTAACGGCTCACGCCCGCAGCGCCTCTTCCGCCTCGTCCTGGAGGTACTCGCCCTCCGGCAGCGCGTCGATCTTGGTGAGCAGGGTGGCCGGAAGGTCCTCGGCGATCGCCCGGCGCTGCAGATCGCCGCTGGTCAAGCGCTCTTCGGCGCGGTAGGCCTCATCCAGGAACGTGCTCAGGCGCGAAGATTCGTCGGTCACGGCGGGACAGGTACCCGGGTCACTTCCGGGCAAACGCTCGACTGTTATCCAGGTCACAAGTGTTGCTGGAATCGTGGGCGGGTGCCGAAGGTTGTGAACGGATGCCGGTGTGCCCAGTGTCCCCGGGCCTCACCCATCGCCTGCATGGAATACCGTTCGGCTGGAGCCATGTTGAGCCACTCGCCGCGAGGCGACCTGCACACCGGCATCTACTTCGTCAGGCCCCCGGGTTCGCCCGGGGGCCTTTCCCGTGCCGCTCCCCGCGGCTCGCCGCGTCGGCCCACCCCCACGCCGCCGCCTCGTGCCCATTCCTCCCATGGGGCTCGTGCTCACCTCCGGCGGCCGGCCGTGCCTACCTCCGTAGGTGCGGCACAAGCCGGTTTCTGATTCCCGGATGCCCGGCCGGGTTCTGATTCCAGGCGCCGATCGGGTTTAAACGGACAACACCCCCCGATCGGGGCACCGAACCGCGCCGTCCCCGAATCGACGTGGCAGTATCCGTCGAGTGTCAGTACCGCAACGTCGCGTACCGGCCGCGCAGCGCGGCATCCGGACCCGCCGGCGCACCACCTCCGGCGAGGTGACCGGCCCCGCGCCCGCCCGCAGACTCGTCGCCGCGGGCCGTCCACGGCACCCCGGCGCCGCCGCGCTCGGTCTCCACGGGCCGCACCCGGTCGAGCTGGCCGGGCTGATGCACGAGGTCACGGCGCGTCTGCTGACCGCCGACACGGTCCAGCAGGCGCTCGAACGGCTCGCGACCCTGGCGGCCGGCGCGCTGCCCGGCACGGTTCGCTGCACGGTCGCGCTGATCACCGAGGGCGGGCCGGTCATCGTCGCCGCCGCAGGCTCCGCGGGGGAGACCGCCGACACCGTGCAGTACGCCGAGGGCAGCGGCCCCGCCCTCGAAGCCGCCCGCACCCGCACCCTGACCATCTCGCCCGACCTGGGCGCCGACGAGCGCTGGCCGGAGCTGGCCGCCGCGGCCCGGGCCGACGGGATCGCCGCGGTTGCCGCCGTCCCGCTCGACGTCCGGCGGCACGCGGTCGGCGCGCTCAGCGTCAGCCTGGCCGTGCCCGGCGAGATCGGGCCGGACGTGCTGCTCACCACGATGGCGATGGCCGGCCAGGCCGAGGTGCTGCTCGGCGAGTTGCACCGCCGCGAAGCCCTGACCGAGGGCGCCGCGGTCGACCGGGCGGTCGGCGTGATCATCGCGCAGCGTGGCTGTGGCGTGCAGGAGGCCTACCGCATCCTTCACGAGAGTGCCCAGCGCCTCGGCCTGGACCGCGTCTCCGTCGCCGAGCGACTGGTGGCCGCCGCCGCCCGCAACCGCGACGCCACCTGACCACCGTGCCGCTCACGCCCCTGACACCCAGCCGCCGAGCTTCAGCTGGACCTCAGAGGTGCTTCAAACCGCTGTGACACCCCTGACGGCCAGCCGGACGGCCTCGGCTGGGCCCGAGAAGCGCTTCGAGCCGGAGGCACTCCTGGCAGCCAGCCGGGCGGCTCGGCTGGACCTGAGGGGTGCTTCGAGCTGCTGAGGCACCCGTGATGGCCAGCCGGGCGGGCTCGGCTGTCGTTTAGGAGCTGGTCTGACGCTGGGAGGGACCGTAAGCCTCAGTCGGCGGATGTCGGGGAGCAGCGGGGCGGACTACTTGGTGACCTCCTGGATCACCTCGAACTCCAGGAGGCTGGCGCCGGTGGCGACGGGCTTGGCACGCTCGCCGGAGTGGGCGGCCTTGGCGCTGCCCTGGGACCAGTTCTGGAAGGCCTCCTCCGACTCCCACTTCGTGTAGACGAAGTAGCGGTTGTCGCCGGCGACCGGGCGCAACAGCTCGAAGGCGAGGAAGCCGGGCTCGTTCTCGACCGCACCGTGGCGGGCGGCGAAGCGCTTCTCCAACTCGGGGCCGGCGCCCTCGGGGACCTCAATCGCGTTGATCTTCACAACAGCCATGAGCTGAGCCTAATTGCTGGGTCCGATGGCCTCGCTCCGCTCGGCGGGCATTCCGCCCCGGGAGGTCGATGACGAGAGCCCCGAAAACGACCACGCTTCGCTGGCCGTTTTCGGGGCTCTCGTCATCGACGGGCGGAACGCACCCGGGAAGACCTTGAAGCGTGCGGGGGTACGCACGGCCGGGCGACCGTTCGTACCCCCGCAATCGTCTTTTGATCAGTGAGCGGAAGTCGCGTTGTCCGCCTGGTCTGCCGCCTTGGCCGCGTCGTCGGCGCGCTGCTGCTGGGCGGAGCGCATGGAGAGCGGGATCTCCGGCAGGAAGAGGACCGCGACCAGGCCGACGAGCATGATGAAGAACGCCATCAGGTAGACGACGTGCACGCTGTCCGAGAAGCCGACCTTGAACGGGTGGGCGACGACGTCGGTGAGCTTGTTGATGAACGACGTGTCGCTGAGCCCGCCGCCGCCCTGCGCCTGGGCCAGCAACTGCTGCTGAGCCGGGTCGGCGGCGGCCTTGACGAACTCGGGGTTCTTCGCGGCGTCGGCGTACGCGTCCTTGATGTTGCCGGGCAGCACGTTGAACAGCACCGACAGGAAGACCGCGGTGCCGAGCGTGCCGCCCATCGAGCGGAAGAACGTGACCGCGCCGGTGGCGACGCCGATCTCCCGCGGGGACACCGCGTTCTGCACAGCGGTGATCATCGGCTGCATGTTGCCGCCGAGGCCGAGGCCCATCAGGACCATGACCAGCATGGTCCGCCACAGCGGGGTGTCCGCGCCGATCAGCGAGAACAGGAACAGCGCGATCACCATCAGGGTGCTGCCGATGATCGGGAAGATCCGGTAGCGACCGGTGCGGGAGATCAGCTGACCGGAGATGATCGAGCCGGACATGATGCCGACCACGAACGGGATCATCTGCAGGCCGGCCGCGGTGGCCGAGGAGCCCTTGACGATCTGCAGGTAGAGCGGGACGGTCATCAGGCCGCCGAACATCGCGATGCCGAGGATGGTGCTGGCGCCGGTGCCGACCGCGATCGTGCGGTTGCCGAACAGGCGCAGCGGGAGCAGCGCCTCCTCCTTGTAGGCCCGCTCGGCGAAGATGAACGCGACCAGGCCGATCACGCCGATCGCGTAGCAGGCGATCGACCGGCCGGAGTCCCAGCCCCAGTCACGGCCCTGCTCGGCGACGGTCAGCAGCGGCACCAGGCCGACGATCAGGGCGACCGCGCCCGGCCAGTCGATGCGGTGGTTGACCCGGGTGTGCGGCAGGTGCAGCACGCGCGCCACCACCAGCATCGCGGCGATGCCGATCGGCACGTTCAGGTAGAAGACCCAGCGCCAGCCGTCGACCCAGAGCAGCGTGTCGGCGCCGGCGAAGAAGCCGCCCAGGATCGGGCCGAGCACGCTCGCGGTGCCGAAGACGGCCAGGAAGAGGCCCTGATACTTGGCGCGCTCGCGGGGCGGCACGATGTCGCCGATGATGGCCAGGGCCAGCGACATCAGACCGCCGGCGCCGATGCCCTGGATCGCCCGGAAGGCGGCCAGCTCGTACATGTTCTGCGACAGGCCGCAGAGCATGGAGCCGACGATGAAGATGCCGATGGCGAACAGGAAGAACGGCCGCCGGCCGTAGATGTCGGACAGCTTGCCGTAGAGCGGCGTCGAGATCGTCGACGTGATGAGGAACGCCGTGGTGGCCCACGCCTGCAGGTTGAAGCCGTTCAGGTCGTCGGCGATCGTCCGGGTCGCGGTGGCCATGATCGTCTGATCGAGGGCGGCGAGGAACATGCCCATCATCAGGCCGCCGAGGATCGTGAGGATCTGGCGGTGGGTGAATTCCGCGGCCGGTTTTCCGACCGCCGTGGGGTGGCTCACAGGTTCTCCCGTGGTGGTGCGCCGAGGTCGGTGCGCAGCAGCGCCTCGACGGAGGTGTTGAACTCTTCGAAAAGCCGGGCGAAAGCGTCGACCCGCTCGGCCGGCCAGTCGCTCAGCGCCCGCTCCAGCAGGGCGATGCGGGCAGCGCCCAGGCGCTCGCACGCCTCGAGCCCGGTCCCGGTGACCGCCAGCCGGGAGGCCCGGCCGTCCGCCGGGTCCGCCTCCCGGCGGGCCAGACCGGCCTTGACCAGCTGGGCGACCTGGCGACTGATCGTCGAGGGATCGGCCTGCTTCAGGTCGGCCAGGTCGGTGACCCGCATCGGACCGTTCGCCCGCAACGGCAGCAGCAGCATCAGCGCGGAGAACTCGGCGCCGAGATCCCCGGTCTTGAGCATGCCCCGGAACCGCGGGCCCATCCGGATCAAACGGATGATCTCGTCGGAGAGCCGGGCGACTCCGGGGTTGGCTTCCTGCTGGTCCTGCACGTGGTGGCCGTCCTCCTGGGCGCCGGGTCAATGCGTGTAGCGTACAAGTTGTTGCGTGGTGAACGCATCTCGGAGGTCAGCGCATCCGCCAGATCCCGGTCCGCAGCTCGCCGGTCTCCTCCAGACTCTCCGGCACGGGTACGACATATTCGGTGACCAGTGCGAAGAGCCGCTCCGGGAAATACCCCCGGCCGGGGTCGCCAACCAGCACCGATGCCCCGTTCCGGCGGAACGCGCGCAGCTGGGCGGTGATCTGCGGGGCGACCGAGGGGCTGTAGTAGACGTCACCCGCCAGCACGACGTCCGGCTGCTCCACGGCATCGGCCAGCGTGACGTCGTTGGCCACCGCGTTGCGGCGCGCGGCGGCGACCGCGGCCGGGTCGATGTCGGTCGCGGCGACCTCGGCGGCGCCGGCACGGGCGGCGGCGATCGCGGCGACCCCGGAGCCGGTGGCCAGGTCCAGCACCCGGCGGCCGGCCACCTCACCCGGATGATCCAGCAGGTGACGGGCGAGGGCCTGGCCGCCGGCCCAGACGAACGCCCAGAACGGCGGCGGTGAGTCGCTGTGGAACTCGCCGCCGGTCAGGTCGAAGAGCCCGAGCGGCGCGTCCACGAGATGGAGCGAGATCTCCGGGGCCAGCGGCACGGGCAACAGCGCGATGGGGACGTCGAGCACGCGGCGATTCTCCGCCCAGGGCCCGCTTCGCGCTCGCGGTTTACCGCAGATTCATGGCGTACGGCGATTTGCCGCTTTTCTCAGATGGCGGCGTGACCCGCCGGGAGCTTCGCCCGGTACTTCGCGCGCAGCTCAGCGGCCCAGGGCGTGTCCTCGTCCTCCAGCAGGGGACGGGTGGCCAGGAACGCGGCGGCGGTCAGCGGACGGACGGCACGCTCCGGGGAACGGCCCTCGGCGGCGGCGATCAACTGGTCGAACGTGGCCACGTCCACCCGGACACGCTCGGTGTCCAGGCGGTAGCTCCCGCTGTTGCCGACCACCACGGAATCACGGCCGTGCACGCCTGGCTCCAGGCGGTCGCGCAGCACCTTCAGATCGGCCTTCACGGTGGCCGGCGGGGCGCCGATCAGGTCGGACAGCTCCACAAGGGACTGCTCGCCGTGCAGCGCCAGGAGGGCGAGCAGCTGACGCGGGCGGTCACCGCCGAGGTCGTCGCCCGCGAGGCGGACGCCACGGGTACGGACCTCGATGCGGCCGAAGAGCTGGATGTCGTACATGATTCAGAATCGTGTCCGTCGCCGTCGTGGACCGGCAAGCCCCAATGCGGGGGGTGCCCTCGGCCGAAAGACTGGTGAGAACCACCGCTCGGGTGGCAACCTGGCGTCGCCGTGGCACAACGCTCGCCTATTGGTAGGGCGGCACGGTGGTGGGTAGTCCTTAGACTGCGCGGGGCCCGAGCGGGCTGACCGTTGGACAGAGGATGGTGTGCGCATGGGGAACGACGAGGCGATCCGGGTGCTCGTCGTCGACGGTCACCAGACCTTTGCCGAGCTGCTGGGGCACGCTCTGGCCGGGCAGCCGGACCTGCTGTGGGTGGGGCACGCGCGGACCGGTCAGGAGGCGTTGCACCTGGCGTCCGAGCTGTCGCCGAACGTGATTCTGCTCGATCCCGACCTGTCCGATGCGGACGGCCTCGCGATCGCTCAGCTCATCCTGGTGCGCCAGCCGGACATTCGTGTGGTGATCCTCACTGCCCGCGAGGACCCGGCCCAGATCGGCCGGGCCACCGCGATCGGCGCCGCCGGTTTCATCTCCAAGAAGGGCGCGCTCGCCGACGTGCTCAACGCCCTGCGGACCGCGCACAGCGGCGGCATGACCGTCTCCACCGACATCATGGCCCGCCTGCTGCGCAGCACCAGCCCGGCCACCGTGACCAAGGCGCCCAGCGGGCTGACCGCCCGTGAGGACGAGGTGTTGCAGCTGATGGCGGCCGGTCTGGACGCGCGTGCGGTGGCCCGCCGGCTGGGCATCAGCGTGCACACCTGCCGGGGCTACCAGAAGGCGGTCCTGGCGAAGCTCGGCGCG
Source organism: Actinoplanes cyaneus (assembly GCF_016862095.1). Classification (GTDB taxonomy): domain Bacteria; phylum Actinomycetota; class Actinomycetes; order Mycobacteriales; family Micromonosporaceae; genus Actinoplanes; species Actinoplanes cyaneus. The sequence goes on from NZ_BOMH01000017.1 coordinate 175,169, forward strand.
CACAGCCAGCTCGAGGCGGTGGCCATCGCCACCCGGCGCGGGCTGGTGCGTCCTGAGCTCCGGTGAATTCCAGGTTTCGTTCATGGATCACCTGATCCGCGCAGCGCTGCTATCCGTGTTCTCTTGCGGGCGCCACGTGACGGCGCTGCAGGGGAGAGGACATCGGCCGTGGACCGCATCGCCATCGACGGCGTGATGCCGGAGTCGGGAGCTCCGGCGCCGTCACCGTCACCTTCGTCATCCTCGTCGGCCGGGTCCTCCGCACTGCCGCAGCGCCGCAAGGACGGGCGGGACCGGATCTATCGGCAGCCGGCCGGGCAGCAGGGCAGCTCCGCGATCGGACCGGTCGAGCCGCCCGCGGGTGGCTGGTTCGGGGACGCCGAGGACGCGGGCGGTTCCGAGCCCGTGCCGCCGTCACCGGGCGCGCCGGCGACCTCCTCCTACGAGCCTTCGAGCGGGGCGCACTCCTACGAGCCGCCGGCCGCCGCGCCGGACTACGGGCCCGCGTCGCCTGGCGGGCCCGGGCGGGCGTCGTTCGGTTTCACCGCCGGCCCGATCAGCGGGAACCGGCCGCTGGGCGGGCGGGACGACGACGGCGCTTTCCCGGTGGCCGAGCCGGAGGCGGGCGGGCTCCCGGTCGTCCGGCGCCATCCCGGCGAGCCGCCGGCAGCCCCGCCGGTGGCAGCGGCCGCGGACCGGGCAGCGCCGCAGGCGCCTGCCACGCAGCCGTCCCCGGTGGACAGCGGCTTCCCCTCGTGGGAGGGCGCGACCTGGGCGGACACGCTCGACGTGCCGCGCGCGATGCCCGGTCAGGCGCCCGCCGCCGCTCCCGCCACCCGGCCCGCGCCGTTCGTTCCGCGCCGGCGATCGCGGCTGGTCACGGCCGGCATGAGCCTGCTCGGCACGATCGCCGTGCTGGTGATCGCGGTGACCGGGGTCGTCTACTACTCCGGGCCGGATTCGAAGATCACCGACGTGCTGAACCTCGGCGGCGGCAGCTCCACGACGACCACCTCACGGCTGGTCACCGCGCCGATCAACGGACGGACCAAGGCGGCGTTCGAGATGCTCGCGGCCAGCGACCGGATCCGGGTCTCGATCGCCGACATCGGCGACGACCTGTTCCGGATCAGCACGCCCGACGGCTCGCCGCTGCGACCCAGCCCGCAGCTCACCGACGATGCGGTACGCCTGCAGGTGAACCGCGACGGCGCCGGAACGGACGGCCAGGTCGAGGTGGTGCTCGCCGCGCGCGTGCGGTGGACGCTGCGCTTCTCCGGGTACGCCGCGGAGTGTGACGTCGACCTCGGCGAGGGCCGGGTGGACGGGATCGAACTGGTCGGCGGGACACGACGGGCCGTGATGGCGCTGTCCAAGGCGTCCCGGACCGTGCCCGTGAAGATCGTCGGCGGGGTGGAGGACCTGACCCTGCGCGCGCCGGCCGGGAACCCGATCCGGGTCAAGGTCGGTGGCGGGGCGACCACGGTGACCGCGGGAGCGCGGACCCTTCGTGATGTGGCGCCCGGGTCGACGCTGACGCCCAAGGACTGGAACACCACGGGACGGTACGACGTGGAGACCGCCTCGAAGATCGCGCTGCTCAGCGTGGAGGCGGGGTAGGGCGGGCGCGCGTGATCGCGTACCGGCGAATCGGTTGATCGTGATCGCAGGAAACGGGCCCTCCCGGTGGGGAAGGCCCGTTCCGGCGTGGATCAGGACAGGACGCGCAGGCGGACCGTCTGCTCCATGGCGCGCAGCTGCTCCAGCACCGAGTCGCTGTAGCCCTTGCCGATGTCGGTGATCAGATATCCATACTCCCCGCGGGTGCTCAGGAGCTGACCCTCGACGTTCACGTTGTGCTCGGCGAGGATGCGGTTGACCTGGGCCAGCACGCCCGGGGTGTTGACGTGCACGTGCACGATCCGGTGCAGGCCCGGCTGCTCGGGCAGGACCACGCCCGGCAGGTTCACGCTCAGCGTCGTGTTGCCGTCGATCAGGAACTTCGCCAGCTTGTTCGCCACGAAGCCGCCGATGTCCGACTGCGCCTCCTCGGTCGAACCGCCGATGTGCGGGGTGAGGATCACATTCGGCAGGCCGCGCAGCTCGGACAGGAACTCGTCGCCGCGACCCTTCGGCTCGGTCGGGAAGACGTCGACGGCGGCGCCGGCCAGGTGACCGCTGCGCAACGCGTCCCGCAGGGCCAGGTGGTCGACGACGATGCCGCGGGACAGGTTCAGGAACAGGCTGCCGGGACGCATCCGCGCGAACTGCTCGGCGCCGAAGAAACCGGCGTTGCCCGGGCGGCCGTCGACGTGCAGGGTGACGATGTCGCTGGTCTCCAGCAGCTCGTCCATGCTGGCGCAGCGGTGCGCGTTGCTCAGCGCCAGCTTGTCGGCGGTGTCGAAGAACGAGACCGACATGCCCAGGTTCTCCGCCAGGACCGACAGCTGGGTGCCGATGTTGCCGTAACCGACGATGCCGAGACGGCGGCCGCGGATCTCGTGCGCGCCGTCGGCCGACTTGTCCCAGACGCCGGCGTGCATCAGCGCGTTCTTCTCGGTGAGGCGGCGGGTCATCGCGATGATCTCGGCGATCGCCAGCTCCACCACCGAGCGGGTGTTGGAGAACGGGGCGTTGAAGACCGCGACACCCGACGCCGAGGCCGTGGCCAGGTCGATCTGGTCGGTGCCGATGCAGAACGCGCCGATCGCCACCAGGCTGTCGGCGGCCTCCAGCACCTTCGCGGTGACCTTCGTCTTCGAGCGGATGCCCAGCAGGTGGACGCCGGAGATGCGCTCGATCAGCTCGGCCTCGTCCAGCGCGCTGGACACGGACTCGACCGCGAAGCCGTCCTCCTCGAGCCGGGACACCGCATCCGGGTGGATGCTCTCCAAAAGCAGGACTCGCACCTTGGCCTGATCGATCATCATCTTCCGTTCCATGTTCCGTAGGCCGCCGGGGCCTAGATCGGGCCGCCCGGGCCGCCACACCGAAGCCCAGTTCACAGGGCGTCAAGGGTAGTCCCCTCGCCGGGTGCGGACCGGTGCGGTGTGGGTGGGGTCCCATCAGCCGGTCGGGTCGCCGGGGCCTTCGGCCGGTGCTCCGGGCGGGTCGGTCCTGGCTCGCGCTGCAGTACGGGTGGGTGGTGCGGGCGGTTCAGCGGGTCTTCTGACGGAGTTGCCCGTGGTCGTTGCCTTCTCACTCTCGTTCCTCGTGGATGGGCCCGCTCTTGTGCAACGCGCGACGGGGATCGTGGCAGCGCGGGCCGGCGGGCGGAAACGGATTTTCCCGGTGGCTGGGCGCGGCTTCTGCCGGCTCGCGGGCCGGTCCGGGGAAGTGTCGTACCCCGGCGGGAGGATTCCGCCATGACTTCATCGCGTATCGAGATGGTCCGTCCGGCCGGCACCGCGGCGCGCGGCGCCGCGCCCGGTTCTCCCGGCACGGCGCCCTCCTCCTCCGGCGCTGCGCCCTCCAGCGCAGTGCCGGGGGAACGGGAGGCCTGGATGGCGGAGCTGCGGCAGCGGGCCGCGCGGTCCCGGCAACGGCGGGCCGACGCGGCCGCGGCCCGGCAGGAGACGGCGCGGCGCCGGGCTCACGGCCTGGTCGAGCGGCACGCGGCACGGCTGATGCGGGCCCGGGCGCGCCCGCCGGAATAGTTCGTGCCACTTTCGGGTGATCCCGCGCCGTTCGCTCGGTATTTTAGGGCGTGTCCCGCCGATGACCGCGCGGGCGAGGTAGGGGCCGATGGGATCACTGGGGTGGGCCGCCGGGTTGTCCGTGCTGTCCGCGGCCGCCTACGCGGCGGCGGCCGTGGCGCAGGAGCGTCTCGCCGGGCACGGCCATCGTGGGTGGTCGCGCTGGGCCGTGGCGTTGCTGCTCACCGGTGCCGGGGTCACGCTGCACGTGGTCGCGCTGAAGTTCGGGACCGTCGCCGTGGTGCAGGCGCTCGGCACCCTGACGCTGCTGTTCGCGCTGCCCATCCACGTCGTGCGATATCGCAGCCGGGTCACCGCGGCGGCCTGGCGGGACGCTTCGCTGACCGTGGCCGGGCTGGTGCTGATCCTGTCGCTGTCGGTGGACTCCGGCGATCCGGCGCTGCTGACCGAGCGGTTCGTCCGGGCCCTGTCGTCGATCACCGCCGCGGTGGTGGCCCTGTGCGCGGCCGGCGCGTGGCGGTCCGGCCCGCGGATGCGCGCGGTGCTGCTGGCCGGGGCGTCCGGGGTGGCGTTCGGGATCGCGTCGGTGTTGTCCAAAGCGGTGCTGGCGTCCTTGACCAGCGGCGGCGCGGCGCGGGTGTCGGCGACCGCCGCGGTGCTGGTGATGGTGTTCGCGGCCGGCGGTTACCTGCTGGGCCAGCTCTCCTACCGGGGCGCGGGGCTGGCGGCGCCGCTGGCCACCGTCAGCGTCGTGAACCCGCTGGTGGCCGCCCTGGCCGGGGTTGCCGTCCTCGGTGAGGGCGTCCGCTTCGGGACGGTCGGCCTGGTGGCCGCGGCGCTGGCCGCGCTGGTCATGACGGCCGGGGTGATCGGGCTGGCGCGGCGCAGCGCCGGGCCGGTCGACGAGACGGTCCCCGCCGCGACCTGACCGGCGTCCGCTTCCGTGCCCGGCGGCCGCTCGCGACACCGGCGGCCCTTGGCGACGAGCGCCGCCGCGGTGGCGACGACGTCACGGGGCGCGGGGCAGCAGCACCGCGACGTCGAGGCCGCCCTCCTCGCGGGCGTCGGCGCGGACCTCGCCACCGTGGGCGCGGGCGACCGCCCGGACGATGGAGAGGCCCAGGCCGGCGCCCGGAGACACCAGCCGCTCGCTGCGGTACCGGTGGAACGGCTCGAAGAGGCCCGGGACCTCGTACCGCGGAATGACCGGCCCGGAGTTGGCGACGCGCAACTCGACCCAGCCGTCCGGCCTGGTCAGTGTGGTCACCCTGACCCAGCCGTTCACCGGGACGTTGTGCCGCACGCCGTTCTCCACCAGGTTCTGCACCAGACGTTCGAGCAGGACCGGGTCGCCGAGGACGGCCGCCTCGAACGGCTCGGCGACGACCTTGACGGTGTCCGACACCGCCACGTGGTCCACGATGTCGGCCAGGTCCACGTACGACCTCTCCGTCACCTCCCGCTCCGACCGGGCCAGCAGGAGCAGCCCGTCGATGAGCCGGCTGTGCCGATCGTTGATCGCCAGCAGGGTGCTGCCCAGCTGCCGGACCTCCGGGGAAGCCGTCTCCGGGGTCAGCGCGACCTCGAGCAGCGTCCGGTTCAAGGTCAGCGGCGTGCGCAGCTCGTGCGAGGCGTTGGCGATGAACCGGCGCTGCCCGTCGAACGACTGGTCCAGCCGCGCCAGCATCACGTCGAACGTGTCGGCCAGCTGCTTCACCTCGTCGTCCGGTCCCGTCATGCTGATCCGCTCGTGCAGGCCACGATCGGCCGGGGACTCGGCGATCCGCCGCGCCGTCGCGGTGATCTCGTGCAGCGGCTGGAGCAGGCGCCCGGCGACCAGCCAGCCCAGCGCGATCGTCGCCACGCTCACCACGACCAGGGCGATCATGCCCTGGGTGAGCAGGGCGTGCATGGTGTCGGCCCGGGTGTCCTTGATGATCATGTTGACGGCGGGCTGCCCGTCCGGGCCGATCACCGCCTCGGTCGCGCGCTGCATGCTCCCGGCGGTCACCTGGTCCCGCCCGACCAGCAGGTAGATGGCGCCGAACAGCACCAGCCCGGCCAGGACGAACATGCCGCCGTAGACCAGGGTCAGACGGCCCCGCACGGTCAGATCGAGATTCATCGGATCCGATACCCCACTCCCGGCTCGGTCAGCACCACCGGCGGATCGCCGAGCTTGCGGCGCAGCTTCAGGATGGTCATCCGCACGGCATGGGTGAACGGGTCGGCGTTCTCGTCCCACGCCTTCTCCAGCAGCGTCTCGGCCGAGACCGCGGTGCCGTCGGCCCGCAGCAACTCGGCGAGCACGGCGAACTCCTTGCGGGACAGCGGCACGTAACGCCCGTCGCGGTGCACCTCACGCCGGTACGGATCGAGGCTGATCCCGGCCCGGCGCAGCACCGGCGGCGCGGCCGGCCGGGCCCGCCGCCCGAGCGCCGCGACCCGCGCCGACAACTCCCGGAACGCGAACGGCTTCGGCAGGTAGTCGTCGGCGCCGAGAGCGAGCCCGGCGACCCGGTCGTCGACGCCGGACGCCGCGGTCAGCATCAGCACCCGGACATCCGCGTTGCGCTCGGCCAGCACCTGGCACACCTTGTCGCCGTGCACGACCGGCACGTCCCGGTCCAGCACGACCACGTCGTAGTCGTTGACCTCGATGCGTTCCAGTGCGGAGCCGCCGTCGTAGACGACATCGACAGCGTGCGCCTCGTGCCGCAGGCCCTGCGCCACCGCGTCGGCCAGCAACGGTTCGTCCTCGACCACCAGGATCCGCATGACTCCCATAGTCGCAAGATCGGGTGTCAACTCGGTGTCACCGTTTTCCTTGACGCCCGGGAAACCAGCGCCTCGCTCTACTTCGATGCGTGGCAGCCGCACGGCTGCCGGCGAAGGAGACGACGATGAGGACCAGAGCGATTCTCGCGGCGGGCCTGATGCTCGCCGCGAGCATGGCGGGCTGCGGCAAACCGGCCCCGAACGACTCGTCGGTAGCCACCGCCCGGAGCGGGCCGGCGTCGGCGAACCCGTCCGCGTCGGCCGCCGGCACGATCGACCCGGACGCCCCGCTCAAGTTCTCCCGGTGCATGCGGGAGCAGGGCATGACGTGGTTCCCGGACCCGAGCGACGGGAAGCTGAGCATCAGGGTCCCGGACAGCGTCAAGAAGGAAGACTTCGACAAGGCGCAGCAGGCCTGCCGGAAGTGGGCGCCGGACGGCGAGAACGCCCCGCCGCCCAGCGCCGAGGACATCGAGAAGACCCGGCAGATGGCCAAGTGCATGCGGGAGAACGGGGTGCCCAACTTCCCCGACCCGGGCCCCAAGGGCGAGATCGGGATCGACTCGAAGAGCGGCATCGACCCGGACTCCCCGACGTTCCAGGCCGCCGAGAAGAAGTGCGACAGCAACCGGCCCAAGGGCCCCCGGGACGTCACCAGCGAGGGCGGGACCAAGGGCGGCGGAGCATGAGCCGCAAGTGGACGACCGCCGCGGTGGCCGGGGTGCTGGTGGCCGGCGGCGTGACCGCGTACCTGCTGATCGGGGGTCTGCCGGAGGCCGAGAAGCCGGCACAGGCCGGCGCGGGCAACCTGCCGGCCGCGACCGCCGACGTGACCAGGACGACGCTGGTCGACAAGGAGAGCCACGACGGGACGCTCGGATACGGCGACACGGGCACGCTCGCCACCCGGCTCAGCGGGACCGTCACCTGGATGCCGGCGACCGGCGCCACCATCAAGCGCGGCAAGCCGCTGTACAAGGTGGACAGCGAACCGGTGATCCTGATGTACGGCACCCTGCCCGCCTACCGCGCACTGAGCTCCGGGTCCAAGGGCACCGACGTCAACCAGCTCGAGAAGAACCTGTGGGCGCTGGGCTACCGGGGTTTCACCGTCGACAGCACGTTCACCTCGGCCACCGCCGACGCGGTGCAGGAGTGGCAGGAGGACCTCGGCCTCGACGAGACCGGCACGGTCGACCTGGGCCGGGTCGTCTTCGAACCCGGCGCGGTCCGGATCGACTCCCGGACGGTCGAGCCCGGCGCGACCGCCCAGCCCGGCACCGAGATGCTGCAGACCAGCGACATCGGCCGGGTCGCCACCGTCACGCTCGACGTCGCCGATCAGCGGCTGGCCAGAAAGGGCGCGAAGGTCGACGTCACCCTCCCGGACGGCTCGACCGTCCCGGCGAAGATCTCCGGCGTCGAGACCACCGTCGAGGAGTCCGACGACCCGAACGGCGAGGACGAGACGAAGATCAGCGTGACGATCGGGTTCACCCGGGCACCCGCCGGGCTGGACGAGGCCGCGGTCACCGTCCTGTTCGTCGCCTCGCAGCGGGAGAACGTGCTGACCGTCCCGGTCAACGCGCTGCTCGCCCTCAGCGAGGGCGGTTACGGCCTGCAGGTCGTCGACGGCGCCACCACCGAGGTCGTGGCGGTCGAGACCGGCCTGTTCGCCGACGGGCGCGTCGAGGTCTCCGGCGGGGACCTCGCCGAGGGTACGAAGGTGGGTGTCCCGGCATGAGCTCGGTCGTCGAGCTGAGCGAGCCGATGCCGGCCGCGCCCGCCACCGGCCCGGTCATCGAGCTGAGCCGGGTGACCAAGAGCTACCCCGGCGGGGTCACCGCGCTGCGCGACGTGGACCTGACCGTGCGATCCGGTGAACTGATCGCGATCGTCGGGCCGTCCGGCTCCGGCAAGTCCACCATGCTGCACATGATCGGGACGCTGGACCGGCCGACCACGGGCGACGTCCGGATCGACGGGCACGACGTGGCGGCCCTGTCCGACCGGCAGCTCTCCGCGCTACGCGCCCGCTCGATCGGGTTCGTCTTCCAGCAGTTCCACCTGGCGCCCGGCCGCTCGGCGGTCGCGAACGTCGCGGACGGGCTGCTCTACTCCGGCGTACCGCGAAAGGCTCGGGAAAAGCTCGCACGGGACGCGTTGATCCGGGTCGGGCTCGGGGATCGCCTCGGACATCGCCCGCACCAGCTCTCCGGAGGGGAACGGCAACGCGTCGCGGTGGCCCGGGCCGTCGCCGGCAACCCGGCCGTGCTGCTCGCCGACGAACCCACCGGCAACCTCGACTCGGTCGCCGGCGCCGGAGTCGTCACCCTGCTGCGGGAACTGAACGCGGCCGGCACCACCGTGCTGGTGATCACCCACGATCACGAGATCGCCGATTCGCTGCCACGCCAGGTGCCGATGCGGGACGGGCGGGTGGTCTGACATGCCCCGCACCCGCACCCTGCGGCCGGCCCGGCTCAGCGCCACCGACCTGTTCCGGCTCGGCGGCTCCGGCCTGCGCGCCCGGCCGCTGCGCGCGGTGCTCTCCGCGCTGGGCATCGCGATCGGCATCGCCGCCATGGTCTCCGTGGTCGGCATCGGCACCTCCAGCCGGGCCGCCCTCGACCGCGCACTCGCCCAGCTCGGCACGAACATGCTGACCGTCGCGCCCGGCAACACCATGTTCGGCGAGGACGCGACCCTGCCCGACGACGCGCTCCCGATGATCGAACGGATCGGGCCGGTCACCGGCGCGACAGCGGTCGGCACGGTCGCCGGCACCCCGGTCTACCGCTCCGACCGGATCCCGGCCGGCGAAACCGGCGGACTGTCCCTGCAAGCCGCCCAGCTCGACCTGCTCACCACGGTCGGCGCGACGATCAACCACGGCACCTGGCTGAACGCGGCCACGGCGAACTACCCCGCGGTCGTCCTCGGCTCGGCAGCCGCCCGGCGACTCGGCGACGTGCCGTCGGTCTACATCGGCGGCCGCTGGTACCGGGTGATCGGCGTGCTCGACGCGGTGCCGCTCGCCCCCGAACTCGACGGCGCCGTGCTGATCGGCTGGGAGGCGGCGAAGCAGTACCTGAGCTTCGACGGGCACGCCACCACGATCTACACGCGCTCGGTCGAATCGCAGGTCGAGAACGTCCGGGCCGTCCTCGCGGCCACCGCCAACCCGGAAAGCCCCGACGAGGTGAACGTCTCCAAGCCGTCCGAGGCGCTCACCCCGAAACGGGCGGCGAACTCCACGTACAACGCGCTGCTCCTCGGCCTCGGCGCGGTCGCGCTGCTGGTCGGCGGCATCGGCGTGGCCAACACCATGGTCATCTCCGTGCTGGAACGCCGAGCTGAGATCGGGCTGCGGCGCTCGCTCGGCGCCACCCGCGGCAACATCCGCGTCCAGTTCGTCTCCGAGTCGCTGCTGCTCTCCGCACTCGGCGGGGCCGGCGGGGTGCTCGGCGGATTCTTGGTCACCGGGCTCTACGCGATCTCGCGGGACTGGCCGACAGTCGTCCCGGACTGGGTCATCGGCGGCGGCCTCGCCGCGACCGTGGCGATCGGCGTGATCGCCGGCCTTTACCCGGCTATCCGCGCGGCCCGTCTCGCCCCGACCGAAGCCCTCGCCGCGGCCTGAGACGTCGTTCCTCCTGACCTGCGACCCCAGGTCAGGAGTGCACGGCGCGCGTGGCGTGATCTGCTCGGAGGGCGTTCAGGTAGCTCTGTGCGGCATGGAAAGCCTGGCTAGTCCTTCTTCAGGCTCCAGTCGGCGTCGACCTTACCGTTGGCGTCGAAAACGGTCGCGTCGTTGTACTGAGCGCTGTTCGGCTTCGGCCACACGCCGTTCGGAAAGCTGGTGGGATCAACGGTGTCACCGTGCATGGTGATCATGGCTGCGGCTTGAGTGCCCAAGAACCCAGCCAGCGTGGCGGAAGCAGCCCAGAGAGCCGTCGTGCTGAAGCCTGCTTCTTGGAGCACAAGCCCAGCACCCACCCACGAGAAGACCACCGAGCCGAGGGCCGCGACAGCGGCCACGGTCGTCGCGATCAGCTTGGCCAGCACGGCAGCGACTGCGATGTAGAAGGCAAGCCCAGCTCCAGCGCATGTGGCGAGCATGCCAGCAGTGCTACCCGCGATCGAGCCCACACGGGCAGCCGCGCCGGCTTGCGCGCCGGCGGCCGCAAGATAGTTGTCGCGAGCCTTCCCGCGCCAGTCGGAGTCATCGATGACCAGGTTCTGCGTCGAGAGGTCCGTCGACACGGCGTTAGCCGTTCCACGGAGATCCATCCAGTGGTAGGCGTCCACGAACATCCAAATCGGGGCAGTCGCGCCTTTCAGCACGTCGAGAATCCAGTTCAGGATCCCGGTGCCGATCTCGACTGTCTTGTCCGCGATGTAGTTGATCGCCTCAGCGGAGACCGGGTCGATCCACCAGTGGGACGTGGCATTCTTCGCGGCCGGTTTCACCTCCGCGAGTTTCGCCTCCAGCGTCTTCGTGCCGGCCTCGATCTCCGCGATGACCGCTTCGTACTGCGCCCGGCTGAATTCCACGACCTCTCCTTGTCAGTAAATGCCGCTGATCCGATGCGCGCCCGCTTGGTCTTCAGCCTCGTAGGTGTTCGCAGCGTTGCGCAGGGTGCTGGCGATTTCCTTCATGGAAGCCGCGCCTTCGGCGCAGCGGGCAGACACGGCCGAGATGATGTCGTTGTACGGCGTCACGAGCATCTGGAACAGCCCAGCCTCCAAGCGACCGAACTGCATCCCGGCAGCGTCGCCGCTGAGGGTGCTCAGCCGACCGGCCTGCTCTTCCCACTTGCCCGCCTCTGTGCGGAGCGCGTTGGTCGCGACCGAGACCTCTTCCGGGGTGGGCAGGGTCATCGAATGTCGCCTCGTGTCCGGTGCTGCCCGGCAAGGGACGCAAGGGTGGCCAGCCCGTCGCCGAGGTGCGCGTCCAATCCTTGAAGTTGATCCGTCTTCGCTTCCAACTGGCTCTTCGCCCGCTCGAGCGCGCGGGAGAGAGCGGCGCTGATCACCGTTCCGTCGCAGCGAGAGGCCCATCGTGGCTCGATCTCGCAGCTGGACATCGCACCCGCGCCGAGCCGCACGATGACGTGGCGCCCGTCGTCCGTTCCCTCGACCGCGCGCGGTACTTCCGTCGTCAGGCGCTGTGCGTCCTGGAGGTCCTTCAAGACCCGCTCGCCGTACTCGAAATCGTGGTGCGCCCGACCATCCGTACCAAGCTGGGGAGGTGTCTCATACAACTCCGCGGAACCATGAAGATGTTCAGCGTCGACGTCTCGCTGCCGCCCCCACCAGCGGCTGTCGTCAAGACGCCGAGTCCACACCCTCAATGCCTGCCGCAAGGCATCGTTGTGTGACTCGATGACCGCCGCGCCGAGTTGTTCCGCGTCCAGGCGCTGCTGCCAGCCGTTGCGAACGCGTACCTCGGCCGGCAGCCCGTCCCGGCCGAGAACGACTATCACCCAGCCGGTCGCGTCGGTTCCTTCGGACCGCTGTGGAGTCTCTTCAGATAGTTCCTTCGCCAGCTTTGCAACACTCTCGGCGTACTCGTGCAAACGCTTGATGGATTCCGGCTGCATCACCGATCAGCTCTCTCGACTGATGAAGCTGCTCGAAGGACCGCCCGAGTGAGTACGCAGATCGAGATCGTGGCGTGGAGCAGCAAGATGCCGAAGGCGACGAACATCGGGCCGCTGAAGAAGAAGTAGAAGGTCATCAGACCGATGAGAACCGCGACAACAGCCAGAAGGACAGCCGTCACACCCCGAAGGGCAGCTGATGCGCCACGCCAGGCCAGGGTCGCACCGAACGCCGATAGCACAGCAGCGAGCACGGCGACGGCGACGGTTCCCGCTCGGCCGTACGGTGAGGCATCAGCGACTTCCGGGAGTCCCGATGCGGCGAACGCCAACGTGAGCGGCTCGATTACCGCAGGTACGGCCCACAGCAGGAGGGCGAAGCCGCCCATCGGCTGCGCCTCGGCCGGACGTCTTGCCACGCTCCCACCCCCGGTCAGAAAGAGACAGAGTGTCTGATCTCAGCCACCCCATGGAACCCGTGTCATGAAACTGGACCGCGCCTGCGGAGTTGGTCAGCGTCGATGCCATGCCGACCGTAAGAGCAGGCCGCACCGGTATACACCGGCTGAGTCAGGAGGGTTCAGCTGTGGGCATTCAGCCAGGGCCGTCAGAGCCGTCGATCTTCGTGAAGAAGTCGCCGCTGTCACAAGATCTGGTACCGGCGGACGGGGCTTCGGCTGTGGGCCGGCCGTGCGGGTTACTTCAGGTCAAGAGGAGTGGCGCGCCCGGCAGGATTCGAACCTGCGACCGACGGAGTAGGAGACCTGCTGGGTGCGCCTGATCATCGGGAATCACCGATCATCATCCTGAACAGGCAAAAGGCGGCCACAGCCGAGCGGCGTAGTCAGCCGGGATCATGTCGGCTCATTGGCGCTGATGCCGATCGTGGGTAACTAACCGGGTAACGCAGAGGTCGGATGGAACTTGGTTCGTGCCCACAGAGTCAAGGCGCTGCCTCGTCGCTCGCTGCGTTCGATGGGCGTAGGACCTCGCCGGCCGGCAGCCAAGTCGTGAAGTCGTCCGTCATTCGCGTCGACTGAACGATCTTGCACTCGAACGACGTTCGCGCAGCGTCGTGCTCCTGATGGATGGCCTTGCCAATCGAGTTGAGCGATGATACGGCCTTTTTCATCTGCTCAACCACCGAATGGAGCGTCGTCGGGGCAGCCCAGCCGCCTTGGTACGGCGTGAGGTCTATATCGTAATGGGCGGTTTCTACTGGACCGAAGGGGCCTTCGCAGTCAACCTCGAAGCGGCACCGCAGCGGTGACTTGCCCTTGAACGGTTGGAAGCCAACGTCATAGAAGAACTGGCGCGTCTGCCCTGGCGGCATCACCGAGATCGGCTCGGTGAACACTGTCAACTCGTGGAGTTTCAGCCCGTCAGATCGCACCATCTGGTCCAGCGCTTTGATGCGGACGTTCCTCGCAATGGATGCCCCAATGTTCGATATGATCAAAACGAACACGCCAGGGTCGTTCAGGCCGGGTGCGATGTCGACGAGAACGTTGGGCTGAAGCGACTCCCGCCTAGCCTGTTGAGCTGCCGCTTCGACGGCCTCCGCCTGGCTGACTTGCCGGAGCATCACGTCTACCTGTTGTTTGCTGAGCGCGACCTGCTCTCTTGCGCGTTCAGCCTGGTCTTTGGCGCTTCTGGCCTGCCTCCGGGCTGCGGAAGCAGACTGCGCCGAGTAGACGATGCCGGCCAATGCCAACGCGGCTACGACGACGGTTGTTCTTTCAGCGTTGAACCAGCCGATTAGGTCGGCAAGTGCATCCATGGCGTGACACTGTAGACGGCCAGCACAACCCGTCGTAGGCGTTGCAGGAAACTATGCCCTGTAGCTATCCCCTATCTGAGGCGCCTATCGGCCCTGGGTGAGTCAGCGCCTAGGTCAATTTCGCGGTTGTTCATGAGCTTTCAAGGTCAGCAAGCGACGTTCGTGCGATATGAGGTCTTTTTATTTCGGCGCGACCATCTGTACTTGATCGGTTGGAAGTTCTCGCGCGCCCGGTTGTGTCAGAGTAAGGTGGCTAATAGCGCGAACATTCGCTTGCACTAGCGCCAGTGCCGTGGATTGCGGATCATGGAGGATGGTCGGATGAGCACCGTATCATGGGCTACATTGGATCCCAATGTAACTGAGACTCTGTTGTCAATCATGCGGTGCAGGGAGAACCCTCACGCCGTGCGCGTTAGGACTTCGCAAGGTGATGGTGGGATCGACGTCATCTATATCGATTCTGATGGCTGGCATGTCGATCAGATAAAATATTTTCCGACAAAGTTAGATGATAGCCGGAAGCAGCAGATCCGGGACTCATTCAAACGCCTTCGCAACTTTGCGCAAGGGAAGAGTGCGGTTATTGCGGAGTGGAACCTATGGGTCCCGCTAGATCCCAATAATGATGAGCGAGAGTGGTTTCAGAAAATCACTAAGGACGCTGGGTATCCTTGCGAGTGGCGAGGATTGAGTCACTGTGAGGGGTTGGTTGCAAAGTATCCAGAAGTTGTCGATTATTATCTTCAGGACGGAGCGGATCGCTTGGCAGAAACGATGCGGCAGCTAATCGGGCTCTTGGGAATAGAGAACCAGGCAAGCAAACCGGCTGATCTTCTAAAGCCAGCGGATGTTGAGAGTAATCTATCTAAGCTTCATGCGGCCCTAAATTCCCGCGATCCGCACTACCGTTACGATTTTTCCGTCGACGCATCAAATCCGGCGACGCCAGGTGCTGAGCCGTTCCTGGTCGCTGCCGTAATACGCCAGCAGGCGGAGGGTTCTTGGGTTACGTTTAAAATATTCGCGCGAATGGTTGAATCTCTCAAAGAGCGTGAGATCCCAATTAAGATCAACGTTCAAGCTGCGTCGGGAGGTGAGGCCGAAAAGCTTCTTGAAGACTTCAATGTGTACGGGATGCCGTTTTCTATAACTGCAAGCGAAGAAGTTGCTGTTAGCGGTTCGATTGACCTTCCCGGAGGTCTGGGTGCCTCTTTCTCGTCTGGAACTTTGTACGTTGGCCCTGTTGAGGGCGGTAAATCCTACGACCTTCGTATGCAGATCTTGGATGACAACGATGCACTGATTGACTCGGTCGTATTTGGGATGGAGCCGGTGGCCTTCGGTCTGTCTCGGGAGGGAGCTTTCGCCCATGGAGTCGAGCAAGGCGGAGCTCTTGGTATCGAGATCCGCACCGACTTGGCAAGCCGTAAGGTCACCGTTACCCTACGAATCAAGGACCTGAGCGGTTTGAGGCCGATCGAAGTTCTCGCGGGTCTACGGGTGGCGGATTCATTCCATTCTCCAAACAAGATGCGTTTCGCCGAGCGATACGGCCCTGCGAAGCATGCTTCCGTAGAAATCCCTGGCGGCGCTCTGTTCGACCTCAAGCAGGTGATAGTTTTGATTGAGGCACTGATTGCGATCCAGGATTACACGGACGAGCAAATTGTTGTGCCGGATTTCAGCCACATGCACCGCAAAGAGGCCATACAAATACTTAACGCGGCTACATTGCTGCGCGCCGGATCGTATGGGATCACCTGGACTTCCTTCACTGAAGAGCTCCGGGCAGGGACTATAGACCCTGCAGCCGACCTTAGTGTCGCTTCGCCTCTGGTTATCGTCAAACCGCTTGTTGTTAGAGTGGGTGAACTGGATATTCCTCTGGGGTTTGCACGAACTACATTCAACGCAGCGCGAATCGAGTCGGCTCAGCCTAAAGAGGGCGGCGGCCTTATTGTTGTCTTCGCTCCTGGCGACGATAACAGCGGTGTAGTCGAATTCCTTGAATCTCTTCCAGAGGATGGGCAAGATTAATCGATATGTTGTTCAGTCGCGGCCGTCATTCCATTTGCATGGGATGGCTGGGCAGGCAAGCTCGGTGATTCTGGCGGCCGTCAGGTGTTACATCGAGGGAGTGGGGGTGTAACCCCTTGGGGCAAAATGTGGGTACCGCCGCGTGATAGCACCTTAAAACTTGCCACGGTTTCGGAGTCGTTGCGCAAATTTGACCGAGGCTCTAAAAGCTTGACGGTGCGTAGTGTGGCGATCACGATGTATGCGCGCGCAACACCTCGCAACCTTAGAGACAGGGAGTTGGCCGTGCGCCTAACCTTCGTTGCCAAGGACCCGAACTCCAACCCGACGAACTCGCCGACCCTCTACCGGACTGACCGGGGTAGCTGGCTGGTGCAGGGCTTCGTGGTGACCGATCCCGAAGCGCTGGCGGAGATGGACATCCCGGAGGGAGAGTCTGTGGTCGAGATCCCTGACAGGATGATCCAGTTCTTCACCGAGGAGGGCCGTGGCGTCGCTGGATGAGGCGGAGTTTGATCGCCTGCTCCGCACCTTCGAGAGGTCGTCAGACCACCTGGAGACGCGTGACGCCTACGGAACCGAGATCGAGCTTCCGTACATGGCCAAGTGGGCGGCTCAGGAACCGGATGACCTGAGCTGGCTCGATGACTGGTGTGCCACCCTGCGGAGCCATGTGCCCGTAGGCAAGAGCGTCCGTCGGGCACGCGTGGTCTCCGAGCCGTTGAGTGACTACCAGCGATGGAGCTTCAGCATCGCCGGCCCGATGGTTGATGCCGGTGAGGACATCCGTTGGACTCCCCGCTCGCTGGTGTCGTCGCTGGCTCTCCCTGGAAATGACTTCTACCTGTTCGATGATCGGCTCGTGGTTTTCCTGCTCTACACCGGGAACGGGCTGAACGCCGGCATGGAGACCTCGACAGACTCGGCCGACCTTAACCTCTGCCGATCCGCCTTTGACGCGGTGTGGAAGCTCGCGATCCCGCATCGTGACTACGAACCCAAGTAGCTCCGCCAAACAGGCGCAACAGGCGCTGGGCGCCCGACTCCGTGAGATCCGCAGAGAAGCCGGACTCACGGGGCGGGCGCTGGCCGCCGCAACGGGCCAGCACTACACGCGTGTGAGCAAGCTGGAGAACGGAGTTCAGCAGCCGACGGTAGGCGACATCCAGGACTGGTGTCGGGCCTGTGGAGCGGAGGCTGAAGCTGCCGATCTTCTCGCCACGTTGCGGGCTGTCGAGTCGGCGTATGTGGAGTTCCGTCGCCAGGCTAGAGCCGGCATGAAGCGGGTGCTGGGCATCCGCGCCCCGACCCTCTATGAGGAGACCAACCTCTTCCGGATCTACGAACACAATGTGATCCCCGGACTCTTCCAGACTCCAGATTACTGCGCTGCCATGCTGTCGTTCTGGAGCCGGTTCCTCGACGCTCCCAATGACTTGGAGGAGGCGGTCGCCGTCAGGATGGAACGCCAGAAGATCCTGTACCAGCGGGGTAAGCGGTTCGCCGTCATCCTGGAAGAGCAGGCGTTGAGGATTTGGTTCGGGGATGCCGACACCCAGGCCAACCAGCTCGACCGCCTGTTGACCGTCATGTCGCTCCCGGCGGTTGCGCTCGGCATCATCCCGCTCATGGTGGAGCGGGGAGCCGTACCGTCGGCGGGATTCTGGATGTTCGACAACCAGCTCGTGGCTCTGGAGACTCCGACGGCGAGTATTGAGGTCACCCAGCCCAGTGAGATCGACCTGTATGGGCGGATGTTCGAGAACCTGCACCAGGTCGCCTTGTACGGGAAGCCTGCCCGAGACCTCGTTACCCGCGTAGCCGGTGAACTAAGCTGACGCAACTATTCGCAACATCGTGGACCCGTGAGATCCCCCTTACCTAGCGTCTATCCCTGTTGCCAATGAGGGATGTGACCATGGTGCTGATTGTCGCCGTGGCTTCGCTAGTCGTCGGGTTCGTCGGCGGCCTGCTCAGCCTGAAGGCTAAGAACCGTTGGTGTCCCGGTTGCGGGACGAGTCTTGCCTGCCTCGCCTGCGAGGAGGTGAACAGTGGAGCGCCGCGTTCCGCCAACGAAGCGTGAGTTCATGCCCGGCGTCGTGCTCAAGGTGAGCGTCATGGGCGGGTACTCCGTCGAGCGCGAGAACGACTACATAGGCTGGATCCACGCCAGCATCGGCGATCGATGGAGTGCCTACGTAAGGCGTCCGGGTACGAGCGGAGACCTTCTCGGTCGGTTCACCCAGGAAGAGGCGGTGAAGGCCATCGTGGTCGCCTGGGATGAGGGGGCACCCCTCCCGAACGGATGCCGGGGATGACGGAGAAGCGGGAGTACCCGCCGGCCGTTCTCGTGCATTCCGCGGATTGCCCCGACGTAGCGACTTTGCGCCGGTCCGGGACGGCCCTGATCCCGATGATCACACCGGCTATCGCGCGCACCCACCCGAACGGCCGGATGCATAAGTGCTTCCACTTCACCTTGCAGAGTCGAGGAGTTGTGGAGACCGTCCAGTACCCGCCGCATCCGTACGAGGAGTCGACGGTGGTCTACGACGACGCGAGCATGCCGCTGTGTGCGGTGTGCATGGGGACTCACGGAGTCCTGGATCGTCTGATCCTGCCGCCGGGTGTGCGTGGCTGATCGTTGTCCCAAAGACGGCCAACGGCGAGTCTGGGCGGAGCCCCGAGATGACTGGCATCCCGAGACTCCTGCCGCTCGACTGCTTCCGCCGTTGAAAGAGAATAGAGAGATAGCTTCCGTTCTCCCAGCTCACAGCGTTATGAGTTGGTGCTGGAAGCCAATCGTGTCGGCGCTGGGAGCCAACGTTTGCCCGGAAAGTTGGGTGCCCAGATCAATCGAGGTCGTGCACTGGGCACCGCCAGCGAGCCTTCGTCGACTTCTGGAAGACATGGTGGCGGAGCACAAGACACCGCGCGTTCGATTCCGGGGCGATGAAGCCGCGTTTCTTGGCCTCCTTGATGGCTACGGAGACGCTGTCGGGCCGGCGGGCCTTCACCTCGCCTCCGGTGACGGTGCCGATGAGCCGGGCCAACTCGCCCATCCCGAACTGTGCATGTCCCAGCGAGTTCATCCGGCTCATGCCCGCGAACAGGACTCGGATGTGTAGCGCTTCCTTGTTCAGTTCGCCGGCCCACCGGTAGATCTCGTTCTGGGAGAAAGCTGCCCAGGGGCCATTGTTGGCGAACTGGATGCGGTTGTACCTCTCGCTCACGCGCTGGCTCCCACGAGAGAGCGTTCCTCGTAGGCCTCGATGTCGACGAGCCGATACAGGATGCGCCCGCCCAGCTTGAGGTAGGCGGGGCCGATCCCCGCGCTGCGCTGGTTCGCGAGGTGGCCGGCGGTTACGGACCAGCGCTTCGCCAGGTGGGCCGGAGTGAGGTGAGTGGTGTCTTGCTGTGGCACGAGGCGGAACCCCCATGGTTGGACGAGCGTATGGGCATCGGGATGTCCTCTCCTCGGTGTGCTGAGCCTGAGCTTGCGTGATCTACGACGAAGTTTAGCGAGAGATCGTGAAGGTGCCAACCTGACATAATGATTATGGCTTGTAGCTACTATCTGGTACCTTCGTCGGCATGAAGAAAACCCCCTCCAACGCGAGCGAGGCGTTGGCGATGGCCTCGGAGTCCGGCGGCCTGGTCGTATGGCTCGGTGAGAGTGGTCAGGAAGCGTTCGTGGTTCACCGCCACAACGACGGCGACCAGGAATGGCTCGTGGCGTTCCGGCTGGCGGCCTCGGGCGATGCCCTGGGCGAGTGGCGTCCGGTCGAGTTCGCTGTCCGACAAGCGGTCGAGTCCGAATCCCTCGCTATGTCGAGCAAGACCATCCGTGCGCTGCCCATCGGCGAGTTGTTGGCCGCCTCCAGGAAGGCGCTGAGCGCTCAGCGCGGAGGCCGCGCGGGCTCTGCTGGCCTTCGCTTGGTCAACCCGTCTGCGGTCTACCTGGCGCCCTTCTTGGAGGACGCTCGTGGACGTCAGCCTCGTGACGATGTGGCCTACGCCGGCCTCGCCCTTGAGTACTCATTCCTGGTCCAAGACGGCGACCGTACGCCCGCCAAGACGCTCGCTGCCCAGCATGGCGGCGTGAGCGGCACCTGGGCCAACCGCATCGCGGAAGCGCGGCGGCGAGGTCTGCTCACCCCGGTCAAGTCGGGCGAGGCCGGTGGCGGGATGACCGACAAGGCGATGAAGCTCCTCAACCCCGCGTGGTCGCCGGAGGCTGACGCACTGATCGATGCCCAGATAGCTGAGATGGAAGGTGATGCATGAGCAGGCGACCCCTTGGCCTCGGTGAGCACGGCGAGTTCGAAGCGAGCCCGCAGTTGCGGGACGAGGCGGGCAAGTGGAAGCGAGCGCCTATCCCTCGCCGTGCGGAGCGTTGGCGCGCACGTTGTTACTACCGGGGCTATGACGGAGTCGTGAAGGAGGTCTCCCGGTTCGCGTCAACGAAGCGGGCCGCCCTCCAGGCCGTTGAGGCAGCCCTGGCGGAACGTGAACGCGGACACGTTGAGATGACCTCGGGGATGAAGCTGGCGGCGGCAGGCGAGCTGTGGCTTGCTCAGATCCGGCGCACCGACTCCGGACTGAGCGCACGGACCATCCTCGACTATGGCCGGACCTTTACCCGCTACATCGACGTCCCGGGATCAAGCATCCGGGGCCTGACGCTTGAGCAGGTAAACGACCCGCAACGCTTGCGGACGTTTCTCCAGACCGTGGCCGACAAGCACGGAACCGGTGCCTCAAAGATGAGCCGCAGCGTGCTGTCCGGCATCCTCGGGTTCGCGATCGACAACGGCACGCTGACTACCAACGCGCTGCGTCAGATCCGGGCGGTCAAGGCTCAGGTCGTCAAGACGCCGGTCCGCGAGCGGGACACCACCCGAGCGCTGACCAAGGATGAGCGCGATCACGTCCTCGCGTACGCGGACAAGCTCACCTTGTCCGAGACGATCAATCCGCGTACCCGGCGGAAGCGGGAGGCGGTAGCCGACCTCATGGCGTTCATGGCCGGCACCGGCGTGCGGATCAACGAGGCGAGGGCCGTCCGCTGGGCTGACTTCGACCTGGAGGCCGGAACGGTCCATGTGCGCGGTACCAAGACGCGTGGTTCGGATCGGCGGCTGAACCTTCCGTCGTGGCTCACCGGGCGCCTGAAGGCGAGGGCGGAGCGGCTGGGCTCCGATGGGTTGGTCTTCAGCTCCCCGCACCACCTGAACGAGCCCGAACGCATGTGGGACCAGAGCAATTCGGCCAAGGCGCTCGCTCGCATCTTCATCGGCAGCGGGTTCCCCTGGGCGACCCCGCACACCCTTCGCCGTACGGTTGCAACGATCCTCGACCAGTCCGGCGTACCCATCGCGAAGATCGCCGACCAGCTCGGTCACACTGATCCGGCCATGACCGCACGTGTGTACCTGGGGCGCGACCTCATGGGCGACAAGGCGGCGGTGGCGGCGTACCTCTGACGCCGGAACGCCAAAGTAGGTAACAATCCAGGTAACCAGGGCTTGAGCTGGAGCATCGTCAGATGCGTACGCCCTGGTAGATCGAAGTAATTGCGCGCCCGGCAGGATTCGAACCTGCGACCATCGGATTAGAAGTCCGGTGCTCTATCCGCTGAGCTACGAGCGCTGGCCAGCACATACTAGGCGGTCGTGCCGGACTTGTCGTCCGCCTCGTCGGCTGCCTTCTCGACAGCGGCCTCGGCCGCCTCCAGCACCATGGCCCGGCCGCCCTGATCCTCCGGCGCGGGCGGGATCCCGATCTCCGGCGTGCCCGGCGCCGGCAGGTACGCGTCGACCCAGCGGCCCACCTCGCGGAAGACCTCGGCGCGGACCTCCTTGCCGGAGAGCGTCAGGTCGTGCTTACCCCCGTTGAACTGGGCGATCGTCACCCGCCGGCCCAGCCCGGGCGCCCACCGGACGATGTGCTCGACATCAAGAACAGAATCGGTCACATGTACGTCGTCGTGCCACGCCTTGCCACGGAACGTCCGGTCCGAGCAGGCGACCAGCACCGGCGCGTCGATGCCCAGGCCCGCCTGCAGGCGCTGCTGACCACGCCGGATCGCCGCGAGCCAGCCCATCCTGACCGGGAAACCGAGGATCGGCTTCCACGCCAGGTCATAGGCCCATTCGCCCTGGTAGTCGCGGTGCAGACTCTGCCCGTAGAGCCCGAGACCGGCGGTGGGCATCTTCCGGTACGGCGTACGGTTGGTGAGCGCGATCACCAGCGAGAGGGCCGGCCGCCGTACCGCCCAGGGCAGGTTGAAATCGAAGAAAGGACTGTTCAGAAACAGTCCGTCGACGATGCCCTGCCCGCGACGTGAGTGTGCCCACAGCGAGGTGATCAGACCGCCCGTCGAGTGCCCGGTCACCAGCAACTGGTCGTGACCGTCGTCCTCGCGGATGATGCGCGCCGCCTCGTCGAGCTCCGGGTAGTAGTCGGTGAGGCTGCGGGCGAAGTTCGGCGTCTGGTGGGGGAGCAGGCTCCGCCCGTACTTCCGGAGGTCCAGCGCGTAGAAATCCCAGCCGCGTTCGACGAAGAAATCCGCCAGATGGGTCTGGAAGAAATAGTCCACGAAACCGTGGACGTGCAACACCGCCCTGCGGGTCGGCTGCTCGGCGCGCCGCCGGACGAGGGTGGCCACGACCGGGCCCTCGTCGTCGGTGCCCAGCTCGATCGTGTGCCGCTCATACGGCCAGCCCAGGACGTCGGTCTCCACCCCGTCAGGTTACCCAGCAGTACGCGGTGGCGCGCCATAACAGATCGACCACGGTCCGGGCCGTTATCCACATTCCCGCCCTGTCCACAGGGAGCTCCGCGCCGCGACGCCGTACCCGCCAATCTCTGACTCGTCCGCCGCGCCGGCAGCTCGCCGGCCGGAACCGACGACAAGGAGAAAGCTGTGTTCGACACCAACGTCACGATCATCGGCAACGTGCTCACCCCGCCGGAGTGGCGCCGCACCCAGCAGTCCAACCAGCTCGTGGCGAACTTCCGGATCGCCTCCACGGCACGCCGCTACGACCGGGAGAACCGCTGCTGGGTCGACGGCAACAGCCTGCGGATCCGGGTCTCCGCCTGGCGCCGGCTCGCCGAGGGGGTCATCGCCTCGATCAGCGTGGGCGATCCGGTCGTCGCCTACGGCCGCGTCTACACCCGTGACTGGGATGACGAAGAGGGCAACCACCGCGTCGCGTACGAGATGGAGGCGCACTCCATCGGGCACGACCTCGCCCGCGGCCAGTCCCGGTTCACCCGCACCCGGCAGACCGGCCCCACCACGGCCGACGACGCCGAAGCCGAGGCTCTGATCGGCGACCCGGCAGCCGAACCGGACGGCGACCGGCTGACCGAACCGGTCGTCGGCGAGATGGAGCCGGACTTCCTCCGGGTGGTGGCGGGCCTCACCGAGACGCCGGAGGAGGCCGGCGAGCCGCAGGAACAGGAGGAGGAGGAGAAGGAGCCCGAGACCGAGGAGACGCCGGCCGAGCCGGAGCCGGTGTCCACCACCGAGGTCCGGCGGACCCGCCGGACCCGGCGGGAGCCCGTAGCGGCCTGAGACCTTCCCGCACAGCCACCACTCCACGGGTCTCTCCCTGCGGATCCGCGGAGTGGATGGCGCCCGGCGGCCCGGCCGTTATCGGGGTCCGAGGCCGGGCCGCCGGTGCCGGGACGAGCGAGAGGAACCGGAGCCGGGCACCCGGCGCAACCCCACTCCCTCGATCGGGATAGGCCGATCGGGCCGCTTCTCCGGACCGCCCGGCCGAGCGGCCCGGTTGGTCTCGAGACAACTCCAACCGGCAGACTGAGACGGTGATGCTGAAGGACATCCGTGCCATGGCCGCCGAGAGGATCGTGCTCTCGCCGGAGGACCAGGACGCTGAGCACGCCAACACCACCTGGTTCGGCGCGCCACCGCACGAGCGCATGGGCATGTCGGCCGACGAGGTGGTGACCGCGTTCGAGGACACCGCCGTCGCGTTGCGGGAACAGGTGGCCGCCTCCGGCTATCAGGGAACCGCCACGTTCTACGTCTGGCACGACCTGCAGGCCGGTCAGCTACGGTGCTCGGCCTGCACGCGGAAGCCCAGCGACCTGAGTTTCTCCGTTCCGTACCAGGTGACCGACGACCTGCACGCCATCGTGGTCGAGTTCCTCGTGGACCGGGCACCCGGAGCCATTCAGTGGGGCGCGCTCGAACCGGTGCCCTACCCCGAGTCGGAACCCGAGCCGGCGGCGATGGCCGTCTGGGCGTTCGACCTGACACCCCTCGGCCGCTGAGACCGGCAGAGAAAGAAGGAAACACGTGCCGTACCGGTGGACCGCGGACGCGGCCGGACTGATCGCCGGATACCTGCTCGACGCCGCGATCGGCGACCCGCGCCGCTACCACCCTGTCGCCGGGTTCGGCACTGCCGCAGCCGCCCTGGAACACCGGGTCTACCAGCCCCGGCGACGGGCCGGAGCCCTGTTCACGGCGGTGGCGGTCGGCGTGCCGGTCGTCGCCGGGCTGGCCGCCGGGCGGGCGGTCCGCCGCGTGCCGGCCGCGCGGTTCGCGCTCACCGCGGCCGCCACCTGGACCGTGCTCGGCGGCCGCACCCTCCGCAAGGAATCCCGGGTGATGGCCCGCCACCTGCAAGCCGGCGACCTCGCGGCAGCCCGCGGGCGGCTCAACCACCTCTGCGGGCGCGACCCGTCCACCCTCGACGAGCCGGAACTCGCCCGCGCCACCGTCGAATCCGTCGCCGAGAACACGTCCGACGCGGTGGTCGCACCCCTGTTCTGGGGGGCGCTGCTCGGGCCGGCCGGGCTGCTCGGCTACCGGGCGGCGAACACGCTCGACGCGATGGTCGGGCACCGATCGGCGCGGTACGCACGGTTCGGGACCGCGTCGGCACGGCTCGACGACCTGCTGAACCTGGCGCCGTCCCGGCTGACCGGGCTGCTGACGATCGTGGTGGCGCCGGTGGCCGGCGGGTCGCCACGGGAGACGATGCGGGTGTGGCGGCGGGACCGGGGCGATCATCCGTCGCCCAACGCGGGGCAGTGCGAGTCCGCCATGGCCGGGGCGCTGGGGGTGCGTCTCGGCGGGCGCAATGTCTACTTCGGACGTAGTGAGACCCGGCCGTTCCTCGGGGACGGGCCACGGCCGGGAGCGGTGCATCTGAAACGGGCGGCACGGGTGTCCGGTGCGGTGGGAGTGGCGGCTGTGGTGCTGGCGGCCGGGGGTGCGCTGGTTCGTGGTGGCTCGGGGGCGGCGCTGCGCCGTCTCGGGAAGGGCGAAGCTCGATGATCTGGTGGTGGCGGCGGGGGCGGGGGCGGGGCCCGAAGGGCCGCAGACCATGACCGGCGGACTCCTGGTGACAGGCACCACATCGGACGCCGGCAAGAGCATCCTCACCGCCGGCATCTGCCGCTGGCTGCACCGCGAGGGCGTCCGGGTCGCCCCGTTCAAAGCCCAGAACATGTCGAACAACTCCGTGGTCGTCGTCGGCCCGGACGGCCGCGGCGGCGAGATCGGCCGAGCCCAGGCCATGCAGGCCCAGGCGTGCGGCCTGCCCCCGGACCTGCGGTTCAACCCGGTCCTGCTGAAGCCCGGCAGCGATCGTTCGAGCCAGGTCGTGCTGCTCGGCGAGGCGGTCGACACGGTCACCGCCGGCAACTACCGGCAGCTGCGACCGAAGCTCGCCCAGGTGGCCTGGGACACCCTCGCGGACCTGCGCGGCGACTACGACGCGGTGATCTGTGAGGGCGCCGGCAGTCCCGCCGAGATCAACCTGCGGGACGGCGACTTCGTCAACATGGGCCTGGCCCGCCGGTTCGGCCTGCCGTCGATCGTGGTCGGCGACATCGACCGTGGCGGGGTCTTCGCGGCGTTCTTCGGCACCCTGGCGCTGCTCTCCGCCGAGGACCAGGCGCTGGTCGCCGGTTTCGTGACCAACAAGTTCCGCGGCGATCTCGGCATCCTGCGGCCGGGCAACGACATGATCACCGCGCTCACCGGTCGTCCGGTGCTCGGCGTGCTGCCGTTCCACCCGGATGTCTGGCTGGACGCGGAGGACTCGCTGGCCTACGGCACGACGCTGGGCCGCCCCGGCCCGCCGCGCGGCCGCGAGTGGCTGCGGGTCGCGGTGATCCGCCTGCCCCGGATCTCGAACGCCACCGACGCCGAGGCGCTGGCCGCCGAGCCGGGCGTCCGGGTGCACCTGACCGTCGAGCCGGGCGATGTGGCAGACGCCGATCTGGTGATGCTGCCGGGTTCCAAGGCGACCGTCAGTGATCTGGACTGGCTGCGCCGGACGGGTCTGGCCGACGCGGTCCTCGCGCACGCCGCTGCCGGAAAGCCGCTGGTCGGCGTCTGCGGCGGCTTCCAGATGCTGGCCGGGACGATCGACGACGAGGTGGAGAGCGGTCACGGCGTCGTGCCGGGGCTGGGCCTGCTGCCGGTCGGGGTCACGTTCGCGGCGCGCAAGACCCTCGCGCACAGTGCGGGCACGGCGCTGGGGGCGTCGGTGCACGGCTACGAGATCCATCACGGGTACGTCTCCACCGGCACCCCGGAGCCGTTCCTGCACTACGCCGGCGGGCAACCCGAGGGCGCCGTGGCCGGCAACGTCTACGGCACGCACTGGCACGGCGCGTTCGAGTCGGACGAGTTCCGCCGCCGCTTCCTGACCGTGGCCGCCGCGCAGGCCGGCCGGCACGGGTTCACCGTCGCGCCGGACACCCGCTACGCCACGATCCGCGAGCGTGCCCTGGACGTGCTGGGTGATCTGGTCGCCGAGCACCTGGACACCGCCGCGCTCCGGCGACTGGTCGAAAAGGGGCCGCCACCAGGGCTGCCGTTCGTCCCGCCGGGTGCCCCGTAGGGGTCCGACCCTGACGACAGCGTTGCGCTCCGGGCGTACGTTGGGTCCGGCGCGGCGCAAAGCCGTACGCAGAAGACCGCCGTATCAAAAGACGGGTGGGATACATGACGACCGATGACGAGAACCGGCCGGTTCGCCGCCGCGTCACGCTGACCGGGATCAGCTCGCGTGCCTGGGAGCATCCGGCCGACCGGGGCGCCCTTTCCGCGTTGCGGGAGCTGCGTGGTTTCGACGACGTGGTGAAGACGTTCTTCGGGATGTGGAACGAGCGGGGTTTCCGGCTGAGCTATCTGGCCGGTTCGATCCGCGTCGACCACCGGCAGTACCCGCGGGTCTATCAGCGTTTCACCGAGGCGGCCAGCACGCTGGACATCGCCGAGCTGCCCGAGCTCTACGTGAGCCAGTCGCCGATCATCAACGGCTCGGCGATCGGGCTGGACAAGCCGTTCATCGTGATCACCACGGGCGCGGTGGAGAAGCTCGACGACGACGAGCTGCGGGCCATGCTCGGGCACGAGCTGGGTCACGTCCGCAGCGGCCACGCCGTCTACAAGACCATCATGATGATCCTGACCAGCTGGGCGGCGAACATCAGCTGGATCCCGATCGGCGCGATCGCGCTGCGGGCGATCATCGCCGGGATGCTGGAGTGGTGGCGCAAGGCGGAGCTCTCCGCCGACCGCGCCGGCCTGCTCGCCGGGCAGGACCCGGCCGCCTCGCTGCGACTGCTGATGAAGCTGGCCGGTGGCGGCGACCTGTCGCAGATCGACACCACCGCGTTCCTGGAGCAGGCCGCGGAGTACGAGGGCGGCGGCGACATCCGTGACAGCATCCACAAGCTCGGCATGACGGCCTGGAGCACCCACCCGTTCCCGGTGGCGCGCGCCTCCGAGCTGCGCAAGTGGGTCGACTCGGGGGCGTATGCAGCGATTCTCGGCGGCGATTACCCGCACCGCGACTCGGACGGCGACTCGTCGTTCTCCGAGGACGCGAAGGCGGCCGCCAAGTCGTACCGGGAAGATTTCGCGAATTCTCAGGATCCGCTGGTCGGGCTGCTGCGCCGGGTCGGCGACGGCGCGTCGGACATGGCGGGCGCGGCGGCCGGCCGGGCGATGAACTGGGCCAGCGACGCGCGGCGCCGTGCTCGCGGGGACGGCAACGGCGGCGACCCCGAAGCGAGCTGATTACGATCGGGCGATGAGCCTGACTGAATCCGAGCTGCGCGACACGATCGCGCGGGAGATGCCCGGTGTCCGCGCCGACCTGGAACGGTTGGTGCGGATCCCGGGCATCGCTTTCGAGGGTTTCGACCATTCACACGTGGAGCGTTCCGCCGAAGCGGTCGCCGAGCTGCTGCGGGGCTGTGGCCTGGACACGCAGATCGTGCGGCACGGCGGCCAGCCCGCGGTGATCGGCCGCAAGCCCGCCCCGCCCGGCGCCCCGACGGTGCTGCTCTACGCGCACCACGACGTGCAGCCGGCCGGCGACCCCGCGCTGTGGGACGGTGATCCGTTCGAGCCGGTCGAGCGGGACGGCCGGCTCTACGGCCGGGGCGCCGCCGACGACAAGGCGGGCGTGATGGCCCACGTGGCAGCGCTGCGCGCCTTCGGCGACCAGCTGCCGGTCGGCGTCGTCGTCTTCGTCGAGGGCGAGGAGGAGTATGGGTCGGATTCGCTCGACGCGATCATCCAGGCCCACCTGGAGGAGCTGCGCTCCGACGTGATCGTCATCGCCGACTCCGGCAACTGGGACATCGGCCGGCCCGCGCTGACCACCTCACTGCGCGGCCTGGTCAACCTGTTCGTCGAGGTCAAGGTGCTGAAGAGCGCCGTGCACAGCGGCATGTTCGGCGGTCCGGTGCCGGATGCGCTGATGGCCCTGGCCCGGCTGCTCAGCACGCTGCACGACGATGACGGCGAGGTCGCGGTCGACGGTCTCGTCGGTCGCGAGGGAGCCAGCGTCGACTATCCGGAGGACAGGTTCCGCGTCGAGGCCGGGATGCTCGACGGCGTCTCGCTGATCGGCGGCGGCACGATCACCGACCGGATCTGGACCAAGCCGTCCATCTCGGTGCTGGGCATCGACGCGCCGCGCACGCTGGAGGCCGCCAACGCACTGCAGGCGACCGGCAAAGCCAAGATCAGCGTGCGGGTCGCTCCGGGCGACGACCCCAAGTCGGTGTTCGCCGCGGTCCGGTCCCACCTGGAGAAGCACGTGCCGTGGGGCGCGCACGTCGAGGTGACCCTGGAGAGTGACGGCAACCCGTCGGTCATCGACGCGACCGGCCCCGGCTTCGAGGCCGCCCGGGCCGCGTTCCGTTCCGCCTGGGACGGGGCCGAACCGGTGGACATGGGCGTCGGTGGATCCATTCCGTTCATCGCCACCTTCCAGGAGCTGTTCCCGAGTGCGACGATCCTGGTCACCGGTGTCGAAGACCCGCACTCCGCGGCACACGGACCGAACGAGAGCCTGCACCTGGGCGAGTTCGAGCGGGTCTGTGTCGCCGAGGCGCTGCTGCTCAAGAACGTTGCGGAGACCCTGACGAAGTGAAGTAGGACGGAGTCGCTGATGACCGAGCTGACGTGTGAGGTCCTGGTGGTGGGCGCCGGTCCGACCGGTCTGATGCTCGCCAACTGGCTGACCCGGCTCGGAGTGCGGGTGCTCGTGGTGGACGGCAAGGACGGCCCCACCCGCGAGTCCCGGGCGCTCGTGGTGCAGGCGCGCAGCCTGGAGATCTACGACCAGCTCGGCATCGGCGACCAGGTGCTCGACGCCGCTCACCGGGCGGAAGGACTGTCGCCTGGGAGCGGCGCGCGGGTGTTCGGCAGGGTGCCGCTCGGGCCGCTCGGGCGCGGCGTCACGCCGTACCCCTTCCTGGAAGTTCTCGAACAGAGCCGGAACGAGGAGATCCTCTACGACAATCTGCGCAAACTCGGCGGCGACGTGATCTGGGAGACGCCGGTCACCGCGATGGTGCAGGTCGAGGAGGGTGTCGAGGCGAAGGTCGGCAACCACACCGTCCGCGCCCGGTTCTGCGTCGGCTGTGACGGGGCGAGCTCGGCGGTCCGCAAGGCGCGCCGGATCCCCTTCGAGGGCAGCACCAACGCGCACCGGTTCTACGTGCTCGACGCCGCGGCCGCGGCCGGCCTGGTCGCCGACTCGGTCAACGTGCGGCCCGGCGGGCGCGAGTTCCTTCTCGCGTTCCCGATGCCCGGTCGCGGCAACTGGCGACTGATCGGCCTGGTCCGCGACGAGGACGGCGACGGCACGCTCGACGAGGAGGACGTGCGCGGCCGGCTCCGGGAGATCTTCGCGGTGACCTACGGCGAGGCGCGCTGGTTCGCGACGTACCGGGTGCACCACAAGGTCGCCGCGGCGTTCCGCGACGGGCCGTTCTTCCTGGCCGGCGATGCCGGTCACGTGCATTCACCGGTCGGCGCGCAGGGCATGAACACCGGTTTGCAGGATGCGCACAATCTGGCCTTCAAGCTCGCCGACGTGCTGCAGGGGCGGCGCCGGGACTCCTGGCTCGACCGCTACGAGGCGGAGCGCCGACCGGTCGCGAAGACCCTGGTCGCCACCACCGACCGGCTCTTCCAGGGGATCACCGACGACCGGCGGGCGACCCGGGCGCTGCGGACCGCCCTGATCCCGGTGCTCGCGCCGATCGCGACCAGGTTGCTGCCGCGCTCGGCGGGCGGGTCACGCCTGTTCCAGTACATCTCCCAGGTGCGCATCCACTACCCGATCGGGCCCGACGCGCGGACACCGGACGGCAAGCGGGACCCGGTCGTCGGCCGCCGCCTGCCCTGGACAGGCGGGAACTTCGGGGTGCTGCGCTCCGCCGATTGGCAGATCCACGGGTACGGGGGTCTGGAAGGCCCGGAAGCACCCGATCTGGGCCTGCCGGTGCACATCTTCCCGGCCGCCCCGGCGACGTACCTCCAACCGGGTTTCTTCTATCTCGTGCGCCCGGACGGCTTCGTCGCGGCGCGCGCCGAACCGGCCGACGCGGAGGTCAAGTTCCGGCACGCGATGGCCGTGTGATCGGCAGTCGATCCTGTTAGGATTCGAACATGCGTTCGATAACTGCTGTTCCTGCAGGCGGTGGTGGGTCCAGCTTCGCGGCCCGGGCCAAGCCGACCGGCCCGCGTGCCACAGTGGATCGGCTTCGGACTCGCGATCGGATCGAGTCGATCGCACGGCTTCGCGCCGCGGTCCGGGCCCTGGGGGACGTCGACGTCTCCGGGTGGGACGACTCCACCCTCACCGAGCATCTCGACGACCTCTCCCGGGCGCTGTGCGGGCTCGACGCCGAGCTGTCCCGCGTCGCCGAGTCCGTCCGGGCCCGCGGCTTCCGCATCGACGAGCCCCTGGCAGCCTAAAATCAAGATCACATTCTTCATTGCCTGCCTCCGCTGTGGTCCGGATCGTCGCTCCCGCGGGGACCCTTCCGGTCTGAGCAGGGCCGTGGCCGGCCCAGAACGCTCAGCCCGAAAGGGTGATCTCCGTGGGGGGCACGGTCAAGGCCAAACCCCGGTCGGCGTTCGCCGTTCGTCCGGGCTGATGCTGTCGAGGGCCCGGGCCCGGACGGTTCCGCCGATCGGAGTCCGCGACGAGGCCGGTGGGCACGGCAGCGGCGCGCTCGCTCTTCCGGCTGGTTGTCATGGGCGTTATGAGGCACGAATAACGCCCATGACAACCAGCCGGACCCGCAACCCGCGCCGCTGCCTGGGGCCGGAGCGGACTCGCGCTCCGCGTCGGCCGGAGCGGGACTCGCGGCCGGCATTGGCAGGAGCGGGGCTGGCGCCCCGCGTCGGGCGGAGCGGGGCTGGCGCCCCGCGTCGGGCGGAGCGGGGCTCGCGGCCTGCGTCGGGCGGAGCGGGGCTCGTGGCCCGGATCGTATGTGGGCTGCGGGTGGCGTTGCCGGTGCAGGGACGGGGGATGGTGGTGCGGAGGGGCACCGGGCGGGCGCAGCTGCTGTCAGGATGGGGTTCGTGCGGTTCACTGACATTGCCGCCACCTCGGCCGCGGTCGCCGCGACCGGTGGGCGGAAGGCGAAGATCGAGCTGCTGGCCGGCGCGCTGCGACAGCTCGAGCCGGACGAGATCGCGGCCGGCTCGGCGTTCCTCGCCGGCGAGCTGCGGCAACGGCAGACCGGGGTGGGCTACGCCGGGCTGCGGAACCGGCCCGCGCCGGCGGCCGAGCCGTCACTGACCGTCGCCGGGGTCGACGCCGCGATCGCCGAGATCGCGACGGTGGCCGGCACCGGGTCGCAGGCGCGGCGGCGGGAGTTGCTCGGGGCGCTGTTCGGGGCGGCCACCGCGGACGAGCAGCGGCTGCTGGTCGGGCTCTTCGGCGGGGAGTTGCGGCAGGGCGCGCAGGCCGGTCTGCTGGCCGAGGCGATCGCGGTCGCCGCGCAGGTGCCGGTCACCGCCGTACGCCGGGCACTGCTCCTGTCGGGTGACCTGAAGCAGGTCGCCGTGGCGGCCCTGGCCGGCGGCTCGGCCGCGCTCGCGGAGATCCGGCTGACCGTCGGCATCCCGCTCACCCCGATGCTCGCCCAGAGCGCCCCCGACGTCGGCGCGGCGCTGCTGGCCACCGGCGCGCCCGCGGTCGTCGACACGAAGCTCGACGGGATCCGGATCCAGGTGCACCGATCCGGCGACGAGGTGGCCGTCTTCACCCGCAGCCTGGACGAGATCACCGAGCGGCTCCCCGAGGTGGTGGCCTCGGTCCGCGCGTTGCCGCTGCGCGAGGTGGTGCTGGACGGCGAGGCCATGGCGCTCGACGAGCGGGGGCGGCCGCGCCCGTTCCAGGAGACGTCGAGCCGGGCCGCGACGCGCGCCGGCGGAAAGGGCGGCGCCGGGCGGAGGAGCGGCGCCGACGGGAAGGGTGCCGAGGGGCCGAGCCTGGTGCCGTACTTCTTCGACCTTCTGCATCTGGACGGCACGGATCTGCTCGACGAGCCGGGGCGGGTGCGCTGGGCAGCTCTCGCCGACGCGCTGCCGGCCGAGCTGATCGTCGGGCGGACGACGGTCGAGACGGAGGAGCAGGCCGCCGCCGTGTTCGCCGCCGCCGTCGGTGCGGGGCAGGAGGGCGTTGTCGTCAAAGCTCCCGACGCGCCGTACGACGTGGGCCGCCGCGGCTCGGCGTGGGTGAAGGTCAAGCCCCGGCACACTCTCGACCTGGTCGTTCTCGCCGTCGAGTGGGGGCACGGGCGGCGCCGCGGCTGGCTGTCGAACCTGCACCTGGGCGCGCGGGATCCGGAGTCCGGCGGGTTCGTGATGCTCGGCAAGACGTTCAAGGGGCTCACCGACGAGCTGCTGCGCTGGCAGACCGAACGCTTCAAGGAGCTGGCGGTCGAGGACAACGGCTGGGTGGTGCGGGTGCGCCCGGAACAGGTGGTGGAGATCGCGTTCGACGGGGTGCAGACGTCGCCGCGCTATCCGGGTGGGGTGGCGCTGCGGTTCGCCAGGGTGCTGCGCTATCGCGAGGACAAGACCGCGGCGGAGGCGGACACCATCGACGCCGTCCGGGCGATCGGCGGCACGTTATAGGGCGGCCAGGCTGCGTACGTAATTGACCTGCTGATTGATGGTGACCACATCGTCCTCGTGGTCGACCGGGATGCGGGCCACATACTGCTGGGGGCCGCTGGTCAGGGTGACCGTGACAGTGCCCTGCGGCGGCGACTCCTTGATCAGCAGGAGCAGCAGGCTGAGCCCGAACGTGCAGACCGCCAGGCCGAACCCGGCGATCTTGGCCCAGAGCGGGGTGCGGCGCTGGGTGACCCAGAACTCGTTGACCTGCCAGCGGGAGCCCGCGAGCGGGAAGTCGCCGACCGGGGTGCGGATCGTCGACGAGGTGATCTCGATCTCGGCGATCCGGACGATGACCGGCCCGGACGCGACCGGCGGGGGACCGCCCGGAACCTGCGAGGGAACCGGCGGGACCTGCGACGTCACGGGTGGGACCGGTGGGACCTGTGGCGGGACCGGCGGGATGCCGGCGGGTGACGGCGTGGGGACACCCGGAGCCGGCGCGGGGGTGCCCCAGGGATCGTCCGGCGGGAAGGTCATGCCCGGGACATTAATCGGCGCCGTTCTGCGCGGCGAGACGACGGTCCGCTTCCTCGACGCGATCCCCCGATTTCGCGGCTTTCCTGGCGGCGCGGGCGGCGGCCCGAGCAGCGGCCCGCTGGTCGGCCTCCTCGACGCGGTCGCGCGGCTTGGACCGGGCGGCACGCTGATCCTGCGACCGGGCGGCCGGCTGGTCCTGCGGCTGGGCGGCCGGCGCGGGCGCGTCGACCGGTGTGGGCTGCTCGTCCGACGGCTGGTTCTCGCCGCGCGCCTCACGCCGTGCCTGGAAGCCGAAGAGCACCAGTGCCATCACCGCGAACAGCCACCACTGAACCGCATACCCCCCGTTCTGCCAGGCGTCCTCGTGATCGATCGGGATCCGGGAGAAGGCCGGGTCGCCGGCCGGCGTCTGCTCGGTGAGCAGCACGTACGCCCCGTACAGGGGAAATGGCAGGTCCTGCGCGAGTTTCGGGAGACTGACCCGGCGGGTGTCCAGCCGGCCGTCACGTCGCTCGATGGGGGCAGGTCGACTTTCCGACAGGTGCACCTGTCCGACAACGGTCACCTCGCCGCTCGGCGCGGCCGGAGCCTGCGGGGCCGCCAGCGCCCCGGCCCCCGCGGGGGGCACCCAGCCCCGGTCGACCAGGACCGTCGTCCCATCGGCGAGCACCAGTGGCGTGAGGATCTCGAAACCCACCTCGCCGTTCACCGTGCGGCCCCGCGCCTGGATCTCGTGCGACGGGTCGTAACGCCCGGTCACCGTCACCTTTGTCCAGGCCAGGGCCTTACCGGGGGACGCGCCCGGCGTGCCCTGGGCGGTCGGCGCGGCGAGCACCGAGGTGAGCGGGACGGCCGGGGCCGAGTCCGCCGCGTCGATCCGGACGTTGATGTCGTGGCGCTCGTGGTACCGGCGGAGCTGCCAGTTGCCGAGCATCACCATGATCACTGAGGCGACCACGGCCAGGACGGCAGCGGTCAGCCAGCGGGGTGTCAGCAGGAACCGGTACACCCCCCGAGGCTACCCGGCGTGTCGGCAGTGGCCGCCGGAGCCGGGTACTGTGCGAACTCCGGCGGCCATTAGCACGTGACCGCGGGTCCGCGAAACCACCGGGGGATATCTTGATCACCGCCCAGCCTCGTCTGGTCGTGAGTGCGCCGTCGTCCGGCCACGGCAAGACCGCGATAGCCGTCGGTCTGCTCGCGGCGATGGCCTCCCGTGGCGTCCCGACGGCGGGCTTCAAGGTAGGCCCCGATCACACCGACGCGGCCTACCTCGGTCTGGCCGCCGGCCGCCCCGGCCGCAACCTCGATCCACGCCTGGTCGGCGCGCAGCGCATCGCCCCCCTCTTCGGGCACGGCGCCTCCGGGGCGCAGCTGTCCGTGATCGAGGGCGCGATGGGCCTGTTCGACAGTCTCACCGGCCAGCCCGAGATCGACGGCACCGCCGCGGTCGCCGCCGCGCTGCGCGCCCCCGTCGCGCTCGTGGTCGACGTGGCCGCGATGGGTCACTCGCTGGCCGCGCTGGTGCACGGCTTCCGGATGTTCGACGAGATGGTGCACCTCGGCGGCGTGATCCTGAACCGGGTCGCCTCGCCCCGCCACGAGCAGATGCTGCGCAGCGCCCTCGACGACATCGGCATGCCGGTGCTCGGCGCGCTCCGCCGCGGCGACCTGCCGAATGTGCTGCCCTCCCGGGCGCACGGTGTGGTGCCGGTCGCGCACCGGACGGTCGAGGCCGGCCGCGCGGTGCGGCGTCTCGGCGAGGCGGTCGCGCAGTCCCTCGACCTGGACCGGCTGATGGCCCTCGCCGCCTCCGCGCCGGCGTTGCCCGGCCCGCTCTGGACACCGGCCGAGGCCGGCGAGCCGGTCGAGATGCGCCCGGTGGTCGCGCTCGCCGGTGGTCCCGGGGCTTTTTACACGTACGTCGAGACCGCCGAGCTGCTCACCGCGGCCGGCGCCGACGTCGTCATCGTCGACCCCCTCCGCGACGAGACGCTGCCGCCGGGCACGCGGGCGCTGATCGTGGGTTCCGGACTCCCCGAGGGGTACGCCGAGGAGCTCTCCGCCAACCGCAGGCTGTGCGCCGGCGTGGCGCAGCTCGCGCGCGACGGCTGGCCGGTCGTCGCCGAGGGGGTGGCGCTGCCCTGGCTCGGCCGTGAGCTGGACGGCCGGGCGATGTGCGGCGTGCTCGACATCACCGGCGTGACCGGGGAGCAGACCGTCGCCGGCTATCGGGAGGCGACCGCGCCGGGAACGTCGGTGCTGGCGCCGGCCGGGGCGCGGATCACCGGCTACAAGCAGCACCGGGCGGTGGTGACGCCACGGGCCGGCGCCGCACCGGCCTGGACGTGGTCGGGCGGGAACCCGGAGGGGTTCGTCTGGCGGCAGGTGCACGCCTCGCAACTCGGGCTGCACTGGGCCGCGGCGCCGGAGATCGCGAAGCGCGTGGTCGCGGCGGCGGTGGCCGGCCCGGCTCAGCAGCCGCAGATGGCCGGGCCCAGCATGCCGATGAACAACGTGCCTATGAACAGCGTGCCGATGAACAACCCGGTGCCGCAGATGACGGGGCCGGCTCCGCAGGTGGCGCAACCCATGCCGATGGCAGCGCAGGGGATGCCCGGTCCGGTTCCGGCGGGTGCCCCCGGCGGTGGCCCCGTTCCGGCGATGGCGCACGGCTCCGGGCCGATGCCGGGCGCGGGTGGGGCGGCCCCGGCCGGCCCGATCTCCGGGCCGCAGCCGGCCGGTTCCCCGCCCGACCCGGCGCCGGCGCCCGGCCAGGCCCCGGGAATGGCCTCGCCCGACGGTTACGCCGCGATGCCTCAGTCCGAGGGCTATGGGGCGATGCCGCAGGCCGACGGTTACGCCGTGATGCCGCAGGCCGACGGTTACGCGGGGATGCCGCAATCCGAGGGCTACGCGGGGATGGCGGCCCCGCCGAACGGCCCGGCCCCGCAACGGCCCGGCTCCGGCATGCCCAACGGCGGCCCGATCCACGGCGGCCCCCACTCCGGCGCGGCGGACAACCGCCCGACCTCGGACATCCAGATCCCGTCCTGACCGGGCCCCGTCCCGGTTGACCGCTTTCGCTCAGTGCCGCCCCAGGCGCTGCGGCCCCGCGCGCCGGGTCCGTGGCATGCCCGGTGCGCTGACCGTGCGGAGATCCGCCGAGCTGATCGCCGGAAGCTGCCCACCGTGCCAAACGGCGTCCGCGGGTCCGGAAAGTGTCGTACCCGCCTCGTACCTTGAGAGGACGACAACCGAAGGAGGACGATCGTGGCCGCTCGCCTGCCGCTGGATCTGGACCCGCCGGTTCGTCAGATCAGGGCGCTGCTGCTGGGGATCGACGACCGTGAGCTGATCGCTCCGACACCGTGCCCCGGCTGGTCCGTCGCGACCCTCCTCGACCATGTGATGAGTCTCGCCGAGGCGTTCACCCAGGCCGCTCGCAAGGGCGCCGACGCCGCCGGTGACGGTCCGCCGCCGGCGCCGTCCGCGGCTCACCTGTCGCCGCACTGGCGCAGCCGCCTGCCGATCCGCCTGGAGGAGCTGGCCACCGCGTGGAAGGATCCGGCCGCCTGGCTCGGCACGGCCCGCGCCGGCGGGGTCTCGATGCCGGCCCGCCAGATGGGCACGGTCGCCGCGAACGAGCTGGTCATGCACGGCTGGGATCTGGCCCGGGCCACCGGTCAGGATTTCGCCGCCGATCCGCGCGTGCTGGCCGCGCTGATCGACTTCCTCGCGGCCGGCCCGCCCGAGGGCACGCCGGGTTTCCTCGGCCCGCGCGTCGCGATCGACCCGGAGGACGCGGAGGACGACCTGCCCCGAGCCCTGGCGCTGGCGGGCCGCGACCCTTCGTGGCGGCCACCCCGCGTCCACGACGTCCCCTCGGCCCGGTTGCACCGTGAGCAGCCGCCGGCCGCCCGTTCCGCGTAGGCCCGAGCGGGTCGGCCAAGCCGAGCGCCAGCCGGAAGACCCGCGGCCTGACTCGCGTGCCTGCCCCAGCCATCCGCCGGGCTCAGCCGGGCCTGGCCAGCCGGGCTGGGGCCAGCCGATTCAGCGATGCGGCCGGCCTGATGAACCCGCCTGGCTCGGCTGGTCGGTTTCAGGCAGGGCGGGTCACCAGTGGACGAGCTTGTCGGAGGGCGGGGTGAACTCAAGGTCGGGCTGGTCCTTCAGCGCGTCCCGCAACGTCTGCGCCACCGTGTACTTCGAGATCGTCGACCGGCCGTTCCCCACCCGGTGCTCGGGATTGTCCGGGTCGGCCACGAACGCCGACGCCGCCAGCTGCGGGGTGTACCCGCTGAACCACGCGGTCTTGTTGTTGTCCGTCGTCCCGCTCTTCCCGGCGACCGGCCGCCCGAGGGTCCCGAACACCATCTCGGACGTTCCCCATCCGCCGCAGCTTCCGCGGGCCGCGCCGTACCCGGTCGGGCACCGCGCCGCGTCGGTGGCCGCCCGCGCCACGTCCTGGCTGAAGACCCGTTTGCAGCGTGGCGCCGCGATGGGTTTTCCCTTGTAGGTGGCGTTCTTGCCGTCCGGGGTGCGTATCGACAGCACCGGCAGCGGCTCGCAGTAACTGCCTTCCGCCGCGACGGTGGCGAACACGTTGGCGATCTCGACGGGGGTGGCGTCGCTGACGCCGAGCGTGAACGCCCCCCACCCGGCCGCGTGTTCGGGCGTGGCCAGTTTCCGGTCCACCGCCGTACGCCATTTCAGCCCGAGCTTTTCGGCCATCGCGACGGCCTTGTCGGCGCCGACCCGCTGTTCGAGCTGGACGAAGTACGTGTTCACGGACTTGCCGAAGCCGCTCCACATGGTCTGGTTCCCGGTCATCGACTTGCTGGAGTTCTTCGGGCACCAGTGTGTCCCGCAGGTCGCCGGCCCGGGCGCGGTGATGTATTTGGAGACGAACCGTTCGGGCGCGTAGTACGACGTGGACAGCGGCAGCCCGGCGTCGAGCGCGGCCAGCAGCGTGAAGATCTTGAACGTTGATCCCGCCTGGTAACCGGCCATGTTCCCCCCGCCGAGCAGCGGGTTCACGGTGTTGGGGTAGTTACCGCGTACGTCATGCTGTCGCCGATCGCTGTGTTTGCCGTTGTCGTCCTGCTGGAGTGAGTAACGGCGGTTCACGGCCATGCTGACGATCCGCCCGGTGCCCGGCTGGATCACCACTTCGCCGTGCGCGAACGGGCTGTCCCGGTTCTCCTTGTCCAGCACGTGTTCCATCGCGGCGGCCTGCACCTTGGGGTCGATCGACGTGACGACGCGGTAGCCGCCGCGGCGCAGGTTCTCCTCACGTTCCAGGACGTTGCGCCCGAAGGCCGGCTGTTCCCGCCACCAGCTCTTGAAGTAGTCGCAGAAGAAGCCCCAGTCGTTGTGCTTGTCCGGGACCGAGACGCAGTCGTTCGGGGGTGTGCTCAGCTTCAGTCTGATCTTGGCTTTCCGGGCGTTCGCGGCCTGCGTCGCGGTGATCGAGCCCATCTTCAGCATCTGGTCGATCACGTAGTTGCGGCGTTGCAGCGCGGCGTCCTGGTCCCGGATCGCCGGGTCGTACGCGGAGGGCGCCTTGACCAGCCCGGCCAGCAGCGCCGCCTCGGTCAGGCTGAGGTCCTTCGCGGGCTTGGAGAAGAACACCTCGGACGCCGCGTAGATCCCGTACGCGCGATGCCCGAAGTACGCGTTGTTGAGGTACCGCTGAAGGATCTCCTGCTTGCTGAGCCGCTGCTCGACCTCGATGGCCAGGCGCATCTCCCGCAGTTTCCGGCCGGCTGTCTGCTCGGTCGCCTCCAGGGCCTGCTTCGGGGTCCGCGCGCTGTCCCGCAGGGCCATCCGCACGTACTGCATGGTCAGCGTCGAGGCGCCCTGGGACACCCCGCCGGCCTGCTGGTTGGCGACGAAGGCGCGGGCCACGCCTTTCGCGTCGACGCCGTGGTGCTCGTAGAAGCGGGTGTCCTCGGAGGCCACGATGGCCTGGGTGATGTGGGGCGACATGTCCTTGAGCGGGACCTGCCGCCGGTATTCCTCGTAGAACATGGTCAGCAGCGTCTTGCCGTCCTTGGCGTAGACGTACGTGCTCTGCGCCGCGGGCACCTCGACGAGTTGTTCCGGCAGGTTCTCCAGCGCGCCGGTGCCGGCCTTGACACCCATCCCGGCGAGGGCCGTGAGGGGATAGGAGAGGCCGGCGATGACCAGGCCCGCGATGAGCCCGGCACGGATCAGGAGGGCGACTCTTCCGGCTACGGTGGGGCGTCGGTCAGTCACTCCTTGAAGGTATGACAAATCGCCTCATGTTCCCCAGGAATCCGCGGGAGTTCGCGAGTGCGGCATGCTGGGCGCATGACGTTCGACCTCGATCATCACGGCGACGCCGAGGTGGACGCCGGCCTGATCGACCTCGCGGTCAACGTGCGTCACCAGCCGATGCCCGCCTGGCTCTCCGCTCCGATCGGGGAGTCGCTGGCCCGGCTCTCCGCCTATCCGGACGCGACCGGGGCCACCGCCGCCGTCGCCGCGCGGCATCGGCGGGACCCGTCCGAAGTGCTGCTGACGGCCGGCGCGGCGCAGGCGTTCGTGCTGCTCGCCCAGGCGTTGCGCGGGGCGCGGCGGCCGGTCGTGGTGCACCCGCAGTTCACCGAGCCGGAAGCGGCGCTGCGGAACGCGGGTCACCGGGTCGACCGGGTGCTGCTGCGCGAGGAGGACGGCTTCCGCCTCGACCCCGGGCTCGTCCCGGACGACGCCGACCTGGTCTTCGTCGGCAACCCCACCAATCCGACCTCGGTGCTGCACCCGGCCGCGGACGTGGCGAAGCTGGCACGGCCGGGCCGCGTGCTGGTCGTCGACGAGGCGTTCGCCGACACGACGTACCGGGAGCGCTGCGAGACCGAGCCGGAGTCCCTCGCCGAACGCCGTGACCTGCCCGGGCTCGTCGTCCTGCGGAGCCTGACCAAGACCTGGGGCCTGGCCGGGCTGCGGATCGGCTACCTGCTCGGGCCCGCCGAGCTGGTGCCCCGGCTGGCCGCGGCACAGCCGCTCTGGGCGGTGTCCACGCCGGCCCTCGCCGCCGCGACCGCCTGCGCGTCGCCGGTCGCGATCGCCGCCGAGCGCGAGATCGCCGCGGCCGTCGCCGCCGAGCGAATCCATCTGGTGGAACGGCTGCGGCAGGTGCCGAAGGTCACGGTTCCCGGCAACCCGGCCTCCGCCTTTGTTCCGGTACGCGTCCCCGGTGCCGATGAGATCCGCCGTGAACTGCGGAAACGCGGATTCGCGGTACGCCGTGGCGACACGTTCCCAGGCCTGGGCCCCGACTGGCTCCGGATAGCGGTGCGCGACACTGCGACCACGGATCGGTTCGTGCAGACTCTGCGGGAAGTGATCCGAGAGCGCAGCGAGGAGCGACCGTGACCCTGGAGACCACCCTGGCGGCCATCCGCCCGGCCGACGAGCAGGCCATGGCCGCTGCCAGGGAGCTGCAGTCCCGGCTCACCAAGCCGGCCGGCTCGCTGGGCACCCTGGAGGAGCTGTCGGTACGCCTGGCCGGGCTCGCCGGGGTCTGCCCGCCGCCGATGCCGGCGCCGGCCACCGTCGCGGTCTTCGCCGGCGACCACGGCGTGCACGCGCAGGGCGTGAGCCCGTGGCCGCAGGAGGTCACCGCCCAGATGGTGGCGAACTTCGTGGCCGGTGGCGCGGTCGTCAACGCGTTCGCCCGGCAGGCCGGCGCGGACGTGATGGTGGTCGACGCCGGAGTCGCCATCCCGCTGCACGGCGGGCCGAACCTGCTGGACGCGAACATCCGCCGCGGCACCCGGGACATGACCGTCGAGCCGGCGCTCACCCGCGAGGAGGCCCTCGCCGCTGTCGAGCTGGGCATCGCGGTCGCCGGGCAGCTCGTCGCGGCGGGCGCGAAGTGCCTGCTCACCGGGGACATGGGTATCGCCAACACGACCCCGGCCGCGGCGCTGACCGCGGTCTTCACCGGGGCCGGCCCGGAGGCCGTGACCGGGCGTGGCACCGGCATCGACGACGTGACGCTCGCGCGCAAGACCGACGTGATCGCGGCCGCGCTCGCGAGGCACACCCCTGACCCGGCCGACCCGCTCGGTGTCCTCGCCACGGTCGGCGGCCTCGAGCACGCCGCGCTGACCGGGTTCGTCCTGGGTGCCGCCGCGCACCGGATCCCGGTGATCGTGGACGGCGTGATCGCCGCCTCGGCCGCGCTCGCCGCCGCCGCGTTCGCGCCGGACGCGGTCGCCGCGATGGTCGCCGGGCACCGCTCGGCCGAGCCGGGCGCCACCGTCGCGCTCGCCCACCTGGGTCTGGAGCCGCTGCTCGACCTGGGGATGCGGCTCGGCGAGGGCAGCGGCGCGGTGCTGGCGCTGCCGATCGTCGCCTCCGCCGTCCGGGTTCTGCACGAGGTCGCCACGTTCGATTCCGCGGGAGTGTCCGAGAAATGAGTTTGTACCCCCTCGCCCTGCGCCTCGAGGGCCGTCGCGTCCTGGTCGTCGGCGGCGGCTCGGTGGCCACCCGCCGGGTGCCCGCGCTGATCGCGGCCGGTGCGCAGGTCGCGATCGTCTCGCCCCAGCTGACGCCCGCCCTGCAGGCCCATGTCGACGCCGGCCGTGCCACCTGGACCCCGCGCCGCTTCGAGCCCGCCGACGTCGACGGCGCCTGGCTGGTCCACGTCGCGATCGACGACCCCGAGGCGGCGGCCGTGGTCAGCTCGGCGGCGGAGGATCAAAGGATTTTCTGCGTACGGGCGGACGACCGTGACGCCGCCACCGCCTGGACCCCGGCCGTGACCCGGCACGGCCAGGTGACCGTGGCCGTGACCGACGGTGGCGACCGCCGGCGCGCGATGGCGGTCCGTGACCTGGTCGCGCACGCCCTGGAAGCGGCGCCCCCGGCCGCGCCCGAGCTCAAGGGCGTCGCGCTCGTCGGCGCCGGCCCGGGCGACCCGGAGTTGATCACGATCAAGGGCCGCCGCCTGCTGGGCGCCGCCGACGTGGTGGTCGCCGAC
Source organism: Actinoplanes cyaneus (assembly GCF_016862095.1). Classification (GTDB taxonomy): domain Bacteria; phylum Actinomycetota; class Actinomycetes; order Mycobacteriales; family Micromonosporaceae; genus Actinoplanes; species Actinoplanes cyaneus. Next base: position 218,019 of record NZ_BOMH01000017.1, read on the forward strand.
CGGCTCGTGCCCGGCATGCTCCTCGGCGAGCTGCGGCCGGAGGTCGAGCTGATCGACGCCGCGAAGATCCCGTACGGGCCGTCCGCCGCGCAGGGCGAGATCAACCGGATCCTGGTCGACCGGGCATTGCAGGGCAAGTTCGTGGTCCGGCTCAAGGGCGGCGACAACTTCGTCTTCGGCCGTGGCGGCGAGGAAGCCCTGGCGTGCGTCGAGGCGGGCGTCCCGGTGCTGGTCGTGCCCGGCGTGACCAGCTCGATCGCGGCGCCCGCGCTGGCCGGCATCCCGGTCACGCACCGCGGGGTGGCCCACGAGTTCACCGTCGTCTCCGGGCACATCCCGCCCGACCACGCGGACTCGCTCGTCGACTGGCGGTCCCTGGCCCAGTTGCGCGGCACGCTGGTCGTCCTGATGGGCCTCAAGAACCTGCCGAAGATCGCAGAGCGGCTGCTCGCCGAGGGTCGTGACCCGTCCACCCCGGTCGCCGTCGTCCAGGAGGGCTCGACCGCCCATCAGCGGTCCCTGCGCAGCACGCTCGCGGCGGTCGCCGCCGACGTCACGACCGCCGGAATCCGCCCGCCCGCCGTGGTGGTCATCGGCGAGGTCGTAGCGGTCACGGAGGCGTTCACCCCCGCCGCCGGCTGACCGACGCCCGGCCCCGACGCCGAAGGCGCCGCGCGAGCCGTCCGGCGGCTGAACTCCGGGCCAGAACGCGCTGCGCGAGCTGGTCGGGCGGCTGAGGGTCCCGGCCGTGCCTCGCCGGAACACGCTGCGCGAGCCGGCCCCGGGGCTGAGGTCCCGGCCGCGCCTCGCGGTCCCAGCTGGTTCTCATGGGCGTTATGAGGCACGAATAACGCCCATGAGAACCAGCCGGAACCCGGAACCGCGCCGCGACAGTGCGCCAGGACCGGCTCGCGTGGCACCACACCAGGGGACCGGGCTCACGGCGTACCACAGCAATCGGCGCCGGACCTGAAGCGGCCCGGCGCCGGAAAGCGTGGTGTCAGTCCTCCGACGGCTTGTCGGTGTCGTCCACGCCGAGCTCGTCGAGGAACGTGCGGGCCCAGCGGGCGACGTCGTGCGTGCGCAGATGCCGCTGCATGACCCGCATCCGGCGTTTCAGCTCGGCCGGCTCGGAGTTGATCGCCCGCAGCAGGGCGTCCTTCACCCCGTCCGGGTCGTGCGGGTTGCACAGGAACGACTGGCGCAGCTCCGTGGCGGCGCCGGCGAACTCGCTGAGGATCAGCGCGCCCCCGGTGTCGCCGCGGCAGGCGATGTACTCCTTGGCGACCAGGTTCATCCCGTCCCGCAGCGGGGTCACCATCATGACGTCGGCCGCCGCGTACATCGCGGCGAGCTCCTGCTTGTCGACCGACTGGTGCAGGTAGTGCACCGCCGGCGTGCCGACCTTGCCGAACTCGCCGTTGATCCGGCCGACCTCGCGCTCGACCTTGATCCGCAGCGTCTGGTAGTGCTCGACCCGTTCCCGGCTCGGGGTGGCGACCTGCACCATCACCGCGTCGCCGACGTTCAGCCGCTCGTCGGCGAGCAGCTCGCGGAACGCCTTGAGGCGCAGCTCGATGCCCTTGGTGTAGTCGAGCCGGTCGACGCCCAGGATGATCGTCTTGGGATCACCCAGCTCGGCGCGGATCTGCTTGGCGCGGGCCTGCACCGCCGGGTCGGCGGCCAGTCGCTCCATCTCCCGGGTGTCGATGCTGATCGGGAACGCGCCGGCCTTCACCTGACGGCCGTCCACCTGGATGGACTGCCCCTCGTAGCGCAGGCCGAGCAGGTGCCGGGCCAGCCGGACGAAGTTCTGCGCGGCCAGCCGCTGCTGGAAGCCGACCAGGTCGGCGCCGAGCAGGCCGCGCAGGATCTCGGCCCGGAACGGCATCTGCATGAACAGCTCGATCGGCGGGAACGGGATGTGCAGGAAGAAGCCGATACGCAGGTCGGGGCGCATCTCCCGGAGCATCGCCGGGACGAGCTGGAGCTGGTAGTCCTGCACCCAGACGGTGGCTCCCTCGGCCGCCACGTCCGCCGCGGCCTCGGCGAATCTCTGGTTGACCACGCGGTAGGAGTCCCGCCAGCGGCGCTTGTAGACGGGGGTCTCCACGGCATCGTGGTAGAGCGGCCAGATCGTGGCGTTCGACTGGCCCTCGTAGTAGCGCTCGAGCTCCTCGGCGCTCAGTGGCACCGGGTGGATCTTGATGCCTTCGAGTTCGAACGGCTCGTGGGCGGCACCGTCCCCGCCGGCCCAGCCGATCCAGGTTCCGCGATGCTCGATGAGCACCGGGTGCAACGCCGTGACCAGGCCGCCCGGACTGGGCCGCCACTGGCGTTCCCCGTCCGGGGTAGTGACCTCGTCCACTGGCAAACGGTTGGCGACGACGACGAAGGAACTTCGCTCGGCCACGCTGAGTACACCTCCGGGTGGTTTCTGTTCCCAAGCCGAGCCTACTGTGCGTAGCCAGCCCGGGTCGTACCCGATGCGAGTTGTTCACGACCTGCCGCGACCGGCGCCGCGCCGCGGGACCGGAGACCGGTTCCCACCGTCGTGAACAAACCCTCACCCTGGTCTTGCCGTTTGGAGCGGGGTGCCATCCTGTGCCGGTGGCATCCCTCGATGATCATTCCCAGCCGCGCCGCCCGATCTTCTATCCTGTGGTGATTGCCACGGCGATGCTCACGATTCTGGCCATGATCGGTGGGTATCTGCTGAATCAGCGCCAGAAGGACTCGGCGTCGGGCTCGGAGTCCGGATCATCATCGTCTGCCACCACCCCCTCCACGGACGTGTCGTCAGGGCCGCCGTTGCTGGCGACTGAGGGAACGTGCACCTGGCATACCCAGGAAATGGCGCGTGATGTCGGCGCCGTGGGAACTCTGTCACAGGTTCTGCGGATCACCACGGATCGTGGCTCGGCGGTCTGGATCTGCCAGGACGAGGTGGGGAACCTCTACTACCACGCCAACAAGGGTGGTGCGGACGCCAAGTGGGTGGAGGGCCAGACCGCGCTCTTCCTCTCCGGCGTCGAGCGCCAGCCCAACGGCAGTTTCCAGGTCACCGCGCGCTGGGACGGGACCACCTTCAACGTGAACTCGGACCGGCTGCAGGTCACCAAGAAGAACACGACGCCGCGGGTCGAGAAGGCGGTGGGCGGCTGACCCTCCGGGGTTGGCTTTGGTGGCGAGCGCGGGACCTGGAAAGATTGTCCTTTGATTCGGCACCGAACATCGACGATCGCGGAGGTAGGGCACACCGTGGCCCAGTACATCTACGTCCTGGAAAAGGCGCGCAAGGCGCACGGCGACAAGGTCGTGCTCGACAACGTGACGCTGAGCTTCCTGCCGGGCGCCAAGATCGGTGTCGTCGGCCCGAACGGCGCCGGTAAGTCCAGCCTGCTCAAGATCATGGCGGGGCTCGACAAGACGAGCAACGGCGAGGCCCGGCTGATGCCCGGCTACACCGTCGGCATGCTCGCGCAGGAGCCGCCGCTCAACGACGCCAAGACCGTCCTCGGCAACATCGAGGAGGCGGTCGCGGAGACCAAGGCCAAGCTGGAGCGGTTCAACAAGATCGCCGAGCAGATGGCCACCGACTACACCGACGAGCTGATGGAGGAGATGGGCAAGCTCCAGGAGGAGCTCGACCATCTCGACGCGTGGGACGTCGACTCCAAGCTCGAACTGGCGATGGACGCGCTGCGCTGTCCGCCGCCGGACGCCGACGTCACGCAGCTCTCCGGTGGTGAGCGCCGCCGGGTCGCGCTGTGCAAGCTGCTGCTCGAGGCGCCCGACCTGCTGCTGCTCGACGAGCCCACCAACCACCTCGACGCGGAGAGCGTGAGCTGGCTGGAGCAGCACCTCGCGAAGTACGCCGGCACCGTCCTGGCGATCACCCACGACCGGTACTTCCTGGACAACGTGGCCGGCTGGATCCTCGAGCTGGACCGTGGCCGGGCGATCGGCTACGAGGGCAACTACTCGACGTACCTCGAGAAGAAGGCACAGCGTCTGTCGGTCGAGGGCCGCAAGGACGCGAAGATGAAGAAGCGCCTCACCGAGGAGCTCGAGTGGGTCCGGTCGAACGCCAAGGCGCGCCAGACCAAGAGCAAGAGCCGTCTCGACCGGTACGAGGAGATGGCTGCCGAGGCGGAGAAGACCCGGAAGCTGGACTTCGAGGAGATCCAGATCCCGCCGGGCCCGCGCCTGGGCAACACCGTGATCGAGGTCAACGGCCTGACCAAGGGCTTCGAGGGCCGGACGCTGATCAACAACCTGTCGTTCTCGCTGCCGCGTAACGGCATCGTCGGCATCATCGGCCCGAACGGCGTCGGCAAGACCACGCTGTTCAAGACCATCGTCGGGCTGGAGCAGCCGGACTCCGGCTCGGTGCGGATCGGCGAGACGGTCAAGCTGTCGTACGTCGACCAGAGCCGTTCCGGTCTCGACCCGTCCAAGACGCTGTGGGAGGTCGTCTCCGACGGGCTCGACCACATGATGGTCGGCAAGGTCGAGATGCCGTCCCGGGCGTACGTGGCGGCCTTCGGCTTCAAGGGCCCGGACCAGCAGAAGCCGACCAAGGTCCTCTCCGGTGGTGAGCGCAACCGGCTCAACCTGGCGATGACGCTGAAGATCGGCGGCAACGTGATCCTGCTCGACGAGCCGACCAACGACCTGGACGTCGAGACCCTGTCCAGCCTGGAGAATGCGCTGCTGGAGTTCCCCGGCTGCGCCGTGGTCATCTCCCACGACCGGATGTTCCTCGACCGCGTGGCCACCCACATGCTCGCGTGGGAGGGCACCGACGAGGAGCCGGACAAGTGGTTCTGGTTCGAGGGCAACTTCGAGGCGTACGAGAAGAACAAGATCGAGCGTCTCGGCGCTGACGCCGCCCGTCCGCACCGGGTCACCTACCGCAAGCTGACTCGTGACTGATCGTTTCATCCATGACGTGCCCGTGCGCTGGTCCGACATGGACGCGTACGGGCACGTCAACAACGCGCGCTTTCTCACGTTGTACGAGGAGGCGCGCGTGGCGATGTTCTTCGTCGGGGCGCGCGAACGGGGCCTCGGCTCGTTCGAGGAGGGCATCGTGATCGCCCGCCACGAGATCGACTATCTGAAGCCGGTGGACTTCGGCGACCCGGTGCGCGTCGAGATGTGGATCTCCGAGCTGCGGGCGGCGGCGTTCACGGTGTCGTACGAGCTGTTCGACGACGGTGTGCTCGCCAGCCGGGCCAAGTCGGTCTGCGTGCCGTACAACCTGGCCGCCGGGCATCCACGCCGGCTGACGCCGGAGGAGAAGGAGTTCCTCCTGCCGTACGCCGGGGGCGGGTCATGAGTGGGCACGGCCTGCTCGGGGTTCCCGACGCAGGCGCGTTCCTGGCCCGCCTCACCAGGCTGGACCCGGGAGCACCGGTCCGGCTCCGGTCGGCCGGTGGCCGCACCGCCCTCTGGGCACATCTGCCCTGGGACGTGCTCGTCACCCGGGAGGTGGCCGGTCCGGGGCCGGGCGACGCCACCGTCTCCGCCGCGGGCCTGCTCGCCGCGCTGGCCGCCGGCGGCACGGAGTTGCCGGAGCGGCGGGACACGCAGTGGCGCTGGCCGCTGCCGCCGCCGTCCAGCACCGCCGTCGAGTCGGTCTCCGGCGAGGAGCTGACCCGGCTCGCCACGGCGGCCGCCGGGACCCTGCGGGAGATCACCGCGGGCGGTGTCGACGGTCGCGCGGTCGGTCAGCGGGCGGTCCGGGACGCACTTCTGGATCATGTCGCGCTGGTCGTCACTCCGGAGCACGGCAACCCGGTCGAGGTCTCCCAGAGACTCGTCCAGGCGGTCGCCCGGATGGGTTTTCTGGGTCCGCGCGGGGCCGGCCCGGTGGAGGCTCGCGTGCGGACCTCGAGCGCTTGGGTGGGAATTTCAGCACCATATGGAGTCGCGTGGCGACAGAGCGCCCACAAATTGACCGTTATGCCGATGGCGAGTCACCCGAAAGGATGAGTCTGTATCGGCCTTCCGGTCCCGCCCTCCCGTTGGGGGGATGACCTTTAGGAAACGGTTGGGTACCGTCGGCCCTCGGATCTACTGCAACGTCCGGCAGCGGGTCTGTTGGGGAGCGAGGTGCGCACAATGCCGTGGTGGTCTTGGCGTCCGGGAACGGCCGCGGATAACGAGCCGGATACCGGTGGCGAGGTGGCGGTGCAGGGCACCGTCCGCGTGAGTGTCCCGGCCCAGCGCGAGCCGGGTCGCACGAGCCCACCGGCGGAACTGCCGTCCACCGGGTCCGGCGACCAGGTCGAGCAGGTGTCGCTGGCCCGCATCGGCAAGGCGCTCGACCTGCTCGACATCCGGTTCCTGGCCGACGGCGGCGGCAGTCTGCTGGCGATGTGGGAGCGGCACGCGGTGCTGTTCACCCTGGAGGGTCCGGAGGACGAGATCCTGGTCATGCGGGCCCGTCCGCACGCGACCGTCCCGCCGGACTGGGCCGACCGGGCCTACCGGATCGTCAACGAGTGGAACCACACGCGGCGCTTCTGCAAGGCGTATGTGGGGGACCCGACCGAGCGCGGGCAGCTGCCGATCTACGCGGAGCTGCAGGTGCCGCTGGCCGCCGGAGCCCACGATCCGCTGCTGGTCGAGCTGCTGGACTGCGGCGCCGCGGTCGCCACGTCGTTCGTCGACTGGCTCCACGACGAGGGCGCTCTGCTCTGACCCGCTTCTCCAAGATCAACCTCAAGATCTTCATTGCCTGCCTCCGCTGTGGTCCGGATCGTCGCTCCCGCGGGGACCCTTCCGGGCTTCGCAGGGCCGCGAGGCGGCCCAGAACGCGAAACCCGCAAGGGCGGCGTCCGTGGGTGGGCACGGTCAGAAGAACCCACGCGACGTCCCCGTCCGGTTCCGCAAAGCGGCGCGGCGCGGCGCTCCAGCTGGTTCTCATGGGCGTTATCCGGCCCGGATAACGCCCATGAGAACCAGCCGGAAACCCCGCGCCGCCCTACTGTCTCGACCCGGCGTGGTGTGCCTCAGCTGAGCGGGAACATGCCCAGGCGGCCGTGGTACTCCTTGCCAAGCTCGTCGGTGTCGGAGCCGACCAGCAGACCGCGCGGCACGGTCAGGAACGCCCGCACGCCGACCCCGCGCGCCCGCGTCGGGTTCCAGGAGAGCGCCCGGCCGGTCGTCGGGCTGACCGCGCCGATGCCCGGGCGGGAGACCGCGCCGGGGCCCGGGCCGTTGCCGTCGGTGCCGTAGGGGTTGTCGAACCAGCGCTGGTGCCCGCCCAGGTAGACGGCCGGCCCGGTGATCGCGACGGCGTAGAGCGAGTCGCCGCCGGTCCGTTGCACCCAGGTGGGCCGCTGCTCGCCGATCCGGTTCGCCTCGAAGCGCGCGGCGGAGTCGCAGAGCTTCTGCGCGGAGGAGGCCCGGCCGGTCGCGGCGACCACGAAGTACGACCCGTCGGGCGCGAACTTCACCTGGCGCAGATAGGTGTCGAAGCCCTTCATGCACTGCGGCTCGTAGGCCCGGGTGTACCACCGGTTGAGCTCCGCGGACGAGCCGCCGACGTCGAACTGGGCGATCTGCACCCGGGTGTAGCCGTCGGCCTTGAGGAACGCGCCGACCGCGACGAGCTTGCGCCCGTCCGCGGTGACGTCGAGGTGCTCGACCCGGACACGGCTCAGGCCCGGCCCGCTCAGCTGTGCGTCGAAGCCCTTGTCGACGGCGCCCGTCTCGGCGTCCAGACGGGCCAGGGCGACCCGGTCCGTGCCGTTGATCGCCGTGAACGTGCCACCGGCGTAGAGGCGGTCGCCGCGGGTGGCCAGCACCCGCACGTCACCCCAGTTGACCTTGGCGCGGAACGACGTGTCCCGGTTGCCGCTGCCCAGCCAGAGGCGGGTGATGCCGCGTTGCCCGGCGCCGTTCACGGTCTTGAAGGCGCCACCGGCGTAGACGGTGCCGTCCGCGCCCGGCGCCAGCGAGTAGATCGCGCCGTCCACCTCCGGCGCGAACGAGCGGATCGAGCCGTCGTCCAGGTCGAACGCGAAGATGTTCTTGCGGGCCACGGTGGTGTGCCGGCTGCTGTCGGCGACTTTCGTGAACGCGCCGCCGACGATCACCGTGTCGCCGACGACCGCCAGCGCCCAGACCGTGCCGTCCAGCACGTGCGGGGTCCAGTCGACCGGGTTCGCCGAGACGATCCCGGACTGGGCGATGTCGGCCGCCGCCGGTGGCGGGAAGGCGACCAGGCCGGTGAGGAAAACGGTGGCGACGGCCAGTAGGCGACGGCGCATGGGGCGGCTCCGGAGATCGGTGACGGACAAACCGATCAACGAGTCACCGGCGGCGGCGTCACGATCAGCGCGTCGGCTCCGTGGGATCCATCGTGTTCACCATGAAGTAGGCCGCGCGCTCCAGATAGTCCCAGAGCATCGTGTGCTGCGGCTCGGGAAGCCCGAGCGAGTCGACGGCCGCGCGCATGTGGGTCAGCCAGGCGTCCCGCTCGGCCGGGCCGACCCGGAACGGCGCGTGCCGCATCCGCAGCCGGGGGTGGCCGCGGCTCGCCGAGTACGTGTTCGGGCCACCCCAGTACTGCATCAGGAAGAGCGTCAGCCGGTCCTCGGCGGGGCCGAGATCCTCCTCCGGGTACATCGGCCGGAGCAGCGGATCCGCGGCCACCCCCTCGTAGAACTTGGCGACCAGGCGGCGGAACGTGGGTTCGCCGCCGACGGCGGTGAAGAAGCTGGCCTCTTCCGGTACAGGTGCACTCACCCGTCCATCCTGCCAGCCGCGGCTCAGACCGCCGAGCCGCCCGGGCGCGGATCGTCGGCCGGCGGGGTGCCACCGGCGCCCGGGTACCAGGACGGCGGCACCGCCGAGCGTGGCGCCAGGCGCGAGGCGGCGATCCGCTCGGACAGCCCGCTGGTCTCCAGCGACTCGGCCAGTGCCCGGCGCAGCTCCCGCTGCACTGTCAGCTGGCTGTCGGCGGTGGTCTTGGCGATCGTCCGGATCGTCGCGCCGTCCACGGTCAGCGTCTCCACGCCCACCACGTCCGGCGCCTCGATGAACTCGGTCTGGTGCTCCGGGTGCTGGGCGACCGTGTCGGCGGCCCGTTTGAGCACCGCGATCGCCTCCTCCGAGTTGACGAAGCCGATCGGGATGTCGACCACCACCATCGCCCAGCCCTGGCTCTTGTTGCCGACCCGGACGATCTCGCCGTTGCGGATGTACCAGAGCACGCCGCGCCCGTCGCGGACCGTGGTGATCCGCAGGCCGACGCTCTCCACCACGCCGGTGGCCTCGCCGAGGTCGACGGTGTCGCCGACGCCGTACTGGTCCTCCAGGAGCATGAACAGGCCCGCTATCAGGTCCTTGACCAGGCTCTGGGCGCCGAAGCCGAGCGCGACGCCGACGATGCCGGCGCTGGCCAGCAGCGGGCCCAGGTTGAAGCCGAACTCGCCCATCACCAGCAGCGCCGCCATGGTGAAGACCACCGCGCTGACGAAGCTGCGCAGCACCGAGCCGATCGCCTCGGCCCGCTGACGCCGCCGCTCGGGGATGAACTGCCCCTCCTCGGCGGTCTCGGTCACCTTCTCGCGCAGCGGCTTGAGCAGCGCCGGCATGGCGGCCCGCGAGGTGCTCGCGGTGAGCCGGCTGATCGCCCGGTGCAGCGCCCAGCGGATCAGCAGCGCGATCAGGATGATCGCGAGGATCCGGATCGGCTTCACGATGATCAGGTAGCCGCTGTTGGCCAGCCACCGGCTTTCGGTCTGCTGATAGAGCCACGAGCAGAAGGCGTCGCTGTTGCACGACTTGGTCACATCGGGAGTCGTGAACACGTTCACCGAGGGGGACGGAGTGGGGCCTGGGGCAAGGAGCAACACGGGGAGTCAAGGTACCGGGTCCGGCTGAGCAGGTGACGTCAGACGTTTACCGTCCAGCCACAGATTGTGCTCGCCATTTCGTCATCCATCAGGGACTATTGGCGCACAGGCTTCCTCGGCGAGGCCCAGATCACACACGGCTGAGCTACGGGAGCGCTACACAGCAACTGACACCGGAAGGGTGATCGCGATGCCTGACATACGACCCATGGTGGGCTCTTCCGCGTTGGTGCTGAACGCTACGTACGAGCCTCTGTGCGTCGTATCGGTGCGTCGAGCGACGATCCTCGTCCTGACCTCCAAGGCGGAGTGCGTGTCCGACGGTGACGGCGTCCTGCACAGCGCGCACGAGGAGCTTCCCGTCCCCTCTGTGGTCCGGCTCACGCGGTATGTGAAGGTGCCCTACCGCACGCACGTCGGCCTCTCCCGCCGGGCCATCTTCGCCCGTGACGGCGGCCGCTGCGCCTACTGCCGCGGCTCCGCCGAGACCATCGATCACGTCTTCCCGCGGTCCCGGGGCGGTCTGCACGCCTGGGAGAACGTGGTGGCCGCCTGCGCCAAGTGCAATCACAGCAAGGGCGACAAGACCCCGGCCGAGCTCGGCTGGCGGCTGCACGCGATACCGCAGGCGCCACGGGGGGTGGCCTGGCGGGTGCTCGGGCACCGCACGCCCGATCCCCGTTGGAGGGATTGGCTGGACATTCCTGACCACCACGCCGCCACGGCTCTCGGAGCCGAGGCGGCGTAATCGTTTCTCGGGTCAACTCTGCCGGGAGCCGACCAGGGACGCGTAGACGACGACGTTGTCGGAGTAACCCTGGTCGCCCCCGAGCCACCTGCCACCGCACGTCATCAGGCGCAACGAGGGCCGGCTGTAGTCGCCGTAGACGCGGTGCACGGGCAGCCGGTCCTTGTCGTAACGCTCGACCGCGTTCACTTCGAAGACCGCGACCGTCCCGTCGGCACGGTCCACCTCGACCCGCTGTCCCGGCTTGAGCCGGCCCAGGTCGTGGAAGACCGACGGGCCGGTCCTGGTGTCGGCGTGCCCCACGAACAGCGCCGGGCCGAACTGCCCGGGTGCCGGGCCGCCGTCGAACCAGCCGACCTCGTCGTGCCGCTTCAGCGGCGGCACGTCGATCGTCCCGTCGGCGGCCTGCCCCACGTCCAGGACCGGCGCGTCGACCTTCAGGTCCGGGATCGTCAGCCGCTCCGGGCGGCTCGGCTCCAGCACCGGGAACGCGCGGGGCGGCGGCTCGTCCGGCCCGCCGAACAGGTCCAGGTCGAAGCCGCTGGAGACGCCGAGGCCCATGCCGACCGCGAAGAGCCCGAGGAAGGCCAGGACCAGCGCGATCCAGCCGATCGGCCGCCGGCGGCGCCGGCGGGGCGGCAGGGGCTTGGGCGTAGGCATCCGGCGGGGACGCGGCACCCGGAAGGGGGAGCGGCCACCCTGCGGGCGCGGGGCCGGGAGCGGGCCGGTCACCACGCCCTCCGGCGGGGCGCCGACCTGGGCGGGGCGTTTGCGGCGGACAGCCTCGGGCACCCCGGCCTCGTTGCTCACCGCCCGGCCTGCCGTCGGCGGGCGGACATCACGGCGAGCGCGGCGGCCGCTGTCAGAGCCGTGAGCCCGCCCCCGATCAGCAGGCGAGCCGTCCCGTCGGGCGCCGTCCCCCCGCCGCCGGTGGCCGGCCCGCGGCTCGGCTCCACCCTGGCCAGCACATGGAGGGTGGTGCTCGCCGTCTTCCCGTCCGGGCAGCGCAGCGTGAGCCGGTAGTCGCCGGCCCGCTGACCGGTGGGCACCTTCACGGTCGCGGTGAGGAAGCCGAACTCCGGCTCGACCGGCACCGAGCCGATCGGGTCGGCGGTGACGGTGGCCGCCTTCAGGTTGTCGTCGCAGGAGGCGCGCAGCGAGAACTCGTCCCCGGCGCGCACCGTGCTGGGGTTGGCCTCGACGAACACGGCCGGGGCCGCCTGCGCGGACAGCGCGAGCGCCGGTAGGAACAGGACTGCGGCCAGGAGCATCTTCAATCCCCCCTCCTGCCGTTCGCGGGCGGAAAGCACGCGGACGGCGCGTGAAGGTGATTTTCGCACCGGGATGCCCATTCCGCGTAGATCCCGACGGCGTGAGACCCGGGTTCGAGACCCGACGGTCCGGCACGACTCGTGCTCCGCTACCGTGATTGATGTTCGACTCAACAGAGGATCACCGGCGCCTGGGGGCGTTCAGTTGTCTGTAATCACAACCGTTCTGGTCTATGTGATCATCCCGGCCGCGGTCATCGGCACGGTGGCGGCGCTTGTCTTCGCCGGCTCCGACAAGACCAGGTCGTCCCGTCGGTACCGTCCGGGGCGGCCGTACGAGTTCGCGCCGATGTGGTTCCTGTCCGCGCCCAGGAGCGTCGCGGCGACGGACCACGGCCACGCGACTCCGGCGATCGAGCGCGGACTCGTCATCGAGGACAGTTCCGGCGCTCTCGTCCGGCCCGGCCCGACAGGAGGCGCAAGTGACAAGTGGTGAGCCGGTCGTGGAAGAAAGTCCCTTCACGACCCGTCAGCTGCTGCGCCTGGACGAGGCGCTCCGGATCGCCGACCAGTCGACCGGGCTGACCTTCAGCATCTACGTCGGCGAGCTCGAGGAGCCGATCCGCGAGTCGGCCGAGAAGCTGCACGCGCAGATCGTCAACCCGCAGAAGGCGGTGCTGCTCGCGGTCTCGCCGAACCAGCGCAGGCTGGAGATCGTCACGGGCGACGAGGCCCGCAGGCGGATCACCGACCGGGACGCGAAGCTGGCCGCTTTCGGCATGGCGGGCTCGTTCTCCGGCGGCGACCTGATCGGCGGCCTGATGATCGGCCTCGACCAGCTGGCGTCGCACGCCGGCCGTTCCTAAAAGGGACCGACCCTCATCGGGTACGGGGCGTCGAGCTTCACCTCGGCGCCCTCGATCCGCTGGACCTGGCGGTATGCCGTGCCGTCCAGCGCGTGGACGACCAGCGCCACGCCCGGCTCCACCCGCCAGTAGGCCGCGATGCCCGCCGACGCGTAGACCGCCGGCTTGAGCAGCCGGTCGTAACGCTCGGTCTCGGGTGACTCCACCTCGACGACCACTGCCACGTCGGCCGGGTCGGCCCAGATGCCCCCGGCGGAGCGCGGCCGCAGCACCGTCACGTCGGGGACCAGGTTGCTCGTGCCGATCGCCACGCCGAGCCGGGCGCACACCCACCAGCCCGGCGGCGCCGCCGACCGCAGCGCGACCACCACCTCGTCGACCGTGGCGTCGTGTGCCGGCGTGGCCGGCGGGGTGACGTGCAGGCCGCCGTCGACGATCTCGTAACGGTGCCCGTCCTGCGGGAAAAGGTGAAGGTCGGGCTCGGTCCAGTGGCCGTCCGGAGCGCTCCACCGCACCGGTGGACCCTGGCTCAGCATCGTCACGGGCACCTCCTCAGCCGGGTTGTCAGCCTACCCACCGAGCGTCGATGCAACTTGCATACGCAGGAAAAACGGCCCCATCCAGCGAACTGGACGGGGCCGTCGGCGTGCCTTTCATCCGGTCAGGACGATGCGCTGTCCTTGGCCCGGGCCTTGAGCGCCCGCAGGATCCCGTCCCGGCCCTCGGCGACCAGCCGCCGCAGCGACGCCGGGTGCCCGTCCTGGGCCAGCCAGGCGTCGGTCAGGGCGACCGTCTCCTCGCTGATCTGGAACGTCGGGTAGGCCAGGGTCGCGAACTCCTGCGCCGGCTCGCTGTCCGACCGGGCCCAGACCTCACCGACCACGGCGAAGAACTTCTCCGCGTACGGCGCGGTGAGCTCCACCTGGCGGGTGCTCTGGAAGCCCTGCAGCAGCGACCGGTTCAGCCAGTTCGGCGGGGTCTGCGGCCCGGTCAGCTCGGCCCACACGCGGGCCTTGTTCTCAGGGGTCGGCAGCAGCGCGCGGGCGATCGCGGCCTCCCGCTCGCCGCTGGCGGTCTTGTCCGCGGCCAGCTCGTCGTCGATCTCGGACTCGGGCGCCACCCCGATCGCGGCGAGCGCCTGCAGCAGCGACCAGCGCAGCTCGGTGTCGACGACCAGGCCCTCTGGCTTGTCCCCGCCGCCGAGCCAGCCGCTCAGCACCGCGGCCTGCTCCGGCGTACGCGCCGCGGTGATGTAGGCGCGCGCCCAGGTGAGCTGCCATCCGCTGCCCGGCTCGGCCGCGGCGAGCTGGGTCTGCGCCAGCTTCGCCAGCATCGCCCAGCCCTCCGGCGCCCACGCCGGGTCGGCGAAGCTGACCAGCGCGCTGGCCGCCTGCCGCAGCGTGGCGGTGGTCAGGTTGATGTCGCTCTCGGCCGGCAGGCCGGAGACGACCAGCTGGACGTAGTCGCGCGCGGCCAGCTCGGCGTCGCGCAGCATGTCCCACGCGGCGGCCCAGCACAGCGCCCGCGGCAGCGCCGAGTCGAACCCGGCGATGTGGTTGACCAGCACGCCCAGCGAGCGCTCGTCGAGACGCAGTTTCGCGTACGTCAGGTCGTCGTCGTTGAGCAGCAGCACGTCCGGCGCCTTGACCCCGGCCAGCGCCGTGATCTCGGTGCGCTCGCCCGCGACGTCCACCTCGAGGCGCTCACGCCGTACGAGCTGGTCGCCCTGAAGGTCGTAGAGGCCGATCCCGATCCGGTGGGTACGCAGCGTCGGGTAGTCGGCCGGCGCCTCCTGCAGCACCGTCACGCTGGTGTACCGCTCCTGGTCGTCCAGCTCGACGACCGGGCGCAGCGTGTTGACCTGCGCGGTCTCCAGCCACTGCGCGGCGAACTTGCGCAGCTCGCGGCCGGACGCCGTCTCCAGCTCGGTGAGCAGGTCGTCGAAGGTGGCGTTGCCCCACGCGTGCTTGGTGAAGTAGGCGCGCAGGCCGGTGACGAACGGGTCCAGCCCGACGTACGCGACGAGCTGCTTGATGACGCTGGCGCCCTTGGCGTACGTGATGCCGTCGAAGTTGACCTCGACCGCCTCCAGGTCCGGCATCTCGCAGTAGACCGGGTGCGTGGAGGAGAGCTGGTCCTGCCGGTAGCCCCAGGACTTGCGGATCGACAGGAACGTCGACCAGGCGTCGGTGAACCGGGTGGCGTGCGTGTTGCACCAGTGGCTGGCCCACTCGGCGAACGACTCGTTCAGCCACAGGTCGTTCCACCAGCGCATGGTGACCAGGTCGCCGAACCACATGTGGGCGAGCTCGTGCAGGATCGTGTTGGCCCGCTGCTCGTACTCGTAGTCGGTGACCTGCGACCGGAAGATGTAGTGCGCCTCGGCGTGCGTGACGCAGCCGAAGTTCTCCATCGCGCCGGCGTTGAAGTCCGGCACCCAGAGCTGGTCGTACTTCGGCAGCGGGTACCGCACGCCGAACTGCTCGTGGAAGAAGTCGAAGCCCTGCTTGGTGATCAGGAACAGGTCGTCGGCGTCCAGGTAGCGGGCCATCGAGGCGCGGCAGAACACGCCCAGCTCGATGCCGTCGTGCGAGTCGCGGACCTCGTGGTACGGCCCCGCGCAGATCGCCGTGATGTAGGTGCTCATCCGGGGCGAGGTGGTGAAGTGGACCGTCCGCGCGCCAGTCCCGGCCGGCTCCTCGGAGGCGACCGGCATGTTCGAGACCACCTTCCAGTGGTCCGGCGCGGTCGCGTGCCAGGTGAAGGCGCTCTTCAGGTCGGGCTGGTCGAACGCCGCGTAGACGCGCTGGGCGTCCGCGGTCTCGAACTGGCTGTAGAGGTAGATCTCGGAGTCGACCGGGTCGACGCTGCGCTGCAGGCCCTGCCCGCTCGCCGAGTAGGCGAAGTAGCCCTCGACGACCAGGACGTTCTTCTCCGCCAGGCCGGGCAGGGGCAGGCCCTTCTCCGCCGACCAGGTGCTCAGGTCGAGCGGCCGCCCGTTCAGCGTGGCGCTGGTCAGCCTGACCGCCGCGGCCTCGATGAACGTCTCCGCACCGGGCTCGGTGCAATCGAACGAAACGGTGGTGGTGGAGCGGAAGGTCTCGGACCCGGGATTGCCGTTTCCGTCGGTCAGATCGAGGGCGATGTCGTACCCGGTCACCTCGAGCAATCGACTCCGCTCCGCAGCCTCGACCTGGGTCAGGTTGTGAACACCGGCCACGTGCACTCTCCTTCGAGCTGACTGCTTTTCCTCGCAGCCTATGCGCCGTCCGCCCCCAATGCGGTGGCAGGATCGATCCATGACTGAACGCGCCACCGTCGACATGTGGTTCGACCCGATCTGCCCGTGGGCCTGGATGACCTCACGCTGGTTGCTCGAGGTGGAGAAGGTGCGCCCCCTCGACGTCCGTTTCAACGTGATGAGCCTGTCCGTCCTGAACGAGGGCCGGGACCTGCCCGAGCAGTACCAGGAGCTGATGACCCGCGGCTGGGGCCCGGTCCGGGTCTGCATCGCCGCCGCCGAGGCAGCGGGGCCGGAGATCCTGCGCGATCTCTACACCGCTCTCGGCACCCGGATCCACCTGCAGAAGTACGAGTTGGACGAGAAGCTGTTCCGGGAGGCCCTGACCGAGGTCGGCCTCGACCCGGAGCTGGCCGCCGCCGCGCTCACCGACGAGCGCGACGAGGCCCTGCGGGCCAGCCACGACGCCGGCATGAAGCCGGTCGGCACGGACGTGGGCACCCCGGTGATCCACGCCCCGGGCCCGGAGGCAGGTTCCACCGTCGCGTTCTTCGGCCCGGTGGTCACGCCGGCGCCGAAGGGTGAGGCCGCCGGCAAGTTGTGGGACGGCGTCGTCCTGGTCGCCGGAACTCCCGGCTTCTACGAGCTGAAGCGCAGCCGCGACATCGGTCCGATTTTCGACTGAATCGCCACCTGACCGTCCGCGGCGTCGTTGGATGGAGTGATGTACACCTCATCCAGCGACGCCGCCGGGATGACCATCGGCGTCCAACGCGAAGTATGGGCTGATTTGTCCCCTGAGCTGGCGGGACTCGTCGCCCCGCCGATCGTCGTGACGGCCCGGCCAGCGCAACGCCCGGTGAACGCGCATCGACGTGCGCAGTTGAGCCGGTCACGCGGGAACATGCCGGTGGGCAGGCACCGGCGGCCCGCCGGGTAAATTCCCTGCCATGACGGTCGTGCACCCGATCAGCCGGGCCTGGATCACCACTGGCGGTACCGGAGCCCAGAACTACGACGAGTTCGCCGACGACGCCGAAATCACCGACATCATCGCTGCCAACCCGCACAGCTCGTTGGCCGTGGAAATGCCGCATCTCGCGCCCGAGTCCCTCGGCCGGACCTTCGCAGAGTCTCTCCCGGACGCCGTCGTCCGGCTGGAGCGCGACAAGTCCGAGGGCCACTACCGGCAGGCTGAGCACGTCGTGGTGCTCTACCGGATCACCGCGAAGGACGAGGCCCCCGCCTACGGCCTGTGGAGCATGGTCGACACCGGCCAGATCTCCACCAGCGCCGACGAGCCGGGCCTGGTCATCCGCAACGAGGACGTCTTCATCGCCAAGGTGCGCGAGCGGGTCGCACTCGCCGAGTCGCTGCAGACCCTGCTCTCCCCGGTGCTGCTGTTGCAGACCGGCAAGGGGGAGGAGCTGCACGCGGCCCTCGCCGGCGCCTGCGACGCCGCGGGCGAGCCGGAGGCCACCGACACCGACCAGACCGGCCGGGTCCACGCCATCTGGACGATCGGCGCCGGCGAGCTGCAGGACAGGCTCACCGCGCTGGCCGGCGGCGGCGAGCTGGTCGTCGCCGACGGCAACCACCGCAGCCTGGCCGCGCAGACCGGTGGCCTGCCGCGCTTCCTCGCGGTGATCACCACCCCCGCGTCGGTCGCCATCCAGCCCTACAATCGCCTGATCAGCGAGCTCCCGGCGACGCCGGCCGAGCTGATCGAGCGCCTGCGCGCGGCCGGTGCGACGGTCACCGAGCTGTCGCGGGCCGCCGGGCTTCCCGGCAAAGCGACGATCGAGATGTACGCCGGGGGCCGGTCCTACACGGTGGCCCTCCCGTCCGACCCGGCCGGCAGCGCGGTGGAGAACCTGGATCACGCCCTCGTCGAGCGGGTCCTGCTGCGCGACGTGCTCGGGCTGGACCCGGGTGACAAGCGGATCTCCTACATCGGTGGTGACTACCCGGTCGAGTGGCTGCGTGGCGAGGTCGACGCCGGTCGCGCCGAGCTGGCCGTCCTGATCGCCCCGGTGACCGTGGAGGACTTCGTCGCGGTCAACCTGGCCCGGCTGAAGCTGCCGCGCAAGAGCACCTGGTTCACGCCCAAGGCGCGGGGCGGCCTCGTCCTCGCCCAGCTCGGCTGATGCTGCACCCGCAGGTGACGGCGGCGGCGGCCCATCGCCGCCGCCCCACCGCCGACGTGCTGGCGGCCGGGCCCTACGAGCGGCTGCAGTTCGCCCGTGCGGCGATGGAGGAGGCCGTCGAGGCGGAGACCGGGCCGGCCCTGCCGCTGCCGGTCGTCGCCGACCTGGACGCCGACGGGGTGCCGTGCCGGCTCTACGCCACCCGGTTCGGCGCGCCGGTCTTCGTCTACCTGCACGGCGGCGGCTGGTGCTACGGCAGCATCGAGACCGTGGACCGGTTCTGCCGCCGGGTCGCCGACCGGTCCGGCCTGGCGGTGCTGTCGGTGGGTTACCGGCTCGCCCCGGAGCATGTGCACCCGGCCGCGCTCGACGACGTCGCGGTCGTGCTCGACCACGTCCGTAAGAACGGGGCCGAGCTGGGCGTCGACCCGTCCCGGCTGGCGATCGGCGGGGACAGCGCGGGCGGCCAGCTCGCCACGGTCACCGCGCGCCGGCAGCGGGACGCCGCCACCCCGCTGGACTTCCAGGCGCTGATCTACCCGGCGATCGACCCGCTCACCTCCGCCGAGTCGTACGACGAGGTGGGGGAGTACGGGCTGGACCGCGCCTCGATGAAACTGGCCTGGGAGACGTTCGTCCCGGACCCGATGCGGCGGCTCACCCCGGACGTGGCGCCGCTCGCCGTCGCCGACCTGTCCGGCATGCCCTCCACGCTGATCATCACGGCGGAGTACGACGCGCTGCGCGACGAGGGCGCCGATTACGCGGATGCGCTGGTCAGTGCCGGGGTGCCGGTCGTGCACACCCGCTACATGGGCGTGAACCACGGTTTCGCCCGCAAGATCTCCACGATCGACGCGGCGCGGGCGGCCGCCGACCAGGTCGCCGCCGCCCTGCGCGCCGCGCTCACGTTCTGACCGGTTCTATCCGGCCAGGATCAGCTCGAAGTCGTACCCGAAGAAGAGGCCCGTCTCGACGACGCCCGACATCTGCTTCAGGCGGGTGTGGGCGTCGTCGGTGATCTCGCTGAACGTCAGGTCCAGGGTCAGGTTGCCGCGCTCGGTGATGACCGGGCCGTCCTTGCCGCCGGCCGGGCGCAGCACGACGTCCTCCAGCCCGGGGAAGCCCTCGAGCTTCTCGAAGATCAGGCTGAGCGCGGCCGGGTCGATCTCCACCGGGGCCGCGAAGTTCTGCCCCAGCCGGTCCACGATCTTGGACCGGTCGACCACGATGAACGCCTTCGGCGCCGCGGCCATCATCAGCTTCTCCTGGTAGAGCGCGCCGCCCCGGCCCTTGATCAGCCGCTTCTTCGCGTCCACCTCGTCGGCGCCGTCGAAGCACCAGTCCGGCCGGACCTCGTTGAGCGTCGCGGTGCGCAGGCCCAGCGCGGCACACGCGTTCGCCACCTCGATCGACGTCGGGATCGCGGTGAAGGAGAGCCCCTCCCTCTCCGCGCGGGACGCGAGGGCCTGCAGGGTCAGGAAGCTCGTCGAGCCCGAGCCGATGCCGACCGTCTGCCCGTCCTGCAGCTCGGCGGCCAGCCGCGCCGCCCCCTCCCGCTTGGCTTCCTCGTTCTTGATGACACCTGACCAGGTCAGGCCGTTGGGGCGGTTCTTCCACTGCATGTGATGGCAACCGTTTCCAGGAGCGGTCGGATGGTCATCCACATGGTAATCAGCGCCGCGGCAGATCCTCCCGGGGCAACCAATTCCGCCGTACGATCACCAGATCGCGCTCGGCGGCCGCCAGATCGGCCTCGCTGGGCCGGCACGCGTCCCGCGCGCGCAGTGCGGCGCCCACACTGACCTGCGACGACCCCGACCCGACCAGACCGCGCAGGCCGCGCTCGGCCTCCCGGTCCTCGGTGTTGCCGCCGGCGGTGGGAGCGGGCCGCTTCGCCGGCCGGGCGAACGACTTGGGCGCGGGCCCGGGCACCGGCGGCGCGGTGGGCACCGCCGGCACGGGCGGTGCCGTGGACGCCACCGGCGGGGCAGGAACCGGCGGCGCGGCGGGAACCGGAGCGGCAGGAACCGGAGCGGTAGGCGCCGGAGCGGCAGGAACCGGTGGGCCAGGAATCGGAGCGCTGGGAACCGGCGGCGTGGCGGGAGGCGCAGGCACCGGGATCACGGGCTCCTCCGGCGCGGCGCTCGCCTCGGAGGAAAGGCGCACACGGCGGCGGCGACGCTCGGGCTCAGCCATGGCCCGACGTTACCCCGATCCGGTTCCCCACCGCCCGTCGCAGAACGCCGCCCGTCGCAGAACGCCGCCCGTCGTGGAACGCCGCCCGCCGTGGAACCTAGAAGACCTCGATCGCGCTGGGCGCCCGGTGCCACCCGAATGCCAGGCTCGGATCGTTCCCGGTCAGCAACCGCACCCGACCGGCCCCCGCGAGCGCTGTCAGCGAGGTCCCGCCGAGGTAGGCCGCGCCGAGATCGGTCACGGTCGCCGTCAGATCGGCCGGGTCACCGGTCCGGACGCAGGCGGCGCCGTCCGGCCCGCCGGTGAGCCGCCACCGCCCGGTGTTCGCCGGCAGGATCGGATCCTCCACCTCGAGCACCACGTCCACCGGCGCCCGGTAGCGGCGGCCGGCCAGCGCGGCCGGGACGTCCACGAGACGGACCCAGAGCGCGTCGCCGAGCGTGGCGCCCAGCCGGCGTGGCTCGTCCACCAGGTACAGCAACGGCTCGTCGACCGCGCCGAAGCTGAACTTCACCGTGCGGGTCAGGTCGATGCCGAGCAGGAGCCGCCAGAGCGCCTGATACGTCTCCGGGTCGGCGGCGACCACCTCGGTGACCTCCACCACGGCGTCCGGCCCGTGCGACGACCATCCGTCCTTGACCCGCCAGAGCGCGTAGCCGGTCGGGCCGCCGGGCCCGTCGTGCACCGCCGCGTACCGTCGCGTGGCGCCGCCCCGGCCGTCCTTGGGGTCGGTGAGGACGAACCGCCACCAGCGGTCGTCCCGGTCCGACCAGCCGACCCTGCCGGTCCGCACCTGGTCGTACACCTTGCTGATCTCGGAGAGCAGCGCGGCCGGCTCGTCCATCCGCAGGCGGCCGGCCGGCTCGGGCGGCGGGGCGGTCAGGCGGACCTCACGATTCATGATCGAGAAGCGCAGGCGGGACGCGGCCGCTCCGTACCCGAATCGGGGGTAGATCGCGGTCTCGCTGGCCCAGAGCACCGCCAGCGGTTCCCGGCCGGCCGCCGCGATGTCCTGCAGCTGACGGCGCATCAGAGCGGTCAGCAGACCTCGGCGCCGATGGGTGGGGCGGACCCCGACCAGCGAGATGTGTGCGGCCGGCAGCACCGCGCCGGGCACGGTCAGCTCCCGGCTGTAGGCCGCCGCCTGCCCGGCCACCTGGCCCGCGTCGTCGGCGATCAGGGCGCGCCCGGGCTCGAACACGTCGTGCTCGGCGGCCTTCGCCTCACCCGTGAGCTCCTCGTGGAAGACCACACCGAGAAGGTCGCAGATGGCCGGGAAATCCTCTTGCGTGCCGGGCCGGAGCCGTATGCCGTCGTCCATGCAGCTTGTGTAACGGAGTCGCGTGGGTGCGGGCCACCGATTTGCGGGCTCGTTACTCTCGGAACAGGACGGCCATCCGGCCGGCTGTTGGAAAGAGGGGGATCATGCCGGAGCAACCGCAGTGGTCGGAGCGGACGCTCGACATGCCGCCGCAGGATCCGTGGGCCGAGCCGCCGACGGTGACAGCGCCGGCCGTTGCGCAGGACGGTGAGCCCACGCGACCGCACCAGCCGGTCTCCCCGGCGCCGCAGTCGCCGTTCAGCCAGGGGCGCGCCTCGGTCACCCCGCGCGCCGAGCGGCGCGATCAGACCGCCGTGCACGAGCCGACCGGCACCGGCTGGCCGGGCGCCTCCGTGCCCCGCGAGCAGCACAGCGTCAGCTGGCACCTGCACCGGCTGCGCCGTGGCGGCGAGTGGAGCACCGCGGCCGTCCTGTTCGCATTCGTCTGCTGGGGCATCTGGGCGCTCTCCGCGGGTGGCGACCTGGGCACCCCGGTGGTGGTGTTCGTGATCACGCTGCTGGTCGGCGTGGGTGTCTTCGCGCTCGCCCGGCTCGTCGGCCGCCTGGTCCTGGAGCGTTACCTGAACCGGCCGCGCAACACCGCGCGCGGCGCGCACATGGTCGCCGGGCTCTACCTGATCGGTGTCGGCTTCACGTTCCTGCGCCAGACCGGCTGGGTGATGGACGCGTTCAACTGGACCAAGGACCTGTTCGGCGCCTGAGTCCCGCCTGCTCGCCGCGGTCGGTGGCATCGCCGGGTGCGCGTGCGCCCGCCGGAGTCCGCGGCGCGCTCACCGCTTTCAGCTGGTGCTCCCGGTGGCCACGAGGCACGAAGAACCGCCGGGAGAACCAGCCGAACGAGTGGGCGAAATGCGTTCTTGGCGCGGTTGATCCTTTCTGCTGGGGGTAACCCGCGCGCTCGTGGGAGATTCGCGGGTCGGGGTTGTGGTCATCACGTGGCAGCGGCGCGAGGAGGCACTGGCCTGCGTCGGGCGGCTCGTCGCGCTGCCGGAGAGACCGCGGGTGGTGGTGGTCGACAACGGGTCCACGGACGGGACGGCCGGGGCGATCCGGGACAGGTTCCCCGAGGTCGACGTCGTTGCCGCGGGGCGCAACCTGGGCGCGGTCGGCCGGAATCTGGGCGTACGGCGGCTGCGCACCCCCTACGTCGCCTTCTGTGACGACGACACGTGGTGGTCGCCCGGCTCGCTGTCCCGGGCCGCCGACGTTCTCGACGCCCATCCCCGGGTCGCCCTGCTCAACGCGCGGATCGTGGTCGAGCCGTCCGGCGCCGAGGACCCGATCGTCAGCGAGTTGCGCGATTCGCCGGTGCCCGGCCCCGACTGGCTGCCCGGCCCCGCGCTCGGCAGTTTCCTGGCCGGCGCGTCGGTGGTCCGGCGGGACGCGTTCGAGCAGGCGGGCGGCTTCCACGACCGGCTCTGGCTGGGCGGCGAGGAGGAGCTGCTCGCCACCGATCTGATCAGTAGCGGCTGGGAGCTGTGCTATCTCGAGGACCTGACCGTGCACCACCGGGCGTCGAAGCTGCGGGACGCCACCCACCGCCGGCGGGTCGGCCTGCGCAACACGCTCTGGTTCACCTGGCTGCGCCGGCCGGTGGGCCCGGCCGTACGCCGGACGGTGTTCCTCGCCCGGACCGTGCCCCGTGATCGCACCTCGCTGCTCGCCGCCCTCGACGCGGCCCGCGGCCTGGGCTGGTTGCTGGCCAACCGCAGGCCGCGGCCACTGCCGGTGGAGGCGCGGCTGTGCGTTCTGGACGAGACGCAGCGGCGCTCGACGGCACGCCGTTACGTGGGCTGACGTGGCTCGGAGACGTGCGCCGTGATGATCCGCCAACCTTCGGGCAGCCGGGCCCACGCCTGCGTCTGACGACCGGGCACGTCCGAGCCCGGATATCCGAAGAGGGTCGTGACGACGGCGGTGCTCAGGCCGTACGTATGGATGTGGGTCTCGAAGAGGAAGCGGCCCGGCGGCAGCGGGTCCTGAGCGAGCCGCCACCGCCTCTGTTCCTCGAGGCCGCTCTGCCGGTCGGCGATGCCGAAGCGCACCGCCCGGCCGGCGAAGAAGGCCAGCATCGCCGCGACGTCGTTGGCGGCGAGCGCCCGTTCGTAGGCCTCGAAGGCCGCCCTGACCTCGGCGACCACGTCGGGCAGGTCCTGTTCCGTCATCAGGCCGCCGCCACCGGCACCCGGTCCGGGGTGTCGGCGGTCTCCTCGCCGGGCTCGGGAACCCGGGGCGCCGGCTTCGTCAGCGCGAACAGCACGAGGATCGCCGTCAGGAAGAGATAGCCGAGCGTGACCTGCCCGTTCGCGTTCCACTGGACCTTCTCCGCGTGGATCAGGCCGACGAAGGTCAGCACCGCCCCCGATCCGGCGAAGACCGCCGCGTGCCAGAAGCGTTTGTCGATGATGAACGCCACGATCGCGCCGAGCACCAGGCCGGCCAGGATCGCCCCCTCGCCGAGGGTCTTCAGCCCGTCGTAGACCACCCCGGCCCCGGCCAGCGCGTCCGTGCCGACCTGGGCCGCGCTGGTGCCGGCCGCGGCGAGCGCGTTGTCCATCTGCCCGGTGGCCCAGCTCGCGATGTTCGGGATCAGCGCGGCGACCACCGCGGCGGCGTGCGCCCGGGGCGTCGCCTGGAACGCCTGCGCGCCGATCAGCAGGCCGATGTAGAGCAGGATCGGCACGATCGCCGCGGTCGGGAAGATCGCCCCGAGCAGGCCGAACAGGCCGAAGAAGCAGAGCAGCGCGACCATCACGCCGGTCGCCATGGAGTAACCGGTGCGGCCACCGGCCGCCTTCCACCCGGGGTGCCCGACGTAGACCGCGGGCGGGAACGGCGAGCCCAGGCACGACCCGATCACCGCGCCGGCGCCGTCGGCCAGCAGCACGCTGCGCAGGTTGTACCGGTCGCCGGCGGTGGCCGCGCTCTCCACGTTGGTCATCGCCTCGGTGAAGTTGTAGACGCCCAGCGGGATCGCGGTCGCCAGCAGCGGGGCCAGGTCCCTCAGCCCGTCGACCAGCAGGTCGAACTTCAGATGCGGGAAGGCGAACGCGATGTCCTTGGCGGCGCTGGTCACGTCCGGCACCGACATCGCCCCGCCGAGCCAGCCGATCGCGGTGCCGGTCAGCAGCGCGACCAGGCCGATCGGCAGGTTGCCGGGCAGCTTGACGTCGGTGAGCAGCCCGATCAGCAGCAGACCGAAGACCGGCAGGGCGATCCAGGCGGCCCGCCACATGTTGCCGGCCGGGTTCATCGAGATGAACGTGATGGAGATGCCGGCCAGGGTGCCGAGCAACGCGGCCCGCGGGGCGTACTTGCGGATGTACGGGCCGACGAAGGCCCCGATCAGCACGATCACGCCGATGATGAACGCCCAGGCGATGCCGGCCGTCCACGCCTTCACCGGGTCCTTCGTGGCGAGATAGATCGGCAGCATGATCACGAAGATGACGATGAACATGTGCGGGACGCTCGGGCCGTACGGCAGCGCCGTGACATCCGTGCGGTTCTCCCGCGCCGCGAGCCTGCGCGCCAGGTAGGTGTAGTAGATGTTGCCGGCGACGAGCGCGATGCCCAGCGCGGGCAGGATCACGCCGAACACGTCGGACGCCGGCATCTTGATCACGCCGACGCACAGACCGGTGAGGGTGAGGACGTTGACCAGAACGTTGACGCCGAAGCCGAAGAAGGCGTTGGTGTCGCCGCGGACCCAGTAGGCGAGTTTCATCGGGCGATCTCCTTGATCAGGGCGGGGGACTCGGCGACCCAGCCGAAGATGCCGCCCTGAGCGGCGATCATCTGGAGGCCGACGCGCTGGAACTCGGGGAAGTAGGAGCCGACGCAGTCGCTGAGCACGAGGCACTCGTAGCCGCGGTCGTTGGCTTCGCGGACGGTGGTGTGCACGCAGACCTCGGTCGTGACCCCGGTGACGATCAGCCGGTCGGCTCCACCCAGGAGCGCCTGCAGATCCGTCCCGTGGAAGGCGCCCTTGCCGGGCTTGTCGACGACCGCCTCGCCGGCGACGGGTGCCAGCTCGTCGACGATGTCGTGGCCGTACTCGCCGCGGATCAGAATTCTTCCGAATCTGCCCGCCTGGCCGATCATCGGGCCGCGCCGCAACTTCGCCGGTGGGCAGTCGGACAGATCGGGCAGATGGCCCTCCCGGGTGTGGATCACCGTGAGGCCGGCCGCGCGCCAGGCCGTCAGGAGCGCGGCCAGGGGCTCGATCGTCCGCCGCAGCAGGCCGACGTCGTTGCCCAGACTCTCGCCGAAGCCGCCGGGTAGCAGGAAGTCCCGCTGCATGTCGATGACCAGCAGCGCGGTGGTGGCCGGGTCGAAGGTGAACGGGCCGGGATCGGCGGCGACGGTCGGCACGGCTCAGGCCTCCGTCGCGGCGATCACGTCGTCCGAGGTGGCCACGCACCCGAAGACGCCGCCCTGCATGGTCACCATGTGCAGCGCCGCGGCGTGGTTCCCCGGATCGGTCGCCCCGGTGCAGTCGCTGAGGATCAGGCACTCGTAGCCGCGGTCGTTGGCCTCCCGCATCGTCGTGTGCACGCAGACGTCGGTGGTGATGCCGGTCAGGATCAGATGGGTGATGCCGTGCGTCCGCAGCACGAGGTCCAGGCCGGTGGCGTAGAAGGCGCCCTTGCCGGGCTTGTCGATGATCACCTCGCCGGGCTCCGGGGCCACCTCGGGCACGATCTCCCAGCCCGGCTCGCCCTTGATCAGGATCCGGCCGCACGGGCCGGGCCCGCCGATCTCGGCGCCGATCCGCGCCGAGCGCCACCGCTTGTTGGCGGGCAGGTCGGAGAGATCCGGGGCGTGCCCTTCGCGGGTGTGGATCACCAGCATCCCCAGGTCGCGGACGTGCTGGAGGAGTTTGGCGGTGGCCGGCAGGCCGGCCCGGGTCAGGGTGAGGTCGTAGCCCATGGCGTCGACGTAACCGCCGGGGCCGCAGAAGTCGGTCTGCCAGTCGATGCAGATCAGCGCGGTGCGGCTGACCGGCACCGTGCCGTCGTAGGGCCAGGGATAGGGGTCGGCGTGGACACTTCCGATCGTCGGCATATCGTCGATTGTCGACAGTTGTGTTTCCGGGTGATCCGCCTCCGGTAACGGCGCGATGTCCCAGCGTGATCTTCAGGCGAGGTAGGCGCGGGCCCCGTGCTCGCTCAGGACGGACAGGATCTCCCGCGCGTCACCACGCCGCACCGCCTCGAACAGGCGCTCGTGCCGGTGCACCCCGTCGGCCGCGTCCGCCGTCTCGGCCTCGCGGCGCATGTTCACCGCCATGTACAGCTGGATCTTCACCAGGATCGTCTCGTAGAGGGCGGTGAGCTGCCGGTTGCCGCTCAGCGCGACCACCTCCACGTGGAAGCGGCGGTGCGCGTTCGCCAGCTCCAGCCGGTCCCCGGTGCCGGTGGCCCCGCGGATCGTGTCCAGTGCCTCAGCCAACCGGGTCAGGTCGAGCCGCTCCGGAGCCGACGCGACCGCGTGCCGTTCCAGGACGTCGCGGACCTCGTACAGCTCGCGGACGTCGTCGTCGGAGAGCGTCGCCACCCGCGCGCCGCGCCGGGGGATGTGCTCGACCAGGCCCTGCTCGGCCAGCAGGCGCATGGCCTCGCGCAGCGGGGCACGGCTGATCCCGAGCCGCTTGGTCAGTTGCTCCTCGACCAGTCGCTCACCCGGATCGGTGCGCCCGCTCAGAATGTCGCGCCGCAGCCGGTCGACGGCGAGCTCGACGAGGCTGTACGCGGCCAACTCCCCGTCAGTCACGGTGCCCAGCCGTCAGTCACGGTGCCCAGCCGTCAGTCGTGGTGCCCCGCCGTCAGTCACAGTGCCAGTCTGTCAGGAGCCGTCCGGCCCGCGGCGGCGGTCCCGGGCGGACAGCCCGATCGCCGCGCAGCTCATCACGATGCCCAGTCCGAGAAGGACGTACCAGAACACGGCCATGGGCGGAGGATAGCCACCCCCCGCCCACGAGCCGCCGCGCTCAGGCGTCGGCGAGCACCTTGCCCGTCTCCAGCAGCGACTTGAGGTCGCTGAGGACCCAGGCCCAGCCGCCGCCGCCCTCGGCCGTCGCGTCCGGGTTGCCGGAGATCATGGTGCTGACCGCCGGCGCGCCGGTCACGTCGTGCGTGATGGTGAGCCGGCAGACGCCGGGCGACGAGTCGTCGATCTCGTAGGTCAGCGTGGTGAAGCCCTCGGCCGCGGTGCCCGGGTCCATCAGCATCCGCCAGGACTGCACGAGCCGGCGCGGCGCCTCCGCCTCCAGCACCTCACCGTCGAGGATCGGGTCGGGCATGTCGAAGCCGTTCGCCTTCGCGTAGTCCTTCATGCCCTGGTTGGCGTTGGAGTAGAACTTGCCGCCCTTGGCCAGCTCGTAGAACTGCGGGCACGCGTAGCCATACTTCGCGTTCCACTCCGGATCCGTGATCGCCTGCCAGATCTTCTCCGGGGTCGACCTGATCCAGATGCGGAACACCTTGGTCTCGCTCATGACTCTTCCTCCAGCGTGCGCTTGAGATCGATGAGGGTGGTGATCTGGTGCTCGGTGTACTTGTCGATCCACCGGTCGTGGATCTGCCGGATCGGGATCGCGTTGAGGAAGTGCAGCTTCTCCCGCCCCGACCGGCGCGTGACGACGAGTCCCGCCTCCTCGAGCACCTTGAGGTGCTTGGCGACGCCGAACCGCGTCATCTCCAGCTCGGACTCCAGTTCGGTGAGCGTGCGGCCGTCACGCGCGAACAGCAGATCGAGCAGGAACCGACGGCTCGGGTCGGCCAAGGCCTTGAACACCCGATCGTCGTCCGTCATGACGCAAAGTTATGTGACCATCAGGTCACATGTCAATGCCGGAGTGCCCCCGAGTCCAGATTCCGTGCCCCACCGCGGTCAGCCGGCCCGGCGGCGGGCCAGCATCTCCTGCTCCAGCTCCCAAGTCTCGCCGTCGTCCACCGAGATGTAGCCCAGCCAGCGGAAACTCGTCTCCGTCACGTCGGTGAAGAGCCAGCGGACCGTCGAGCCGTCGCTCTGCCGCCCCTCCTGGACGATGTCGCCGTCGTCGCCCGGCCGCCCGATCAGCGTCCAGATCCGGCCCAGCGGCGAGAACCAGACGATGTGCCAGTGCTTCGCCTCCGGGTCGTAGAGCCGCATCGTGCTGCCCGTCTTGCGCACCGGATACCCGTCCGGCCCGGGCGCGGTGAACCACATCACGTCCTGCACGGCCCGCCCGGCCAGCACCCACCCGAACGTCCACACCACGGTCCCGGTGATCCACTCACCGTCCGGCTGCCGGTACCGGTTGACCACGTCCCAGCTGCCGACGAGACGACCATAAAGATCAAGAGCTTCGATTTCGCCGTACGGGCGGTCAGCCGCGAGTTCCCCGAGAAGAGTCATGCGCCCACCCTGCCGGTGGGCCGCCGCCCGAGTCTTGAACGTTCTTGTCGTACCCCGGGGCTAGGGTCGGGCCATGCTGGATCGGTGCGCGTCCCGGAGTCGGCCGGCGGCCCCGCATGCTTGACTTCCGCGCGCTGACGACCACGGGGTGGGCCGCCGCCACCGCGGTCCGCTGCCCCGGCGGGCACGCCCCCGAGGAGCCGGTCGCCGCGGCGGCGATCGTGCTCGTCCGTCGCGGCGTCTTCGTGCGCCACGTCGACGGCCGCGCCACCCTGGCCGACGTCACCACCGGTTACCTGCAGCGTCCCGGAGAGACGCAGCGGATCAGCCACCCCGCCGGCGGCGACGTCTGCACCTCACTGGCCGTCCCGCCCGACCTGGCCGACCGCTTCGCCCGCTCCGGCCGGGTCCCGGTCTCCCCGCGGGCCGACCTGATCCACCGCCGGCTGCTGGCGTCACCACCGCCCGAGCGCCCCGACCTGATGGCGGAGCTGCTGACCGCGCTGGCGCCGCTGTCCCCGCCGCCCCGACCGGCGCATCGGGTCGTCGAGGGGATCCGCGAGCTCCTGCACACCGACCCGGCCCTGGATCTGGCCGCGCTGGCCGAGTCCGCCGGCTGGTCGCCGTGGCATCTGTCCCGTGCGTTCCACCAGGTCACCGGGTGCACGCTGAGTGCGTACCGGCGCCGGTTGAAGGTCCGCGCCGCGATCGACGAGCTGGCCGGCGACACCACGCCCGGCCTGGCCGCGATCGCGACCCGCACGGGCTTCGCCGACCAGGCGCACATGACCCGCGCCGTCCGAGCCGAGACCGGCTCCCCGCCCGCCGCCCTGCGCCGTCTCCTGACCGGCCGCACCGCCGGATGACTTCCGGGCCGACGCCGGCCGGCCCCTCCGGAGCGGCGGTGGATCCGGGCCGCGTCGTCAGCCGGCCGGTCGCAGCTCGGCGAGCAGCCCTTCGACGCGGGCCCTGATCTCGTCCCGGATCGGGCGCACGGCTTCCACTCCCTTGCCGGCCGGGTCTTCCAGCTTCCAGTCCTCGTAACGCTTGCCGGGGAAGATCGGGCAGGCGTCGCCGCAGCCCATGGTGACGATGATGTCGGACTCCTGGGCGGCGTCCCAGGTCAGCTTGGCCGGGGTCTGGCCGGTGATGTCGATCCCGGCCTCCCGCATGGCCTCGACCGCGGCCGGGTTGATCCGGTCGGCCGGCTCGGAGCCCGCGGAGCGCACTTCGACGGTGTCGCCGGCCAGGTGACGCAGCCAGCCGGCGGCCATCTGCGAGCGGCCGGCGTTGTGCACGCAGACGAACAGGACGGTGGGCTTGGTGTCGCTCATCATGATCCTCACACTTCTCGGGGCGGGTGTTCGACGACGATGTCGTCCGCCGTCTTCCCGGCATCGGGATACAGCGCGAGCAGCAGGCCGACGCCGACGAGCAGCCCGACGAGCTGGAAGGCGACGAATCCGGCCACCGAGCCGGGGGCGATTCCGGCGAACGTACGGGTGAAGGCGCGTCCGATGGTGACGGCCGGGTTCGCGAAGCTGGTGCTGCTGGTGAACCAGTAAGCAGCGCCGATGTAGGCGCCGACGGCGGCCGGAGCGGCGGAGGCTCTGCCGGACCGGCCCAGCGCGAAGATCAGCAGGAGCAGCCCGGCGGTGGCGACGACCTCGCCGAGCCAGAGGTGCCCGGCGGCGCGCTCGGTGGTGGAGAAGGTGACCGGGGCAAGGCCGAACATCAGGTTCGCGAGGACCGACCCGCCGATCGCGCCCAGAGTTTGAGCGACGGCGTACCCGGCAAGCTCGGTGCCGCTGATGCCGGTGCCGGTGCGGCGGCCGAGGAACCAGTCGGCGGCGGAGACCACGGGATTGAAATGGGCTCCGGAGACCGGGCCGAAAGTGAGGATGAGCGCGCCGAGCGCGAGCGCCGTGGCGACGGAGTTCTCGAGCAGCTGCAGGCCCACGTCGTCCGGGGACAGCGTGGTGGCCATGATGCCGGAGCCGACGACGGCGGTGACCAGCAGCGCGGTGCCGACGAGTTCGGCCAGCAGACGTCGCCAGGGTGCGATGGAGAGCATGAAACGCGGCTCCGGTTCGTGGTCGCGGGCGGGAGTTGCCTCGACAGGTCACCTGGCGGGGCGGTGGATGGCGGCAGAACCGGTCAGTCGCGGCCGGCGGCCTGGTGCACGCCCGGTGCGATCCGTTCGATGCGGCCGGCCAGGTCGGTGTAGGCGGCCTCGAACGCGTCGTCGGTGTCGGCGCGCGCCGGATCGGGCACCGACCAGTGCAACTCCGGGCGCACCGTGCCGGTGAGGTCTTCATGGGCGTTGTCGCAGACCGCGATGACCAGGTCGCCGGCGTGCACGACGTCGGTGACGTGCGCAGTCCCGGCCGGGTCCAGGCGCAGCCCGTGGCGGTGGGCCACGGTGACCGCGCGGGGGTGCACCCGGGCGGCGGGGTTCGTGCCGGCGGAGGTCACCTGCCCGCCGACCCGGTCACGCCACAGCGCCGCGGCCAGTTGCGAGCGGGCCGAGTTGTGGGTGCAGACGAACACCACCCGCTCGGTGTCACGCAGCGGCGGCGGGGTCAGGGAGGCGAGCACGTCAGGTCGCAGCCGCAGATAGGTGCGCCGGCGATCACCCTCGGAGCGGGTCCGCACGATCAAGCCCGCCTCCCGCAGCACCTTGACGTGGTGGGCGACCAGGTTGGTGGGCATGTCGAGCCTGGTGCTGATCTCCCCGGGAGAGGCGTCGCCCAGGGTGAGCGCGTCGACGATCGCCAGCCGCGCCGGGTCGCCCAGCGCAGCGTGGACGCGTGCCCTCGCTGGAAGGGAATGCTCGTCGCTCATTGACTCAATACTTGCTGAGCTTTGTCGCCCCGTCAAGCGGCTTGCGCCACCGCAGCCCCGTGCCGGCTCTGATATACCGCATCATCGAGACTCGTCGCCGGAGGCCGCGGATGACCGCCATGACTGTTCGCCCGATGCGGGCCGGTGACGCCACCGCGGTTCTGGCGATCTATCAGGCCGGGCTGGACGGCGGCGACGCCAGCTTCGAGCACACCGCGCCGGCCTGGGAGGCGTTCGACGCCGGCAAGCTGCCCGGCCACCGGCACGTCGCCGTCGACGGTGACGGCGTGGTGCTGGGCTGGGTCGCCGCCTCCGCGGTCTCCGGTCGCGCCGTCTACGCCGGTGTCGTCGAGCACTCCGTCTACGTCGACCCGGCCGCCCGGGGGCGCGGCGCCGGCCGGGCGCTGCTGGAGGCCCTGATCGCCTCCACCGAGGCGGCGGGCATCTGGACGATCCAATCCGGGATCTTCCCGGAGAACACGGCCAGCCTCGCCCTGCACCGGTCCTGCGGATTCCGGGTCGTGGGCGTCCGTGAGCGCATCGGCCGGCACACCGCCCGGGCAAACCGGTGGCGCGACGTCGTGTTCGTCGAGCGCCGTAGCCCTCGCCTCTGAGCTGCGGGAATCAGGCCCTGGCGGGCTCGTCGACGGCCAGGAGTGCCGACAGCTGTCGCATCAGCCCCGGACGGGGGCGGTAGTAGACCCAGCTGGCGCGGCGCTCCGCGTCGACCAGGCCCGCCTCCCGCAGCACCTTCAGGTGATGGGAGACGGTCGTTCCGGAGATCGTGAAGGCGGGGGTGAGGTCGCAGACGCAGATCTCCCCGCCTTCCGCGGAGGCGATCATCGACATCAGCTGGAGCCGGATCGGGTCGCCCAGAGCCTTGAAGGCCTGCGCGAGCGTGCCGGACACCTCCGCCGGGATGCGTTCGTACGCCATCGGCGCGCAGCAGGGCACGTCTTCGGCGGAGATTGCCACGGTCGGTGGTTTCGACATGCGTCGAGGTTGACAGATATCGAATCCCCGTGCAAGCGTGGCTTCGACAGTCATCGGATTCAACATTCATCGAATTCCGTGGGCATCGAATCCGTAGGCGGGCCGGAGCGATAGGCCTTCCCGCCCGACCCTGACCTCGACGAGGAGTACGTGCGATGAGTAGCGACACTTCGACCGCCGTCCCGGCTGGTGCCCGGCAGGACCCGAGCTGCGCCCCGGCGGTGGAGGAGGAGGAAGCGGTCACCGAAGGCGCCGCGTGCTGCGGCCCCACCACCACGGCCGGCACCGTGGAACCGCTCCCCGTGCCGAGCGCGCACCGCACCCCGGTCGTCGGCAGGCCGGATGACGAGCTGCCGGTGGTGGTGATCGGCGCCGGCCCGGTCGGGCTGGCCGCCGCCGCGCACCTGCACGAACAGGGCGTTCCCTTCGTCGTCCTGGAAGCCGGTGACCAGGTCGGCGCGTCGGTGCGTCAGTGGTCGCACGTCGGCCTGTTCAGCCCGTGGCGCTACGACATCGATGCCGCGGCCCGCCGCCTGCTCGACGCCGCCGGCTGGGCCGCCCCGGACGACGAGGCCCTGCCCACCGGCGCCGAGCTGGTCGACGTCTACCTGGAGCCGCTCGCCAAGCTGCCCGCCATCGCACCGCACCTGCGTCCGGGCGCGCGGGTGACGGCGATCAGCCGCGCCGGCGCCGACCGGGTGCGCACCGCCGGCCGCGCCGACCTGCCCTTCGTGATCCGGCTCGCCGACGGCACCGAGATCACCGGCAGCGCGATCATCGACGCGTCCGGCACCTGGCGCACCCCCAGCCCGCTCGGCGTCAACGGCCTGCCGGCCCACGGCGAGTTCGAGACCGCAGGCCTGATCGACCACGCCCTGCCCGACGTGCTCGGCGGCGCCCGTGACGCTCATGCCGGCAAGCACACCATCGTGGTCGGGTCCGGCCATTCGGCCGCGAACACCCTGCTCGACCTGGCTCGCCTCGCCGAGACCGAGCCCGGCACCCGGATCACCTGGGCGGTGCGCGGCGGCTCCCCGCAGCGGGAGTTCGGCGGCGAGGGCGCCGACGAGCTGCCCGCTCGCGGCGCGCTCGGCTCGGGCCTGCACACTCTGGTCGACACCGGCAAACTCACCCTGGTCACCGGCTTCGGCGTGCACACCGTGCGCCGTGACGGCGACAGCATCACCCTGATCGCCGCCGACGGCCGCACCCTGACCGCCGACCGGGTGGTGTCCGCGACCGGCTTCCGCCCCGACCACAGCATCGGCGGTGAGCTGCGCCTGGATCTCGATCCGATCCTGGGCTGCACCCGTGCCCTGGCCGACCTGATCGACCCCAACGAGCACTCGTGCGGCACCGTCGCCCCGCACGGCTATCGTGAGCTCGGCCAGCCGGAGCCGAACTACTACGCCGTCGGCATGAAGTCCTACGGCCGGGCGCCCACGTTCCTGATGGCGACCGGCTACGAGCAGGTCCGCTCGATCGCCGCGGCCCTGGCCGGGGACTTCGACGCCGCCGGCGACGTGCGGCTCGATCTGCCC
The DNA here is from genome assembly GCF_016862095.1 of Actinoplanes cyaneus. Taxonomy (GTDB): domain Bacteria; phylum Actinomycetota; class Actinomycetes; order Mycobacteriales; family Micromonosporaceae; genus Actinoplanes; species Actinoplanes cyaneus. The sequence goes on from NZ_BOMH01000017.1 coordinate 252,487, forward strand.
GAGACCGGTGTGTGCAGTGCCAACCTGGTCGCAAGGCCGGCCGGCCTCACCACCTCCGGTGGTGGCTGCTGCTCATGACCCGCCCCGCCGTCGCGTACGCGGGCGGGCGCCGGCCGTCATCCCGGCGCGGCAACCGGCAGCTCGTGGCAGCGCTGGCGATCACCCAGACGATCGGCTACGGCACTCTTCACTACGCCTTCGCCGTCTTCCTCGTCCCGATCGCCGCCGATCTGCACGTCTCGACGACCGCTGTGACCGGCACCTTCACCGCCTCCGTCCTGACCTCCGCGGCGCTGGCCGTGCCGGTCGGCCGCCGGCTCGATCGGCACGGTGGCCGGGCGCTGATGATTTGCGGCTCCCTGCTCGGCACCGTGCTGCTCGTCGCCTGGTCGCAGGTCGACCGGCTCTGGCAGCTCTACGCGGTCCAGGTGGGCATCGGCATCGCCTCGTCGGCCAGTCTGTACGAGGCCGCGTTCGCGGTGATCATCGCAAGGCACCGGCCGGAGCGGCGATCGGCGGCGCTGCTGGCGCTGACCGTGGTGGCCGGATTCGCCGGCACCATCTTCCTGCCGCTGACCGGCTGGCTGACGGCACAGCACGGCTGGCGCACCGCGCTGTTCGTGCTCGCCGCCGTCCATGCCGTCACCGCACCCCTGCACGCCGCCGTCGTCCGGCCGGCCCCGTGCACCGGCGGAGACCCGGCTCACCAGCACGCGGGCAGCGGCGCACCGGCTGTCCGGGCCGCGTTGACCGACTCCGGCTTCTGGCTGCTCGCGGCGGGATTAACCGCCCACACCGTCGCGATCAGCGCGTACACCGTACTGCTCGTCGCGGCCCTGATCTCCTGGGGCCATCCGCCCGCCTCGGCCGCCGCCATTGCCGGGCTGCTCGGCGTGCTGTCCGTCGCCGGGCGCCTGATCACCACCGGCCTGCGACGGCGGTACCGCACCACCACGATCACCGCCACGGTCTTCGCCGTCCAGGCGTTCGCCGCACTCGGCCTGCCGCTCCTCGGTGCGACCACCGGGGGAGCGCTTGCCGCGGTTGCCGGGTTCGGCCTCGGATTCGGCGTCGCCACCATCGCCAAGCCCGTCATCCTCGCCGAGCGTTACGACACCCGCCGTTACGCCACCCTGGCCGGCGTCCTCGTCGTCCCGATGGCCCTCGCCAAAGCCGGTGCCCCGCTGGCGGCGGCAGCCCTCCATACGGGCACCCACTCGTACACCCCGGTGCTCGCGGCGATCGCCTGTTGCTGCGCCGTCGCCGCCGTCGCGATCGGAACCAGCCGAGGCGGATCCGCGCCGCCCCGACCGTGATCGCGCTGGGGCGTGGCGACGCCCCGCTGCCTCGCCCCGGCGCCCGGGGAGAGGCCCCCGAAACTGCAGCCGACTGGAGGTTCAGGCGGTTTTGCAGGGGTATCCCGGCATGGAGGGCCGCGCGCCGGACGCTGAGACGAGGCGTGCGCCGAGTGCTATCGGATACGGAGGCTGCCCGTGACTCCACTGGCGGCAAAGGACAGGCAGGACGAGGTGCAGCGGCGAGGCCGTGGGCTCGGCTGGATGAGTCTCGGCCTGGGAGTGGCACAGCTGGCGGCGCCGGACACGGTGCGCCGGATCAGCGGTGTGGACGACTCGGCGACCTCGCGGGCGGTGGTCCCGCTGGTCGGGGTCCGGGAGCTGGTTCACGCGGCCGGGCTCCTGACGAGCCGGCGGAAAAGCGCCTGGGCGTGGACCCGGGTCGCCGGCGACGCGATGGACCTGACCGCGCTGGGGATTGCCCTGGCTCGCCGTGGCGGGAGTCGCCGGCGACGGCTTCTCGCGGTCACCGGTGCCATCGCCGCGATCACCGTGGTCGACCTGCTGACCGCCGTTCAAGCCACCCGGAAGAAGGACGTCGGCTCTGGGCCGGCACGCAAAGGAGGATCCATGGAATTGACAGCAACGACAACCATTCGCAAACCCACCTCGGAGGTGTACGCGTTCTGGCGCGACCTGGAGAACCTCCCGACGTTCATGGCGCATCTCGAACAGGTCCGCACCACCGGTGCCCGGACGAGCCGGTGGACCGCCGACGCCCCGTTCGGCAAGGACGTCGGGTGGGATGCGGAGATCACCGAGGAGGTGCCCGGCGAGAAGATCGCGTGGCGCTCGACCGGGAACGCCGACGTGCCCAACACCGGCAGCGTCCGCTTCGTGCCGGCCCCCGACGGAGTCAGCACCGAGGTGCACGTCGTCCTGGCGTACGACATCCCGGGCGGCACGATCGGCAAGGCCGTCGCGAAGTACTTCGGTGAGGAACCGCACCAGCAGCTCGACGACGACCTGCGCCGGCTCAAGCAGGTGCTGGAGACGGGCGAGGTGGTCCGCTCCGACGGCGCCCCGTGGGGCAAGCGGGCGCGCAAGGAGTTCCCGCAGCGCCCGGCACAGCCGCTGTCGGACGCCGAGCTCGCGAAGGGAGCGGACGCATGAGGGCGAACACCTGGGCGGGCCGTAACAAGGTCGAGGTCCGAGACGTGCCGGACCCGAAGATCCTGAACAAGCGCGACGCGATCGTACGGATCACCTCCACCGCGATCTGCGGCTCGGACCTGCACCTGGTCGACGGGTACGTGCCGACCATGCAGGACGGCGACGTCATGGGCCACGAGTTCATGGGCGAAGTGGTCGAGGTCGGCTCCGGGGTGGCCGCGGACAGGCTGCGGGTCGGGGACCGGGTCGTCGTGCCGTTCCCGATCGCCTGCGGCGCCTGCGCTGCCTGCGCCGCCGAGCTCTACTCCTGCTGCGAGAACACCAACCCCAACGCCGGGATCGCGGAGAAGATGTTCGGCCACCCGGTCGCCGGGATCTTCGGCTACTCGCACCTGACCGGCGGTTTCGCGGGCGGCCAGGCGCAGTACGCGCGGGTGCCGTTCGCCGATGTCGGCCCGCTCAAGATCGAATCCGATCTGACCGACGAGCAGGTGCTGTTCCTCTCCGACATCCTGCCCACCGGCTACATGGGCGCCGAGATGTGCGACATCCAGCCCAGCGACGTGGTGGCGGTCTGGGGCGCCGGGCCGGTCGGCCAGTTCGCCATGGACAGCGCCCGGGTGCTCGGCGCCGCGAAGGTCATCGCCATCGACAAGGAGCCGTACCGGCTGCGGATGGCGGAGGAGGCGGGCCACATCCCGGTCAACTTCGACGAGGTCGACGTACGCTCCCGGCTGCTCGAACTGACCGGTGGCCGCGGACCCGACAAGTGCATCGACGCGGTCGGCCTGGAAGCCACTCACGGCAGTGCCCACATCGCCGCGTACGACCGGATCAAGCAGGCCGTCCGGTCGGAGACCGAACGTCCGCACGCGTTGCGCCAGGCGATCCTGTCGTGCCGCAGCGGCGGCGTGGTCTCGGTCATCGGCGTGTACGGCGGCCTGCTGGACAAGTTCCCCGCCGGCGCCTGGATGAACCGGTCGCTGACCCTGCGCACCGGCCAGTGCCACGTGCAGCGCTACATGAAGCCGCTGCTGGAGCGCATCGAGCGCGGCGAGATCGATCCGACCCGGATCATCACCCACACCCTGCCGCTCGACGAGGCGGAGCGCGGCTTCGAGATATTCAAGAACAAGCAGGACAACTGCGAGAAGGTTGTCCTCAAACCGTGAGGGCCGCCCGCCTCGGGCCACCGCGCCGAGCGCGATGGCCCGAGGCGGCATCTGTCCGCCTGACCTACCGCGGCGGCATCACGCGTTCTTCTCGTCCGGCCGGCCGCCGGGCTCGGGATGATGGCCGTACGCCGCGGACCGTACCGTGTCCTCGTCCTCCAGGCCCGAGCCGATCGCGCCGCCGACGGTGGCCAGCGAGCTGATGATCCAGGCGAGTGTCAGGTAGTCGGTGAACCCGACCGGCCGGTGCAGCGTCTGCTCCAGGACGGAGGTGTCGATCAGGAGCGCCGCGGTGAGGACTGTTCCGGCGAAAAGCACCAGGTAGGACACCGTGGTGGCCAGGGCCAGGGTGAGGATCGTGCCGACGTTGAAGAGCCTGGCCAGCTCAGCCGGGGTCCGCTGGTCCGGCTTCTCCCAGAGGCCGTGCGCGACGATCAGCCACGCCACCAGCGCGGCCAGCCCGAGCAACATGATCACGGTGAGCCGGAGTCCGCCGAGCGCATCGCCCATCTGCCAGATGGTGCTCGTGGTGAGCGCGATCGCGGCCGTGCCGAACGCGCCGACCAGCAGTTTGGACAGGCCCAGCAGAGCGCGACCCGGGCGGTTCGCCCGCACCATGCCGGTCACCAGGCGCACTCGGCCGATCAGCCGCGAGGCGACATAGCGCAGTTCCCCGGCGTCGGCCACGCCGACCACACGGCAGATGGCGGGAACCCGGCTCGTCAGCTCGGCCGGTGCCCAGCCGACCGGCGGCACCCGCTCGTCGCGGGTGTCGGTGAGCAGCCGGCTCACGAGATCCGGGACGGCCGCGCGGACCGTCCGCAACTGGCGCAGTCCCAGCGCGGGCAGGGACACGATCGCGACTCGGCGCCGAGCGGAGACGTGCGCGATCAGCGGCACCCGCCCGGCGTGCAGCGGCAGGTCGGTCAAGCAGATCGCGACGTCCCACCGGGTGTCGGCGCGCCGGCGGGCGAGGTCGTCGAGCAGCGCCTCGGCGCCGCCGTCGCGGCGCGGCGCCACCTCACCCCACCCTTCCCGGACGGTCCACTTCACGTCGGCGTCAACCCGCTCGGCGAGCCGGCCGGCCAGCTCCGCGGCGAGCCGCGCGACCACCTGGGCCGGGTAGTCCGGTGGGGTCGCCACCAGTCCGACGACAATCTCCGGCCGCCGCGGATCACTGGGGGCCATCGGCGCTCCTCGCCGGTAGACGGACGACATCGCGTCACTGAGTACCCCGGCTCGGGCGCCACATGCCTGCCCGATCGCGGACGGGGCCGACCCGCCGCGGCCCATCACCGGCTCGGTATCGGCGCAGTTCCCGATACCGGTCCGTAGCGGTCCGCCGCGTGTCTGTAATGAAGATTCCGGCCCGGATCCGGGCCTGGAGGTAACTGCGACGAGGAGGTAGTCATGAGGGCAGTGGTCTATGAGGGACCCCGGCAGGTCAGCGTCAAGGAGGTGCCGGACGCCCGGATCGAGCGGCCGACCGACGTTCTGGTGCGGATCACGTCGGCCAACATCTGTGGCTCGGACCTGCACATGTACGAGGGGCGAACCGACTTCGAGACCGGCCGCTGGTTCGGGCACGAGAACCTGGGGCAGGTGGTCGAGATCGGCGCCGGGGTCGACAAGGTCCGGGTGGGCGACTGGGTCGTCCTGCCGTTCAACATCTCGTGCGGACATTGCAAGAACTGCGAGCGTCAGCTCACGAACTACTGCCTGACCGCTCAGCCCGAGCCGAACATGGCCGGCGCCGCATACGGCTTCGCCGACATGGGCCCGTACGGCGGCGGACAGGCCGAGCTGTTGCGCGTGCCCTGGGGTGACTTCAACTGCCTGCGACTGGGGGAGGACGCCGAGGAGCGCCAGACCGACTACGTGATGCTCGCCGACATCTTCCCGACCGGTTACCACGCCACCGAGATGGCCGGCGTGCAGCCCGGCGACCAGACGGTCATCTACGGCGCGGGCCCGGTCGGACTGATGGCGGCCCTCTCGGCGACCATCCGGGGGGCGAGCAAGGTGATGGTCGTCGACCGGCACCCCGACCGGCTGCGCCTGGCCGAGTCGATCGGGGCGATCGCCATCGACGACTCGAAGGTCGACCCGGTGCAGGCCGTTCTCGACGAGACGATGGGGCTGGGCGCGGACAACGGCTGCGAATGCGTCGGCTATCAGGCGCACGAGCCGGACGGTGAGGAGCGGGCGAACCTCACCATGAACCGGCTCGTCGCCTCGGTGCGCTTCACCGGGCGGATCGGCAACGTCGGCGTCTTCGTGCCCCAGGACCCCGGGGCCGGTGACGAGCTGGCGAAGCAGGGCAAGCTCGCCTTCGACTACGGCATGTTCTGGTTCAAGGGACAGCACATCGGCAGCGGGCAGGCGCCGGTCAAGAAGTACAACCGGCAGCTGCGGGACCTGGTCGCCGCGCGCAAGGCCGAGCCGTCCTTCATCGTCAGCCACGAGCTGCCCCTCGACAGTGCCCCGGACGCCTACGAGCACTTCGACAAGCGAGACGACGGCTGGACCAAGGTCGTTCTGCACCCGGCGATGGCGGGAGCGGGTGCCTGACATGACGGGAGTGCTGAACGGACGCCGGATCGCCATCCTCGCCGCCGACGGGGTCGAGCGGGTCGAACTGGAGCGGCCGCGGCAGGCATTGGAGGACGCCGGCGCCCGTACCGTCGTCGTCTCCATCACCGGCGACGAGATCCAGGCGCGCGACCACGATCTGGAGGAGGCCGGCACCTTCGCAGTGGACCAGCTGGTCAGCGCGGTGTCGATCGACGACTGTGAAGCGTTGCTCCTGCCCGGCGGGACGGTGAATCCGGACAAGTTGCGGATGGAGCCGGCCGCGGTCCGGTTCGTCCGGGATTTCGTCCGGTCGGGCAAGCCGGTCGCTTCCATCTGCCACGGCCCGTGGAACTTCGTCGAGGCCGACGTCGCGCGGGGCCGCAGGCTGACCTCGTGGCCGAGCGTGCGCACCGACCTGCGCAACGCCGGTGCGGAGGTGGTCGACGAGCCGGTCGTCACCGACGGCAACATCACGACGAGCCGGTCGCCCGACGACCTGCCGGCGTTCTGCGAGCGCATCGTGCAGGAGTTCGCCAAGGTCCCGCAGCCCGCCGGCGCCGCAGGCCGTGCGTGACCTCGCCGGTGATTGTTCGAGATCCGCGCCGGCCGACTCCGGTCCGCACGGGTCTGGACCGGCGGATGAGCCATCGCCAACCCACGGGGCGGTGCGCTTCGACATGGTGCGAGCTCAAGACGGCTCGCACCATCGCGATGCCGGCGCAGCTCGACCGCGACATCTCCGGCATCCACTCGACACCGCCGCGATCCGGTGCGCCAGGAAAGCATCTCCCACAAGTGATCTAGGTCACCTGCTGGTGTGCATCACAAGATGGCCCTGAACAGGACGACCAAGTTGGAGCGGGCGACGAGAATCGAACTCGCGTAATCAGTTTGGAAGACTGAGGCTCTACCATTGAGCTACGCCCGCGAGGCCCGGCGAACATCCCGGGTCTCGGGCACAGCTTACTGAATCATCTACCGTCCGCGCGAACCGGATTCCCCAGCAGGTGACTCCAGCGCACACACGGGTAAGCAGACCGCATACACTGGCCGACGCCACGGGGTGTGGCGCAGCTTGGTAGCGCACTCGCTTTGGGAGCGAGGGGCCGTGGGTTCAAATCCCGCCACCCCGACTGATCATCAACTACCCGCAGCAACAAGGAGTACGCCTGTGAAGAGCACCGTCGAGACTCTGAGCCCGACTCGGGTGAAGCTCGCCATCGAGGTGCCGTTCGAGGAGCTCAAGCCGAGCCTGCAGAAGGCGTACCGGGAGATCGGCGCGCAGGTTCAGGTGCCGGGCTTCCGAAAGGGCAAGATCCCAGCGGCGGTCATCGACCAGCGCGTCGGCCGTGGAGCGGTTCTCAACGAGGCCGTCCAGGAGGCGATCCCGCAGCAGATCCTGGCCGCGGTTCAGGAGCACGACGTCAAGACGCTCGGCCGCCCCGAGGTGGAGATCACCGAGTTCTCGGACAACGCGCCGCTGAAGTTCACGGCCGAGGTCGACGTCCGCCCCGAGATCGTGATCCCGGACCTGTCCGGCATCAGCGTGGAGGTCCCGGCTGTCGAGATCGGTGACAACGAGATCGACGAGCAGATCAACGGCCTGCGTGAGCGCTTCGCGACGCTGAAGACCGTCGAGCGTGCCGCTGCGGAGGGTGACTACGTCCAGCTGGACCTGAACGCCACCGTCGACGGCGAGGAGGTGCCGGGCGGCTCGGCCACCAACATCTCCCACGAGGTCGGCAGCAAGCAGCTGCTCCCGGGCCTGGACGAGGTGCTGGTCGGCCTCTCCGCCGGCGAGGAAGCGACCTTCACCACGCAGCTCGTCGGCGGCGACTTCGCCGGCCGTGACGCCGAGGTCAAGGTCGTCGTCCGCACGGTCAAGGACAAGCAGCTGCCCGAGATCGACGACGAGTTCGCCCAGCTGGCGAGCGAGTTCGACACTCTCGAGGAGCTGAAGGGGGACCTGCGCGAGCGGCTCGCCAAGGCGAAGAAGGTCGAGCAGATCTACGCCGCCCGTGACGAGGCTCTCAAGCAGCTCGTCGAGGCCGCCGACATCCCGGCGCCCGAGGGCGTCGTGAAGGAGGAGGTCGAGGGCCGTAAGCAGGCCATGACCGACCAGCTCGAGCGGATCGGCGCCACCCTTCAGGACTACCTGGCCTCCGAGGAGAAGACCGAGGAGCAGATCGACCAGGAGCTGGCCGAGGCGGCCCAGGAGGGCGTCCGGATCCAGCTGCTGCTCGACACCATCGCCGACGCGCAGGACGTGCAGGTCACCGACGACGAGTTCGGCCACGAAATCGTGCACCGGGCGCAGCGCGCCCAGATGCAGCCCCAGCAGTACTACGACCAGCTGGTCCGCTCGGGTGCCGCGGCGGCCGTCTTCGGCGACGTGCGCCGGGGCAAGGCTCTCGCCTCGGTGATGGAGCAGGTCACGATGAAGGACAGCGAGGGCAACACGCTCTCCCTGGACGACCTCCGCGCCGCCAGCGAGGACGAGCACGCCGGTCACAACCACTGATCAAGCAAGCGTCACCCGGCCACCGCGCACCGCTTCCGGTGCGCGGTGGCCGGTGTCATTTCCGAGGTACGTACGAGGGCCGGTGCGCTGTCAGCGAACACCCGCCTGAGCGGGAAGCTGATGCGCAATCGACCAGTTAGGTTGGTCGTACGACGGACAACCTGCCGGCCGGACCCTCGGCCGACACAGCAAGCTGTGAAGGGCTGCCATGACCGATCTCCACATCCCTGCCGGGCCGGTGTCGCGGCGCGGCGGCGACTCCTTGAGTGGCAACCTCGACGACTCGGTCTTCAACCGCCTGCTGCGTGAGCGGATCATCTTCCTCGGCAGCGAGGTGACCGATGCGGTCGCCAACCGTATCTGCGCGCAGCTCCTGCTGCTCTCCGCCGAGGACCCGGAGCGGGACATCCACCTGTGGATCAACTCGCCCGGCGGCTCTGTCTACTCGGGTATGGCCATCTACGACACGATGCAGTTCATCGACAACGACGTGTCGACCGTCGGCATGGGCATGGCTGCCTCGATGGGGCAGTTCCTGCTGTGCGCCGGGACGGCGGGCAAGCGTTACGCCCTGCCGCACGCGCGCATCATGATGCACCAGCCGTCCGGCGGCATGGGTGGCACCGCCGCCGACATCGCCATCCAGGCGGAGCAGATGCTGTACACCAAGCGCATGTTCCAGGAGCGGATCGCGTTCCACACGGGCCAGACCCAGGAGCAGATCGCCGCCGACTTCGACCGGGACCGCTGGTTCACGGCCGCCGAGGCGAAAGACTATGGCTTCATCGACAAGGTGATCACCGGGGCCGTCCAGGTTCCGGACGGCGCCGGAACGCTGAACTGAGGAGCTGAACCATGACCGACCTCTCTATGCCTCCCGGCTTCGCTCCGGTGCACAACCGCTACGTGCTGCCCTCGTTCTCCGAGCGCACCTCGTGGGGCATCAAGGAGTCGAACCCGTACAACAAGATGTTCGAGGACCGGATCATCTTCCTCGGCGTCCAGGTGGACGACGCGTCCGCGAACGACGTGATGGCCCAGCTGCTGACGCTGGAGAGCACCGACCCGGACCGCGACATCACGATGTACATCAACTCGCCCGGTGGCTCGTTCACCGCCATGACGGCGATCTACGACACCATGCAGTATGTGCGTCCCGACATCAGCACGGTATGCCTCGGCCAGGCGGCCAGCGCGGCCGCGGTGCTGCTGGCGGCGGGCACGCCGGGCAAGCGCATGGCGCTGCCGCACTCGCGGATCATCATCCACCAGCCGGCCACCGAGGGTGGTTACGGTCAGGGGTCGGACATCGAGATCCAGGCCCGCGAGATCATGCGGATGCGGACCCAGCTCGAGGAGATGCTGGCCCGGCACTCTGGCCAGTCGGTCGAGAAGGTCCGTAAGGACATCGACCGCGACAAGATCATGACCGCTGACGAGACCAAGGAGTACGGCCTGGTCGACACGGTTCTGGTCAGCCGGAAGAAGAGCCTGCAGTCCGTCGGCGCGAGCAGCTGAGACACTCGATGTCAGGGGCCGGAACGGTCGGACTAGACTGGCCGGTCCCTGACACGCCCGTTTTGGGGGGTCGGAGAACAGCCCCTTTGCGGGTAACGTCGAGCCAGCAGCCTCAGTTACGCGGGTCGGCAGACGATGAGATGGCAACGAGGCATTCCGTCCTCGTACACGGACCGGCCAGTGGTCAGTCGTTGAGCGCAAGGAGAACGTAGGTGGCACGGATCGGTGACGGCGGCGACCTACTCAAATGCTCCTTCTGTGGGAAGTCACAGAAGCAGGTCAAGAAGCTCATCGCGGGCCCTGGGGTCTACATCTGCGACGAGTGCATCGACCTCTGTAACGAGATCATCGAGGAGGAGCTGGCCGAGACCGGCGAGGTGAAGTGGGAAGAGCTTCCCAAGCCGATGGAGATCTGCCAGTTCCTGGACAACTACGTGGTCGGCCAGGAGCAGGCGAAGAAGGCGCTCGCCGTCGCGGTCTACAACCACTACAAGCGGATCCAGGCCGAGTCGAACGGCGCTCCCGGTGGGAGCAGCGACGTCGAGGTGGCCAAGTCCAACATCATGCTCATCGGCCCCACCGGCTGCGGCAAGACTCACCTGGCGCAGACCCTGGCCCGGATGCTGAACGTGCCGTTCGCCATCGCCGACGCCACGGCCCTGACCGAGGCCGGCTATGTCGGTGAGGATGTCGAGAACATTCTGCTCAAGCTGATCCAGGCGGCGGATTACGACGTCAAGCGCGCTGAGCAGGGCATCATCTACATCGACGAGGTCGACAAGATCGCCCGCAAGAGCGAGAACCCGTCGATCACGCGTGACGTCTCCGGTGAGGGCGTGCAGCAGGCCCTGCTGAAGATCCTCGAGGGCACGGTGGCGAACGTTCCGCCCCAGGGCGGCCGCAAGCACCCCCACCAGGAGTTCATCCAGATCGACACGACGAACGTGCTGTTCATCGTGGGCGGCGCGTTCGCGGGCCTGGAGCGCATCATCGAGCAGCGTGTCGGCCAGAGCGGCGTCGGCTTCGGCGCCCGGCTGCGCTCGATCTCGGAGAAGAACACCGACGACGTCTTCAGCAAGGTGATGCCGGAGGACATGCTGAAGTTCGGCCTGATCCCCGAGTTCATCGGCCGTCTCCCGGTGATCACCACGGTGCGTAACCTCGACCGTGAGGCTCTCATCAAGATCCTCACCGAGCCGCGGAACGCCTACGTCAAGCAGTACCAGCGGCTGTTCGAGCTCGACGGCGTCGAGCTGGAGTTCGACGAGGGCGCACTGGAAGCCATCGCCGACCAGGCCATGCTGCGGGGCACCGGTGCCCGTGGTCTCCGCGCGATCATGGAGGAAGTCCTCCAGAACGTGATGTTCGAGGTGCCCAGCAACCCCGACGCGGCCCGCGTGCTGATCACGCGTGAGGTCGTGGTGGAGAACGTGATCCCGACGATCGTCCCGCGCGAGTTCGTGGGTCGGCGCCGGCACGCCCGCGAGGAGAAATCGGCCTGAGCATGCCCCGCGATCTGGCGGACATTCTCACCGGCATCGAACGCGGCGACCGGCACGTGCCGGTCCCGTGGCTCGAAGTCGTCCCCCCACCGTCGCCCGACCGGGCGGCGGTGGTGTCGTTCCCGGGTCACGTCGTCGTCGCGGCCGACGTCGAGTCCGCCTGGGCGGAAAAGCTCGCCGGTGAGGACTTCGCCGCCCCCACCGGTCCGCGCTTCCTGACCGCGCTGGAGGACCGTTTCGGCCTTCACGCCGGGGCATTCGACGTCTCGCTCCTCGCGACCCCGCTCCCCGGCGACCCGCCGCTCCCGCTCACCCCGCTCGACGCGAGCGAGCATCCCCGGGCGTTGCGCGCCCACCGGTACCGCACCGACGTGCGGCTGTGGGAGTCCCAGCACGGGCTGCTGGTGGTCGGACGCGGGCTCGCCGGCCGCTGGGAGGTGGCCTTCGAGGTCGACCCGGCGGCGCAGGGGAGGGGACACGGCCGGCTGCTGGCCACCGCCGCCCGCCACCTGATCCCGGGCGACCGGCCGATCTGGGCCCAGTGCGCCCCGGGCAACTCCGCGAGCCTCCGCGTGCTGCTGGCGGCCGGCTTCCAGCCGGTCGGCTCCGAGGTCCTCCTGATGCCGGGCACTGCGGGCTGGTAATCGCCGCACCCGCAACACCTGGGTAGACCCCACCCTCCTCGGGGGGCGTGCCCAATGCCAGTGTGGCAAGCCCTCCCAAGATCGTGTGGACGGCCTGTGGACAACCCAGTGGTGTGGATGACAGCCAGGGCAGCGACGCGCGGCATGAGCAGCGCGTCAGCATGGACACGAGACGGTGCTCACGTCGTACCCTCGTATTCATGCGTGTCGCCGTCTGCCAGTTGAACTCGCGGGATGACCGCGCCCACAATCTCTCCGTCGCGAGATCGTTGCTCGAGCGCGCCGCCGCGGCCGGCGCCGAGTTCGCCGTCCTCCCGGAATATGTGGATTTCCTCGGCCGCGCGGCTGACGCGCCGAAGCCGGAAGGCCTCGACGGCGAGTTCGCCGCGTTTTTCGCCGCCGCGGCGCGCGAGCTCGGCATCTGGGTGCACGCCGGCTCGTTCCACGAGACCGGCCCCGAGGAGGGACGGACCTTCAACACCACGCTGTTGTTCCGGCCCGATGGCTCGCTCGCGGCGAGCTATCGCAAGATTCACCTGTACGACGTGGAGATCGCCGGCCGTGTCTCGTACCAGGAGTCGCGAACCGTGGCCCCGGGGGCCGAGAGCGTCGTCACCGAGGTCAACGGCGTGCCGACCGGTCTGAGCATCTGCTACGACCTGCGATTCCCGGAGCTCTACCGCCGGCTCGCGATCGCCGGCGCGAAGATCCTCGTCGTGCCGGCGGCGTTCATGCTCCACACCGGGCGCGACCACTGGGAGGTGCTCCTCCGCGCCCGCGCGATCGAGAACCAGTGCTTCGTCCTGGCTGCCGGGCAAATCGGAGATCACGACCCTGGGCGTACGTGTTTTGGACGCAGCATGATCATCGACCCGTGGGGGACGGTGCTTGCCCAGGCGCCGGACGCCGAGGGAATCGCGCTCGCAGAGCTGGACCTGAGCCGGCTGGCGACCATCCGCGAAGAGCTACCGAGCCTGGCGAACCGTCGACTCTGACCGGGTTGTATTCGGGGTCACAGACTCTGCAGCAGGTAGCTGACGACGGCCAGCCCGACCACCGCGGAGCCGAGAAGCAGGAGTGCACCGCCCATCCGGGACGGGCCGCGCAGGAGCAGCTTCCGGACCGAGACAGCCACGGTGACCAGCACAAGCAGGCCGATCACCACCTGCCAGAGGGGCACCAGCATGCCGAGGAACGCGTCGACCGCGAGCGTCTCGGATGCGTCCATGAGGCCACTCTGTCACGCTTTTCTGTCGCTGTGGGCCAGCGCGCCGCCAGGGACGGGCATGTTCGTCGATTTGCAGTTCGGGCGGGTGGTCAAGTAATTTCTTCTCTGCCCACGGGAAACCGGTACGGACGGCCACGAAAGTGACAATCCGGATCGCGACCCCGGGGGCGGTTGAAGCGAGCTACGCTTGACTTCAACACCGGGCGAAGCAGCAAAGATCCAGCCAGCTGGACTTGCGACTGCGACACCGACCGGGTAGAGTGATTCAGCCAGCAGGAGCCGGGCGGACGAATAGTAGGCCGGTCTGCATGAGCCACTTTCACTGATCATCCACTCCGGTGGTGATCACTGAGAAACCACTTGGGCGAGGCCAGCGAGATCCCCCGGATTTCGTCGAGCGAGAACGACCAGGTAAGCTTGAACGGTTGCCTCAAGAAAGAGTCTCCGGATGGGGATTCTGCCTTGA
>NZ_BOMH01000018.1 GCF_016862095.1 Actinoplanes cyaneus
GTGCGGTGGACGCCTTGTCGGAGACGACGCTCAAACTCAATGCCACAGCGGCGACGATCGAAGCCACTGATGTCGACAGCGCTGGCCGGTTGACCGAGGCGGGCCGAGGGCCCGAGCCGCTGTTGTGAGCGACAATCCGCTCGTCGCCCGGGCGCAGAGTTCGACGACCTGGTCTACTGGGCTGGGGTTGGTCGAAGATGCCCGGCAGGTCAGCGACGGCATCCGGAACAACAGTTGGGTCGATGCCACGCTCGGCGGGGTCGGCGGAAGCCTGGATGTCTTGGCGACGGCGGTGGATCCGTTCGGTTCGTTGTTTGCCTGGGGTGTCGGCTGGCTGATGGAGCACGTCAAGCCGCTCAAGGACGCTCTCGACTGGCTTGCCGGGAAGCCCGACGAGATCGCCGCGCATGCGGCGACCTGGCGGAACGTCGCTGCATCCACGGCGGAAGCCCATCAGCAGTATGCAGCGGCGATTCGCATGCAGACCGCTGACTGGTACGGCGCCTCGGGCGACGCCTACCGCACTCATGCCGGTGAGCAACTCGCCGCCGTCGACGGCATCGCGACCGTCGCGAACACGATCTCGTACGCGGTCGAGGGCGCCGGTCTGCTGATCGGGCTGGTCCGGGAGATCGTCCGTGACCTGATCGCCCAGTTTGTTGCGACGCTGGCGGTGCGGTTGCCGCAGTGGCTGGCCGAAGAAGGCGTCACGCTCGGCCTGGCGACCCCGGTGGTGGCTGCGCAGGTCGGCACCCTGGTCGCCAAGTGGGTCAACCGGATCCAGCACTTCATCCGGGCCCTGTTCAGTAGCCTGCGCCGCCTGAGGGGCAAGCTCGGCGAGCTCGCCAGCATCCTCGACCGTCTCAAGCAGCTACTCGCACGACTCGGCCGCAGCGAACCGGCAAGCCCGGCAGCACCTCGCGGCGTGAGTCTGTACTCGCGGCCCGGAGCATTGTCGAATCGTGAGGTTCTCGAGCAAGATGTCGGTTTGCCGCGAACGGCGGAAACTGTCCAGCACTTTGCCGAAATGGCTGGCGTTGATTTCCGGGGAGTACCTGTCGAAGTCGTCGAGAGTGCCGATGACATCGCCTACCTGGATTTCCAGGGTGCTGTGGCCAGGACCGACTCGCTCGGCATCCAGCTGGGCCCCGCGGCGTTCCAGGACGAGGAGACACTGGTGCGGACGCTCGGACATGAAAGTGTGCATGTCCGCCAACACGAGGATGGCCGGATCACGACCATGACGGGACCGCTGGAGGATGAGGCATACGGGGCTGAGGAAGGCTTCGTCGAGACATGGAGGAGGAACCGCGCATGACCCGGCTCACCATAGAGCGAGTGCACCGCTTGTCGAGCCGCCCATGGCTGTTCGTCACCGGGCACCTGGAGGGTGAAGCCCTACGCATCGGCGACGAACTAACAGTCCTGGACGGCGGCGTACCCTCCGGTCTTGCGGTGGTGAGATCCATCGAACTGCACGCCGCATCGTCGAAGACCACGGTTGCCGTTGACACGGACGTCGTTGACTCTGTTCGAGAAGGCGCGGTACTGGCCGGGGAGTGACTCGACCTCGATGCGTCGTCGGCATCGCCGCGGTGCTGGTTGCGGTTGGTGCCACTCAGCAGGACGGCGGGGTCGGTGCTGTCCGACTCGCGTCTCGTGACGTTCAGTCGCCGGTTGGTTGACTTCGTCAGCGTTCACGCCCGACCTCGATTGCCGCGTGAGCTGGTTAAACGTCCTGTTAGCGGGTTGCCGGGAACGGCCGTGCGGTGGTTCGCATGGTGCAACGTCCGGCCCACCGGGTTCGGCATTGCGCGAATCGGATCCGGTTCGTTGCCGTCGCCGGTGGACGCGGCGACACCCGCCGCGTCCACCGGCGACGGGCTCGTCGCGGGGCAGCCGGAACACCGGGATGATCTCGTCACCGATGATGCGGATCTCGGCGATCAGTTCCTCGATGATGGCTTTGCGCTCCGGGCGGTCGGTGGCTGGACTTCATCGATGCTCGGCCGGAAACCGGAATCGAACGGCGGATGAGACCCGGCTCAGCGGGAACCACGGGGAAGTCCCTGCCGAGCCGGGTGGTCTGGTTGGTCGTCAGATGTAGTCAGGCTCGAGTTCGGTCCGGGCGGTGTCGAGCAACTCGGCGGCGAACACTTGGATGTCGACCTTGCCGAGCCAGCCGACGAGGGTGCTCCGAGCCTCATCGATCTGCGCGGCGAGCGCGGCTTCGCCGACGATGTCGGCCGGGGCGATCACGCGTCGCAGCGGGGTCGACTCAATGGCGGCCTTGGCCAGCCTCTCGCCGATCCAGAAGCCGGTGCGTTCGCGGATTACGAAGGTCAGGTGGACGCTGTCCGCGCTCTGGTCGAGGGCGTGGGGGTTGTGGACCCAGCCGCGCGGAAGCACGAGGACCTGTCCCGGTTTGAGCTCGATCTCCAAGTCGGGGCCGTCAGCCTTGAGCTGTTCGACCAGTTCCCCGAGAGGCTGAGTGTTGGACGCCTTGTAACCGTGGTGCGGTTCTTCGACGACAGGCCGCCAGATCTGCCAGGTCTTGGTACCGGACGCCTGGTAGACGATGCCGATGTTCTGATCCCAGTGGTAGTCGAGGCCCTGGGTGCCGGCGGGTGTGACGAATGCGGTGACGTAGCAGCCGAAGCCGGTCTCGTGCTGGATGGCTCGGCACATGGCGTGCAGCGGCGGGTACCAGCGGTCCAGGTTGCGGATCTGGAAGCTGTAGCCGCGCTCGCGCCACATCGCGATCCGTGCGGGGTCGAGCTTGCCGGCGGTCGCGTACGCACGGGGGTGCCGGGCGGCGCCGTCCTTGACGACATTGATCTCGTCGGCGGGCGCGCAGCCAGTATCGAGGTAGGTGTTGAGCAGTTTCGCGTTGACGATGGCGGGAAGGTGGCTGCCTTCGGGTAGGTCGTGGACTGCTGGTTTGGTGGGCCAGGTGGTCATCATGGACTGGTACGTCGCTTGATCGAAAAGCATCCTGAGGGACACGTCGTCCTCCGCGGGCGGGAGTGGTCAGGGTCGGGGCGGAAGCGGGCAGGGGATGTCGGGCAGGTGGCTGTGCGGACAGCAGATGGCCGCACAGCCGATGACTCCGCCGTTCGGGTTGGTGTAGTACTGCCAGTAGGCGTCCACGCCGTTGATCAGCCCGTCACGGGAGGTCGTTCTGCGCGCGTCCAGTCCGACGTCGTAGGCCAGCGGTGAGGCACCGTTTACGGCGGGGAATCCGACGTCGCCTTCCATGGGCGGGTGGCTTTTGTAGGTGGCAGCCATCCAGTCGATGGCTTCGTCGACGTCGGTCCAGGTGAGATCGGCCGACACGGCGTTGCGGCGTAACAGGTAGTGGCCGAGCCGCATCGGTGGCAGTGACGACCGGAGGAATTCCTGGGCCTGAGGTGTGCCCGGTGCACCGGGCCGGCGCAGTGATTCGTCCTTCAGATCCTTGCTCGATCCAGTCCAGAGATACCCGTGCCAGTGCCCGGAGGTCATCCCGCTTCCTCAATCTTTTGTCAGGTGCGGTGGGCCGCCCTCCCGACGGCCCACCCGGTGTGAACTGGGCTTGCGGATCAGGCGTTGTCGCTCGGGCCGGTGATGGCGGTGACGAAGTCGGTCATCTCCGCCGCGCTGAAGCGCAGGGTCGGGCTGGCCGCGCCGAGCTTGGTGTCGCGGATGGCGTAGGCGCCGGGCTCGCCGGGGATGTCCGCGAACGAGACGCAGGACTCCAGGCTGCCGCCGATGTTGCCGCCGCACGGCGTGCGGAACGCCGTTTCCGGGACCTCGACCCAGTACAGGTCGTCGGTGTCCATGGCATGCTCTCCTTTGCGTGCGCGCCACGAGGTCCGTCCTCGCGGGTGGTGCATTCGCCCCGGTCTGGTCGTCGTCTTTGCGGGGAAGGCGACTGGACCGGGCGCTTAGAAGCCGAGAAGTCGATCGCTCGGCGTTGATGGAGAAGTGCTCGGCCGGTCGGGCTGGTGTGGCGTCCTCGGGACCAGCATCAGTGGCCGCCGTTCGCGCGGCGCCGCTGAGCCGGGGTGAGCGCTCCCGCTCGCCCGACCTGGTTGTAGGACTCCGTCGGCAACGCCGACCAACTCGGTGCGCTCGGCGTGTGTGGCGGGGTGGCCGGTGCGGGCAGGTCGGCGGTGGTCATCGCGCCGCAGTGCGGGCACCACCGGCTCTTGACCTTGAAGCTGATCAGGCCTGCCAGGAACCCCACCAGAAGCGCGCTCGTCGCCGCTATCGCCACCACTGGGGTGCACCTCCGCGAACGCGGTGGTTCGTGGTCGTCGCCATGTCCTGCCTTCCGTGATATCGAGGGCATGCCGACCAGCGACGTACTGTCACGGTGGTCCCACCGGTCCGCAGGTTGCTCTGGCGCGGCGGGGACTGCATGCCCGGTCTCGATCCAAGGGGGTGGCGGCCGGTGTGGTGCGACGGTCGCCGTGGGCTTCGCTGCTGTTCACCAGGTGTTTCGGTTACAGCGTGGCGGTCCGGTGACCCGGAAATGAAGCCGGCAGGCGTCAGCCGCTGTCAGCCGACGCGACAGGTGTCGGAGTACAACCCGGAAGGAGTACGGCTACTGTGCGCTGATGAGCGTTGAGCCGAAACGGGCCAGTGAGTGGACCATCCATGGGGAACGCGTCGTCGACGACACCCGGCGGGCGGTGCTGAGCATCGCGGACGTGGAGCTACCCGACGGCGTCCGTTTCGAGCAGTACGTTCTGCGTATCCCGGCCGCCGCGATGGTCATCGTGCTCGACGACGACGAGCGTGTGCTGATGATGTGGCGGCACCGGTTCATCGTGGACCGCTGGGTCTGGGAACTGCCCGGTGGCTACCTCGACCCGGCCGAGGACTCCATGACCTGCGCCGCCCGCGAGGTCGAGGAAGAGACCGGCTGGCGGCCACGCAGCATCGAGAAGCTGATCAGCTTCCAGCCGATGGTCGGCACGATCGACCAGGAGAACATCGTCTACCTCGCCCGAGGCGCCGACTTCACCGGCGCGGCCCCGGACATCAACGAAGCAGAACGCCTCGGCTGGATCCCCCTCGACGAGATCCAGCAGCACATCGACAACGGCACCATCGTCGGCGCCGGCTCCGTCTCCGGGCTGCTCGCCCTGCTGCTCCGGAAGGCGACCGGCAAACTCTAGGCGCTGGCCAGGACCGGCCGGGCCCGCTCGGCGAAGTCCTGCACCGCAGGTAACCCGACATGCTTGGAGAGACGATCGGCGAGGTCGGTCAGGTAGTCGCGAGCGCGTGACGAATACAGCCCTTCCGCGGCCTCGACCGCGTCGACACCGATCCGTGCGGCTTCCTCCGGCTCGCCGTTCTGCGTATGCGCCACGGCAAGCAGGACGAGGTTGAACTGCCGTCCCCGCGCATACTGCCGGCCATCCATGTCCAGCGACCGGGTGGCAAACCGTGTCGCGATGTCGCCTCGGCCGAGTGCGGTGAAGCAGTGACCGAACTTGGCCGCCAGGTACGACTCGTCGAAGTAGCCGATCCACTGCGGCTCGCTGGTCCGGTCAGCCTTGTCGAAGATCGCCTCGGCCCTATTCAGCGCCGTCGCGCAGGCTTTCTCGTTGCCGCCGACGGCATGACCTTGGGCTTCGAGGACCGCCGATTCCGCTTCGATCGCGGCGATACCCGCCTCGGCCGCTGCACGGCTGGCGGCCTTGGCCAGATCCACCGCCTCGCCGGATGCCCGCAGGAACGCGGCCTGATGGCTCATCGCTGCCAAGATCTCTGCTCCGAGCGCCCGATCACCGGCGCCAGCCGCCAGGCGAAGAGCTTGGATCAGGTACCGCTGCGCCAAGCCGTGCATACCGGCGTCGTACGAAGCCCAGCCCGCGAGTTGGGTCGTCTCCGCGACCGCGGACAGCAACTGGCGGCCGGTCGCCGCGTCGTAGCGACCATTGATCAGCTCGGTGACATCGGCGTTGAGGAACCGGACCAGGCTGTCGCGGATGTGGCCGCCGCCGAATTGATTGTCAAGCGTCCGGTACGTCGAGGTCATCCGGCGCACGGTCTCGACGTCGGCTGCCCCGATCAGCCGCTCACCGGTCCCGGCCGGGCGCTCGTCGAGCGACGACATCAACCATCGCATCGCCGCAGGCAGGAAGGCCGTCGCGCTGAAGCTCACCTGCTGAAGCAGGTTCCGCCGCTGCATATCGCCTCGCCAAAGATCAACAGCGACATCTATGCCCTGCCGCCAGTCCGGCGCGAACTCCAGCCCGGACGGCGCGGCCACCAACACTTGTCCGGAAGCGACGGGCCGGGCATCGGTGTCGGCTGACACCTCGGACACCATGGCGGACAACTGCCCACCCGCTTCGAGTGCCTGATCGAGCAGAACCGCGACGGACATGCTCGGTCGTTTGGTCCCCGATTCGAGATCCCACAGGTGGCCGTGCGAACAATGGATCATCCCGCCGAGTCGGCGCAGCGACAATCCATGCTGCTCACGCAGGTCCTTGAGCTTGCGGCCGAAGTCGGGATGGGCAACAACGATCCGCCGTGGCATCGGCCACCCCCAACGATTCCGATGAACGGTGATCCCGGCTTTCCCAACCGGGCATCACCGGACACCATAGCCCTGAGCCGGACGTTTCCGGAGGGCACACAATCTCTCGGTCCCGTTCCGGCGTGCAGCATCTACCCGATGCAGCGACCGCTGAGGTGGACCGTCACCCACTGATTCCGACGACCTCGACCTCGACCTCGAAACTGCGCAGGTGTCGTACTGCCCGGTGCAGTGGACTGCCGGGGACGACGGTGGGGTGGTTCGCATGGTGCAACGTCCGGCCCATGAGCGCGACTGGGCGACTTGCGTCCGCTAGAAACGTGGGCCCGGGTCGCCCTCGTCGTTTCCGCCTCGGGGGCGAGCCTTCGAAAACCCGCATCATGGTGATCGCGAAACGTTCGGTGCCGCAGTCCGAAAGTTTCGGAACGCTCGGTATTCACACTCCTCCCGTGTAGCCATGAGATAACACATCCGCATCACAATGCGGGTGAAAGGCGCCATCCACCAGGTCTTATCTTCCTCGCCATCACGCGGGACCAAGATCGATATTTCCGATACATTTCCGGAAGTTGTTGACAAGGCATGGCCGAACGGTCAGGATCACGCAATGACGGTGCTCAATGACTGTCACCCCCGCCACGGGTGCGATATCGCTGCACGGTGATGACCGTCTTCGTCGCCGGCACATCCCGACCTCGGGTGGTCGTGCCTGTGGAACCGCTCCCCGCCCCCTCTGTCAGGAGGACGCACTCAAATGACCGCAGATCTCGCTCCCCCCAACCGCCGCAGGCGCGGCCGCCTCCGCCTGCTCACCGGCGCCGCCTGTGCCGTGGCGATGACCGTCGCCGGGGTGCTGACGGCCGGTGCCGCGCACGCCGAGGCCGACCGGACCGTCAGCTCGAACACCACCGGGACCCACAACGGGTACTACTTCTCGTTCTGGAAGGACAGCGGCAACGCGAGCATGACGCTGCGCGCCGACGGCCGGTATTCCAGCAGCTGGGACCGCAGCACCAACAACTGGGTCGGCGGTAAGGGCTGGGCCACCGGCAGCCGCCGGACGATCACCTACTCGGGCAACTACAACCCGGGTAACAACAACACCTACCTCGCCCTGTACGGCTGGACGCGCAACCCGCTCATCGAGTACTACATCGTCGAGAACTACGGCAGCTACAACCCGAGCACCGGCGCCCAGCGGCTCGGTACGGTCACGACCGACGGCGGCACGTACGACATCCTGCGCACCCAGCGGGTGAACCAGCCGTCGATCGACGGCAACGCGACGTTCTACCAGTACTGGAGCGTCCGCCAGCAGAAGCGCAGCAGCGGCACCATCACCACGGCCAACCACTTCGACGCCTGGGCGCGGGCCGGCCTGAACCTCGGCACGAGCTGGGCCTACCAGATCATGGCGACCGAGGGCTACCAGAGCCAGGGCAGCTCCGACATCACCGTCCAGGAAGGCGGGGGCAACCCGACCACGCCGTCCAGCGGGCCGACGCAGAACCCCGGCAGCAACTGCACGGCCGTTCTCTCCGCCGGTCAGCAGTACGGTGACCGGTTCAACCTCAACGTCGCGGTGCAGAACGCCAGCAACTGGACCGTCACGCTGAACCTCAACGGCGGTCAGAGCCTGCAGAACAGCTGGAACGCCGCGGTCAGCGGCACGACCGGGAGCGTCACGGCCCGGCCGAACGGCAACGGCAACAACTTCGGCGTGACGATCATGGCCAACGGCAACTGGACCTGGCCGACGGTCACCTGCCGGACGAGTTGACAGTACCGGCACCCGGAGAACACCGGTGGCGCGGCGGGCGAACCCGCCGCGCCACCTTCCAAGATCGCCATCGGCGCGGATCCGTAAGTGTCGAAGGCAGAAAAGAGCAGCCGGTCAGGACTGGTGGCGCATTCTGGCGGCGGTCTTGCGGGCGTCGTAGCCGTGCGGCACCCCGTCGGCGAAAACGATGTCGCCGGTCACGTGGTCGGTGCGCAGGGGCAGGATCTCGCGGTACGCCGGGGAGTCGTACCACGCGTGGGCAGCGCCCAGATCCGGGAAGGCGATCATGACGAGCGCCCCCGGCCACTCCCCCTCGATCACCTCGACGGGGGTGCCGTGCACGAGGAAGCGCCCGCCGTAGGGGTCCATCGTGTCCTGGATCCGCTCGATGTAGTTCAGCACGTCCTCGTGGTCGCTGGTGGTGTGCAGGTGCGCGACGGCGTACGCGGTCATCTTGAGGCCTTTCGATGCGGCGGCGGTGCTGACCCCACCGATCGTGCCGTCACGAGGGAATGCCGGCGATTACCCGCGAGGTAATCGTGAGCCGGCGACGCTGCACCTTAGACCCGCACCTCGGGGTACGGGTCAACGCGATCCTCGTCGCGATGACAAGCGGCGCCCAGGACGGCCAGTCTGGTCCGGCAACGACAACCGACCAGGGAGTATGTGATGACGGCCATCAATCGGGTTTTCGGACGGCAGATCCTCGACAGCCGCGGCAATCCGACAGTCGAGGTCGACGTAGAGCTCGTGGACGGGTCGCGCGGCCGGGCCGCGGTGCCGTCCGGGGCGTCGACCGGGGCGAACGAGGCGGTCGAGTTGCGCGACGGCGATCCGGGGCGGTTCCACGGCAAGGGTGTGACCCGGGCGGTCGCCGCGGTCAACGGTGAGATCGCGGGGGCGGTGTGCGGGCTGGAGGCCGAGGACCAGGCGCTCGTCGACGCGACGATGATCGAGCTGGACGGTACGAAGGACAAGGGCCGCCTGGGTGCGAACGCGATCCTGGGGGTGTCGCTGGCGACCGCGAAAGCCGCGGCGGCCGCACATCGGCAGCCGCTCTACCGCTATGTCGGCGGGGTCGGCGCGACCCGGCTGCCGGTGCCGATGATGAACATCGTCAACGGCGGCGCGCATGCCGACAATCCGCTCGACTTTCAGGAGTTCATGGTCGCCCCGGTGGGCGCGCCGACGTTCGCGGAGGCGGTCCGGATGGGTTCGGAGATCTTCCACACGCTGCGGCGGCGGCTGGCCGCGGCCGGGCACAGCACGAACGTCGGGGACGAGGGCGGGTTCGCGCCGGACTTCGCGGACGCCGACGAGGCGCTGCGGTTCGTCACGGGGGCCGTCGAGGAGTCCGGGTACCGGCTGGGCAGTGACGTCACGATCTGTCTGGACCCGGCGAGTTCGGAGTTCTTCGACGGCAGCGCCTACGTCTACCGGGGTGAGGGTGTCACCAGGTCGGTCGACGAGCACATCGCGTACCTGCTGGAGCTGGCCGGCCGGTACCCGATCAGCTCGATCGAGGATCCGATGGCCGAGGACGACTTCGTCGGCTGGAAGGCGCTCACGGCGCGGGCCGGCGACCGGCTGCAACTGGTCGGCGACGACGTGTTCTGCACCGACGCGGACCGGCTGACCAGCGGCATCGAGGGCGGTTACGCCAACGCGATCCTGGTTAAGGTCAACCAGATCGGCACGCTGACCGAGACGCTGCGCACGGTGGAGACCGCGCACCGGGCCGGTTACCGCGTGGTGATGTCGCACCGTTCCGGTGAGACCGAGGACACCACGATCGCCGATCTGGCGGTGGCGACCGGGTGCGGGCAGATCAAGACCGGTTCGCTGTCGCGCAGTGACCGGACCGCCAAGTACAACCGGCTGATCCGGATCGAGGAGGAGCTGGGGCGGTCGGCCAGGTACACCCGCCCGGCGTGACCTCAGAACTCGCCGTGGTGACGGACGTCGTCGGCCAGCCCGGCTCGATAGTGCTCGGCGAACTCGGTCAGCTCCGCGATCTCGTGCTGCAGGGCGGAACGCCGATCGTTGAGCTGCATCACCGCCTCGCCGTCACGGCGCAGCGCGTCCTGCTCGATGTCGAGGGCCGTCGACCGGGCCTGCTGGACCAGCCGCTCGGACTGCTCCCGCGCGTCGGCCAGCACCTGGCCGGACTCCTGGTCGGCGTCCAGCACGTGCTGCTCGGCGGTGTGCTGCGCCATGGCCAGGACCTGCTCGTTCACCTCAGGCGCCGGAGCCTGCGCGGGCGCGGGCGGCGGGCCGGCGCGGCGGGCCTGCTCGAGCCGGCGTTGCAGAGCGTCGGCCTCACGTTCCGCCTTCTCCCGCGCGCGCAGCGCGCGGTTCAGCTCGTCGCTGACGACCGAGAGATCCTTCCCGGTCTCGTCGTCGGGGCCGGCGCGGCGGACCTGCTCCTCCAGGCTCTCGCGCTCCTCCAGGAGCCGGATCATCTCCTGGGTGACCTCCTCACGGAGGGCGTCGACCTCGTCCGCGTCGTAACCGCGCTTACCCAGCGCGGCCTTGCGGAAGGTGATGTTGTGGACGTCGGCCGGCGTTAGCGGCATGGATAACTCCCCGATTCGATCAGCTTCCGACTGTACGCCAGCCCGTCAGCACCCCGCTGTCATTGAGATGCGTCGATCGGTCTGCCAGGATGGCGGGCATGACTACCGCGCGGCGTCTGATCTCGGTCATGTCCGTGGCGATCCTGGCAGTGAGCGGAGCTGTCGCCGCGACCCCGGCCGGCGCCGCTCCGCCCGGTGGCACCGACCCGGAGACCCCGTGGCGGATGCGGCACTGGCCCCAGACACAGCCGTGGCAGCGCGACGAGGTGGCCGCGCTGGCGAAACGGGGCGGGCCGCAGCCGATCGACCCGCAGCACTACGAGCTGCCGGACACGATGACCTGGGCGGACTACCGTGCGGTGCCCGGCACGAACTGGGCGGACCCGGCGGTGCGGGGCTCGGAGCGTACGTTCAAGGGCGCGCTGGTGCTGGTGGATTTCCCGAACCAGCCGTTCGTGGTGACGCAGCCGGCCAACTCCACCATCTACGGCAACCCTTCCGGCGTACAGAATCTGGATCGTGCTGCCGTTCCGGCGTTCTATCGGGACTTCCTGAACAAGCCGGGCGAGCTCAATCGCGGTCACACCATTCACGAATACTGGATGGAGGACTCCAACGGCCGGTACGGCATCGACCTGAGCTCCTTCGGGGTCTACCAGATGCCGGCCAAGAGTCACGAGTACGGGATCGAGAACTCCATGCAGCGCGGGCTCGGGTGCCCGGCCGGCGACAAGTGTGGGCGCGACATCCGTACCGACGCGAAATCGGCCTGGACCGCGGCGGTGGGTGAGGAGGAAGCGGCCTCGTTCGACTTCGTGTTCTTCCTCTCCGCGGGCCAGGACGAATCGTCGACCTGGCAGGAGTTCGGGCAGATGAAGTTCCAGACCAAGAACGACGTCACCGAGGAGTTCGGGCCGCCGGACGACGCGCTGCCGAACTCCAACGCGACCCGGTACGTCGACTGGACCTCCTGGGCGGCCTCGTCGAACGTCTGGCCGAACGCCACCCAGGGCAGCTCGCTGCAGGCGGAGAGCTCGGGCATGTCGACCTACGCCCACGAGTTCAGCCACATCCTGGGCATCGGCGACAACTACAACAATCCCTACAGCGTCCCGGCCCGCCGCGATTACAGCGGGCCGTGGGAGATGCTGAGCCGCGGCACGTTCAACGGGCCCGGCGGGCCGCACAGCCGCTGGCTGATCCCGGGCACCGGAGGGTCGTCGATGGGCGCGCAGCACATGCTGCGCAACAAGATGAAGCTCGGGATCGTCGACGACGACGCCGTGCTGAAGCTCTCCCGCGACGCGCTGACCCGCTCGGGTGTGGTGCTGACCAGGGTCACGGCGCGGGAGGTGGAGGGCCGCGGCCTGGCCGGGATCAACGTCACACTCGACGGCGGCGACCACGCCCCGGCCTGCGACACCGCGACCGATCCCTACTGTGACGGCGGCGGCTACGACAACTACACCCTCGAAGTGGTCGACCGGATGGGCTTCGACTCGTTCACCCCGGACTCGGGGGTGCTGCTGGCCAAGACCAAGAACGCCGACAGCGCGCCGTTCATCTGGACCGTCGACGCGAACCCGCAGGACATCGACAAGGTCGACTTCGTGCTGCCGGACGGCACGCCGCAGAAGATGACGATCGGTGACTACCGGCAGTTGTCGGACGCGCTGTTCCACGCCGGGACCGGGTCGGGCAGCGAGTTCGAGCACACCGACGCCGCCAACCGCCTGCAGTTCTACGTGCTGGGCCGCCAGCGGGACCGGCAGGGGGTGCTCTCCTACCAGGTGGCGGTGCGTTCGCTGGACGGCGCCGGCCCGCTGCGCCGCGGTGTGCAGGCCTCCCCGGCGACGGCCCGCACGGATTCGTCCGGCTGGGCGCGCTGCAGCGTTCCGGTCCGCAACACCGGCCGTGGTGACGACGTGTTCCGGGTGTCGGCCTCCGGAGCCACCCTTCCGCGTACGGTCGTGGGCGTGCCCGCCGGCCGGACATCGTCGGTGGACGTCTACGTCAAGGGCCGGTCGCGCACAGCGGTGACGATCACGTCGGAGAGCAACCCGGCGGCGACCGTCACGACGTCCTGCACGGTGCGCCGCTGACCTCGTCCTCCTGGCCCTCGTACAAACGTCGGGTAAGTTCGCGGCATGATCAAGGACTCCGTCGAAGAGCTCACCCGAGCGAACCTGTTCGACGTCTTCAACGAGCGTGACGGCGACCGGCGCCGGGCGGCGATCGGCCGCGTCTACGCCCCCGGCGTGACGTTCTCCGATCCCGAGGAGACCGTGACCGGGCACGACGAGCTCGACGCCAAGGCGCAGAAGATCCTGGACGAGGCACCCGGTTTCGTCTTCTCCGCCGCCGGGCCGATCCACGTCGTGCAGGACCTGGGTTACCTGGCCTGGGGCTTCGGCCCGCAGGGGCAGCCACCGGTGGTGCGCGGCGTCGACATCACGCAGGTGGCCGGCGGCCGGATCGTCAGCGTCCACACGCTCCTGCTGGACGCCGGCGAGTAACGAACGGCAGCGGTGCCGGGCCACGTTCACGGCCCAGCACCGCCGTCGCGCTGCTACGGCTTCCTCGCCCCGGAACGGACGAAGACCGGCATGGTGTCCAGCGTCGTGGTGATCGAGGCGGTGGTCCCGCCCGCGTACCGCTTGCCGGTGAAGTAGTCCGTCCAGGTGTTGCCCGGCGGGAACCACACCGTCGTCGACGCGGTCGTGCCCGGCGTGGTCACCGGTGCGACGAGCAGGTCCGGCCCGTAGAGGTACTGGCTGCCCGCGCTCGCGTAGGCCTCCTGCTCGTTCGGGTACGCCAGGTACATCGCCCGCACGATCGGGGTGCCAGTGCGGGTGGCCTCCGCGGCTGCCGCGTACGTGTAGGGCTGCAGCTTCTTCCGCAGGTTCAGGAACTTCTTCGCGGAGGCGTTCGCGGCCGGTCCGTACTGCCAGGGCAACCGGTCGCTGTGGTTGGAGTGCAGCCGGTCGATCGGCTGGAACGTGCCCATCTGCACCCACCGCGCGTACAGGTCGTCCGGCAGCTTGGTGCTGCCCGGCTCACCGCCCGGCTCCTGCAGCCCGTTGGTGTGCCCGCCGATGTCGTGGCTGATCGCGGCCAGCCCGGTCGCCGCCGACTCACCGGGCGTGTAGCCGACCTCGAACCGCAGCGTCTCCCAGTTCGAGATGGCGTCGCCGGTGAAGTGCAGCGTGGTCCGCTTGTCGGCCCATGGTCCGGTCGCCAGCGGGCCCGGGTTGCCGTAACCGCCGGCCTGCAACGACCCGTAGGCCCGGGAGAACGCGAAGCCGGTCTTGTCGGCGTACTCCTGGTTGATCCGGGCGTCCAGGCCCTGGGAGGCGTCGCAGCACCAGTCCAGCCACCAGAAGTCGACGCCGGTCGCGCCCATCTGGTCGTGCAGCCAGAAGTACGCCTTCAACTGGTCGGCGTCATTGAAGTCGAAGACGTAACAGTCCGCGCCGCCGTTGCAGCCGGTCCGCTTCAGCTTGCCCTTGGCGATCTGCTGCGCCTGCGCGAAGTGCGGATCCGAGCCAAGGATGCTCGGGTGGATGTTCAGCCCGGTGTGCACCCCCTGCTTGCGCAGCCAGGTCGCGAACGCGGTCCAGTCCGGGAACCGGGTGGGGTCGATCGACCAGCCGTTCCACCTGTCCGGCGACTTGAAGTCGGTGTCGATGACCAGCGAGTCCAGCGGCACACCCTCGCTCTTGAAGCGCGACACGATCGACTCGAATTCGGCGGCGGTACGGTCGTAGTACTCCGAGTACCACACGCCGTAGGCCCACTTCGGCAGCAGCTTCGTCGGGCCGGTCAGCGTCGACAACTCGTCCAGCGCGCGACGGTAGTTCTGGCCGTAGGCGAAGACGTAACCGTCCGGGTGCGCCGCGGCCGAGTCGTCGACCAGCGACCACCCGTCCTGGAAGAGCAGCCCGGCATAGGTGCGCGCGCCACCGTCGACGCCGTCCAGGCCGCGCCGGTAACCGCCGAGCGGCGCGTGCGGAGCCAGCAGCGGCGCGTGCTTCGCGGTCACCGCGACGGTGTCCACGTTGACGTGGCAACTCTGGTCACTGGGACAGCCGAGGCTCACCGTGTTCGTCCCGGCCTTCAAAGAGACCAAGATTGACTGGGTACGCCAGTAGTCCCATCCGCTGGTCGGCGGCAGGGTCGCGGTGACCGCGGGGGCGTCGTTCGCCGTCACCGCCACCGTCCGGCTCTGCACCGGCTGGCTGCCGGCCTGCCCGTTCGCATACCGCAACTGCACCTGGTAGGTGCCCGCGGCCGGCACGCCGGTCACGGTGAGCGCGGTCCCGGCGCCGGTCCGTTCCAGCCCGGCCAGGAAGCCGTCGCCGGAGTACCCGTTGTGGTCGTCGGCGAGCTTGCCGCCACCGGTCAGGGCGCCGGCGTCCGCCTCGCACAGGGTGCCGAACGCGCACGGTTGCGGGGCGGGCGGGACCGGCCCCGGGTACGCGGCGCCCGGCGCGAGCACCGCCACACTGTCGATGTTCACGTTGCCGGAGTCCGTCGCCGCCCGCAGCAGGCTGACCTCGTGGCGCCCGGCGGTCAGGCTCAGCGGCACCGAGGCGAGCGCCCAGGTGTCCCAGTTCGCGGTCGGCGGCAGGCTCAGCGTCCCGGCCGCGACGCCGTCGACGGTGACGGTCAGCGTGCGGGTGACGTTCTGGCCGTCCCCGCCGGTGCTGTTCGCGTACCGCACCGTGAGCTGCTGAGCTTCCGCGGCGGCCGGGGTGACCGCGAACGTGGCCGACGCGCCGGTGCCCTCGAAACCGGCCGCGAAGCCGCGACCCGTGTAGTCCCGGTGATCCGTCGCCGCGCTCGGCCCGGCCAGCGCGAACTCCTCCGCCTCGCACAGGGCGCCGGGCACGCACTCGGGCGCGCCCCGGCCGGCCCACGGCGCGGCGGTGACGGTCTGCTTGCCGGTCCTGAGCCGTACCGTCAGGTTGTCGTCGGTGAAGGCTCCGGAGCCGACCTTGTACCGCAGGGTGGCCGCGCCGGTGTCGATGGTCAGCCAGCCGCGCGAGACGCGCTGGGTGAACCGGGCCGGCGTGAAGTCGTCGCGGCCGATCACATTGAAGGTGCCGGCGTCGGTGAACTTGCCGTTCGGCGCGTACTCGGTGCGGATCAGCGTGGGCGACAGCACCTGGAAGCGGGCGTTCCCGGAGACGACGCTCCGGGGCTTCTTCGAGTGGGCTTCGGCAGAGGTGGACGAGGCCAGGGTGAGGCCACTCGACACCAGAGCCAGGGAGGCCGCGACAGCGACCCTCCTTCGGACAAGATCGCGCAAGGGAAACCCCCATCGGTGGCGATGAGATCTGTCGGTGACAACGCTGTCATCCGCCAGTAACAAATGTCAATGGATCAAACAAACCTCCCGGCGTACGGCCTACGCTTGGACGATGCGTCTGGAACAGCTCGAGTACCTGGCGGCTGTGACGCAGCACGGCTCGCTGCGGCGCGCCGCCGAACAGCTGCACGTGTCGCAGTCGGCGCTCAGCGAAGGGATTAGCAGCCTGGAACGCGAGCTGGGCGTGCCGCTGCTGGAACGGCACCGGGCCGGCGCCCGGGTCAGCCCGGAGGGGCGGGACCTGCTGCCGGTGATCACCGAGATCCTGGCCGGGGTCGCGCAGCTCAAGAACGCGGCGACGATCCGGACCATCCGGGTCGGCACGGTCAACGCCGGGACCTCCGCGCTGCTGGTGCCGAGCGTGCGCGAGTTCGGGCGCGGCCACCCGCACACCACCGTCGACGTGGCGGCGCTGCTGCAGGCCGAGATCCAGGAGGGTCTGTTGGAGGGCCGCCTCGACGTCGGCCTGGTCAACGTCTTCCCGGACGATCCGATCCCGCCGGCCCTGGAACGGACCGTCCTGTTGCGCGGCACCCCGGTCGTCTGCTGCCGGGCCGACGACCCGCTCGCGGGCCTGCCCTCGGTCGGCGTCGAGGATCTGCGGGCCCGGCCGTTCGTGGCGATGCGCCCCGGATACCTGATGCACCGGCTCGCGCAGCGACTCTTCGGCGACACCCCGCCGGGCGAGACGATCTCCACCGACGGCGCCGAGATGGGCAAGGTGCTGGTCGCCAACGGCACCGGCCCGACGATCCTGCCCGACTACAGCATTCACGGCGACCCGCTGGAACAGGCCGGGGTGATCACCGCCCGGCCGCTCACGGAGCCGGTCCCGCCGGTCACGATGCTGTTGCTGCGGCGGCGCTTCGACCGGGTGCCGCCGACCGTCCACGACTTCGAGCAGACCATCCTCCGCCTGGCCGCCGGAACCACACCCTGACCGGTCAGCCGCGCCACTCCGGCAGCAGCGCCGCCACCTCCAGCCGGAACGGGAACGGCTCGTCCGGCGTGATCGTCTCCCCTGGGCGCGCCACCACGGCCGTCTTGTAGTGGTCGCCGACCAGGCGCTGAAGGTGCAATTCCACCGAATTCTGCGGCTGCTCCACACGCATATACCACTCGATCCCGGCTGCCGCGTACAGCTGCGCCTTGGACAATCGGTCCGTGCCCGCGTTGCTCGGCGAGACCACCTCGACAACCAGCTTGGCGTCCGCCCCCTCGACGGTCATACCCATGTCGTCGGTAGCGGCAACGACAATGTCCGGCTCCACGACGCGACCGCTGGCCAAACGCAGATTGACCTCCTGGAGTACGAGGAGGCCAACGCCTCGTGCCGCATCGTGGAGTTCCCTGGTGAGCAGGAATCCGATGTGCTGATGCCGCTTACTCGGTGAAGGACTCACCCACAAGCTCCCATCGATCAGCTCGACCCGATTCGGGGTCTCGCCGAGCGCGAAGTATTCCTCTTCGCTCCAAGGTCCCGGGTGCTCGATCACGGCCACGCTCATTCGCTCGCCTCTTCCTTCGGCATCAGCGTGCCACGTCGGACCGACCCGTGCGACACGCATCGGGCACGACCACGCCAACAAAAGAATACTAGCCCCGAGACCAGTTGTCATGGGGCATCTTGTCATACGATCGACGAACGGCGAAGTCGGGGTTCGGCGGGACCGATGGGGTGGTCGGGAGATCCGTACGCCGGAATGGTTGTCCTGGGGTCAAAACCTAGTGAGTCTGTAGGTAATCTCGGGTTCTAGGTGAGGAACACCCATGTCGTTGAAGTTTCACTGGTTCCTGCCCACCAACGGCGGCGACGGGCGGCAGGTGGTCGGCGGCGGCCACGGGCTGTCGGCGGGCAGTTCCGGGCGACCGGCCGACATCGGCTACCTCACGCAGGTGGCCAGGGCCGCCGAGGAGAACGGGTTCGAGGCGGCGCTGACCCCGGCCGGCGCCTGGTGCCAGGACGCGTGGCTCAGCACCGCGATGCTCAGCCAGACCTCCGAGCGGCTCAAGTTCCTGGTCGCGTTCCGGCCCGGGCTGGTCTCGCCCTACCTGGCCGCGCAGATGGCCGGCACGTTCCAGAACATGAGCGAGGGCCGGCTGCTGCTCAACGTGGTGACCGGCGGGGAGAGCCACGAGCAGCGGATGTACGGCGACTACTTGGACAAGGACGCCCGCTACCAGCGCTGCGACGAGTTCCTGGAGATAGTCCGGCGGCTGTGGGCCGGTGAGACCGTCGACTTCCGGGGCGAGCACCTGTCGGTGGACGCGGCCCGGCTGGATCAGATCCCGGACCCGGTTCCGGCCGTGTACTTCGGTGGCTCCTCCCCCGCCGCCGGCATCGTCGCCGCCAAGCACGCCGACGTGTACCTGACCTGGGGTGAGCCGCCGTCCGCGGTGGCCGAGAAGATCGCCTGGATCCGTCAGCTGGCCGCCGAGCAGGGCCGCGGGCCGGACCACCGGCCGATCCGGTTCGGGATCCGGATGCACACGATCACCCGGGACACCGCCGAGCAGGCCTGGGCCGAGGCGGACCGGCTGCTCGCCGGCATCTCCCCGGAGATGATCGCCAAGGTGCAGCAGGGTCTGCGGCTGAGCGAGTCGGAGGGGCAGAAGCGGATGCTCGACCTGCACGGCGGCTCGAAGGACGGTCTCGAGGTGTACCCGAACGTGTGGGCCGGGGTCGGCCTGGTCCGCGGTGGCGCCGGCACCGCCCTGGTCGGCAGCCACGAGCAGGTCGCCGACCGGATCGCGGAGTACGCGGCGCTGGGCATAGAGGAGTTCGTGCTGTCGGCCTATCCGCATCTGGAGGGCGCCTACTGGTTCGGCGAGGGGGTGCTGCCGATCCTCGCCGAGCGTGGACTGTGGAAGGACGAACGGCCCCGGCGCCGTCACCACGTCGCCGTGCCGTTCGCCGCCGCCGGCCGGGCCACGCGGTGACCCCGGCCCGCTTGCGCCGGGCGTTCGGCACGTTCCCGAGCGGCGTGGTCGCGGTCGCCGCCTCGGTCGACGGGCAGCTGACCGGGCTGGCCGCGAGCTCGTTCACCTCGGTCAGCCTGGACCCGCCGCTGGTGTCGTTCTCGGTCGCGAACACGTCGAGGACGTGGCCGGTCCTGCGCCGCGCCGGCCATCTCGGGATCACCGTGCTCGCCGACCATCACGACGCGGTCTGCCGGCAACTGGCCGGGCCGGCTGAGCACCGCTTCGACGGCGTACGGGCCTCGGTGACCCCGGCCGGCGCGGTGACCCTCGACGACGGCCTGGCCCGCTTCGACTGCTCGATCGAGCGGGAGGTGGAGGCCGGCGATCACACCATCGTGCTGCTGCGGTTGCACGCCGTCGCGGACGCGGACGGACCGTCGCCGCTGGTGTTCCACCGCTCCGGCTTCGGCCGGCTCCTCACTCCCTGACGGCAGGGCAAGGCAGGCTGCTCTTTCCCTGACAGCAGAGCAAGGCAGGCTGCCCGTTCCCCGGCGGCAGAGCAGGGCAGGCCGGCGCGGCCGCGGGTCAGCGGTCGTCGGCCGGGGTCGCGGTGACGGGCCGGAGCAGGGCGGCGGTCGTTTCCTGGCGCAGATGCTCGGCCCAGCCCAGCGGGGTCGCGCCGAAGCGCCGGTCGCGCAACCCTGGGTCGGCCCCCAGGTCCAGGAGCAGCCGGGTGAGCGCCGGATCGCCGTTGCCGGCGCCGTGGTGCAGCGCGGTCTCCCACGGCTCTTCGACCGGCGCGTCGCCGCGCCCGTAGGCGTTGACGTCGAAACCGAGCTCCACCAGCAGGGGAATCGCCGCGGACAGCCCTCGGGCCGCGGCCCACACGACGAGGCCGGGACGGGTGCGGCGGGCCTCGGCCACGGCATCGGGATGGCCGGCGCAGACCCGGCCCAGCATGTGGCGATCGGCACGCAGCACCGCGGCGATCAGCTCCCGCACCGGGTCGGGAGCGGGCGGCTCGGCGCCCCGGGCGACGAGGTGGGCGGCGATCCCGGTCTCGCCGTTGAGCTCGGCCAGCTCGACCGGCGTGCGGCCGTCTCCGGGTGCCCACGCGGGCCCGTCGCCCTCGAACGGTGAGCGGATGTCGACGCCGTGCTCGACCAGCAGCCGTACCCGGGCGGGCTGGTGGTGTTCGATCGCCCAGCGCAGCTGGGTTCGCAGCAGCCGCGCGGGCGGGTCGAGCTCGGGGATCCGGGTGTGCCAGGGACCGGCCCCGCCGGTGCCGAGGCCGTAGGCGAACAGCAGCTCCAGGTGGGCGTCGTCCGGGGTGAACATCGCGTTGTACAGGGCCTGCGCGTCGTTGGGGTCGGCGCCGGCGTCGAGCAGCAGCCGGCCCAGCGCCTGCCAGTGCGGGTGGCGGGGCTGATGCCGCGGACCCAGCTCGCCGAGGCCGATCACCCCGGTGAGCAGCGTGAACGGTGACGGCAGGGCATCGAAGAGGTAGCCCTCGTCCGGGTCGGCGCCGGCGTCGAGCAGGTGCCGCGCGACCGCGAGCACCTCCTCGGCCTGCGGCGCCGGGTCGAGTCGCGAGTAGGCGAGGTAGAACAGCGGCCGCCACCGGAACGGGCCGCCCCGTTCCACGGCCAGCCACGGCCGCGCGGCGAGCAGCCGGGCGACGTCATCGGGGCGGCCCGCCGCGGCGGCGGCCCAGATGTGGTTGGTGGTCAGGCCGGGATGCCGGGTGAGCACTTCCCGGGCCCGGGCCCGGCGCTCCGGCCCGTCCTCGCGTCCGTACGTCAGGCAGGCCAGGCGGCAGAACTCGTCGGCGGGGGCGGTGGCCGGGACGGCGCCGAGCCCGGTCTCCCAGCCGTGCTCGGCCACCGTGGCGAGGTATCGCCGGAGCCGGGGCCAGCTGGCGAACCCGTACTCCCGGGCGACGACCAGTTGCGCGGCGGCAAGGGGCGGGCCACCGGGAACCCCGCCGGGGAAGTGCTCGCCCAGCCGGGCCGTCGCGGCGGGGTCACCGGCCCGGGCGGATCGCTGCAGGGAACGGGCCTGCCTGCGGAAGTTGTCTAGGTCAGGGCGGTCGGGCATGTCCAGGACCGGCACGACGATCTCCTCTCGTCCGCCTGATGTCCGCTCGATCAGGCCGAAAGGAGAACGATGGTGGCCATGCCACAACCCCAGGCGGGCTGAGCCCGTTCCCGCGGACCGGCGGCTTCCTGGCAGCCGCCGCCAGCTTAGCCCGTGTCCTGCCCGGCCCGGCGGCGCGCTCGTCGCCGGTGCGGTGATCGGGCCGGTCAGCCGCCGGCCAGCCGGAACTTCTTGCCGTCCGCCTTGAGCAGCAGGAACTTGGGCACCGTGCGCGTGCCGTCGGCGTTGAAGCTGACCGTCCCCGACAGGCCGGCATGAGCGGTGGTGCTCAGCGCGGCCCGCAGGGCGTCGTGACCGGTGCTTCCGGCGCGTTTGATCGCGTCGACGGCGACCATCACCGCGTCGTAGGACTCGGCGCTCGACGGGCCCGGCGCGGCGCCGTAGGCCCGCTCGTAGCGCTGTGACCACTCGGCCAGCTCGGGCATGAACTCGGGAATGAGCAGCGCCGTGCCGTAGACGTCCCGGCTCTGCCCCTCGCTCAGGTCGGCGAGCAGCGGGCCGTCCGTGGCGCCGTCCCCGACGACGATCCGTCCGCTGAAGCCCTTCGTCCGCAGATCCTTGATCAGCTGGTTGGCCTCACCGTAGTAGCCGGTGTAGTAGACGGTGTCGGCCTTCGAGGCGATGACCGCCTGAGCGATCCGCTGGTAATCGGTGGCTCCCTGGCTCAGTTTCAGCTCACCGGCCACGGTCAGCTCGCCGGTGGCGCGGGCCCGTGCCGCAGTGGAGTCGGCCAGGGTGAGCGGGAAGCTGGTGCCGTCGTGGACGATCGACACCCGCTTGCCGCCGAGCCGTTTGATCCAGTCGACGGCGAACACCGCCTCCGCGGTGACCGTGCCGCAGATGAGGAAGACGCTGTCGTAGTGGGGCGCGATGAGGTCGGTCGAGTTCGCCTGCGCGATGACCATCGGCACCCCGGCGTCCCGGAAGATCTTCAGGGTGGGTACGACGGCGCTGCTGCAGTAACCACCGACCGACACCGCCACGTCCCGCTTCACCACGGCCTGGGCCGCCGTGACCGCGGTGCCCGGATCACACGCGTCGTCCTCGGCCACCAGCTCCACTTGTCGCCCGAGCACCCCGCCGACGGCGTTGACCTCGCTGACCGCGAGCCGGGCGCCGTTGAGCATGGACTCGCCGGTGTGGCTGCTGCGCCCGGTCAGCGGCAGCACGCCGGCCAGCCGGATCACGTTCGCGGACGGGGACGCGGCCGGCTCCGGGCCGCCGGAGCCCGAGCAGGCCGGCAGCCCGGCCAGCACGACGAGGGCGGCGGCGAGCGCGAAGGGTCTGCGGGCACGCACACCGGTCCGATCGACGCGATCCGCCCGGAACTGAACGGTTTTCCTTGGGCCGGTGCGGAAGCTGCCGAAACAGGGAATGTGTTCGGGCGCATACGGGGCCGCAGCCTTCTGCCGACGGTGTCGCTTGCCGTCGTGCTCCTCGCCCTGGCCGGCTATGTCCTGCAGGGCACGATCGGCACCACCCGGGCCACGAAGCAGCAGAGCGCCGCCCTGATCGTGGACGAGAAGTTCACCGAGGCCCGGATCGCGGTCGCGATGCAGGAGGTGAACCTGCGCCACTACCAGGTCGAGCCGTCGGTCGCCGTGCTGAGCAGGTTCGAACAGGTGGCCGGAAGCGCCGAGCGCACCCTTGCGGAGCTGGCCGAGTCGGCGGACCAGCAGATCCGGCGGGACGCGCAGGCCCTGCTGACCGGGCAGATCGCCTACCGGCGGCTCGCCGAGCAACTGATCGCCAAGGTGGCCGACAGCGACCCCGGCTTCGCGCAGTTCGACCGGCTCGAGGTGACGCCGGCCTTCTACTCCCTGCAGAACGACGTGGACGACGTCGCCCGCTCGTACCACGAGTACGCGCAGCGGCAGGTGACCCTGTTGCGGAACACGCAGGGCCGGCTGCTGGTGGGCACCGCGATCGGGTTCGGCGCCGGCCTGACGCTGGTGGCGATGATCATGCGGATGGTGCTGGGCTACCAGCGGCGCCTGGTCGAGCGGGCGGCGGACAGCCGGCACCAGGCCCTGCACGACCCGCTCACCGGCCTGCCCAACCGCGCGTTGTTCCAGCAGGACCTGCAGAAGGCGCTCGACCTGGCGGCCCGGGACGGCGGCCCGGCGGCACTGATGGTCATCGACCTGGACGGGTTCAAGGCGGTGAACGACACCATCGGTCATCACGCCGGCGACCAGGTGCTCATCGAGGCGGGCCGGCGGCTGTCCGGGCATGTAGCCGAGGCCGGTGTCGTCGCGCGCCTCGGCGGCGACGAGTTCGCGGTGCTGATCCCGGGCGTCAGCGGCCTGCCCGAGGCCGTCCGTCTCGCCGACCGGCTGGTGGCCGAGCTGAACCGCGACTTCCGGATCGAGGATCAGCTGGCCGCGATCGGCGCCAGCCTGGGGGTCGCCCTCAGCCCGGCGGACAGCGCCGACGTGTTGTTCCGGCACGCCGACACCGCCATGTACCGCGCCAAGCGCCGTGGTGGCGGGGTCGCCGTCTACGACCCGGGCACCGACGCCGACGCGCAGGACGACCGGATGCGGCTCTTCGCGGACCTGCGGGTCCTGCTCGAGACCGGCGACCCGGACGGGCAGTTGCAACTCTGGTACCAGCCGCAGGTGCGGCTCGGCGACGGCAAGGTCACCGCGGTCGAGGCCCTGGTCCGGTGGCAGCACCCCACGCACGGGCTCGTGATGCCGGCCACGCTGCTCCCGGTCGCCGAGCGGGGCGGCCTGGAGACCGGGCTCACCTACCACCTGCTGCGGGTCGCCGCCCGGCAGGCCGCGATCTGGCTGGCGTCGGGCTGGTCCTGCCGGGTCGCGGTGAACGTGTCGCCCGGTGCGCTCGGCGACGACCGGTTCGCCGAGACCGTGCTCGCGACGATCGTGGCCGCGGGCCTGCCCGCCGAGCTGCTGTGCCTGGAGCTGACCGAGACCGGGATCATGGGCGACGCCGGCTCGGCGTTGCGGATGCTGCGCCGGGTCAGCGAGAGCGGCGTCGCCGTGTCGGTCGACGACTTCGGCACCGGGTTCTCCTCGCTGTTGCAACTGCGGGACGTGCCGGCCGACGAGTTGAAGATTGACGGGACGTTCGTCCGCAACCTCGCGGAGGGCACCCCGGACGCGATCATGGTCCGCAGCTCCACCGACCTGGGCCACAACCTGGGGCTGCGGGTGGTGGCCGAGGGCGTCGAGGACCTGCCGACCCTCGCCCGGCTGCGGGAGATGGGCTGCGATCACGCCCAGGGGTACGTGCTGAGCCACCCGGTTCCCGCCGCGGAGCTGCCGGAGGCCTGCCGCCGGGCCGAGGCGGTGGCCAGGTCCGCGACCACCCGGCCGGCCGTCACCGACGCACCGCTGCGCTGAGGGATCCGGGCGGCGCGGTCCCGGCCGGGATCAGCGCGTCAGGTGCTCGTGCGCCCACCGGTCGAACGAGGTGAGCGGAACACCCAGGGCCCGGGCGAACTCCGGGCGGGCCGGCTGCCCGGCCACGTTCATCAACTCCATCGGCAGGCCCGCATAGGGCGGCATGCCCGCGGCGAGCGCCTCGCTCTCGGTCATGTCGGGTGCCGTGAGCGGGACACCGAGGGCGTCCGACAGGGTGTCGGCGATCGCGGTCATCGGCAGGTAGTCGCTCGCCAGCTCGAGCTCGACCCGATGGAACCGCCGGGGATGGGCCACGGCCTCGGCGACCACCGCGCCGATGTCGTCGACCGCGACGAGGGACAGCCGGGTCGACGGCCGCAGGACGGTGACGATGCCGCCGGCTGCGCCACGGGGCAGCAGGTAGGCCGCGGAGAGCAGGAAGTTCTCCATGAAGAAGGCGGGTCTTATCAAGGTCCACACCGAGAAACCCGCTTCCCGTACGCGATCCTCGACGCCCGCCTTGGCCGCGTAGTACGGCTCCAGGGGCGCCCACCGGCCGGTGTCGTGACCGGGCGCCGTGGCGAGCTGGTCCAGGCCGGACACCGACGAGTGCACGAACTGTGGCACCCCGGCGGCGCTAGCGGCCTCGACCAGGTTGATGCCCTGACGCAGCTCGCCGCCGAAGTCGTACGCCCCGTCGCGGACCTCGGGCATCTGGACGGAGAAGACGGCCCGGACGCCGTCCACCGCCGCCGCCAGGGACGCGCGGTCGCGCAGGTCGCCGGTCACCAGTTCGGCGCCGAGAGCGGCGACGGCTTTCGCCTTGGGGGTGTGCGGGTCGCGGACCAAGGCCCGTACGGCAAGGCCCGCCGTCAGCAGTTTGCGGGTGACCGCGCCACCTTGCTGCCCGGTGGCGCCGGCGACGAGAACGGGGTCGGACATCGGTGTGCTCCTCGGCAACTAAACGGCGTGGCCCGCCGTTTCTTGCGGGTTAAGATACGGCGGACCCCGCCACTTAGCAACCCCGAGGAGAACCGATGGCCGGCCAGCGCGCGGATGCCCGCCGCAACTACGAACTGCTGCTGGCGGTGGCGTCCCGGGCGATAGCCGAGCAGGGCGCCGACGCGTCCCTGGAACAGATCGCCCGCACCGCGGGGGTCGGCTCCGGCACCGTGCGGCGGCACTTCCCCACCCGGCACGCGCTGCTCGCGGCGGTCTTCCAGGACCGGACCGAGCTGCTCGCCGGCCGAGCCCGGGAACTCGCCGGCCGGCCGGACAGCCGCGCCGCGCTGCTGGAGTGGCTCGACGCCGTGCTGTCGTTCGCCACGACCAGCCGCGGCCTGGCCGAGGCGCTGCACCGCGACCATGTCGCCGATCCCGCCGACGTGCACGAGCACTGCGCCACCGCCCGCCTGACGGAGGCCGGCCGTCCCCTGGTCGATCGGGCGGCGGCCGAGGGCGCGCTGGCCCCGGACGTCACCGTCACCGACCTGCTGTCACTGGTCACCGGCATCGCCCTGACCACCGAGCACCACCCGGACGCCGCCGCCGAGGCGAGCCGGCTGCTCGGTCTCACCATCGCCGGGATCAGCCCGGGCCGACCATGATCGAGCCGGTCCGACGAGTCGTAGTGTTTCCGGTATGGCACAACGACTGGTCAGCGTCTGGCAACCGTTCTTCCTCGGCAGCGAGAGCCCGG
Source organism: Actinoplanes cyaneus (assembly GCF_016862095.1). GTDB lineage: Bacteria > Actinomycetota > Actinomycetes > Mycobacteriales > Micromonosporaceae > Actinoplanes > Actinoplanes cyaneus. Next base: position 26,412 of record NZ_BOMH01000018.1, read on the forward strand.
AGGCGGCCCTCGACGCCGCGATCGAGCTGGAGAAGCTCGGTTACTCCCGGCTGTGGTTCTCGGCCGGCTTCGGCGAGAACATCCCGTCCCGTTTCCGCGAGCTCCTGGACGGCACCGAGCGCATCGGGATCGCCCCGGGCATCGTCTCCATCTGGCATTCCTCGCCGGCCGAGGTGGCGGCTTTCGCCCGGGAGGCCGAGCGGGATCACCCCGGCCGGTTCCTGCTCGGCCTCGGCGCCAGCCACGCCGTGCTGGTCGAGAACGACGGCACCGACTACCGCCGGCCGTACTCGAAGATGGTCTCCTACCTCGACGGCCTCGACGCGGCAGGGCTCGACGCCGGGCAACGGATCCTGGCCGCGCTCGGCCCGCGGATGCTGGAGCTCTCCCGCGACCGGTCCGCCGGCGCCCACCCCTACTTCGTCCCGGCCGAGCACACCGCCGAGGCGCGGGTGGCGCTCGGGCCCGACCGGCTGCTCGCCCCCGAGGTCGCTGTGGTCCTGGAGGCCGACGCCACCGCCGCGCGCGCCGTCGCCCGGCAGTACACGGCGGGATACCTGACGCTGCCGAACTACACCAACAACCTGCGCCGCTTCGGGTGGACCGACGAGGACTTCGCCGGCGGCGGCAGCGACCGCCTCGTCGACGCAATCATCCCCTGGGGTACGGCCGAGCAGGTCGCCGCCGGGCTGGAGAAGCACTTCCAGGCGGGTGCGGACGAGGTGGCCGTCCAGGTGCTCAACGGCGGCGACGCGTCGAGTTTCCCGGCCGAGGCGTTCCGCGCCCTCGCCGCCGTCCTGATCTGACGTCGCACGGATCGCCGCCGGGCCGTGACGCGAGACCGGCCGGCGCGGGGACGACAGGCGCGGGGACGGTTATCGTCGGGGTCGTGCCCCCGCTGACGGTCGCTTTCGCCGCCCCGCATCCGGCTGCCGCCGACGCCGCCCGCGCCGTGGTCGCGGCCGGCGGCAACGCCCTCGACGCGGCGCTGGCCGGCGCGGCGGCGCTGACCGTGGCGTACCCGCATCAGTGTTCGATCGGTGGCGACCTGGTCGCGATCGTCCGTCCCGCCGGCGCGGCGCCGCGCGCGGTGCTGTCCATCGGGGCCGCGGCGGCGGCCGTCGACGTGGCGGCGCTGCGCGCGGCCGGGCCGCTCGCCGACCCTACGGACAGCGGCGAACAACTCGGGCCGCGGATGCCGTTCGAGGGCCCGCAGACCGTGACCGTGCCCGGCGTGGTCGCCGGCTGGGCGGCGATCGCCGGGCTCGGCGCCCGCCTGCCCCTGGCCGAGCTGCTCGCCCCGGCCCGCGCGCTGGCCGCCGATGGCGTGCCGGTCAGCGCCGGTCTGCGGCGGGCCGTCCTCGGGCGACTCGACGGCGTCCGCGCCGACCCCGGCCTGTCCGCCCTGCTGCTCGACCGCGCCGGGGAGCCGGTCGGCACGCTGGTCCAGCCGGCGCTCGCGGCCAGCCTCGACCTGCTCGCCGGCGACTGGCGCTCGTTCTACTCCGGGCGCCTGGCCCAGCGGCTGGTGGCGGGGCTCGCCCGGCTGGGCATCCCCCTGTCGGCAGGGGATCTCGCGGCGCACCGGGCCGAGATCACCGACCCGCTGACCAGGGTGATCGACGGGGTCACGTGGCACGCCGCGCCGCCGCCGGTGCAGGGCGCCACGTTCCTGGCCGTCGCCGGCTCCCCGGCGCTGCTGGCCGATGCGCGCCGCGCTCAGCTCGCCCGCAACGTGCTGCTCGGTGACCCGCGCACCGGGCCGGTCGACCTGGACGGGCTGCTCCTGCGCAACCCGGTCACCGGCGCGGAGCGCACCGGACCGGTCGCCCCGGACGGGCAGGTGCGGCGCGATCCGGTCGCCGGCGCTGAGGTGGAGAGCACCGGCCCCCAGCCGGGCAGGGCGGAGAGCACCGGCCCACGGCCGCCCCGGGCGGAGAGCACCGGCCCACGGCCGCCCCGGGCCGAGAGCACCGGCCCACGGCCCGGCGGGGACACCGTGGCGGTGACCGCGGTCGACTCCGGCGGCACCGCTGTCACGCTGATCCAGAGCGTCTTCGGGAGCTTCGGGTCGGGCCTGCTGGAGCCGGGCACCGGCATCGTCCTGCACAACCGCGGTTCGTCGTTCAGCCTCGACCCCTCGCACCCGGGGCGGCTGGCGCCGGGTGTGCGTCCACCGCACACGCTGTGCCCGGCCCTCGCCGTCGGCGCGGACACCGTGGTGGCGCTGGGTTGCCAGGGCGGGCGCTCACAGCCGTGGATTCTCGCGCAGGTCGCCGCGGACGCGCTCGTCTCGCCGCGCCTCGACGAGGTGCTTGCGCGGCCGCGCTGGGTGATCGGGGCCGAGGAGATCGACCGCCGGGTGGCGACGCTGCTGCTGGAGCCGGGCACGCCGGGCGCGGCCGGCCTCGCGTCCACGGCGGCCGGGCTGGGGCTGGCCGTGGAGACCACCGGAGGCCGTCACGACGACGCCGGGCACGTGCAGGTGGCCCGCCTCAGCGGCGGGGTCCTGGCCGCGGCGAGCGACCCGCGCGCGGACGGGCAGGCGATCGTCACGTGACCGGCGGACCGCTGGTCGGCTACGCGGGTCGGCGAGTGCGCGACCGGTGACGGGAGTGGCCGATTCGCGCCATGACACAAGATCGCCATCAATCGGTTGAGCAGGCCACATAGCCTTACCCTTATATCGCGGTTAACGAGAACGTGACAAAACGTATTTACCGTCACCCATCGATAGTGGCATTACTGTCGGAGGGCGGGGCATGACGGATAGTGCGGTCCCATCGTTGGCCATCGGCATAGCTTCCTCACCGGACGACCGCAAGAAACTCGCGCAACTGCTGGGCGGCACCGAGGCGTTCGTCATCGTCTCCACGGTGGAGCAGGCGCGGCAGTTCCTCGACGGGGTGGCGCCGCCACCAACGCCCGGCGACGGATCGCCCGGGCTCCGCATCGACTCCGATCGGCGGGTGCTCTGCTGGCAGGATCGCGAGACCGGGCTCACCCCGCTCGAGCACGATTTCCTGCGCTGTCTGCTGGCCGCGCCGGGACAGGTCTGGACGTACGAGGAACTGCATCTGAAGGTCTGGGGCAACACGCACGTGGGCCGCGGCTCGAACATCCACTCGACGGTGCGCCGGCTGCGGGGCAAGCTCGCCCGGCTCGGCGCGCTGGTGACCATCCACGCGATCCGGGGCGTCGGCATCCGGCTCGCCTGAGCCAGCCGGCCCCGCTGAGCCAACCGGCCCCGCTGAGCCAACCGGCCCGTCCACCTGAGCGGACGGGCCGGTCTCGGTGCGGGGTTCGTCAGCAGCGCACCGGGAGGAGCTTGAAGTCCTCCACCTTCGGCGCCGCGGGGTTGATCTTCGAGGTACGGACCTGCGGCTTCCAGCCGTCCTTCGCGGCGATCAGCGTGAGCGGGTTGTTGCGCTTGTCGAGCCAGTACGCGTACGTCCCGTCGGCCCCCGTGGCGAACGTCAGCGACGTCGCCCAGGAGTCCACCTGGACCGTGGCCCCGGCCAGCGGCCCGGCGGTGGCACCGGCACAGGACGCACCGGTGACCGTGCCCATCAGCTTCGCCCAGGTCTTCGGCGGGGCGGCGTTGAGGGTCACGTCGATCGGCGCGACCGTGTACGGCGTGTTCTCCTTGACCGTGACCAGGCCCGTGTAGGCGCCCGGCTGGTCCACCGACGCGGTGATCGCGACCGTGACCGTGACCTTCTTGCCGGGGGCGAGGGTGACCGACGGCTTGTCGACGGTCATCCAGCTGACGTCACCGGACTCGGCGCACTCCTCCAGGCCGGGCAGTGCCTCACCGCTGGCCGTGGCGTTGAACGACCCCGACGAGCCGCCGACCTTGTAGAAGCCGCACGCCGCCGCGCCCCGGTACCGGGCCGTGTTGGCGTTCGGCAGGGCGGCCCAGGTGCCGGCCGCCGGGTCGAACGCGAAGCCGGCGTTGGTGATCGCGCCGCCCTGCGAGCCGCCGACCACGAGCAGTTTGCCGTTGGCCACCGCGTACGAGGCCGCCCAGTGATCGGCGGGCGCGTCCGCGATCGCGGTCCACGTCCCGGCCGCCACGTCGAGGGCGTAACCGGCCTTCTGGGAGGCCGTGCCGTCGTTACCGCCGGAGCAGTAGACGGTGCCGTCGATGCCACCGCACGAGGCGAACGCCAGCGACTTCGGGTAGTTCGCCGGCGTCGCCCAGCTGTCGGCCGCCGGGTCGTAGCTGACCACGGTGTTCGACATCGGCAGGCAGGACGCGGTGGTGCAGCCGCCGACGGCGTACAGCTTGCCGCCGACGACGGCCTGGCCCGCTGCGGACCGCGGCGCCGGGTTGTCCGCCTTGCGGGTCCAGGTGTTCGCACCCGGGTCGTACGACCAGGTCTCCGCGGCGGGGCCGGACGGGCCCCAGCCGCCGGTCGCGATGATCCGGCCGTCGACGACGCCCACGGTCATCGCCGAGCGGGCCTCGGGCAGGTCGGCGATCGGCGCCCAGCCCTGCACGGCCGGGTCGTAGACGAAGCTGGCCTTCGACGCCGTGGAACCGTCGGTGCCGCCGATCGAGTAGACCTTGCCGTCCAGGTTCACCACCCGGTTGTCCATGACCTTGGCCGGGTACTCGGCGATGTTCGCCCACGGCTCGGCCAGCGGGCCGTCCGCGGCGGCCGCCGCGGTGACCGCCTTGCCGGAGGGTGCCGACGCGAACGACGTGGCCACGGTCAGCCGCTGCGCCGCCGCTCCCGGCGCCGCGAGAATCTGCTCGCGCGTCGACCGGGTGCCGTCGGCCTTCAGCAACTGGAAGCCGTTGTCACGCTCGCCGAACTCCACGGCGACCGGCTGGGTGCCGGTGTTGGTGACGGTGAACTTCTTGTTCGCGGCACCGTCGGGCAGGCGCAGGTCGGCGCTGAGCGACGCCGGCGTCACCTCCAGGCGGCCGGCGCCCAGGGTGAACGCCACCGGGGTGACCCCGTCCGCCTCGACGTCGATCGCCGCGCTGCTACCGGCGTAGCCGCCCGCCTTGGCGTCGAACGTGTGGGTGCCGGTCTTCGTGGACAGCATCCAGAAGAAGCCGTCGGCCAGCCCGGTGTCGTCCGGCGTGGCGACCGTGGTGGCCTTCTCGGCCGGCGCGTCCTTGCTGGTGACCGTGGCGCCGTTGACGTAACCGCCGGTGTTGCCGTCCTTGACGTGGCCGACGACCAGGCCGCTCTCCACCGGCTCGCAGCGGACCTCGCTGCCGATCAGCACGTTGTCCACGGCCCACCACCAGGCGTACGAACCGTCGACGTAGTGGAACCGGACCTGCACCCGCGGCTTGCCGGCGGCCTGCGGGATCGCGACTTCGGTCTGCTTCGGGCCGGTCACGCCGGCGGTCTGGGACAGTACGGTCTCCCAGGTCGTGCCGCCGTCGACGCTGAGCTCGACGTCGGTGCGCTCCGTGCCGTACTGCCGGAACTCCTGGTCGAACCGGACCACCGGCGCGCTCACGCCGGTCAGGTCGACCACTGGGCTGACCAGCGACGTGTTCTGCTTGCCGCCGGAGCCGTACTTGTCGCTGTCGACGATGGCGAAGCCGCCGGCGCCGCCGGTGTGGTTGCCGCGGTTGCCGTCGTCGGTGAGCTTCCAGACCTGGCCGCTGCCGGCGTTGTCGACGACGGTCCAGCCGGTGGGCAGCGCCGCCGCGTCGAACGTCTGGTACTCGCCGTCGGAGGAGAACACGTAACCGGGCGCGGCCGTGCAGTCGCCGGCCGCGGCGGGCACCGCCACGTTCTGCGTGACGTTCTTCGTGCCGACCACGACGTCCTTGGTGACCGTCGCGTAGCCCGGGTACTGCGGGGTGAAGGTGAGCTTGTAGGTGGCGCCGGTCGGCAGCTTGACGCTGTACTTGCCGTTGGTGGGCGCGGTGTAGTCGGAGACTCCGCCCGGCCCGGCGACGGTCACCTTGGCGTAGAGCGGCCAGCCGTGGCCCGAGCCGTCGGTGACCGCACCGCCGACCGTCACCGCCGGCACCGCGGCCAGAGTCACGTCGGCCGTGCTGGTCTGGTCGGCCGTCACGGTGGCGGTCACAGTCTTGGCGGCGTAGCCGTACGCCGTCACGGCCACCTGGTACGCGCCGGCCGGGAGCCGCGCCGAGTACCCGCCGTCCGTGCCGGTGACGACCTGTCGCTCGGCGGCGCCGGTCAGCGCCAGGGTGGCGTTCGCGATCGGCTCGCCGGTGGCCGCGTCGGTGACCTTGCCGGCCAGCGTGCCGGTGTCCCCGACCGGCGCTGCGGTCAGCAACGCGAGCGCGTCGAGGCGGCCCTCACCGAAGACGTTGTTGTCGTCGGTGGTGCCGCCGCACTGGCTCGCCTCGCTGTCGATCGCGGTGCCGTCCAGCAGCGCCTTGGTGGCCGCGATGTCACCGGCCAGCGACGGGGCGCCGGACCACAGCAGCGCGATCGCGCCGACCAGGTGCGGCGCGGCCATCGACGTACCGCTGATGGTGTTGTATCCGCTGCCGGGCCAGCTGGAACGCACGTCCACGCCCGGGGCGGCGATGTTCGGCTTGAGGTCGCCGTTGCGCCCCGCGCCGCGGGACGAGAAGTCGGCGATCACGTTGTCCGAGCCGTACGCGCCGACCGAGTAGTTGGCCGGCAGGCTGCCCGGCGAGCCGCTGGTCTGACAGGCCGACCCGCTGTTGCCGTTCGACCAGACGCCGAAGATCCCGGACGCCTCCCACGCGTTCGTGATGTCGTCGAAGAACGTGTCGAAGGAGGGCTGCGTCGTACCCCAGGAATTGTTGATGATGTTCGGGCGCTTGCTCGCGTCCGGGTTCGCGCCGGTGTGGTCGGTCGGCTCGAGCAGCCACTGACCGGAGTTGATCAGCGCCGTGTCGGACGGGCAGCAGCCGTTGGCCGCGATCCAGCGGACGCCGGGCGCGACGCCGATGCCGGTGGCGCCGGCCATCGTGCCCATCGTGTGGGTGCCGTGGCCGTTGGTGTCACAGGGCGCGCCGCCGCTGCACGCGCCGGCCGCGTCGTACCAGTTGTAGTCGTGGGTGAAGGTGCCGTCGCCGTTGTTGCCACGGTAAGAGCCGGCGAGTTGCGGGTGGTCGAACTGGACGCCGGTGTCGATGCTGGCGATCGTGATGCCCTCGCCGGTGACGCCGAACCGGTCCCAGACCTTGTCGGCGTTGATGTTGGCGACGCCCCACTCGACAGCGGCGGCGGCCTTCTTGCTGACGCCCTCGCTGACCTTCGGCACCTGGATCGACACGGGCGCGTAGAGGCCCTCCACCTCGGCGTGCGTGGCGAGGCTGCGCACCAGCTCGGCGGAGCCGTTGCTGACCTTGATGGCGTTGGTGGCCCAGAACGTCTCGTACCTGGTGCCGGCCTGGTCGAGCTGGGCGCGCACGGCGCTCTGGCTGCCGGCCGCGGTCTTCTTCAGGGCGGCCGCCACGGCCGTACCCCGCTGATCCCAGTCCTTGATCTTGCCGGCCGCGCTCAGGTCGGCGCGCTCGCCGAACCTGACCCAGAAGTCACCGCCGCCGCGCGCCGCCAGCTGCGCGGCCAGCTCCGGCTTGACCTTGTCCTTGCCGGTCGAGTCCGGCGCGGCCTGGGCAACGCCGCCGGTCACGGCCATTCCCGCCCCGGCGACGATGATGATCGCCAGAGCGCGGACCCCGCGTCTGAACAGTGGACGTCTCGCCATGTGCTGTCTCCCTCGTGGAGTCCCGGGCGCCGGACGGGTCACGCCGGTCGCCTGGTCAGCACGCTAAGATCGCCAGACATCGATGTTCAAGATCGCGCTGTGAGCAACAGGTGAGCATCTGATCAGCAATCTGCGTCACCACGTTTCGCTCCACCGGCGAGGGCCGGGGCATCGTGCCGTGGACCACTAGGCTTTGCGGATGCGGAAGACGACCGTGCTCGACGCGCCCTCCAACCTCGGTCTGCGCCCGCCCGCCCCCGGGCTCGTCCCCGGCTGCTACAAGCTGGCCGGCGCGCTGCGCGACCAGGGCCTGCTGGGGCGGCTCGGCGCCCGGGACGGCGGCGTCGTCGTGCCGCCGCGGTACGACGTCCGCGACTGGAAGCCCGGTGACGGTGTCCTGAACGCGGACGCCCTGGCCGCGTACACCCGCACGCTCGCCGACCGCGTGGACCGGGTCGTCGGCAGCGGCGACTTCCTGCTGCTGCTCGGCGGCGACTGCTCGATCCTGTTCGGCGCCGCGCTGGCCCTGCGCCGGCGCGGGCGGTACGGCCTGGCCTACCTGGACGGCTCGATCGACTTCCGGCACACCGGCAACAGCGACAACGTGGGCGCGTCGGCCGGCGAGACCACGGCGATCGTCACGGGTCGTGGCCAGCCGGAGATCGCCGATGTCGACGGGCTGGCGCCGTACTTCCGCGAGCCGGACCTGGTCGTGCTCGGCGTCCGCGACTACGACGACGAGCTGGCCGAGGTCCGCGCTCTCGGCATGCCGGTCTGGACCACCCCGGACATCGTCGCCGAGGGACCCGCAGTCGTCGGCCGGCGCGTGGTCGAGCGGCTCGCCGGGTGCGACGGTTTCCTGGTGCACCTCGACGCCGACGTGCTGGATCCGGCCGTCATGCCCGCCGCTGACGCACCCGACCCGGGTGGGCTCGACTACCCGCAGCTTGTCGCCCTGTTGCGTCCGCTGCTGGCCGACCCGGCCTGCGCCGGCATGCTGGTCACCATCTACGACCCGGATCTCGACCCGGACGGGCGGCACGCCGCGGCCCTGACGGAGGCGATCGTCGCCGCCATGGGCCGGTGACCGGGCCCGGGCTTCTTGTCGGCAGCGTCAAGTTGTTGCTACGTTCTTGACCATGGAGTCAATCTTTCTGGCGGACACCGCTTCCCCGGCTTCCCCGGCGGACGCCGCGCCTGAGGCGCCCGCCACCGAGCAGCCCGCACCGGCCGTGCCGGCGCTGATCTTCCTGGAGTCGGCGGACGACGCCGGCGTCTGCGGCGTGGACGGGGTGTGCAACTGATGACCGCCAGCGCTTTCGGCCCCGCCGCCGAGCCCATCGTCGTCGACGTCTGGAGCGACGTCGTCTGCCCGTTCTGCTACCTGGGCGACAGCGTCCTGCAGCAGGCGATCGAGCAGTTCCCGCACGGTTCCGCGGTCGAGGTCCGCTACCACAGCTTCCAGCTGAACCCGGGCTTCCCGGTCGGCGAGGCGATCAAGGCCGACGAGTACCTGGCGAAGAACTACCGCATGCCGGCCGCCCAGCTCGAGGCCTCGCACTCGCATCTGACCTCGCAGGGCGCCGCCGCCGGTCTGGACTACCGGTTCGAGGACGCGATCATGGTGAACACGCTCGACGCGCACCGGATCATCCACCTGGCGAAAGCGGCCGGCCGCGAGCACGACATGGTGATGCGGCTGTTCAAGGCCGAGTTCACCGACGGGCTGAACCTGGCCGACCACGACGTTCTCGCCGACCTCGCCGCCGAGCTCGGGCTGGACCGGGACAGCGCGGTAAAGGCGCTCGCCACCGGCGCGTTCGAGGCCGAGATCCGGGCCGACATCGCGCAGGCTCAGGCGTACGGGATCTCCGGGGTGCCGTTCTTCGTCTTCGACAACAAGTTCGCGGTCTCCGGCGCCCAGCCCGTTCAGGCGTTCCTCCAGGCGCTGAACAAGACCTGGCAGGACCGCGCCGCCCAGTCGGCATGACCGTGCCGGAACAGCCGCGGCGCGCCGACGCCCGCCGCAACGTCGAGGGCATCCGCCGGGCTGCCCTCGACGTGTTCCGCACCGGCGGCCTCACCACCCCGCTGGACGAGGTCGCCCGCGCGGCCGGCGTCAGCAAGGGCACGATCTACCACCGGTTCGGCAGCCGTCGCGGCCTGATCGACGCGGTCGTCGACGACCTGGTCGCCGAGCGCATCCAGGGCATCATCGCGGCGGTCGGCGAACTGGACGAGCCGCTCGCGCGGTTCGAGGAGTACCTGCTGCGCATGTTCCTCCTGCAGTACGACGAACCGGCCGCCAACGACGTGCTGGTCCGCGCCCTGCCGGACTCCGAGCCGCTGCTGAACCTGTGCGAGAAGGCGCAGGAGTTCGCGTTCGGCCTGCTCCGGGCCGCGCAGGAGGCCGGCGTGATCCGCCCCGACCTGACCCCCGACGACGTGAACCACCTGATCCTGGAGCGTGGCGCGATCGTGCGGTCCTGCGGCTGCACGCAGTCGCGCGCCGACTACCAGCGCCGTCTCCGTTTCCTCCTCGACGGCCTCCGATCAAACCCCTTCCCGCGTACGTCGTGAGCCCCGCCCCCTGCGATCCCCTCCGGCCGCCGTCCCCCGCAGGCCCGGCGCAGCCCGAGCGGAGCGACGCGAGGCCCGCACGGGGCTGAGCCACCGACGCGACTCCCGCCCCTAGCTGGTTCTCATGGACGTTATGAGGCACGAATAACGTCCATGAGAACCAGCCCGCACCAGCGCCGCGCCGCCCAGCCCGACCCCGCGCAAAGGCCGCGCCAGACCCCCGCACAAGGGCTGGCTCGCGGCGTGAGGCCCGGCGGGGTCAGGTGGTGCAGGTGGCGCCGTTGAGGGTGAAGGCGGCAGGGGCCGCGGTCGAGCCGGTGTGGGTGGCCTGGAAGCCGAACGTCGTCGAGGCGCCCGCGGCGATCGTGCCGTTGTAGGAGACGTTACGGGCGGTGACCGCCCCAGCGGCCGGGGTGACGGTGGCGTTCCAGGCGCTGGTCACGGTCTGCCCGGACGGCAGGGTGAACGCCAGGGTCCACCCGTTGATCGGCGTCGTGCCGGTGTTGGTGACGGTCACCGAGGCGGTGAACCCGGTGTTCCAGGCGTTGACGCCGTAGCCGACCCGGCACGCCCCACCGGCGGGCGGGACGCTGGTGCTGCTGCTGGGCGACGACGACGGTGACGTGGGGGTGGTCGTGTCGAGGCCCAGGAAGTGGATCGTGGCGGCGGCGTCCACGGGCAGGTTGTGGCCGTAACCGGCGAGGCTGATCGCTTCCACCGGCGCGTGGTCGCCGGTGGATCCGTACCGCGTGCGGGTGTAATTGGCTTGTGGGGTGTCGGTGACCGCGGGCGTCTGCGAGAGCCCGTGCACGTTCGTCCACTGCTTGATCTCTTCCCCGAAGTTGGGGTATCGCAGGGTGTCGTCGAGCGTGCCGTGCCACAGCTGCATGCGCGGGCGCGCGCCGGTGTAACCGGGGTAGGCGTTGCGCACCAGGTCACCCCACTGCTGCGGGGTCTTGGTGATCAGGCCGTTGGCGCAGTCGCTGTTCCACTCGGAGCCGTTCGTGGTGGCGAAGCAGCCGAACGGCACGCCGGCCCAGGCGGAGCCGGCCGAGAAGACGTCCGGGTAGTCGCCGAGCATCACGTTGGTCATCATCGCGCCCGACGAGATGCCGGTCGCCGCGATGTTCTTCGCGTCGATCGGGTACCGCTGCCGCACGTAGTCGATCATCGACTTGATGCCGACCGGGTCGCTGCCGCCGTCGCGCTTCAGGGCTTGCGGCGAGGAGACGTCGAAGCACTGGCTGCTGCGGGTCACCGACGGGTAGATGACGATGAAGCCGTACTTGTCGGCGAGCTGGGCGTAGCCGGTGCCGCTGTACATGGCCGGGCCGGTGCCGGTGCAGTAGTGGATCGCGACCAGCAGGCCCGGGGCGGCGGCGAGCTTGTCCGGGACGTAGACGTACATGCGCAGGTTGCTCGGGTTGGTGCCGAATCCGGTCACCTCGGTGAGGGCGGCCGCCTGCGCCGGGGCCTGGACGGCGAGGAACCCGCCGACGGCGGTCAGCAGCGCCACGGCGAACAACAGGATGCGTCGTCTCACGGAGCATCGTTTCCGATCTATTGGGAGCGCTCCCAGTATTGCCGTGACGTTTTCAGAGATTCAAGTACGTCATTACTGCGAAGTGAGAAAGGTATCCAACTCGGCGGCCGGAGCAAGCAGCAGGATCGTGGACCCGTCGGTGAAGGCGAGGCGGAGCCGGCCCTCCCGCTCGGTCGCCGAGGCGAACTCCGGCCGCGCACACTCCCAGCGCAGGCGCAGCGAGCCGGAAGCCCGCCGCAGCAGGGCGCGCCGGGACAGCAGCATCAGCCGCTGGTCGGTCAGCACCAGGGTCCGGGGGTCGGTGACCAGGCGAACGTGCTCGCCCAGCCCCTCGGCGAGGGTGCGCCGCGGACCCGGAACGGCACGGCGTCCGGCGTTCGCGGGCCGGCGGAACCGGAAACCCGACATCTCGGCGCGGCTCATCCCGGTCGGGGTGGACCCGTCCGCCTTGCTGACCCGGATCGCGGCGCGGAACTCCTCGCCGGGCCGCAGATGCTCCCGCACGCGCGCACCGAGTTCGTCCCCGGATTCCATCGGCCCTCCGTCCCTGATCCGGTCAGTCGACCACGACGGCACGGGGCGAGAACCACCGGGGTCAGGCGCGGGCGCCGGCCGCGAGAGCGCGCAGGAGGAAGCCCGGGCTGGTCAGGGCGCTGGGATGGGCGACCATCGTGGTCACCTCGCCGAGTCGGTGGTTGACCTCGCGGTCGCGCATCGACGCCTTGAAGATCAGCCCGCTGGCCCACTGGATCGCCCGGTAGCCGCGCGGATAGGGCCCGTCCACGTGCGGCAGCGCCAGGTCGGCCATGGTCGAGACCTGCCACGCCGCGTCCACGACGACCTTCACGTCCTTGAAGTACGACAACGCCGGCGCGGCCAGGTCGGGGTTGCCGCGCAGGTACTCCGAGAGGCAGGACGCGTGCAGCGTCGCCGAGGTCATGCCCTGGCCGTAGACCGGGTTGAACGACGCCACCGCGTCACCGGCCGCGACCAGCCGGGCCGGGAACCGGCGCAACGTGTGGAAGTCACGCCGCCGGCTGTCCGCCTGGTGGTACGTGACCACGCCGCCCGCCGCGTCCGCCGTCGTCGCGACGTCACCGAAGTCGGCCGGGAAGTCCCGCACGCAGCGCTCGCGGTACTCGTCGTCGTCACGGCCGGGACGGTCGTCGGCGTACCCGGAGACCAGCATCGTCCAGCGATCACCCTCGATCGGGGTGAATCCGCCGATCCGCGCGGTCCGGCCCGGTCCGGGGTTCGCGATCGAGATGCACGTCCAGACCGGCGCGTCGGCCGGCCGGGCGAACAGCTTCGTCGCGTAGTTCAGCTTGATGTTCATGCGCTGCATCGGCGGTTTCGGGAACCCGGCCGCCTCGAGCCAGTCGCCGAGCCGGCTGGACCGCCCGGTCGCGTCCACCACGAAGTCGGCCGGCTCCCGCACCCCGTCGACGACGACGCCGGTCACGGTTCCGTTTTCGATCAGCAGGTTCTCGGCCCGGCCGACGACGGTCCGCACGTTCGGCAGCGCCAGCACGCGGTTGCGGATCAGCGCCTCGAGGAACGGCCGGCTGGAGATCAGGGCCTGCGCGGCCGGACCGGTCGGCGGGTCGTCGCGCAACTCGCCGTCCATGTAGAACCGGTTCGTCCCGGGCGGCGGGTCGATCGCGCCGGCGTCCAGGGCCTGCTGCCCGAAGCCGGGGAACCATCGCTCCAACTGCCTCTGCCCGGACGGCAGCAGCGCGTGCACCTGGCTGCCCTGCGGGACGCCGGGCCGCGGGCCGACCGCGCCGATCGGGTCAGCGGCGATCTCCGCGTCCGAGACGTCGATCGCCGCGAGGTCGTCGCGCTCGACGACGAGCACCTGGTCGGCGTGGTCGCTGAGGACCCGGGCGGCCATCAGCCCGGCCACACTGCCGCCGAGCACGACAGCTCGCCGGAACAGGATCCTGCCGCCGGTCGGTTGCTCGGACGTCGTGATCGCGGCGAACCGGCTAGCGACTGACATAGATGGCCCCCGTTGCAGTTAGGAGCCCTCACAATAGCGTCTAGTTGCTCTTGACGATGGCCGCGTTGAGCGCGGTCGCGAACATCGTCCACGCGACATAGGGCGCCAGCGCCGCGCCCGCGAGCCGGTCCACCTTCGCCGCCTGACGCAGGAGCAGCAGGTTGGAGACGTTCAGCAGGGCGATCTCCGCCAGAGCGAGCTTGGGCTGCTTGGCGCGGAAGAAGAGCGCCGTCCAGGCGGCATTGAGACCGAGATTGATCGCGTACGAACGAGCGAACGCCCGCCGCTCCCCCGCGTCCCCGCGGTTCAACGCCCGGGTCCCCGCCACCGCGATCAACGCGTAGAGCGGCGTCCACACCGCCGGGAACGCGGCCGGCGGCGGCTGCCACGGCGGCTTGCGCAGCGTGCGGTACCACCGCGAGCCCGGATCGGTGGCGATCGAGCCGGCGCCCGCCGCGGCGGCCACTGCCGCTGACGTCTTCATCCAGGTGGGAACAGTCATGGCGACTCCTTACCCGCCGGCGTCACGTTTACCCGATCGGGCGACGGGCACGGACTCACCATGGCTACCAACATTCACGGCAAGCGCATCGCGTTCCTCGCCACCGACGGCGTGGAGGAGGTCGAGTACACCGAGCCCCGCAAGGCGGTCGAGAACGCGGGCGGGACGGCCGAGCTCATCTCGATCAAGGACGGCGAGATCCAGGCCGTCAACCACATGGACAAGGCCGGGACGTACGCGGTGGACAAGCTGGTCAAGGACGCGCACATCACCGACTATGACGCTCTGGTGCTGCCCGGCGGCGTCGCCAACCCCGACTTCCTGCGGGCCGATCCGGGCGCGGTCCGGTTCGTCCGTGACTTCGTCGCCACCGGCAAGCCGGTCGCCGCGATCTGTCACGGCCCGTGGACGCTGGTCGAGGCCGGTGTGGTCGACGGCCGGACCCTGACCAGCTGGCCGAGCCTGCGCACCGACGTCACCAACGCCGGCGCCACCTGGGTCGACGAGCAGGTGCACGTCGACGGCAAGCTGATCACCAGCCGTAAGCCGGACGACATCCCGGCCTTCTGCGAGCAGCTGCTGGCCCAGGTCGCGGCCTGATCGGCGAGGCGGGAGCCCGCGGCACGACGCCGCGGACTCCCGGAGGGTCGCTCACACGGTCAGGTCGTCGAGGTGGCGGATCGCCGCTGACACCTGTTCGGTGAGCGCGGTCAGCGTGGCCGCCTGCTCGGCGGTCATCGACTGGGCACGGGCGGTCGTGACGTCGATGTCGGCGATCGCCGCGGTCATCCCGGACATGATCTCCACGACCGCCGCGACGTGCTCGGTCAGCTCGTCCAGCGTGGCGCTGATCGTCCGGGTGGACTCCGCGGTGGTCGTGGCCAGCGTCTTCACCTCGTCGGCGACGACGCCGAACCCCTTGCCGGCCTGCCCCGCGCGGGCTGCCTCGATCGTGGCGTTCAACGCGAGCAGATTCGTCTGCTTCGCGATCCCGCCGATGAACCGGGCCACCTCGTCGACCCGGCGCAGGCTGTCGTGCAGGGTGCCGACCGCGGCGGAGGCCTCGGCGTTGCCGGTCAGCAGGCGGCCGGCCACCGTGCGGACGTCGGCGACCTGGCCCTCGATCCGGGCCGCGGCGGCACTGACCGTCCCGGCGCGCTCCGACACGTCGGCCAGCTGGCTGCTGACCACGGCCGAGGTGCCGGTGACCAGCTCCCGGGCGGCACGCTGGGACTTCTCCTGGGCGGCCGACTGCTCCGCGTGGGCGCGTTGCAGTTCGTGCTGACGGTGCTCCTGCTCCGTACGCAGCAATTCCTCGTTGGTGGAGATCTTGTCGAGCATGCCGTCGATCGCGGTGCCCAGCCCCGCGAGATCGTCGCTGCCCGTCGCGCCGATCCGCAACGTGTGGTCGCCGGACGCGATGATCCGCTCGGTGGTCTCCCGCAGCGGCCGGACCCGGTTGCGCAGGGCACGGCGCGTCGACCAGCGCATCAGCACCACCAGCACCGCCGTGGCGACGATCATCAGGGCGAAGAGCCGCCAGGCGGTACGCGTCGCGGCCTGATAGATCGGCCGGGGCTGCACCGCCTCCAGGGTGAGGCTCGCCCCGTCCACTGTCGCGACGGTCGCGTCGACCGCCATCCGGTCCGACCCGAGCACGGCGGTGTGCACGTCGACCGCACCGACCGAGCTGCTCAGCGTGGGCTGCACGGTCGCGCCCGCGCGGACACCGCCGACGAGCCCGATGCTCAGGTTCAGGTCCTTGCCGAGCGCGCCGAGCCGGGCCGCGTCCAGCTTCTTGAGCATGACGAAGCCCCCCGACGGGGTGCCCTCGCCGCTGCTGCGGAACGCCCCGAGCCCGCAGAACAGGTAACCGCCGCCGGCCGACAGCACGCCGCAGGTGGGTGTCCCGGCCGCGGCGCCCGGGTCGTACAGCTTCCTGAGCAGCACCGGGTCGTCCAGCCCGGCCGGCAGCGCACTGAACTCGTCGGCGCCGGTGGTCATGCCGCCGACGCGCGGCGTCCCGTCCGGCCCGATGCCGAGCACCCCGTCCAGGCCGTTCGTGTCGTGCTGGGTCGCCGGCGAGAAGTCGGCCAGAAACGTTTCATCGTCATCGTTGCCGATGGCGTAGTAAGCGTCGTCCCAGATGCTGTTCGTCACCCCGAAGGCGGTCAGCAGCCGGGCCTGATTGTCCAGTCCTATCCGGATCCGGTCCGCGTCCTGCGCCACCTGACGGGCCTCGAGCCCGTTGAAGGCGCCGGTAGCGATCTGCCTGAGCAGCAGAAAGCCCAGGACGCACGCGGTCAGCGCGCCGAGGACCGGCCACAGCCGTCGTACCCCTGATTTCATAACGGACACATCGACCCCGGCCGGAAACGTCTGAGGCTTGGCCGCGCGTGCGCTCGCTCACACGTTTCAACAATCCAGGCTCACCGCCGGCCCCTCAGCCGGTCACACGCAGGCCCACACGTAGAGGGACTCGCCGTGCTCACGGGCACGCCCCGCCAGCGCGGCAAGCTCGGTCAGCACCTCACGCAGATGCTCGGGGTCGGCGTCGCCGTAGAACTCGTCGATCCGCGCCCACCGGGCGACCAGGTCCGGGATCCGCGCGGCGGTCAGGCCGGCGAGCACGTCGCGGGACTCGTCGCCGAGCACGCTCACCCACGGGCCCTCGTACTCCAGGTCACTCTCGGCGCCCACCGGCCAGATCAGCCTCTCCTGGACCAGGCCGGCCCGCCACTGCTGATCGGAGGCGAAGGCGATCAGCTGACCGAGCGTCACGCCCGGCTCGATGCCCTTGAGGCCCAGGCCGTCGAACACGCCCAGCGGCGAGTCCCCTTCCTGCTCGTCCAGGTGGTCGCGCACCGCGTCCGCCCCGGGCGCCCGGAAGTAGTCGACCAGCACACCCATCGTCCGCTCCGATCGTCCGGCTCCAACCGGCCGGAGCGTATCCGGTCCTTCCGCCGCCGCCTGGGCCACCCTCGCGGCCCTGGGGGATTCGCCCCATCGACCCTAAGGTGGACGGCGTGGAATCGGTGGACGCTCTGCGTGTGGCTTCGCGGCTCGGGCCGTACTTCGCCTGGCAGCCGTGGGACGGGGAACCCGGCTGGCGGCCCTTGCGCGACCTGCTCGACGAAGACGTCGTCGCGGAACGGGTCGAAGTGGCGCGCGCCACGCTGGTCCAGATGTCCGGTCGCGACCGGGAAGCCATCGGTGAACGTGCCGTCGCGTCGATCACCTTCCTCGGGATCGCCTCACGGTTGATCTCGCCGCTGCTCGGTGCGGCAGCCGCCGGGGACGCGCTGCCGATCCCGGACGTCGACCGCCTGTGGTGGCAGCCGGTCCCCGGAGGTCCGATGCCGATCGCCTACCGAGACCTCGCCGCGATGCCGTGCGCGGGCGAGCCGGCCCGGGCCATCGCCGGGGAACTCACCGCGAGCGGGACGATCGGGCTGGTCCAGCCGCTGCTCGAAGCGTTCCGGAGCCGGTTCGCGCTGTCACCGCAGGTGCTGTGGGGCAATCTGGCTTCGGCGCTGGGCGGCGCGGCCGGCATGATCGCCGACCAGCAGCCCGCCCACGCGGCGCGGGCCGCCTCGATCGTCGAGGAGGCACTGCGCAGGCCGCCGCTGCGGTTCACCGCGGACCTGGTCCAGCCGGATCTGGGCTGCGACCGCTGGTTCCTGGTCCGCCGCAACTGCTGTCTGTACTACCGGATTCCCGGCGGCGGCACCTGCGGCGACTGCGTGCTCACCCCGGTCGACGATCGGCAGCGGCACTGGCGGGCGGTCCTGGCCCGGATGAGCTCGAACCCGACGTGACCTTGCCATACCGCCCACGGACAGGTCGGGGGAGACGTCACCCCCGTAGACCTTTCGACAGGCGCGTCGGCGGGTAGGACCAGACCGGAATGAGCACGTAATCGAGTGGCCGCTTCGGCACCCCGCGTCGGCACGCCCGCCCACGGCGTCGTCGACGGCTACCGGGCGTGGTGTCGATGCGACGGTGGTCTGGAATGCGAACGGCGAGGAACCTATCGTCGTGGCATGGTGCCGACAAGGTTCGGAGCGGACCGCGACTGGGGCGAGCGCGCCGCCCGCTCACTGCGCCTGCTGGCCGGAAGCGGCGCGCGGCCGACCGGGCCCGAGATCGCCGCGCTGCAGGCCGGGCTCAACCGACGCGACGAGCCCGCGGCGGCACTGGTCAGGGCGGTCCGGGAGTCGCCCGGCCTCACGATCCGGGACCTGCACCGCCTGGTCGCAGCCGGGCCGGCCGACGACGTACCGGAAGCCTTCCGAGCTTTTCTCGCCCTTGTCCGCAAGCGTCCCTCCTGGGTCGACGACGAACTGCTGACACGCGGGGCCGAAGCCTGCCGGACGTTCGGCATGGACGCCGGCCTGGTTCTGGCCTACGGCTCGCTGCTCGGCGGTTACCGCACCGGCGCGGCCCTCGAGCCGCTGGTCCGGACCGGGCGGCTGACCGGCGGCGAGACGCTGCGCCGGATCCAGGAGACCACCCTCTGGTGGCGAGCGGTGACCTCGCCCGGAGGCATGGCGCCCGACGGTCCCGGCTTCCGGGCCACCCTGCACGTCCGCGTGATGCACGCGCTCGTCAACGCATCGCTGGAGGCCGACCCCGGCTGGGATCACGCGTTCCGCGGCGTGCCGATCAACCAGTACGACCAGGCGAGCACCCTCGGCGTCTTCTCGACCAGTTTCCTGCTTCACCTACGGCTGCTCGGCGTGCGCATCTCCCGGGCCGACTCCCGGGCGGTCATGCATCTCTGGTGCTACGTCGGCTGGCTGCTCGGCGTCGACGAGCAGTGGCTCCCGCACACGGAAAAGCAGGGTCGGCGCCAGCTCTACCACTTCCTCTCCCACGACCCGCCGCCGGACGCGAACAGCGTCGCGCTCGCCCGGGCGCTGATCGACATGACCGACGAGGCGGCCAGCGGCTGGCGACGCCCCTACGAGCGGGAACGTGCCCTCTCCGTGAGCACCTGGCTGCTCGGCCGCGCGGCGATGCGCGACCTGGGCCTGCCGTACCGCCCACCGTGGTACGGCCTGGCCCGCGTCGCCGCGAACGCGCTCATCAGCCAGGGCGCCGGACGCCTGCCCGGTGGCCGTTCCCTACTGCTCGCCCGCGGCGAACGCCAGGCGCGCGCTCAGTTCGCCCGGTGGGGCGTCACGCTGCCGGACTGAGTCCGTCGTTCAACCTCCCGCTCCCCCGGCGTTGCCGCAGACGGAAAGCTACGTCACCAAGCGCCGGCCAGCGCCCTGGACGCGGGCAGCGACGCGGCCCAGCCCGCGTTCTCTGCGGCAGGTGAGTAAGCGCTGCGGCGCGGGGTTTCGGCTGGTCACCACCGTGGTTCTCGCGGTCGCGTCACCACGGTGAACGCCAGCCGGAAGCGCGCTGGTTCTGACCGTGGTTATCCGGCCGTGACAACCACCGTGGAGACCAGCCACGAGCCGCCGGCTGGTCGTCACAGTGGTTTTGCCGAGGCTTCACCACGATGATCCCCAGCCGGGCCAGCCCGCAGCGTGCGTCCGGCCGTGAGCAATGTCCATGCGCCTTTCCAATGCGGTCCGACGGCGGACGACGGGGCAGCGGGATTGGGGGAGAGGACGGCAGTATGGCCGGATGACGGGGACTGGTAACGACGCGCGCAGGCCAAGTGGCTTCCTGATCGGATCGATCATCGCGCTGAGCTTCGGCACGGTGTTCGTGATGGTCAACAGTGGAGGCCTGTCCAGTCCGTGGCCGATCGTGATCCGCGTGGTGGGCCTGGTGATCGCGGTCGCGCTGCTCGTCGCGGTGCTGCGCGTGCGTCACCTCGCCGGGCAGGGGCGCCCGGGGACGTCGACGGGTTCGCCGACCGGCGGTACTGGTATGTGGTCGCCGGTGAGGTCATTGCGTTGTTCGGCGGGCTCTACCTGATCAATCAGGTCTTCGAGATGCCGGGGGCCGCGATCGCCTGGGTCGCCGTCGTGATCGGGGTGCACTTCTTCGCGCTGGCCTGGGCGTGGCGGATGCCGATGTACCACTGGCTGGGCGCCGCGATGACGCTGCTCGGGCTGGCCGGCTTCGTGGCGTATGCGCTCGGTGCCTCGGACGGCATCGTCGCGCTGATCGCCGGGGTCGGCTCGGGGGCCGCGCTCTACGGTGCGGTCGCGGCAGGCATCCGGGACACCCGGAGTCGCGCCGCCGCACGAGTCTGACCACGCGCTCAAACCGCCACACCGCCACACCGCCACGCCGCCACGCCGCCACGCCGCCACGCCGCCGCCCGGTCGCGAGGTCGCCCGGGCGTCCGATCGGCCATGTCACCCCGAAGGCGGAACACACGAGGTGAAGCCCGGGCGCACAAACCACCCCGAAACAGGACGAAGGAACAGGACGGCGCAGGTGAATCCCGCCTGTGTGCGAGCTGTGCGCCTTCCTCCACCGTTACCGGATCGATAAGGTACGGTGCCTGATCAAAGCTCACGGGGAGGGCACCACATGGCCGACATCAGTTGGGCACGCCGGATGGACGCGACCACCGGCGGCGCGATGGTGCTGACCGTCGACGCGGTCGTCTTCCTGATGACGGCACTGGTGGGGGCGCCCTTCGTGCTGTTCTTCATGGCGGACGGCGACGACCCGGTCGGCCCGATCTGGCCGATGGTCACCGTGTGGGTCGTGTCCGCGGCACTCGGTTCAGCGTCGGCCGCCGCCGCGTTCCTGATCGGCGCCCGCGGCACCCAGCGCATCCGTCAGGCCGGCGCCACCACCGCGCTCGTCACGGCGGCGGCGACCGCGGTGCTGGTGGCCACCTCGGTCAGCGCGTCGCCGGTGCTGGCCGCGGTCAGCGCGGTGTTCGCCGCCGCGAATCTGGGCGCCGCGAAACTTCTGTACAGCTCGGAGCCGGAGGCCGCGGCGGCACCGTCCCTGCCGGAGGCGTTCCTGCTGGCCGCGCCCCTCGCGGAGGCCGAGGTCCGCACCCGCGACACGCTGGAGATCGATCTCCGGCGTGCGAGCGACGATCTGCCGGACGAGCCGGAGCACGAGTCGGGCGAGGACCCGGAGCCCGACCAGCGCCCGGAAACAGAGGCCGCGGCGACGAACGAGAGCCCGGCGGCGACGAACGAGACCCCGCGTGCCGAGTCGGCGGCGACGAGCGAGAACTCGCAGGCCGAACCGGCGGCGACGCACGAAAGCCCGCACACCGAGCCGGAAAGCACAGGGACGGACCTGGTGCAGATCACCCGGCTGAGCCGCCCACGGGCCCGGGCCGCCCTGCGCACGCTATCCGGCATCCAGCTCCCGCCACGCGCCCGCCGCCCCCGGCCCGTCCGGAACTGATCGTCCAAGCAGGTCCAGCGCCGCCTGGTTGAACGCCGGCACCCCGGCCGGCGCGTCACCCCGCCAGGCGAGTCCCCACTCCACCGTCTCCCCGTACTCGCCGGGGAGGTAGGCGACGTCCGGCCGCGCGTAGTAACGCCGCACGTGACTACCCACCGCAAACACCCCGTGACCAGCTCCGACCCTGGTCAGCACCTCAGAGATCGTCGTACCCCCCGCCGGGACACGTGGCAGCCCGGCAACGTCCGCGGCATCCGCGGGCACGGCCCACCACCGGGCCTCCCGGATCAGCACTCCCCCGGCGACGAGCCCCGCCCCGGCCACGGGATACGGCGCCAGAAGAACATCAAGCCCCATTTCCCGTACGGCCTCAGCCCCGCCGCCAAGCCGGGCCTCCCGGAGCTCCACCTCCCAGCCGGGCCGCCGCGTCCGGAAATGATCAGCGATCCGGGTGAGCAGCTGGCTGCCACCGGCGCTGACGAACCCGGCGGTCAGTGTTCCGGTGCCACCGTGTGCGGCGCCGATCGCCCGCTGCACGCCGGCCGTGACACCGGCCCACGCCGGCCGTACCTCGTCGAGCAGGATCCGGCCGATCGGAGTGAGCACGACCCGCCTGCTCGTCCGGTCGAAGAGCGGGGCACCGATCCGGCGCTCCAGCTTGCGGATCGTCTGACTGACGCGGGTCGGCGTCACGTGCAGGCGTGCCGCCGTACGCCCGAAGTGAAGCTCTTCGGCGAGGGTGAGGAACGCTTCCAGCTCGTGTCGCTCCAGCATCGCGCCCGCCCATCGTGAAGTTCCGCTTCACGATAGTCGCGTGAGGCGTCGTTGATCGGGTCGTGGCGCCGGCCCGAGACTCGGTCTCATGCACGTCATTCGCGACCATGCCCTCGGCGGCGACGACCCGCGTGATCACCTGGAGATCGTCGATGCCCTTTACCGTTTCGGCCTGGGTCAGGACCTTCCGGACCGTACGTTGCTCGCGTCGGCCTTCACCGCCGGCGCCGAGCTGGATTTCCGCCCGGCGGCTCGCCGCTGGGGTGGCGAACCGCCCCTGATGACCGGCCGGGACGCGATCGTCGACACCATCCTGAGCGGGTTCGCGGGCCGGGTCACCACCTCGCATCAGGTCACCAACCCGCGCGTCGCGATCGACGGCGAGCTCGCCACGATGACCGCGCTGGTCGAGGCGCAGCATGTGCTGACGGCGAGCCCGGCGACGTACGCGCTGCTGAAGAACCGTTACGCGGTGAGCCTGTCCCGCGATGGCGGCCGCTGGCTGATGAGCCACGTCCGCATCGACAACGTCTGGTATCTCGGCGACCCGGCCGCGATCTTCAGCTGACCGGGACCGGCGTGTCCCGTAACGGCAGGCGGACGCAGACCACGGTGCCGGTCGGCTGGTTGTCGGAGAGCGAGATCGTCCCGTGGTGCAGGTGGACGATCGCCCTGGCCAGGCTCAGCCCGAGTCCGTGACCGGCGATCCCGTGATGGCGGACGTTGCTGCCGCGGAAGAACCGGTCGAAGACCCGGCCGTGCTCCCCCGCCGGCACGCCGATGCCGAGGTCGGTCACGTGCAGGTGGATCGTCGTCGGGTCGGTGGTCATGGTGATCCGCACCGGCTCGCCGGCCCGGCTGTAGGTGATCGCGTTGGCCAGCACGTCGTCGACCACCTGCCGGAGCCGGACGCCGTCGCCGGTCGTGGTCAGCCGTTCCGGGAGGGCGGCCTCGATGCGGACACCGGCGTCGGCCGCGGTGTGCCGGGCAACGGTGATCGCGTCGCTGACGACGGCGGTCAGGTCGACCGGGCTGAGCTGCAGGTCGGTGTGCCCGGCGTCGAGGTGCGCCAGGTCGAGCAGCGCGTCGACGATGCTCTGCAGGATGGCAGCGTTCCGGTCGATCGCGGTCACCATCTGCCGGTGTTCGTCGTCGAGCAGGCCGGCGTCCTCGGCGAGCATCCGCGCGTTGGCGGTGATCGACGTCAGCGGCGTACGCAGCTCGTGCCCGACCAGGTTGACGAAGTCCTCCTGAACCTGGCTGAGCTGCCGCGCGAGTTGCTCCGAGCGGCGCAGCGCCACGTACGCGCCGATCTGCGACGCCACCCCGTTGAGCAGCACCACCAGTTGGTCCTCGTGGACCTCGGGCGCGGCGGCGTAGCAGGTGAGCACTCCGAGCAGGGTGCCGCCGTCGCGGACCGGAACGCCGAGCGCGGTACGCACCCCGTTGCGCAGGCAGGCCTCCTGCCGTTCCCGCTCATATCCGGTGATCCGATCATTGCGTACGGTGAGGTCCGGTACGAGGATCGGCTGACCGGTCGCCCAGACCCGCCCGGTGATGCCCTGGCCGTGGACCGGCTGGTGCCCGAAGATCTCGTCCGCGGCGCCCCAGTGCCCGGCGGGGCGTAACGTGCCCGATCCCTCGTCGAGCAGGAACAGTTCGGCGCCGGGCCAGCCGAGGGTGCCGGCCACGGTTCGCAGCAGGTCCGGCGCGACCGCGGTGATCGACGGCGACGTGCCGAGCAGCTTCTCGATGGTGTCCTGGCAGGCCCGGAATCGTTCGAGGCGGCGGACCGCCGTGACGTCCTGGCCGACCGCGACCGCCCCGATCTGCCGCCGGTCCGCCCCGTGGATCGGCCGGGCCGTGGTGGCGAGCGTCCGGGCGCTGCGGCCGGGCACCTCGACCACGACGTCGGTCGGCGCGACGTGTTCGCCCTGGCAGGCCCGGCCCAGCGGGGTCTGTTCCCAGGCCAGCGGCACGGAACGCCCGTCGCGCAGGATCGTGCCCGCGGTGATCTTCCCCGGCTCCGGGACCGGACCGTCGGGGAGCAGCCCCAGGTCCGAGCGGGCGGCCTGGTTCAGCACCACCAGCCGGCCCCTGTCGTCGCAGGCGGTGACTCCCACCGACAGGCTGTCCAGCAGCGCGGCGAGGAAGCTGTCGTTGCGGTCGGCGCGTGCCTCCGCGTCCGCCTGGCCGGAGAGGTCGGTGAGGAAGATGCAGGCGATCGGGCTGCCGGCCGCGGGGATCACCGACACCGTGGCGCGGACCGCGAGCATCCGGCCGTCGCGGTGGCGGACCCGGATCTCCCGTGCGACCGGGCGCCGCGGGGCGGACGCGAACAGCCGGGCCAGCGCGGGAGCGGTCGGGCCGTCGTGCTCGGGGTGCAACGTGTCGTCGAGGTGGCGGCCGCAGATCTCCTCGGCGGGGAAGCCGAGCAGCTCCTCGGCCGACCGGTTGACACCGCGGACCAGGCCGGTGGAGTCCACCGCCAGGAACGCCTCCTGCACACTGTCCAGCAGCGCCGCACTGTCCAGGGCCGCCATCCATTCCGGGCCGGCGACCATTCCGTTCACCGTCACCTATAAAGTGTGCGCTGGAACAGTGCAGTATTTTACGTTCTGCAACAATTACCGTCGGACGTGCCGAGCCGGTGACGGACACGCGGGCCGCTCAGGCGGTGAACTCGCTCAACCGCGCGGCGATGTCCCCGCTGACCGCCGCTCGCTGCCGCTCGATCTGCGCGGCGAGGTCACCGATCTCGTCGAGCATCGCGGCCCGCTGCGCCTCGATCCCGGAGATCGCCTCGGCGTGTGCGTGCCGGGCGTCCGCCACGATCGTCGAGGCCCGCAACTGGGCGTCGCTGACCAACTGGCCTGCCCTGGTGCTGGCCTGCTCGACCAGGGCATCGGCCTCGCGGCGAGCTTCGGCGACGTGCTCGTCCGCATTCCGCTGAGCCAGCTCCAACATGTGCGGATTGTCCAGCTTTATCGTTGCATTCTTGGCTTTGTCTAGCTCGGCCCGCAGGGCCCGCGCGTGCTCCTCGGCCCGCAGGCAGTCCAGCTCGGCCCGCCGGACCCGTTCCGCCAGGTCATCGGGGGCCAGCCGATCGCTGAGCGCCCGGTTCTCCGCCTCGAGCCGTTGCAACTCGCCGGCCACGTCCTGAAGGAACGCGTCGACCTGATCCTCGTGGTATCCGCTCGTGCCCGGCCGTGGCCGCCGGAACGCCATGCTGCCGATCTCGGCTGGGGTGATCCCCACGGCGGGTACCTGCCTTCCTGCGCCTGTGCACGTTCCCCCACCGGTGTCGGAACCCCGATGTCCGATCCAGCCAGGTCAACGTCGGAAGGCAGTACACCCGGCCTCACGAGTCAATGTCAACATGGTGTGCCCGTCAAGCCCCGTTTGCGTGAGCCGACGCCACGGACTCGCCCACCATCGCGAGCAGTTCGACGGCAGTGAACGGCTTCTGCAGGATCGGGATCTCCGGCCCCAGCCCGTGCTCGCGGCGCACCTCGGCGTCGCTGTAACCGGACATGAACAGCACCCGCAGGTCCGGCCTGCGGGCCCGCAGGCGCGCGGCGAGCACCGGACCCGAGTGGCCGCGCATCACCACGTCGGTGAGGACGAGAGAGACGTCGTGCAGGTCCATGCCGGCCAGCGATTCCTCCCCCAGCACCGTGGCCCGGTAGCCGTTGTCGCGCAGAATGCGGGTCACCACATCGCGTACGTGATCGTCGTCCTCCACCACCATGACCAGCTCACCGTGACCGTGGGCGAGCTCGCCCGACGACGGATCGGCGGGCGTGTCCCCGGTCGGCGTGGCCGACGGCAGCAGGATGCGGAACGTGGTCCCGATGCCGGGCGCGGACTCGACTCCGATCGTGCCTCCCGCGTCGCCGACGATGCCGTAGACCGTGGCCAGCCCCAGACCCGTACCGCGATCGGCGGATTTGGTCGTGAAGAACGGCTCGAAGAGCCGGTCCCGGACCTCGGCGGTCATGCCGCAGCCGGTGTCGCTGACGGTCAGGCGGGCGTAGCGGCCGGGCGGCAACGGCGCGGCCGGGCCGTCACTGATGGTCACCACATCGGTCTCCACCACGACGACACCACCGTCGGTCATCGCGTCCCGCGCGTTGATCACCAGGTTGAGCAGGATCTGGTCGAGGCGCCCACGGTTCGCGCGGACCGGCATCGAGCCCGCGGACGGCCGGCAGACCAGCCGCACGTTCTCGCCGATGGTCCGGCCGAGCAACTCGTCGGCCTCGATGACCACCTGGTTGAGATCGATGATCTCCACCTGCGTCGGCTCCCGTTTCGCGAAGAGCAGCAGCTGCCCGGTCAGCGATTTGGCCCGCTCAGCGGCGTTGCGGATCTTCGACAGGTCGTCGGCCGCCTCGCCGCTGACCTGGTCGGCGAGGAAGTCGGCGTAGTTCAGGATGATCGCGAGCAGATTGTTGAAGTCGTGCGCGACCCCACCGGCGAGCTGCCCCAGGCTCTCCAGCCGATCGGCTCGCGCGGACCGCTCCCGGGCGAGCTTCTCCTCGGTGATGTCACGCTCGGTGGCGGCGGCCGCGACCACGATGCCGTTGTCGTCGCGGATCGGCCAGACGTCGACGGAGACCAGGAACGGCGTGCCGTCCCGGCGCACCCGGCGCGTCTCGTCGAGGTGGATCCGTCGTCCGGTGGCCAGCTCGGCCAGCCCGTCCTCGAACGCCGGGCCGCGGTCCTGCGGGAGGAGCTCGGCGAACGGCCTGCCGACGACCTCGGCGGCCCGCCAGCCGTACAACCTGTCGGCGCCGCTGTTCCAGGCGATCACCGTGCCGTGCAGGTCGGTCGCGATGATCGCGTTCCCGGACTGCTCGGCGATCACGGCCAGCATCTCCCGCTCCCGGGTCGCGACGGCGTTCGCCCGGTGCAATCGCTGCTGGTGCGCGGCGAGCGCCCAGCAGATCACGGTGGCCGCGATCACCAGCGCGAGCCGCGCCAGCTGGTCGGCCGTGCCGAACAGGCCCTGCGAGGTGGAGACGGCCAGCGCCACGCCGAACGCGTACACCCCGACCAGCAGCACCGCGTCCGGGACCGCCGCGATCGCGGCCAGCGCCGGCCCGATCGCCACCATGCCGAAGGTCAGAGAGCGCGCCGGCGTCAGCGCGGAGACCACGCCCAGGACCGTCACGGTGAGGACCGACACCAGGACGACGGACGATCGCGCGCGTGCGCGTACGCCCGAACCGGGTGCCGGGTGTTTCGCCACGGTTGACCTTTCGTGCCCATCGGCCGGGAGCGTCCCCCGGAAGCCTAGACGCGGGCCGACCGCATCAGAGCATGTTCGCCGGAAGGAACAGGGCCCGGACCCTGTCACAGATCACCGGCCTGCCCGGTCATGACTGGCGAACCCAACAGGAAGGCAATGCCATGAAGATCGCCGTCATCGGGGGCACCGGGCTCATCGGTTCCCAGGTCGTCACGCTGCTCGACGCCGCCGGGCACGACGCCGTGCCGCACTCCCCCTCGACCGGTCTCGACCTGATCACCGGCAAGGGGCTGACCGAGGCGCTGACCGGCGCCGACGTCGTGGTGAACCTGACGAACTCGCCCACCTTCGACGAGGCGTCCCCGGAGTTCTTCCGCACCACGATGGACAACCTGCTCACGGCCGCCGCGGAGTGCGGTGTCGGGCACGCCGTCATCCTGTCCATCGTCGGCGCGGAGCTCGTCCCGGACCTGGTCTACTACCAGGCCAAGGTGCTGCAGGAGGACACTCTCAAGGCCGGCCCGATCCCGTGGTCGATCGTTCGCGCCACCCAGTTCTTCGAGTTCGTGGGCGCGGTGCTCTCGTGGACCACCGACGGCGGCACGGTCCGCCTCCCGGCCACCCCGATCCAGCCGATGGCCTCGGCGGACGTCGCCGCGGCGGTCGCCGAGGTCTGCGCCGGCGCCCCGCTGAACGCGACCCGCGACGTCGCCGGCCCCGAGGTCTTCACCCTCGACGAGCTGGGCCGCGTCTTCCTCGCCGCCAAGGACGACGAGCGGACCGTCGTCGTGGACCCGGCCGCCGGCATGTTCGCCGCGGTCAAGGGCGACGCGATCATCGCGGGACCGGGCGCGCACCTCGCCACCACCACGTACCGCGAGTTCCTCGCCCACGCCTAAGAACTTCATCAGGTCCGATCTCCGCTGTGGTCCATCTCCGCTGCTCCCGCGGGGACCCTTGCGGGCCGAGCAGGGCGCGGGGCGCCCAGAACGCTCAGCCCGCAAGGGCGGCGTCCTTGGGTGGTCGCGGTCGGAGCAACAAACCCGTCCACAGCTCCCACCTGCCGCGGAGCCCCGCCCGTAGGACTCCGCGACGTGGCAGCCGCGTCACGGCAGCAACGCGGCGCGCTCTCCTGGCTGGTGCTCATGGTCGTTATTCGTGCCTCATAACGACCATGAGCACCAGCCGGACGCCCGCGCCGCGCCACCGGCCGGCCCCGGCGCTACCTCGCGCCCCCACCGCACGCGAGGCCAGCCACGGCTCACCGCGGCGAAGCGCTGCGAGGCAGGGCGGGTCAGCGCGGGCTGGGCAGGGCAGGGAGGAGTTTGTCGAGGCGGGCGGGCAGCGAACGGATGCGGACTCCGGTGGCGTGCCAGATCGCGTTCAGGATGGCGGCGGGTGAGCCGACGATGCCGATCTCGCCGATGCCCTTGCTGCCCATCGGGTTGAGGTCGGACTCCGGGGCGTCGAGCCACGCCGCGTCGATCCACTCGACGTCGGCGTGCGTCGGGATGTGGTACTCGGCCAGGTCGTGGTTGACCCACGTGCCCTGGGCCGGGTCCAGCACACCCTCCTCGTGCAGCGCCATGCCCATCCCCATGATCATGCCGCCGAGGAACTGGGAGCGGGCGGTACGCGGGTTGAGGATGCGGCCGCCGTCGAACATGCCGAAGAGGCGGGACACCCGGACCTCGCCGGTCACGGTGCTCACGCGTACCTCGGCGAAGTGTGCGCCGGAGGCGTGCCTGCCCTCCTTCTGCTGCTGAACCAATGCGGTCGTGTCGAAGGTCGCCTCCTCCGTCGACCCGCCGGCGGCACGCAGCTCGCGGCAGGCGCCGGTGACGGCCCAGCCCCAGGAGGCGCTGCCCGAGGAGCCACCGGCGACCGACGCCTGCGGCAGGGTGCTGTTGCCGATCCGGATGTGGATCTGCTCGACGGGCACCCCGAGCTCGTCGGCGGCGATCTGGGTGAGAATCGTGCGCGCGCCGGTGCCCAGGTCGGCCGCGGCGATCGCGACCTCGTACTCGTCGTTGCCGAGCGCCCGGACCCGCGCGGTCGACGGCATCGCCTGCGCCGGATAGGTCGCCCCGGCCATCCCGAAGCCGATCAGCCATTCTCCGTCGGTGCGGCGATCGCGCTCGGACCAGCCGAAACGTTCGGCCCCGGAGCGCAGGCACTCGACGTAGCGGGGATTCTCCGGCGAGTTGCGGACGCGCAGCTCGACCGGGTCGACGCCGAGCTCCGCGGCGAGCTCGTCGAGCGCGCATTCCAGGCCGACCATGCCGGGCGCCTCACCGGGCGCGCGCATCCAGCGCGGCGTCGGC
Source organism: Actinoplanes cyaneus (assembly GCF_016862095.1). GTDB lineage: Bacteria > Actinomycetota > Actinomycetes > Mycobacteriales > Micromonosporaceae > Actinoplanes > Actinoplanes cyaneus. Next base: position 56,418 of record NZ_BOMH01000018.1, read on the forward strand.
ATGTCGAGGCGGACCACCTGATGACCGGTGCGGAGGTTCGGCACGGGGTACACCTCCCGCGTCACCACCGAGGCCGATTCGACGAATTCGAACAGCCGGCTCGACTGTGTGCACGTTTGATGATCGATCGCGGTCAGGATGCCGTCCCGGGTAGCGCCGACGCGGATCCGCTGGACGGTCGGGGCGCGATGGCCGACCATGCTGAACATCGCCTGGCGCGGCAGGGCGATCTGCACCGGCCGGCCGGTGACCAGGGAACCGAGGGCGGCGAGGACGGCGTTCGGGCGGGCGCTGCCCTTCGAGCCGAAGCCGCCACCGACGTGCTCGGTGACGACGTGCACCCGCTCGGCGGGCAGCCCGAAGATCGCCCCGACGGTCTCGGCGATGCCGGACGGGTGCTGGTTGGAGTCGTACAGGATCAGGTCCTGACCGTCCCAGCGGGCGATCGTGGCGTGCGGCTCCATCGGGTTGTTGTGCAGGGCCGGCGTCTCGTAGACGACGTCGATCGTGACCGGCGCCCCGGCCAGCGCGGCGTCGACGTCACCGGTGTCCGAGGTCGCGGGAGCATCCGGCACGACCGTCTCCGGCGTGTAGCGATCGGGGTGGTCGGCGCGCAGCTCGACGTCGTGGTCCTCGGCGGTGATCTCCAGCTGGACGGCCTGGGCCGCTCGGCGGGCGGCCTCGATCGAGGTGGCGATGACGAGCGCGAGGGGCTGGCCGCGGTACCGGATCTCGTCGGACTGGAGGACCGCCAGCTCGGGGTCGTCGGGTTTCTCCAGCTCAGGGGCGTTGCCGTGCCACAGGACGGCGAGCACGTCCTCCTCGGCGGGATCGGTCAGGACCGCGTCGAGGCGGCCGCGGGCGACCGGGGAGGCGACGATCCATCCGTACGCCAAATGATCTTGTGGGTATTCCGCCGCGTAGCGGGCCGCGCCGGAGACCTTGGCCGGGCCCTCCAGGCGCGCCAGGGGTGAGCCCACCGCGCGTGCCGACGTCGAGGTCATCGGGTCACCTCCCCGGCGAGGCCTTCGAGAACAGAAACGGTCAGATTCCGGATCAGTGGCAGCTTGTACGCGTTGTCGCGCAACGGCCGCGCGTCCCGCAGTTCCACGTCCGCGGCGGCCATGAAGTGCTCCCGGGTCGCCGGCTGCCCGCGCAGCGCCGCCTCGGCCGCGAACGCCCGCCACGGCTTCGGCGCGACCGCCCCGAACGCCAGCCGAACGTCGCTGACCAGGCCGTCCTGGATGTCGATGGCGGCCGCCACGGAGCCGACTGCGAACGCGTACGACGCCCGGTCGCGCGCCTTCCGGTAGGCCGACCGGGTCGCGAACGGCAGCGCCGGCAGGTCCACCGCCGTGATCAGCTCACCGTGCTCCAGGACGGTGTCACGGTCGGGAGTGTCCCCGGGCAGCCGATACAACTCGGTCACCGGAACCGACCGCTGACCCGTCGGCCCGTCGAGCTGCACGACCGCGTCCAGCGCCGCCAGCGCGACCGCCATGTCCGACGGATGCGTCGCGACACAGGCCGGCGAACCCCCGAGAATCGCGAGGTTGCGGTGGTCGCCGTCGCGCGCCGGGCAGCCGGACCCGGGCCGGTGCTTGTTGCACGGCATCGTCGCGTCCATGAAGTACCGGCACCGCGTGCGCTGCAGCAGGTTTCCGCCGGTCGTCGCCATGTTCCGCAACTGGCCCGACGCCCCGGCCAGGAGGGCCTGGCTCAGCACCGGGTAGGCGGTCCGCACGCGCTGATCCGCGGCAAGATCACTGTTGCGTACGCTGGAGCCGATGCGCACCCCGCCCCCGGGCAACTCGCCGACCTCGCTCATCGGGAGCTTGTTCACGTCCACGAGCACGTCGGGGGTGGCCACACCGAGCTTCATCAGGTCGACCAGGTTCGTGCCACCGGCCAGGAACACCGCGCCCGGCTCGAGTCCGTCGGCGAGGCCCGTGGCCGTACGGTATGCGAAGGTCTTCATCGGCCCGCCGCCTGCCTGATCGCCGGAACCATGTTCGGGTAGGCGGCGCAGCGGCACAGGTTCCCGCTCATCCGCTCGCGGATCTCCGCGTCGCTGAGCAGGTCGTCGCCGTCGCTCGTCGCCGCGCTCGGCCAGCCCTTGCCGACCTCGTCGAGCATGCCGACCGCCGAGCAGATCTGGCCCGGCGTGCAGTAACCGCACTGGAACCCGTCATGATCCAGGAACCCCTGCTGGACGGGGTGCGGCTCGCCCTTGTGTCCCAGCCCTTCGACCGTGGTGATCTCGGCGTCCTGCTGGGTGATCGCCAGGATCAGGCAGCTGTTGACACGGCGGCCGTCGAGCAGGACCGTGCACGCCCCGCACTGCCCGTGATCGCAGCCATTCTTGGCGCCGGTCAGGTGCAGGCGCTCGCGCAGCGCGTCGAGCAGGGTGGTCCGCGGATCAAGGCCGACGAGGTGGTGCTGAGCACCGTTGACGGTGAGACGCATTCCCCGGCGATACCCACGTACGGGGCGTCGAACCGTGTGGCCAGATCCCGTCGGCACGGGTCGTTCCAGCCACTGTCGGCGCGCGTCGATTCCTCCTAGGTTCGTGTCATGTCTGTGCTGTTGCCGCTGCTCATCGGCGTTGTCGCCGTTCTCGTCCTGTCCCTGCTCCCGGATCGTCACCGCCGGAAGGTCAACGCGCTCGGCATCGCCGGGGCGGGCGCCGTCTACGTCAGCGGGGGCGGCTTCGGGGTGTGGGAGCTCGCGTTCACCACGGTCATGACCGTCGTCGCCTACCTCGGCCTGCGCGACTGGAGGTGGATCGGTGCCGGCTGGCTGCTGCACACCGGCTGGGACGTGCTGCACCACCTCAAGGGCAACCCGATCCTGCCGTACGCCCATGACTCGTCGTTCGGATGCGCGATCTGCGACCCGGTGATCGCCCTGTGGTGCTTCGCCGGTGGCCGGTCACTGATCAATCGACGTCCTCCGGCGAGTGTGGACGCCTGACCGCCTGGTTCGCGGCGTCCGGCACGATGGTGCTGCCGTCGGACTCGCGGGTGCCGTCCGCGGCGACGTCCGGATGCGCCGCACGCCGATGCTCCTCGATCTCGCCGTCGGCCAGGTCCCGATGACACAGGTTGCAGGTCGCCATCCCCCTACCCAAGCAGACCGATAGCCGCCCCGCTGGCAGCATGGCCTGGCAGCATGGTCGGATGTCGACCGCCGAGCCGCCCCGGGCCCCCTCCATGCCGGCCGCCCACGAGGCCCCGGCGTCCCGCGCCGCCGAGCCGGCGTCCCCCGCCGCCGAGGCTCCGGCATCCTCGATCCCGCCCGCGGACGAGGCTCCGGCCGGGTCCGGCTCGGGTGAACGCGCGCTCGTCGCGGCCGTGTGCGGGTCGCCCGGCGCCGGGAAGACCACCACCGCCACAGCCATCGCCCGCTCGCTCGGGCTGATGCTGCTGACCCGGGACGAGATCTCGGCCGGCCTGCACCTGTCCGGGGTGAACCGCGACTCGTCCCGCGGCCGGGCCGAGGCGCTGCTGGTCGAGACGGCGTGCCGGTTCGCGAGCGCCGGGACGAGCGTCGTCGTGGAGAACTCCGTGCTCTCCCGCGACCTCGTCGACGGGCTGCTCGCCACCGGCGCCCGCGTGGTGGCGGTGCACGTCGTCGCCGACCCGGAGGTGATCGGCCGCCGCCTGCGCGACCGGGCGGTGCACGGGCGCGCGGTGGGCGGCATCCGGCCCGGCGACCTCGTCCTGCTCGACCTCTTCGAACGCGGCGAGATGCCCTCGTCGATCTTCGAACCGCCGTCCGGAGTGCACCAGCTCGTCCGGGTGGACACCTCCGCCGGCGGGGAGCCCGCCATCGCGGTGGCCGACCTCCTGTGAAGCGGTGCCACGGTCCGGGACCGTTGAACTTTCTGGCTCGAGATCCGTTGAAAGGTATGTCCGGGTGCTCGCGTCCCCAGCGCGGCGCCCGGACAACCCCTCCTCAGCCCTGACAGCGAAGGCCCTCTGTGACGGGCGAGACAGGCTGTCACAATCGCGGGGGCTGCGCGGTCCTCACTGTGTGCGAACGATTCTGGTGGTGGGCGGCGGTTACGCCGGGTTCTACACAGCGTGGAAGCTGGAGAAGAAACTCCGGCGCGGCGAGGCACGGGTCGTCGTCATCGACCCGCGGCCCTTCATGACGTATCAGCCGTTCCTGCCCGAGGTGCTGGCGGGCTCGATCGAGGCGCGGCACGCCGCCGTCTCGCAGCGACGTCATCTCAGGAAGACCAAGCTCGTCTCCGGTACGGTCGTGAAGATCGACCACGCGTCGAGAAGCGTGACCGTGCGTCCGGCCGAGGGCCCGGAATACCGGCTCGGCTACGACACGATCGTCGTCACGGCCGGTGCGGTGACTCGGAAGCTGGCCATCCCGGGCGTTGCCGAGCAGGCGATCGGGCTCAAGCACGTGGAAGAGGCGGTCGCCATCCGGGACCAGCTGCTCACGGCGTTCGACCGGGCGTCGACGCTGGCACCGGGCCCGCGCCGGCGACGGCTGCTCACCGTCACGTTCGTGGGCGGCGGCTTCTCCGGCGTCGAGGGGTTCGGCGAGCTGTTGTCGCTGGCCACAGCCCTGGCGAAGAAGTACCCGGAGCTCGACCCGGCCGAGGTCAGCTTCCACCTGGTCGAGGCCCGGGACCGGATTCTGCCCGAGGTGAGCGAGAAGCAGGGTCGCTGGGTGGTCCGGTCGCTGGAGAAGCGCGGCGGCCACGTGCACCTCGGGGCGCAGGTGCTCTCCGCGCAGGACGGGCACGTGGTGCTGTCGACCGGGGTGGAGTTCGACTCCGACCTGATCGTGTGGACGGCCGGCAACGCGGCGAACCCGATGGTGCACAACCGCACCGCCCTGCCGGTCGACGCCCGGGGGATGCTCGTCGTCCGGGCCGATCTGCGGGTCGGGACCGAGGACGCGCCGATCCCGGACGCGTGGGGCGCCGGCGACGACGCGGCGGTGCCGGACCTGGCGGCCGGGAACGGGACGGCCACCGTGCCGAACGCGCAGCACGCCGTCCGGCAGGGCAAGCTGCTGGCCCGCAACCTCCTCGCCGACCTGCGCGGCGGCCGGACCAGGCAGTACGTGCACCACAGCCTCGGCACGGTAGCCACGCTCGGCCTCGGCCGCGGGATCTTCGAGTGGAAGGGCATCGTGATCAAGGGTTTCCCGGCCTGGCTGATGCACCGCGGCTACCACGTGCTGGCGGTGCCGAGCTGGGAGCGGAAGGTCCGGGTGCTGGCGATCTGGCTGACCGCGGCGGTGTTCGGGCGGGACATCGTCTCGCTCGCGTCGGTGCAGCACCCGCGGCAGGCCTTCGTCACCGGCGGCGACCCCACGGCGCTCACTGTCGCCCCCGAGCCCGTGACCGACGACACCGAACCCGTAGGCGACGCCACCAAGCCCATGAGCGACGCCACCGCACCCATCGCGGTCAGCGGCGAGCCCCAGCCGCTCCCCGCGCTGGTCACGGTCAAAGCCGCGACGCCCGCAGGGGAATAGCCAGCCGCGCGACTCACGCTTCCCGGCTGGTTCTCATGGGCGTTATGAGGGACGAATAACGCCCATGAGAACCAGCCGGGACCTTGAGCGCGTAGCGGCCTGGACCACCGGCCCCGTCGCGGGCTCCAGCGGCTGGACCTTGTCGGTGCGGCATCATTGTTGCGACGACAAGGAGCACGGTTGAACCTGAACGACGCGCGGGAGCTGGCGCTCGGCCTGATGGCCCGGCACGGGCTGACGAAGTGGCGACTGACCTTCGACGACGCGAAGACCCGGGCCGGGGTGTGCCGTTCCGGCAGTAGGGAGATCGGGCTGTCCCGCCCGTTGATCACGCTCTACTCCCCCGAGCAGGTCACCGAGACGATCCTGCACGAGATCGCGCACGCGCTGGCCGGGCCGCGGCACGGCCACGACGCGGTGTGGCGGGCGACGGCGATCCGGATCGGGTGTTCCGGCCGCCGCTGTGTGCCGGAGGAGGCGCCGCGCGTCGACGGTTCCTGGCACGGCGTCTGCCGCGCGGGTCACCGGACGACGGCGCATCGGCAGCCGATCCGGGTCAAGTCGTGCCGGGAGTGCTCGCCTCGGTTCGACCGGTCGGCGCTGTTCGCCTGGACCTACCGGGGGCATCCGGCGCCGGTGCACCCGGCGTATGCCGCCGAGATCACCCGGATGCGGGCTCCGGCGACCGTTCCGGCGGTGCAGCCGGGGGTCGGCGACAAGGTCCGGCTGACCGGCGCCGGGAAGTATGGCGGGCTGACCGGCACGATCGTGAAACAGGGCCGGACCCGGTACCAGGTGAAGACCGCCAAGGGCCTGCTGAACGCTCCGTTCACCCTGGTCGAGCCGGCCCGGTGAAAAGGGTCGAGCCGGCCCGGTGAACAGGGTCGAGCCCGCTCGGTGAACAGAAGCGAGCCGGCCTGGTGAACGGAACAGGCGCCCCTGGAGAACCAGGAACGCCTGCGAGCTGCGTCTTACCGGATTACTTGGTGAGCGCGGACAGCTTCGGGTCGTTGGCGTACGCCTCGGCCGCGTTCGCCTTGGTCACGATGACCGGGTTCAGCAGGTAGGCCGGGACGACCTTGGCACCGTTGTTGTAGGTGTCGTTGTTCGTCTGCGGCGCGGCACCGGTCTGCAGCGACTGCACCATCTTGATCGTCTCGGAGACCAGGTTACGGGTGTCCTTGTTGATCGTGGAGTACTGCTCGCCGGCCATGATCGACTTGACCGACTCGACCTCGGAGTCCTGACCGGTGACGACCGGGATCGGCTTGCCGGCGGCCTTCACCGAGGTGATGATCGCGCGGGCCAGGGTGTCGTTCGGGGAGAGCACGCCGTCCAGGGTCTTGCCGCTGGTGTAGGTCGAGTTCAGCAGCGAGTCCATGCGGCTCTGCGCGCCCTCGGCCTTCCAGCCCTGGATCGCGGTCTGCTTGACGTCCTTCTGGCCGGAGCCGACGATGACGTCACCCTTGTCGATGGCCGGCTTGAGCACGTCCATCGCGCCGTCGAAGAAGACACCGGCGTTGTTGTCGTCCGGCGAGCCGGAGAACAGCTCGATGGTCCACGGGCCGGTCGGCTTCTTGGCCTTCATGCCGTCCAGCAGGGCCTGGCCCTGGAGCTGGCCGACCTTGAAGTTGTCGAACGCGATGTAGTAGTCGACGTTCGCGGTGTTCTTGATCAGGCGGTCGTACGCGATGACCTTGGCACCGGCCGCGTGGGCGGCGTCGACCTGGGTGGTCAGCTGCGCGGCGTCGGTCGCGCCGATGACGATGACCTTCGCGCCCTTGGTCACCATGGCGGTGATCTGTGCCTGCTGGTCGGCGACCGTGGTGGAGGCGCCGGCGTACTGCACGTCGGACTGGAAGCCCGCGGTCTTGAGGCCGTTGGTGAACAGGTCACCCGCGAGCACCCAGTTCTCCGAGGTCTTCGACGGCAGGGCCACGCCGATCAGCGCGTCCTTGGCGAAGCCCTTGGCGTCACCGGAGCCGGAGCCGGAGTCGCCGCTGCCGCCCTCACGGTCGTTGGAGCAGCCGGTCAGAGCGAGCGCGACAGCCGCACCGACGGCCACGCTCTTGATCAGAAAGTTACGACGCATGGGAGATTCAAACCCTTCTCAGGAGCGGGCCGCAGGCTGCTTCACGACGTTCGATTCCGTTGACGCGCTGTCCGCCGCCTCATGCCTGGAGCGGTTGGAACGCGTAAGGGAACCGATGATCGAGAAACGACCCTGCTTCTTGTTGTAAACATCGAGGGCGACAGCGCCGAGCAGGAACAGACCCTTGATGATCTGGACCATGTCGGAGCCGGTGCCCGTCAACTGCAGACCGTTGTTGAGAACGGCCATGACCAGACCGCCGACGATGGAACCGCCGACCGTGCCCAGGCCACCGGAGACCGCCGCGCCACCGATGAAGACCGCGGCGATCGCGTCGAGCTCCCAGCTGAGTCCGTCCTGCGGGCCGGAGGCCGCGGAGCGGGCCACGAAGATCATGCCGGCCAGGGCGGCCAGGACGGACATGTTCATCATGACGAAGAAGTTCACCCGGCGCAGTTTCACGCCGGACAGCTCGGCGGCACGGGCGTTGCCGCCGACCGCGTAGATGTGCCGGCCACCGGCGGTGTTCCGCGTGTAGAAGGAGTACACCAGGACCAGCACGGCGAGGATGATGCCGGAGATCGGGAAGCTGGTGCCGACCCGGCCACCGGCGAACCGCAGCGTGACGAAGACGATCACGGCGATCATCACGACCATGCGCAGGACCGCGATCCACATCGGCGCGGGCTCGGCGCCCTGCATCTGGGTGCGCACCTGCCGGGCGCGCAGCTCGCGCCACACCACGGCGACGCAGGCCAGCAGGCCGAGCAGCAGGGTCAGGTTGTTGTACCCGGTGTCCGGCCCGACCTCGGGCAGGTAACCGGCGCCGATCTCGGTGAAGCCCTTGGGCACCGGGACCGTGTCGGCGTTGCCGATGTACTGGTTGCCGCCGCGGAACAGCAGCATGCCGGCGAGCGTGACGATGAAGGCCGGGATCCCGACGTACGCCACCCAGAAGCCCTGCCACGCGCCGATCAGCGCGCCGACGACCAGGCCGAGCACGACGCCCAGCGGCCACGGCAAGTTGTGCTCGGTGACCGTCTTGGCGACGACGATGCCGACGAACGCGGCGACCGAGCCGACCGACAGGTCGATGTGGCCGGCCACGATCACCATCAGCATGCCGATGGAGAGCACCGAGATGTACGCGTACTGCTGGGTCAGGGCGATGAGGTTGCCCGACTGCAGCGTGAGCCCGCCCGTTTTGAACTGGAAGAACAGGATGATCGCCACGAGCGTGAAGATCATGCCGAACTGACGGGCGTTCGACGTCGTACCGCCGAACAGGTTTTTCTGTAGTTCTTTTATCCGACTCATGACGTGGCCAGCTTCTTCGTGGAGGTCATCTGCTTCATGAGGGTTTCCGGGTCGGCGTCACGGCGCATGATCTCGCCGGTGATCGCGCCCTCGAAGACCGTGTAGATGCGGTCGCAGAGCCCGATCAGCTCGGGCAACTCGGACGAGATCACCACGACCCCGCGGCCCTCGGACGCGAGCTCCTGGATGATCCCGTAGATCTCGTACTTCGCACCGACGTCGATACCCCGCGTCGGCTCGTCGAGGATCAGCAGGTCCGGGTCGGTGAACATCCACTTCGCCAGGACGACCTTCTGCTGATTGCCGCCGGAGAGCTTGGTGACGCCCTCGTCGACGGTGGGCGTCTTGATCCGCAGGCTCTTGCGGTACGCCTCGGCCTCGCGGTACTCCGCGGCCTCGTCGAGCACCCCGTTGTGGGTGATCTTCGAGAGCTTCGCGGCGACGACGGAAGTCTTGATGTCGTCGAGCAAGTTCAGGCCGACGGCCTTACGGTCCTCGCTGACGTACGCCAGGCCGTTCGCGATGGCGTCGGAGACCGTCTTGAGCTGGATCTCCTTGCCGTCCTTGAAGATCTGCCCGCTCTCGTAGACGCCGTAGGAGCGGCCGAACAGGCTCATCGCCAGCTCGGTGCGCCCGGCGCCCATCAGGCCGGCGAACCCGACGATCTCACCGCGCCGAACGGTGAAACTCGAGTTCTTGCAGACCAGGCGGTCGGCGGAGATCGGGTGCCGAACGGTCCAGTTGCGGACCTCGAAGAACACCTCACCGATGTTCGGCTCGTGGTCCGGGAACCGGCTGCCCAGGTCACGGCCGACCATGCCCCGTACGATCCGGTCCTCGTCGGCGCCCTCGCCCTTGACGTCGATCGTCTCGATCGTCTTGCCGTCGCGCAGGATCGTGATCGAGTCCGCGATCGCCTCGATCTCGTTCAGCTTGTGCGAGATCATGATCGAGGTGATGCCGCGCTTGCGGAAGCCACGCAGCAGGTCGAGCAGGTGCTGCGAGTCGTTCTCGTTCAGCGCGGCTGTCGGCTCGTCGAGGATCAGTAGCTGCACGTCCTTCGCGAACGCCTTCGCGATCTCGACGAGCTGCTGCTTGCCGACCCCGATGTCCTTGATCAGGGTGTCGGGGTCCTCCTTCAGCCCGACCATGGACATCAGCTCCAGGGCCTTGCTGTTCGCGGCCTTCCAGTCGATGCGACCGAAACGACGCGGCTCGTTGCCGAGGAAGATGTTCTCGGTGATCGACATTCCGGGAACCAGTGCCAGTTCCTGGTGAATGATCACGATACCGGCTTGCTCGCTGGCCCGGATGTCGGAGAACTTCGCCTCGTTGCCCCGATAGATGATCGAGCCGTCGTACGACCCGTACGGGTAGACGCCGCTGAGCACCTTCATCAAGGTCGACTTGCCGGCACCGTTCTCACCGCAGATCGCGTGGATCTCTCCGTCGCGTACCGTCAGCTGCACGTCGGACAGTGCCTTGACGCCGGGGAAGGTCTTGGTGATCGACCTCATCTCCAGCAGTGGCGGAGCAGTGCTCATACCGCCTCCCAACAGGTGTTTTGCAGAGATTCTCGTGTATGACGTCGGCGTTTCCAGACTGTAAATCTTATTTATTTACTAAGTCAACCGGGGGTGGCATCATGGTCGGCATCGATCAGGTAACGACCGGGAGGCGCTTCACCGGTGCGGCGAACAGGTACCAATCTGCCCAAAGTCGGTCAGTACAACCGAGCTGTCGTGCTCGACCAGATCCAGCTGGCCGACGGCATCAGCCGGGTGGAGATCGCTGAGCTGACCGGCCTCACCCCGCAAACAGTGTCCAGCATCGTCCGCAAGCTGATCACCGAGGGCATCGTCCGGGAGGACGGCGCCACGGTGTCCAGCGGCGGCAAGCCACGCACGCTGCTGCGGGTCAACGCCGGGGCCGGGCTCGCGGTCGGCGTTCACTTCGACCCGTCACAGATTTCCTGCGTGGTCGCCGACCTGCTCGGCCGGCCGATGGTCAAGCTGCAGCAGCCGGTCCGGCCCGGGGCCTCCCCCGCCGAGATCACCAACGCGGTCGCCGGGCTGGTCTCCGAGGTCCTGGCCACCGCCGGCGTGGACCGCAAGCGGGTCCTCGGGCTCGGCCTGGCCACCCCCGGGCCGATCGACCAGACACTCGGCGCCCTGGTCGGGCCGCCGCAGCTGATGGGCTGGACGCGGGTGCCGCTCAAGGAGATGCTGACCGAGGCCACCGGGCTGCCGGTCACCCTGGACAACGACGCGACAGCGGCGGCGATCGGTGAGTGCTGGGCCGGGGCCGGGCGCGGGGTCGCCGACTTCGCCTACTTCTTCTTCGGCGCCGGCGTCGGCGGCGGGCTGATCCTGGAGAACCAGATCTATCGGGGCGGCTCGATGAATGCCGCCGAGTTCGGCCACCAGTCCGTGCAGGCCGACGGTCCGGAGTGCTACTGCGGCAACCACGGCTGCCTGGAGAGCCTGATCAGCCCGAAAGCGCTGGTCGCGGCCACCGGCATGGAGAGTTACGACGCCGTGCGCCAGGCCGCGGCCGACGGTCACCCGGTGGCGGTGGAAGCGGTCGAGGTGGCCGCCACCCACCTCGCGACGGCGGTGGTCAACGTCGCCAACATCCTCGACATCGACCTGGTCGTGCTCGGCGGGCACGGTCTGCGCCACCTCGAGAACCGCTTCCGCGACGCCACCGCCAAGGCCCTGGCCACCCGGCCCCTGGCAAGAAGCATTCGCACGGTACGGGTGGAGGTGTCCCCGCTCGGCGCCGACGCGGCAGTGGTCGGGGCGGCGGCGCTGGTGCTGCACACGACGTACTCGCCCCAGGTCTCCGAACTGCTCTCCCTGTAGTCCACCGGCGTGGTTTGCTGAGAAGCATGGAGCCTCCGGGCCCTCCCCCGGCGGCGCGTCCCGCTCCTCGGATCGCGTTCCTCAGCGGTGACGCCATGCCGGACGCGGCGGCCGACCGGTTCGCCGCGGTGGTCGCCCGGGTGGCCCACGCGCCGACCGTGTTGATCCTGCTGGCCGACGGCGACCGGTTGCGGCTGGCAGGCGCCCACGGGATTCCCGCCGACTGGCCTTCCCACGCGACGACACCGGCCGGCCGGACGGTGGCCGGGCTGATCGTCCACCACAACCGTCCCCTGACCAGCACGGATCTCGCGGCCGACCCGCGGGTGCCACCGCAGGCGCCCGCCCGGGAGCTCGGCGTCCGCGGATACGCCGGGTATCCGATCCACGACCCCGTCGGGAACGTCTTCGGGGTGCTCGCCGTGATGGACCCCGAGCCTCGCTGCTGGACGACCGGCGAACTGGCCGCTCTGGACGACGCGGCGCGGGCGTGCGCCGCGTTCGTGGCCGAGCGGTCCGCCCGGGAGGACATCGACACCCAGCGCCGCTTCCTGGACGCGCTGCTGCAGAGCCTGCGGACCGCTGTCGCCGCGTGCGACGCCGGCGGGCGCATCGTGTTCGCCAACGAGGCGTTGCGCCAGCTCACCGGGCCGGCGCCGCTGTTGCGCCCGCTCGCCGAGTGGTCCCAGCACAGCTACCTGAAGGACCTGGAGGGCCGCCCGCTGCGGCGCGAACAGGTCCCGCTGTTCCGCGCCCTGGCCGGCTCCCACGTACGCGACGAGGAGTTCCTGGTCCGGTCGGCTGACGGGCGGATCCGGATCGTCGCCACCGACGCCCAGCCGATCACCGGGGAGCACGGCAGACGGCTGGGCGCGGTCGCCTGCCTCCGGGACGTCACCGACCAGCGGATGACCGAGCGGTTCCACGAGGTCGAGGCGGCGGTGTCGGACGCCCTGGCGCACGCCGAGACCGTGCAGGAGGGCGGACCGCAGGTGCTGCGGGCGATCTGTGCCGGTTTCGGCTGGCGGTACGCCCAGCTGTGGCTCGCCGACGAGGCGACCGGCGAACTGGACCTGGTCGCCGACCAGCACGCGGACGCCGAGGCCCGGGCCCTCGCCGCCTCGGTGTCCGCACAGGCCGAGATGATCGCCGAGACCGCCCGCCGGATCGGGAAGGCGGTCCGGGAGAGCCGGTGGGGCGCCGAGCTCGCCGTGCCGGCCCGGTCAGGCGACCGGACCGTGGCGGTGCTGACCTTCTTCGCCGACCCGCCGGAGGCGCCTGTCGACCCGCCGGGCGCGCCGCCCGACTCACTGAGTGCACCTGCCGAGCCGCTGGTCGCGCCTGCCGACCCGCTGGTCGCGTTCCTCAGTGGGGTGGCCGCGCACGTCGCCGAGTTCCTCGAACGCCGCCGCGCCGAGGAGCTGACCGTGGCGCTCGCGCACAGCCGGGACGAATACCTGGCTCTGATCGACCATGAGTTCCGCACGCCGCTGACCTCGATCTCGGCCTACATCGATCTGCTGCGCGACACCGAGCCCGACGCGGCCGCCGACGAGCTGCCCGGCATCCTGGACGTGCTCGGCCGCAACAGCGAGATCCTGCGACACATCGTCGAGGACCTGCTCGACCTGGCCGGCATCGACAACGGCCACATCGAGCTGGCCGAGGAACCCGTCGACCTGGCCGCCACGGTGACGGCCGCGGCCCGGGCGGCCGAGCCGCGCGCCGCGGACGCCGGGGTCGCGCTGCACCTGGACGTGGCGGAGGGCACGACGGTCCGCGGGGACGAGAGCCGGCTGCGCCAGGTCGCCGATCATCTGATCGCCAACGCCGTCGGCCACACCGTCGGGGCCGGCCGGGTGTCACTCGCGCTGACCCGCCCGGCGCCCGCGGTCGTCGAGCTGACCGTCACCGACGACGGGCTGGGCATCCCGGTGGAGGACGAGGACCGGGTGTTCGCCCGCTTCTACCGCTCGGCGCGCACCCGTGAGCATCGCCTGCCCGGGGTGGGACTGGGCCTGACGATCAGCCGCGCCATCGTCGAACGCCACCACGGGACGATCCGCTTCGTGCCGTGCCCGCCGCCGGGCACCCGCATCACGGTGCGCCTGCCGGCCTGCCGCTCCTGACACCCGCCGCCGGGATTGCGGTCAGCTGCCGACCAACTGCCGCACACAACCGACCAGCTCATGCGCGGTGAACGGCTTGGTGACGACCGCGGTGGCCTGAGCCCGCTCCGGCCGGTCGTCGCCCGGAGTCAGACTGCCGCTCACGAAGATCACCGGAAGGTCCCTGGTCGCCGGGTCGGCGCGGATGGCCAGGCACATGTCGACGCCGGACATCACCGGCATGTCGATGTCGGAGACCACGGCGGCCGGCCCGTGCTCGCGGACGGCTTCCAGCGCGACCGCCCCGTTCGCCGCCTCGACCACGGTGAACCCGGCGCGGCTCAGCACCCGGGTCATGATCATCCGGATGTCGTCGTGGTCCTCGGCAACCACCAGAAGAGTCATGCAGTTCGTTTTCACTTCGTCGCGGGATCCAGGCGGAGGCCGGTCGGCCCCGTAGAGGCGGTCAACGCTCCAGGAATCAGCCTAAATCGTTCGTCGTGCCCGAGCGGCGCTTTACGCCATCAGGCAACATCTCCCCCTGATGGCGCAGGCATGCACCTCCGCTTCACGGCACGGCCGGCCGCCGTTGGGCGAGCTCCCGCCGCCGCCCGGCCGTCGTGGCGACCGACGTTCTCCGGTGCGGGTCAGGCGGCCAAGGCGACCGCCGGGCGCAGCTCGAAGGACTCGCGCAACGTCCGGGCGACCGGCCGCGGCGCGAGCGCGCGCACCACCCGCACGATGTCCTGCACGCCGCCCTCGATCGTGAGCTCCACGCCGTCCAGCAGGTGCTCGTCGACCCACGCCCGCAGCCGCGTGGCGAACCCCGGCCCGGCGTCACCCCTGATCACGGTGACCCGGCCGAGCAGCGCGACCTCGCCGCGCTCGCGCCCGGCCAGCCGCAGCGCCTGGGTCAGCACCGCGTCGGCGCCGGCGGCCTGCCCGAGGTCGACCACCACCACGTCGGCGACCGGGGCCAGCGCGCCAACCCCGAGCAGCCCGAGGTCGGCGACGAGGATCGGCCCGTCCGGCCGGTCGTCGCCGGGGAAGGAGCTCCACAGCCTGGTCAGCACCCGCGCGTACTCCGTCCAGCGCAGCACCGGGTCGGCCGCGCTCTGCTCCCCCGGCCCCGGGCGCAGCACCGCGCCGGACCGGCCGCCGGTCGCCGTGTCGAGCGACAGCAGGCGTCGCGCCGCGGCATAGGGCGGGTTGCCGGTGGTCGGCAGGACCGGCAGGTAACCGACGCCGGTGTGCCGCGCGGCCAGGTACGCCGCCACCACGGCCGGGTCGAGGGCGGTGCCGTGGAGCGAGCGGTCGGCCAGCCGGATCGCGGCGACCCCGGCTTCCTCGGCGGCGGCCGCGACGGTGCCGGCCTCGGCCAGCGAGAGCAACCCCGGGCCGCCGACGGCGAGGGCGAGCTGGACGGGGACACTGCGCATCGGGGACCACCTTCGGGCAACGGGCGACGACCGGCCCAGTAAACCACAATTCCTATAGACACGATATAGATTAAGGAAGGGCGCACGCGATCCGGAGCACACCGAAAAGCGTCAACCAGCGCCGGCGTACGCCGATGACACGGGTATGCGGATCAGTGACATCAATGTCGGCAAGCGCCTCGGCGCCTCCTATCTCGTGCTGACCGCCCTGATCGGCGCTTCGGCCGGAGTCGGCTGGTGGGGCATGCGCCAGCAGGTCGCGGCCGAGCAGAAGCTGGCCGTTCTGGAGCACATCCGCGATGACATCGAAGCCATCAAGTACAACGCCGCCGACGTGAGCGGCTGGCAGGGCCTCGTCGTCGCGGACGTCGGCGCTTTCGGATACTCGTACGCCACCGGCCCGGACGGCTACAACCGTCAGGGCGAGCTGAAGTCGAAGAACACCATCTACGCCGAGCTCGCCGCGACCGGCACGGAGGCCATGACCGCGGCCGAGCGGGCCGAGTTCGCCAAGCTCAAGCCGGCCTGGGACGAGTTCTTCACCTGGGACTCCACGATCATGAAGTGGCTCTCGGCGGACACCCGGGCGGCTCGCGCCAAGGCGATGACCAGCATCAACGGCGGCGAGGCGAGCGACTCGTACGGGAAGATCCTGGACATCACCGCGGCACTGGACAAGTCGGTGAACGAGCGCGCCGACACGGTGCGGGCCGAGGTCGAGCAGGTCCGTTCCGAGGCGCTGCGCCTGCTCGTGCTCACGCTGGCGCTCGCCACGGTCCTCGCGATCACGATGGGGCTCTGGGTCACCCGCTCGGTGACCGGCCCGCTGGCGAAGGTGGTGGCGGCCCTCAAGCGGCTCGCCGACCACGACCTGACCGTCCGGATCGGCCTCGACCGCCGTGACGAGCTCGGCACCCTCGGCGACGCCGTCGACCGCACCGCCGAGTCGCTGCGCGAGACGGTGTCGGCGATCGCCGTTCACGCCGGGACGGTCTCCGCCGCCTCCGACGAGCTCTCCGAGGTGTCCACCCGGATCGCCGCGGCCAGCGCCGACGTCGACGCGCAGGCCACCGCGGTCGCCGGCTCGGCGAACCACGTCTCCGGCAACGTCCGGACCCTGCAGGCCGGCAGCAGCGAGATGACCCTCGCGATCGACGAGATCGCCCGCAACGCCGGCGAGGCCGCACAGGTCGCCGGGGAGGCGGTCGGCGCGGTCGAGCAGACCAACCAGACCGTGAGCAAGCTGGGCGAGTCGTCCGCCGAGATCGGCAAGGTGGTCGCGATGATCACGTCGATCGCCGAGCAGACGAACCTGCTCGCCCTGAACGCGACGATCGAGGCGGCCCGCGCCGGCGAGCTGGGCAAGGGCTTCGCGGTGGTGGCCGGCGAGGTCAAGGAGCTCTCGCAGGAGACGGCCAAGGCGACCGAGGAGATCGGCCGGCTGGTGGACGCCATCCAGAACGACTCGTCGGACGCGGCCGGCGCGATCGGCCGGATCGGCGACGTCGTCGCGCGGATCAGCGACTTCCAGACCCTGATCGCGGCGGCCGTCGAGGAGCAGACCGCCACCACCAGCGAGATGGGCCGCAACGTGGCCGAGGTCGCGGCGAGCAGCACGACCATCGCCAGCAGCATCGCCGGGGTGGCCGGCGCGGTCGGCACCACGACCGCGGTCGCCGGGCAGGCGCAGGAGAACGCCGCGAACCTGGCCCGCACCAGCGGCGAGCTGCGCCAGCTGGTCGCCGGCTTCAAGCTCTGAGCAGCGGCAACAGCTGACCGCCCTGCCTCCCGATCTCCGGGAGGTAGGGCGTGTCCGACAGCACGAAGTGGCTGATCCCCAGGTCGCGGTACTTACGCAGCGACTTCGCCACGTCCTGCGCCGAGCCGACCAGCCACGTCGTCCCGGCGCCGCCACCGCCGTAGCGCCCGGGCGCGGTGTACAGGTTGTCGTCGAGCACGTCGCCGCGCCCGGCCAGGTCGAGCAGCCGCTGCTGACCCACTGCCGCGTGCCGGTTCGCATCGACGCTCTGCCGGCGCGCCATCTCCGCGACCCTCGCCTCGGCGTCCGCCCAGGCCTGCTCCGTCGTGTCCCGCACCAGCGTGGTGATGCGCAGACCGAACTCCAGGGGCTGATGCTCGCGACCCAGCTCGGCACTGAGCGTTTTCAGACGATCGATCCTTTCCCGTACGCCGTCGAGCGTCTCGCCCCAGAACAGCTGCACGTCGGCCTCGGCAGCGGACACCCGCTCGGCGGCCTCCGACGCGCCGCCGAAGTAGAGCCTCGGCGGATCCGTCAACCGCGGCACCACCGTCGAATCCGTGACCGAGAAGTGCTCGCCCCGGTACGTGACGTTCTCCCGGGCCCACAACCGGCGCACGAGACGCAGGAACTCCCGCGTACGGCCGTACCGCTGAGCCTGGTCCTGCTCCTGATCGCCGTAGGCGGCGAGGTTGTCCTTCCCGGAGACCACGTTGATCAGCACCCGCCCGCCGCTCAGGTGCTGGAGGGTCGCGGCGGACGAGGCGAAGTGCGCGGGCCGCCAGTACCCGGGCCGGACCGCGATCAGCGGCCGGAACGTCGTCGTCCGTGCCACGAGAGCGGTCGCGATCGTGAACGTGTCCGGCCGGCCCCACCCGGTGCCGAGCAGCGCCCCGCCCCAGCCGTGCTCCTCGAGCGCCCGGGCGTGGGCGGTCAGCGTGTCGAGGCTGTTGTGGCCGGCGACCACGTCGTCGCCCCGGTGGCCGGGACGATCCTCGTTCGGGATGTACCACAGGAACTCGCCGCTATCTCCCATCATCTCTATAGCTAATAGAGGTTTCTGTCGGTCATCTCAAGGAGTTCGCCCGAGGTGAGTCGGACGGCACCGGTTCCCGGCTGGGCACTGAGGGGTGTTTCCCGGCGCCGAAACACCTCTCAGAACCAGCCGGCCTGCGGCGATACGCGGGCCTGAGCGGGGCGAGCGTGGCCGGCGCCGACGGCGCGCGGGGATGGCGCAGAATCGGGGGGTGACGTTTCGTGGGTGGCCGGTGGAGGCGCTGGAGTTCTACGAGGGGCTGAGCGCCGACAACTCGAAGACGTACTGGACCCGGCATCTCGCCTTCTACGAGGAGCAGGTGCGCGGGCCGATGCTGGAGTTGCTGGCCGCGCTCGAGCCGGAGTTCGGGCCGGGCAAGATCTTCCGGCCGTACCGGGATGTGCGGTTCAGCAAGGACAAGACGCCCTACAAGACGCATCTCGGGGCGTGGCTGGAGGGTGGCGGCTACCTCCAGCTGTCCGCTGACGGGCTGGCCGCCGGCTCCGGGTACTACCAGCTGGATTCCGGTCAGCTGGGCCGCTTCCGGGAGGCGGTCGCGAACGATGTCAGCGGCACGCTTCTGATCGGCATCATCGCGGAGACGGAGAAGGCCGGCATCGGCGTGGTCGGCCGGGACACGCTGAAGACGGCGCCGCGCGGCTACCCGAAGGACCATCCGCGGATCGAGCTGCTCCGGCACAAGGGGCTGATCACCTGGACGGAGTGGCCACCGGCGGCCTGGCTCGGGACGGCCGCCGCGAAGACCCGGGTCGTCGAGTTCCTGCGCGGGAGCCTGCCGCTGCGGCACTGGCTGGACGATCACGTCGGGCCGCCCCTCGCCGCGCAGTGAGCGTTTCAGGTCAGCCGGTGTCCGCAATTCAGGGCAGAGTGACCGTATGAGTCTTGAGATCGCTCGCGAGATCCAGTTCACCTTCGACGCCAACGATCCGGGCGCGCTGGCCACGTTCTGGGCGGAGGCGCTCGGCTATCAGATCCAGCCTCCGCCGGCCGGGTTCGACTCGTGGGAGCAGGCGCTCACCGCGTGGGGCGTGCCACCCGAGCGTCACAACAGCGCGTCGGCGGTGGTCGACCCGAAGGGTGCCGGGCCGCGGCTGTTCTTCCAGCAGGTGCCGGAGGGCAAGAGCGGCAAGAACCGGGTGCACCTGGACGTGCGGGCCGCGCCCGGCCTCAGCGGCGACGAGCGGATGGCCGCCCTGGAGGCCGAGGCCGCGCGACTGGTGACGCACGGCGCCACCCGGCTCGAACGTCACGAGCCGAAGCCCCCGAACGCCGGCCACATCGTCATGGCCGACCCCGAGGGCAACGAGTTCTGCCTCGATTGAGAGGCGCGCTTCACTCCCTGCTCTGCTGAATCGCCTCGGCGATCCGCTTGATGCGCTGCAGCCGGGCGTCCCACGCCGCGCCGACCGCGGAGAGCTGGGCGACCGCGCGGGCGAGCTGCGGCTCGTCGACGTGGTAACGCCGTTCCCGGCCGGCCTGGGCGCCGCGCACCAGCCCGACCCGGTCGAGGACGGTCAGGTGCTTGGCCACGGCCTGGCGGGTGACGGTCAGCTGCTGACTGAGCGTGGTGGCGGTGCCGCCGCCCTCGGTGAGCAGCAGGTCGAGCATCCGCCGCCGGGTCGGGTCGCCGATCGCCGACCAGAGGTCGTCGTCGACCGCCGCGGCGACGCCGACGGCGCTGCTCACGGCTGGACCTGGAGCGTGGCGACGTAGGGCGCGAGCCGCGGCAGGAAGTGATCCCAACCGGACACGTGGTCGTGGTAGCGCTCCTCCAGGACGGCCTGCGACCAGCCCTGCTCGCGGAATCCGGTCTCGGTCATCCGCAGGAGCGTGCCACCGCCGGAGGCGGCCAGCTCGAACGTGACGAGCAGCGAGTTCCCGGGGGTCGCCGCCGTGCCGGCCGGGTGCGTCCAGCGGAACGAGAAGGTCCGCGGCGGCTGCGCCTCGACCACGGTGAACTGCTCGACGGAGCCACCCTCGTGGCAGTCGCCGAAGGTGATCGTGCCGGTGCTGCCGGGGCTGCTCGCGAAGCCGGCGTCGTCGGGCCACCAGCCCTTGAGGTGTTCCGAGCTGCTGACCACCTCGAAGACGATCTCCGGGGTGGCGTCGACGTAGATCTCGCGTTCGATGGTTCCGAGTTCCATGACATCCTCCTGCAACCTTTGGTTGCACATCACGCTAGCCGCTCCGGCCGCAACACGCAACCATCGGTTGCAGATGTCGACGGGCTCGGTGACGACGCGCCGGTTCCACGATGCGGACTTCTTCCCCGGCGCAAGTATCGGCTCCGGGGTGGAGCATCGCAGGTCACAGCTATGACCACCGGTCGCCGAGGTGGCGCAGCGGGTGGACTGTTCCACTTTTCCTATGAGGTTAATAGGTTAATGGCCGTGAAGGCCGTGGAGGAGATGACACCGCAGCTGACCGAGGCGCGCCGGCGCCGCGCCGACCGGGCCCGCCAGGTCGCCGACGTGCTGCGCCATCAGGTGCTGGCCGGGGCGTTCGGGTCCGGGGCGCTGCCCGGCGAGTCGCTGCTCTGCCGTGACTACGCCGCCACCCGCAACACCGTCCGCGAGGCGCTCGGCCTGCTCGCCACCGAGGGCCTGGTGGAGCGCCTGCCCGGGGTCGGCACGCTGGTCGTCTCCGCGAAGTACGCGCACGGCCTGAACCGGCTGGCCGGGCTCGCCGAGACGCTCTGCGAGCACGGCGAGATCACCAACGAGGTACGCACCCTCACGGTCGTCCGGCCTCCCGCCGTCGTGACCGGACGGCTGGGCGTGCCGGACGGCGAGCAGGTCGTCTACCTGGAGCGGGTGCGCAGCCTGGACGGGGTCCCGGTCTCGCTCGACCTGACGTACCTCCCGCAGGACATCGGCGTCCCGCTGCTCGGTGAGGATCTCGCGCACCGCGACGTGTTCGTGCTGATCGAGGAGCTGACCGGGCAGAGCCTGGGTCACGCGGACGTGAGCGTCGAGGCGGTGAACGCGGACCCGCACAGTGCGGCCCTGCTGGCGGTCGCGGACCGGTCGGCGCTGCTCATGGTGGAGCGCGTGACGCATCTGGCCGACGGGCGCCCGGTCGACCTGGAGTGGATCCGGTTCCGCGGTGACCGGCTCACGCTCCGGACCCAGCTGTCCCGCCGGGCGGCTCCGGCTCCGGTGCACCGCGCCGGCTGACGCACCGGATCACACGATCGACCATCAGAAGACGCTTTCCGCCGTACGCCGGATAAATGCCCCTTTAAGGAGAAGAAATGGCGCTGGTGAATCAGCGGGTGGACGTCCCCGTCACCATCGACGAGAGCCTCTGCATCGACGAGTGCACCCTGTGCGTCGACATGTGCCCGCTGGACTCCCTCGCGATCGATCCGGAGTCCAGCAAGGCCTACATGCACGTGGACGAGTGCTGGTACTGCGGCCCGTGCGCGGCCCGCTGCCCCACCGGCGCGGTCACCGTGAACATGCCGGTGCTCCTCCGATGAGGGCCCGGCTGGCGTCGCTGCTGGCGCTGACGACCGCGCTGGCCGGCTGCACGGTCGCCGGGAACGCCGCCGAGGACGGCACCGAGAGGGTCGTCGTCGGATACCAGTCCAAGACGATCAACACGGTCACCGCCGGCACCCTGCTGCGCGCCCAGGGCTTCCTGGAGAAACGGCTCGGCAAGAAGTACTCGGTGGTCTGGCAGGACTACGACACCGGCGCGCCGATCACCGCCCAGATGATGGCCGGCAAGATCGACATCGGTTCGATGGGCGACTATCCCCTGCTGATCAACGGCGCCCGCGGCCAGCAGTCCGAGCAGACCCGCACGAAGATGATCGCGGTCACCGGCTACAACCTGCGCGGCGCCCTGAACACCGTGGTCGTCGCCCCGGACTCGCCGATCCGGCAGCTCGCCGACCTGCGCGGCAAGGTCGTCTCGACCAGTGTCGGCTCGGCCGCACACGGCCTGCTCGTGCAGGCGCTGCGCAAGGCCGGCGTCGACCCGGAGAAGGACGTCAAGGTCGAGAACCAGCAGCCGCCGATCGGCGCGTCGGCCCTGCAGTCCGGCAACGTCGCCGCGCTGTCGCAGTTCGTCGCGTGGCCGGGCCTGCTGGTCCAGCGCGGCGACGCGCGGGTGCTCTACGACGGCGGTGAGCTGAACGTCGCGACGCTGCACGGGACCGTGGTCCGCCAGCAGTACGCCACCGCCCACCCCGACGTGGTGACGGCGTTCCTGCAGGCACAGCAGGACGCGACCGAGTTCCTCTGGAAGCAGCCGCTGAGGGCCGCGGAGATCGTCGCCGAGCAGACCGGGCTGCCCGCCGAGGTGGTCTATCTCTACAACGGCGCGAACGGCATCGCCACGTTCGCGATGCCGCTGACGGCCGAGCTGAGGCAGGCCATGCAGAACGACGTGCCGTTCCTGAAGTCGATCGGCGTGCTGCAGGGCATCGACCTGAACGCGTTCCTCGACGACTCCTACCTGTCCGGCGTGCCGGGCAGTGACGCCGCGAACGGCGCGGTCCTGACCGGCACCGATCCGGTCTGCGGCAAGCCGGTGCAGAAGGACGCGGGCGAGTTGTGGTTCACCGGCGAGGAGACCACCCAACCGGCAGCCGACCCGTCGTGCCTGCTCAGAGCCGTGAAGGCGGCGAAGCGGGCCGGCCGGCAGGTGCGCGCGGCGTACGTCCCGGACACGACCACCGGCACCCGCTGGTTCGCCGACCGCAGCGTCTGGGTCCACGACGGTGACCGTTTCTTGCCCTTCATCACACAGGGCGCCGCCCAGCGGTACGGCAAGGGCTCGATCATCACGTACGAGCAGGCGGTGGCCGCCGCATGACGACGCTGACCGCCATCCGCACCGCATCGGTCGAGGCCCCGGTCCGCCGCCGGCCGCGCTGGCTGATCCGGGCCGGGTCCCTGCTCGCCGCGTTGCTGCTCTGGCAGTGGCTCACCGCCGGTGACGTCACGCTCTGGCTGCGCTTCGACCGGCTCCCCACGCCGATCGAGGTCGCGGACCAGTTCGGCCGGCTGCTGCGCGACCCCGTCTACTACGTCGACATCGCGCAGAGCCTGGTCCGCATCCTGACCGGTTTCGCCCTGGCCGCCGCGCTGGGCATCGCGGCCGGGGTCGCGGTCGCGCGGTCGTGGCTGCTCGCCGACGTGCTGCAGCCGCTGTTCGAGGTGCTCCGGCCGATTCCGGCGATCGCCCTGGTCCCGGTCGCGATCCTGGTCTTCCCGCAGAACGAGCAGGGCATCGTCTTCATCACCTGCGCCGCCGCGTTCTTCCCGATCCTGGTCAGCACCCGGCACGCGGTCCGCGCGCTGCCGGAGGTCTGGGAGGACGCGGTCCGCACGATGGGCGGCGGGCGCCTGCGGGTCCTGTTCAGCGTCGTGCTGCCCGGCGCGCTGCCCGGGATCTGCGGCGGGCTGTCGGTCGGGATGGGCGTCTCGTGGATCTGCGTGATCTCCGCCGAGATGATCTCCGGCGACTTCGGTGTCGGGTACCGCACGTGGCACGCGTACACGATCGTCGACTACCCCGCGGTCATCGTCGGCATGATCACGATCGGCGTCCTGGGCTGGGCGACGGCCGGCGCTGTCGAACTGGCCGGCCGCCGCGCCACCCGCTGGCTGCCGTCGCGCGCGGGGGTGGTGAAGTGAGTGGCCTGGCGCTGCGCGCCGAGCGGGTCAGCCTCGGTCACGGCGCCGGGCCCGTGGTGCGCGAGCTCGACTTCGACGTACGCCCGGGAGAGGTCCTCGCCGTCCTCGGCGCCTCCGGGTGCGGCAAGTCCACCCTGCTCCGCAGCCTCGCCGGTCTCCTGCCCGTGGTCGCCGGCCGGCTGCTCGCCGACGGTGAACCGGTCACCGGCCCGTCCCCCGAGCGCGCGCTGATGTTCCAGGACGACGCCCTGCTGCCGTGGCGGACGGTCCGGCGCAACGTGGAGCTGCCGCTCGCCATCCGCGGCCTCGACCGGGCCGCGCGCCGGGACCGGGCCGGGCTCTGGCTCGACCGGGTCGGCCTGGCCCACCACGCCGACCGGCTGCCCGCCCAGCTCTCCGGCGGCATGCGGCAGCGCGTCCAGCTCGCCCGCACCCTCGCCGGTGAGCCGCGCGCCGTGCTGATGGACGAGCCGTTCGGCGCTCTGGACGCGCAGACCCGGGGCGCGATGCAGCGGCTGCTCGCCGACGTGCTGAGCAGCACCGCGGCCACCGTCGTGTTCGTGACCCACGACGTGGACGAGGCGCTGTTCGTCGCGGACCGGGTCGCCGTCCTGGAGCCGGGCGGGGTGCGCACGCTGGTCGACGTTCCCGAGCCACGGGACCCGGCGACGCGCGGCACCCCGCTGGTCCGGGCGGCCCGGATGGAGCTTCTCGGAGCGCTGGGCGCGACCGACCCGTACGTAAGGAGCCTGTCTTCATGATCTTCGAAGAACCCTCGGAGGCCGCGCGCGAGCTGGAGTGCGACGTCCTCGTGATCGGCGGCGGCACCGCCGGGACGATGGCCGCGCTCTCCGCCGCCGAGCACGGGGCGCGCGTCCTGCTGCTGGAGAAGGCGCACGTGCGGCACTCGGGCGCGCTGGCGATGGGCATGGACGGCGTGAACAACGCGGTCATCCCGGGCAAGGCGACGCCGGAGGACTACGTCCGCGAGATCACCCGGGCCAACGACGGCATCGTCGACCAGCGCACGGTCCACCAGACCGCCACGCGCGGGCACGCCATGGTGCAGCGCCTGGAACGGTACGGCGTCAAGTTCGAGAAGGACGAGTACGGCGAGTACGCGGTCCGCCAGGTGCACCGCTCGGGCCGCTACGTGCTCCCCATGCCGGAGGGGCGCGACGTCAAGAAGGTCCTCTACCGGCAGTTACGCCGCCGCGAGATGCGCGAGAAGATCCAGATCGAGAACCGGGTCATGCCGGTACGCGTCCTGACCCGCGACGGGCGCGCGGTCGGCGCCGCCGGTTTCGACACCCGCAGCGGCGAGTTCGTCACCGTCGCGGCGGGCGCGGTGATCCTGGCGACCGGGGCGTGCGGACGGCTCGGGCTGCCGGCCAGCGGTTACCTCTACGGCACGTACGAGAATCCGACGAACGCCGGGGACGGGTACGCGATGGCGTACCACGCCGGCGCGGAGCTCTCCGGCATCGAGTGCTTCCAGATCAACCCGCTGATCAAGGACTACAACGGGCCGGCCTGTGCGTACGTCGCCAACCCGTTCGGCGGTTACCAGGTCAACAACCGGGGCGAGCGGTTCGTCGACTGCGACTACTGGTCGGGGCAGATGATGGCCGAGGTGGCGCGCGAGCTGGACTCCGACCGCGGGCCGATCTACCTCAAGCTCAGCCACCTGCCGGACGAGACGATCAGCGCGATCGAGGGGATCCTGCACACGACCGAGCGGCCGTCGCGCGGAACGTTCCACGCCGGGCGCGGGCACGACTACCGCACCCATGACGTGGAGATGCACATCTCCGAGATCGGGTTGTGCGGCGGCCATTCGGCGTCCGGGGTGTGGGTGGACGAGAACGGCCGGACGACGGTTCCCGGGTTGTACGCGGCCGGGGATCTGGCGTGCGTGCCGCACAACTACATGATCGGCGCGTTCGTCTTCGGCGACCTGGCCGGGACGCACGCCGCGGGTCTTGCCGGTGACGTCCGGGCGCCGCTGCCGCCCGATCAGGTCGAGGCCGCCCGGGACCTCGTCTACCGGCCGCTGCGCACCCCGGAGGGGCCGCCACAGCAGCAGGTGGAGTACAAGCTGCGGCGCTTCGTCAACGACTACGTCGCCCCGCCGAAGTCCGCGGCCAAGCTGGAGATCGCGGTCGAGACGTTCCAGCGCATGAGCGGCGAGATCGGCGGGATGGGCGCGCGGACCCCGCACGAGCTGATGCGCTGCGCCGAGGTGAGCTTCATCCGCGACTGCGCGGAGATGGCGGCGCGTGCCTCGCTGGTGCGCACCGAGAGCCGCTGGGGGCTGTACCACGAGCGGGCCGACCACCCCGAGCGCAACGACGAGGAGTGGCTCTACCACCTCAACCTGCGGCGCGGCCCGGACGGCGAGATGGAGTTCCTCAAACGTCCCGTCGCTGAGTACCTGTTCCCGGTCGACGACTTCCGGCCCCCCGGCGGCCTCGAGGCGGTGCCGGTGCCCGAGATCCGGCGGTTCGGCGTCACCGCGCAGACCCCCGATGCGGTACGTACGACGGAAAGCTCCGCCGCGCCGGCCGCGAACCGGATCGTCGCGGTTCTCGCGCTCGCCGAAGCGCCGTCCCCGCTCGCCGCGTTCGCGCCGTTCCTGGACGACCCCGACGCGGGTGTCCGGCGCACCGCCGTGACCACGCTGACCGAGGTGGCCCCGGCGGGCGTGGCGGACGCGCTGGTGAGTGCCCTGGCTGATCCGGATCGGTCAGTGCGCTCGGCGGCCGGGGCCGGACTGCGAGAACTGGCCGACGTGCTGGCCGGGTCGCCGGAGCTGGCGCGGCGACTCCGGGCGGCCTACGGCAGCGGCGACCCGGCTGTCCGGGACGTCGTGGTGGAGCTGCTCCGGGTGATCGACCTGGGAACCGCGGCCGATTTCCGCGCCGCCGCGGAGGACGTCGACGTGACGGTCCGCCTGCAGGCGGTCCGCGGCCTGGTCCGCCGCGACGACGTGCCGGGGCTGGCCGCCGCCGCCCTCGACCCGGCCCGCGAGGTCCGGGTCGCCGCGGCCCACGGCCTCGGCACCACCGCCACCCCGCACGACACCGCCGCCGTTTCACCCGACACCGCCGGCCGCGCGCGGGATCAACGGGCCGCCGCGTTGGAACGGCTCGCCGGTGACGGCGACGCTCTCGTGCGGGCGGCGGCGCTGACCGCGGCCGCCTCGATCGGGTGCCCCGGCTCGCTGACGTCGGTGGCGATCGCCCAGCTCGGCGACCCAGCGTGGCAGGTCCGCGAGGGAGCGGCGAAAGCCTTGGGAGCGGCCCGGCCGGAGCTGGCGGTCCCGGTCCTGCTCACCGCCGCCAAGGACGCGAACCTGGACGTGCGCCGGGCGGCAGTCCGATCGCTGTCGGCCTGGCCGGATCGCGACGACGTCCGGGCCGCCCTGCTCGAAGCGGGCGCCGACGTGGACGCCGACGTCCGGGCGTGGGCCCGGCGGGCCCTGGTGTAGCGGGACGGCCGGCTCCCGCGGTGCGACCGGGCTTGCCCGGCCACCGTGCGAGCCGGCTGGGACCAGTCGTTTCCGGTGCGGGTCATCGCCGCCGGAGTCAGCGCCACGTGCCGCACGCCGACGCCTGGATCACCTGCTTCACGCCGGCGCCTGGATCACCGCGTGCTTCACGCCGACGCTTCGATCACCGCGTCCCCGAGCGGAGTCCGGGAGTAGAGAACCGAGCGCCCCGACCGGGCCCGCGTCACCAGCCCGGCCCGGAGCAGCACCGCGAGATGGTCACCGACCGCCCCCGTGGCCAGTTCGAGCACCGCCGCCAGGTGGGTCGTGCTGGCCGGCTCGGCGAGAGCCGTCAGCAACTGCGCCCGGCTGCGCCCCAGCAACGCCGCCAGCGCGGACGGCACCGGCTCCGCGGCGGACTCGAACAGCGCGCCCGCGCCACGAGCGGGGTAGATGATCGCTTTCGGCCACGGATCGTCAGCGAAGACGGCCGTCCCGGGTCGTACCAGCACCGATGGGACGAGCAGCAGCCCCGCACCGCCCAGCGCGCCGACCGGTCCGCCGTGCGCGGCGAGCTCGATCCCGCCGTCGCGCCAGCGCACCTGCGGGCCGAGGCCGGCCAGCGCCGCCGCCCACCCCGCCCGGCCGAGCTCCGCGGCGCGGTGCACGACGTCGCGCTCGCACACCGCCCGCAGCTGCGGCCACTCCCCCGCGAGCACCTCCGACCAGGCCAGCTCCAGGAAGCCGGCGAGCCGGTCGAGCACGTCGTCGGCGTGCAGGATCGCCGCGACCGCCGCCGGGACGTGCCGCCCGGCCAGGTAGAAGTCGATCTCCTCGCGGGCCGCCGCGAGCGGCCAGGACCGTACCGCCGCGAGGTCCTGCTCGATCGTCTGGGTCATCCCGCGTGGTGGCGGCGTGTAGAAGTTCGCCCCCTGCCGGGCGTTCTTGAGCATCTGGACCGCGGCCAGGCACGGGTCGTGGCGCAGCCGATCGAAACCGGACCGGAATCGCGCGAGCCAGGACGACGGCAACCGTGGCGCGGGGATGCTCAGCGCCCGCAGGAGGTTGTGCAGCTCGAAGATCGGCGACACCGCGAACCGCGTCCGCAGCAGGTCCTCCGCGCCCACCTCGAACCGCATCACGCCCCCGACGTTACGCCCCCTGGCGAATCAGTCGCGTCGCGCCGGCCGCCGCCGACATGGTGGACCGGTGACTGTCATCGACCGGGGCGCGACCTACCGCGAGGTCTTCGCCGAGCCGAGATTCCGGGTGCTGTTCTTCGCCCGCACCGCCGCCATCGCCGCCGAGTCGCTACGGATCTTCGCCCTGTCCGTGCTCGTCTTCGACCGGACCGGGTCGGCGCTGCTCAGCGCGCTGGCGTTCGCCGCGGGCTTCCTGCCGCAACTGGTCGGCGGGCTGCTGCTGGGCGCGCTGACCGACCGGATCCGGCCACGGCCGCTGATCGTCGGCGGCTACCTCGCCGGCGGGGCGGCCGCGCTGCTCGTCGCCGTCGTCGACCTGCCGGTCGCCGCGCAGCTCACGATCATCGCGGTGGTCGCCTGCGGCACGCCGATCTTCTCGGGCGCGGCCGGACGGCTGGTGTCCGAGGTGCTCAGCGGCGACGCGTACGTCCTGGGCCGCTCCGTCCTCAACATTGCCTCCTCCGGCGCCCAGCTGATCGGCCTGGCCGCCGGTGGCGTGGCGGTCGCCGCGCTCGGGGCCGGACCGGCGCTGCTGATCGCGGCGGGAGGTCACGTGCTGGCGGCGGTGATCGTACGGCTGGGCCTTCCCGATCTCGAAGGGGTGCCCGGCGAGAAGGGCTCCGCCGTGCGGGCCAGCGTGACCGGTGCCGGTGAGCTGCTCGGCGACCCGGTGATCCGCCGGTTGTTGCTGGTCCACTGGCTGCCATCGGCGTGCGTGGCGGGCGCCGAGGCGCTGCTCGTCGCCTACGCCACCGCGCGCGGCTTCCCGTCCGGGTCGGCGGGCGTGCTGATGGCCGCGCTGCCGGTCGGCATGCTGCTCGGCGACCTGATCGTCGGCCGCTGGGTCCGTCCCGCGGCGCGCGAACGTCTCTCCCGCCCCCTGGTCCTGCTCGCCGGTGGCCCGCTGATCCTGCTGGTCACCGGCATCCCGGTCGGGGTGACCCTCGCCGTGCTGGTCCTGTCGGGCGCGGGCGCCGCCTACCAACTCGGGCTGCAGCGCCCCCTGCTGGACGCCACGCCGGAGTCGCGCCGCGGCCAGCTGTTCGCCCTGCTTTCCACCGGCCTGATGACCCTGCAGGGCCTGTCCCCGGTCGGCCTGGGCGCGATCGCGCAGCTCAGCACCCCGGGCACGGCCGTCGCCCTGGCCGGCGCCGCCACCCTCCTCTGTGTCCTGCTCGTCCCGCGGGCGAGGTCGGAAAGGCCGGTCAGCGGGGCAGCACCTCCATCGCCACCTCGTCGTGGGTGACCGTCGGCTCCCACCGGCTCAGCACCCGCCGCGCCGGCTCCTCGACGACCGCCACGGACCAGTCGTCGCCGGCGAACGCCCGCACGTCGTCCATCCGGGCGAAGAACACGATCGACGTGAACGCCACCTCGTCCCCCTCGGCCCGGCGCAGCAACCGGGCGCCACGGAACCCGGGCAGCCTCGCCAGCCGCGGCGCCACCCCGGTCTCGTAGTGCCGCTGGTACTCGTCGGCGACAGCCTTCGGCGCCCACCCCCGCCAGGTCCGCGCCACCATGCCGGAGGGCTCCGGCAACGAGCGATCCGCATCGGGCGGCGCGTCGATCCACAACTGCCACCCCGCGGGCGGCGGGCCCCAGGCCGGATCGGGCGTCCACCCCGGGGCCGGCGACCAGCCCAGTGGCGGCGCGGGCCAGTTCGGTGGCGGGTTGAGCCGGGGACCGGCCGGGCGGGGTGACGGTTGCGGTGATCTCGCGGCCGGCACGGCAAGGGACTGAGGCAGACCCGATTCGCGTACGTCGTGAGCCCGCCCGTCCGCGGCCACCGCCCCCGCGATCACCGGCGCGACCGGGGGCGGGACGTCCAGCGCCGGTGGGACGAAGGGCGCGGTGGTCTGTCCGGCGGGCACCCGCAGCACCGCCGTCTCCGCCGCCGACGGCCCCGCCGGCCGGTCCGCCGCACTCGAGTTCCGCACCGCGTGGCGCGCCGCCTCGGGCGGGTCGCTCAGCCAGCTTTCCGGCAGTTCGTGCGCTCTGGCCGCGTACACGATGACCTCGGTCTTGATGCTGTTGCCCTTGACGATCGCGCGGGCGCAGGCCACCAGACCGCGCTCCGCGAGATGCCGCACGGCGGCCAGCACCTCGCCGCTCATGCGCGGGCTGAGCTGCCCGATCCGGACACCGTCGATCCGCACCTCCACGACGGCCCGCGCGCTGCGGGCCGGCTGCTCGGTGATCTCGTGCAGGGTCGCGTGCACCCAGCATTCGCCCTCGGGACGCAGCCAGGCCGCGAGCGCGTCGAGATGGTGGTGCTCACCGGTCACCTGGATCGCCCCGCCCGGCGGCAGCAGCCGATGCTCCTGCGGGGGCGGCTGGTTCGCCGGGATGATCAGGTGCGGTTCGGCGAGGTCGAGGCGCACCGAACCGGTGAACTCGCCGGGACCCGCCTCCGAACCCCAGACCCGTGCGCCGACCTGCGGCGTCCACCCGTGCGCGACCAGCGCCGACAGCGCCGGCGCATACCGTTTCGCCGCCTCCCGCGGCAGGTGACCGACCTGCGCGGAGCCCACCCAGACGCCGACCGCGTCCCGGTCGTGCCGGTTCTGCGGCTCGGGCAGCAGCTGCGCGGCGACAGTGAGCTCGGTGCCGTCCGGCGGGATGCGCGCGCCGAACAGCGCCCGGATCGCGGCCCGGTAGTGCGACTCACCGGCGACTTCCGCGGCGGCCCAGCCGCGCTGGCCCCACAGATCGAACGGAACCGTCATGCGAGCCACCGTACGATCACTCGTTGATCATCCATACCGACCGATCGGCTGCCTTGCCCCGGGGTCACGCTTCGATCGACGAGAATCACTCTCAAGGGTGACCACGCCGCGCCTCCCGATGTTGCCGGCCGCTTCTCGACCGCCCGCCACCGAGACTGGGCGGCTACCGAGACGCCTGGGAGAATGTACTGGCAAAGGCATTGCCGAGGAGTTGAAGTGACGGACAAGAAGACGTACGCCGAGACGTTCGACCGCAACGCGGTCACCTGGCGCACGGGCACCCGCACCAACGGCGGCGGCAACTGCGTCGAGGTCACCGATCGGGTCGCGACACGGCTGGCGGCCGATCCGTCGAAGACGATTCGCCTGGCTGTTGCCGGTCGTTCGGACCTACCGGGAACGGTACTGATCACTCTCGCCTCCGACGACGACAGGAACGTCCGTGAAGCGGTGGCAACCAATCCGAGAGCACCGCGAGAAACTCTGCTCCGACTCGTCAGCGATCCTCACCGGCACGTTCGCTGGGCGGTGGCTCACAATCCCGCATGCGACGAACACGTGCAACGCGCCATCTGCGCATCGCCGGACGAGGACCTCCGGTACCAGCTCATCTATCGCAAAGATCTCGCTCCGGACGTAGCAGCCGCGCTCGCCTCGGACAGTTCCGTGAACGTCCGCGGGGAATTTGCCATGGAAACCATCGATCCTGCGGCCCTGGCCACCTTGAGCACCGACTCCGTCGCCAAGGTCCGAGCCGGCGCAGCAATGAACACCCGCACGACAGCCGAGCAGCGCCGGGTCCTCGCCGGGGACCCGTCAGCCCTGGTCCGGTCCGCGCTCGTGCGCACCGTCACTCTGGAAGAGGAAGACCTCCAGCGGCTCGTCCGGGATCGATCGGTAGAGGTCCGATGGTGGATGGCTGCCGCGCTCCTCACTCCACCACACATTCGCGACGTCCTGAGAGAGGACCCCGACCCATCGGTCCGCCAGCAGGCAGAGGATCCGTCCTACTGAACCCTCCCCCGGACGCAACGACAACGCGATGCACGACTCAGTCCCCGGCAAAAACCCGGCCCTCGACACCCTCAACTGCCGAATTGAGTGCGCCTCCGAAACGGTCGCGCTGGTCAGGCGTCGCGGCGCATTGAGGTCAGCGCCCACAGTTCAGTGATCCGGCCGTCGCGGACGCGGTACATTTCCAGCATCGTCGGCGTCTGGTCCGGTATTCCGTGCACGCTCAACCGCGTCGCGACACCGTCGCCATCGACGATGATGTCCTCGACTTCGACGCGGGCTTCGGGAAACGCGTCATGGAGCCGCTCCCAGGACTCGACGATGCTTCGCGGCCCCGTCGTTTTCAGTGGATGACTGTAGAAATCGTCGGTGAAGATCTCCAGCGCCGCTGCATGGTCGTGATTGTTGAAAGCCGTGTACATGCGCAGCGCCGCCGCACGTGCTTCGCCTGTCATGTGTCCGCGTCTCCCCGATTGAGGTTGTCACGCAGTCGCTGTAGCGCCTGCAGCACTCTGTCCTGGTCTTGCTTGTCAACGCCATCGAGCAACCGCTCTTGGTAGTCCTGATGCCGCTCCCGTAACTCGATGGCGAACCGCGTGCCGGCCGGAGTGAGTGACGCCAGCGTGTAGCGGTTGTCGGCCGGGTCGACACGACGTTGGACCAGCCCGTCACGTTCGAGTTCCTTCACCAACCGCGTAATGCTCGCCCCGTCGATGCCGAGGGTTTGGCGCAGTTCGCTGTGACTGGTCTCGCCATTGCGGTGCAAGCGGACAAGAATCTGAACCCTTTGAACGCTCATCCCGATCGAGCGCGCGAACCCCTGCCTGAGCTGCGCGGCAGCTTCGCCGAACAAACGGAAGAACGTATCCTCCGTCGTCTCACCTTCCATGATCTATTTGTATACACAACTCTTGATAAAGTCAAGAGTTCGTCGTAGCGTGTCAGACATGCGAGCAACTGGAACGTTCGAGGTAGTCGACTTCAGTGCGGCTCCCGTGCCGCCTTCCGAAGTCAAGACCGGCCTGCCGGTCGGTTTCGCCACCATGCGTAAGACGTTCACCGGCGAGATCGAGGGCCGATCCGAAACGCTCTTCACGGCTGCGTTCGACCCCGCCAGTAGCACCGGCACGTACGTCGCGATGGAGTCGTTCGAGGGCCACGTCGCCGGCCACCCGGGCACCTTCAACTTCGCGCACTCCGCCACCACTACGGGGCGGGATCGGCAGGCGGAGTTTCTGGTCATCGTCCAGGGAAGCGGCACTGGAGACCTGACCGGCATCCGCGGCACCGGAGGATTGGCCGTCGATGAAGACGGCATCCACCACATCCGGTTCGACTACGAACTGTCCTGACTCCCCTGCATCGCCGGCCATCAGATGGTCGACCCACGCGCGACGACGGGAGTAATAGCCATCAGCGCGGCAAATTGATCCACACCCGCTCTTGATCAACCATCGCGTCCGCCGAGCCTCAGCAAGGCGGTCGCGCTAACGATCGCCAGGATCCATATGAATGTCCGGCCTCATTCGCGATGAGGACCATCCGGCGGCCGGTCTTGCCGGACCACGCGCACTCATCTGCCGCGAAGCGAGCGCTGCCGGCCGAGATCCACTGCGGCTTGGACAAAAAGAATACGGCCCTGACCAGTATAAACCCTGGTCAGGGCCGTTCTCTGAGCCGCCTGACGGAATCGGACCGTCGACCTACGCTGTCCGGCTCGGGCGATGCCGAGCCGGACGGCGGCGTGATCGCTCAGGTCAGGCCGCGGGGAACGGCGGCAGGTCCTGGCCGCAGCGGGTGCCCGACGGCGGTAGCTGACCGGCGAGCAGGTACCGGGTGTACCAGCCCTGCACGCACGCGCTGTAGCTGCTGGTGTGCCCGAACCCGTCGAGCGTCAGCAGCCTGGCGTTGCCCAGTTCCCGGCTCATCCGCACGCCGAAGTCGTACCGGGTGGCCGGGTCGTAGGTGGGGTTGACGACCAGGACCGTCTTGGCGGTCCGCTTGTTCCACGGCCCGGCGTAGCGTTCCCTGACGACGGGCCAGTTCGCGCAGCCCACCTCCCCGAACGCCTCGGACCGTCCGAAGGTCCGGTGCGCCTTCTCGAAGATCGTGGCGAACCCGGGGTAGAGCGCGGGGTTGCGCGGCAGCGGCGCGTCGGCGCAGTTCACCGCGTAGAAGGCGTCGTTGGACGTGTACCCGTAGGCGTCTGTCGATCCGCCGCGCGCCGGCGGCGCCGAGGGCATCGGCGGGGCAGGGGTGGCGCGCAGGGTGGACGGCCCGCCGAACACCTCGCCGTACAGGATCTGCAGGACCTGCGCGGTGTCCGGGAAGCTGGCCACGTCGTACATGCTGCTCGACACGAAGCCGGTCAGGTCGTCGATGGTCACCTCCCCGTACGTCGGTGACGTGACCGGTCCCTGCCGGAAGCGTTCCCGCAGCCGGGCGAACTTGGCCTTGCTGTCCCCGGCCAGCGCGCAGTTCGTCCCGGCCTTGTCACACTCGCGGAAGAAGCCGGCCAGGGCGATCTCGAAGCCGCCGGCCCGCTCGAACTTGTTGGCGAGCCGGTGGTTGGCCCGCTGGTCCGGGTCGACGTTGCCGTCAATGATGATCGCCCGCACCTTGCCCGGGAACAGGTTGGCGTAGGTGGCGCCGATCATCGTCCCGTACGAGTAGCCGATGTAGGTCAGTGCCTTGTCGCCGACCGCCTGGCGCAGCCGGTCGAGGTCCTTGGCCACGTTGAGTGTGCTCATGTGGGTCAGCAGCGGACCGGCGTTGCGCTTGCAGCCCTCGGTGTACTCCCAGTTCGCCGCGAGGGTCTCGGCGATCTCGGCCTTGGTGATCGGCACCGCTTTCATCCGGGCCAGCAGCGCCTCGGCCTCCTCGTCGGTGGCGAAGCACTGGATCGGGTCGCTGGCGCCGATGCCCCGCGGGTCGAAGCCGACGAAGTCGAACCGGGCCAGCACCTCCGGCTGCACGATCCCGGCGGCGGCGCGGACCAGGCCACGGCCGGCGCCACCGGGGCCGCCGGGGTTGACGAAGATGGTGCCGAGCTTGTGCGCCTGATCGGCGGCGGGCCGCCGCGCCAGCGCGATGGTGGTGGTCGGCCCACCGGGACGGTCGTGATCGAGCGGCACCTCGTAGGTGCCGCAGTCGAAGCCGGTCAGCTCCGGCTCGGTGCACGCCGACCAGCCGACCGCGGGCACCCGGGCCGCCTGCGCCGCGCCGGGAACGGCGAGCGACGCGACGACCAGGGCGAGGACCGTGCCGGCCCGGGCGGCAATCGAAGGACGTACGGCCATGTTCTCGCCTTTCGTTGGGAAGCAGGACCAGGCGTCACCCTGCCACACATCGACAAGTCTCGTTACCCCTCGCGCGCGGGGGCGGGCCGGAAAACAGCAATGACACGATCCGGTAGCGATTCGCGATGTCGATCATCATGAATGGCTAAGGTCATACCAGCGGTGACCAGCCGTCATCGCGTTTCTCCGTACTCATAGGACGGTGAGAACACGATGCGTGCCCCAGGAAGGCAGGCGTACTGGCGCCGGGCGGTCATCGCCGCAGGTGTCACCACGGCGATGGCGATCGGCGCAGCCGGCTGCGCGAAGAGCGACCGTGACAGCGGTGACAAGGGCGCCGGCGGCGGCACCTTCGTCTTCGCGGGCGCCGGCGACCCGAAGAACTTCGACCCGATCTTCAACGACGACGGGGAGTCGTTCCGGCCGATCCGGCAGATGTACGACACGCTCGTCGCCCACAAGCCCGGCACCGCCGAGCTGACCGGTGGTCTGGCGGAGAGCTGGTCCAACGACCCGACCGGCAAGATCTGGACGTTCAAGCTGCGCCAGGGTGTCAAGTTCCACGACGGCACCGCGCTGGACGCGGCCGCGGTCTGTGCGAACTTCGACCGCTGGTCCACCATGAAGGGCGACGCCGCCCAGTCCCAGATGATCTACTACGCCGACGTCTTCGGCGGGTTCGCCGGCAGCCCGGACGCCGTCTACGACAACTGCAAGGCGCAGGACGCCGGGACCGCTGTCGTGACGATGAAGAAGTACAAGGGCGCGTTCCCGGGCGCGTTCGCGCTCACCGCGTTCTCCATCGCCAGCCCGGCCGCGATGAAGCAGTACGGCGCGGACACCGTGACGCAGAGCGGCGACTCCTTCTCGTACAGCGCGTTCGCCACCGAGCACCCGACCGGCACCGGCGCGTTCACGTTCGGCGGCTGGAACAAGGCGACCGGCGAGATCACCCTGAACCGGAACCCCGACTACTGGGGCGAGAAGGCCAAGGTCGACAAGATGATCATCAAGGTCATCAAGGACGAGAACACCCGCAAGCAGGAGCTGCGCGCCGGCACCGTGCAGGCGATCGACTTCCCCGCACCGGCGGACCGCAAGGCTCTCGCCGACGAGGGCTACACCGTCCTGCCCCGCCCCGCGTTCAACATCCTCTACCTGGGCATCAACCAGAAGAACCCCAAACTGAAGGATTTGCGCGTACGGCAGGCGATCGCCTACGCCCTGAACCGCCCCCAGCTGGTGCAGACCAAGGGCCCCGGCGGCTCGAAGGTGGCCGACCAGTTCCTGCCCGACACCGTGCTCGGCTACGCGCCCGACGTGCAGAAGTACGAGTACAACGTGGACAAGGCCAAGCAACTGCTGGCCGACGCCGGCGCGACCGGGCTCACGCTGAACTTCTACTACCCGACCGAGGTGACCCGGCCGTACATGCCGAATCCGCAGGAGATCTTCACCGTCCTCGCCAACGACCTGCAGGCGGCCGGCATCAAGGTCACCGGCGTGCCCCGGCCGTGGAACGGCGGCTTCAAGGACGACGTGCAGCAGTTCGGCAAGCAGGACCTGCACATCCTCGGCTGGACCGGTGACTACAACGACCCGGGCAACTTCGTCGGCACGTTCTTCGGCCGTCCCAAGGACGAGTTCGGCGACCAGGCGATGACCGACATGTTCTCCGCCATCGACAAGGCCGACGCGACGGTCGACCAGGCCGCCAAGAAGACCGCGTTCGAGCAGGTCAACCGGGATCTGGCCAGCAAGTGGCTGCCGGCCGTGCCGATCTGGCACGCGCCGCCGGCCCTGGTCACCACGAAGAACGTCCAGGGGCTGGTGCCGAGCCCGCTCACCGGCGAGCAGTTCAACACCGTCTCGATCAGCAAGTAGGCGCTCACCGCCGTCGCGGTCCGGACCCCCGGACCACGGCGGCGGCGATCCCGGGAAGGAGCCGTCTTTCTCCATGGTGCGAGTCGTTCTACGCCGCCTGAGCCAGTTGGGCGTCACCCTGATCGCCCTGATGACCCTGATCTTCTTCTGGCTGCGGAGTCTCCCCGGCGGGCCCGTCGACGCGTTGCTGGGCGAACGCGCCACCCCGCAGACCCGTGAGACGCTGACCCGGGCGCTCGGCTACGACCAGCCGATCTGGGTGCAGTACGGCCGGTTCCTGCGCAACGTCGTGACCGGCGACTTCGGCAACTCCATCCGGACCGGCGAGCCGGTGGCCGACGTGATCAGCCGGGCCTTCCCGGCGACCGTCGAGCTGGCCCTCGCCGCGATCGTCATCGCGGTCGGGCTGGGCATCCCGCTGGGTTACCTCGCGGCCCGCCACCACGGCCGGCTGCTCGACAACGCGACCATCGTCGTCACCCTGGTCGGCATCTCGGTCCCGATCTTCTTCCTCGGTTACCTGCTCAAGGACTGGCTGACCCAGGGCACCCACCTGTTCCCGCCGTCCGGGCGGATCAGCACCGGCGTGGAGAACACCGGCGTGACCGGCTTCTTTGTGCTGGACGGGCTGCTCACCAGGGAATGGGACGCCTCCGCCGACGCCCTCTGGCACCTGATCCTGCCGGCCGTCACACTGGCGACGATCCCGCTGGCGATCATCGTCCGGATCACCCGGGCCGGCGTGCTCGACGTCCTCGACGAGGACTACGTCCGTACGGCGGATGCCAAGGGTCTGCGCAATGCCACCATCCGCAAGCGACACGTGCTGCGCAACGCGCTCCTGCCGGTCGTCACCACGATCGGCCTGCAGACCGGCACGCTGCTGGCCGGCGCGGTGCTGACCGAGAAGGTCTACAACTGGGGCGGGCTGGGCACGCTGATCACCGACTCGATCAGCGGCAGCCGCGACTATCCGGTGCTGCAGGCGCTGATCCTGCTGGCCGCCGTCGTCTTCATCGTGGTCAACCTGCTGGTCGACCTCTCCTACGCGGTCATCGACCCGAGGGTGCGTGTCCGGTGAACGGCCCCGGCGGCATGGCGACGCTCGCCGACCACAAGCGCCGCCGCATCGACGAGCTCACCGCGCGGACCGCCGAGGGCGGCGGGGTCAGCCTGCTGCGCGACGCCGGACGACGCCTGCTGCGCAACCCCGCCGCGATCGTGGGCGGGGCCATCATCCTGCTCTTCCTGATCATCGCGATCTTCGCGCCGCTGGTGGCCCCGCACGACCCGGTGCAACGGTTCCCGGAGCTGACCGGCGGGCTGACCGTCGACTCGATCCCGGGCGCCTCCGCGGGGCATCCGCTCGGCAGCGACCCGCTGGGCCGCGACTTCGCGTCCCGGATGATCTACGGCGCCCGGCAGACCCTGTTCGTCGGTGTCCTGGCCACCCTCATCGGCCTGCTGTGCGGGGTGCTGCTCGGCGCGATCGCGGGCGCCGCCGGCGGCTGGGTCGACATGCTGATCATGCGGATCACCGACGTCATGCTGGCGCTGCCCAGCCTGCTGCTGGCGATCACGCTGGTCGCGCTGGCCCGCCAGCCGACGCAGTGGACGGTGATCGTCGCGGTCGCGGTGGTGAACGTGCCGATCTTCGCCCGGCTCCTGCGCGGGTCGATGCTGGCCCAGCGGGAGAGTGATCATGTGCTCGCGGCCCGGGCGCTCGGCGTGCGGCAGCGGCACATCGTGACCCGGCACATGTTGCCGAACTCGCTGACAGCGGTCATCGTGCAGGCCACCCTGACCTTCGCGGTGGCGATCCTGGACGCGGCCGCGCTGTCGTTCCTGGGGCTCGGCGACCCGGACATCAACCGGGCCGAGTGGGGCCTGATGCTCGGCGTGGACGGCGTCCGTTACCTGGAGGTCCGACCGGAACTGGCCTACTTCCCGGCGATCGCGATCATCCTGGTCGCCCTCGGCTTCACCCTGCTCGGCGAGAGCATGCGCGAGGCCCTCGACCCGAAGAACCGGCGGTGACCTGTCATGCCTCTGCTCGACGTACGCGATCTGAAGGTCGTCTTCCAGCGCAAGGGCGCCGAGCCGTTCACCGCTGTGGACGGCGTCGGCTTCGCCGTGGAACCGGGCCAGACGGTCGGGCTGGTCGGCGAGTCCGGCTGCGGCAAGTCGGTGACCAGCCTGGCGATCATGGGACTGCTGCCGCGCCGCGGCAACCGGGTCACCGGTGAGGTCCTCTTCGAGGACACCGACCTGCTGAGGCTGCGCCCGCAGGACCTGCGGGACCGGCGCGGCCGGGACATCGGCATGATCTTCCAGGACCCGTTGTCCTCGCTGAACCCGGTGATCCCGCTCGGCCTGCAGGTCGCCGAGGTGCTCGAACGCCACCAGGGCAAGACTCGGCAGGCGGCGCTGCGCCAGGCGCGGGAACTGCTCGACGCGGTCGGCATCCCGGATCCGGCCCGGCGGCTCAGGGAGTTCCCGCACCAACTCTCCGGCGGCATGCGGCAGCGGGCGCTGATCGCCATCGCGCTGGCCTGCAAGCCCCGGCTGCTGATCGCCGACGAGCCGACGACCGCGCTGGACGTGACCATCCAGGCGCAGATCCTGGCGCTGCTCAAGGACCTGGTCGACAGGTCCGGCACGGCCCTCGTGATGATCACTCACGACCTGGGGGTGGTGGCCGGGCTCTGCGACACGGTCAACGTCCTGTACGCCGGCAAGGTCGTCGAGCGGGCCGTGCGCCACGACCTGTTCGCGGACCCGCGACATCCGTACACCCATGGGCTGCTGCGGTCCGTGCCCCGGCTGGACGCCGACCGCGGCGGGCGCCTGCACCAGATCCGCGGCTCGGTCAGCGACAACATCCCGTGGCCGGACGGCTGCGCGTTCGCCCCGCGCTGCGACCGGGTGATCGACGACTGCATCGGCGCGACGGTGCCGCTCACCCCCACCCGCCGCCGCGACGGCGCGCTGCGGTG
Source organism: Actinoplanes cyaneus (assembly GCF_016862095.1). GTDB lineage: Bacteria > Actinomycetota > Actinomycetes > Mycobacteriales > Micromonosporaceae > Actinoplanes > Actinoplanes cyaneus. The sequence goes on from NZ_BOMH01000018.1 coordinate 96,821, forward strand.
CACCAACCCCGTCCCGCTGGAGGTGCCGGCGTGAGCGAGACCCTCGTCGAGATCGACGACCTCAAGGTCCACTTCCCGATCAAGAGCGGACTGCTCTTCGACCGCACCGTCGGGCACGTCTACGCCGTCGACGGCGTCTCGCTCTCGATCCGGCGCGGCGAGACCTACGGCCTGGTCGGCGAGTCCGGCTGCGGCAAGTCCACGCTCGGGCGCGGCCTGCTGCGCCTGGTCGAACCGACGAGCGGCACGATCACCTTCGACGGTACGGACGTGCGCGCGCTCAAGGGCGAGCAGATGCGGCTGTTCCGCCGGCGCATCCAGATGGTCTTCCAGGACCCGTTGTCGAGCCTCGACCCGCGGCAGTCGGTCGAGTCCCTGCTCGTCGAGGGCCTCAAGGCGCACGACCTGCACCGGGACAAGGCAGCGGTACGGCAGCGACTGCGGTCCACCCTCGACGCGGTCGGCCTGCCGTCGTCGACGCTGAACAGGTACCCGCACGAGTTCTCCGGCGGGCAGCGCCAGCGCATCGGCATCGCCCGCGCCCTGATCCTCGGGCCCGAGCTGATCGTGGCCGACGAGCCGGTGTCCGCACTCGACGTGTCGATCCAGGCGCAGGTCGTCAACCTCCTCGGCGACCTGCAGGACTCGCTCGGCCTGACCTACCTGGTGATCGCGCACGACCTCGCGGTCGTCCGGCACATCTCCGACACGATCGGCGTGATGTACCTGGGCGCGCTGGTCGAGGAGGCCGACGGCGACCGGTTGTACGAGCGGCCGCTGCACCCGTACACCCGGGCGCTGCTCTCCGCCGTGCCGATCCCCGACCCGTACATCGAGGACCGGCGCGAGCGGATCCTGCTCGCCGGTGACCTGCCGTCGCCGGCCGACCCGCCGAGCGGATGCCGGTTCCGTACGCGCTGCCCGTGGTCACAGCCCCGTTGCGCCGAGGACCGGCCGCTGCTGCGGGCGTTCGACGACTCGGGGCAGCGGGTGGCGTGCCACTTCGCCGCCGAGATCCTCAGCGGCGACCTGAAGATGCACGAGGTGCGTACCGAGCTGATCCACCCGGACACGGACGCGCCCGACGTCGGCGCCGGGCTGATCCCGACCCGGACAGACCTGCCCTGACGCGGCTCCCGCTCAGCCACGACAACAGATCTGTGCAGATGGACGGCCGCACGGCCGGGCGGTCCGACCCGCCGGGCCGTGCGGGTGGGCCGGGCGCGGAGGCGGGGGGTGAGGCCGTGCCGCGGGGGGAGACCCGGCCGCTCCCGCCTCGCCGCCGTCGGCGCAGGTCCGGCCGGATCGACGTGATGCCGGTGTGGTGACATCGAAATGATGGCAGGGGCGGCCTAGGGTGGGCAGTGCTATGACGATGCAGGACCAGAACGCCGCCGAGGCGACCGAAACCCGACCGTGCGCCCACTGCGGGCGCCCCGTGCCGCAGCGCAACTCCGCCGGCCGGCCGTTCCGGTACTGCCGGGACAACGACGGTGAGTGCCAGCGCGCCTCCCGCAACGTGCGGATGCGGCACCGCTCCTCCCCCGGCCTGGCCGGCTCGGTCGCCCGCACCTGGGAGGTCGTGGACCGGCTCGACCAGATGGTCGGGACGCTGACCGAGGCCCTGCATTCGGAGATGTCCCCGGCCGGCGTCGAACGGCAGGTCGCCGAGGTGCGCGCGGAGACGTCGTCGGCGGTCGCCGCCGCGCACGCGGAGCGGGACGACGCGCGCCGCGACGCGGAGCAGGCGGCCACGGCGACCGCGGCGGCGCAGCAGATCGCGGCGGCCGCGACGGCCGAGCGTGACGAGGCACGCCAGCGTGCGAGCGAGGCGACGCGCGCCGCCGAGGAGGCCGGCAAGCGCGAGCAGGAAGCGCTCAAGGCCCGTGACGAGGCGGTGAAGGCCGCGACGGCCGCGGCAGCGCTGCGGGAACGTGCCGAGACGGAACGCGACGCCGCCGCCGAGGACCTGACCGCCACCCGGCGCGACCTGCAGGAGACCAAGGGCCAGCGCGACGCGGCGGAACGCGACCTTGCGGCAGCCTTGAAGGACCACAACGATTTCCGGCGTACGGCGGAGCAGGCGGCCCTGCGCGCCGAGGAGTCACTGACCGCCGCCCGTGCCGACGTCACCGCCGCCCGGGAGGCCGCCGAGCAGGCCGAGCTGCGTGCGAAAGCCGCCGAGCAGGCGACCGCGGAAGTCACGGCCCGCGCCGAGCGGGCAACCGCCGATGCCGCCGCGCGCGCCGAGCGGACCGCCGCCGACGTGGCCGGGGTGCGCCAGGAGCTCGCGTCGGTGGTGTCCGAGCGGGACGAGTTGCGACGCACGGCCGGGGATCTCGACCGTACGCGCAAGGATCTTGAACGTGCCGCCGAGGAACGCGCCGAGCTGGAGCGCCGCCTCGCGGCCGCACGCGCCGACGCGGACGCCGCACACCAGCGGGTCGCTCAGCTCACCGGGCAGGTCAGTGACCTGGCGTCGGCTCTGGCCGCGCTCGGCTCGGCCCGCCCGCCCGCCGCGACGCCGCCCGCACCGGCCCAGGCCGCACCGGCGGATCTCTGATCACCGCCGGTCCTGACCACGCCCGCCGCGCCCGGCGCGACGCCGTCCGCACCGGGGGCGCTGATCACCGTCGGCCCTGACCACGCCCGGCCCGCCCGCCGCGACGCCGTCCGCACCGCGGATCACCGTGGGGCCGGGTTCGTGGGGGGTGAACGCCCGAGTGACCGACATCGCACCACCCGTAGATGTGTTAAACAGCCATAAACTGGACCAAGGTCCACTTCACGAGCGTTCAAATTGGGGTGTAGGGTCGCACGCCGGTTACGCTCATAGCGTTACATCGCCTTTACCAGGCGGGTAAAAGACCGATAGAACACTCGGCGGCCGCAGGAATCCGGCGACCGTCCCTTTCGTTACACCAACGGAAGCAGCACCACGAGCGAGGGGAAGCCGATCATGGGCGAACGCATGCTGCGCGGCAGCCGTCTAGGCGCAGTCAGCTACGAGTCCGACCGTAACACCGAGCTGGCGCCCCGACAGACCCGTGAGTACCTGTGCGTCAAGGGCCACCAGTTCGAGGTTCCGTTCGCCGTCGACGCCGAGGTGCCGACCACCTGGGAGTGCAAGTTCGACGGCAGCGTGGCCCGACTGGTCGACGGCAGCGAGCCGGAGCAGAAGAAGGCCAAGCCACCGCGCACCCACTGGGACATGCTCCTGGAGCGGCGCTCGATCGCCGAGCTCGAGGACATCCTCAACGAGCGCCTGCAGGAAGTCCGCACCCGCCGCGGTCGCTGACCTCCGGCCAGGCCGCACCGCGGTCGCCGGCTGACCCCGGTCACGCCAGCCGCAGGCTCGGGCCGCCGACAACCACCGCACGGCCCCGAACCTGTCGGCACCCGCCCCAGACCCCGGACCGTCGGGGCCTCCACGAGCCTCGGGCCGCCGGTCCTCACCGCGGCCCCGAACTCGCCGGCACCCAGCGGGCCCCGAACCGTCGGGGTCCAGCACGGGCCTCGGGCCGCCGGCACCTACCGCAGGGTTCGAGCCACCAGGCCGCACCCGCGGGCTCCGGCCCGCCGACCGCACGAAGAACATCAAGACACACGAAAGGGCCGCCCTTCTCGGGGCGGCCCTTTCGTCGTGTTCCGGTCGGTGCGGGACAGCTGGCCGGCTAGCGGACGATCTCGCCTTCGATCGCGGCGGCGGGCTGGCGGTGCACCGGGGGCTCGTCGACGACGGATGCGTCGACCACCGTGGGGTCGTCGACGCGGACGCGAACCTTGCGCGGGCCGAACAGGTCGCCGGTGACGCCACCGCCGAGGCGACGGGTCGCGAAGCGCTCGACGCCGCGCCGGGCCAGGCCACGGCCCGGGGGCAGCAGCAGGAGCAGACCGGCCAGACCGGTGACGAAACCGGGCAGGGCCAGCAGAAGCGCCCCGCCGAGACCGACCAGCGAGTTGGTCACCTCGGTGCCGGGCGGGCGGCCGGCCGCGGCGGCCTGTTGGAAGGCCCGCCAGCCGCGGATCCCCTCACGGCGCAGCAGCGAGAAGCCGGCCAGGGTGATCGCGGCCAGCAGGAGGAACGCCCAGCCTGCCCCGATCAGGTGCGCCACCGCCACGAACGCCGAGATCTCGGCGACCGCGAGCAGCGGGAAGACGAAGGGAAGGTATGCCATCCGGCTACGGCGCATGGAGAGCCTCCGATTTCATGCGAACTCCACCAGCATGACACTCGAACCTGCGTCCCACCTGTGTGCCCGCTGAGGCCGCCGTCACTCCCGCCGCGGGCCGCACGGATGCCGGTCCCGCCCCGGACCGCACGGATGCCGCTCCCGCCCCGGACCGCACGGATGCCGACAACCACGGCCGGGCCGGAGCACCGCGAAAACCGCCGGCCGGGCCGGAATGCCATGAAGGCCGGGCTGCACCAAGTGCGGCCCGGCCTTACGCCAACCCGGGCGTCACGGCCAGGTCTGCTCCTGCTTCGGCTTGCGGCCGACGGCCTTGAGCAGCGACTCCTTACGAGCCTGAGCACCCCACACGGTCACCCGCAGCAGCTGCTCCTTGAAGATGTTCCCGCTCATCTTGCTGACACCGTGCTCCCGCTCGGTGAACGTGATCGGCACCTCGACCAGCCGGAACCCACCCCGGAACGCCCGCCAGGCCAGCTCCACCTGGAACGAGTAACCGGTCGACGCCACCGACGCCACGTCGATCGCGTCGAGAACCGCCATCCGGTACGCCCGGTACCCACCCGTGGCATCCCGGAACGGCATACCCAGCGCCATCCGGATGTAGATGTTGCCACCCCGCGACAGCAGCAGCCGGCGCATCGGCCAGTTGTGCACGCTGCCACCCGGGATGTACCGCGTGCCGAGCACCGCATCCGCCCCGGCGAGCGCGTCGAGCAGCTTCGACAGCTCCTCCGGCGCGTGCGAGCCGTCCGCGTCCATCTCGACGACCGCGTCGTAACCCTTGTCCTTGGCCCAGGCGAACCCGGCCTTGTACGCCGCGCCGAGCCCCTCCTTGCCCTGCCGGTGCAGGACGAAGATGTGGTCGTCGGCAAGGGCCAGCTCATCCGCGATGGCCCCGGTACCGTCCGGCGAGTTGTCGTCGGCGACCAGGATGTCCACCTCCGGCACCGCCTTGCGCACCCGCCCGGTGATCAGCCGGACATTGTCCGCCTCGTTGTAGGTGGGAATGATCACGAGGACCCGACCAACTCCCGGGTAGCCTTCCGCCTCGCTCAACGTTCCTCCACGATCTCGTCGCCCCCGATGCTGTCGATTACCCTCCGGCGACGCAGCGGAACGGCGCCTACCAGGGCGATCACGGCCAAACCGACCGCTGTCGCCTCGGGCCAGATGCCCGAACGAGTCGCTAGCGTACGCGTTCCCCCGGCGGCCATTTCATGCACCACCACCCCTGCGGTGTTGAAGCCCGTCGCGCCGTGCACGCCGCCGCTGGTATCCACGAACGCCGACACCCCGACGGTCGACACCATCAGCGAGTCCAGGCCGTGCTCGACGGCCCGCAGACGCACCATGGCCAGCTGCTGGCGGGCCTCGCCCTCGTCGAACGTGGCGTTGTTCGTCTGCACGGTGAGGACCTGGGCGCCCTTGCGGACCGTGTCCCGGACGATGCCGTCGTAGGCCACCTCGAAGCAGATCACGTCGCCGATGGTCAGCGCGCCGGTGTCGATCACGCCGGCGTGGTCCCCGGCGAGCATGTTGCGCACCAGGTCGACCTTGTCGGTGACGAGCCGGGCGACCGGGCGCAGCGGCATGTACTCCGCGAACGGGACGGGGTGCTGCTTGATGTAGGCCTGGGTCAGGTCCGGCCCGGTGACCGGCATCCAGAGCAGGCCGGCGTTCTTGATGTCGCCCGGGTTGTCGGTGCGCAGGACCGTGCCGACCAGGATCGGCACGCCGATCTCGCGGGCGGCCGCGGAGATCTCGTCGGCGGCGTCCTGGTTGCGCAGCGGGTCGATGTCGCTGGAGTTCTCCGGCCAGACCACCAGGTCCGGTTTCGGCTGGCGGCCGGCGGTCACGTCGGCGGCGAGCTGCCGGGTGGCGGTCACGTGGTTGTCCAGCACCGCGCGCCGCTGGGCGTTGAAGTCCAGCCCGAGCCGCGGCACGTTGCCCTGCACGATCGCGACGGTGTAGGCCGGGCCGCCCGGCGCGGACAGCGGGATCGCGGCGGGCGCGCCGATCAGCACGGCCGCCGTGGCGGCGAACCCGGCGGCCGGCAGCAGCGCCGGACGCCGGCCGTCGCGCCAGGCCAGAGCGACCAGGGCGCCACCGGCGGCGGCCACCGCGAACGTCACCAGGGGCGCACCGCCCCAGGCCGCCAGACGCAGCGTGGGGGCGTCGCCCTGGCTGAACGCGAGCCGCCCCCACGGGAAGCCGCCGAACGGGGCCCGGTCACGCAACGCCTCGTCGGCGACCCAGAGCACGCCGGTCAGCAGCGGCCACAGCGCGCGGCGCCGGTCGATCAGCGGGGACAGCCACGCCGAGGCGAGCCCGGCCAGGCCGACGACGACGGCCTCGGCGCTGGACAGCAGCGCCCAGGGCAGCCAGCCGGCCGCGATCCGGGTCCACTCCAGCAGCGGGTAGAACAGGACGACACCGGCCAGCAGGCCCAGGCCGAAGCCGGCCCGCAGGCGCCGCCGGTGCACCGCCGCCGCGAGCAGCGCGACCCCGATCGGGGCCAGCCACCACAGGTCATAGGGCGGCAGGGCGAGCAGCAGCGCCGCGCCCGCGGCCACCGCGAGGGCCACGGCCACCGGCAGCCGCAGCGGGGCGGGCCCGGGCGGTGGCGCGGCGGGACCCGGCTCCGTCAGCTCCGGGGGCGGCATCGTCATTTCCACGCCAGGCAGGCTACCCGCCGGTCAGGGGCGTTCCGGCAGGACAGTCGGCCGCAATCTCGTACCGGCCGGATGAGAACCGGCTGAGAACAAGCCCCGCTGGCCGCCGGGCCGGCTGCGAACCGGCCCGCTGAGAACTGGGCTGACCGAGAACTGGGCCGGCTGAGAACTGGCAGAGGGGCGCGGCTCCAGCGGCCGCGCCCCTCGGGGTGCTTCTTCGTCCCTCACGCCCTTCACGGCCGGTGCACCGGACGGCCTCGCGCTGACCTTCGGACCGACGCGTCACGGGCTGGCTGCCCGCGCCGTGCCGTTGTCTACTGGCCAGGCTCGGCTCGTCCCGGCTTCCGGTGGTGCGACCCGGTCCGCGCCGCCCGCGCACCCCCACCCCCTGGACCTGGCTGAACGCGCGACCCCTGCGGGAACGGCACTGCGGCCAGTGGGTAAGGGAGCGAAGCGGATCACAGTCGCTCGCCGTGAAACAGGACCTGAAGACGGTACGTCCGGACGGGGGCGGTCTGTCAACACCGGCATTACCGATTCCGGCGTGTCGCCCCCTCCGGCGTGTCCGAAAATGTACTCCGTCGATCCGGCCCGGCGGCCAGCAGGGTGTCGGCCAGCGCCCCGGCCACCGCGGGGTGATCGACGGCCAGCAATCCCGCCGCGGCCAGCACGTACGCGCTGTCGACCACCGCCCGCGCACGGTCCGGCAGCGCCCAGCCGCCGGCCGTGTCGCCCAGCACGGCGCGCAGGACGTGCTCGCCGCCGCCGTGCCGCAGCACTCCCCCGGATCCGATGACCAGGCGGACATCGCGCAGGTCACGGCCACCCGTGCGGGGTAGTCCGGGCCCGGCCGGGTGACCCCTGGCGTGCCGCCGCAGCGCGATCGTCGCCGCGGTCGCGGCCAGCTCCTGCTCCGCGAGGGGATCTGCCAACTTCTCCACGATCGCGGCCTGCAGGGTCGACGGGGCGCCCGCGGCCACCCCGAGATCCCCCTCGACCGTCCGCGACCGCCACAGGGTGCCGGCCACGTCGCGCCGCGGGCCGGTGGACAGCTCCGCGTCCGGGACCAGCGCCGAGTACACGTCGGTCGTGGCCCCGCCGACGTCCACGACCAGGACCCCGAACCCGGCCCGGTCGGCGAGCAGCTCGACACCGGCCAGCACGGCGTCCGGCGTGGCGCAGCGCACGAGCGCGGCGAACCGCGGGCCCTTCGACAGGCGTTTGCCGCCGATCACGTGCCGCAGGAACACCTCGCGGATCGCCGCCCGCGCCGGCGCCGGGTCCAGCACGCCGATCCGGGGCAGCACGTTGCCGGTCACCGTCACCGGCACCCCGCGCGCGGTCAGAAGATCACGAGCCTGCTCCCGTACGTCCGCGTTGCCGGCCAGGACCACCGGAAGGCGCAACCGGGCGGTGGCCAGGCGCCGCGCGTTGTGCAGCAGCACCTCGGCGTCCCCGCCGTCGGTGCCGCCGACCAGCAGCACCACGTCGGGGCGGGCGGCGCGCAGCGCGGTGATCGCCGCGCCGGTCAGCGGCCCGGACGCGACGTGCACGACCTGCGCGCCGGCGGACAGCCCGACCCGGTGGCCGGCCTCGGCGGTGACCAGGCTCTCGTAGCCGACGACGGCGAGGCGCAGGCCGCCGCCGGCCGACGAGCAGACGTAGAGCGGCGCGCCCGCGCCGTCCACCGCGGCGACGGCGGCGTTCAGGCCGTCCAGGACGTCCGTCGCGGACGTGGTCGGCACCTCGGCCCGGCTGATCAGTTGTGCGTCGCGCAGATCGATCCTGGCGGCTTTCGTGTACGTCGACCCGACGTCCACGCAGACGGCTTCCGGCGCCGTCGTCACGGCTCCTCCGCCGCCCGGCCGGCGCGGCTCACGCCTTGGGCGCGGCTCACGCCTTGGCCGGCACGACGACGGTGCCCACCGCCGTCACCGCGACGATCGGCTCGTCGAGCACTGCCGCCGCCGACCCGCCCGTGCCCCGGCAGACGACCGTGGACGTGAACTCGATCTTGCGGCTGCGGGTGCCCATGTGCACCACCGTGGCGGTGATCTCCAGGACGTCCCCGGCCTGCACCGGCGCCTTGAACTGCACGTCGTCGTAGGACGCGAACAGCCCCTCGTCCCCGTCGAGCCGGATGCAGACCTCGGTGGCGACGTCGCCGAACAGCCCCAGCGAGTACGCCCCGTCGACCAGGTTCCCGGCGTAGTGCGCGTGCGAGTACGGGACATACCGCCGATGGGTGACAGTGATCAACTTCTGCTCTCAATCAGCGCGTGGACCAGGTAGGAGGCGACCTCGCGGGGCGTGGTACCGCGGGTGAAGATCCGGTCGACGCCGAGCTCGCCGGTCATCAGCTCGTCGAAGCGCGGCCCGCCGACGATCAGCAGCGGACGTTTCCCGGCCGGCAGCGCCTCCCGGAACGCCGCCGACATCGCCCGGGTGTTGTGCAGGTGCGCGTCCCGCTGGGTGACCACCTGGGAGACCAGGACGGCGTCAGCCTTCTTCTCCCGGGCCGTCTCGACCAGGTCGGGCACCGACACCTGCGCGCCCATGTTGGTCACCGACAACTCGGAGTAGTACTCCAGACCCTTCTCACCGGCGATGCCCTTGAGGTTCAGGATCGCGTCGATGCCGACGGTGTGCGCGTCGGTGCCGATGCACGCGCCCACCACGTTGAGCCGCCGCCGCAGCCGCCGCTTGATGACCGCGTTCACTTCCTTCGCGCTCAGCAGCGGATAGTCACGCTCGACGACCTGCACCTGGTCGGTGTCGACGAGGTGACCCACCTTGCCGTAGACGACGAAGAACGTGAACTCGTCGCCCATCTGCTTGGCATGCACCAGCATCGCCGGGTCCATGCCCATCTTGCCGGCGAGCTGCAGCGCGGCGCCCTCGGCGCGCTTGTCGTGCGGGATCGGCAGGGTGAAGGAGAGCTGGACCATGCCGTCGCCCGTGGTGTCGCCGTAGGGCCTGATGATGCTCACGCCAGGACCTCCGTGACCGGGTTGTAGTAGTCCGCCTCCTGCTTGGCGACGCCGTCGAGGCCCTTGCCCCGGTCGGCGGGGCGTTTCATCAAGCCGAACGTGCCGTCGGCGATGGCGTCCATCAGCGTGTCGCCGACGATGCGCTCCAGCAGCTCGATGGCCTCGCCGAGCACCTGGTTGGCGCGGCCGCGGATGAACGGGCCGGGCACGAAGTCCTCGTGCAGGTTCCCGGCGCCGTTGAGCACGTATTTCACGTTCTGCAGGGCGATGTCGCGGTCGGAGAGCCACGGCGTCACGACGGCCTCGGTCATCATCCCGACCAGCAGGATCCCCTGCCCGGTCAGCGCGCCGGCCAGGTTGAAGAAGCCGTCCAGCAGGTTGCCGCGGAACACGTCGCCGGTCATGTGCTTGGTCGGCGGCATCCACTTGAGCGGCGCCTCGGGGAACAGCTCGCGGGCGAGCAGCGCGTGCGCCAGCTCCAGGCGGAACGAATCCGGCAAGTCCGGGTTGATCTCGAACGCGTGCCCGAGCCCGAGCTGCCAGTCCGCCAGCCCCGCCTCGTGCGCGAAGAACTCGTTGAGCAGCTGGGACACGGTCACGGTGTGCGCCGCCTCGACGGCGTCCGCGGTGGTGAGGTAGTTGTCCTCACCGGTGTTGATGATGATCCCGGCGCGGGCGTGCACCTGCCGGCTGAACCGCTGGTCGACGAAGGTGCGGATCGGGTTGATGTCGCGGAACAGGATGCCGTACATCGAGTCGTTGAGCATCATGTCCAGGCGTTCCATGCCGGCCAGCGCCGCGATCTCCGGCATGCACAGCCCGGACGCGTAGTTGGTCAGGCGGATGTAGCGGCCGAGCTCGCGGGAGGTCACGTCGAGCGCCGCGCGCATCAGCCGGAAGTTCTCCTGCGTCGCGTACGTGCCGGCGAAACCCTCCCGCGTCGCGCCCTCGGGCACGTAGTCCAGCAACGACTGCCCCGTGGACCGGATCACCGCGATGATGTCCGCGCCGGCTCGCGCCGCCGCCTGCGCCTGCGGGATGTCCTCGTAGATGTCACCGGTGGCGACGATCAGGTAGATCCACGGGCGCTGCGCCGGATCGCCGTACCGCCGGATCAGTTTGTCCCGTTCGGCTCTTCGCCGGTCGACGAGCTTGAGCCCTCCGGCGGCAGCCCTTTTGGCATGTCGCCGGGCCGCGGCGACGTCCGCCTTCTTCTCGGGCACGTCGAAGCGCACCGACCCGGCCGCGGCTTTCTGCGCGAGCACGGTCAGGTCCTCGACACCCGTCGTCAGCGCGGCGTGCAGGACCGGCACGGCCACCCCGTGACCCAGCCCGACGTCCGCGCGCACGGCGTCGACCAGGCGGTTCACCCAGGGGATGCCGTCCGGGTCGGCGCCGTGCACACCGGCCAGGCGCAGCACCGCCCGCTCCACCGAGACGGTGGTGTGCGACCGCGCGAGGTCGACGACGGGCTGCCCGGCCTTCGCGGCGAGCGCCCGCGCCCGCGCGACGATCCGCGGGTCAAGATCCAGCTTCCCGGCCACCTTGTCGTGTCTCCCTAGCTCTCGTGGATGGTGTCGCCGTGCAGCACCGTGCGGCGGCAGACCGGCCGCTGCGGAACCACACCGTCGATGTCGGGCAGCAGCGCGGGCAGACCCTCGACGACCCCGCCGGGGGTGTCCCAGGCCGCGAAGGTGGCCGACGCGCCCGGCGCCAGCACGCCGACCCGGCTGACGCCGGCGGCCCGCCAGCCGCCGCGGCTGGCCGCCGCGAACGCCGCCCGCACCTTCATCCGGTAGACCGGATTGCGCGGGGCGGCGGCGGCCACCACCATGGCCCACGGGTCGAGCGCGGTCACCGGCGAGTCCGAGCCGAACGCCAGAGCCACCCCGGTCGCGTGCATCGCCCCGATCGGGTTGCTGGTCAGGGCCCGCTCGACGCCGAGGCGCTGGGCGTACATCCGGTCGTTGCCGCCCCACAGCGCGTCGAAGACCGGCTGCACCGAGGCGGTCACACCGAACTCGACCATCCGGGCGATCATCGCCTTGTCGATCAGCTCGACGTGCTCGATCCGATGGTTGCCCTCGCGCAGCCGGTCGACGCCGACCTGCTTCGCGGCGATCGCGAACCCGTCCAGGACGGTGTCGATCGCGGCGTCGCCGATCGCGTGGAAGCCGCCCTGGAAGCCGATCCGGATGCAGTCGAGCAGGTGCTCACCGACCTGCTCGGCGGTCAGGAACGCCTCGCCGCAGCCGTGCTCCCCGTCGTGGTACGCCGAGCGCAGCGACGCGGTCCGCGACCCGAGCGCGCCGTCGGCGTAGAGGTCGCCGGCCGCACCGGCCGCGCCCAGCTCCCGCGCCTTCTCGGCGCCGCCCAGCTCACCCCAGTAGCCGAAGACCTGCGGCAGCCCCTGCGCCGACAGCGCGAGCACCGACTGGAAGTCGGCCTCGCTGGACGTGCCCGGGCCGCCGCACTCGTGGACCGCGGCGATGCCCAGCGACGCGGCACGGCTCAGCGCGCTCCGCTGCGCCGCGGTGCGCTGCGCGGGGGTCAGCGCGCCGAGCGCCACCGCCCGTACCGCATGGTGGGCCTGCTCCCGGACCCAGCCGGACGGGTGATAACCCTCGACGCCCTCGGCCTGCGGCAGCAGCGCCGAGCTGACCAGCGCGGAGTGCACCGACGCCTGCGACAGGTACACCTTGCGGCCCTGCGCGGCCCGGTCCAGCTCGGCCGCGGCCGGCGGGGTCTGCTCGGCCCAGGTCGACTCGTCCCAGCCGTGCCCGTGCACCACACCGTCGGCCGGGCGTGTCCGGGCGAACGCCGCCACCGCGTCGAGCAGCTCACCCGCGGACCGCACCCCGGACAGGTCGAGGCCGTCGATGGCCAGGCCGGTGTCGGTGGCGTGCAGGTGCGCGTCGACGAACGCCGGGGTGACCAGGGCGCCCTGCAGGTCGACGGTGCGGTCGGCGGCCGGGGCGTCGGCGGTGTCGCCCAGCCACTCGATGGTGCCGCCGCGGACCAGCATCGCGGTGGCGCGCGGCTCGGCGGCGGAGTAGAAGCGGCCGTTGGTGTAACGGATGACGGCTTCGCTGTTGCGGACCAGGGGAGAAGTCATGCGGTCAGTCTCCCGCGATCCGCTTCTCGAACAAGGCTCGCACCGCGGGTGTGGTGCGCAGCAGGTCGACGGCGAACGCGGCGTGCCCGGGCACGTAGCCGTTGCCGACCAGCATGGTCACGTCCGCGGCCAGGCCCTCGGCGCCGAGCGCGGCGGCCGGGAAGCTGGTCGCCATCGAGAAGAAGATCACGGTGCCACCCGGCTTCGTGGCCAGGATCGCGCCGTGCTCACAACCGGGCACGTCGACGCAGACGACAGTGATGTCCGCCTGCGCCTTCTCCGCGACCTCGACCGGATTCCGCGCATCCGCGATCGCGATCTCGTCGGCGACCCCGGCTCCGGCGAGCGCGTCGCGCTCCGCTTCGGAGACGACGATTGCCGTGGTACGGGCGCCCGCCCGCTTCGCCGCGGCCAGGCTCAGCGATCCGCTCTTGCCCGCCCCGCCGAGCACCAGCACCGTCGGGTCCCGATACTGCCGGGCGACCCGGTCGACCAGGGCCGGCGCCCCGCACACGTCATAGACGGCCAGCGCCAGCTCAGCAGGCAGATCGCCGGGCAGCACGCCGACGATCGAACGCCCGAAGAGAATCGCCGTCCCGTCCGCCGGGACCTGCTCGGAGAGCCCGTCCCAGTCCCTGAGGTCGTCGGTGATCCGCAGCGGCGTCAGCGTCAGGCTCACCAGCGTCGCGACCCGATCACCGGGCTCGACCCCCAGCGGCGACTCCGGCCCGACCTCCTCGACGACCCCGATCAGCATCCCACCGGAGCCGGTCACGGGATTGTGCATCTTGCCGCGCGTCGCCACGATGTCGAGCACCTCGGCGCGGACCTTGGCGCCGTCCCCGCCATGTTTCTCCGCGAGCTGCCGGAAACTGGCAGCGTCGAGGTTGAGCCGCCGCACCCGGATGCGCACCTCGTCCGGGCCGATCTCCGGGGACGCGTCCAGCCGCCACGCGGCCTGGGGCAGCACCCCGGGCGGTTCGATCACCCGCTGCAGACCCACTGATCCCGCCATCGACAGCCCCCTCACGTCAAACTCTCGCCCTAAGGCGCCGCTACACCGTAAATCTTCCGTAGCCTGGGTTTCTAGACCGAAGATTCTCCAGTACGTTAGTGCACCTGAACAGATCTTAAGTTTCGGGAGGGCAACGGTGTCCGAACAGCCTTACGAGTACCAGCGGCGCGAGCTGGTCGAGCCCGACTGGACCCGGTTCCCCGGCTGGCGCGACGTCACCGCCGCCCAGTGGCAGTCCGCCCAGTGGCAGCGGGTCAACTGTGTGAAGAACGTGAAGCAGCTGCGGGCGGTCCTCGGCGACCTGGTCGACGAGTCGTTCTACGCCGACCTGGAGGCCGACCAGGAGCGCCTGGCCACCATGTCGATGCTGCTCCCGCCGCAGATGCTCAACACGATGGTGCCGCACGAGGTGCCGGACACGGCGTCGTTCTACGCCGATCCGGTGCGCCGCTACATGCTCCCGGTCGCCACCGACCGTCACCTCGACTGGCCGTCCCACCCGAACGCGAGCCGCGACTCCCTGCACGAACACGACATGTGGGTCGCCGAGGGCCTCACCCACCGTTACCCGACGAAGGTGCTCGCCGAGCTGCTGTCCACCTGCCCGCAGTACTGCGGGCACTGCACCCGGATGGACCTGGTCGGCAACAGCACCCCCACGGTCCCGAAACTCAAACTGCTCCAGAAGCCCGTCGACCGGTACGCGGCCCACCTCGACTACCTGAAGACCCATCCGGGCGTACGGGACGTGGTCGTCTCCGGCGGCGACGTCGCCAACGTGCCGTGGAAACAGCTCGAGGCGTACCTGATGGGCCTGCTCTCGGTCCCCACCGTCCGGGACATCCGCCTGGCCACGAAAGCACTGATGGGCCTGCCCCAGCACTGGCTGCAGGACGACGTGGTCGAAGGCATGCACCGGGTGGCGGTCACCGCGCAGCGCCGTGGCGTCAACCTCGCCGTGCACACCCACGTCAACCACGTGAACTCGCTGACCCCGGCGGTCGCCAAGGCCGCGCAGACCCTGCTCGAGATCGGCGTACGCGACGTGCGCAACCAGGGTGTCCTCATGCGCGGCGTCAACGCCACCTCGGAAGACCTGCTCGACCTGTGCTTCGGGCTGCAGGGCGAGGCCGGGATCCTGCCGTACTACTTCTACATGTGCGACATGATCCCCAACGCGGAGCACTGGCGGGTGCCGGTGTGGCACGCCCAGCAACTGCAGCACGACCTGATGGGCTACCTGCCGGGCTACGCGACGCCGCGGATCGTGTGCGACGTCCCGTTCGTCGGCAAGCGCTGGGTGCACATGGTCGCCGAGTACGACCGGGAACACGGCATCTCGTACTGGACGAAGAACTACCGCACGTCGATCGAGAAGGACGACAGCGAGGCGTTGTCGAAGCTCTACGCCTACTACGACCCGATCGACACGCTGCCGGACGCCGGCCAGCAGTGGTGGCGCAAACAGCAGGACCTGGTCAGCGCATGAGAAAGGGCCCCCGAACCGGGGGCCCTTTTCACATCGATCAGCTGAAGGCGTCGCGGACGTCGCGGCCCGCGTCCTTCACGTGCTCACCGGCCTGCTTGGTGTGCGCGGCGGCCTCCTGGGCCTCGCCCTCGGCGTACAGCCGCGGGTTGTCGGTCGCCTCGCCGATGCCCTGCTTGGCCTTGCCGGTCAGTTCCTCGGCCTTGTTCTTGGCCTTGTCGGTGAAGCTCATAAGTCAACCCTCCGTGCATCGTGTCCGTAGTGGGGTGCCTCGATCACAGAGGTGCCCGATCGGCGCGAATCCGAAACAGCGCCGCCGGCCTCCCCGCCCCGGCACGCTCCCACCCGAGGTCGGGGCTCCGGAATAGGATCGCGGTCGTGGATGCCTTCGCCGAGCGGGCGTCGTCCTTCGGGACGGCCGCTGATGCCTATGAGCGCGGTCGTCCGCCGTACCCGGAAAGCGCCGTTGACTTCCTGCTCCCGACCGGCTCGCCGCAGGTGCTCGATCTCGGCGCCGGGACCGGCAAACTGACCCGGCAGATCCGGGCGCGCGGGCTCGATGTCGTCGCCGTCGACCCGTCCGAAGGGATGCTCGGCGAGCTGCGCCGGGCGGTGCCCGGGGTCGGCACGCACGTCGGCACCGCGGAAAACATCCCGCTGCCCGACGCGTCCGTCGACGTGGTCCTCGTCGCGCAGGCCTGGCACTGGGTCGACCCGGCCCGGGCCGTGCCGGAGATCGCCCGGGTGCTGACCCCCGGCGGCCGGCTCGGCCTGATCTGGAACCTGCGCGACGAACGCGCCGACTGGGTCCGGCGACTGGGAACGATCATCGGCCGCGAGGAGCGCCGCGAGACGACGATCGGGCCGCCGTTCGGGCCGATCGAGACGGCGACGTTCGGATGGACCCACGACGTGCGGCCGGCCGGACTGCTCGACCTCGTCGCCTCGCGCAGCGGGGTGATCCTGCTGCCCAAGGACGAGCGGGCGGCCCTGCTGGCCCAGGTCCGCCAGCTGATCTCGACCCACCCGGCGCTGCTCGGCCACGACTCCTACGCCCTGCCGTACCTGACACAGTGCGCCTACGCGGACCTGCCCCAGCGCTTCCGTTCGTAAGCCCGTCGAGGACGCCGGGCGCCGGCATCCCTCGCCGATGTCACGGTGCTTCGACACTCGAGACGCGATATCTGCTGACATCGGCTGACAGCAGCGGGGGCAGATCGAGGCCGGGGCCGCCGGCGGCGCGGAAGGCGAGCAGGTCGTCGTCGGACTCCCAGCGCTCATAGACCAGGATCCGGCCCGGCACGATCGGGTCGGCCGACTGGGTGAAGTCGTGGCAGCCTCGTGCCTCCCGGGCGGCCCGGGCCACGCCGGCGACCCCGGCAAGGTAGGGATCGCGATCGTCCGGGGACACCCGGAGCTCGCCAGCGATGATGATCATGTGGCTTCCGATCGATAGGGTTCGCGGTATGGACGTCGACGGATACCTGCGCCGCCTCGGGCTGGCATCACTGGCCGGTCAGGCACCCAGCGTCGCCGGGTTGCACGCGCTGCACACGGCCCACGCCGAGCGGGTGCCCTACGAGTGCCTGGAGATCTGGCTCGGGCGGCCGACCACCATCGAACCACGCGATTCCGTACGCCGGATCGTGGCCGGCCGGGGCGGCTACTGCTACCACCTCAACGGGGCGTTCTCCGCGCTGCTGCGGGCCCTCGGCTATCAGGTCACCCGGCACGTCGGCGGGGTGCAGGGCAACGCCTCGCAGCCGGCCGAGGTCAACGCCAACCACCTCGTGCTCACCGTCTCCGGGCTGCCCTCGGACGACGCCCCCGGCGGGACCTGGCTGGTGGACCTCGGGATGGGTGACGGGTTGCACGCGCCGCTGCCGCTGGTGGCCGGCGAGTACCGGCAGGGCCCGTTCCGGTATGCGCTGCGGCCGTCGGAGGTGGAGCCCGGCGGGTGGCGCTTCGACCACGACCCGGCCGGCTCCTTCCTGGGCATGGACTTCCGCGGCACGGCCACGGAGATGACCGCCTTCCAGGCCCAGCATCAGCACCTGTCGACGTCACCGGAGTCCGGATTCGTGCGGGTCGCGACGGCCGTCCGGCGGGACGCCACCGGCGTGGACCTCGTCCGGACACTGGTCCTGACCCGGATCGGCGCCGACCCGCGACGGGTCGAGCTCACCACCCGCAACGACTACTTCACCGCGATGGCGGACGTCTTCGGCCTGACGTTCACGGACGTCACCGCGGCCGAGCGCGACGCCCTCTGGTCTCGTCTCGCCGCAGCCCACGAGCAGTGGCTGGCCGGGCAGCCCGCCTGAGCCGCCGCCGTGGCCGCTCGCGCCTCATGCCACAACCCAGGAACAGTGGCCGACCCGACAGCCGCCGCCATGGCCGTTCCCGGCCCACGCCACAACCCACGAACAGTGGCCGACCTGACAGCCCGCCCGAGCCGACGCCGAGGCCGTTCGCCTCATGACATCTGGCTTGCCGGCCTTGCGGGCGATGTGGTCGGATTGGCGGAGCATCGCGTGTCGGCGGCGGACTGCGCCGGGCATGGAGGTGCGGAACCGAAGGGACCGCCCACGTGGCCTCCCCTGCCGGCGACCGGGTCGCCGCGCTCAGCAAGCAACTCGCCGAAACCCACCACGAACTGCGCCGCCGCCTCGCCGGCCTGCGCGCCCGAACCACCTCCCCGCCCGCCGCCGCGCCCATCCCGCAGGCCTCATCGGCCCGCGCCGCCGACCCGCAGGGCGCATCGGGCCGCCCAGCGGACCCGCAAGCACCATCGGCCCGCGTCGCCGACCCGCAGGCTCCACCGGCCCGCATGGTCGACCCACAGGCGCCACCGGCTCGGTCGACCGACCCGAACGCACCGGCCGCTCCTGGGACCGGCCCGCACGTGCCGACGGCGCCACCCGACCCGGCCGACGACCTGCGCGCGCACTGCCTTGCCTTTTGCGGCGCGCTGACCACCCACCACCAGGGCGAGGACACCGGCCTGTTCGCCGCGCTGCTGCGCGAACGCCCGGACCTCGAGCCGACGATCGACAAGCTGGTCGAGGACCACGGCCTGATCACCGGAATCCTCCACCGCATCGCCGAGCTCAGCACCGCCGACCCGGCCAAGGTCGGCCCGGAGCTGGACGGCTTGGCCGCGATCATGGAGTCGCACTTCCGCTACGAGGAGCGGGCCCTCGCCGAAGCCCTCGACGCCGGCGTTCCCGACGACGGCTGGTCCACCCCCGTTCTCCGGTTGATATCTCCACGGAACCACCGATAGCGCACCCGGCAGCGGCGGCCCGACGCCAACGTGTCGCCGCTGCCCGACCCGGCCGCCATCCACGCACGGCGAACAGAGCCCCACCCCGCTGCGCCGCGCCGAGCAACAGGATCACGGACCGCGCACTATCCGGGCGTGGACGCCAAGTTGCCGACCGCGTCCGCGTAGTAGGTGTCCGCCAGGTGCTCGACGATCTCGCGAATCGTCCACGCTCCCAGCGTGGCCTGATCCCATTGCTGCTCGGTCAGCGACTCCAGGCGCACGGTCCAGATCTGCGCCAGCCTGGTCAACCGGCTCGTCGCCTCCGCCAGGTCCTCCTTCGTGAACGGTGCCAGGTCGCCCGGCGTGGTGATCGCCGACGCGTGCCAGTGGTCCGGGATTGTCGGCACCCCGGCCAGCCGTGCCTCCACCTCGGCCAGGTGGTCGATCAGGTGGTCCGTGATCCGCCGGATCGCCTTGTGCGGCGTATACACCCGGTCGTCGGCCGGGATCGGCGTCCCGTCCCACCCGGTCCAGCTCTGCGCGAGGCGCAGGGCATGAGAAACAGACTCCTCGATCATGCGGCTCGGTTCTGGCATCGATCATCCCTTCCGCGTACGGCATCAGCCCCGTCACGCTAGAGCCGCAACTGTTCGCCACCCGCCGAACCATCGCGCCCCCTGCTCACACAGAGCGTGCGGTCTGCGCAGTGCTCGGCTCGGACGGCTTTCATGGGCGAAGAAGCAGACGGCCCGTGTGACTGCGCTCCTCCATCAGCTTGTGGGCGGTCGCAGCCTCCTCCAGCGGCAGCTCGGCCGAGACCGCCGTGCGTATCCGCCCCCGCGCGAACAGGGCTGCCACCTCGGACATCTCCTCGCGGGCCGCCTCGGGTGCGAACAGGCGCCACGCCGTCAGGTTGAAGCCGGTGACCGTGCGCAGCGCGAACAACGATGCCACCGGCACCTCATCCGCTCCCCCGGCCGCGGCGCCGTAGACCACCGCCCGCCCGAACGGCGCCAGCAACCCCAGCGCCTGCCGCAGCACGTCGCCGCCGACCGCGTCCAGCACCACGTCGACCCCGGCCGGAGCCGCCTCGCGCACCCGCTGCGGCCAGTCGGGCAACCCATAATCCACGGCCAGGTCGGCGCCGAGCGACCGGACGAACTCCAGCTTGCCGCCCGAGGCCGCACCGGCCACCACTCCCGCTCCCAGCTCCCTGGCGAGCTGGACGATCAGATGTCCGATCCCACCGGCCGCCGCGTGCACCAGCACACTCTCGCCGGGCCGCACCCCGGCTGACCGCAACACCCGCAGCGCCACCGGAGCCGCCATCGGCAGCATCACCGCATCAGCC
Organism: Actinoplanes cyaneus; assembly: GCF_016862095.1. Taxonomy (GTDB): domain Bacteria; phylum Actinomycetota; class Actinomycetes; order Mycobacteriales; family Micromonosporaceae; genus Actinoplanes; species Actinoplanes cyaneus. Next base: position 116,914 of record NZ_BOMH01000018.1, read on the forward strand.
ACGGTCAGCCCGGCCGGCACCTCGGCCAGCCAGCCCGCATCCGCGAGCACGAACTCCGCATAGGCATCCTCCGCCAGCGCTGCCACCCGACGGCCGACGAGCTCCGGGCCCACGCCGGGGCCTACCTCGGTGATGACGCCGACCACGTCACCGGTCGGGCGCCCGGGCAGCGGACGACGGAAGATCCCCTCGCCGCCGCGGCGGAACCAGGTGTCGACGAAGTTGACCCCGACCGCCTCGACCCGGATCAGCACCTGGCCGTCGCCCGGCACCGGGACCGCCGCCTCTTCGACGGTCAGCACCTCCGGGCCGCCAAACTCGTGATACCGCACTCGCCGCACCGACCCCACCCCCCATTAAACTGACCAGCAGTCCAGTTGCTGCGACCTTACTGGACCGACGGTCAACTTGTCGATGGGAATGCCATGCCTCGTTCCGGACGCCTGCGCGCCGACGCCGCCCGCAACCGCACGGCCCTGCTGCGCGCGGTCGAGGAACTGCTCGCCCATCACCACCCGGCACAGATCTCGATGGACCTGGTGGCGACCACCGCCGGCGTCGGCAAGGGCACCGTGTTCCACCGCTTCGGCAGCCGTGACGGGCTGATGCTCGCCCTCGTCCAGGAGCGCGCTCACGACCTCGGCGTTGCGATCGCCGACGGGCCGCCCCCGCTCGGGCCCGGCGCACCCCCGCGAGCCCGGCTGCTCGCCTTCCTCAGCGCGGTGGTCGACCTCGTCTCGCGCAACAAGGGCCTGCTCGCCGCCCTCGGGCCGGCCATCGCCGCGCCGTCCGATCAGGGGCCGCGGGAGGCCCACCCCGTCTACCGCACCTGGCACGGCCACATCGCCGGGCTGGCCGGGCAGGAACGCCCCGACCTGGACACCGACATGCTCGCCCACGTGCTGCTCGCCTCCGTGCACAGCGAACCCATCCTGGAAGCGCTCGCCCGCGGTGAGGGCGAACGCCTCGACCGGACCCTGCGCGACCTGGTCACCGCCCTCCTCCCGGACGGCGCAGCCAGCCACACGAAAGCAGAATCCCGGCACCCGTGACGCTGAGCGTCACCGCGGGCAGGCTTCCGCGACATCCGGCGGTCAACGGCCGCGCCGGCATGAAGACCGGGTATCGGCGCCGGTAGTGGACGATCACGCCGGGCCGCTCAGCCGGGCGGCGACGAAGGCGAAAGCCGGCGGAATGACCGTGCTCCAATACGTGAAGTTGTGCTTTCCCGGCCCGAAAGTGCCGGCCACCGGCTCGGCCGGCAACTCCCGGCGCAGCGCGTGGACATTCGCGAACAACGGATCGCCGCGTCCGCACCACAGGCCGACCGGGGTGCCCGCCAGCCGCTGCACGCCGCGGAACACCGCGTCGCCGGGCACGACCGCCGGGGAGAACGCGGCGACCGCCCGAACGAACAGCGGGAACGTCTCGGCCAGGAGCAACGACCCATACCCGCCCATCGACCAGCCCCACGCCGCCAGCCGCCTGGTGTCGTAGCCGCGCGCGGCGCACCACCCCGGCAGTTCCTCGTGCAGCATGCGCTGCGGGTCGTCGCCCTCCCCCGGCTGCCACGCCAGCCGGTCACCGGTCGCGCCGGCCAGCACGAACGGCGGCGCGCCGCGGTTCACGGCGTCGGTCAGGAATCGGCCGATGCCCAGCGACTTGAAGTCCGCCGGACGTTTGGAGCCGCCGTGCAGGATGAGGCAGACCGGCAGGCCCGAGCCGTCCCCGTGCCCGGCCGGCACCGCCGTGTAGAAGTCGACGGTCGTCCGGCGCGCCTTCGAATACCGCAGCTCACAGCGCTCGGGGCCGGGCGGGACCGAGGGTACGGCCAGTGGGGCGACGGCGGCGCGGCCGGATTCGTACGCCCACGCGCCGACCGCCGTCGACGCCGCCACCAGGGAGGCGGCCAGCAGGGTGCGTCGTCGCATGGTCCTCCGCCCTTCGCTCGTGTCGTGGGGACAACGCGCGCCCGGCGGACCCCGTCACGGGTCGCTGATCAGTCCACGAGGTGCGGTCAGGCGTGCCGCTCGTACACCGGAGAGAGCTTCAGCTTGCCAGCGCCGTGGGCTCCCACACGTGCCATAGTGCGTCCTAGGAGGCTAGGTCAAAGGCAAGGCACTTCGACGCCCGTACGGGCAAAGCTTCTTGAAGGTCTTATTCTTCGCCGGCGGGCGGTGCGATCCGGGGCGGACGATTCTCGTACGGCGTGGACAGCACCACCGTCGTCCGCGTCGTCACGTTCGCCGCCGTGCGGATGTCCTGCAGCAGTCGCTCCAGGTCAGCGGGGCTCTTCACCCGCACGAGGAGCATGTAGAAGTCCTCCCCCGCCACCGAGTAGCAGGAGTCGATCTCGGTGAGATGCGCCAGCCGCTCGGGCGCGTCGTCCGGCTGGGACGGGTCGAACGGGCGGATCGCGACGAACGCGGTCAGCGGCAGATTCAGCGCCTCGTAGGAAACCTTCGCCGTGTAACCGGAGATCACGCCGCGCTGCTCGAGCCGGCGGACACGCTGGTGCACGGCGGAGACACTGAGGCCCACCCGCTCGGCCAGGTCGGTGTAGGACAACCGCCCGTCCGCGGTCAGGGCCGACACGATCGCCCGGTCGATCTCTTCCACGCGGGTAAGAGTAACGACCGGGCGAACCAAGGGCGTCAGCCGGTCAGCGAGCGGGCGATCACCATGCGTTGGATCTGGTTGGTGCCCTCGACGATCTGCAGCACCTTGGCCTCGCGGAACCAGCGCTCGACCGGATGATCGGCGACATAGCCATACCCCCCGAGCACCTGCACGGCGTCGGTCGTCACGCGCATCGCGGCGTCGGTGGCGAAGAGTTTCGCCTTCGCCGCCTCGGTCGAGAAGGGGCGGCCGGCATCCTTGAGGCGGGCGGCGGAGAGCAGCAGCGCACGCGCCGCGGAGACCTGGGTGGCCATGTCGGCGAGCATGAAGCCGACCCCTTGGAAACGACCGATCGGCTGGCCGAACTGTTCGCGTTCCCGCGCGTAGGACACCGCGTAGCTCAACGCCGCCTGCGCCAGGCCGACCGCGCACGCGGCGATCCCGAGACGGCCCGCGTCCAGGGCTTTCATCGCGATGGCGAAGCCCTGGCCCTCCTCGCCGACGATCCGGTCGTGCGGGATCCGCGCGTTGTCCAGGACGATCTGCGCCGGCGCCGACGACCGCAGGCCCATCAGCCGCTCGCGTGCCTGCGGGAGCAGCCCGGGGGTGTTCGCGTCCGCCAGAAGGCAGGAGATTCCCTTCGCGCCCGGACCGCCCGTACGGCAGAAGATGTTGTAGAAATCGGCGGAGCCGCCGTGCGTGATCCACGCTTTCGTGCCGTTGACCAGCCAATCCTCGCCGTCGGGCACGGCTCGGGTGGTGAGGTTCGCCGCGTCCGAACCACCCTGCGGCTCGGAGAGACAGTAGGCGCCGAGCAGCTCGCCGCCGAGCATCTCCGGCAGCGCCTTGCGTTGCCGCTCACTGCCGAACGCGGCCACCGGGAAACACGACAGCGTGTGGACGCTGACGGCTTCGGCGATGCCGAGCCAGGTCCCGGCGAGGATCTCCAGAACCTGAAGATAGATCTCGTACGGCTGACCGGCGCCGCCGACACTTTCGTCATACGGCAAGCCGAGCAGGCCGGAGCGGCCTATCGTTCGCAGGACCTCCCGCGGGAACTCGCCGCGCGCCTCGTAGTCGTCGACCTTGCCGGCCAGCTCACGGGTGGCGAGCTCACGGGTGAGGTCGAGCAGGTCGTGTGCCTCAGGGGTGGGAAGCAGTCGATCCACGGTCACCCGCTCAGCTTAACGTTCGTTCAACTCCCGGAACAGGCGGTACGGCCGCCGGCTGCTTTGTGGCACGGCGGAGGATCAGCGGGCAGCGGCGGGCGGGCGGCGGCGAGCGGGGGGCGGGCGGCGAACGATCGGCGGGCAGCGAACCCACACGGCCGCGGAGGTGGCGGCCCCGGCTGCGCCACCGAGTCTCAGGCGCCCGGGGTGACCAGGCCCGTCTCGTACGCGAGGACGACCGCCTGAGCACGGTCACGCAGCTCCAACTTGGCGAAGATGCGGGCCACGTGGGTCTTGACGGTCGCCTCGCTGAGGGTCAGCGTCGCGGCGAGCTCGGTGTTCGACAGGCCCCGGCCGAGCAGCGTGAGCACCTCCATCTCGCGCGGGGTGAGCGGGGACAGGTCGCGGTGCACGGCCGGCCGGGCGCCGGCGAAGCGCTGCACCAGGCGGCGGGTGATCGTCGGCGAGAGCAGCGCGTCACCCGTGCCGACCAGGCGGACCGCTGCCGCGAGGTGGTCGGCGGTGACGTCCTTGAGCAGGAAGCCGCTGGCACCGAGGGCGAGCGCCGAGTAGACGTACCTGTCCAGATCGAAGGTGGTGAGCATCAGCACCCGGCAGTGCGGGCTGTGCGCGAGGATCCGCCGGGTGGCCTCCAGCCCGTCCATGACCGGCATGCGGATGTCCATCAGCACGACGTCGGGCCGCAGGCGGCGTTCCGCCTCGACGGCCTCGGCACCGTCGCCCGCCTCGCCGGCCACGTCGATGCCCCGGGCGGTCAGGATGAGCCGGAACCCGGCACGGATCAACTCCTGGTCGTCGGCGATCAGGACCCGCGGTGAGGTCATGGCCCCTCCACCGGGATGCGCGCCCGGACCCGGAAGCCCCCGCCGAGCCGGCGACGGGCGTCGAGGTCACCGCCGTACACCGAGACTCTCTGCCGCAGGCCGAGCAGACCGCGACCGGTGCCGCTCTCCTCCGGGGGTGCGGCCGGGGATGAGGATCCTCCGGTCAGGACGCTGGGACCGCTGGTCAGCACCTCCACCCGCAGGGCGCGCTCGGCGTAGCGGACGGTCACCTCGGCCTTGCCACCGGCGCCGTGCTTCAGCGCGTTGGTCAGGGCCTCCTGGACGATCCGGTAAGCGGTCACGTCGATGCCCGAGGGCAGTGGCCGGGGCTGCCCCGAGATGCGCACCTCGACCGGCAGCCCGGCGAACGCGATCCGGTCGACGAGCGCGCCGAGGGCCCGCAACGTCGGCTGCGGCGTGAGATCGGCATCGGCCTCGTCGTCGGCGGACGGTGCGAGCAGGCCCAGCAGGTGCCGCAGCTCCGTCATCGTGGTGCGGCCCGCCTTCTCCACCTCGGCCAGCGCGGAGTCCGCCGTCGCCGGCATCGTGGTGAGCACCTCGCGGGCCGCGGCGGTCTGCACGATCATCACGCTCACGTTGTGGCTGACGATGTCGTGCAGCTCGCGGGCGATGCGCGCCCGTTCCGCGCCGACGGCGGCCTGCGTGGCGCTCTCCCGTTCCCGCTCCAGCAGCCAGCCGCGCTCCCCCAGGTCACGGGCGTGCCGGCGGCGGGTGCGGACCAGCACGGCCCCGAGAGCGGCGACGATCGCGCAGGCTGCCGCCAGCGCGCCGGCGAGCCACAGTGTTCTCACGCGTCACACCTTGGCAGACGGCGGCCGCGGGCACATCATCCCGTGCTCCTACCCGGCATACATCCCCAGGACTACGGCGGGGCGATGTCACACCAGGGTCCGATGCCCTTGCCGTACGGCGTCCGTAGCGTTCCGCCCATGACAAGGGAGACGGTGGTGCGCCTCGATGGAGTGCGCAAGGAGTACGGGGAGACCGTCGCGCTGGACGGGGTGTCACTGGAGATCCGTCCCGGCGAGGCGGTGGCCGTGATGGGGCCGTCCGGCTGCGGGAAGTCCACGCTGCTCAACATGGTCGCGGGCCTGGACCGGCCGACCGCCGGCACGATCGAGGTGCACGGCGAGCGCATCGACGAGATGAACGAGACCCGGCTGGCGATGTTCCGCCGCCACCACCTCGGGATGATCTTCCAGTTCTTCAACCTGCTGGACGATCTGCCGGCGCTCGACAACGTGGCCCTGGCCGCGCAGCTGACCGGCAGCAAGGCCGGCCCGGCCCGGCGCCGCGCCCTGGAGCTGCTCGACGAGCTGGGCATCGCCGACCGGCGCAACATCTACCCGGCGGCGCTCAGCGGTGGCGAGCGGCAGCGGGTCGCGGTGGCCCGCGCGCTGATGAACCGGCCGGCGCTGCTGCTGGCCGACGAGCCGACCGGCGCGCTCGACTCGAAGGCCGGCGAGCAGGTGATGGACCTGCTGCTGGATCTGAACCAGATCGGTCAGACGTTGCTGATCGTCACGCACGACGAGCGGCTGGCGCATCGCTGCGCGAGCCGCCTGATCGAGATGAGCGACGGCCGGATCGCGCGCGAGTCCGTCCTGGAGAAGTTGTGAGAGCCGTGTGGCGGGCCGCCCGGGCCGCGGTGCGGCGGCGGAAGCTGCAGACGTTCCTCATCGGCCTGGTCGTGCTGCTCTGCAGCGCCACCACTGTGGTCTCGCTCGCCCTGCTCGACGCGTCGTCGGCGCCGTTCGACCGGGCGTTCGCGGCGAAACACGGCGCGCACGCGGTCGCGGCGTTCGATCCGGCCCGGGTCACCGAGACCCAGCTGACGTCCGCGACGGCCGGGGTGACCGCGACGGCCGGGCCGTTCGGGCAGGTCGTGGTGAAACCGGAGACCGACTCCGGCGTGATCCGGGGCACGCCACTCACCGTGGTCGGCCGCGCCGATCCGGGCGGCCCGGTCGACCAGCTCGACGTCTGGCACGGGCGCTGGCCGTCCGGTCCGGGCGAGATCGTGCTGGCCTTCACCCCCGACCCGGACTTCGAGCTGGGCCCGCTCGCGTCGACCACCGAGGTCGTCACCGGCGGGGTAACGCTGAAAGTGGTCGGTTTCGCGGAGTCGATCAACAACTCGGCGGACGGCTGGGTGACTCCCGCGCAGGTGGCGGCGCTGCACCCGACCGGGCTCCAGATGCTGTACCGGTTCGCCGGGGACGTGTCGACGCGGGACGCGGTGAACGCCCGCCTGGCCGGGGTGACCACGGGGCTCCCCGGCGAGGCGCTGATCGCCGGCGAGCCGTACCTGACGGTCAAGGAGAAAGCGGCCGAGGACCTCGGCGTCTACCTCCCGCTGCTCGGCACGTTCGGCGTGCTCGGGCTGCTGGTCGCGGTGCTGATCGTGGGCAATGTGGTGAGCGGCGCGGTGATCTCCGGGTTCCGGCACATCGGCGTGCTCAAGGCCGTCGGCTTCACGCCGCGCCAGGTGGTCGCGGTGTACCTGTTGATGGTCTCGGTGCCGGCCGTGGCCGGGGCGGTCCCGGGCGCGGTGATCGGTGCGCTCGGCGGCCAGTCCCTGATCGGCGAGGCGTTCCGCGGGTTCGGCTTCGGCGACACCCAGGTGCGCTGGTGGGTGTGGCTGACGGCGCTGCTCGGCGTCCCCGCGATCGTCCTGATCGCGGCGATGCTGCCGGCCCGGCGGGCACACCGGCTCTCGGCCGCGGAGGCGATCAGCGCCGGCAGCGCCCAGCGGCGCGGGCGGGCGCTGCGCATCCAGCGGGCGCTGAGCGGGTCCCGGCTGCCGCGGCCGGTCAGTCTCGGCCTGGGGCTGCCGTTCGCCCGCCCCGGCCGGACCGCGCTGACCATGGCGGCGCTGGTGCTCGGGGTCGTCACGGTGACGTTCTCGGCCGGGCTGGGCACCACGCTCACCCGGGTCGGCGTCATCGACAACCAGGTCAGCGGGGACATCGGGGTCCGGGGGCTCAGCCCGATCTTCGGGACGCCGACGACGCGCACCGACACGCAGGTCGAGGAACTGCTGCGTGGCCTGCCCGGCACCGCCCGCGTCGGGGTGTTCGCCACCACCGAGCTGTCGGTCGTGGGCAGCAGTGAGCCGTTGCTGGTCAACTTCACCCGCGGGGACGTGGCGGAGCTCGGATACCGGGCGCAGCTGCTCGGTGGGCACTGGATGTCCGCGCCGGACGAGGTCGTCGCGCCGTCGAAGGTGCTGCTCGAACGCGGCTTGAAGGTGGGCGACCGGATCACCGTCGACGCGGGCGGCCGGCACACCACGTTCCGGGTCGTCGGCGAGACCGTTCGCGGGCCGTCCGGGGCGCCGGGCCTGATCGCCCAGTGGCCGGCGCTGACCACCACCGTTGCGGACCCTCACCTGCAGCCGAGCGACTACTTCTACCAGGTGCAGCTCCAGCCTGGGAACGATCTGGACAACTATGCCGAGGCCGTGAAAGCGGCGGACAGCGGGCTGATGGCCTGGAACAACACCGGCACCGACAGTTTCTCGATCATCGTCGCCGGCTTCTCGGCCACGCTCGGTGTCCTGCTCGCTCTCGTGGCTGCCCTGGGCGTGCTGAACACGGTCGCGCTCAACGTCCTCGAGCGCCGCCGCGACCTGGGCATGCTCAAGTCGATCGGGATGACGCCACGGCAGGTGGTGGCGATGATGGTCACCTCGATGGGCGCGCTCGGGCTGCTCGGCGGGCTCCTCGGCCTGCCGCTCGGGATCCTGACGCACCGGGTGGTGATTCCCATGGTGTCGGACGCCGCGCACACCAGGCTGCCCGAGTCGGTGATCGCCGTCTGGACGCCGGCCGTGGTGGTGCTGCTCATCCTGAGCGGAGTGGCGATCGCGGTGCTGGGGGCGCTGCTGCCGGCCCGCTCGGCGGCCCGGCTGACCATCGCCCAGGTCCTGCACAACGAGTGACGCACCGTCCCGCTGATCGTGCCGGGCGGCACGATCGGCGGGCTCACCCTAGGATCGGCGGTCATGGATCATCGGCGTCTGGGTCGCAGCGGCCTGAACATCAGCGAGATCACCTTCGGCAACTGGCTGACGCACGGCGAACTGGTGGGCCGCGAGCCCGCACTCGCCTGCATCCGGGCCGCGCTGGACGCGGGGATCACGACCTTCGACACGGCCGACGTCTACGCGCAGGGGGCCGCCGAGGAGGTGCTCGGTGAGGCGCTGCGCCCGGTGCGCCGGTCCTCCGTCGAGATCGCGACGAAGGTGTGCCTCCCGACCGGGGACGGGCCGAACGACCGGGGCCTGTCCCGCAAGCACATCATGGAGTCCTGCCATGCCTCGCTGCGGCGGCTCGGCACCGACTACGTCGACCTCTACCAGGCGCACCGCTTCGACGAGAACACCCCGCTGGACGAGACGCTGATCGCCTTCGACGACCTGATCCGCCAGGGCAAGGTGCTCTACCTGGGCGTCTCGGAATGGACCGCGCCGCAGATCCGGGCCGCGCTCGACCTCGGCGGCGAGTTGGGGCTGCGCAGCCGGATCATCGCCAACCAGCCGCAGTACAACATGCTGTGGCGGGTCATCGAGCCCGAGGTGCTGCCGCTGTGCCGCGACGAGGGCATCGGCCAGGTGGTGTTCCAGCCCCTCGCCCAGGGCGTGCTGACCGGTAAGTACCTGCCCGGCCAGCCGCTGCCGGAGGGGTCACGCGCCACCGGCGGCGGGCGGGCGCCGCGGTTCATCAGCCGGGTGCTCGGCGACGAGCTGCTGGACCGTGTCCAGTCGCTGCGCCCGCTGGCCGACGCGGCAGGGGTGTCGATGGCGCAGCTCGCGGTGGCCTGGACGCTGTCCCAGCCCGGGGTCAGCTCGGCGATCATCGGGGCGACCAGGCCTGAGCAGGTCACCGAGAACGCCGGTGCGGCCGGGGTCCAACTGCCGGCCGACGTGCTCGCGAAGATCGACGAGGTGCTCGGGGACCTCGTCGACCGGGATCCCTCGAAGACCGCTCGGATGATGGCGGTCAAGGACTCCTGGAACCGGGCGGTGCCGGACGGTCGGTGACGTTGTCGTACCGGTGTGGCAGGGTCTAGGCCGTGACTCGACCACTGCTGGCCGTCGACGCCCCTAGCCTGTATTTCCGGGCGTTCCACGGCATTCCGGAGAAGGCCGCGCAGACCGAGGGCGGGGAGCCCGTCAACGCGATCCGCGGGTTCCTCGACATGATCGCGCAGCTCGTGCGGACCAGGCGGCCCGACCGGCTGGTCTGCGCGCTCGACGCGGACTGGCGGCCGGCGTGGCGGGTCGAGCTCGTCCCGTCGTACAAGGCGCATCGGGTCGCGCACGGCGCGGTCGAGGAGGTGCCGGCCTCGCTGGAGCGGCAGGTACCGGTGCTGCTGGAGGTGCTCGCCGCGGTGGGCATCCCGGCGTTCGGCGTGCCCGGCTACGAGGCGGACGACGTGCTCGGCACGCTCGCGGCGACGCAGGCCGCGCCGGTCGAGGTGGTCTCCGGCGACCGTGACCTGTTCCAGCTGGTCGACGATGCCCGCGGGACCCGGCTGCTCTACTGCGGGCGCGGCGTGGCCAAGCTGGAGGACGCCGACGAGGCTCTGGTCCAGGCGAAGTACGGGGTGCCGGCGCGGTTCTACGCGGATTTCGCGGCGATGCGCGGCGATGCGAGCGACGGTCTGCCGGGCGTGGCCGGGGTCGGCGAGAAGACCGCCGCGCGCCTGATCGAGCGCTATGGCGGGATCGCCGAGATCCTGGCGGCGCTCGACGACCCGGCGTCGGGGTTCGCGCCGGGCGTGCGCACCAAGCTCGACGCCGGCCGGGAGTATCTGTCGAGGGCCCTGCCGGTGTGCCTGGTCGCGCTGGACGTGAAGCTGCCCGACTTCGAGCCGGCCCTGCCGCGGGAGCCGCGGGACCCGGAGGCGCTGCTGGCGCTGGCCGAGCGGTGGAATCTCGCGGGGTCGGCCCGGCGGCTGGTCGATGCCCTGGCCGGCTGATCGCCGGGGCGGTGTCCCCGAAAGTGTCCGAAGCGTGAATGAGTGGGCCTGACCCGTTAGAAGCGGCCACGACAGGGCATCACACAGAGCGGGTACTCAAAACCCCACGCACCGCCCCAAACGGTGCGAAAGACGTAGAGAACCCCGACTGATGGGAGACCCCCCGTGATCACGCAGGAGCACATTCACACGCTGCACGGCCGCGACGTCTACGACAACGACGGCGACAAGATCGGCACGGCGGGCCAGGTGTGGACCGACGCCGCCGGGCTGCCCACCTGGGTGAGCGTGCGCACCGGCCTGTTCGGGCTGAACGAGTCGCTGGTCCCGCTGCAGGACGCGGATCTCGCCGGTGACCGGCTGGTGGTGCCGTTCGACAAGGCGACGGTGAAGGACGCGCCGAACGTGGACGCCGACCACGACGAGCCGCTGTCGCAGGACGAGGTGGACCGGCTCTACTCCTACTACGGTGTGAACCCACACGCGAGCTACCAGTCGTACCAGGCCGGCGCGGCGGCGAGCAACGAGCACTACGCGGGCGGCGACTCCGGCTTCGGCGGCGACGTCGACCAGAGCCGCAGCGCCGACTACGCCCGGGAGACCGACTACCACCAGGGCGCCGGCCAGGGCACCGGGTTCGGCGACGACGCGATGACCCGCTCCGAGGAGCGGCTGAACGTCGGCACGGAGCGTGAGCGGACCGGCCGGGCTCGCCTGCGCAAGTACGTGACGACCGAGCAGCAGCAGGTGAACGTGCCGGTCACCCGCGAGGAGGTCCGGCTGGAGCGCGAGCCGATCACGGACGCGAACCGTGACGACGCGTTCCGCGGCCCGGACCTGACCGAGTCGGAGCACGAGGTCACCCTGCACGAGGAGCGCCCGGTGGTGCAGACCGAAACGGTGCCGGTCGAGCGGGTCCACCTCGGCAAGGAGACCGTGACCGAGGAGCGCACGGTCAGCGGCGAGGTCCGCAAGGAGCAGATCGAGGCGGAGCTGCCCGGCGACGACCGCCGTCGCCGGCTCGGCTGATTCCCACGCCGTGAAAGCCCTGGTCGTCACGGACGGCCGGGGCTTTCCACCCCTTCAGAGGCCACTTCCTGCCGTACGGCGGGAGCAGGCTCTCAGAAAGTGGACCGCGCCAGCACACACCCCGCGAGCAGATGCTCAGGAAGCAGACCGCGCCAGCACACACCCCGAGCAGGTGCTCAGGAAACAGACCGCGCCAGCACACACACCGCGAGCAGGTGCACCGCCACCCATGACGCTTGTCGCCAGTCCCGCACCGGCGAAGGCGTCCACCCGCGGGAGGTGGCAGCGTCGGCCACGCCGTCCGCATACGCCGCCAGGTTGACCGGCGTCAGCGACCCGACCGCCGTCGCGATCCGCGCCATGTGCTGATCGAGCACGGCGAGCAGCCCGGGCGCCGGGTCGGCCGGGGCGCCGAGCCGCGTGGCCCACTGGCCGAGGGCCAGGTGCGCACTCGCGGTGACGGTCCGGCTGTCGCGTTGATCCAACTCCATGGCGCTCTACCGTACAAAGCGCCGGAAGCGGCCACAACGATGACGGACCGCCGGTGGCCGTTCGTCCCACCTGTTCCGTGCATCCGGCCGACCCCGTCCGGCAACCCTGCGGCGCCCGCCGACGCTCACCCGGCATCCGTCCGGCCCCGACCGACGCCTCCTGCGGCGCCCGCCCCGCGCCCGCGCCCGGCGGCCCGGGGACGCAAGGCCGTGGTGCGTTCCTGCTGCGGCCGCGGGCCGCGGGCCCGGCTGGTTCTCATGGTCGTTATTCGTGCCTCATAACGACCATGAGAGCCAGCCGGGAGCGGGAGGCGCCTCGCGACCGTGCCCCGAGCGGACCTCGCGTAGCCCGTGCCCGGAGCGCTGCCGCCCGAAGGCGACGCCACGCCACAACGCCGCACCGCACTACGTCACGTCGCGCCACGCGACGCCACGCCACGCCGCGCAACGCCACGCCGCGCAAGGCCGCGCCGCGCCACGCCACGCCACGCCGCGCGACGGGTTAGTTCCAGAGGGCGGCTGGGGACTCGGCGTCCGGGATCAGCAGGTGCGGGGTGCCGGAGCCGTCGGCGGGCACGGCCCACACGTCGGAGTCGCGGGCGCCACGGCGTACGGCGTACATGATCGTGTCGTTGCCGTACCAGGCCGCCTGATCGTCGACGCTGCGTGACTCAGCGAGGTGCGTCCGTCGCATGGTGGTCAGATCAAGAACGGTCAGCCGCCATCCCTTGGCCGGGTCCCCGCCGATCGCCTCCTTGAACGCGATCCGGTCCCCCGACGGCGACAGCGAGGGGCACTCCACGTTCTCGGCGACGGTCCGCACGGTCTGCGCCCCGATGTCCCCGCTGATTAGGTACCGCTTCCCGCCGGTCGACATCGTCGCGTAGAAGTGCTGGTCGTCGACGAACGTGACGCCCCAGAAGTTGATGTCGACGGTCTTCTCGGCGCCGATCACGGAGAACAGTTCGAGCGAGTCGACCGTCTCCCCCGTCGCAAAGTCGATCATGCCGGCCCGGGTGGAGAACCTCCCGCCGTTGTACGAGTCGCCGGTCACGAAGATCGTCCACGCGAGCACGTTCCCGCTCGGCGACACGCGTGCCCTGTTCGGCACCCCGACCACGGGATACGTCTCCTCGACCCGCAGCGACGAGTCGAGCACCGTCAGCTGGTACGTGGCGAGCGGCCCGTCCGGGCGCAGGCAGATCCCCCGCCCGGCGGCCGCGTAGACCCGTACGCAGTCAAGATCGGACAACCGTCGCGCGCCGCCCTCGGAGCCCCGCGCGACGGTGCCGACCCGCCCGTACCCGGAGGCGGCGGTGCTCCGGAACAGCACCCGGTCCCCCGGCCCGGCGTCCACCACGGCGGCGGCAGCGGCCGGGGCGTCCCCGCGGTGTCCGGCGATCACCACGTATGCCGCGGCGCCGCCCAGCAGCACCACGCTCACCAGCGCCACCACGAGAATCCGGCGGCGCAACGAAAGGCGTGACGAAGAGCGTGACGAAAGGCGTGACGAATGGTCAGTGGACACGAGCAGCCCTCAGAAGAACGGCGGAGACCGGCAGCATCACGACGGCGAGCAGCGCGAACGCGTGGATCGCCCCGTCCGCGTCCCACCACTGCCAGGCGAGACCGAACAGCACGGAGGAGACCAGGTACGCCAGCGCCTGACCGGTCTGCACCAGCGCGAGCCCGGTCGTCCTGAGCTCGGCGGGCAGCAGCGGACCGGCGAGCGCCATCAGCACCCCGTCGGTGCAGGCGTAGTACACGCCGTACAGGACAAGAATGACGACAACCGTGAGCGAACCGCCGAACCCGGACCCGAGCAGGAGATAGACGGCCAGGAGCGCGGCATAGCCACCGAGGACCACCGGGGTGCGCCCGATGCGATCGGCGAGTTTGCCCAGCGGCACGGCGAGCAGGAGGTACGCGAGGCTGGTGCCCACCGCCAGCAGCGGGAACCAGCCGGTGGCGATCGCCTCGTGCTTTCCGATGATCAGGTAGACGAACCCGTCCCCGATCGTGCTCAGGCCCAGCAGCACCGCCCCGATCAGCAGCATCCGGATCGGCCGGCGCCGCAGGAGCGCGAACGCGGCGCCGGGGCTGACCGTGTTCGTCGCCGGCCGTGGCGCCCGGTGATCGCGGACGAAGAGCACCAGGACGAGTACGCCGATCAGGGCGACGCAGCCGCTGACCACGAACACCGAGTCGTAGGCCTGGCCGGACGCGGCGAGCACACCGAGCGCGACGAGCGGCCCGGCGAACGCGCCCGCGGTGTCCATCGCCCGATGCACCCCGAAAGCGCGCCCGAGCTGGGAGTCCGGGGTGGCGAGGGTGATCAGGGCGTCGCGGGGCGCGGTGCGCAGGCCCTTGCCGGCCCGGTCGGCGACGATCGCGGCGGAGATCCACGGCACCGAGGTCCCGGCCGCGAGCAGGCCGAACTTCATCAACGCGGAGAGTCCGTAGCCGATCCCGGCGACGGTCTTGCGGCGCCGCGCCCGGTCGGCGACGTACCCGCCGACCAGGCGCAGCAGTGCGGTGGCCCCGGTGTAGAGGCCGTCGACCAGCCCGTAGACGGCGGGGCTGAGCCCCAGCCCGGCGATCAGGTAGAGCGGCAGGATCGCCGAGACCATCTCGCTGGACACGTCGGTGATCAGGCTGACCGTGCCGAGGGCGAGGACCGTGCCGGCGAGGCGCGTGGTGCGGTCGGCCCGCCCGGCGGCAGGTCGTTCCACCGAGGCCAGATACATGCGTTACTGCCAGACGTCGGTGATCGGCGAGACGTTCGCGGCGCCGCCCAGGGCGGGCAGGCCGTACGCGGCTTCGATGGTCCGCAGCACGGTGTAGTGCGTGATCTTCTCCGAGTAGGAGCCGGCCTTGACGTTCGCGCCGACGAACGTGGTCCAGATGTGGTTGAGCGAGAGCGAGTTGTCCTCGTCGAACGTCACGATGAGCAGGCTGTTGTGGGTCTTGGCCCACTGGGCGTACGCGTCGAGGTTGTTCTTGAGCCAGGTGTTCCCGGTGCCGATCGAGCAGTCGTGCATGTCGTTGCACATGTCCGGCGTCACGAACGAGACCGTCGGGAGCTTGGTGTAGTCCGCCGGGAACGTCGAGTACCGGACGTTGCTCGCGGCGGGCACGGTGCTGAAGTCGACCCAGCTGTTGTGCTTGCGCCGGTAGGTGCCGCTGGAGCAGCCCGTGTAGCCGTCCGACGGCATCGCCTCGGAGTAACCCTTGAACGTCTTGCCGGCCGCGATCAGCTGCGCGCCGAGGTTGCCGGTGGTGAACGTCTTCGGGCAGCTGTCGCTGGTGACGCCCTGGGTCGAGCCGGAGAACAGGGCGATGTAGTTGGGCTGGCTGGGGTGGGTGATCGCGTAGGACTGCGTGAACTTCGCGCCCTGTGCCGCCAGGGAGGTGAAGTAGGACGCCGAGGACGCGGTGATCTGCGAGGACGCTTTGTTCTCGAACATCACCAGGACGATGTGATCGAAGGCCGGGACGCCGGTGGCGGCCTGGGCCCGCGGGGCGGCGGCGGTGACGCCGGCGCCGAGGAGAGCGAGGGACGCGAGAGCGATCCCGATACGCCGTAAGGACATGCGACGCATCCTCGCCAAGATCATCGACGCATTCGGACACGATACGTGGCGCAAAGGTTAAGAAATGACGTCCGTCTATTGATTGCCAACCGGGTGCGACTCCGGCGACCGGTCTCAGATCCGGCCCGGAACCTCCGATAACGCGATAGTCGGAACCACCGTCGCGAACGGAGTATGCATGACGACGCGGACCGCTCGCGTGGGGTTCAGTGCCTGGTGGCTCGCGCAGATCGCGCTGTACTACGCCTTCCCCGGCGCGCACCTGTACACGTGGGCGCTGCTCGGCTACTCGTCGGCCGTCGCGGTCCTCGTCGGAGTGCGGCTCTACCGGCCGGCCCAGCGCCTGCCCTGGTATCTCACCAGCGCCGCGCTGGCGTTCTTCACCACCGGCGACAGTTGGTACAACCTGCTCCTCGCTCTCGGGCGCGAACCGGGGTTCCCCGGCCTCGCCGACCTTTTCTACCTGCTCTTCTACCCACTGCTGACCGCCGCTTTCCTGCTGTTCATCAGGGCCCGGTCGGGCAGCGGGGACAACCGGGCGGCGCTGCTGGACGCCCTCGTCCCGACCGTCGGGCTCGGGCTGGTGGCCTGGGTCTACTGGATCGCGCCGTTCACCCGGGCGCAGGACCTCTCGCTGCTGGAGAAGGTCGTCTCGATCGGCTACCCGCTCGGTGACGTGCTCGTCCTCGCCATGATCCTGCGGATGGTGGCCACCACCGGCCGCCGCCCGAAGGCGCTCTCCGGCCTCGGCGTGGCCATGGTCGGCCTGCTGCTCTCGGACATCTTCTACGGCCAGTCCCAGCTGCGCAGCGACTGGACGCTCGGCGGCCCGGTCGACCTCGGCTGGATCGTGTTCTACACCGCGATGGGCTACACCGCGCTGCGGCCGGCGATGAGCGAGCTCACCGAGCCCGGCGAGCGGTCCCGTCCGGTCATCGGCCGGCACCGGCTGATCTGGCTGACCGCGGCCGCGCTGATCGCACCCGCCGTGCTGTGCCTGGAGGACCTGCAGGGCCACCCCGTCGAGGTGGCGCGCGGCGGCATCGTCGACGCGCCGGTGATAGCGGCCGCCGCGGCGATCATGTTCGTGCTGGTGCTGGCCCGCGTCTCGGACCTGGCCGTGGCGCAGCGGCAGGCCGGAGCCCGGGAGCGGGCGCTGCGCGAGGCCGGCACGCTGCTCTTCTCCGCCACCACCGAGGAGGAGGTCAAGGAGGCGGTCGAGCGGGCCATCGTGCGTCTGCTGCCGCCCGGCACCCCGTACTTCCTGGACCTGAGCGCCGCGATGCCGGGCGCCGCGGAGGTGACCGTGCACTGGCGCTCCGCGGCGGACCTGCCGCCGGGAAGCCACGCCGGCGGGTTCGCCGACGCCCTGTTCGCCAGCCAGCCGCTGCCCGGCGGCGACCGGCACGGCCAGATCGTCCTGGGCGCCGCCGGGGACGTGCTGCACACCGTCCGGCCGTCGCTGCAGACGCTGTGCGCGCAGGTCGCGGTGGTGCTCGAGCGGATCGCGCTGACCGCGGAGGTCAACCAGCGGGCCAGCGAGGCGTACTTCCGCGCCCTGATCCAGAGCACCGCCGACGTCATCCTGATCGTGGGCGACGACGACACCGTCCGGTACGTCAGCCCGTCCGCCACCAAGCTGTTCGGCGCCCCGATCGCGGTGGACACCCCGATGTCCCTGCTGATCGCCGCCGAGGGTCAGGACGCGCTCCGGGACACCCTGGCCCGGGTCCGGCACACGCAGGGCGAGCTCGACGGGGTCGAGCTGACCGCGCGGGGCGCCGGCCGCCGCACCATGCTGGTCGAGTGCGACCTGCGCGATCTGCGCGACGACCCGTCGGTTGCCGGGCTGGTCGTCACCATGCGTGACGTCACCGAGCAGCGCCGCCTCGAGGACGACCTCACCCACCAGGCGTTCCACGACTCGCTCACCGGCCTGGCCAACCGGGTGCTGTTCCGCAACCGCCTGGAGCAGGCGTTCATGGTCGCCGAGCGGGACGCCGCCACGCTGGGTGTGCTCTTCGTCGACCTGGACGACTTCAAGGAGGTCAACGACACGCTCGGGCACGCCGTCGGCGACCAGCTGCTGCTCGCCGTGGCGCACCGGATCTCCGCGATCATCGGGGCCGGCAGCACCGCGGCCCGGATGGGCGGCGACGAGTTCGCCATCCTGATCGAGCAGAGCAACAGCGCCGACGCCACCGAGGAGGTCGCCGCCCGGATCGTCGCGGAGCTCGCGGCGCCCCTGGAGGTGCGCGACGGCGAGGGCGGCCTGCACCTGGTCAGCGGCAAGGTCAGCGTCGGCGTCGCCCTGAACCGGGACGCCGACAACGCCACCGAGCTGCTGCGCCACGCCGACCTGGCGCTCTACCTGGCCAAGGGCATGGGCAAGGGCGGCTGGCAGCGGTACCAGAGCGACCTGGCGCACTCCATGGTGCAGCGCCTGGAGCTGCGCACCCAGCTGCACGAGGCGATCGAGGACGAGCAGTTCATGCTGCAGTTCCAGCCGATCGTCGAGCTCGCCGACCAGCGGGTCACCGGCGTCGAGGCGCTGGTGCGCTGGCAGCACCCGACCCGCGGGCTGCTCGGCCCGTTCCACTTCGTGGAGGCGGCCGAGGAGAACGGCGCGATCGTCGGCATCGGCAGCTGGGTGCTGCGCGAGGCGCTGCGGCAGATCGCCGTGTGGAAGGCCGAGGACCCGCAGACCACGCTGCGCTACGTCAGCGTGAACGTGTCACCGCTGCAGTTCCGCGCCGCGGACTTCGTCCAGCAGGTCCGCGAGGCCCTGACGGAGGCCGGGGCACGGCCCGAGTGGCTCCTGCTGGAGATCACCGAGAGCCTGGTCCTCAAGGACGCCGACAAGGTGGTCCAGGACCTGCGCGCCTTGCGCGCCATTGGAGTCCGGGTCGCCATCGACGATTTCGGTACGGGATACAGCTCCCTCAGCTATCTGCGACAGATGCCCGTGGACGTGCTCAAGCTGGACAAGTCGTTCATCGACGACATCCTGACGAGCCGGCAGCAGCACGCTCTCGTGGACGCGATCGTCACGCTGGCCGGGAACCTGGATCTCGCCGTGGTGGCGGAGGGCATCGAGGAGGCGGGACAGCGGATCGCGCTGGACACCATGGGTTGTCACTACGGACAGGGTTACCACTTCGCCAAGCCGCTGTGGCCGGCGGAGATCCCGGCGCTGACCACGGTGGCGGTGCCGGCGGCACTGAGCGCGTGAGCTGAGCGTGCCGACCACGCAACGATCCACCTTACGTACGGGAAATCCGTTATGTTGTCGGCTGTCGGTAACCGAACACTCACTAACAGGGTGGGATCGCCGGTTATCGACTGGCGCGACCGGCCGGTAGAGGGCAGGGTCACAGGGGTGCTGAACAACCCCGTGTGGGCCGCCCTCTCCGGGCCGCAGGCCGGCTATGCCGAGGCCGCTGGAGACGCCGCCCGATACCTGCCCGAGATCGCCCCGTTCTGCGCCGTCAGCGACCCGTCCGACCCGGCCGCCTGGCGCGACCTCGCCACCCTCACCGACCACGCCCTGCTCACCGGGCCGGCGCTCAGCCCGCCGGCCGGCTGGGTCGAGGAGTCCCGGATGAAGGGCGTGCAGATGGTCGGCACCGCGATGTCCGCGGTCGACGACCCGGAAGCGGTCCCGCTGACCGAGCACGATGTGCCCGAGATGCTGGAGCTGGTCGCCCGGGCGCAACCCGGCCCGTTCCGCAAGCGCACCCTCGACCTGGGCCGCTACCTGGGCATCCGCGCCGAGGACGGCCGGCTGATCTCGATGGCCGGCGAGCGGTTCCGGATGCCGGGGTGGACCGAGGTGTCGGCGGTCTGCACCGACCCGGAGTTCCGCGGCCAGGGGCTCGGCGCCCGGCTGACGCTCGCCGTGGCCTCCGGCATCCTGGCCCGCGGTGAGCTGCCGTTCCTGCACGCCGTGCACGACAACGAGGACGCGATCCGGCTTTACGGCCGGCTCGGCTTCTCGCACAACGCGGACGTGTGGTTCGCGTCCTTCCGCCACGTCGGCTCCTGACGCCGGCTCCTGACCGCAGCGCCGGTCAGGTGGCCAGGCGATAAGCGGCCCAGCTCACCACGGGCACGACGTAGAGGGCGAACCCCGGCCAGGCGACCGCCGTGCCCAGCCGCCAGCCGGAGTCGGCGTCCGGCGCCCGCGCCACGACCAGCGCGGCGCTCACGCCCAGGCCGGCGAGCGCCACCGGCAGGCCGAGACAGGTGGCCAGCCCCAGGAGCACGTCCTGCTCGCCGTAAGCGAGCGGGTTGTCGTCGGCCGGGCCGGGCCGCGAGGCGCCGAGCAGCACGGCTGACGCCTCGCCGCCCAGCCACCACAGCGACACGGTGAACAGCGCCCGCCGTCGCACCTGGGCGACGAACCACGGATCCACCAGGTCCTCGCGACGCCGCCCCATGCCGATCATGGGATCAGCCTAGGAACCGGTTGTGCGCGAACGGTGCCGGCCGTGTGCAGGTTCCGGGCGGGTCAGAGCTGGCCGTGGTTCGGGGGCAGGACGCCGGCCAGCTCGTAGGCCGCGATGTGGTGGTACTTCCAGTCGTAGGGGTCGTGCACGCTGTGCGTGCGCGCGTTGCGCCAGTGCCGGTCCAGGTCGTACTTCGCGGCGGCCGAGCTGGTCCCGCACATCTGGAACAGCTCCGAGCCGGCCTCGACCGCCACCTCGCTGCCGAACGCCTTCGCGGCCGCCACCGCCAGCGAGCCCCGTGCCGCGGCGTCGGCGTCCACCGGGGTCAGGGTCGTCTCCTCGAGGGTCCGGGCGGCGGAGTCGAGCAGCGCCTCGGCCGCGCGCACCCGGGTGGCGAGCCGGCCGTACCGGTGCCGCACGTGCGGATCGTCGGTGGCGGCCGACGCACCGGCCCGGACCGCCTCGGTCGATGGCCGGGCCTTCGTCCGCAGGTAGGTCCGGGCGTCGGCCAGCGCGGCGCCGGCGATGCCGACCTCGATCGCGGTGTGGTAGAGCTGCGCGCGGGCGCCGAGCTGCTGCGGCTGCTCGTACGCGCTCGCGTAGTCGATCCGCATCCCGGGCTCGACCGGCACGTCGGTGAACGTCGCGGTGCCGCTGATCGTGGCGCGCTGCCCGATCACGTCCCAGTCGCTGTCGACGGACACGCCGTGGGCGTCCCGGGCCACGAACGCGAGCACCAGCCGGCCGTCCTCGTCGAGGGCGCTCACGGCGATCCAGGCGCTGGTCAGGGCCCCGGTCGTGTAGTACTTGACGCCGTTCAGCCGGCCGCCGGAGATCCTCGTACGCAAATCCTGGGCGTGTTGTCCGCCGCGTTCGGCGAGAGCGTTGCCGAACCGGCGGCCGGCCAGGACCTCGCCGAAGAGGCGCTTGCGGGTTTCCGGGCCACCGTGCACGGCCAGCACGTCGACCAGCAGGAAGTGCGCCTGCGGGACCTGGGCGATGGACGGGTCGGCGGCCGCGACGACCCGGGCGACCTCGGCGAGCGTGCGCGGGCCGAGACCGGGGCCGCCGTCGACGGCCGGCACCGTGATGGCGAGAAGGCCGGAGGCGTCGAGAGCGGCGAGCGCCTCGGACGGGATCACCGTCGCGCCGTCACGGTCACGCTGGATCGCGCCGGGGGCGAGC
Organism: Actinoplanes cyaneus; assembly: GCF_016862095.1. Taxonomy (GTDB): domain Bacteria; phylum Actinomycetota; class Actinomycetes; order Mycobacteriales; family Micromonosporaceae; genus Actinoplanes; species Actinoplanes cyaneus. The sequence continues at coordinate 138,299 of NZ_BOMH01000018.1, forward strand.
TCCGCGGCGAGCCGGTGGGCGGCCGCGACGGCCTCGTCGTGCGTCTGTGGGACAGGCATCCACCGATCGTAGGGTTCCGCGGTTCCTCAAGTGGACCCCGGGCCGACCGATCAAACGCAGGTCAGCGCGGCGGAGGAGGGATCATGCACATCTGGAACAGGCGCGTGCCGGCGATCCATCTCGTGCTCGGCCTCCTCTACGTCGCGGTGCTGCTGCTCTCCACCGCGGCACTGCGTGCCGGTCTCGCGCCGTACGAGCAGGTCGCCGAGGGCGCCCGCGTGGTCTTCGGCGTGATCGGCATGGTCGCCGCGATCCGGGCGTCCCGCGCGCCGGCGCTGCTGCCCCGGTTGCGGCAGGCGTGGCGGGCCGTCACCGTCAGCCTCGCCGTGCTGATCGCCTCCCCGCTGCTGGTCGCCGGCCTGAAAGCGGCCGGGATCACCGCCGCCGACGACGTCACGCACGTCGCGTTCGTGATCGCCCTGCTGGTCGCGCTGCAGCGGTTCCCGCTCGCCCCGATGAACCGCCGGGACCGGCTGAAGGCCGCGCTCGACGCCGGAACGGTGCTCGCCGGCGGCGGCGTGCTGCTCTGGTACGTGTCGTTCGGCCCCTACGTCGACGCGCACGGCCTGTCCCTCGCGGTCGTCGTCGCCGCCGGCGTCTACCCGCTCGTCGACCTGGCCCTGCTGTTCATCGTGGCGCGCGCCCTGCTGCGCGGCTCCGACCCGTCCGCGACGCGTCCTCTGCGACTGCTCGCGGCCGGGACGCTGATCCTGTTCGCCGGCGACGGCGTCCACGGATACCTGCGCGGGCACGACCGGATCGAGATGCACTCACCCTGGCAGTTCGTCTGCTGGATCACCACCGACGCGCTGCTCGCGGCGGCCGCCGCCGAACAGTGCCGGGCCATCGCCGCCGGTCGGCGCGCATCGCGTGGCGATCTGCGCGGCAGCCGTCGCCTGCCGTTCGCGGCGGTCGCCATGGCGCATCTGCTGATGCTGATCGCCGCCCTGCGGGAGGACACCCTCTACCCCTGGGGCGGCCTGGCGATCGGCGCAACCGTGCTCAGCGCGCTCGTCCTGTTCCGCCAGACGCTGGTGCAGCGGGAGAGCGACGAGCGGGCCGGCACCGACAGCCTGACCGGTCTTGCCAACCGGGCGCGGTTCCGGGCCACGTCGTACCGGAACCTGGCCCGCAACGCCCGGGCCGGCCGCCACTCGGCGGTCCTGGTGATCGACATGAACGGCTTCAAAGAGGTCAACGACACCCTGGGCCACAAGTCGGGAGACCTGGTGCTGGTCGAGTTCGCCGAGGTTCTCAAGCGCTGCGTGCCCGCCCCCGGGCTGCCGTGCCGGATGGGCGGAGACGAGTTCTCCGTCGTGCTGACCGATCTTGATTACCCGGAGCAGGCCTACGAGGTGGCCGGGCGGATCGCCGCGGCGATGGGCCCCGTCGCGATCGGCAACCGGCTCATCCCGCTCGCGGCGAGCATCGGCGTGGCCGTCTCCGCGCCGGGCGAGCTGACCCACGACGAGATCGTGCACCGGGCCGACCTGGCGATGTACCGCGCGAAGGCGCTCGGGCCGGAGACCCGGTGGGCGGTCTGGCAGGAATCCCTGGAACCCCAGGCCGCTGCCGCCTGACAAACCATTCCGCTGGTACGGGCGGTCCGGCGCGAGCCTCGCGGCGGACCAGTCCCCTGGATGACAGCCCCCCGCGGTCCTCAACCCCTCCGGAGTGACGTCCATCCCGAGCCCGGCACCTCCGGGCCGGGTGTCCCCTTCACCCCGTCCGCCCCCGGCCGCCCCCGGCCGCGGGCCGCCGACGAGCGCGAGCCGTCGGCGCGAGGCTCGCGGTCAGGGGCGGGCGCCGGCGGTCCGCAAGGCGGCCAGCATCCGATCCACCTCGCGCTCGTCGGTGGTCTCGCGGCCCGTGGAGCTCGGGGCTGCGGTGCCGAGCGTCAAGGCGGCGGCGTCGGGAACGGTGTGCTTCGCGGAGGCGTGCACGGCCTGCACCCCGAGCCGGACGAGTGACTCGATCAGTTCGGTGCGCACCCCGCCACCAGCCATGACCTCCACCCGGCCGGCGGCCGCCGTGACCAGGCGGGACAGGGCCGGCAGGCCGTCACCCACGGTGGTCGTCCCACCCGCGGTCAGGACCCGCCGCACCCCGAGCCCGTGCAGCGCCTCGATCGCCTTCTCCGGGTCGGGCAGCAGGTCGAACGCCCGGTGGAACGTGACGTCCGCACCGGCCGCGGCCTCGACGACACGCTCCACCAGAGCCTCGTCGATCCGTCCGTCGCGAACGCCACCGATCACGACACCGGCGGCGCCCTCGGCCACGGCGTGCCGGACGTCCCGGACGATGACAGCGGTCTCCGCCGCGGAGTAGTCGAAGTCGCCGGTCCGCGGCCTGACCAGCACGTGCGCGGGCCGCGCGCTCGGCATCGAGACGGCCGCCTCGATCAGGCCGAACGACGGGGTGACGCCGCCGAGCGCCAGCGCCGAGCACAACTCCACCCGATCCACCCCGCATCGGGTGGCGATGGAGAGGCCGTGCGCGTCCTGAACCGCAAGCTCGAAGGCGATCATTAAACAATCATTGCAGTAACGGGGACGGCCGCGGCAGCCACACCTCCGGCAACAAAGATCACAACCCCGCCCCGCCCACGCGAGCCGTCTCCACGATCAGCCGGCTGGCACTCACGGCTGCCTCACGGCCCCGCAACAGCCCCCAGCACCAGCCCACCCCCCGCGGCTGGCACTCACGGCTGCCCAACCGCCCCGCAACAGCCCCCAGCACCAGCCCACCCCCGGCGGCTGGCACTCACGGCTGCCCAACCGCCCCGCGACAACCCCCAGCACCAGCCCACCCCCGGCGGCTGGTACTCACGGCTCTCCCGCGCGCTCGAGAGAACCGTGTGCACCAGCCCGGATCGCGAGTCGCGGCAGAACCCACGGGTCGCCGACCTCGCGCGACGCCGTCGGCACTTCGGATCGCCGTGCGGCTCGCCGGCCGAGGAGGGTGGTCAGCGGTTGTGGTTGGCGAGGACCCTGGCCAGGACGGCGGTGATCAGGCCGGCCGCGACCACGGTCAGCAGGCCCACGCGCAGGCTGGTCCGGTCGGCGAGGAGCCCGACGATCGGCGGGGAGAGCAGGGAACCACCCCGGAGCAGCCAGCTCACGATGGTCAGGCCGGTGCCGCGCGGCAGCCCGGGCAACTCGTCGGCGGTGTGCATCGCGGCCGGGACCAGCGTGGCCACGCCGAGACCGGCCAGCGCGAAACCGGCCAGCGCGGCGGGCACGGACGGGAACGCCAGCGCCGCTCCCATCCCGATCGCGGCGACCACGCCGCCCGCTCGGACGACAGTGCGCTGGCCGAAGCGGTCGACGACCCGGTCACCGCTCAGCCGGCCCAGCGTCATGGCGACCTGGAGGGCCACCACGGCGAGACCGGCGGTGGCGGCGGTGGCGTGCAGGTCGGTGAGGTAGAGCGCGCCCCAGGACGCTCCGGCGTCCTCGACCAGCGCGCCGCAGGCCGCGAGGATGCCGAGGACGACGAGCATCCGGACGGCGGGCCCCCGGAACGACCGCCACCCGGCGGCGACAGCAGTCCCGGCGGCCGGAGCAGGCGCCGGTTCGGGATCGGCGGCGCGGCCGGCGTCCTCCCCGCCGGGAAGCGGATCGGCAGCGCGTTCCGCGTCCTCCCCGCAAGGAAGCGGATCGGCGGCGCGTTCGGCGTCTTCCCCGCCGGGGAGCAGGAAGCGGTAGGAGACCAGCGCGACCACGCTGAACAGCGTCGCCGAGATCGCCAGGTGCACGGCGAGCGGCAGGTCGAGCCCGGCCGCGGCGGAGCCCATCAACCCGCCCAGCACGGCGCCGACGCTCCAGACGCCGTGCAGCGAGTTGACGATCGAGCGGCCGTACAACCGCTGGACGCGCAGGCCGTGCGCGTTCTGCGCGACGTCGACGATCGAGTCGAGGGCGCCGACCACGAAGAGCACTGCCGCGAGCACGAGCCAGTGCGGCGCGAACGGGATCCCGAGCGTCGCGACGGCGGTCAGCACGATGCCGGCCGACGCCACGCGCGCCGATCCCCACCTGCGGATGGCCGCGCCGGCGAGCAGCCCGGCGAGCAGCGCCCCGACCGGGAACGCGGCGAGCGACGTGCCGAGCAGCGCGTTGCTCAGCCCGAGGTCGGCTTTGATCTGCGGGTATCGGGGGACGACGTTGAAGAACACGGCCCCATTGGTGAGGAACAGGGCGGCGACGGCGGCTCGGGCGCGACGGGCGTCCCGGGCCGGCCTGGCCATGACAGAGCTGGACACAACGATCTCCGAGGTCAGCGAAGGAAACGCTCGACGGCGTGCCGGATCTGGTCCGGGGTCATGGGGTCGGTGGAGAGGACGCTGTGTAGCACCAGGCCCTCGATGAGCGCGTCGAGCTCACGCGCCGTGGTCGGGTCGAAGTGGCGTTGCAGCGCGTCGCGGCTGCGCTGCATCCAGGCCTGGGTGACCGCCCGCAGTGCCGGGTTGCGGGCCGCGGCGACATACAGCTCGACGGCCATGACCAGCTCGTTCGGCGACCCGATCAGGTCGTCGCGGATGAGCGTGACGACCGCCTCGACGGCGCTCGCCCGGTCGGTGGCCGCGCCGAGCCGCTCGTCGAAGATGTCGGCGGCGGCGTTGGCGTGCCTGGTGAACGCCTCGGCGAGCACCTCGTCCAGCGATGCGAAGTGGTAGGTCATCGACCCGAGCGGCACGTCGGCGGCGCGGGCGATCTCACGGTGCGTGGTCGCGGCGACGCCACGCTCCGCGATGACGTGCAGGGCCGCGTCGATCAGCCGGTCACGCCGCCCGGGGTCGTGCCGCCGGGGCCTTCGCTCACCACTCATGCGTACGACCGTACACATGATGCGTACTCATGTACACAACAGTTTCGGAACCGTGCGACCAAGTCGGCGCTGACCTGCGTCAATGACGAAACCGGTGTCGGAACCGGTTCCGGCACCCATTGACACCGGTTGACGGCGGCGACACAGTGTCCGGCAAGAGAGCGTTTTCACAGGTTGTTCCCCAGCTGGAAACGACTTCGACACATCCTCCAGGAGTCCCCATGTCGATGACCCCTGCCCCAAGACGCCGACGAGGCTGGCTGTTCGCGGCCATCCTGCTCGGCTCCCTCTTCACGGTGCCGACCGGCGCGAACGCCGCCGAGACGCTCGTGTCGCAGAACAAGCCCGTCACCGCGTCGTCCTCCGAATGGGCCGGCACCCCGGCCGGCGCCGCAGTCGACGGCGACAACGGAACCCGCTGGTCCAGCGCCTTCACGGCCACGGGGTGGTTCCAGGTCGACCTCGGCGCCGCGACCTCGGTCAGCCGGATCGCGATCAACTGGGAGGGCGCCTACGCGAAGGCGTTCACGATTCAGTTCTCGGCCGACGGCACCAACTACACACAGGCCTACGCGACCAGCACGGGCACGGGCGGCCAGCAGAGCATCGCCGTCTCCGGCACCACGCGCTACGTCCGGGTCAACCTCACTCAACGCGCTCTGGAAGCCTACGGATACTCGTTCTGGGAGTTCCAGGTGTTCTCCGGCAGCGTCGTCACCAACCCCACCAACACCCTGCTCTCGTACGCGAAACCGGCGCGCGCCTCGTCCGAGCAGAACGACGTGAACTGCAACCCGTGCACGGCCGACAAGGCGTTCGACAACGACCCGGCGAGCCGCTGGGCCACCAGTTCCACCACCGGCTGGGTCGACCCGGGCTGGATCTACGTCGACCTGGGCGCCACCGCGAACGTCACCCAGGTGGTGCTGCAGTGGGACCCGGCGTACGCGAGGAGTTACCAGCTCCAGGTGTCGAACGACGCCACGAACTGGACGTCGATCTACTCGACGACCACCGGTGACGGGCTCAAGGACGTCATCAACGCCACCGGCTCCGGACGCTACGTGCGGATGTACGGCACGGCCCGCAGCGGCGCCTACGGCTACTCACTGTGGGAGTTCAGCGTGTACGGCACCGGCGGCAACCCGGTCACCCCGCCCGCGAAGCCGGCCGACCCGGTGTTCCCGGCGAGCCGCCTGGTCTTCTCCGACGAGTTCAACGGCGCCTCCGGAGCCAAGCCGGACACCGCGAAGTGGACCTACGACCCGGGCGTCCCGCAGAACGGCGAGGTCCAGTACTACACGCCGAACAGCGAGAACGCGTCGATGAACGGCGCCGGCCAGCTCGTCCTCGAGGCTCGCAAGCAGGACTACGAGGGCCGCCAGTACACCTCGGCCCGGATGAACACCAGCAACAAGTTCAGCGTCCAGTACGGTCGCGTCGAGGCCCGGATCAAGGTGCCCAAGGGCAACGGCCTGTGGCCGGCGTTCTGGATGATGGGCTCCGACTTCCTGCAGGGACGGCCGTGGCCGTACAACGGGGAGATCGACATCATGGAGATCCTCGGCCGCAACACCAACGAGCTGTACACGACGCTGCACGCGCCGGCGTACAACGGGGCCGGCGGTTACGGCCAGAAGTACACCTCGGCGGTGGACCTCTCGCAGGACTACCACGTCTACGCGGTCGAGTGGGACAGCAAGGGGATGCGGTTCTACCTCGACAACACGCTCGTCTTCAACGCGGTCAAGGACACCGTGGAGAACACCCGCGGGCCGTGGATCTACGACCACCCGTTCTACCTCATCCTCAACCTCGCGGTCGGCGGTGACTTCCCCGGCCCGATCGACGCCAGCACGCCGTTCCCCAGCCGGATGCTGGTCGACTACGTGCACGTCTACCAGTGACAGGTTCCGCGGCAGGGCCCTCCCCCAGGCCCTGCCGCGGTCACTGTCCACAAGAACCGAGGCCGGAACGAGCCGATCAGGACCTCCGGTCGGCCACCAGGTAGGAGGCCGCCGCGGTGACGGCCGAGACGACGAGCACCGCCGGCCACGAACCGATCTTCTTCGCCAGGGGATGCGAGAGACCGAAGGCTCCGACATACGTCGCGGCCAGCGCACCGGTCACCGCCGGGCTCGTCCGCCGGGCCCATTCACGACCCGCCGCCACTCCCCCGGCTGCCAGGACGACACCGCCGAGCGGCCGGATCCCGGTCCGCCGGGCGATCTGCCAGCCGCCGATGAGCGACCCGGCCGTGATCACTGCTGTGGGAACACGCATGCCCCGACCCTACCGCCGCCGATCACCCGGCCGGAGTTGCCCGGGGCCGCCTGGTCACGCGAGCAAGCTCTCGATCTCCTCCGGCGCCCGCATGCGCCAGGCGTCGGTGATCAGCTCGGTGAGGCGGGCCACCGAGACGCGCGGCAGGTGCAGCATGACCAGCGGGAACCCCTCGTAGCCGGGCGTCGTGAAGAACAGCTCCGGCTCGCCGAGGACCAGCGCCTGTTTCTCCGCCTCGTCGCCGACGTAGAGCACCGCGATGTCGGTGCGGATGACCCGCGGCTTCCCGGGCTGCCGCTCCGGATAGGACCAGACGAACCCCTTGTTCGCCACCCGGAAGTCGAACCCGTCGCTGTCGATCTCGACAACCTCGGGCAGTGCCAGCGCGAGCCGGCGTACGTCGTCCGCGTCAGCCATGCCGTGAGACTAACGATCCCCTACGACAACCTCGACGAGGCGGGACTGGTCGTTCACGGCATTACCGGCGAGCGTGACGATCCGCACGGCGCCGGTTCGCCGGGGCGCGAAGCGGGACACCCGGGAAACAGCGACGTTCCCGCGTACGGACGCCACCGTCGCCCAGCCGCCGGCAACCGCGACCAGCACGTCCCAGTCCCGCAGGCCCCACTCCGCCGTCGTGGTCACCGCCACGCTGCCGACCTGGTGTGACGTGGGCCAGTCGAGTTGCCACCAGTCCGGCCACCGCTTGCCGGTGGTGTCGTTCCACATCGTGTCGGCGCGACCGTCGATCGCGGCGCAGGCCGGCCCGGTCGCGCGCGCCGAGGAGGCGGTGACCCGGGAGGCGAGCGTCGTCAGGCCGGCGTCCGCGGGTGGCGCGGTGACCTCGACCGGCACGTCCACCACGCGCTTTCCGCTGGTCACCTGCACGTGATAGGTGCCCGGGCCGGTTCCGGTGGCGGCGCTGACCGCGACCGGCACGCTCGTCGTGTATCCGGGCGGCAGCCAGCTGGAGATCACGCTCCGGGGCAGGTGCAGCGCGACCGGGGCGGCGAGCGCCGCGTCGGCGTAGATCGGCTCCGTCCCGTCGTTGGTGAGCCGCACCGTCAGGTCCCGCCCGTTGCACTGCCCCGTCATGATCGGCAGCGTCCCCGGCTCGACCGTCAGCCCGCCCGTCGACGCCGGGCCACTCGTCGCCGCAAGCCCGCCCGGAACCGTCGGCCCGCCCGGCACTGTCAGCCCGCCCGGCACTGTCAGCCCGCTCGGCACCGTCAGTAGCAGGGCCGCCAGCCGGATCACGCCGTCACCAGCCCGGGACGTACCCGCTCCGACACGAACGACGCCCGCGTGGAGATCGTCCCGCCGCGCCGGGTCACCTCGGACATCACCCGGTAGTCTGCCCGCATCGTGTCCCGCCCCAGCTCGCACCGCACGTAGCCGCGCTGCCCGTTGGCCAGCCGCAGGTGCGGGTTGTAGGTTCGCTGCGTGTCGAGCTGAGCCGTGGTGTCGCTGCCGTCCCCGCCGCTGGTGATCGACGTGCCGACCAGTTCCACCGCCACCGCGGCCGTCTCCGGGCGCGCGAAATCCACCCGCAGGTCGGCCGCGTAATTGTTGTGGATGTCGCCGGAGATCACCACGGTTCCTGGCGTGTGCGCGGCGGTTTCCAGAATGCGCCGCCGATCGGCCGCATAGCCGTCCCACTTGTCCATGTCGAGGCGGCCCGCGGTTCCGCCGTACCGGCATTCCGCCATCATGATCTGCTGCGCCAAAATGTTCCACCGCGCCGGCGAGCGCCCGATCCTGTCGAGCAGCCAATCCCTTTGCTGCACGCCGAGAAGCGTCCGGGGCGGGTCGTCCCGGTCGTCGCATCCGGCTCGCAGATTGTCCCCGCACGCCTGGTCGCCGCGATACTGCCGGGTGTCGAGCACATAGGCGTGCGCGAGGTCCCCGAACCGGAACCGCCGATAGAGCGACATGTCCGGGCCGGCCGGCTGCCGCGGCCATCGCAGGGGCTGGTTCTCCCAATAGGCGCGATAGGCGTTCGCCCGCCGTACCAGGAAATCCTTTGCCGGAACGGTCGTGAATCGCGAGGCGTCGTTCGCATAGTTGTCCTGGACCTCGTGGTCGTCCCAGGTCAGAATCCACGGAAGGGCGGCGTGGGCGGCCTGCAGGTCCGGGTCGGTACGGTAAAGCGCGTACCGCATCCGATACAGGTCGAGGGTGTCCGTCTCGAGTTCGAAGGTGTCCGGCAGTCCCAGCGTGGAATCCATCCGGTTGCCGCCGACGCTGTTGATCGCGCCCTCGTAGATGTAGTCGCCGAGAAAGAACACGACGTCGAGCTCCTCGGCCGCCAGGTGCCGCCACGCGTCGTAATAACCGTCGGTGTACGCCTGGCAGGAGGCGACCGCGAAACGCAGCGACCGGGGTGCGGCGGCCTTGGCAGGAGCGGTCCGGGTCCGCCCGACCGGGCTCAGGTGTCCCTGACTGCGGAACCGGTAGTAATACTGCCGGCCGGGTCGCAATCCCCGGACGTCGACGTGCACCGAATGGCCGTACGCGGGAAATGCTGTCGCCGTGCCCTCACGGATCACTCTCGTGAATCGCTCGTCCTCCGAGACCTGCCATTCCACCGGATATCCCACCGGTGGCAGGCCGCCCGCGGGGTGGAGGGGTTCCGGCGCGAGCCGCGTCCAGAGCAGCACGCCGTCGGGCAGCGGGTCGCCGGACGCGACGCCCAGGGTGAACGGGTCGGCGATTCTCGGCGCCGGCAGTGTCCCGATCAGTGCCGCTCCGCCGAGAGTGAGGAGGCGGCGGCGGGGCATTCGCAGCATCAGCGTCTCCCGTATCCGGATATGTCAGCATTATGCTGGCTGACTGCCGTCATGGACGTCGCGACTCGAAACCCTTCGCGCGTACGGCGTGAGCCGCCCGCCCCGCGGTAATCCGATCGGGCAAGGTCGTCTTTGGCCGGGCGCATCCCGTGCGAGTAGCCTTCGCCGCGCCATGCCAGAGCACTCCTCCCACACCTCGTCCCCGGCCCCCGCCACCCCGCAGTCCGTTACCGCCACCCCGCGGTTCGTCACCGCCACCACGCACGCCGCTGCGGCCACCCCGTTGCTCGATGCCGCCGCCCCGCAGGCCGCCGGTGACGCCGCCCGGCCGGGTCATCCGTCGCGCCGGCGACTGGCGGTGATCTTCGGGGCCGTGGTCGCGATCCTCGCTGCCGTCAACGTGGCCGACAAGTTCGGGCCGCACCACACCGGCCTGGTCGCCGGGCCGATCGTCGCGCTGGCCCTGGTGCTGATCGCCCGCCGCGCCGGACTGTCCTGGCACGACCTCGGCATGTCCCGGCGCACGCTGGTCCCCGGCCTTCGCTACGCCGTGGGCGCCGTCGGCGTCGTCGCCGTGATCTACACGATCGGCGCGGCCGTCCCGGCGACCCGGGTCGCCTTCCACGACGTGCGCTACCACCTGCATCCCGGCGCCGCGCTGCTCACCGCGTTCGTGATCGTCCCGCTCGGCACGGTGCTGCTCGAAGAGGTCGCCTTCCGGGGTGTGCTGCTCGGCCTGGTCCATCGGTACCGGGGCGCGACGTGGGCCAGCATCACCTCGTCGGTCCTCTTCGGCCTCTGGCACGTGCTGCCGTCCCTGCGGCTGGCGCAGGTCAACCAGGCGGTCGGCGCGACGCTCGGGGTCGGGGCGACCGGTCGCGTGCTCGCCATCCTCGGCGCTGTCGCCTTCACGGCGGTGGCCGGGCTGCTGCTCTGCGAGCTGCGCCGCCGATCGGGCAGTCTGCTGGCGGCTGCCGCACTGCACTGGGCCACGAACGGGCTCGGGCTGCTGATCACGGCGGCGCTCGCCACGGTCCGCTTCAGCTGACGTCTCCGTCAGGCCGGCTTTCCAAGCGTCTCGTCAGATCGGCTGCGGGCGGCATCAAGCGTCTTCGGCAGGCCGCTCACTTCGGACGACCTGCTCCGGGCCGACTTCTCAGGCCGTCGAACTTGCGCGCTCCGCCTCGGCGAGGATCTCGCGGGCACCCTGGCGCATCAGCGAGACCGCCACCGCCGTACCCAGAAGGACCGGATCTCTTTCCCACTCGTGCGCGTCGGCGACCGTCTTGCCGTCCGGCGAGATCACCCGGGCCCGCAGCCCGATCCGGCCGTCCGGCTCCGTGCGGGCCAGCGCCGCGATCGGGGAATGACAGGAACCCTGCAGGATGTGCAACATCGTGCGTTCCGCGGTGGTCTCCGCCCACGCCCGCGCGTCGCCGAGGCTCGCCGCCAGCTCCCGGACCGCGACATCGTCCTCACGGCACTGCAACACCAGCGTGCCCGCGCCGACCGCCGGGACCATCGTGTCGACGTCCAGCGGGTGGGTGATCCGATCGGCCTCCCCGATCCGGTCCAGGCCCGACACGGCCAGCAGCAGCGCGTCATACTCCCCCGCGTCGAGTTTCGCCAGGCGGCGGTTCGCGTTCCCGCGGATCGGCTTGACGTTCAGATGCGGCCAGTGCAGGCCGATCTGCGCGATGCGACGGACCGCTGACGTGCCGACCACCGTGCCCGGCGGCACCTGATCGATCGGGACGCCGGCCGGATGCAGCCACGCGTCGCGGACGTCGTCGCGGGCCAGGTACCCGGCCATCACCGTGCCGGCCGGCGCGGGCCGATCCCCCGGGACGTCCTTCACGCAGTGGACGACCAGGTCCACCTCCCCGGCGAGCAGAGCGGCGTCGACCTCCTTGGTGAACGCCCCCTTGCCGCCGAGCGCGGACAGGCTCCCCTGCCAGCGGTCGCCGCTGGTCGTCATCGACAGCACCTCGGCCCGCACCCCGGGGTGGCCGGCGGCCAGCATCGCCTTGACCCGGTCGACCTGGGCGAGGGCCATCGGGGAGTTCCGGGTGCCGATGCGCACCGTACGCGATTCGGGCATACGGGCAGGGTACGCCCATCGCCACCGGCCCCGGCCGCCCACCCGGCCTCGCAGCGGCCGACCTCCGGGCACCGCCATGGTCCACCGACTCCGCCCGCGCCGGGCCCAACCTGCTGCCGGCACCAGCCGACGAACCGGCACCCCGCCGCAAGCTCAGCCCGCCCTCCGCACCAGCCGGCGATCAGTCACCGCGCCGAGGGCTCCCCGCCCCAAGAAGAGTCGCGGACCCGTCAGCGGCCGGCTCACCCTCACCAGCCGCGAGCCGGTCAGCGGCTGGAGGGGCTGAGCCGGGATGCCGGGCGGGCGGTCAGCAGCGCCGGCAGGTCGGCCATCGCGGTGAAGATGTGGGTGGCCCCGGCGTCCAGGAGCACCTGAGGAGCCTGGTGAGCCGGGCTGTCCGGCGGGCAGAAGCCGAAGACCACCGCGCCGGCCGCCACCCCCGCACGGACTCCGGTGGCGGTGTCCTCGACGACCGCGGCGCGGGACGGGTCGACGCCCAGCGCGGCCGCGGCGGCGAGGTAGACGTCCGGGGCGGGCTTGCTGCGGGGCATCTCCATGCCACTGAAGATCTTGCCGGCGAAGACCTGGTCGAGGCCGACCTTGCGGAGTTGCAGCTCGATCTTCGGGCGGTCGGCGCCGCTGGCGCAGGCCACGTTGCCGCGGAAGAGCCGGGAGATCTCGTGGGCCGCGGCCACCGCGCCCGGGATCGCCTCCAGCCCGGCGACCAGGGCATCGTTGCGTCGCCGGCGGAACTCGGCGATCCATTCGCCGGTGACCGTGAACCCGGTGTGGGCGGTGATGACGCCGACCTCGTCCACCAGCGCCCGCCCGACGAACAGCCGGAAGCAGTCCGCCTCGCTGACCGCCCACCCGAGCTCGTGCAGCATCGTGCGGAGGACTGAGTTCGTGATCCGCTCCGAGTCGACGAGCACCCCGTCGCAGTCGAACAGCACGGCCTCGAAGGAACGATCAACGGCATCCGGCATGGCGCCGACCCTATCCGCCCCCACCGCCCCACCGCCGTGGCCGCCTTCACACCGAGCGCGACCGAGCGGACCGATGCGGCTGAGCCCACAAGTCGCGTCGCGGGCCCGCGAGCGCCCGGTGGTGGGCGAGCACGACCGAGCAGTACGCGCCACAGCGGAACTCCGGTCCACGACCGCGCGAGCCCCGGCCCACGGATCCGGGCGCCTGGCCACGACAACCACCGGCTACTCGCTCGCGAAGGGCGGCCGGCGCGTTACTCGCGGAGCGGCCAGCGCGTCACTCGCGGAGGGCGGCCAGCGCCGTGGGCGGGGTCCGGAGGAGCAGCGCGGCCGGGATCAGGCTCGCCGCGAAGGCGACCAGCACGCAGACCCCGGTGACCGCGGCGATCACCGCCCACGGCGCGGCGATCTCCGCGGTGGTGACCAGCTCGGCCAGCCGGGAGCGGAGCCCCGCGAGCATGGCGGCGGTGACCGCGGCGGCGAGCAGGACGCCGAGCGTGACCACCGTGCCGGTCTCGGCGGCGATCACCGTCAGGACCTGGCGTGGGGTGGCGCCGCCGAGGCGCAGGACGGCGATGTCGCGGGCGCGGTCCGCCGTCGACATGACCAGGGTGTTCGCGATGGCGATGGCGGTGTAGAGCAGGGTCAGGCCGAGCAGCGCCACCATGGCGAGGTTGTTCATCCGGTTGGCCTCGGCGGCTTGGCCGGCGAAGTACGCGTCCGGGGTCGCGACCTGACCCGCCGGGCCTGCGGCGGCCGCGATCAGTCCCGGATCGCCGGCTCCGGCCAGGTAGACGGCATCGGCGCCGACAGCTGAGGGGCCGGCCGGCGAAGCGGCGGACGGATAGGGCAGGAGCACGGTGAGGCCGAGGTCCAGGGCGGGCGGGAGGACGGCGACGACGCGGGGACGCAGCGGTGTCGTGTCGGCCTGCCACAGCTGGATCTCGTCGCCGACGTGCCAGTTGCGGGCGCGGGCCAGGTCGGCGCTGATCACGACCGTTCCCGGGGTACGCAGGTCGCGGACCTCAGGTGGCAGCTGCCAGACCTGCTCGATGCCGGCCCCGACATACTCCGCGGTGATCAGCTCGACGCTGTCCCCGGTCGGCATGAACGCGGACCTGGAGCGGACCGGGACGGCCGCGGTCACGCCGGGGACGCGGCTCAGGGTGTCGACCGCCGGGACCGGCACCCCGACCGGGTCGATGGCGCTGACCAGCGACGACGCGGTGATGCGGGTGCGTGCGGCGGACTGCTCGGCCCGCTGGGCGGTCGTGGTCGCGGACAGGAGGGTCGCGGCCAGCCCGACCGTGAGGAGCACCGGTGCGACCGTCGACGCGGTGCGGCGAACGGCGGTCAGCGCGTTGCTCCGGGCGATCTGCACCGTCACCCCGGGGATCGGGCCGGTCAGCGCCCGGATCAGCAGCGGCGCGAGCAGGGGCGCGAAGAGGACGACAGCGATCAGCGCCAGGTAGGACGAGAAGAACGTCAGCGCGATCCCGTCCTCCCCGGCAACGGACCCGCCGGCGGCCACCGTCGCGATCGCGCCGCCGGTGAGGAGCAGCCCGAAGATCCACCGCGGGACGGTCATCACCCGCCGGTCGAGGGCCGCCTCGCGCAGCGCCTCGATGGGGCGCACCTTCCCGGCCCGCCGCGCCGCCGCCCACGTGCCGATCATGGCGATGACCAGGCCCGCACCGGCCGAGCACAGCACCGCCCACCCGTTGAACGCGACGTCGAAGCCGGCCGGCGCGAGCCCGTGGCCGATGAGCCAGCCCCCGCACCACGGCGCGGCCACGATCCCGAGGGCGCTCCCGGCGGCCGCGGCGACCACGGCCACGATAGCCGCCTCGCCGAGCACCAGCCGCCGCACCTGCCGGGGTGTCGCGCCGGCGGCCCGCAGCAGCGCCATCTCCCGCCGCCGCTGGCTGACCGCGAACGCGAACGTCCCCGCCACCACGAAGATCGACACCAGGACGGCGAGCCCGGAGAACGTCCCGAGCAGCGCGATCGTGTCGGTCAGCGCGTCACGGTCGGGGTCCGGCTCGGCCAGGGCACGACGGTCACCGGTCAGCGATTCGAGACCACTCCGCCGTACGGCCTCGGCCGCCCCGCCGTCCCGGAACGCCACCGCGTCCACGCGACCCCCGGCGAGCGCGACAGCCGAGGCGTCGGTCACGTAGACGGCGGCCGGCCCGGTCACCACGCCGGTGACCTTCCAGGTGGCGGTGGCCCCAGCAGTCCGGACCTCCAGGAGGTCACCGACCTGCTGCCCGGAAGCGACGGTGACCACCGCCTCGCCCTCCGCCGCGGGCGGGCGCCCGGCTGTCAGCGAGGCCGGATGCAGCGTGGTGCTCGCCCACGGGTGCACGTCGGCCGGGCTGTCCCCGATCATCACGGGGATCCGCCGGTCCACCACCGCGCCCGGCAGCGCGGACAACCGCGTCACGGCCTCCGCGGGGATCGGCGGCCGCTCACCGGCGGTGTTGGTGGCGTCGAACGCCCCGTCGCCCGACCCGAACCGCACGGTGACGGTGTCCGGCGGGACGGCGACCAGCGCCGCGCCGGAGAACCACACCGGGGCGCGATGGCGGCCGATCGTCGCGGCGATCGCCAGCCCGGTCACGGTGAGCAGGCAGACGCCGAGCGCGAGCGCCACGAGCACCCCGGCGAGGCCGGCCCACCGGGCCCGCAGCGTCTGCACGGCCAGGCCCAGCATCAGCGCACCGCCGGAGCGGACTCGAGGCCGGTCATCAGGTCGGCGACGGCGGGCGCGGGCATCGCCGGGTGGTCGGCGGCGACCCGGCCGTCGACCAGGAAGACCACCCGGTCGGCGCGGGAGGCGGCGACCGGGTCGTGGGTGACCATCACGATGGTCTGGCCGTGCCGGTCGACCATGTCGCGCATCAGGTCGAGCACGCCGCGCCCGGTCGACGAGTCGAGGGCGCCGGTCGGCTCGTCCGCGAAGAGCACCGCGGGCCGGGTGATCAGCGCCCGCGCGATCGCGATGCGCTGCTGCTGCCCGCCGGAGAGCTGGGCGGGGCGGTGGCCGCCGCGCTCGGCGAGGCCGACGGCGGCGAGC
Source organism: Actinoplanes cyaneus (assembly GCF_016862095.1). Lineage (GTDB taxonomy): Bacteria > Actinomycetota > Actinomycetes > Mycobacteriales > Micromonosporaceae > Actinoplanes > Actinoplanes cyaneus. The sequence continues at coordinate 154,427 of NZ_BOMH01000018.1, forward strand.
ATGTCGCGCACCTGGCGGCGGCCCGGCCGGCGGCCGCCGAGGCGCAGCGGGAGCGCGACGTTCTGTTCCGCGGTCAGCGACGGCAGCAGGTTGAAGGACTGGAACACGAAGCCGATCCGGTCCCTCCGGAGCAGAGTCAGCTCGGTCTCGGAGAGGGTGGTCAGCTCGACACCGTCCAGCGTGATCGTGCCGGCATCCGGTTTGTCCAGGCCGGCGGCGCACTGCAGCAGCGTGCTCTTGCCGGAGCCGGACGGGCCCATCACGGCGGTGAACGTGCCCGCCCCGAAGCCAAGGGTGAGCGCGTCGAGGGCGGTGACCGCCGCGGCGCCCCGGCCGTGCCGGCGACGGACCCCACGCAGGTCGAGCAGAGGTTCCATGCCGAAGAGCCTGGCCGATCCGCCGCGCCTTCTCACTACCGCTCACGTGAGTCTTCGAGGTAGGGCCAGCACTACCCCGGACCGGAAACCCCCAGGATCTCCCGCGTACGGGGATCCGGCCCGTCGTAGTACCGCTCCAGCACCTGCCGGAACACGCCGGGTTCGGCCGCCGCCTCGGCGAACAGCGTCATCGACGAGCGCAGCTTCAGATCGTCCGGATACCCGAAGATCTGTGCCGCCGTCCGCCCCTCGACCCCGAGCAGCGTCCGCGCGCACTCGACCAGCCGCGGCCCGAGCACCGGATGCGCCAGGTAGTCGCGTGCCTCGGCCAGGTCCCGGATGGCGTAGGTCTGCGCCGTCGGACTCGACCCCAGCCCCGCCACCTGCGGGAACACGAACCACATCCAGTGCGAGCGTTTGCTGCCCGCGGCCAGCTCGGCGAGCGCCCGCTCAAACACCCCGTCCTGGGCGCTGACGAACCGGTCCAGATCACTCATTCCGCGAGCCTAGCGATGTGCGCGCCGGGGTCACCGGGGAACACCCGCCGCGCCGCGCCGAGCCCGCTGACCCCCTCCACGGTGACCTCGACGAGGTCGGCGTCGGCCAGCACCGTGGTCTCGCCGCCGGCCGGCATCCGCAGGATCACGTCGCCGTGGTCCCGCACCGTCCCGTCCGAGGCGGTCAGCCCGGCGACGCCGTTGACCAGGAACTTGTCCAGGTGCGGGTGCGGGGTGGCGATCAGCCGCTCGTCGCGCAGCGTCAGGATCCACGGCACGCTGCACGACGACTCGCTGACCCGCGCCACGAAGCAGCGCCGGCCGGCCGCGTCCAGGAACGGCGTGACCGGGCCGAGACTGCCGTGCTCGAACACTCCCCAGACCCGGGGGACGAAATCAAGACCGTCATAGGAGCCGATGGCGTACGCCGGAGCCACGCCCGCCACGAACAGCACCCACGCGCCGTCCAGCTCGAACAGCCGCGGGCATCGCCACCCGGCGGTCTCCCCGGTGGTCAGCACGCCGTCGTGGTCCCAGGTGAGCAGGTCGGCCGACCGGTACTGCAGGACCGCGGACCCGCCCGTGGCCGGTGACGCCACGACCAGCATCCGCCAGCCGCCGTCGACCGCCCAGACGAACGGGTCCCGCAGGCCGGCGAACCCCGCCGGGTCGGCGCCGAGCACCGGTCGCGCCGGCTCGGCCCGCCAGCCGTCCAGTTCCGGACCGGAGGTGGCCCGCCAGACGCCCTCGCCGGCCCGGGAGTGGAACATGACCGGCCCGGCCGGCCCGTCCACGACCGAGCCGCACCGCGGGTCACCCGGCGCGCCCGGCGCCGCCGAGGTCCCGCGCTCCCGCCAGATCACCAGGTCGTCCGAGACGGCGGAGCCCCAGCCCGCGGCCCGCTCGTCAGTGGTCCGGTGCTCGTAGAACAGCTGGTATCGCCCGTCCACCCGGAGCACCCCGAAGAGGTCGCCGACCCGGCCGTCGCGCGGGGTGAAGTGCATCCGGGGCCGTAGCCCTGCAGCCGGTCCAACGTCCATGCCTCTGCGTAACACCACGGGGACGCGGGCGCCAGACCGCACGGTGCCAATCAGTTGTCGAATTCACCGTCCTTGGCGCCGCCGACGAACGCCGCCCACTCGGACGGGGTGAAGAACAGAATCGGCCCGTCCGGGTTCTTCGAGTCGCGGACCGCCCGGCCGCCGTCGGGCAGGTCGGCCACCTCGACACAGTTGTCGGAGTAACTCCGGCTGCTCCGGCGCCAGGCCACCGTGCTCCGGTCGAACGTCGCGGCATAGGTCTTCTCTGCCATCTCGCACCTCCGGGGCACATTCTCCGCACCCGGCCGAGGGCGAAACTGTCCGTGATCCGACTTATCCTGAGATAGGCACGTTATTGCACGTGCGGCGGAACGTGCGCTCACAAGAGCAACCTGCCCTCAGATCAGCAACGTGCGCTCAGAAGAGCGTCGTCGGCTCCGGCGGGACCGGCACGGGCAGCGCCGGCAGGCCGGGCACCTTCGCGCGCACCTCGTCGTGGAACAGGCGGGCCAGCGCCGGCGCGTCGGCGTTGTCCGGGGTGTGCACGAACACCGTCGGCGAGCGCCCCTCGCGCAGCCAGCCGGCGACCGTCTCCACCCACGGCTGCCAGCCGGCCACGGTCCGCGCCGGGTCGTCACGGCCCAGATATCGGACGATCGGACGGTCGGTGAGCGCGGTGTCGCGGCGCGGCATGCGGGGCTTCTTCATCCACGCGTCGCGTTCGGCGTCACTGGTCGGGGGCGTGGCGAAGAACGCGGTGGTGTCGAACGGAACCCACTCGGCGCGGTGCTGGGCGAGCAGTTCCTCCAACCGGCGCGGATCGGTGAAGAAGTCGGGATGGCGGACTTCCACGGCGTACCGGAAATCGGTCGGCAGATCACGCAGGAAGCGTGCGAGAACAGCGAGGTCGGCGGGGCCGAAGGACCCGGGAAGCTGAATCCAGAGGGCGGCGGCACGCGGGCCGAGCGGCTCGATCGCGTCGAGGAAGACGCGCAGATCCTCGTCGGTGCCGGTCAGTCGCAGCTCGTGCGTGATGCGTTTCGGAATCTTCGGGAGCAGCCGGAAATCCGGGCCGGTCTGCTCGGCCCAGGTGGTGACGGTCGCGCGCGACGGAACGGCGTAGAAGGTGGTGTTGCCCTCGACCGCGTTGCACCATTCCGCGTACGCCCGGAGTTTGTCGCCGGGAGCGAAACGGCTCTGCCATGCCTTCAGGGACCACATCGCGCAGCCCACGTGCAGGGCCATGACTCCGGATCGCACCGGTGAACCGTATCCGGTACCGTCGCCCTTTCGGACGGGGAGGGATGATCGATGCCTTATTCACCGGGCGAGGTCGCGGGGAAACTCGGGGTGAGCATCGACACGCTGCGCTACTACGAGCGGATCGGGTTGCTGCACGGCATCGAGCGCACCACCGGCGGCCAGCGGGTGTTCTCCGACGACGACCTGGGGCGGATCGGGCTGCTGCGCTGCCTGCGCGACTCGGGCATGCCGATCGCCCGGCTGCGGCGCTTCGCCGAGCTGCTGCACGACGGGGACGAGGCCGCTGAGCAGCGCGTTCAGCTGCTCGCCGAGCACGACCGGGAGATCGACGAGAAGGTCGCCCAGCTGCGCGGGGAACAGGAGCGCGTGCGCGAGAAGATCGCCTGGTACCGTGCCGAGACCGTTCGCCAGGCCGGCTTGAAGGAGGCCCAGTGACCCGGCACGTGATCCGTGGCGCGTCCGTCCTTGTCCTGCTCGCCGGCATCACCGGCGGTGCCTATCTGGGTGAGCAGCGGCCGCCGCAGACCGGGTTCGTGCTCGACGCGGAGCAGGCCGAGACGAACGAGATGCTGTTCCTCAAGAATCGTCAGAACGCGCACGCCGCGGCCCGCTCCCGGGTGACCGTCGCCGAGGGCGTCGCCACGGAGAAAGCCGAGTCGGTCGCGAAGGCCGCCTCGGGATATGCGGAGAACCTCGACAAGAGTGTCGCCGCGGCGAAGAAAGCCGCGCAGCAGAAGGCGAACAGCGGACCGGTCGCCTTCGCCGGCCCGATTCCCAGTTCCTGCAGCGAATTCAGCGGCAGCCGCGCGGTCGGTTGCGCGCTGACCGTGCAGGCCGGTTTCGGTCTCGATCAGTTCGCCTGCCTGAACAAGCTGTGGAACAAGGAGAGCGGCTGGAACTACCGCGCCGAGAACCGCAGTTCCGGCGCCTACGGCATTCCGCAGTCGCTGCCCGGGTCGAAGATGGCCAGTTTCGGCTCCGACTGGAAGACCAATCCGGCGACCCAGATCAAATGGGGCCTGGACTACATCAAGAAGCGTTACAAGACGCCGTGCGGCGCCTGGAGCCATTCCGAGCAGTACAACAACTATTAGGTACGTCGTGAGCCGCGTCCCGCACCGTCGCGACGCGGCCTGATCCGCAGCCCCGGGCCGCGGACGCGCCGCCGGGTTTCCGGCTGGTGCTCCGCCGAGCACAAGCGTCGATCAACGTGGCATAGCCACCCGCCGATCCCTTCGATACGGTGGGTAGCCGGAGCGTCACAGCATGATCGGCGGGTCCCATGACTGTCACCTATCGCACCGCGCGGCCGCAAAGCTTCTCCGGCAGATGTCCCGACTGTGCAACGAGCTGCGACGTCGAGGTCGAGGGCGGCGCGACGATCGTCATCCGGGTCACCGGCCGCACGTGTCCCCACTGCAACCCCGGCGGAGGCGGCACCGGCGGATCTGACCCCGTCCCTCAGCGGACGATCACCATCGGGCAGAGCCGGGAACCCGGCGCACGGCCCCGGGTCCGGACCCTGGTCACCGACTCCACCGGCCGGGCCGAACGGGTCCTCGCCGAGCGGGACCACCCTGCCCCCGTGCTCGTCAGCGGACCGGAGGCGGAGAGCACCGCCGCCGCGTGGCGAACGGTCGCCGAGCCACTCGTGGCCGAACGGCTCGGCGCCGGCAACTGGGAGCTGATCAGCAAGAGCTGGCGGCCGTCCGACTGCGCGAGCATGGACACGGTGGCCGCGGCGCTCGACGAGGCCTGGGCGACCGCGGTACCCGGAGCCGGCGGCACCACCCTGATCGTCGACCTCGGCGGAATCCCGGCCGTGCCGGCCCAGATGATGGCCGCCACGGTCACCGGGTGGCTGTCCACCAGGCATGGAGGGTCGATCGCCGCGCTCGGTGAACGGTTGCGGGCGCTGGGCACGCTCTGCTGCGCCGGTAGCGGTATCGCGGCGTGGTGCGCGCCGCTGCCGGATGTCCTGGGGCACGGCGCCCTCGACCCGCCGGCCCCGGCTGAGCTGGCCGCGATCGTGCGGGCCGTCCCGGAGATGACCTCCGTGGACCTGCCGGCCCGAGTCCTCCGGGCGCGCCCGGCCGTCCCGGATCCGCCGCCGGATCCCCCGGTCGGTCCGGTTGCGCTGGTGACGACTACGGGGCTCCTGGACAGGACACAGCAAACCCCGGCGGTGTCCACCACGTTCGGCTGCCGATGAGCGAACTGTCCGAAGGTCAGTGGCAGGCACTGCGGCAACTCCAGCACATCGAGGTGGTCACCGAGGGCCGGGTGCGCCTGCAGGACGTCGGCGCCTCCGCGCGGGGCGAGCTCGCCGTCCGGGTGAGCGTCGACTGCACCGGCGGCGCGAGGGAGAACGCGCTGGCCGACCTCCATGACCGGGAGTCGTTCGACCTGCTGATCCCCGAGTTGTTCCCGTTCCGGAAACCGGACGTCGGTATTCCGCACCGGCGCTTCGCGGGCCGGCCGAACGTCATGTGGGGGCGAGCGCTCTGCCTCTACCTGGCGGCGAACGAGTGGCATCCCAGCCAGGGCATGCACGGGCTGATCAGCCGGCTCGTCCGGTGGCTGGGCGCGCTGGCCGACGGCAGCCTCGCGGGGCCGCAGGTCAATTGGCATCCGCCGCTGACCAACAAGCGCATCTCCCCCGGCCACCTGATCGTTCGCCCGGACCTTCCCGACGACGGCGCGGATCAATGGGCGGCCGTCGAGGCGGTCGGCGGGAACCGGTACGAGGTCCGGCGGTGGTTCCCGGAACTGCCCGCACGGCCGCCGCGGGATCTGCCCGCGGGACGCTGTTTCCTGGCACCGATGCTGGTGCTGCCGCGGCCGGTCGGATTCGACTATCCCACCGAACTCGGCGAGTTGGTGAGCCTGCTGAGGGAGCAAGGTGTCTCCGGCGATCGGTTCCGCAAGGCGTGGGTGGAGAACGACCGGTCGTGGTGGATCGGGCCGCCGCCCGGGACGGACGCCCGGCCACTGAACCTGATCATTCTCGGCAGTCCCGCGCCGCACCGGTCGGCGTCCCGGGCCACCGTGGCGCACCTCGCTGTCTGGGAGGTGCAATCCGGAAAAGAGCTGGCGTGGATGGAGGTCTTCGACCAGCGTCCCCGGATCGCGACCCGGCGGGACACCGAACGGCCGGTCGCCTGGCTGAGGGGCAAGCGGGTGCTGCTGCTCGGTTGCGGCGGGCTGGGCGCGCCGGTCGCCGAGTTCTGCGCCCGGGCCGGCGCGACGACCGTACGGCTGGTCGACACCGGTGGCGTGACTCCCGGGATCCTCGTCCGGCAGCCGTACTCGTACGCCGAGATCGGCTGGCCGAAGGTCGTGGCTCTCGGCGAGCGGCTGCGCACGATCGCTCCGGAAATGACGGTCGAGGCCGCGGTCACCGACGCCGTGACGCTGGCGGCGGCCGACCTGACCGATGCCGACCTGATCATCGACGCGACCGCGAGCCCCTCGGTCGCCGCGAGTCTCGAGCGCACCTGGTCGATGGCCGGTGCGAGCCTGCCACCGCTGCTCTCGATGGGTGTCGGGCACCGATGCGACAGCGGATTCGTGACGCTGGCCCGGCCCGGCGCCAGTGGTGCGGGCGCGGATCTGCTGCGCCGGCTGGGACTGGCCGCGGCCGCCGACGACGATCTCGCCGACGTGCTCGACGACTTCTTCCCCGACCCGCCTCGCGCCGACGTGTTCCAGCCGGAGCCCGGCTGTTCCGATCCCACCTACCTCGGATCGGCCGCCGACCTGGCGATCTTCGCCGGGGGCCTGCTCAACGAGGGTCTCGCCGCTCTGGGCGCCGCCGAGCGGGACGACGATCCGCAGACCGTGACACCGCGGCGGTTCGCGAGTGTGATGCGGTTACCGGGCGAGTTCGAGACCGTGCCCGGGCGACGCCGCTTCCTCTGGCTCGACGACCTCGTCCAGCACGAGAACGGGCACGGTTACCAGGTCCGGTTCACGCCGGAGTCGCTGGCCGCCATGCGGATCGAGACGCTGCGGATGGCCGACGAGCGCGGGCCCCTCTGCGAGACCGGTGGGGTCCTGCTCGGCCAGATCGATCACGGTGCCCGGGTCGTCTGGGTCACCGAGGCCGACAGCCTGCCGCCGGACAGCCGGGCGGAGGCGCACCAGCTGACCATGAACCCGCGCTCGGTGGACGGCTATGTCCAGGCGCGGCGCCGGCGGACGCACGGACTCGTCGGCTACGTCGGCGCCTGGCACACCCACCCGATGGAGGCCGCCGGGCCGAGCAAGGCCGATGGGAAAGCCGCCAAGCTGCTCGTCTCCACGGGAGCGCCGTCGCTGATGGTGATCGCCGGCGGGACCGTGGAGGTCTGGCGGCAGTGGCTCCGCGGCCGCGGGCGGCCCGACATCTTCGCCGAGCTGACCCTTCCCTGATCGGAGACCCCGTGGCGATCCCCGACGACATCCTGCGCACCTGGGCCGAGCGGGGTGGCCGATTCCAGCCCGACTGGACGACCACCGTGATCAGGGAGGCGCTGGACGCCGGCGAGCGGCTGACCGGCCTGACCTACCGGATCATCGAGCAGGGCTCCTACCCCAACCACACCAACATCCGCGGCAGCAGCGACATCGACCTGGTGATCCAGCTGCGGATGCCGTTCGAGGAGCGGATCGACGCGCTCGGGGACGCCGCACGCGAGCGGTTCTGGGAGAAGTACGGTGACACCTCGTACCGCCTGCCCGAGTTCCGGGCCGCCGTACTGGCCACCCTGCAGAACCGGTACTTCGCCACGCAGGGCGCGAAGTGCATCGACATCAAGGACTGGGACTCGCTGCTGCGGGTGCCGGCCGACGTCGTCGCCGCTCTGGAATACCGGCAGTACCGCGACTTCCCCGCGATCGGGCCGGAGGAGTACGAGGAGGGCGTCTACTTCCAGGACGGCCACGGCCGGCCGATCGTCAACTTCCCGGAGCAGCACCTGGCCAACGGCAAGCGCAAGGATCGCGCGTGCGGTGGCCGGTTCAAGCCCATGGTCAGGCTGGTCAAGAACGCGCGGTCGCACGCCGGGAAGGACGCCGGGCGGGTGCCGTCCTACTTCGTCGAGTGCCTGATCTCCAACGTCGAGGACCAGGTGCTCGCACAGCCGCTCGCCGTGGCGTTCCCGGCCTGTCTCGACTGGCTGGAGCGGCACGCCGGGGACCTGTCCGGGTTCCTCTGCGTCAACGGGATCATGAAGCTGTTCGGGGACCATCACCCGTGGACGGTGGACGACGCCGCCGCGTTCGTCAGGGCACTGCGCAGGACCTGGGACGAGTGGTCTACGGCGTGAAGTAGCCCTTCGCCTCGTCGTAGTCGTCGGCCAGCTCGTGATGCCGGCGTTCGAACACGAGTTGGCCCTTGCTGTCGCGATCCGTCCAGTACCGCCCCGTCAGCCGGGACGGCGGGTGGCCGGAGACGTCCAGCACCGTCGTGCCGTGGTGCATCGGGCTCTCCTTCGCATACTCCAGGTGAGGCCGGGAGAGGTAGACGTAGGACAGCACTGACGAACCGTGGACGACGGAGAGGTCGGCGATGGACGACGACGACCGCGACTGGTCGGTGTAAAGCTTGACCGAGATCAGGGTCGCGGTCTGGTGCACGATGAGGTAAACCGTCCTGGGGGGCAGCAGGGTTCCGGTCGCCGGATCGATCCAGAACGAGGTGAGCGTCCCCTGCCAGGTGCCGCGCAGCCGCCGCGGCACGCCCGGGATCCGCTGGACGACCGGGAGCCGCCAGAGCCACAGATCCCAGGCGCCGAGCAGCAGCGTGGCGGCCAGGACGGCGGTCGAGAAGAAGCGGACCCAGCCGAGATCGAGCCGGCCGTTCGTCAGCCAGGCGCCCGCGACGAAGACCGCGAGCACCACGGCGGCAACCACCCGGATGATGACCGCCCGCTTCATTCCCGCATTGTCCTGGATGGATCGCCCAACTGCCAGAAACCCGATTTCCCGGTACGGCGGTGAGCACGCACCAGCCGGGAAGCGGGACGCGCGCCGCCTCCGTGGGGGAGGCGGCGTCGCGCGGGCACTCACGGGGCTTGGTCGTGTCGCCTGGCCACGGGCGCCCTATCCTCGTACCGCAAGATGTTCTTGATGGGTGTCAGTAACGACAGCGCAGGACCACCATGGCGTGCCGGATGACGTCGACGCGGCTGCCGAACGGGGTGGTCTTACGTTTGCGGGCCAGCAGCGGGTCCGCGGTGTGGGCGACGATCTCCCAGGTCGGACCGTAGGCCTCGGGCGGCAGCGTGAACGACACGTCGTCGTTCAGCGGGTTGAACAGCAGCAGGAACGAGTCGTCGGTGATCTCCTCACCGAGGGCGTCACGTTCCGGGATACCGTGGCCGTTGAGGAAGACCGTCATGGTCATGCCGCTGCGCGTGTTCCAGTCGGCATCGGTCATCACCTCGCCATCGCGGCGCAGCCAGGCGATGTCGGGGAGCTTGTTGCCGTCGGCGACCTCGCCGGTGAAGAAGCGGCGGCGGCGGAAGATCGGGTGCTCGGCGCGGAGCTGGGTGAGCGCGCGGACGAAGTGCGTGAGCACGTCCTCCTCGCGCGCGTTCTCCCAGTCCACCCAGCTCAGCTCGTTGTCCTGGCAGTAGACGTTGTTGTTGCCCTGCTGCGTGCGACCCAGCTCGTCGCCGTGCAGGAGCATCGGCACGCCCTGGCTGAGCAGCATGGTGGCCAGGAAGTTCCGCTTCTGGCGCTCGCGCAGGACGATGATCTCGGCGTCCTCCGTCTCGCCCTCGGCGCCGCAGTTCCACGAGCGGTTGTGGCTCTCGCCGTCGCGGTTGCCCTCACCGTTCGCGTCGTTGTGCTTCTCGTTGTACGACACCAGGTCGTGCATGGTGAAGCCGTCGTGCGCGGTCACGAAGTTGATCGAGGCGATGGGGCGGCGGCCGTCGATCTCGTACAGGTCGGAGCTGCCGGTGAAGCGGGACGCGAACTCGCCGAGGCTGGACGGCTCGCCGCGCCAGAAGTCGCGGACCGAGTCCCGGTACTTCCCGTTCCACTCGGTCCAGTTCGGCGGGAAGCCGCCGACCTGGTAACCGCCGTCGCCCACGTCCCACGGCTCGGCGATCAGCTTCACCTGCGAGACCACCGGGTCCTGGTTGACCAGGTCGAAGAACGCGGCCAGGCGGTCCACCTCGTGGAACTCGCGGGCCAGGGACGCGGCCAGGTCGAAGCGGAAACCGTCGACGTGCATCTCGGTCACCCAGTACCGCAACGAGTCCATCAGCAGGCGCAACGACTCGTGGTGCCGGACGTTCAGGCTGTTGCCGGTGCCCGTGGTGTCGTAGTAGTACTGCCTGTCGGTGTCGACGAGCCGGTAGTACGCCGGGTTGTCGATGCCGCGGAAGCTCAGCGTGGGCCCCAGGTGGTTGCCCTCGGCGGTGTGGTTGTAGACCACGTCCAGGATGACCTCGATGCCGGCCTGGTGCAGGGCCTTGACCATCGACTTGAACTCCTGCACCTGGCCACCGCCGCCACCGAACGACGAGTAACCGTTGTGCGGGGCGAAGAAGCCGATGGTGTTGTAACCCCAGTAGTTGCGCAGGCCGCGCTCGACCAGGCCGCTGTCGTGCACGAACTGGTGCACCGGCATCAGCTCGACGGCGGTGATGCCGAGCTTCTTGAAGTACTTGATCATCTCCGGGTGGGCGAGGCCGGAGTACGTGCCCCGTACGTCGTCGGGGATCTTGGGGTGGCTGTTGGTCATGCCCTTGACGTGCGCCTCGTAGATCACCGTCTGGTGGAACGGGACCTTCAGCGGGCGGTCGTTGCCCCAGTCGAAGAACGGGTTGATCACGACGGACTTCGGCGCGAACGGGGCCGAGTCGGCATCGTTGTAGGACGTCGGGTCGCCGAAGTTGTAGGAGAACAGCGCCTGGTCCCACTGGTAGTCGCCGTCGATCGCCTTCGCGTACGGATCGAGGAGCAACTTGCTCGGGTTGCACCGCAGCCCCTGGGACGGGTCGTACGGGCCGTGCACGCGGAAACCGTACCGCTGACCGGGAGTGACCCGGGGCAGGTAGCCGTGCCAGACGAGAGCCTCCCGCTCGGGGAGGTCGACGCGGGTCTCGTTGCCCTCGTCGTCGAACAGGCACAGCTCGACCCGGTCCGCCACCTCGCTGAAGATGGCGAAGTTCGTGCCGCCGCCGTCATAGGTCGCACCCAGCGGATACGGATTGCCCGGCCAGATTTTCATGCCGCCCACCATGCCCACATCGTGTCCGCTCGAAAACCCCGTGTCGATGTGACCAGGATCCCGCGCGTCATCTGTTAGTTGTACGGGTACAACCAACTGGTGCCACGCCGCTACCTGATCCTGGCGATCTGCTGCCTGAGTCTGCTCATCATCAGCCTTGACGTCACCATCATGAACATCGCCCTGCCGGCCGTACGGCAGGATCTCGGTTCCTCGGTCTCCGGGCTGCAGTGGACCATCGACGCGTTCGCCGTGGTCATCGCCAGCCTCCTGGTGCTGTCCGGGTCGATCGCCGACCGGGTGGGCCGCCGCCGCGTCTTCCAGAGCGGCCTGGCCGTCTTCACCGTCGCGTCCCTGCTGTGCAGCATCGCGCCGGGCCTGGGCTGGCTCATCGCGTTCCGGGTGCTCCAGGCGATCGGCGCGTCGATGATGAACCCGGTCGCCATGTCGATCATCACGAACACCTTCACCGAGCCGCGCGAACGGGCCCGGGCGATCGGCGCGTGGGGCGCGGTGAACGGGTTCGGCCTGGCGCTCGGCCCGGTCGTCGGCGGCGTCCTGGTGCACAGCCTCGGCTGGCGCTCGATCTTCTGGATCAACGTGCCGATCGGCGTCGCGGCGCTGATCCTCACCGCGCTGTTCGTCCCCGAGTCCCGGGCGCCGAAAGCCCGCCGGCTCGACCCGGCCGGCCAGATCCTCGTCTTCCTGCTGCTCGCCGGGGTCACGTTCGGGATCATCGAGGGGCCCGGCGCGGGCTGGTCCTCGCCGGAGATCCTGGGCTGCTTCGCCGTCGCCCTCGCCGCGCTCGGCGGCCTGCTGTGGTGGGAGCCGCGCCGCGCGGAACCGTTGATCGATCTCGGCCTGTTCCGCAGCCCGCCGTTCTCCGGGGCGGTGGTGATCGCGATCTGCGCGTTCTCCGCGCTCAGCGGGTTCCTCTTCCTGAACACGCTCTACCTGCAGGAGACGCGGGGCCTGTCGGCGCTGACCGCCGGCCTCTACACGCTGCCGCTGGCCGTCGCGAACATCGCGTTCTCCCCGCTGAGCGGCCGTCTCGTCGGCGCCCGCGGCACCAGGCTGCCCCTGCAGATCGCCGGCCTCGCGATGGCGCTCGGCATGCTGCCGCTGACCTGGGCCGGGCCGGACACCCCGGTCTGGCAGTTGCTCGCCGGCTACCTGCTGTTCGGGGTCGGCTTCGGGATGGTGAATACGCCGATCACCAACACGGCGGTCTCCGGCATGCCCCGCGAACGCGCCGGCGTGGCGGCGGCCATCGCCTCGACCAGCCGGCAGGTCGGCAGCGCTCTCGGCGTCGCCGTCATCGGGGCGGTGCTGGCCTCCGGGAACGCGCACGCGGGCTGGTGGATCCTGGTCGGGCTGGGCGTGGCAGTGTTCCTGCTCGGCCAGGTCAGCACGGGAGCCTGGGCGCGCAGCCGCGCCCGCGATCCGGAAAGCGTCCCGGCATGACCGCCGCTGCGGAACCACCCTCGGACGCCGAGCGGGCGTGGCGGGCCATGCGGGCGCTCGTCACCGAGCAGCACGACGCGAAGACGCGGGTCTGCGAGACGCTGGGCCTGAGCTTCGTCCGGGTCAAGGCCCTCGGCCTGCTCGCCACCGGTCCGCTGACGCTGCGCGGGCTGGCCGCCATGCTGGCCTGCGACCCGCCCTACGCCACGGTGATCACCGGGGACCTGGAGGCACGCGGCCTCGTCCTGCGCGAACCGAACCCGGCCGACGGGCGGTCCCGGCTGGTCACCCTGACCCCGGCCGGGCACGACGCCGCCCGCCGGGCCGGTCGCATCCTCGGGACTCCCCCGCCGGAACTGCTCGCCCTGCCCGCCGGCGACCTGGCCACGCTCGCCCGGATCCTCGCCGCGGTGACCGGTTCGCCGTCCGCCGACGAGGGACGGGACTGTGGCCCGGCGAGGGCGGCCGCCGGGCCACAGCACCCATTTCGGGAGTAAGGCCTAGGAAAAGCGGGCGGTGATCCAGTCCGCGACCAGGTCCGCCGACTGGATGACGGCGGAGTCGTGCGTGGCCCCCTGGATCGGCTCGAACTGGACCGGCTGGTCGTACGCCTCCAACTGCGGGATCAGCAGGTCAGCCGTGATGTCGTAGGGAACCGCGTCGTCGTTGGTGCCCTGCACGACCAGGATCGGCGCGGTCGGGGCGGTCTGTGCCGGATTGTCGTACTGGGCGAGCTTGGCGAGCACGTAGTTCGGCACCACCCCGTTCACCACCAGCTGCGACGGGGTGAAGTTCTGGTAGGCGGCCAGGATCTCGTTGAGGCACCCGGTCGACAGGACACCGACCTTGAGTTTGGCCGGGGTGGCGAGGATGGTCATCGGCTGCACGCTCGGGTCGACGGCGTTCAGCCCGTACAACGCCATCACCAGGTAACCCTGCGCCGGGGTGCCGGGGATGTAGGGCGCGATCGCGTCGGCGTTGGACAGCGGTGCGATGCTGGCCGTGCCCTTGAGCACCAGGTTCCCGTCGTAGGACGGCGCCATCTGGCTCGCGAACAGCGCCCCCTGGCCGCCCTGCGAGTGCCCGTCGATGACGTAGGAGGTGCTCAGCGCCGCGTCCAGGTTCCGCGCCGCCTTGACGCTGTCGATGATCGCGCGTGCCTCGCTCGCCCCGATCAGGTACGGGTGCTGCCCGCCCGACCCGAGCCCGGGATAGTCGGTCGCCGCGACCGTGTAGCCCCGGCTGAGCAGCTCGGCCACCGCGATCCGCGCCTCCTCCCAGAAGACGCCCTGGTTGGTCGAGGGTGCGCACTGGTACGCGATGCCGGTCGTGCCGTGCGCCCAGGCGACGACCTTGTTCTTCTTCCCGGTCTTCGGGGTGAGGATCAGCCCGGTGGAGGTGACGGTGCTGCCGGTGATCGAGGTGGAGAGGTACTGAACGCGCTTTCCGGTCGCGAGGGCGGACAGCTCGGCCGGAAGGGTGGCGGCCGAACTGGTCAGCACGTAACCCGACGCCAGCGCCGCGGTCGCCGGTCGGGCGGCCGCGACGGTCACCCCGCACGCGCTCAGCAACGCGGCGAGGAGCAGGCGGACGATCTTGTTCATGGACACCCCGTTCTCCGTGGGAAATGATCCGATGTGGATGATCGGATGAATGCACAGCGTAATGCGGGTCACACCACCGCGAAGCGCATTCCCGGCCAGAGAATGATGGCTTTTCAGGTATCCGCGCACGTCACTAGGTTGATGGGCGCGCGTCATTGCAAAGATCGATTTAATCGTTCCTTCAATTGTGATTACACACCGCTCGGGTACGTCTCCGGCTCGTGCGCGTTCACCCGTAGCGTGTGCAGCGGCCGCAGCGCGTGCGACTCGTCGAACCAGAGGAACGCGTCGTACCGATCACCCAGCACGGTCGGGACATAGTTCGCCCAACGCTCGCGCTCCGGGCGGTAGACGACCCCGATCGCCCGATGCGGCAGCACGGTGGTGAGCACTTCCGGACGGTCGTCGCCGGCCGGGAAGACGAGCAGCGCCTTACCCGGCGCGGCCAGGTGCAGGATCTCCTCGAGCGAACCGCCGCGCGCCGGCGGCACCCCCATCACCTCCGCCGGGTCACCCCACTGCGGCCCGGCCACGACGCTGCCGCGGAACGACCCCATCCCGACGAGCAGCACCTCGTCCCAGCCGAAGCGGTCGCGCGCGAGCTGCCCGAGTGTCAACTCCCCGTGATCGACCTGGTCGGTGCCGCGGGCGTCACCGATGTGCGTGTTGTGCGCCCAGACCACCGCCTTGCAGCGCGGGCCGTACCGGGTGAGCAGCCGATCCAGCGTCTCGTCCATGTGCCGGTCCCGGCCGTTCCAGGCGTCCGGCCCGCCCCGCACCATGGTCCGGTAGTAACTCTCCGCGCCCGCCACGACCGCCGCGTTCTGCCACACCCCGAAGTCACGGTCGCTGAGCGCGGCGAGCATCCGCACCACCGTGTGCTCACAGGTGGCGTTCACGAACTGGGTGGACCATCCGTACGCGTTGGGATCCTCGTTGAACGGCTCGAAGCAGCGGTACGCCTCCAGCGCGACCGGCGCCAGGTCCGGATCGTGCTCGCGCAGCCAGGTGAGGATCTCGCGCATCGACTGCCACAGGGAGTAGACGTCGAGGCCGTGGAACCCCACCCTGTCGTCCGGCGGCCGCGTCCGGTTGAACCCGTGCAGCCAGCGGGTGAAGTCGACCAGTTCCTCGTTCGCCCACATCCAGGTCGGCCAGCGGTCGTACCGCACCAACGCCGACCGCGGGTCGTCCGGCGCACCCGGCCCGCCCCGCACCGCCTCGTTCACCCGTTCACAGTCGGGCCAGTCCCCCTCGACGGCGACGAAACTGAACCCGCGCTCCTCGATCAGCCGCTGAGTGAGCGCCGACCGCCACGCGTAGAACTCGTGCGTCCCGTGCGTGGCCTCACCGATCATCACTACGCGTGCCGACGCGGCCCGGTCCAGCAGGATCTCCAGATCCCCCGGATCCCGCAGCTCACGCGCGATCGACCGTACCTCGTCCCGGTATCGGATCATTCCTCAGTGGTTACCCAACGCAACCACCCCCATACCTCCGACCTTTGCACCCCACCCCTTATCCGGTACGCCCCCACAACGCCCACCCGCACCCCACGCCCCGCCACCCGAGGACAGTCCTCGCTCGTCCGCACGCACGCGAGGCTCAGCCCGCTCCGGGCCGCAGCGCGAGTCCCGCTACCGGCTGGCACTCACGGTCGTCATTCGTCCCTCATAACAACCGTGAGCACCAGCCGGAACCTCGCGCCGCGCGCACCGCGGGCCCAGCTCGCAGCGCCGCGAACTGGGCCCGCCGTGCGAGGCCGCGGCACGCGCGGGCGTTGCGGGGCGCGCCCTTGCACTGCGGGCACGCGCGCGGCCGCCAGCACACGCGGGCATTGCGGGCACGTGCCGGCATTGCGGGCACGCGCGGGGCTGCCGGCACCCGCGGGGCCGCGGGCACGCGTGGAGGCGCTGCGGAGCGCGTGGGGGCGTTGCGGCACGCCTGCGGGGGTGTGGGGTGGGGTGGGCGCTGCGATGATGGGCGGATGGGACGCCCTACGCTCTTCGAGGCCGCCGGCGGCGCGCCGGCCATGCTGACGCTGGCGACCGACTTCCACGCGCGTTGCCTGGCCGACCCGCTGCTGGAGCATCCGTTCTCGCACGTGGACAACCCGGATCACGTGCGGCATCTCGCCGACTACTGGGGTGAGGTGCTCGGCGGGCCACCGGTCTTCTCGCAGCGGCACGGCGGGCACACGGCCATGCTGCGGATCCATGCGAACCAGTGCGACGAGGACCCGTTCTCGGCCCGGTTCCGGGAGGTCTTCGACGAGGCGGTGGCGAGCACGCTGCCGGAGGATCCGGAGTTGCGCCGTGCGCTGCACGATTACATGACGGTCGCGGCGGGCGAGGTCTCGGCCGTTTTCCCGACCACGGCGGCAGTCGCCGAGGGGCTTCCGATGCCGCGCTGGTCGTGGTCGGGGCCGGCCGCATAACGCGTACGCGCGAATTGCTTCTGGTTCTCGAGGAATTGATCATTTCCGGGTCGTGGGCGGGCACCGGAGCGCGGCCCACGACGTACCGGACGAATTGTTCTTATTTCTTCCCGAGCTTGGACTGGTCGACGAATTCCGACGCGGCGGGTTCCTTGATCTCGGGGAATGTCTTGCCGAAATCGGAGAACGTCAGGCCCTGGCCGGCGGGGCCTTCGAGCTTGAGCGGGTACGGCTCGCCGCGGGTCGACACCCAGAGCGTGCTCGCGGCGTCCGCGCTGTCGCGCACCGCGAGCGCGGGCACGCCGTCGACGTCCTCGGTCTCGCCCTTGGTGACCACGCCCTCGCTGTTCAGGATCGCGTCGATGTCCGCGGCGGCGAAGATCGTGCCGAAGTCCGCGTCCTTGGCGGCCAGCTTGATCCACTTGGTGCCGACCTGCTGCTTCATCGCCGTCGCGGTGGCGCCGGTGGAGTCCATCCGCTCCCAGAACTTCGCGTCCGGCCGGATGTACTTCTGGCCGGCGACCGAGAGCACCTCGATCGTGGCGCCGCTGGACTTCAACGAGCCGGTGAAGTCGTCGCCGGCGTTCTTCAGGTCGAGCTGGATCAGGTCCTTCTCCTCCTTCACCACGCCCTTGACGTGGAAGGACTTCGCCGACCTGAGCGCGATCCGGCTCTTGTCCAGGACGCCCTTGCCGGAGAGGACCTCGACCCCGTTGCCGGCCGGATCCGACGACACGGACGCCGTCGGCTTCGGCGCGTTGGGGTCGTTCGGCAGGCCGCAGCCGGAGAGCAGCGCGGCGGAAATGGTGAGCGCGGCCAAGCCGGCGCGCGTAACAGTCTTCATCGTTCGTCCCCGTCTGAGGGCGGGCACGATCGAACAGCGACGATCGCCCCCGCAGTCTGCGCGCGACAATAGCGGTACCGCCGCGCCGGCCCGACCCCGGAGTGACGATGATCTCGCCCGGCAGGCCAGCGACCGCAGTGCATGTCCGAACGTAACGTGAAGCCATCATGACATCGGCGCCGCGGACTCGCAGCCGGGGGTCGGGCTCCACAGTCGTCGATGCCGAGGCTACACGCCGCGCCGGAGGACAATGATGGGCTGATGGACGAGATCGAGATCGGCCCCGTGACGCCGGCCGACACCGGGGAGATCTTCACCCTGCAGCTCGCTGCCTACGTCGCCGAGGCCCAGCTGTACGACGATCCGCACCTCCCCGCCCTGGTGCAGCCCCTCGACGACCTGGCCGCCGAGCTCGCCGACAGCCTGGCACTGAAGGCCACCGCCGGGCACCGCATCGTCGGCGCCGTCCGTGGCCGCCTCGACGGCACCGTCCTGCGCATCGGCCGCCTCGTCGTGGCCCCCGACATGCAGCGCCGCGGCATCGGCACCCGCCTGCTCACCGCCATCGAGGCCGCCGCCACCGAGGAGGTCGAGTGGCTCGCGCTGTTCACCGGCCACCTGAGCAGCGTCAACATCCACCTTTACGAACGTCACGGCTACGAGGAGACGCACCGCGAGCAGATCCGCCCCGACCTCACCCTGGTCCACCTCACCAAGGCCCGCTGACCCTCACCCGGGCGCCAACCCCCGCGTCGGTACGCCCATGGCCCCCGCCCGCCCAGCCCCCGCCACGCCCAGCCCACTCCGGGCCGCCACGCGCTCCCGCCGCAGCCCGCCACGCGACCCCGGCCCACTCCTTGGACCGCAGCGCGACCCGCCGCGACCCGCCACGCGATCCCCGGCCCGCTCCGGGCCGCCAGGCGCCTCCCGGTTCCAGCTGGTGCTCATGGGCGTTATTCGTCCCTCATAACGCCCATGAGCACCAGCTGGAACCCTGCGCCGCGCCGCCTGGCCGAGCCGCAGGCTGGCTCGCGCTAGCGGTCACGGACCGGCGGCACGCGCGGGCGGTCACGGACCGGCGACACGCGCGGGCGGCTCGCGCGGGTGGTCATGGGCGGGCGGCTCATGGGCGTACGGGCAAATCGGTTCAGGGTTGGAAAACGCCTGACAGGCCGTTTTCCAGCAGGTCGAAGGCCTCTTGGGCGTGCAGGACGGCGAGGGGGTGAACCGTGTCCGCGGGGTCGCCGGCCAGCATGCGGTCGCGGTTCTCGGTGATCAGGACCATGCGGGTGGCGGCGATCTGGGCGGCGGCGAGCCGGGCGGTCCGCACGTCGGTGACGGTGGCGAGCTCGGCGGCGAGCAGCTCCTGCGAGCGGGCGGTCGCGACGAACAGCCGCGGCGCCAGGGACGGTGTCGCGTTGATCAGGCGGTGCACGCGCAGCACCGTGGGATGGTCGCTCAGGCCGGTCGCCGGGTCCCGCTCGGCGAGCGCGGTGAGGAAGTGCCGGCGCAGCGCGGCGAGTGGCGTCTCGCCCGGCGCACGGGTGCGGACGACGCGGGCCGGCTCGTCGACGTGGTCCTCGCCGGCGGACAGGACGAGCTCTTCCTTGCTGCCGAAGTAGTTGAAGACGGTCGTCTTGGACACGTTCGCCGCCGCCGCGATCTCGGCCATCGCCACGTTGTCGAACCCGCGCTCGACGAAGAGATCGATCGCCGTTTCCCACAGCAACCGGCGGGTCTCCTGCTTCTTGCGCTCCCGCAGCCCGGTCCCCATACTCGCACTTTACCAGAGTCATCTTTTGTCTCGGACAAACTCTTGACCGAGACCAAATTTCCTCCGTACGGTCGTGAGCATGAAGCCGATGACCAGAACGGAACGCCGGATCGGCGTGTTCGTCTGCCTCTTCACGATCGTGCTGGCGATCCTGGACCAGAACATCGTGTCCGCCGCGATCGTCCCGATCGTCCGCGATCTCGACCCGGTCCACGGGGTCGACCAGGTCGCCTGGCTCGTCGCCGCGTTCTCGCTGGCCGCGACCGTGGTGCTGCCGCTCTACGGGCGGTTGTGCGACGCGTGGGGCCCCAAGGAGGTCTTCCTCGGCACGGTGCTGACCTTCCTGATCGGGTCGGTGCTGTGCGGGGCCGCCCAGTCGATGGGCCAGCTGATCGCGTTCCGGGCGGTGCAGGGCGCCGGCGCCGGTGGCCTGATGAGCGTGACCATGGTGGTGATCGCCCACCTGCGGGACCCGGACGACGACGGCAGCCGTGGCAGCGGCGCTCTGGCCGGGGTGGTCGGCGGTCTCGGCATGGCGGTCGGCCCACTGATCGGCGGGCTCTTCGCCGAGCACGGCCACTGGCGCTGGATCTTCTACGTGAACGTGCCGCTCGGCGTGCTGATCCTGGCCGGTGGCGTGCTGGTGCTGCGGATACCCCGGCACGGCGGCAGCCCCCACGTGGATCTGCCCGGGGCCGCGCTGATCGGTGGCGCGTCCGCGGCCCTGCTGCTGCTCTGCGACTGGGGCGGCGACCGTTACCCGTGGTCCTCCCCCGCGATCCTCGGTCTGGGTGCGGCCACCGTGGCGCTGCTCGGGGCGTTCCTGTGGTGGCAGCGCCGCAGCGCCGACCCGATCCTGCCGCCCGGGCTGTTCCGCGTCCCGGCCGTCCGCGACAGCTTCATCATCCAGGCCGTGGTCGGTGCGGCACTGGTCGGCAGCATCGTGTTCCTGATGGTGTATCTGCAGGCCGGGCGCGGCATCAGCGCCGGGCGGGCGGGCACGTTCCCGGCGTTCCTGGCGGGTGGCCTCGCGCTCTCCGCGCTGGCGTTCAACCGCTTCCGGTGGTCGGTGCGGACGTCGATGGTGATCGGCACGCTCTGCGCCGCCGCGGCTCTCGGCGGCCTCGCCCTGACCCGTGACGACACGTCGTTCTGGCTGATCCGGGCCGAGCTGGTGCTGCTCGGCGTGGGCTTCGCGCAGCTGCTGGGCAAGTTGATCGTCGCCGTCCAGCAGGCCGCGCCGCGTCATCAGCTCGGCGCCGCGACCACCGGGATCCGCTTCTTCCAGTCACTGGGCGGCGCGATCGGGGCGGCCGCGTTCGGCTCCCTGCTGAACGCGATGGGCACGATCACCGCCGGGGTGGACGCCGTCTTCGCCGTGGCCGCCCTGCTCATGCTGCTGGCCGGGGCGCTGGCCACCCGGTTGCGCACGCCGGCCCCGGCAGCCGCGCGATCCCCGGCCGAGGTGCCCGCGCGCGGCTGACCCCCGGCTGGTGCCCACCGTGGTCAGGACGCGCGAACAACCACGGTGAGAACCGGCTCCCGGCATCGTGGAGTGCCTGGGCCGAGGTGGCCGCGTAGTGGGGGGTCAGCGGTGGACGACGATGCTGCCGGAGATCCGGTCGTGCAGCGTCTGATTCCGCCGGCCGAACACCATGACCGAGTCGACCAGGGAGTAGACGCCGACCGTCACCGCGCTGGCGATGTAGCCGAGCAACCCCTTGACCAGCAGCTCCCGCACGAACATCGGGCCCCAGGTCAGCGGCGCGCCGGTGGTCGCGTCGGCGACCACGTGACCGAGCAGCTGCCGGGCCGGGGTCTGGCCGCGGTCGAGGATGAGCAGCGCCCAGACGATCCAGCCGATCCCGGCGGTGACGCAGATGAGCAGGAACTCGAGCAGTTGGGCGCCCAGCCGGCCGCCGGGCGAGACGAGCCGCGGCTCCGGTGCGGCGTAGGCCTGGGCATACGGCGCCGCGTACTCAGGGGCCGGCGGCTGGTAGGCGGCAGCTGCCGGCACGCCCGTCGGCGGCTGGTAGGCGGCGACCGGCGGCACGCCCGCCGACGGATGGTGGGCCGGCGGCACGCCCGGATCGGCGGTGACCCCGGTGTAGGGCGGCGGGGTGGCCGGAGCCTGCGCGGCCGGCTCCGGGTGCTGGGTGCCGTCGGGCTGGGGGTGTGTCATGTCGCTGAACTCCGCTGTCGATCGAAGGATCCCGGCGAGAGTATCGGTCAGTCCTGGTAGACCGGTTTCGGCGGGGCGGGCACGGGCCCCAGCGCCGCGCTGAGCCAGCGCTGGTAGCTGCCGGCCCAGGTGCCGTCCGCGCGGATCTGCTCCAGCGCCCCGTTGACGAAGCGGACCAGATCCGGCGAGCCCTTGGCGATGCCGATCCCGGAGGGCTCGTCCGAGACGGGCGAGCCGACCACCTCGGTCGTCGGGTCCTGCGCGGCCAGACCGGCGAGCAGCACGTCGATCGTGGACACCGCGTCGACCTGGCCCTGCTGGAGCATGACCAGGCAGTCCAGCGTGCTGTCGGTGGCGACCGGGACCGGTTTCGAGGGCTGCGCCGCGATGGTACGGATGCTGGTGCTCCCCCGGGTCGCGCACACCTTGCGGTTCGCCAGGTCGGCGAACTCCTTGATCCCGGAGCCGCGGCGGACGAGCAGGCGCTGCCGCGAGGCGAGGTACTCGGTGGAGAACGAGATCTGCTGCCAGCGCTCGCAGTTCATCGTCATCGTCCGGATCACCAGGTCGGCCCGGCCGTCCTGGATCACCGGGATCCGGTCGGCCGTGGTGATCGCCAGGAACTGCACCTTCTCCGGGTCGCCGAAGATCGCCTTCGCCACCGCGCGCGCCATGTCGATCTCGAAGCCGGCCAGGTCGCCGGTGGCCGGGTCGCGGAAGCCGAACAGGTACGCGTTCTGGTCGACCCCCACGATGACCCGGCCACGCGCGGCGATCTTCGCCATCGTGCTGCCGGCCGGCATCTTCCCGGGGGCCGGCATCGTGGCGGGCGGGCGCAGGCTGGCCCGCGGCGTGCAGTCCGGCGCCGGGGCGGCGCTGGGCACCTCGGCGGGATCCTGGACGTTCTCCGGCTGAGGCAGGACGCCCTTTCCGCCGTACGCCGAATCCTGTGGTCGGGGGTTTGATCCGCAACCGGCCAGGAGCGTGAGCAGGATCAGCAGAGCGGCGACGCGCTTCATCGATATTCTCCGATCCGGGGGCGGAAGCCGAGGACGACCGCGGCCACCAGGCCGGCGGTGAGCAGCAGCAGTGCGATCTCCAGGCCGGTCAGCGCGCCGCCGCCGTGCCCGGCCTGATGGTCCACCCGCTGGTTGGCGGCCGCGAGGGCGGTGCCCACGGCGCTGTCGAGGTCGGCGAAGACCGCGGGCGGGTCGGCGGGCCCTGCGCCGGTCGCCTTCGCCACCGCGCCCAGGTAGTCACCCTTGTCGTCGAGCGCGCGCACGCCGCCGTGCAGCTCGTCGAACCGGCCCGCCTGCTCGCGGGCCGCCCGGATGACCGCCTGGTCGGATTCGGGCGCCTCGGCGGCGGCCCGGTCGAGCATGGCGGTCAGCCGGTCCATCACCTCGCGGTAGTCCTTCTCGAACGCGGCGCCACCGCCGCGGGCGACCAGGGTGAGCGACTCGTCGGCCCGCGCCTGCAGGGCCAGCCGGCGGGCGTCCGCGAGCAGGTCGACCAGCGACGAGCCCTGCGTGCGGCCGACCTCGACCCGGCCGGCCGCGGTGCCCAGCGCGGCCGACGACCAGACGAGCAGGATCAGCGCCACCAGGCTGGCCGCGACCAGGCCGACGTTGAAGTCGCGTTTGGTGCGCCGGGCGACCAGCACCTGCGCGGCGAGGAGGCCGCCGACGGTGAGCACGCCGAGCGCCAGCACCGGCCAGGTGGAGCCGGAGGCGTCGCGTTGCGCGTCGCGCAGCCGCTCCTGAGCGGACACGAACAGGCCCTCGGCCTGCGGCAACAGCGTCTGGCGCATCAACGCCGAGGCCTCCCGCAGGTAGGCGCCGCCGAGCGGCACGCCGAGCCGGTTGTACGACCGGGCGGTCTCGACCAGTCCGGTGTAGACCGGCAGGCGGTCGGTCAGGATCGCGAGCCGGGCGGCGTCCGCGTCGTCGGCGTCCCGGGCCGCGGCGGTGAGCGCCGCTCCGGCCCGCGCGATGTCGTCCAGGTAGCGCTGCCGCAGCCCGGCGGGCTCGGCGCCGCTGGTGAGGAACGCGGTCGCCGCGGTGGCGTCCGCGTCCGACAACGATCGGTACAGATCCTGGGCGCCGACGCTGAGCGGCCCGCTGACCGCGGTGATGTCCCGGGTCAGCGAGGCCCGGTGGTGCACCGTGGCCAGGGCGGCCCCGCCAAGGGCGAGACCGAGCAGGACGAGGGCGCCGGCGACGACGCGATAGAGATCCGGCGTGGCTAGTCGTGGCACCGTCCACTCCCGAGGTTTGCTGGGCGACTGCCGACGACGGTACGGCGCAGGAGCAATACGTAACGTGATTATGCTTGCTGCAGCCGGTGCCGCCGCAGGTCACGGGTGCCGCCGGTGGACGGGCGCACGGCCAGGATGCACGTGTCGTCGTCCGGATTCGCCCGCCGCAGCCGCCCGACCAGCTCGGCCAGCGGCTGGTGCGGAGCGGTGTGCACGGCGTCGTCGACCGCTGCCATCACCGCGTCCAGCCCGGTGTCCAGCCCGTGCTCCCGGTGCTCGACCAGCCCGTCGGTGTAGAGCAGCAGGACGTCCCCGGGCCGGAAGTCGGTGGCCGCCGCCTGGTACCGCGCGTCCTCCACCACGCCGAGCATCGGCCCGGACGGGCGGGCCAGCGGCGCCGTCCGCCCGGCCCGGCACAGCAGCGGCGGCGGATGCCCGGCCTGCGCCCAGACCAGTTCCTGCCGGCCGGGGTCGAAGCGGGCGATCACCGCGGTCGCGGCCAGCTCCGGGGTCTCGCGTTCCAGCTCGCAGGTGAGCCGGTTGAGATGGCCCAGCAGAGTCGCCGGGTCGCTGTCGACGACGGTCAGCGCGCGCAACGCGTGCCGCAACTGGGCCATGTTGCTGGCCGCCTGCGTCCCGTGGCCGGCCACGTCGCCCACCGCGAGCAGCACCGAGCCGTCGCGCAGGGCGGCCGCGTGGAACCAGTCCCCGCCGACCATCGTCTCCTGGCCGGCCGGCAGGTACCGGACCGCCGCCTTGAGGCCGGGCAGCTCGATCGGCTCGTCCGGGATCGGCAGGATGATCTCCTGCAGGCGCAGCGTCAGGTTGTGCTCTGCGGCCGCGGCCTGCCGCTGCTCGTCCAGCTTCTGCTCGACCTCGGCCAGCCGCTGCGCGCTGACCGGCTGCTCGGTGACGTCCTGGACGATGCCGAACATCCGGACCGGGCGGCCGTCGGCGTCGCGCACCGTGTCGGCCACCGCCCGCAGGCGCCGGAACCGGTCCCCGATCCGGACCCGCGTGACCAGCTCCACCCGGTCGCGCCCCTGCGCCGCCTCCAGCGCGGCCCGGCGCAGCTCGCCGTCGGTCAGCGGGCCCAGCGCCGGGTCCCGCCGGTAGATCCGGTACAGCTGCGGCGACCAGTAGATCTCGCCGGTGATCAGGTCCCACTCGCCCCAGCCGAGCTTCGCCAGCTCCTCCACCGCGGCGAGCCGGTCGGCGATCAGCTCCTGCCCCGCGAACGGCGACGGCGGCGTGTCCGCGGCATCCAGCAGGCGGATCACCCGGCCGGCCACCTCGGCCGGCTCGCGGCCCTGCTCCGAGGCGATCCGGAAGAGGTGCCGGTACGCGTCGGCGACCCGGCACCGGGCACGACCGGCGAGCAGGCCGACCGCCCGTTCGACGAGCGCGTCCATTCTGGCCCGCCGATCGCTGAGCGTCTCCGCAAACGCCTGTCCACCCACTGGCAACGCCTCCCGCTCCGGCCTACGCGTACCGGTCTACGCCAGAGCGCACGGAGGCCACATCCCCCGACTGCACCGTTCAGCGCGTAGGTCACCCGGTCGGGCGTAAGGCGTTTCGGATATCGGACTGGGTAGATCGGACCTCAGAGCTCGAAGAGGTCCCGCACGGCCTCGGTCAATCGGGCCATGCTCGCGCCGGTGACCATGCCGATCCGCTCGGCGCCGACCGACGCCGGGAGCCGGCGCATCCGGTTGACCACGACGACGCCGGTGATCGGGTCCTGCTCGGTGAGCGCGACCGCGAACGGTGGCAACTCGGTCACCCCGCGCTGCCTGACGATCGGCGCGCAGTAGGGTGAGGCGTTGTCCCGCTCGTTGTAGCTGTCGGCGGAGAGCACGAGCACCCGATAACGCAGGTCGGAACGGTCGCCGATGGTCCAGATCTCGCCCCGGCGCAAGTCAGCACCGACCGGAGGACGGCACGGCCCGGAACGACATGGCACGAAGCGTACCGGTGCGCCGATCTCCGCCGCGTCCGGCCTGCCCCGGCGTGTCCGCCGCCCACGGCCCGTTTGCCGCACGCCGGCACGGTCCGGCCCGCACGAGCGTGTTCAATCAGTGGACGTGATCGAACTTCGGCCCGCCCGATCGCGTAGAAATGAGCGGGGCCCGTCACGGGCCGGTTTCGAGGAAGGACGCAGGATGTCGCAGAAGGCACAGATCGGGGTCACCGGCCTGGCGGTGATGGGTCGCAACCTGGCCCGCAACTTCGCCCGGCACGGGCACACCGTGGCGGTGCACAACCGTTCCTACGGCCGCACCAAGGAGCTGGTCGAGGAGTTCGGCAACGAGGGCACCTTCATCCCGGCCGAGACCGCCGAGCAGTTCGTGGCCGCCCTGGAGCGCCCGCGCCGCGTGGTGATCATGGTGAAGGCCGGTCCGGCCACCGACGCCGTGATCGACGAGTTCGCACCCCTGCTCGAGGAGGGGGACATGCTGATCGACGCCGGCAACGCGCACTTCGCGGACACCCGTCGCCGGGAGGCCGCCCTCAAGGCCAAGGGCCTGCACTTCGTGGGCATGGGCGTGTCCGGCGGCGAGGAGGGCGCGCTGCACGGCCCGAGCATCATGCCGGGCGGCCCGAAGGAGTCCTACGACGCGCTCGGCCCGCTCCTGGAGGACATCGCCGCCAAGGTCGACGGCGAGCCGTGCTGCACGCACGTCGGCCCGGACGGCGCCGGTCACTTCGTCAAGATGGTGCACAACGGCATCGAGTACGCCGACATGCAGCTCATCGCCGAGGCGTACGACCTGCTGCGCCAGGTCGGCGGCCTCTCCCCCACGGAGATCGCCACCACGTTCGGCGAGTGGAACGAGGGGCGGCTCGGGTCGTACCTGATCGAGATCACCGCCGAGGTGCTCAAGCAGAACGACGCCGCGACCGGGCAGCCGTTCGTCGACATCGTGCTGGACCAGGCCGAGCAGAAGGGCACCGGCCGCTGGACCGTGCAGGCCGCGCTGGACCTGGGCGTGCCGGTCAGCGGCATCGCCGAGTCCGTTTTCGCCCGCGCGCTCTCCGGCGGGGCGGACGTGCGCAAGTCGGCCGCCGACGCGGGTCTGCCCGGCCCGTCCGCGGGCGCCGAGCACGTCGGCGGGGACCTGCGTGCCGACGTCGAGCAGGCGCTGTTCGCCTCCAAGATCGTCGCCTACGCGCAGGGCTTCCAGCAGATCCAGGCCGCCAGCGCGGAGTACGACTGGGAGATCGACCCGGGCGCGATGGCCAAGATCTGGCGGGCCGGCTGCATCATCCGGGCCAAGTTCCTCGACTTCATCAAGCAGGCGTATGACAAGAACCCGTCGCTGACCACGCTGCTCGTCGACGACTACTTCCTGGACGCGGTCAGCGGTGCCCAGGACGCGTGGCGCCGCGTCGTCGTCACCGCCGCGCAGCAGGGCATTCCGGCGCCGGGCTTCGCCTCCGCGCTCGCCTACTACGACGGCCTGCGCGCCAAGCGCCTGCCGGCCGCGCTGATCCAGGGCCAGCGCGACTTCTTCGGCGCCCACACGTACCGCCGCGTCGACCGCGACGGCTCGTTCCACACCCTCTGGGCCACCGACGAGCGCACCGAGGTCGACGCCTGACCTGCGCTTCCTCCGAGATGCCCCGGTCGCTTGCGGCCGGGGCATCTTCAGATTCACCACCGATTTGCGGTACGTCGTGAGCCGCCCGCCCGCAAACCCGCCACCGCCGTGACCGATCCGCCGGGGCCCGCCGTCCGTAGTCATCGGCAAGGACAACGGGCCAGGAGGCACGATGAGCGACGTTCCGGCCGGTACCCCATCGACCGATTCTGATCAGCCGATCGCCTTCGTCGCGGGCACCCACCCGGTGCCCGGAGCCACCGAGGACGAGGCCTCGACGGGCGGGCTGTCGGCGGAGGCGGTGGCCCGCGCACGCCGGACACTGGACTCGCGGGTCGAGATGCGGCTGCCGCTGGACCCGGCCGGCGAGACTCTCGACGCCACGAGCGAGTGGCCGGTCCCCGGCCCGGCCGAGTTCGCCCAGGAGGACACCGACCCGGCCGGATTCCCCCCGGTCTCCGGCGCGCCCTATCCCCCGGCCACCGACCCGTTCGACGACCCGGGCTTCACCTCGGCCTATCCGCTGCCCGGCTGGACCGCGCCACCCGGGTTCGCACCGGCGGTCACCGCTTCCCGGAGCCGCCGGCCGGCCCTGCTCGCCATCGCCGCGTTCGCCGGCCTGGCCGGCCTGATCGCCGCGTTCCTGCTGGTGCCCCGCGGCGAACCGGCCCCCTCGGCGGCCGCCGCCGCCGCGCCCACCGCGGCGTCCACCACCCGGTCTCCTGCGGGCGGGCCGCTGACCGGCGCCCGCAACGGCCTGGAGACCGCCGCCTTCGACATCGTGGACAGCGCCACCCAGGTCGAGGTGGGCGTCGCCGACCTGGGCGACGACCTGTACCGGGTGAGCACCGCGGCGAACAGCGGCCTCACCCCGTCCGCCGAGCAGTCCGGCGGCGCGGTCCGGCTGCGCCTGCGCTCCGACGGCCACGGCGGCTCGGCCGCGGTCACCGTCCAGCTGAGCTCGGCGGTCCGCTGGACGCTCCGGCTGGACGGCGGCACCGCCCGGTCCCGCCTCGACCTGACCGGCGCCGACCTGGCCGCTCTCGACCTCAACGGCGGCGCCAGCCGCATCGACCTCACCCTGCCCGCCCCGGACGGCCTGCTCCCGGTCCGGATGACCGGCGGCGTCGACCAGCTCCGGGTGACCCGGGCGGGGACCACGCCGGTCCGGGTACGAGTCCAGTCCGGCGCCGGTCAGGTCACCCTCGACGGCACCACGCACAAGGGGATCGCGCCGGGCCGCTCGTTCACCACCGGCGACTGGTCCGGCACCGCCGGCATCGACCTCCTCGCCGTCGCCGGCCTGTCCACCCTCACGGTCGACGGCTGACCCGCGCTTGCCGCGACCAGCCGGGATCTCGCACGGACCGCTTTCGGGGAGCATTCGCCGGGACCGCGACCATCCGAGCGGTGGGGTGACGACACTGCTGGCATGCCCGCGAAACTACAGCTGATGCACCGCAGGCCGCGCTGGGATCCCCGATGGACCCCGTGCCTGGTGCGGTGGAGCTTCGGCGCGTTGATGGTCACCGTCCTCGCGATCGGAGCCGGGTCGCTGATGCTCGGCGGGCACGACGCGTTGCTGAGCTACCGCCCCACCGAGCGACTGCTGGGTGTCGTCATCGCGGTCGCCGGCCTGGCGAGCCTGACCGGCATCGCGCTGATCTGGCAGGGCCGGCCCGGGCTGGCCGCGCTCGGTTTCGCGCTGGGCACGCTGCCCGGGTTCTCGCTGACCATCCTTCAGGTCAGCTTCGACCAGAGCTCGCGGACCGCCTGCTGGCTCCTGGTCTCGGTGGCGCCCGCCGTCGCGGCGATCGTCACGCTGCTCTTCGGCCGCCCCGGCAGCAGCCGGCCGTCGGACACCGTTCTGGCGGCGGTCGTCGCCGCGGTGACCGCGGTGGCGGTTCCCGCGGCCGGCCTGCTGGTCAGCGCTCTGAGACCGAACACCGACGCGCAGAAGCCCGATGTCAGACTCGGCATGACGGTGGTGGCCGAGCGAACCGAGCCGAACGGCAAACGGTATGCGCTCGTCGACATCAGGGTGGACGCCGCGAACATCGGCAAGCGGTCGCTGACCGTCCTCGCCTCGCGATACGCGGCAGTCGCCGTCAAGGCGACCGCACGGGACATGCCGGCGCAGTCCGACTGGCCGCTCGGCGAAGAGCTCACCAGCGACGAATGGAGCGGACGTTACGAGACGCCCGGTCCGGCGACGCTGATCGAGACCTCGTTCGAGTTCGTGGTGAGCGGGACGGTCCTCGAACCGGGCCAGCACGTCTGTAACAACTTCCTGGTCTACGCGCCGGTCGAGGAGTACAACACGGTCCAGTCCAGCATCACTCTCGTCACCGCGGTCACCGACCGCCTCCATCTGGAGGAGCCGCAGGAGAAGGAACCGCGGGTCGACTACACGGAGATCGGAACAGCGCTCGCGGAACCGGTCAGGTCGGTCACCAGAATCGTCCCCACCAGTTGGACGGCCCGGCTGACCCGCGGGTTCCTGCTCCTCGAGGTGGACTCCGGTCTCGACCCCGAGGACGAGCCCGCGTCGGGGAACTACACCGAATCATGGGTCGAAGTGGCATTCGGGCACGATCGGCGGGAGCTGGAGGCGGATCCGCAGTCGAGCGAATCGAAGATGGGCAAGTTCTTCGGCACCAACTACACCGACGTGGAGGCCCAACTCGCGATCGACGGCCGGCGCCCGGCGGATCCATCGGTCCCGGCGCGCTAAGCGGCTCATCGCCGTACGGGAAGCGGTGTCAAGCGACCTGGACCGCGGGGGCCATGAGTTTGCCGCATTCGTCCGGTGGGAGGGGTTTCGCCATGAGGTAGCCCTGGCCGTAGCGGTAACCCATGTCCCGCAGCCGGTCCCGCTGCTCCTCGTTCTCGATGCCCTCGGCAACGACCTTGAGCTGCAGGTACTCCGCGAGCTGGGCGACCGCCGCGGCCACCGCGAGACGACCGCGGTCGGCGCCCTCGGCGATGCCGTCGACGAACGACTTGTCCAGTTTCAGGACGTCGACCGGGAACGCGCGCAGCAGGCTCAGCGACGACTGGCCGGTGCCGAAGTCGTCGAGGGCGAGCTTCACGCCCATCTCGTGCAGCGCCTGGAGGGTCTCGCGGACCTGCCAGCCGTCGACGACCGACGACTCGGTCACCTCGAGGACGAGGTTCTGACTGGTCAGCCCGGTCTCGGCGAGGACCGCGGCGACCTCGTCGACGAAGCCGGCCTCGCGCAGCTGGCGGACCGCGACGTTCACGTTGATCGCCTCGACCGCGCCCGCGCCGAACTCCGCGCGCCAGCGGGACAGCTGCGAGCACGCCTCGCGCAGCACCCACGCGCCGAGCGGCACGATCAGGCCGGAGCGCTCGGCGACCGGGATGAAGTCGGCGGGTGAGACGAAGCCGCGCTCCGGGTGCTGCCAGCGCACCAGCGCCTCGGCGCCGGCGAGCAGGCCGGTGTGCAGGTCGAAGACGGGCTGGTAGACCAGGCGCAGCTCGCCGCGCAGGATCGCGTTGTGCAGCTCGCCGGCGAGCCGTGCGTGGTGCGCCATGTCCTGGCGCATCTGCGGCTCGAAGCGGACCCAGGACGCCTTGCCGGCCTCCTTCGCCGCGTACATCGCGATGTCCGCGTTGCGCTGCACCTCGTCGGCGGTCTCGCCGGGCGCCGCGACGGCGATGCCGACGCTCGCGTGCAGCAGCAGTTGCTGGTCGGCGACGTGGAACGGCTGACCGATCCCGGCCAGCAGCCGGGTCGCGGCCGCCTCGGCACTCGCCGGCTCGTCGCTCGGCAGCAGCACCGCGAACTCGTCGCCGCCGAGGCGGGCCGGCAGCTCGCCGGGCAGGCAGTGCTCGCGCAGCCGCCGCGACACCTGATAGAGCAGCTGGTCACCGGCGGCCGGGCCGAGCGTGTCGTTGATCATCTTGAAGTCGTCGACGTCGATCAGCAGCGCGGTCGACGGCTGCTGGGCGACGATCCGCTCGCCGAGCGCGACGGCGAACCGGGTGCGGTTCGGCATGCCGGTCAGCGTGTCGCTCAGCGCCAGCCGCTCCAGCTCGGCCTGCTGCTTGCGGATGCCGCGCAGGGCGAGGGTGTTCTCCCGCAGGCTGAGCAGCTGGCGGGCGACGACGAACCCGGCGATCAGGACCGCGCCGATGATCACGGTGCGCTGCCGGGAACTCATGTCCTGGGCGCTGACGCTGATCACCAGGATCGCCGTGGCGGTGACCGCGACGAACGGCAGCAGGTTGAACAGCGAACGGCCGGTCGCGCCGGAGACCTGGACCGGCGCGGCGTCGCACCCGCGGCGCTGCAGGTACGCGCCGACCGCCATCGACACGCCGACCAGCGGCAGCGCGAGCACGGAGAGCGCCAGCCGGCCCCAGTCGGCGCCGGCGATCAGCAGCGTGCTGCCGGCCACGTCGACCAGCGGCGCGACGGTCAGCACCCGCAGCGAGGCGGGGTGCACGGCACTCTCCGCGGCGGCGGCCGCCTTGCCGATCACCACGAGCAGCAGGACACCGCTGACCCCGACGACCGCCGCGGCGACCCGGGAGACCAGGGAGGTGCCTTTCGGGGCGAGGTCCAGAACGACGTACCAGAAGATCAGCGTGCTGGCGACGGCCACCGTGGCGCCGTCGAGCAGCGCCCGGACCCAGCCGAGCGCGGTGCGCTCGCCGAACGGCAGGCGCACCAGCGCGACGATCAGGATCGCGATGCCGGCCAGCATCGGCAGGCCGACGTACGGCGACAGCCCGGTGTTGTTGTTCGCCCGCAGCAGCGAGACGACCGAGGCGACGAAGAGGACACTGCTCGCCCAGGTCAGCTGCCGCCAGAACGAGCGGACCGGGCCCGGCCGCTCGACCGCGACGAGCTGCCGGCAGGCGAGGGCGGCCGCGCCCATCGCGACCGGCGCGCCCGAGAACCCGACGTACAGGTTGCCCGGGGCGCCGGCGAGCAGCCAGACCAGCACCCACGTGGTCGCGGCCAGCGCGACCACGGCGGGCCCGAGCCCGCCGTGTCGTGGCCGGTCACCGGCGTTCTCGCGTGTGCTCATGACGGCTTACCAGTCGGCCCGGACAGCCGTTTCCTGAGCGAAATTTCAGCCCTGCAAAAGGCGTCACCCACGATGGCGGCGGCTCACCCCTGCAGGGCGGCCGAGACGACGCCCCGGGCCTCCTCCTGGATGCGGGCCAGGTGATCCGCGCCGTGGAAGGACTCGGCGTAGATCTTGTAGACGTCCTCGGT
The DNA here is from genome assembly GCF_016862095.1 of Actinoplanes cyaneus. Lineage (GTDB taxonomy): Bacteria > Actinomycetota > Actinomycetes > Mycobacteriales > Micromonosporaceae > Actinoplanes > Actinoplanes cyaneus. Next base: position 187,246 of record NZ_BOMH01000018.1, read on the forward strand.
GCCGGACGGGCGGGCCGCGAACCAGCCGGAACCGGTCACCACCTTGAGGCCGCCGATCGCCGCGCCGTTGCCGGGTGCGCTGGTCAGCACCGACGTGATCGGCTCGCCGGCGAGCTCCTTCGCGGTCACCTGCTCCGGCGACAGCTTGCCGAGGATCGCCTTCTCCTCCCGGGTGGCGGGGGCGTCGATCCGCGCGTAGGCCGGCGAGCCGAACCGCTCGGTCAGCGCCTGGTAGTGCTCGCTGGGGGTCTTCCCGGTGACCGCGAGGATCTCCGAGGCGAGCAGGTCGAGGATGAGCCCGTCCTTGTCGGTGCTCCACACCGAGCCGTCGCGGCGCAGGAACGACGCGCCGGCGCTCTCCTCGCCGCCGAAGCCGATCGAGCCGTCGATCAGGCCGGGCACGAACCACTTGAAGCCGACGGGCACCTCGACGAGGGTGCGGCCGAGGTCCGCGGCGACCCGGTCGATCATCGAGGACGAGACCAGCGTCTTGCCGATGCCGGCGCTGCCCGGCCAGCCGGTGCGGTGCCGGTACAGGTAGCCGATGGCGACCGCGAGGTAGTGGTTCGGGTTCATCAGCCCGCCGTCGGGCGTGACGATGCCGTGCCGGTCCGCGTCGGCGTCGTTGCCGGTGGAGATCTGGAACCGGTCCTTCTGGGAGATCAGGGACGCCATCGCGTACGGCGACGAGCAGTCCATCCGGATCTTGCCGTCCCAGTCGAGCGTCATGAAGCCGAAGCGCGGGTCCACGACCGGGTTCACCACGGTCAGGTCGAGCCCGTGCCGTTCGGCGATCTCGCCCCAGTAGGCGACGCTCGCCCCGCCGAGCGGGTCCGCGCCGATCCGCACGCCCGCCTCGCGGATCGCGTCGATGTCGATGACGCTCGGCAGGTCGTCCACGTACGTACCGAGGAAGTCGTATTTCTCAGCCTTGACGGCCGCTCGCCGGACGTCCTTGAGACCGCCGGCGATCAGCGCGTTCGCCCGGTCCTGGATCCATCTGGTGGCGTCGGTGTCGGCCGGGCCGCCGTTCGGCGGGTTGTACTTGAACCCGCCGTCGTCCGGCGGATTGTGCGACGGCGTGACCACGACGCCGTCGGCGAGCCCCGCGGACCGCCCGCGGTTGTAGGTGAGGATCGCGTGGGAGACCGCCGGCGTCGGCGTGTACCCGTCCCGGCTGTCGATCAGCACGGTCACGTCGTTCGCGGCGAACACCTCCAGCGCGGTCACCTGCGCCGGCTCGCTCAGCGCGTGCGTGTCCCGCCCGAGGAAGAGCGGGCCGGTCGTGCCCTGCTCCCGCCGGTACTCCACGATCGCCTGGCTGGTCGCGGCGATGTGGTCCTCGTTGAACGCGACGCGCAGGCTCGACCCGCGGTGCCCGGACGTGCCGAACGCGACCCGCTGCGCCACCTGATCCGGGTCCGGATGCTCGGTGTAGTACCGCGAGACGACCTTCGGCACGTCGATCAGATCGGACGGCTCGGCCGGCTGCCCGGCACGGGGGTGGACGGTCATCTTCGCCTCCTGAAGGATGTTCCCGGATCGTATCGGAGCAAAAGTCACCTTGAACCTTTCCGCACCCCCATCCGAACTATCCTGCGTGACCGGGAAACTTCCGCGCTTGTTCGTCCTGCTCTTGCTCGCGCTGGGAGTTCTGCTCGGCACCCCCGCACCGGCCTCCGCGCATGCCGCGACGGTCGGCTCGACTCCCGCGCCCGGCAGCGTGGTCGGCAGCTCCCCGACCGAGGTGACCGTCACGTTCAGCGAGTCGATCACGCCGGTCAGCGGCCGGATCCAGGTGATCGCGCCGGACGGTGAGCGCGTCTCCGGCCTGGCCACCGCCCGCGGCGCGGTCCTGCACATCCCGGTCCGGACGGCGAAGCACCCGCTCGGGACGTACCTGATCAGCTACCGTGTCATCTCGGCGGACAGCCACCCGGTCGGCGGCGCCATCACGTTCTCGGTCGGCGCGCCCTCGGCACGGCCCAAGGCCGCCGAGGCCACCGGCACCCACTGGTCGGTCCGGGCCGCTGTCCCCACTCTCCGATTCCTGGGGTACGCGGGTCTGACCGCGATCGTCGGCCCGGCGATGTTCCTGGCGTTCCTCTGGCCGCGGCGCCGTTCCCGCACCGGCGTGACGCGCCTGGTCAAAGCCGGATTCGTCCTCACCGCCGTGGCCACCGCGGGCGGGATCGGGACGCAGGCGCAACAGAGCAGCGGCGCCGCGCTGTGGGACGTCTCCCCCGGCGAGCTGGGCGACGTCCTGACCAGCCAGTTCGGGGTGACGCTGGTGGCGCGGCTGGCCGTACTGGCAATCCTGTTCTTCCTGGTTCCCGCGCTGTCCTACGGCCGGGCCCGGGGCGCCCTGGTGCTCGTCCTGGGAGCGGCCGGGCTGGCCACGTGGCCGCTGACCGGGCACTCGATCGCCACCCCGCTGCCCGCCGTGACCGTCGCCGTCGACATCGTGCACCTGGCCACCATGGCACTCTGGCTGGGCGGCCTGGTCACCCTGCTCGCGTTCCTGCTGCGCGGCACCGACCGCCGGATCCTCGGCGTGCTGCTCCCGGTCTGGTCCCGCTGGGCGGCGCTCTCCGTCCTGTGGCTCGCGGTCGCCGGGTCGGTGCAGGCGGTCGTCGAGGTCGGCTCCGTCGACGCGCTGGTCCGGACCGGGTACGGCCGTCTGCTGCTCACCAAACTGGGCATCCTCGTCCTCGTCCTGGGCGTGGCCGCGGTGGCGCGACGATTCGTCCAGCGCTCCCACGCCGGGACCGGCCTGCGCCGTACCGTCGGCATCGAAGTCCTGGCGACAGTGGTGATCCTCGGGTTGAGTGCCGTCCTGGTCCAGGTCAACCCGGGCCGCACGGCCGGCGCGGAAGCCGGGGCGGTCACCGGCAACGGCGTCTCGGAGACCCTGACCTGCCCGCTGTACACGCTGCAGTTCAACATCTATCCGGTCGAGCTGGGCGACTACAACACCGTGCACGCGTTCGTCTACACGCCGGAGGGCAAGCCGCTGCCGCCGGCCGAGTGGGAGATCAGCACCAAACTGCTCGGCCAGGACCTGGAAGCGGTGAAGGACCCGCTGCTCGGCCTGGACCCGCCGCACCACGCGCTGGGCGCGGTCGCCTTCCCGCTGCCCGGCACCTACGAGATCGCGTTCACCATCCGGGTCGACGACCTCAACCGGGCCACGGTCAAGACCACGATCAAGGTCCCCCCGGCCGCCGACTGACGGCCGCTTCCTCAGACGCCGGCCACCAGCACCTGGACGGAGCGCAGGTCGCGGTGGGCGGCGTGGACCGTGGCGATCTCGGCGAGGGCGTCGCGGCCGAGCGCACGGTACGCGCCGACGAGCAGGTCGAGGCCGGCCTGCCGGTACTCATCACGGTCGAGCCAGTGCAGTTCGCTGCCCACGGCGAGCGCGAGCGCGGGCCGTCCCGCGGTGAGCTCGCGGCGGGCCTCGGTGATCCACCGGGAGGCCTGAGCGGCATCGCCCTGGAAGACGTCGAGGCGGATCCCGGATTCGGACGCCTGTGGATCTCCGCTGTCCGGGGGCAGGTGAGGCAGCAACGACATCGCGAAGTAGGACCTTGGCGCCGACGCCCACCGGGGTGGCCCGTCCTGACGCAACGCCGCCTGGTCGGCGGCCGTGAACCACTCGACGGCCTCGATCAGCGGGGCGACGCGGGCGACCTCCTCCGGCTCGTCGCCGTAGTCGGCGAGTTGCCGGTCCACCCGCTCGCGCACCACCCCGATCAGGGTCGGCGCGGTGGACGCCCAGGTCTCGGCCGAGTCCCTGGCGTAGTTGTGGGCGATGAGCGCGGGCAGCTCGGCGGGATCGTCGAACCAGAGTCCGAAGTGCAGCCCGTCGGAGCCGCCGCCCATGACCGTGACGAACTCGGCCGGGTCGCAGCGGAACCGGGCGTGCAGTCGCGGGTCGAGCCCGTCCCGGCCGGCCAGGTCGAGGCCACCGTCACGGAAGTAGTCGGTGACTCCCCACGGTGAGATGCCGACCTCGGCGAGCGCCTTGCCGTCGCTGGCCGCCAGAGCCGCGAAGACCGCGACCTGACGCGGCAGCCGTAGACCCCACTGGTGCAGGACCCGCTCGGCGACCAGCGGGAACCGCTCGTTCATCGTGGCCAGGGCACGCTCGCGCGACATCATGGCGGAATCCTAGGAGGCGGCGTTCCCTGGTCGTGCGGCGGAATCGTCCGGTGAATCACAGCCGAGCCGCGGCTGCACCTCCGCGGCGGTCAGAGGCGGACCGCGGTGACCGCGACCGTCACATACACCATCGTGAAGCTGCCGCCCATCCGATCGATCACGGCGCCGACCGCGTCCTGGAGTTCCGCGATGTGCTCGGCCGGCAGCCGGGTCAGCGCACCGGATGTCGGCAGCTGGTCCAGGTATTCGTCCCGGGTGTACGTCTTCTCCCAGTCCACGGTCCACTGCTCGGCCTCCCCGAAGGCCCCGGCGGCCCGGATCCCGTCCGCCGCCGCCGTCAGAATCGGCTGGTAGCCGTCGAGCGGAGACCCGGTCGGCTGCCGCCCCATGTCGAACGGCGAGTCCGGCACCAGCCGCCGGAACACCTCCCCGAACCCCGTGGTCACCTCGTCCGGGAGTTTGAACGTGTGCCAGATCGGCGCGAGCCGTCCCCCTGCCGGCAGCACCCGGGCGGCCGCCGCGGCACCGGCGACCGGGTCCACCCAGTGCCACGCGGTCGCGGCTGTGACCAGGTCGTACGTGCGGCCGCGGGGATCCCAGTCCTCGATCTTGGCGACTTCGACGTCGATGCCGGTCGAGCGGGCGAAATCGGCCATCCGCGGGTCCGGCTCGACCCCGAGCACGGTGCATCCGAGGTCCCGGAACTGGCGTGCCTCGATGCCGGTGCCGCACCCGACGTCCAGCACGGTGCGCCCGGGTGACGCCGCCAGGATGCGGTGCAGCAGCTCGACGGGGTAGGGCGGACGGGTCCGGTCATACCGCGCGGCGTCCACCCCGAACGACTCGGCGGCCTGACGGAGGTGATGAGGAGTGGGCATGCGCCCACTCTAGTGGGCAAGCGCCCATTCGGGAAGGCGGTAGGTTGAACAGGCCGTTGGAGAAGCAGAAGGGACCGCCGGTGCCGACAGGGGTCGCCCTCCGTGACGTTCGCCGGCAGCTGTTCGAGGCCGCCGACCGCATCCTGCTGCGGGACGGCCCCAGTGGGCTGACCAGCCGGGCCGTGACCGCCGAGGCCGGCTGCGCCAAAGGCGTGCTGCACAAGCACTTCGAGGACTTCGACGCGTTCCTGGCCGACTTCGTGCTGGACCGGGTCGAGCGGCTCGCGCCGGAGGCGGCCGCCCTGGAGTCGCGCAAGGGCACCGGAACCGTCGCCGGCAACGTGACGACCGCCCTGGCCGCGGTCTTCGGCTCGGTGGCGGTGGCGATCGTCGCGCTGATCACGTTCCGGGACGAGCTGCGGGCCCGGCTGCGAGACACCTTGCCGGCCGGGGTGCCGGTGCTCACCGAGGCCGCCGAGATGCTCGCGGCCTACCTGGCCGCCGAGCGCGACCTGGGTCGCCTCCCGGCCGGCGCGGAGGTGGAGGTGCTCGCCGCGATGCTGATCGGGACCGGTCACCTGCTCTACGCCGACCGCACCGGCCAGCCGCCGGCCGAGGAGACCGTCCACCGGATGGTCAGCTCGGTGCTGCACTCCAGTTCCGCTTGAGCAGGAGATAGCCGATCATCCCGAACTCCCCGATCGACGCCGGGAGCGCCAGAACGGTGGTGAGGGTCGTCGTGTCAGCGGCCAGGTAGGCGACGAACGCGCCGGCCACATACCCGGCCCCGCCCACGATCAGCAGCAGGCCGAGCCACCGCGGCAGCACCCCTGATCGCACCGTGAGCCGGCCCATCGGGATCAGCCACAACCCGAAGAAGACACCGCCCAGCGTCCAGGCCGCGGCGTTGAGGTCGTACAGGAGAAGAACCGGAGCCGTGCCGCCGGCCCGGACCGTCGCCAGAGCAACGGCGGTGACCATCGTGCCGACGAGAACGATGACCGAGTTGATCAGACCGAACGCGGCGACCGCGGCGGCCTGAAGGTCGTCGATCGGGCGGAACAGGCGGAAGAAGAGCAGCGCTGCGAGCGCCTGAGTGACGACGACGCCCAGGTCAGCGGCGATGCCGAGCCCGGCCAGCGTCGGGTGGGCGGCAAGGTTCGCCGTGGTCGCGGTCGCGTCGCCGGCGACGTACAGCCGATTCTGGATGATCAGATGGCCGAGCAGGCCGCAGAGAGCGAGCCCGAGATAGGCCAGGCCGGTGGCACGTTCAGTCCTCATACTGGAACACCTCGTCGAGCGGCTGCCGGAAGATGCGGGCGATCTGGAAGGCCAGCTCCAGCGACGGCGAGTAACGACCCTGCTCGATCGCGATCACGGTCTGCCGGGTCACGCCCAGCCGGCCGGCCAGGTCGGCCTGGGTCATGCCACCGGCCTCCGAGCGCAGCGCGCGGATCCGGTTGGTGACCTTGGTGGGTTTCGGCGCCATCGGAGTCAGAACCCTCGCCGGTAGAGCCGGATCTTGATGACCCCTTCGGCGACCGCGGCGGCGAGCCCGGCGAGGAACGCCAGGTTGCCGATCCAGAAGTGGTCCGCGCCGAGCGAGGCCAGAACGGTGACGCCACCCAGCCCGGTGCCGAGGATCGGGGTGGCCAGGCGCCCGCCCCGCCGGCTGATCTCACGATCCCGCACGTCGACGTCCACACCGCTCTTCGCCTCATCGCCACGGCGGACCACGACCGCGATCTCCACGACGATCGCGAAGATGATCGTCGCGACCAGGCCGATCACCATCGAGAAGAAGAGCGGCGACACCCAGACGATCTCCGCGACCGGCGTACGCAGCAGCTCAGGCACCAGGTACGCGTAGTACAGAAGGGACGACGTCACCATCGTCACCAGGCCCACCCAGACCTGCCGCTCCTCCCTCGTGCTGTACAGCGGCTCCTCGTCGGCCATCTCCATCATGCCTCCCCAAGTCAAAGATGTTTGACATCCCGACAGTAGGCGCGACGGAGATCGAAGTCAAACTTTCTTGACATGCGACGCCGTGCCGGCTCAACGGAAGAAGTGCCCTACGCATGTCTCACGGCCATGGCGTCGTGGGTAATGGCGTCACCATGACCCCGCGCCCGGTCCGCGTCCTCACCGCCCTGCTCCTCGCCACGGCCCTGGCAACCGTCGTGGTCGAGGCCCTCACCTTCTGGTACGCCCCGGAGCACGGCTTCGGCTTCGCGGTCCGGACGGTCTGGGCCCTCGTCCGTACCCTCGGATGGTTGATCCTGATCTCTCAGGTCCGCCGGGCCCGGGCCACCGCCAAACCGCTGAGCCTGATCCTGACCATGACCACGCTGTTCGCCGTCGGCCGCCTGATCGTGCCGCCCTCCGGCCGCCCACCGCTGCCCGGCGTGCTCGGCTTCGGCGTGCTGACCCTGCTCTGCCTCACCGTGGTCGTCCTGCTGTACCGCCACCCGGCCGTCGACGCCCACCTGGTCCACCAGCCGCGCCGCCCGGTCCTGACCCGCGAGGGCATCAGCCTGCGCGAGGCCCCGCCGGGCGACCCGTGGGTGCTGACCGCCCGGCTGGCCTCCTTCAGCTACAGCCCGCTGATGCTGGTCCCGGCCCTGATCGCGGCCGGCACACTGCGGCACCGCCCGGAGTGGACCCTCGCCGTGATCCTCTGGATCCTGGCCGGCATCGCGGTGAGCTACGCCGCCCTGCTCTCCGCCTTCTTCCTGCGCCGTGGCAGCCACCGCGCCCGCATCGCACTGACCAGCATCACGCTCGCCGTGCTCGCCTTCGACCTGCCGCTCTGCCACGTCCTGCTCGGCCTGGACGGCCTGGTCCGCGACGGCTCACCGCTGGTGGTGGCGGCCACCCTCACCCTGTACGCCCTGCGCCGGATCGCCCGCACCTCCACCCGCGCCGCCGCACCTGCGTAAGTCATCGATGTGACGGCGAAGGTCACGCAGTGGAGATATGTCCTGGACGCTCGGATTCCGCTGGCCATCGCCGCGCTGACCCTGTGCGCCGCGCTGTCCGACCTCATCCCGCTGCACAGCACCCTCGGCATCAGCATGATCGCCAATTACGTCGTCAACTCGTCCCTGCCGCTGTTCCTGATCGCGACGGCCGCTCTCGGCCGCCGAAGCACTCGGATCTGAACCTGTACGGAGACGGCTCGGCCCGGCCGGCGTGACTGTTCATCGGCGCGCCGATGCGGCTCTGCTCCAGACGGCGAGCGCATGCCGGACGAGGTCGGCGTTGCCGGTGATCGGCTCGCCGGACGGTCCGGTGACGGTGTCCTCCAGCCCGATCCGGGTGAGCAGCCCCAACCGGCCGGCGTGGGCCACCAGCGGCCAGCAGGTCGCGTCCTCGCCGTGCAGCAGCCGCGGCCCGGCGACGGTCAGCTCGTCGAGACCGGCGAGGATGCAGTGCCGCCGAGGGCAGGGCTTCCCAGCCGGCGACGGCAGCCAGGCGCTGCCCGATGTTGCCGTTGCTGATCCACAAACCGGTGGTCACACCCACCGGCACGCCCGGACATGCCCGGCGAACAGCGGCGACCGCCTCGGCCACGTCCGGCGCATGCAGCGACTGCGCGCCGTCACGGTCACGGGGGTGCAGGTGCAGCGCTTCGGCTCCGGCGGCGACGGCGGCGACCGCCTCGGCGGCGATCTCCTCCGGGGTGATCGGCACGGCCGGATGCTCGTCGCGGCGCCGGGCGCCGTTGAGGCACGCCTTCATCCGGGTGATCTCCGGCCACATGAGGATCCTTCCCTCGACAGCCGGAACTCCAAGGGAAGACGCCGGCGAAGTGGTGAAGGAAAGCTGGAAGCGCCGGTACGCCCCGAGGGGCCGGCGGCGAACGGGCACGAGTTCCCGCGGCCTGCGAGCCGCAGCGGGTTCTCCGAACGTGTGACCGGTGACCTGGGAGACGAACACCTTCTGGTACGCCCCGCCGTCACTTCCCGGGCTTTGTCTCCAGCGCGTTCCTGGCGAGTTCGATGAAAGCCACATGCTGATCCCGGAAGTTTCCATAGACCTGGTCGTACGTCCGCCGGAGCTCGGGATCGTCACCCCTGGCCAGGCTCTCGAACTGTCGCTGCGTCCGCAGTGCCGCCAGCCTTACCTGCTCCGCGGCCACCGCGACGTCCGCCGGCCCGTCGAGAAGCACCTCACGGGTCGCGCGGGTGATCTCGCTGACCGACTGGCCCATCCGCTCATGGATCTGCGTCATCAGCGACAGTTTGGTCCGGTGATCCGGCGCCTCGTCGACCTCACGCAACCGCCAGCAGATCGCCATGAAGGAGTGCACGCAGGTCATCAGGTCGCGGTACGCCGCACGGCGGCGGTCGCGTTCCTGGGCGAGCGCCTGGGAGATCGTCGTCGTCCGGGCCTGAGCGAGGGCCGCGCGCGAGGCGCCCCGCGAACTGAGGAAGCTCGCTCCGAGCGCGGTGACAGCGGTGAGGGCGCCTACCCACAGTTCGTTCCCGGCCACAGTGCGCAGTCTGGCATCGGAGCGCAAGTCACCGAGCCGGCGGGAAACGCCGGTCGCGCCGCGGAGGCCGTACCAGGGAACGGTGATCCGGGTGACGAAACGGCGAGGGTTGACGGGGTGGGCGAGGGGCGGCGGTTAGTCTCGCGGCGTGCTGATTCTGCTGCCGCCCTCCGAGGGGAAGACGCCCGCCACCGACGGCGCCCCGGTCGACCTGGCGCGGCTCTGGCTGCCCGAGCTCAGCACGGCGCGCAAGCGGGTGCTGAGCAGGCTGGTGGCGATGTGCAAGCGCAGCAGCGCGCGGTCGGTCGCCGACTCGCTCCAGGTGCTCGGGCTCAGCGAGGGGCAGCGCGGGGAGCTCGCACGGAACGCGGAACTGCTGGAGGCCCCGGCCGCTCCGGCGGTCGAGGTGTACACCGGGGTGCTCTACGAGGCACTGGACGCGGGGACGCTCGACGAGGCCGCGCGCGCGTGGCTGTTCGCGAGCGCGGCCGTCTTCTCCGGGCTGTGGGGGGTCGTGCAACTCGGTGACCGGATCCCGGCGTACCGGTGCTCGGTCGGGGTGACGTTGCCGGCGCCCGTCGGTGGGCTCACGGCGTACTGGAAGAAGGCTTTGAAGGGTTTTGATCCTGACGGGCCGGTGCTGGATCTCCGGTCGGGCGCCTATGCGGCGATGTGGGCGGCCCCGGCGGGGAGCGCGGCGCTGCGCGTGCTGCACGAGCGCACTGTCGGCGGTGTCCCGAAACGGTCAGTGGTGAGCCACTTCAACAAGGCGACCAAGGGGCGGCTGGTCCGCGCCCTCGCGGTCGAGGGCGCGGCGCCGGAAAGCGTGGACGAGCTGGTCACGGCGCTGCGCGACCTGAAGTTCACGGTCGAGGAGCAGCCTGCCGCGGCCGGTCGGCCCCGGCAGCTCGACATCGTCGTTGCGGACCTGTAGCAGGCCGACCGGAACTCACGTGTGTTTCGCGCGGCGGAGACACCCCTGAGCGCCGGCCGGAAAGCGTTACTGGGCGTCGAGGATGTCGACGACGAAGCGCAGGTCCTGGTCCTTGTAGGCGAGCGCCGCGGGCACGTCCATCTGGATCCGGCTGCCCACGCTCTGCCCGGGAATCCCCTGGTCCCAGCCGGCGATCAGCTTGCCGGCGCCGATCTGCGAGGTGAACGGCTGCTTCCGGCTCCAGGACGAGTCGATCACGGCGCCGCCCTTGTACGGGATCAGCTTGTAGTTGAACGTCACGGTCTGTCCGGCCTTGACGACCGGCCCGGTGCCCTTGACCAGGGGGGTGATCACCAGCTCGGTGAGGGGGCCGCCGGTGCCGGGCTGCACCTCGGGCTCGGTGGTGAGCGGGTCGGCCGAGGTCTGCAGGGGCACGGGGGCTGCGGCGTTCGCCGGGGTCGACTTGTTGTCGTCGCCGTCGGAGCGAACGACGGCGAACACGACGATCAGCACCACGAAGACGAGCGCGCCGGCCAGCCCACCCAAGATCGCCTGGCTACGGCGCTTACTGGCCGTGGCGGTCCGGTCACTCATCTACGGGCTCCTCGGTGATAGGCCGGATCGGGAAACTCCGGACACCGTACTCGTAGTCGCCCGGAAAGCCGCGGGGAACTCCGCCGAATCGCCGATGGGGGCGATCAGCCGTACGGGCCGTACCCCATCCCGCCCTTCACGCCCTTCACAGAAGATGAGATCGTTTCACCCGCCGCCGTCCGAACGTTCGGCCGATTCACCGGAGTCTGGGAGAACCGTTGCTGCGCCGTCGTCGCATCGAGGTGCCGGATGTGCTGCTCAAGCCGGGCCGGCCCTGGTGGCGCGAACATCTCGGCCCGGCCGTCGTGATCCTCGTCGGAGTGCTCGTCGTGGTCCTGGTGGGTGTCGCGGCCCTGGTCAGCCGGTCCAGCGGCCACCCGGACGCCGCTCCGGTCGTCGGCTCGGTCGCCGACCCGACCGTGGAGCAGGTGCCGATCCCGTTGCCCAGCCCGTCGATCTCGACCAGCCCCGCGCCGATCAACGCGATCACCATCGAGCAGGGCAAGGTGCCCGACACGGTCGATCTCAGCGACGAGGGCACGATCGACTGGGTGCACTGGGGCGAGGACGGAACATACTCGCTCGAACGTGACGCCAAGGGCGGTTTCGCCATTCTGGAGGGCACGCCGTCCGCGCCCCGGCAGCGGCACACGCTCAGCCCGGAGCGGTTCACCTGGACCGGCGGCACCCCGGCGGCCGGCAACGACGGCGCGACCAGCGGCGTGCGCACCTGCGGCGCCGGCAACGGCTTCACCCTCACCGCGCCGGCCACCACGGAACCCCGCAAACTGCGTCTCTACCTCGGGATTTCGGGCGGCCAGGGGCTGCTCAAGCTCAAACTCACCACCGGCGAGCTGGTCACCGGCGGGCAGGCCGTGACCGATCGGCTCACCGGGCCGGACAGCTCGATGACGACAGCGCGGTACTCGATCAGCTACCGAGCGACCCGCCCTGGCAAGATCTCCATCGAGTGGATCACCGAGAAGGCCACCGGCTCCGGCTGCGGTGGTGTCGCCCTCGAAGCGGCGAGTCTTTCCTAGCACTATTCAGGCTTTTCCGTACGGGACCGGTGTGCGTGCCTCGTCACCCACCGGGAAAGGGGAACAGGGTGTTCGCGGGCTGGGGATCGCGGGTCGCCCGCCTCCGATGGCCGGTGCTGATCGTCACGCTGGTGGCGGTCGTGAGCGCCGGGGTCTGGGGCATGGGCGTGTTCGGGCAGCTCACCGAGGGTGGATACGCGGATCCCCATAGTGAGTCGGCGCGCGCGGCCGACGTCGTCGCGCAGGCCACCGGCGGTCAGGGTGGCGACGTGATCGCGATCTACACCCCGTCCGGTGGGGCCAAGATCGACGACGCCGCGCTGACCAAGCGGATCAAGGAGCGCCTCGCGGCGCTGCCCAAGTCGTCGGTGACGGCGGCCGTCTCGTACTGGGACGCCAGGAACGCGGCGTACGCGGCGAAGGACAGGTCCAGTGCGGTCGCCGTGATCACCCTGGCCGGCGACGACGACGCGGACAAGCTCGACGCGTACGGCACTGTCGCGAACCGGTTCGCCGTCGACGGCGCCACCGTGCAGCTCGCCGGCGGCATCCCGCTCGCGCACACCAGCAACCAGCGCTCCACCGACGACCTCGGATCCGCCGAGCTGATCTCGATGCCGATCGTGCTGATCCTGCTGCTGTTCATCTTCGGCTCCCTGATCGCCGCGTCGCTGCCGGTGATCGTCGGCGGCTGCGCGGTGCTCGGCTCGCTCGGCGTGCTGAACGCGATCGCTCTCGGACACGACGTCAACTCGTTCGCGGTGAACGTGGCGAGCCTGCTCGGGCTCGGCATGGCGATCGACTACGGCCTGTTCATGGTCGGGCGCTTCCGCGAGGAACAGGCCGCCGGGCACGACCCGGCCGAGGCCGTCCGGCGGACCGTGGGCACCGCCGGGCGTACCGTCCTGTTCTCCGCCACGCTGCTGATGACCGCCCTCGCCGGGCTGCTGCTCTTCCCGCAGGGATTCCTCAAGTCCTTGGCGTACGGCGGTCTGGCCGCGGTCTTCCTCGCGATGCTGCTCTCGCTGACGCTGCTCCCGGCCATCCTCGCGATCCTCGGGCCGCGCGTCGACCGGCTGCCGGTCCGGCTCCCCGGCCGCGGCAAGGGCGAGGGCGGCACCGGCTGGCGGCGGCTCGCCGGGTTCGTCCTGCGCCGCCCGGTGGTCGTGGCGATCCCGATCCTGATCGGGCTGATCGTGCTCGCGCTGCCGATCCGCGACGTCCGGTTCGGCGAGAACGACGAGCGGGTGCTGCCCGCCGGTGACCCGTCCCGCGTCGCGGTGGAGACCCTCAAGGCGTCGTACCCGCAGTTCAGCGGCGACGGCGTGCAGGTCGTGGTGCAGGGACCGCCGGCCGCCTCCTCGAAGTTCGCCGCGTCCTCGAAGTTCGCCGCCGAGCTTGCCAAGATCCCCGGGGTGGTCTCGGTCGACCCGGCCGGCGCCGGCAAGGACGTGCTGATCTACAACGCCGCCCTGTCCAGCACCGACTCGTTCAGCACGTCGGCCCGCCAGGTCGTCGACGCCATCCGGGCACTGCCCGCCCCGGTCGGCACGCAGGTCCTGGTCGGCGGTGTCACGGCCCGCAACGTCGACAGCCTGGACGCCATCAGCGACCAACTCCCGCTCATGATCGGACTGCTCGCCGGGGCGACGCTGCTGCTGATGTTCCTCGCCTTCGGCTCGATCCTGCTGCCGATCAAGGCGGTGGTGATGAGCGGGCTCAGCCTCAGCGCCACGTTCGGCGTGCTCGTCTGGCTGTTCCAGCAGGGCCACGGCTCGGGATTGCTGAACGTCACCCCGGCGCCGCTGGAAGCCGGGATCGTGGTCCTCATGGCAGCGGTCGTCTTCGGTCTCTCCACCGACTACGAGGTGTTCCTGCTCTCCCGGATGGTCGAGGCCCGCAGCAAGGGCGCCTCGACCGCCGAGGCGGTCACCATCGGGCTCACCCGCACCGGCCGGGTGATCAGCGCCGCCGCGGTGCTGCTCATCGTGGTGACCGGCGCGTTCGCGCTCTCCACGATCACGACCATGCGGTTCGTCGGCGTCGGCATGATCGTCGCGCTGGTCCTGGACGCGACGGTCGTGCGGATGCTGCTGGTCCCGGCCGTGCTCGCCCTGCTCGGGGACGCCGCCTGGTGGGCGCCGGGGCCACTGCGGCGACTCCAGGAACGGGCCGGGCTCGCCGAACACGCCGGCGAGCAGGAGGAGCCGGCGACAGAAGTTCTCCCGTACGACGGGATCGCCGCTCACCTGGCGGAACGGTCGGCGGCGGAGCAATCGACGGCGGAACGGTCCGCGGCGGAACGGTCGCTCGCGGGGGCCGACGCGGCCACGGTCGTGTTGCCGGTGATCGAGGCCGCCACGCCGGTGCCGCAGGAGAGCTCGGCCACGACGGTGCCGCCGGTGGCCGGGACTGCCACGTCGGTGCCGCTCGAGGCCGACGAGGAGTCGCTGGTCACCGCGCCGGACGAGACGTCCATCATCGTCTGGGACCCGGATGGTGATGCCGAGCCTTCCACGACCGGAACCGACGAGGGTGCCGGTGCCGACGAGTCCCCGAACGACAAGTCAGCGGCTGGCGACGAGGGGATCGTTTCCGGTCACGGCGCGTCCTCTGCCGGCGAACAGACCCAGATCCTTCCGGTCATCTCCGCCTCGACCGCCGCACTGGACTCGACCACCGCACCCGACTCCGCCGGCCAGCCGGACCCGCGCGATCAGCCGGACTCGGACGGCCAGCCGGACTCGGACGATCATGCCGAGGCCGCCGAGGAGTCGACCACGGCCGACCGCCCGGTACCCGTCGAGGCCGATGAGTCCGGCAGTCCCGCAGCCGACGACATCGACGATCCCGCGGCGGACAACGCCGACGACACCGACGTTCCGGCGGCGGACAACGCCGACGATCCCGTGGTGGACGACACCGACGGCGAGGGAAGGGCCGCGGCGGGCGAGACTGACAGGTCCGGGCCTGACGAGCCCGGTGACGAGCGCCACGCGCCGGAAGAGATCGATGCGGTTCCTTCCCCGGGCGCCGCCGGGGTGAAGGACACCTTCAACCCCTGGGCCAAGGCGGCGGTCAGCGACACGGCGTCCTCGGACCTGGCCGGCAGCGGGGCTTACGACGTCACCCAGGTGATGCCGATCTACCAGGCCGCTCGCAGGTTCACCGGCATCGACACGACGGCTCCCGCCGCCACCTCCGAACCCGCTGCCGGGGAGAAGATCGAGCCCGAGAAGTCCGGCGAAGAGACATCCCAGGTCGACCGGGCCCCCGAGTCCACACCTGAGGTCGAGCCGGAAACGGCTTCCGAGCCCACACCCGAACGCGAGCCGGAACCGGAATCGACGCCTGAGCCGGATCCGGAGGCGAAGTCCGAACCGGAGCCGGAACTTGAGACGGAATCAGCACCGGAGCCGGAACTGGAACGGAAGGCGGAGGCGGAAGCCGCACCGGAGGCCGAGGTTGAGGCGGAGGGCGACGGCGAGGCGGGGACACCGGACGGGATGGCTCAGGCTGCCCCGATCAGTGCGATCCCGGCTGAGGTCGCGGATGCCTTCACCTGGATGTCGGATCCCAGGATCGCCGGGATCGTCGGTGGTGGGGACGACGCCGGGCAGACCGCGGATCCTGACTTCACCTGGCTTGCCGCCACCGCCGCGCTGCCGACCGTCTCGGCCGGCTCTGACACCGCTGCCACGCCCGAGCCAGAACCGGCGGCTCCGGCCGAGACCGCCCCGGCCGCCCCGGCCGCCCCGGAAACGGACAAGCCAGCCGGCCCGGTAGCAGACAAGCCGGCTGACCCGGTAGCAGAAAAGCCAGTCGACCTGGGAGCAGACAAGCCGGCCGACCTGGAAGCGGACAGGCCCGCCGTTCGTCGTCCGCAGACGCTGGATGACTGGTTGGGTGGTCGGGTTACCGGTTCGGGCAGGCCGGCGCACGCGGCGGAGGTGACCCCGGCGGAAAAGGACGCGGGGAAGGTCGAGGCGGCAGAGGTGACGCCGGTGAGTGCGGTTCCGGCCCGGCGGCCGCAGACGCTCGACGAATGGCTGCACGGCAACCCCGCTCAGCCTCGCCCGAAGAGCCTCGACGACTGGCTGGCCGCTGACGACCGCCCGGTCAGTTCGGCCGGTCCGCGTCCGCAGAGCCTCGGGGATCTGCCCGGCCGCAACGATCGGAAGGTCGGCTCGGCCCGGTCACCGTTCCCCGGCCCCAGCGCCGTGACCGGTGAGAACCGCCCGCAGAGCCTCGGCGACCTGCCGACCGGTGGCAAACCTCCGGCGGCCGAGCGGCGACCGGCGACACTCGCCGACCACTCCCCCGGCACGAACCGGACCCGCCGAGCCAACAGCGGCCCGGCCCACCACGACCGCCCCGAGAACGCCGCCCGGCCGGCCGGCGGGGACCGGCCCGTCAGCGGACAGCCGGCGACCGGCGGGGACCGGCCGGCGAACGGCGGCCCGGGCGGGGCTGATGGTGAGAGCGACCCGGACCCGACCGCCACCTGATCCGCCCGCGACCGCACCACCGCACGGATGCCCGCCTGGCCACGGCCGCGGCGGGCGTTCGCCTTTCCGGGCACCGGCGCGCGGCATCGTCCAGGAGGCACGGGGTGCGGGGCACTGGGCGCTGGGTGCGGGGCGTGGCGTGCCGGGATGGCGGGGCGCGGCGTGCGGGGGGGGGTGCGGGGGGGGCACGGCGTGCCCGCGTGCGGAGGTGCGGCGTGCGAGGGTGCGGCGTGCGGGGGATGCGGCGTGCGGAGGTGCGGGTGCGGGGTGCGGGGTGCGGAGGTGCGGGGTGCGGCTCACCGCCGTACGCCGGAAGCTTGAAGGACCGTGAGAAAAGCCGCATGCGCCAGCAAAAGGAAACCTGTTTTGTGGCCGATAGGGGCCCAGGTAATAAAGTGCCTGCGGTAGCACGGCTGATGAGGAGAAGTTACGGATGACCGGCAGTGACCCGACCCCGGGTGTGGATCCGGATCGCATGGCGGTTTGCCTCGCCGTTCTGGCCGAGGCGGAGGGTCTGCCGGTGGAGCACCCCGACGCGGTGCGGCTGCGGCGGGCGACGGCCGGGCTGTTCAAGACCGCGAAGATGGAGCGGCGCAAGGAGCGGCGGCAGGCCGTCCTCGACAACGACCGGTCGGTGACCGCGTCGACCGCGACCGGCGCGCCGGGGCGGATCGACGACGAGACCGCCGGGATTCCGCTGAAGAGCGCGACGGCCGGGGCGACCGCCGGCGTACTGAAGCAGGCGCGCGGGTGTTACGTGTGCAAGCAGCGGTACACGGTCGTCGACGCGTTCTATCACCAGCTCTGCCCGGATTGCGCCAAGCTCAACCACGAGCGGCGCGACGCCCGGACGGACCTGACCGGGCGGCGGGCGCTGCTCACCGGCGGGCGGGCGAAGATCGGCATGTACATCGCGTTGCGGCTGCTGCGTGACGGCGCGGATCTGACGATCACGACGCGGTTCCCGCACGACGCGGTGCGGCGGTTCACCGCGATGCCGGACAGCGCCGACTGGATCGACCGGCTGCACGTGGTCGGCATCGACCTGCGAGACCCGGCGCAGGTGGTGGCCCTGGCAGACTCGGTGGCGGCGCGCGGCCCGCTGGACATCATCGTCAACAACGCGGCGCAGACCGTGCGGCGCACCCCGGGGTCGTACTCGGCGATCGCGGCCGCCGAGTCCGAGCCGCTGCCCGCCGGCAAGCTGCCCGAGCTGGAGTACTTCGGGAGTGCGGGCGTCTCCCCCGCGGCCGTGCTGACCGCCGGTTCGTCGACGCTGACCGCGCAGCAGATCACCGAGCTGGCGCTGACGGCGCGTTCGGTCGCGATCGACGCGGGCGGCCTGGTGCCGGACACCACGGCGACGAACAGCTGGAGCGACCGGGTGCACGAGGTCGACCCGCTGGAGTTGCTCGAGGTCCAGCTCTGCAACGTGACCGCGCCGTTCATCCTGATCAGCAAGCTGCGGCCGGTGATGACCCGATCGACGTTCCCCCGGCGGTACGTCGTGAACGTCTCCGCCATGGAGGGCATCTTCGCCCGCGGCTACAAGGGGGCCGGTCACCCGCACACGAACATGGCCAAGGCCGCGCTGAACATGCTGACCCGCACCAGCGCCGTGGACATGTTCGCCGACGGCATCCTGATGACCAGCGTGGACACCGGCTGGATCACCGACGAGCGCCCGCATCCGACGAAGATGCGGCTGCACGAGGAGGGGTTCCACGCGCCGCTGGACCTGGTGGACGGGGCGGCCCGCGTCTACGACCCGATCGTGCGCGGTGAGCAGGGCGAGGACGTGTACGGCTGCTTCCTGAAGGACTACGCCCCGGTCGCCTGGTGACGCGGAGGAGCGGGCCACCGGAGTGACCCGCTCCGCACCGGCCACCCATCGGGGTGGCCCGTTCGTTCAGCGGTGATCAGGGCCGGGGCCAAGTGGCCGGGTGCTGACCATCCCGCGGCGGACGCCCACCGTCCCGGTCACCGTCCCGATCGCCCGTCGGCGGCCGGTCCCGGTCACCGTCGCGGTCACCCGTCGGCCGGTCCCGGTCCCGGTCACCATCGCGGTCACCCGTCGGCCGATCGCGGTTCCGGTCACCGTCGCGGTCACCCATCGGGCGGTCCCGGTCCCGGTCACCCGTCGGGCGGTCCCGGTCCCGGTCGCCCATGGGGCGGTCACGGTCGTCGTCGCGGTCACCGCGCGGGCCGTCGAACGGCGGCCGGCCGTGCGGCCCGGACGGCGGCCGGCCGTGGCCACCGCGGACGTGGAAGGGCTGGCCCACGAAGTCCGGCCGGTACGGCCAGCCGCCCGGCCACGATCCACGCCAGTCGTCCCAGCCCCAGTCGTTGTCGTCGACGACGAGCTGGAACACCCAGCCGCGCCAGCCGTAGCGGATCGGATCGCAGTCGAAGTCGTACCAGGCGCGGAACCGCTTGCCCGTGTATCCGGCCCGCTCGCACGACCATTCGGTGCGGTAGTAACCGACCACGTGCTCGCCGAAGGCCGACACCCGGCCGGCCGTGCTGCCACCGGTGGACGACTGGCCTGCGGACGGGGCAGCCTGCACCGGACCCATCCCGATCATCGCGCCGGCGGCGATGCTCATGCCGGTGAGTGCGAGGAAACGCTGTGCCTTGTTCATGTCACACCTTTTCGGACAAATGTGTATTACGCATTCAGCGCATCACGCCCGTCCGGCAGGTTCCGGCGTTTCCCATGATCTAGCCCGTTCGACCGACCCCCGACGTGTCCGAAAGGGCTCGATATGCTGGCCGAAGAATCTCGGTCAACGGCCGCCCGTGACGGGCCAGTCGCGGCGGGTCCAGCTGGTCCAGCAGGGCGTCGGAACGGCCACCGGCAACGTCCTGAACAGGGGATTCGCCGAGATCCAGCGACCGGCCCCAGAATGCGTCGGGGTCGCCGGTATCGATCAGCGGCGGCTCCGGGACGGCGGCGGTTTCCGCCCGGGTGGCCGTTTTCGCATCATCGGCGACCTCGGAGGCGTTTACCGCGGACTCCTCGCGGAGACGGCGCAGCCGCATCAGCAGCTCGTCGCGGTGCCGGCCCCGCCAGGTGAACACCTCGAACGGGTCCGACGCGAACGCGCGCGCCAGGGCGTAGATCGTCGCGGCCAGGTGGAGGCACGGCACGGGCCAGCGCTCGCAGGTGCAGTCCATCGCCACCTCGTTCAGCGACAGCGGCAGCAGGGTCAGCCCGGCATCGTCGAAGACCGCCTCGATGCCCGTCGGCATCCGCCCGTCGAGCAGACCGGCGACGAACCGCGCCTCCGTCACCAGGGCGGACTCGACCCGCGCCCACTCCGCCGCGCCGAACGCCCGGACCGCGATGCGCGACCGGAACGCGACCGGGTCCTCCGGCCCGCGAACCTGGGCCACCGCAAGACTGCTGGAGACGGTGAGGCTGCGCACGTGCCCGGCCCGCTCGTCCCGCCGGCCGCGCGCGAACGTCGGCCCCATCCGCAGCGACTCGAACATCCCGAGGAACGCGGGTGCGAAGTCAGTCATGGCAGGCCTCCCCTGGCTGGCTCTCCCGGGTGACGCGCGCGGCGGCAGGGGCCGTGCCGGGGCTGACGACCCGTGCGAAGTCAGTCAACGATCGCCTCCGGGGCCAGGGCGAACAGATCCCGCAGCTCGCTCGTGGACAACGCCGTCAACCAGCCCTCCCCCGACCCGACGACCCGCTCGGCGAGCACGCCCTTGTCCACCAGCAACTGGTCGATCCTCTCCTCCAGGGTGCCCAGGCAGACCAGCGTGTGGACGTGCACGTCCCGGCGCTGCCCGAGCCGGAACGCGCGATCCGACGCCTGCGTCTCGGCGGCCGGGTTCCACCACCGGTCCACGTGCACCACGTGGTTGGCCGCGGTCAGGTTGAGCCCGGTGCCGCCGGCTTTCAGCGACAGCACGAACACCCCGGGCTGCTCGGCCTCCTGGAACGCGGCGACCATCGCGTCGCGGGCGCCGCGTGGCGTCCCGCCGTGCAGGAACGGCGCCTTCACCCCGAACCGCGCGGTCAGGTGCGGCGCCAGCATCCCGCCGAACTTCGCGAACTGGGTGAACACCAGCACGCTCTCCCCCATCCCGAGCGCCCGGTCCACGATCTCCTCGAGACGGTCGACCTTGCCGGAGCGTCCCGGCAGCGGCGACGCGTCCTTGAGCAGCAGCGCCGGGTGCACGCACACCTGTTTGAGCTTGGTCATCGCGGCCAGCACGACACCCTTGTGCCGCTCCTGGTTCCAGTCGGAGAGCCGTTCCTCCAGGTCGTCGAGGACCGCTTGGTAGAGGCTGACCTGCTCGGTCGTCATCCCGCACAGGTGCCGGACGTGGCGCTTGGCCGGCAGGTCCCCGGCGATGCCCGGGTCGGCCTTGGTGCGGCGCAGCAGGAACGGCCGGGTCGCCTGCCGCAGCCGGGCGGCCGCCTCCTCGTCCTGATAGCGCTCGATCGGCACGGCGAACCGCGCCCGGAACGTGTGTGCGGAGGCGAGCAGCCCGGGATTGACGAAGTCGAGGATGGACCAGAGCTCGGCCAGCCGGTTCTCCACCGGGGTGCCGGTCAGCGCGATCCGGTTGCGCGCCGGGAAGCGCCGCACCGCCCGGGAGGCCGCGCCCGCGCTGTTCTTGATGTGCTGCGCCTCGTCGAGCACGACCCGGTCCCACGCGATCGACGCGAGCAGGTCCGCGTCGAGCACCGCCGTCGCGTAGGTGGTCAGCACCAGGTCGGCATCCCCGGCATCGACCGTGCGGTCCGCACCGTGCAGCACCTTGACCCGCAGCGACGGGGCGAACCGGGCGGCCTCGCGCTGCCAGTTCCCCAGCACCGACAGCGGGCAGATCAGCAGCGCCGGCCCGTCGCGCCGGTGCAGCAGCAACGTCAGGAGCTGCACGGTCTTGCCGAGCCCCATGTCATCGGCCAGGCACGCGCCGAGTCCCAGCGAGTCCATGAAGGCCAACCACGATAAACCCCTGATCTGGTACGGCTTGAGCACGCCCGTCAGCCCGGCCGGCGGGCCGAGCAGCTCCAGCCGCTCGTCCAGCTCCCCGCTGAGCAGGTCGGCCAGCCACCCCTCGCCGCGCGCGTCGGTCACCGGCAGCGGCAGCTCCTCGGGCGGCAGCAGCCGGGTCACGCGCAGCGCCTCACCGGCCGTCATCGTGCCGCCGCCACGGGACAGGAACGCGAGCCCGGCCGCGAGCCGGTCGGCGTCCAGGAACACCCACCGCCCGCGCAGCTTGACCAGCGGCACCTTCGCCTTGGCCAGGTCGGCGAGATCGTCCTCGGTGAGGGTGCGGCCGCCGAGCGCCAGCCCCCACTCGTAGTCGACCAGGTCGCGCAGGCCGGTCGTCCGGTCCTTCAACACGTTCGCGATGGCGGCCGGCGTGCGGACCCGCAGCGACAGCCCGAGCCCGGAGCTGCGCCGCCACCAGGCCGGCAGCAGCACGCCGCAGCCCGCTTCCTCAAGCACCGCGGCGTGGCTGAGGAACCCGTGGGCGCCCTCGGTGTCCAGGATCATCTCGGCCGGGCGCGCCCCGCGCAGCGCGTCGCCGAGCGCCGGCCACAGGCGCGCGGCCCGGGCCAGCCCGGCGAGCAGCCGCTCCTGCGGGTGGGAGGTCCACCGGCGCAGCGGCGCGAACTCGTCGCGCCAGATCTCGGCGGCCGGGACCAGCACGCTCGGCTCGTCGGCGGCCTGCAGCAGGAACTCGAGCCGCCAGGCGTCGTTGGGCAGGGGCACGTCGCCGGGCATCACCGGCTCGTGCTCGCGGGGATCGCTGAGCCGGAAGCAGACGCGCACCTCGGAGCCGCGGGCGGCCTGGGCGAACCACGCGTCGAGCGTGCGGATCAGCTCGTCGAGCTCGTCGTGCGGCGCGTCGAACCCGGGCTCGCCGGTCAGCGCGGCGAGCCAGCCGTCGTCGGCCAGGGTCACCCCGGTCTCGGCGAGCCGGGTGCGGACCAGGCCGTCGACCAGCCGCTCCAGCGCGACGGTAAGCAGCTCGGCGGCGCTCGCCACGTCGGGCGCGGTGTCGCCCTGGCGCGCGGGCCGGGTCTCGGCGCCCGCGGCGGTCTCGGCGCGGCAGGCCGGTGGCATCCGGTCCAGCAGGGTGGCGTGGCGGGCCGCGTCGGCGCCGATCAGAACCGGTCGCCACCAGGCCGCCGGGCGGGGGCCGTCGAGCCGGACGCCGGGCAGCACCCGGCCGCGCCGGACCAGGCTCGCGGCGAACCCGCACAGCTCGATCAGCCAGCGGACGGCCGGGGAGACCCGGCCGTCGAACTCGGCGGCCAGGTCGGCGTCGAGGAACGGCACGCCGACGGACGGGACGCGCCAGACGCGGGCGCGCCGGACGCCGCGGCGCAGCGGGAGGCCGACCTGCGGCGAGGGCAGCGGACCCGCCCCGGTCGACGGGAGGGTGAGCAGGGCGGGCTCGCGCCTCTCCCCGGCCGGCAGCTCGGCGGCGGGCACCGCGAACGGGTGCCAGGGCACGCCGCGGGCGCCGATCGGGACGGGGGCCGCGACGCTGTCCTCGGCCCACAGGTTGAGCCCGCCGTCCCGGCTGACGAACCCGTGCAGGACCCGGACGCCGGACTCGCCGGTGGGCAGGACGGTGCTCATCCGTACGCCGCAAACGTCTGTGATCGGGGAACGAGCCCGGTCGCGCTGAGCTTCTGCACGGGCCTGACCCTAGCCCGGCCCCCTGACACTTCCGCCCGGCCCGGCTTTTGTTTACCCGGAATAAGCTTCCTGGGAATGTAGTTGGCTCGGGGACATGACGACGATGCGAGCGGCAGTGCTGACCGGCCCCGGACCGGCCGAGAACCTTCAGGTCCGTGACCTGCCCATTCCCGATCCCGAGCCCGGCTCGGTACGGATCCGCGTGCGCGCCTTCGGCCTCAACCGCTCCGAGCTGCACCTCCGGCTGGGGTACGCGGAGAACGCGACGTTCCCGATCGTCCCCGGCATCGAGGCGGCCGGGGTCGTCGACCTCGACCCGGACGGCGTCCTCGCACCCGGCCGGCAGGTGGCGGCCATGATGGGCGGCATGGGTCGCGCCTTCGACGGCGGTTACGCGGAGTACGTCGTGGTCCCGCGCGCCCAGATCGTCCCGTTCACCTCGGACCTGCCGTGGGACGTGATCGGATCGGTGCCGGAGACGCTGCAGACGGCGTACGGCGCGCTGGCCGTCGGTCTTGATCTCCGCCCCGGCGCGACGCTGCTGATCCGCGGCGGGACCTCGGCGCTCGGTCACGCCACCGCGGCGCTCGCCCGCGACCTCGGCGCCACCGTCCTGGCCACCACCCGCCGCCCGGCCCGGCTCGCCGAGCTCGACGCCGACCACGCGATCCTCGACGACGGGCAGGTGGCCGAGCGGGTGCGCGAGATCGTGCCGGACGGGGTCGACGCGGCGCTCGAACTGGTCGGCACCACCACGCTGCCGGACACGCTGCGCGCGACCCGGGTGCACGGCACGGTCTGCTTCGCGGGGATGCTCGCCAACGAGTGGATCGTCAAGGACTTCTACCCGATCGGCTACCTGCCGAGCGGGGTGCGGCTCACCTCGTACAGCGGGGACGCCTCGAATCTCCCCGCCGAGGTGCTGCAGCGCACGCTGGACCGGCTCGCGGACGGGTCGCTGCGGCTGGGACCGATCACGGCGTACCCCCTGGAGAGGATCGCCGACGCCCACCGCGACATCGAGTTCAACCACATCAGCGGCAAAGCCGTCGGCATCACTGGAGCGACCAGGTGATCACCGGCGGGCGGACCCGGCCGCACCGCGGGCCGCCCGTCTCGTCGGTCAGGCCCAGCCGCCCGGTCAGCACGCCCTGGCCCGCGAACGCGGAGCGCAGCAGCGGCCCGGGGATGTCGCCGAACAGCAGCTTGGCCCGGCCGAACATGGCGAAGTCGTCGCCGCTGACCGAGCCCCAGCTCAGGTAGAGGAAGCGGGCGCCGGGCGGGCCGTGCACCCACGGGCCGCCGACGTCGAGCAGGTCGCCGGCCTCGCGGGCCACGACCTCCAGCTCCCAGACCGCCTCGGTCCCGGTCACCGGGACCCGGCCGACGACCTCTCTCCCGCGCTGCATGCCGACGTGCACGTCGCCGAGCCGCAGCTGCGGCGACTGCGGAATCTCCCGCCCCTCGATCCGCATCCGCATCCGCATCCCGCCACGATAAGGCCTGTACAGTCCCGAGCCGTGACTACGGAGGACAGCGGGTGGGCGGGGACGATCCACCGTCTCTGGGCCTCCGTGGCGGCGATCGGCTCCCGGGAGGAGCTGTCCGACCTGGTGCTGCCGCCGCTGCTGGAGACGCCGGGCGCGGTCGGCGTGTGGGGCCTGCGGCACACGACGGGCGCGGCGATCACCGTCTACCGCTCCGCGGGGCTGCCGCTCGCCGGGGAGGCGCAGCCGATCGCGCTGGCGCTGGCCGCCGGGGAGACGAAACACGACTGGCTGGAGGACCACGGGGTACGTCATGTCGTGGTCACCCGCTTCGACGGCACCGGCGACGTCGGCGGCACGATGATGGTGCTGCTCGACGAGACCGGTGACCCACGGCTCGCCGCGGCCCGGCTCGGCCAGGTCGCCGACGTGACCCGGGAGGCGATCCGGCGCCTCGCCGCGCACCGCGCCGAGCAGGCGCAGCAGACCCGCGACGCGCTGCTCGCCGAGGCGTCGCTGCAGATGGACGCGGTGCTGGACCGGGCACAGACGATGCGCCGGGTGGCCCGGATGGCGGTGCCGGCGATCGCCGAGGGCTGCCTGGTCTACCTGCGCGACGACGCCGGGCTGGAGCTGCGCAGCGCGGTGCACATCGACATGCGGCGGCTCGACGCGCTGCTCGCCGACGAGCGGATCGCGGCCCGGCTGACCGGTCTCGCCACCGATGCCGTCGGCGGCCGCCCCGGCATGCGGGCCGTCCCCGGCGCCGGGATCGTGGACGTGCAGGTGTTGCGCGCCCGCGGCCGTACGTCCGGAGTGCTGATCTTCATGTTCGACCGCGACCGCGGTGACGTGCCGCCGGCGCCCTTCCTCCGCGACCTGGCCCTGCGGGCCGCGCTGGCGCTGGACAACGGCGAGCTCTACGAGCAGCGGCGACGGGAGGTGGTGACGATGCAGCAGCACCTGCTGCCGCGCCGCCTGCCGAGCGCGGACGGGCTGGAGTTCGCCGCCTCCTACACCGTCGGTGACCGGGTGATGGAGGTCGGCGGCGACTTCTACGACGTTGTGGTGCGGGCCGACGGCGTGGTCGCCGCCCTGATCGGCGACGTCTGCGGGCGAGGCGTGGACGCGGCGGCACTGACCGGCATGTCCCGGCACACGCTCGGCGCGCTGCTGCACGAGGGGCTGTCCCCGGCCCGGGCGCTGCGCCGGCTCAACGAGTCGCTGCGCCGGGAGGGCTCGTGGCGCTTCCTGACCGCGGGGATCGCGCTGCTGCGCCCGGACGCCGGCGGTTTCGCCGTGCAATGGATGTCGTGCGGGCACCCGGCGCCGCTGATCCTGCGCCACGGCGCTCCCGCGGAGGCCGGGCGCGGCGGCGGCACGCCGATCGGGGTGCTGCCCCAGCTGCGCATCGGCCGGTCCCGGATCCGGCTGGGAGCCGGGGACGCGCTGGTCATGTACACCGACGGGCTGACCGAGAGCCGCGACGCCCAGGGGCTGATGTTCGAGGACGCGGCGCTGCCGCAGGTGCTCGAGAGGTTGCGCGACGTTCCACCGGAGACGCTGGTCCGGGAGTTGAGCGCTGCCGCGGCCGGGTTCGGGACGAGCGGCGCCGACGACATCGCCGTCTTAGCGATCGGGGTTTCACCGTGACCGCATCGATCCTGGTCGTCGAGGACTCACCGGAGGACGTGGAGGCGATCGAGCGGGCGATCAGCCGCTCGCACCCGCGGCTGGGCCTGGAGTTCCTGGGCTCCGGCGCCGAGGTGCTGCCGCGGCTGACCGCACCCGGCGCCGAGCTGCCCTCGATCATGCTGCTCGACCTGAACATGCCGGGCGAGGGCGGGCTCGCGGTGATCCGGCGGGTCCGCGCCGACGCCACGCTGAACAGCATCCGGATCGTCGTGTTCACCTCGTCGGAGGACCAGGCCGAAGCGGACGCCTGCTACGCCGCGGGCGCGGACAGCTACCTCTACAAGCCGGTCAACTTCGCGCTGTTCCAGACCGTGCTGCGGCAGACCGTGGACTACTGGGGGAACGTCGCCCGCATCGTCGTGCCGCCGCCCGGGGACTCCTCGGCCCAGACCTGACCGCCGTGGCGCTCCACGATCCGGCGCACGATGGCCAGCCCGGCGCCGGAGCCCTCCGCGCTCGGGTGCAGCCGGCGGAACAGCTCGAACGCCTCCTCACGCAGGTGGGCGGGCATGCCGATGCCGTTGTCGCGGACGACCAGGGTGTCGTTCTCCACCCCGACGACGACGCGCCGGGGGCCGTCCTCCCGGGCGTACTTGGCCGTGTTCACCAGCAGGTTGACCAGCACCTCGTCGAGCAGCACCGGGTCCGCGACGATCGGCGCCGGGTCACCGGCAAGCTCCACCTCGACGCCGGCCGCCTCCAGCCGCGGACCGGCCACGTCCAGAGCCCGGGCCAGCGCCTCCCGCGCGAGGATCGGCTCCCGGTGCAACTCGGTGCGGCCCAGCCGGGAGTAGTACAGCAACGAGTTGAGCAGCTCGTCCATCCGGCCGGCCAGGCGCTGGATCGCCGCCAGCCGCCGCTGCGTGACCTCGTCGAGGCGGCCCGCGGTGTCCTCGGCGATGAACGTCGCATAGTTCGCGATCCCGCGCAGCGGCTCCTTCAGGTCGTGGGCGGCGGCGTGCGCGAACGAGTTCAGGTCCACGTTGCTGCGGCCCAGCTCGGTGTTGAGCGCGGCCAGGCGGCGGGCCTGGGCCACGGCGATCCCGGTCAGCGAACGGCCCAGCTCGGCGGCCATCGCCAGGTCGACCGGCGTCCACGGGGTGCTCCGGCCGCGCACCGTGGCGAGGAAGACCGCGGTGGAGCCCCGCGGCGTGAGGCGTTCCCCGTTCGGTCCGAGGACCACGGGGGTACGGGGATCGGCGGCCCACCGGCGGGCCACCGTGCGCTCGCGGCGCAGCCAGACGACGCAGTCGCCGTCCGCCCCGATCGGCAGGACCAGGGCGCCGGCCACGTCCTGACGGCTCAGCTGATCGCTGTGCCACAGCTCCCCCGCCGGCAGCTTCGTGATCACCTCCGCCACCCGCTCCTCCGGAAGGTTCCCGGAGATCGTCACGGTGCCGGCGAACCGCACCGCCACCGCGTCACACTCGACGACCTGCTCCAGCCCGGCCGGGGACAGCCCGCTCTCGAGATCGACCGAGATCCGCTCCAGCAGCCGGGCGATGGCGATCCGGGACCGTTCCCGGGCCACCGCCTCGTCGCGCTCCCGCAGCCCGGCCAGGTGCAGCGACAGCGCCACCCCGAAGAACTCGCACGCCGCCCGGACCGCCGGGCTGAGCGCCTTCGGCTCCCGCCCGTGACACGCGATCAGGCCCCAGAGTCGCCCGTCGGACAGCAGCGACACCGACATCGACGAGGCGACCCCGATGTTGCGCAGGTACTCCAGGTGGAACGGTGACACCGTGCGCAGCACCGACTGCGACAGGTCGAGCGGCTCCCCGGTCTCCGGCAGCACCTCCGGAACCAGCCGGGCGGTGGCGTCCCCGACGTCGGCGATCACCCGGATCCAGTTACGTTCGTACAGCTCACGAGCCTGCGGTGGGATGTCGGTCGCCGGGAACCACAACCCCAGCCACGGCTCCCGGTCGTCGGCCACGTCCTCGGCGATCACCTCCCCCGGGCCGTCGATCGCCTCGAACCGGTAGGCGACGACCCGGTCGTACCCGGTGATGGCCCTGATCTCCCGCACTGCGGCGCGCGCCGCCTCCACGACCGTGGATGCCCGCTGCAACCGCATCAGCGCCTGCCGCACCAGCAGGGCACCCGTCGTCTCCGCGGCGGCCGGCTCGAACTCCAGCACCAGCAGCCCGTCGGCGCGGTGCACCGTCACGTCGAACCGCTGACCGTTCCCGGGCAGCGTCACCGGCATCATCGCGGTCTGCCCGGTGTCGGCGTCCGCCAGCGCCTCCACCAGCTCGCGCTGCCCGGCGCCGAGCAGCGCCTCCAGGTCGTCGACGCGACCCAGCATGCCGGCGGCGTTCGCACTGGTCACCACGATGCGCCCGGCCCGCGCCGCGACCAGCGCCCCGTGCGACTGCACCCCGCCCAGCCGATGGATCGGCTCCCGCACACAGGCCGTCAGGTCGAACGGCGTGCCGACCTCCCGCTCCGCGGCCTCCGCACGCTCCGACAGCCAACCCATGCAAGAACCTTCCTGCCCGTACGGTCCGTGGCCGTTCTTCGCGGCCACGGGTGCGGCCAAGAAGATCGCCGCGGGCGCGGTCATGAAGATCGCCGCCTCCCTCATTCTCCGGCTCACGCCTTGCGCGATGCAGGGCTCCCCGCACGGCCGTCGCGCGGCTCACGGTCCCGGCTGGTGCTCATGGGCGTTATTCGTCCCGAATAACGCCCATGAGCACCAGCCGAAGAGCGCGAGCCGCGCCGCCAGCCGGACCACAGCCCAGCTCGCGCCACCCGGCCCAGTCCACGCCGCCCGGCCAACCCGCGCCGCCCGAACCAACCCGCGCCGCCCGAACCAACCCGCGCCGCCCGAACCAACCCGCGCCGCCCGAACCAGCTCGCGCCGCCCGGCCCAACTTGCGCCGCCCGGCCAACCCGCGCGGCCTGGGCGTTATTTCTGGTTTGGGGGTTTTATACTTGATCTTCGGGAGCTGGCGGTGGGGGTCGGGTGGCGGAGGTCTACCGGAGCGTGAACGCCGCGGGGAGTGTCGCCGCCGCGGAGAACGAGCGTGGGGAGATGCTGCGCCGGGCGGGACGGCCCGGGGAGGCGGCCGGGCACTTCGAGCGGGCGCTGGAGGCGCTCGGGGCGGTGCGTGAGCCGGATCCGGGGACACATTCGGCGATTCTCAACAATCTGGCGCTGACCGCGTACCAGCAGGGGGATCTGCCGCGGGCGCGGCGCTGCCTGGTGCGGTCGCTGGAGGTCGGGCCGCTGATCGGGGACCCGGTCGGCCGGGCGATCACCTTCGACAACCTCGGCGTGGTGGAGGTCGAGCTGGCCCGTGAAGCCGGCCGGGATCAGAGCGAACCGAACCCGGTGCCCCGCCGGGGTCAGAGCGAGCCGAACCGGGTGCCCGCCCGGGACCGGGATGGAGCGGCGGCGGGGGAACGGCCGGCTCGGGCCGGGGTGCACCTGAGCGAGGCGGAGAGGTGTTTCGCGGCGGCGGAGCGGCTGTTCCGCAGTGTGCTGCCGGAGGCGGTCGACGACTACCTGCGGTCGGTGCTGAACCGGGTGGACGTGGCCGAGATCCGGGGTGACACCGAGCGGATGGAGCGGCTGACCCGGCATGCGGCGGAGCTGGCCACGCATCACGCGGTGGTGCCGGAGAACGCGCTGGAGGCGGTGACCATGCGCGGCAGGTTCCTGCACCGGCATCGGGGCCGGCCGCGGGGCGCCGTGGAGCTGATGACCGCCCGGCTCCCGGGGCTGCTGCCGGACTGCCCGCCGGAGCGCAGCGCCTCGGCGCTGGTCGTGCTGCTCGCGGCCGCGGGAGCGACCGGCGACCCGGCCCTGGTCCGGGACGTGACGACCCGGATCACTGAGCTGGGCGGCGACCCCGCGGCCCCGGCGCGCGACAGCGCGAACACCGCGGCAGCGAACAGCAGCCGAAGCCCAGCGGCAGCCAACGGCAACGGAAGCCCAGGAGCAGCGCGCGACAGCAGGAGCGCGGCGGCCGCGGGCGGCGGCGCGAGCGGGGCGGGAACGAGCGGGAGAAGAGCGGCGAGAACGGGCGCGCCGGGTTAACGTACGTTCATGGGAGCGGGCCGCTGGCGACGGGTTCGCCTGCCCCTGCCCGCCCTGCACTCCACGATCACCGCGACCGTCTGGTCGCCCGCGAACGGCTCGGACCGGCTCCTGGTCGCCCACGACGGGCCGGACTACCAGGGTCTGGCCGAGCACGCCGCGCTGGCGGACCGCTATCACCTGGCCCTGCTCCCGGCCCGGGAACGCGACGACTGGTATTCGGCCTGCCCGACGTACGCGCAAGCCTTGGCTCTGGAGATTCTTCCCCGGCTGCGCTCGCGCCTCGGCGCCCGCAGGACCGTCGGCGCGGGTGTCAGTCTGGGCGCGCTCGCGATGCTGCACGCCCAGCGCTCCTATCCGGCGGGTTTCGCCGGGCTCTTCCTCCAGTCGGGAAGTTTCTTCCAGGCGCGGCACGATCGGCAGGAGTCCGGGTTCCGGCATTGGCCGCGGATCGTCCGGTACGTGCGCCGGGTGCTCGCCGCGACCGGCGGCCCGGCCGTGCCGGCGACGCTGACCTGCGGCGACGCCGAGGAAAACCTCGCAAACAACCGCGATATGGCGGATGCCCTGCGAATTCAGGGGTATCCGGTGAGCCTCGCGGTCGGGCCGGGCGGGCACGACTGGACGCACTGGCGCCGAGCCCTGGATCCGCACCTGACCGCCCTGCTGAGCGAAGCCTGGCCTGACTGAAACGTGGAGGCGACCGTGGCCGACGTCGAGCACACCATCGGGTTGCTGCTGGGCACCGAGGACGATTGGCCACGCGCCTACGAGTCGCTGCTGCGCCGGCTGGGCACAGTTGCCGGGCCGGACGGGCGCTCGCACCGGGCACGCCCGGTACGGGTGACGATCGAGCCGTTCAACCTGCGCTACAAGCCGCGGCACGACCTGGTGATCGACCGGCTGGCGTACTGGTACTACCACCCCCGCGAGTGGCTGAAGAAGATCGCGCTGATGGACGGCGTGTACCTGTTGAACAGCCCGTTCACGTTCCAGTCGATGGAGAAGCACGCGGCGTACTGCGCGATGATGCGTCTCGGGCTGAAGGTGCCGGAGACGGTGCTGGTGCCGTTCAAGAATCCGCTCGACAACTCCCGCTGGGCGTACACCGCGGCGCGCTACAACCGCCCGTTCGATCTGGAGGCGACGGCCGCGCAGGTCGGCTATCCGCTGTACATGAAGCCGTACGACGGCGGCGCCTGGGTCGGCGTCTCCAAGATCCGCAACACCGAGGAGCTGCACGCGGCGTACGACGCGTCGGGCGAGCGGCTGATGCACCTGCAGGCGTCGGTCGAGGACTACGACGTGTTCGCGCGCTCGCTGACGATCGGCCCGGAGACGATGGTGATGCGGTTCCGGCCGGACCAGCCGATGCACGCGCGGTACGAGGTCGACCACAACTTCCTGTCGGAGGCGGCCGGCGACGAGGTGGTGACGATCTCCCGGCTGGTCAACGCGTTCTTCCGGTGGGAGTTCAACAGTTGCGAGTCGCTGGTGCGCGGCGACGACGTGTTCCCGATCGACTACGCGAACGCGTGCCCGGACGTGGCGCTGACCTCGCTGCACTACTACTTCCCGTGGGCCATGACGGCGTTGCTGCGGTGGACGGTCTTCTGCGTGGTCACCGGGCGCACGATGCGACTCGACACCGACATGGGCGACTACTTCGCCGTGGCCGATGATCCGGATCGGTCGTACCGGGAGAAGCTCGTGGGTTATCGGGATCTTGCCGACCGCTACTTCGAGATCGACCGCTATCGGGAGTTCTGCGAGAAGCACCTGAGCACCGTGGACGACATCGTCTACGACTGGGTGAGCTCGGAGGAGTTCGACTCGCTGCTGCGCGAGACCGTGCGGGCGATGTACCCGGTGCACGAGCACGAGAAGTTCCTCGCCCACTTCCACGGGCTGATCGATGCGTGGATTCGCGATCAGGGGCGTTGACTCAGTAACACCTCGGTAATCAAGATGTGTGGATGCATCTATGGGAGCGCTCCCGTCTCATTGCCGCGGTCTCCACCCTTCTCCTCGTCGGCGCCGCTGCACCCGCCCTCGCGGACGAGGTGGAACAGGTCGTCAACGGCGGATTCGACAGCAGCACCGACCCGTTCTGGTCCACCGAGGGCATGCCGATCGCGCTCAGCGACGGCCGGGCCTGCGTGGACGTGCCCGGCGGCACCACCAACCGCTGGGACGCCGCGATCGGCCAGAACGACATCGATCTGGTCGCC
Organism: Actinoplanes cyaneus; assembly: GCF_016862095.1. Classification (GTDB taxonomy): domain Bacteria; phylum Actinomycetota; class Actinomycetes; order Mycobacteriales; family Micromonosporaceae; genus Actinoplanes; species Actinoplanes cyaneus. Next base: position 220,000 of record NZ_BOMH01000018.1, read on the forward strand.
GGTGAGACGTACCGGTTCAGTTTCGACGCGAGCGGCACCGCCGGGCACGTGGCCCGGGCGATAACCGGACTCGCGGTCAGCCCCTACGACACCTACTTCGAGCAGTCGCCCGTCCTGGGCGACACGCAGCACTACGAGTACACGTTCACCGCCTCGGCCAGCACGAGCCAGGCACAGGTCGCCTTCCAGGTGGGCGGCAGCGCCGACCCGTGGCGGTTCTGCGTCGACAACGTCTCGCTGGTCGGCGGCGTGCCGCCCGAGGTCTACGTGCCCGACACCGGGCCGCGGGTGCGGGTCAACCAGGTCGCCTACCTCCCCGACGGCCCGAAGGCGGCGACGCTGGTCACCGAGACGTCCACCGCGCTGCCGTGGACGCTGAACGACAAGAACGGGAAGATCCTTCTCAAGGGCAAGACCTCGCCGTACGGCGTGGACGCCAGCTCCGGGCAGAACGTCCAGACGATCGACTTCAGCCGCTGGACCAGGAGCGGGACCGGGCTCACGATCACCGCGGACGGTGAGACCTCCCGGCCGTTCGACATCTCGCGGGACGCCTACCGGTCGTTGCGTGCCGACGCGCTGAAGTTCTACTACACCCAGCGCTCCGGCATCGAGATCCGTGACGACCTTCGCCCCGGTTACGGCCGCGCGGCCGGTCATGTCGACGTCGCGCCGAATCAGGGTGACGGCAACGTGCCCTGCCAGCCCGGCGTCTGCGACTACACCCTGGACGTGCGGGGCGGCTGGTACGACGCCGGCGACCACGGCAAGTACGTCGTCAACGGCGGGATCTCCGTGTGGGAGCTGCTGAGCGAGTACGAGCAGTCCCACGCCGTACGCGGGGTGAGCCTGAACATCCCGGAGAGCGGCAACCGCACCCCGGACATCCTCGACGAGGTGCGCTGGGAGCTGGACTTCCTGCTCAGCATGCAGGCGCCGAACGGCATGGTGCACCACAAGATCCACGACCAGGCCTGGACCGGGCTCCCGCTGCTGCCCTCGCAGGACCCGCAGCCGCGTGAGCTGCACCCGGTCTCCACGGCGGCGACCCTGAACGTGGCGGCCACGGCGGCGCAGGCGGCCCGGATCTACGCCAAGTACGACCCGGCGTTCGCCAAGCGCGCGCTCGCCGCGGCGAAGAAGGCCTACACCGCGGCGAAGACGAACCCGATCGCGCTCGCGCCGGAGTCCGACGGGGTCGGCGGCGGCGCCTACAACGACACCAAGGTCTCCGACGAGTTCTACTGGGCGGCCGCCGAGCTGTTCCTGACGACCGGGGACAAGGCGTACGCGAAGGATGTCATCTCCTCGCCGGAGCACACCGGCGACGCGTTCGGGCCGGTCGCCTTCGACTGGGCCTCCACCGCGGCCGCCGCGAAGATCGACCTGGCGCTGATCCCGAACAAGCTGCCCGGCCTGAGCAGCGTCAAGAAGCAGGTCGTCGCCGGCGCGGAGAAGTACCTGGCGATCCAGAAGGCGCACGCGTACGGCGTCGCCTACGCTCCCGCGAACAACGTGTGGGACTGGGGCTCGGCCAGCATCGTCGCGAACAACCTGGTCGTGATCGCCACCGCGGAGAAGCTGACCGGCCGCGACCGCTACCGCGACGGTGTGCTCACCGGGCTGGACTGGCTCTTCGGGCGCAACGCGCTGAACCGTTCCTACGTCACCGGGTACGGCGAGGTCAGCGCTCAGAACCAGCACAGCCGCTGGTACGCCGCGCAGCTCGACCCGGCCCTGCCGCACCCGCCGGTCGGCAGCCTCGCCGGCGGGCCCAACTCGTCGATCCAGGACCCGCTGGCGCAGGAGAAGCTGAAGGGCTGCGTGGGCCAGTTCTGCTACATCGACGACATCCAGTCATGGTCCACGAACGAGCTGACCATCAACTGGAACTCGGCGCTGGCCTGGGTCTCCGGATACGTGGCAGAAATCCACTAGATCACCTGCCGTAGCGGCGGCGATTCGTGCAGTAACGTGCGAAACATGCAGGCACTGCGCTTCGCCGCCGCTCTCTACCGGCGCCAGCTCGCCATCCACTACTGGGGCCGGGTGCGGCGGGACCCACTGTGCCGCCTGCACCTGGCCGAGGGCCGGGAGAACCCGTACGCCGTCTACGACGAGGTGCGGGCGATCGGGCCGGTCGCGCCGACCCGGCTCGGCAACTACACGTCAGCGACCCGCACGGTCTGCAACAGCGTCCTGCGGGACCGGCGGTTCGGCCCGCGCGCGGTCGAGATGAACGGTCCCGGCGCGCCCGGCGACGAGATCGACATGTCGATGCTGGACAAGGACCCGCCGGACCACACCCGGCTGCGGCGCCTGGCCCAGCCCGCGTTCAGCCCGAAGCAGATCGCCGGTTACCGCCCGCGGGTCGAGCGGCTCGTCGGTGACCTGCTCGACGCGGCCGCCGCCCGGGGAACGTTCGACATCGTGCACGACTTCGCCGCGCCGCTGCCGATCGCCGTCATCTCCGACCTGCTCGGCATCCCGGACGCGGACGCCGACGCGTTCGCCGAGCACGGCGCGGTCGTCGGCAGCGCGCTCGACGGGGTCCGGTCGCTACGGCACGCGGCCGCGCTGCAGTCCGCCAGCAACGCGATGGACGAGGTGTTCGTCCGGCTGTTCGCACTGCGCCGCCGGGAGCCGGCCGACGACGCGGTGAGCCGGATCCTGGCCGCCGAGGGTGATCAGATCCAGTCACACGAGCTACTGCCGCTGTGCCGGCTGCTGCTGGTGGCCGGCTTCGAGACCACCGTCAACCTGATCGGCAACGCGGTGAACGCGCTGCTCGACCACCCGGAGCAGTGGGACGCGCTCTGCGCCGACCCGGCCGGGCTCGCCGACGCCGCCGTGGAGGAGACGCTGCGGTTCGACCCGCCGGTGCAGCGGACCGCCCGGTGCGCGCGGGAGGACGTCGAGGTCGCCGGGCAGCTGGTCCGGCGTGGCCAGTTCCTGGTGTGCCTGCTCGGCGGGGCGAACCGGGACCCGGACGTCTACCCGGACGCCGGCCGGTTCGACCTGCACCGCGTCCCGGAGGCCGAGCACCTGGCGTTCTCCAGCGGCATCCACTACTGCGTGGGGGCTCCCCTGGCGCGGCTGGAGGCCGGGATCGCGCTGCGCCTGCTGGCCGAGCGGATGCCGGGCCTGCGGCGGGCCGGTGCGCTGCGGCGACGCGACGCGAGCATCATCCGCGGCCCGCTCACGCTGCCCGTCGCCACCGGCGCGCGGGCCTTCTCACCGACGACGTAGCCGGCGGCCTTTCTCAGGCGTCGCCGCCCCACAACGCCTCGACCGTCACGCCGAGCGCCCGGGCGGTCTTGACGGCCAGGTAGACCGAGGGAGCGTAGTCGCCGGTCTCCATGGCGATGATGGTCTGCCGGCTCACTCCGACGGCGGCCGAGAGGCCCTGCTGGGTCAGGCCGGCATCCTTGCGCGCGGCCCGGATGCGCGCTCCGGCCGCGCCGCCGGACTCCGGGGCACGGACCGGGCCGGAGGGTGGCGCCATCAGTCCTCGTCCTCGGCGAGAGCCTCACGCCGCTGCCACCGGCGGGACTTGCCCGCGACGATCAGGACGCAGATCATCGCCCCGAAGCCGGCGCCGACCACCGCGCCGAGCCAGGCGTCCCCCGCGGGGTCGTACGCGTGCAGCGTACCCACCAGGAACACCACGTACGGCACCACTGTCAGCGCTGTCACCAGGATCCGCTTCGCTCCCCAGTTGCGCGGGTCCGTCTCGACCTTGCGGCGTGCCACGTAGACCGAGCAGAGCAGCATCGGGCCCAGGAGCAGCACGAGGACGATCGCGAGCGGCAGCACGGCGGCCGTGCCGAGCGGCCACACCAGGATTCCCGCGGCCCAGGGATGAGAAGGGAGTGCAGCGCGGAGGCCGTGGCGATCCCCTCGTACCAGCGGTAGCGCTCGCGCTCGTCGCCGTACAGATCACCGTCGAGGTCAAGGTTCCACCGCACCACGCGGTCAACTACGGAGGCCGTCATGGAGCCATCATGATGTCAACACTTCTTGACGTCAAGTCCTCTTTACATCGCACGCCTATGTGGAGCGCATCCGGTCGAAGAGGTTGCGGGTGGCCCGCTGGATCCGGGCGTCGGTGTACGGCGACTTCACCAGTGCGAGCGGCCAGTGGAACGTCCCGGCGTCGAACATGATCGTGCCGCGCGGGCTGACGCTCAGACTCGTGTTCTGCACCAGGGCGCCGCGTTTGGCGTCGGTGAAGGGGCTGGCCGACAACACGGTCCGCCGCGCGCCGAACCCCATCGCAACGCCCGGGAAGACACCGTCCGCCTCCCCACCGACCAGTTTCGGGATGGTGTCGCCGTCCCGCAGGCCGGTCCCGGCCCAGAGCCAGTGCCCGGCCTCGCGGATCACGAGCGGAGCCGGTTTCTCCGGGATGCCGTTGTACTGCACGCCGAGCAGCCGCCCCTCGGCGTGCGAGGGGCCGGAGCCGAGGTCACGCCAGAGCTTGGTCGGACCGTACCGGCCCGGCGACGGGTCGACCGCGTCCTTGTAACAGGTCACCACCCGGCCGGCGGCCTCCACGCGGACGTTCCAGTAGACGTTGTTCGCCCCCAGGAAGGCGCAGTGCGTGCCGCCACGGAACGCTCGCTCCACCACGTCGCGCATCGCGCCGGACCAGTACTCGTCGTGCCCGGAGAAGACCAGCCCCCGGTGCCGTTCCGGGTCGACCCGGCCCTCGTGCAGGTCGACGTTGGTGGCGTAGGTGACGTCGTAGCCGTTGCGCTCCAGCCACTGGGCGGCGGCGACGTCCATGGCGAACAGCTTGGGCCGGCCGCCGTTGGCGAACGGGCGGTTGAACGACACCCGGTACGCCCGGTTCTTGATGTCGCCCACCTTCCCGGGCGCGGCGTATCCGCGGTAGAGGTTGCGCCCGGTGCGCCCGTCCATCGGCCACATGTTGTACGCCGCGTACGTGTTGAACGGCAGCACCATCAGGAAGTCCGACCTGCGCTGATCCTCGCGCACCACGAATGGGGTGACGGCGCGATGCCCACCGGCGGTCTCGAAGACCGCCACATACACCCCCGACGTCCAAGACGCCGGGACGTGCAGGGTCCACGAGACCGGCCAGTCGCAGTCGACCAGCCCGGTCACCGGGTCCGGCTTCGGGACCGGGCGCGGCTGTCCGGGCAGCTCACCGCTGGAGGCGGCCGGGCGGCTCTTGCCGGCGCCGATCCGGAACACGGTGACGGTGAACGGCTGCGGGTCGGCGACGGTCACGTGGAAGCCGATCGTGCCACCGGCGTTCACCGAGGTCGCGGACGCGTACCCCTGGATCTCCCGGGCCCGGTCGGTGACGTTGACCGGCAGCCGCAGGACGTCCACCGCGGCCGGCTCCGCGCGCGGGGCAGGCCGCGAGCGCTCGAGCACGGCGGCGCGGGGCACGCTGTTCGCTTCGGCGGGAACTGACAGTCCCGCGACCACCGCTCCGGTGCCCAGAGCGAAGAACTTCAGCACGGTACGACGACCCGAGCGCGACAAACCGAGATACCTTCCCCGTGGCAGCCGCTCCTCACGGGGAGCCGACGACCGGCCCCGCCCGTGGCGGCGAGCCGAAAGCTAGCACAGGAAAGCAATAGGAAAGCCGGGCGTCGATCCGCCCTCAGAGACCGAAGTGGCGGGTTCCGGTGAGGCCGAGCAGCTCGGTCAGGCCGGTGACCCGCAGCTGCCGGTGCACGAACTCGCTCGGGTTGCGCAGCTGGAAGCCACAGCCGATGTCCCGGGCCGCGCGCTGCCCGGCGACCAGCGCGCCGATGCCGACCGAGTCCATGAAGGTGACATAGGTCAGGTCCACGATCAGCACGGTCGGGCGGTCGCGCTGCAGCGTCTCCAGGAGAGCCTCGCGCAGCGACGTGACGGTGGCCGAGTCCAGGCTGCCGCGCACCTCGACGACAGTGGCGCCGTCGGCCTGCCGCCGTGTCGTGATCACGGCCTCGCCCATTGGACCCCGCCCCACCGATCATCCGAGTCGGGCGATTTGCCCGATCTGAACACCGTACCCGCCGCGATGCAACCCTCGCAGGCTGCCGCGCGGTTTACCGGGGGCGCCGGACAAGCCGTACGCCAAGCCGGTTTTGCAAGTTGAGAGAGCGAAGTTGTCACATCGCGCCGATCACCTCAGTGCCCGGGTTGCGCCCGGATGAACCCGGGACGACGGTGATCTGACGCGTCGAAGGGGGAACGGCATGGCCAGGTCAGGATTGTTCGCGATCCGGGACGTCGGGTCGTTGATCCACGCGACCGCCGAGGAAGGCACCGAGCTCAAGAAGGCGGTCGGGGTCACCCAGCTCACCGCGATGGGCGTCGGCGCGATCATCGGCACCGGCATCTTCGTGGTGATCGGCAAGGGCTCCGGCATCGCCGGGCCGGCGGTCATCCTGTCCTTCGTGCTGGCCGCGGTGGCGTGCGTGTTCTCCGCGCTGTCCTACGCGGAGCTGTCGTCCTCGATCCCGGTCTCCGGCAGCGCGTACACCTACACCTACGCGACCATGGGTGAGATCGTCGCCTGGATCATCGGCTGGGACCTCATCCTGGAGTACGGCGTGTCCGTCGCCGGCATCGCGATCGGCTGGGGCGGCAACCTCAACGCGTTCCTCGACTCGGCGTTCGGCGTGGCTTTGCCGGACGCGATCGCCAAGTCCCCCGAGGACGGCGGCATCGTCAACCTGCCGGCCGTCTTCATCGTCCTCGCCATCACGTTGCTGCTCGTCCGGGGCGTGACCGAGAGTGCCCGGGCGAACCTGGTGATGGTCATCGTCAAGCTGGCCGTGCTGATCTTCTTCCTGGTGGTGGCGTTCGCGAACTTCAGCACCAAGAACTTCCACCCGTTCGCGCCGGCCGGCATGGACGGGGTGACGGCGGCCGCGGCGATCATCTTCTTCGCGTACATCGGGTTCGACGCGGTCTCCACCGGCAGCGAGGAGGCCCGGAACCCGGCCCGTGACCTGCCCTGGGCGATCATCGGCTCGCTCGCCATCTGCACGGTCTTCTACGTCCTCACCTCGGTCGGCGCGCTCGGCATCGCCAGCCCCGACCAGATGAAGGACAGCGACGCGCCGCTCGCCGCCGCGCTGGACCAGGGCGCCGGGATGAGCTGGGCGGCCGGGATCCTGGCGCTCGGCGCGGTCGTCGCGATCACCAGCGTGGTGCTGGTCATCTTCTACGGCCAGACCCGGATCTTCTTCGCGATGTGCCGGGACGGCCTGCTGCCGCGCCGGATGGCGAAGGTCAACCAGCGGTACGGCACCCCGGCGCGGCTGACCGTCACGCTCGGTGTGCTGATCGCGATCCTGGCCGCGCTGGTCCCGCTCGGCACCATCGTGGAACTGGTCAACATCGGCACGCTGTTCGCATTCGTGCTGGTCAACATCGGGGTGATCGTGCTGCGCCGGACCAAGCCGGACATGCCACGGCCGTACCGGGTGCCATGGTCGCCGGTCCTGCCGCTGCTCGGGGTGGCGTTCGCGATCTACCTGATGTCGGATCTTCCGCTGGACACCTGGATCCGGTTCGTGATCTGGCTGGCGGCCGGTCTGATCATCTACGGTCTGTACGGCTACAAGCACTCCCTCGTACGGCAGCGGGCCCGGGACGGGCAGTCATGACCGCGCCCGTCATCGTCGGGGTCGATCACAGCCCCGGCGCCGCCGGCGCCCTCGCCCTCGGCCGGTGGCTCGCCACGGCATCGGACGCCCCGCTGATCGTCGCGGTCGTCCACCCGGCCCCGTCCGCGATCGGCTCCGGCCGGGTCGACGCCGAGTGGGTCGCCGACCGCTACCGCGCCGCGGAGCGCATCCTCGACGAGGCGCGGTCCACCCTGGAGGATCCGCCCGGCGTCGACTACCGGGTCGTCGCGTCCACCTCGGCCGCGCACGGCCTGCACGACCTGGCCGAGCAGTCCGGCGCGGCGCTGCTGGTGGTCGGCTCCGGGGCGGCCGCGCCGGCCGCCCGGATCTTCGCCGGCAGCACCGCCGAGCGGCTGCTGGCCGGCAGCGTCTGCCCGGTCGCCGTCGCCCCGGCCGGTGGCGCGGCGCCGGGCGCGGCCGGCCGGATCGGCGTCGCCTATGTGGACACCCCGGACGGGCGGGCGGCGCTGGCCGCCGCGGCGGAGCTGGCCCGGCGGACCGGGAGCCCGTTGCTGCTGGTCACCGTAGTGGCCGGTGGGGACGCGGCACTGCCGTTCATGATCGGCGACGATGCCGAGCGGGCCTTTCTGGACACCGCCCGGGAGACGTACGAGGAGGCCCTGCGCAAGGCCGCCGCGAGCGTCCCCGACGTGCCGGTGACGTGCGAGCTGCGCTCCGGTGACGTGGTCGAGGAACTGGCCGCGCTCGACGATGTGGACCTGCTGTTCTGCGGGTCCCGCGGTTACGGCCCGGCGCGCCGGGTGCTACTCGGCGGCGTGTCGAGCCGGCTTCTGCGACGGGCGGGCCGTCCGCTCGTCGTGGTGCCGCGGGCCTGAGTTCCCGGCCGCCGTGACAGCCGGTGGCGGGCCTGCCTGTCCACCGGCGAACGTGGGCTCCTCCGCCGCCCGCTCGTCCCAGGCGGGCGGCGCCGGGTTGAGCTCGACCATCGGCACGTAGACCTGCGCGTCCACCGCCGCGGCCAGCAGCAGCGCCGCGACCATCGCGGTCGGCCGGTCCGCCGGGTCGCGGCGCAGGCAGCGGTAGCACAGGTCGAGCACCTCCGGCGGCAGCCCGTCCATGGCCGGCAGCGGCTCCGGGTCCCGGTAACGCTGGGCGTGGATCAGTTCGGTGGGTGACCTCGTGGTCCACGGCACCCGCCCGGCCAGGCAGTGGTAGAGCAGCGAGCCGAGCCCGAACATGTCACTGGCCGGGGTCGCCGGGAGCCCCTCGAAGCGCTCCGGGGCGACGTACGCCGGGGTGCCCATGACCGGGCCGTCCGGATCGGGCTCGGGCGCCCCGATCGAGGCCGCGATGCCGAAGTCCAGAACCTTGGCGCCGCTCGGGGTGAGCATCACGTTGGCCGGCTTGATGTCGCGGTGCACCACCTGCTCGGCGTGCGCGGCGGCGAGAGCGGCCGCCACCTCGGCGCAGATCCGCACCCCGATCCGCCAGTCGAGGCGGCCACCGGCCAGGTGCTGGCTGAGCGTCTGCCCCTCGACGAGCTCCATCACGATGTACGGCACGTCGGGCCGCCCGGGCGCCGGAGAGGTCCCGAAGTCGTGCACGCCGGCCACGTTCGGGTGCGCGAGCCGCGCCGCCGAGCGGGCCTCGGAGCGGATCAGCTCCACCCCGGCCTCGCCGAGCGTGCCCTCCACGGCCGGAGCCATGATCTTGACGGCGACCGGCCGGTCGAGGACCTGGTCGTGCCCACGCCAGACCTCGGACATGCCCCCCAGGCCGATCCGATGCACCAGCTGATAGCGCCCACCCAGCATCCGCACAAAGCTCCCCTCGCCGTGCAGCCCTCGATACCCCTGCACCTACAGGCACAAACGCACGAAAATGGCGGAACCGAGCCTTGTGGGCCCGGTTCCGCCATGTAAACGTCCGCTGCTGTACGCAAGCTCCCGACGCCTGATCAACGCTAGGGCACCGACCTCCGGTCCACGCACGGACCCCACCGAGAGTGACGATCCTTACAGCCTGAACCACGCCTGAGCAGGCATTAAGGTAGGCGCGAGCATCACGGAAAGCGATCAGACCCTTTCGGTACGGAGATCATGCGCCCCGTCCGCCCGGGTCGCCTCGTAGTAGATCCGGCGTCCGCCGTCCGGCAGATCGACCAGGCTCAGATACCGCAGCCCGTACGGCCGGTGCGGGCTGCCGACCGGTTCGTGCTCCTCGGCCACCAGCGGCGAGAACGTGCCGTCCGGCAGCCGGGTGCCGCGGGCCACGCCGGTCCGCTCCTCCCAGTTCTCCCCCGCCGTGGCGCGCCCGTCGTAGGCGACGGTGATCTCGTCCCCGTTCACCTGGACGGAGGACACCCGCACGCCGCGCGCGTCCCACCGGCCGGGCCGCGGGGCGAGCGCGGTCCGCCGCCTGGTCCAGTGCACACCGTCCGGGCTGGTTGCATACTCCGTGGTCATCCGGTCGGCGTCGTCCCACGACTCGAGCGGGTGCACCGACGCCCACAGGTGCCAGCCGTGCTCGTCGTGGTGCAGCACCGGGTCCTTCCAGCCGGCCGTCTCGTCCCCGGCGAGCACCGTCACCGGCTCGGCCGTGGCCAGTTCCTCCGGGGTGGCCGCCTCGAGCAGGTCGACCCGCCAGTGCTTGGTGCCGGGGGTGGCCGCGCTGACGTAGAGCCGCCACCGCCCCTCCGGCGTACGCACCAGGGCCGGCCGTTCCAGCGACTCCGCCCCGAACATGTCCTTGCCGATCTCGGCCACCACCGTGAAGCTCACCCCGTCGGCGGAGCGGGCGATCACGTTGGCGATGCCGCGGCCGGCCCCGATCGGCAGCCGCACCCGGTAGGCGAGGTAGACGTGGCCGTCCGCCACGATCGAGCTGGGCGCCCCGGACCACGCGCCCGGCTCGGTGCCCGGCGGCTCCACCACCACTGTGGCGTCTTCCCAGCTGGGCAGGGGCAGGGTGGCGGTTCCGACGGTCACTTGACCTCCTGTGGATCGATGTCGGCCCGGGCGTGCCGGTCGACGCTCAGCCAATCGTCGAACCGTTCGCCGGTGAGCTCGTGGAGCAGCGCGATGTCCGCGCTGAAGTGTGGCAGCAGCGCGGCCCGCTCGGCGGGCGTCGTGACCGGGCGTGTCCCCTTCTTGCGGTGCAGCAGGGTGAGCAGCGGCCCGCGGGCGGCCAGCCGCAGCGGCACCGGGAAGTGCTGACCGACGTTCCCGCCGGTCCGCAGCAGGCCGCGCAGCACGGCGTTGACCGCGTTGTCCTCGACGACGTGCCGGTTGACGTTCTCCTTCGGAATGGCGGTGAGCACGCCCGTGCGCACCCCGAGGAACGAGCAGACCCGGTCGAGCGTCGCGGCCGGCGCGTCCTTGAGCTCCTTGTACCGCAGCAGCAGCACCTGCTCGCGCGAGAACCTCTCGTAGAGGTGCTCGAGCTGCCGCCCGTAGAGCCCCAGCCCCAGGTAGTGCCAGAACTGCGCCCAGCCGGCCGCGATCCGCTCCGGTTCGGCACGGCAGGCGGCGAGGAAGTCGGCCTCCGGCTCCAGGCCGGCGTTCCACAGATGCGTCCAGTTCGAGTGCGCGCGGTCGACCGGGTCACGCAGCAGCAGGATGATCCGCACGTCCGGCGTCAGCTTCCGGATCCGGTCGTGGGACTCGAGATCGTGCAGGTAGAACGGGGTCGCCTCGCCGAGCCGCGCACCGGCCGGCGCCTTCGCGAACAGCGCCTCGTAGTCGTCGCGGCGCCAGATGTGCTCCTGATACGTCTGCACGTCGCCCGGGCCGCCGTGGCTCGGTGGCGGCCCGTCGGAAAGGAAGAACTTCGGCTCCTTGACCGGCGACAGGTAGAGATCGGGATGCCCCACGAGCGCGGCGTGCAGGGCGGTGGTGCCGGCTTTGGGCACGCCGGCTATCAGAAAGTCGGGAAGTGCCATGATTCCTCCTCACCGTCAAAGTGAGGTAAGCCTACAGAACTACTAGGGTTTCGCATCCCCGTCGGCTCATGTCACGCCGCCGGACCCGCCAGCCACCGCCGCCACCAGCGCGACCGGCGATACCGCGAGCACCGCCCCGGCGCGCAGATCACACACTCGCTGCCGGCCCGGTAATGCTCGTGCGCCGCGGCCGGATGCCCGCACACGCAGGAGACGTCGTCAGTCCTCATCACCCGTGAGAATACCCCCGCCATCTAGCCAATTCTCATTACACCGCGTAATCTCTGCATGCTCCTGGAACGCCTGCCAGCGCAAATGTCGTCACGATTCAGTGACTCACTGTAGTGACTGAACTTTTCTGCGATGGCGCGCGTACCGGGAAACGACACCGAATTCGCTTCACCCCGGGAGCGTGCACCATGTTCCGGCTCATCCAGCTGCACACCGAAGCAGGTGTGCCACGCATCGGCGTCGACCCCGACGGATACGTCAGCGCCCGCGCCGCCCTGGCCCGTTACCGCACCCAGCCCGCCACGTACTTCGCGGTCGGCCGCTTCGACCACGAGGGCACCCTCACCGAAGTGATCCTCGACCCCTCGTGCGGTCTCGACGGCGCCTGCCAGCGGCCCGCCTCGGTCATCCACGCCAAGACCTTCCAGCGGCTCTGCGAGGGCTGCGCCACCGGCATGGACGTGCTCACCGTCCCGCAGCTCGCCCGTCGCCTCGGCATCGCCTGCCGCCTCGCCCCGCCGATCGCCCGCCACCGGCAGAACACGCTCGGTGGCCTGCGCTCCCCCGCCGGCAACCGGATCGCCCGCGAGTTCGCCGACCACATCCACGACCCGGCCTGGCGCCGCGAGCTCTGCGGCGAGCTCGGCCAGACCCCCACCGCGCTCAACGGCCTGCTGATCGGCGCGGGGGCGCTCAGCCACCGCCAGGTCCTCGACCTGTACCCCGCGCTCTGCGCCCTCGGCGAGGAACTGCCCGACGGCGTCCGCGCCGACCTCTCCCGGGCGACGGCGCGCCCCCTCTCCCCGGCCGGCGTGGCAGGCCTGCGACTCGGTCTCGGCTGATCCACCCCCGCCGCGGGGCGGCTCGGTCCCCGGTCAATTCCGTTTTCCCGTACGACGATGAGCCGCCCGTCCGCAGGCGACACGACCGAGCCCCCTGCGTGCCGCACGCGATCTCCGCGCGGGCCGGGCACGCGGCGCGGTCCCGGTTCCGGCTGGTTCTCATGGGCGTTATCCGGGACGGATAACGCCCATGAGAACCAGCCGGGAGGGTGCGTCGCGGCAGGGCCGGGACCGGGGCGGGGCTCGCGTACGGCTGCCACGGCGGGGAGCCGCCGTGTCTTGATCTGGTCGCGCTACCGTCGACCGATGGTGAGCACGTTCGCGGAACTCGTGGACCGGGCCGGGGCGCTGGCCACGCCGGGGCGGCACGCGGTGCTGGGCATCGCCGGGCCGCCCGGCGCCGGCAAGACCACCCTCGCCCAGGCGCTGGTGGCGGCGCTGCCGCAGGCGTGGGTGGCGCACGTGCCGATGGACGGCTTCCACCTCGCCGACGTGGAGCTGGAGCGGCTCGGCCTGCGGGATCGCAAGGGCGCGCCGGAGACGTTCGACGCGTGGGGCTACGCCGCGCTGCTGCGGCGGTTCCTCGCGGGCGGGGACGAGATCGTTTATGCGCCGGCCTTCGAGCGCGACCTGGAGCAGCCGGTCGCGGGCGCCATCCCGGTGCCGTCAGCGGTCCGGCTGGTCGTCACCGAGGGAAACTATCTGCTGCTCGGCGAGGAGCGGTGGGCCGGTCTGCGGGACGTGTTCGCCGAGGTCTGGTACGCCGAGCTCGATCACGACGAGCGGCAGCGGCGGCTGATCGCGCGGCACGTCCGGTTCGGCAAGGAGCGGGACGCCGCGGTGGCCTGGGCGACGGGCACCGACGAGCGCAACGCCGCCCTGATCGCCACCACGCGCGGACGTGCGGATCTGATCGTGCCGTCGTCGCTGCTCGGTTCGCTCGGAGCTGATTCCGGACACGAGTTTTTGTCATGAGCCGGTGGCATGCTTGCTGGCATGTCAGTGGAAGAGGCGGTCGAGGCTTCGCCGGCGAAGCCGCGACGACGGCGGGCCGGCGCCCGGTTCGGGGTCATTCTGGTCACGGTGCTCGCGCTGCTGTTCGGCGTGCCGTGGGCCACGCTGGTGTGGTCGGGCAACGCCTGGCCGGCCCCGGTGTTCATCGTGGGCACGGCACTGTTCGTGGTGGCCGCGGCCGGTTTCCCGGTCCTGATGTTCCGCGGGCACGGGCGTCACGACGACCGCAGCTCGCGCATCGCCGACACCACGCTCGGCGTGATCTGGCAGCTCTTCGTCTGGTCCGTTCTCGGTCAGGCGCTCGGCCTGGTCCTCGCGCTGGCCGGGGTCGGCGGCCCGGTCCGCTCCCGGGTCGTCGCCGGGCTGGTCCTGCTCGTCTCGGTGGTCCTGCTGCTCTGGGGGCACCGCGAGGCCATGCGGGTCTCCCGGGTGCGCAACATCGACGTGACCATCCCCCGGCTCGGCCGCGGGCTCGACGGGCTGCGGGTCGTGCTGATCACCGACACGCACTACGGGCCGATCGATCGTTCGCGCTGGTCGCGCGGCGTGGTCGAGGTGATCAACTCGCTGAACCCGGACGTCGTGGCACACACCGGTGACATCGCCGACGGCGAGGTGCCGCAGCGGATCTCCCAGGCGTCGCCGCTCGGTGACGTGCGCGCGTCGATGGCCCGGGTCTACGTGACCGGCAACCACGAGTACATGAGCGGCGCCCAGGGCTGGGTGGAGTACATGTCGTCGCTGGGCTGGGAGGCGTTGCACAACCGGCACCTGGTCGTCTCCCGTGGCGGCGACTCGCTGATCGTGGCCGGCGTCGACGACCGGACGGCGGCGAGCTCCGGCGTCCCCGGCCACCACATGGACCACGAGGCGGCGCTCGCCGGCACCGACCCTGACCTGCCGGTCCTGCTCCTCGCGCACCAGCCGCAGCAGATCACCGGCGCGGTCGCGCACGGGATCGACCTGCAGCTCTCCGGGCACACGCACGGCGGGCAGATGTGGCCGTTCCACTACCTGGTCCGCATCGACCAGCCGGTGCTGCAGGGCCTGACCCGGCACTCCGGGCGGACCCAGCTCTACACCAGCCGGGGCACCGGCTTCTGGGGGCCGCCGTTCCGGATCTTCGCGCCGAGCGAGATCACGCTGCTGACCCTGTACGCGGAGAAGTAACCGCACGTCCGGCCCGCGCCGCCCGGCACGGCGACGCGGGCCGGCGCCATCGCCGAAGCTGCGCCCCGGGCCGGCATCGTCCTTCGAGCCGCGCCCCGCGCCGACGTCGTCCTCCGAGCTGCGTCCTGGCCGCCGTCCTCTTCGCGGCTCTGTCCCGGGCCGCGTCGTCCCCGGCGAGCGGAGACGGTGATCACTTCGGAGGCCGGGCCGGCCCGGCTGGGCGAGTTGCCGGGATTAAACCGGTTGAGCGGGATCGCCGGGACCGCACAGGATGGGGTACCGCCTCCTTCCCCATCGTCCAGAGGACTTCGTATGCGTCTGCTTCGCGACCTGTGGGTTACCTCCCGAAGTCGCACAGCGCTCGCCGCGTTCCTGATCGTGCTCGGCGCGGCCGGGTCGTCAGTGGCGCTGGCGCTGGCCGGGTCGGTGCTGGTCAACCGTTCCTACTCGCTGTTCGCCGTGCTGGCCGGCGCGCTCGGCGCGGCCGTGCTCAGCGACGTCTTCGTCGGCCTGGTCGCGGCCCGGCTGACCGCCGACTGGGCCGCCCGGGTCCGGCGTGGGCTCAACCGGGTCGCCTTCGGCCAGGACATCCCGACGCTGGAGAACACGCCCGTCGGCGAGCTGCTCGACCGGATCGACTCGGACGTCTACCAGGTCGCCTCCGAGCTGCGCGGCAGTGGCGTGCGCATCATGCAGTCGCTCGCGGTCGCCACGCTGTCGATCGTCACCGCGTTCTTCGTGTGGTGGCCGGCCGGCCTCGCGATGATCGGTGTCGTCGTCCTGCTCTTCCTCACCATGAACAAGCCGATCCAGCGCATCTCTCCCGTGCGCATCTCCGAGGAGGAGGCCTGGTCCGACCTGGCCGCCGTCATGGAGGAGGCCATCCATGGGCAGGACGACGTGCGGACGAGCCTGGCCCAGCCGTACGTGCGGCGCCTCTTCGCCGACCGTGCCCGGGAGGTGCTCGCCCGCGGGCGCCGGGTCTGGCGCGCCTCGGCGAAGATCACCATGTGGGCCGGGGCGATCACCCGTACCCTCATCGCCTCGCTCGTCGTGGTCGGCGCGTGGGCGCTGATCACCGGGCACATCGACGGCGCCCGCCTGACCGCGGTCTGGCTGCTCGCGCTCGGCTTCGGCGGCACCTTGGAGCAGGTCACCCGGATGGTGCCCGAGCTGCAGAACGCGCTCGGCGCATGGGGCCGCGTGCAGATGCTCGCCGCGACCCCGCAGGAGCCGGCCGACGGTGTGCCGCCGGTCGACGGTGACCTGGTCGTGCGGGACCTGACGTTCCGTTACGGCGAGGCGGACAGTGGACGGCCGCCGGCGTTGCGGGGCGTGAGCCTCACCTTCGCGCGCGGACGGTCGTACGCGCTGATCGGTCGCACCGGATCGGGCAAGTCGACCCTGGCCAAGGTGCTGACCCGGGCCGTCGACGTGCCGCGGGGAACGGTGTTCCTCGGTGGCGCCGACATCAACGACATCGGGGTCGAGGGGCTGCGCCGGTGGACCGCGATCGTGCCGCAGCGCACCGAGATCCTGGCCGGCACGCTCGCCGAGAACATCGCGCTCTTCGACGAGTCGCTGCAGCCGCGGGCCGGCGAGGCGATCGACGAGCTGGGCCTGTCGGCCTGGGTCGCCGGGCTGCCGGACGGCATCGACACCAGGCTCGGTGAGGGCGGCTACAAGCTCTCCGCCGGGCAGGAGCAGCTGGTGGCGTTCGCGCGGATCCTGGTCCGCGACCCGCAGGTGGTGATCCTCGACGAGGCCACCGCCCGGATGGACCCGGTCACCGAGTCGTGGGTGCAACGGGCCACCGACCGGCTGCTGCAGGGCCGGATCGGCGTGATCGTCGCGCACCGGTTGTCCTCGGTGCAGCGCTGCGACGAGGTCGTGGTGCTCGCCGACGGCCAGGTGCTCGAGGCCGGTCCGCTGCGCGAGTCGCGGCGGTTCGCGGAGCTGATGGCCAGCAGCAACCTGGCCGTCCCGGCGGCCGCGCCGGCATCGAACGCCGGCGGCGTGCTGGTCGAGGAGGACCGCGACTGGGACACCGCCGTGCAGGTCGAGCTCGGGCCCGACGCGCTGGGCAACCCGCTGCCGGCGGTCGAGCCGCCGCCGCTGCCGGAGCCGCCGCCGACCCGGACCATGCGGGAGATCGCCCGCCTGGCGACCAACGACGCGCGGTACGGCCTCGGCGCGGTCGCGCTGTTCTTCCTGATGGTCCTTTTCGGACTCGACGGCGCGGTGCTCCCGCTGCTCTGGGCGAACGTGGTCGACGGCGCCGGCAACCCGCTGCTGCCCGCGATCGGGATCGCCGCGGCGCTGCTGGCGCTGATCCCGACGCTCTACTACACCGGGGCCTGGTTCCCGGAGTGGTGGGTGCGGCAGATGCTGCGGATCAGCCTGCGCCTGGTCAACGGTCAGATCGGCCCGCGCCGGGTCAGCAAGCACACCCCGGCCGAGGTCGTCGCGCAGGGCGGTGACACCGAGCGGGTCGTGATGCTCGCCGACAACCTGATCGACAACGGCGTCGCCCTGCTCACCGTCGTCGCCATGACAGCGACCTCGCAGTCGCTGGTGCCGGCCATGTTCTTCCTCGGCACGATGCTGGTGTCCGGCCTGGCCGCGACACTGTTCGGGCCGCGGCTGGAGCAGGCCGCCCGCCGGACCGTCGCGGCCCGCGCGGCGTTCGCGACGTCGCTGGTGTCGTCGCTGTCGGCGGCGCGCACGGTCAAGCTGGCCGGCGCGACCGAGCCGGTCCTGGGTCACCTGGCCCGGCTCGACGCCAAGCGCAGCGAGCTGCAGTGGCGGGAGATCGCGATCCAGGTGTGGGCGCGGTCCACGCCGTCGATCGCGAGCGGGCTGCTGCCGATCGGGGTGTGGGCGCTCTACCTGAACGGGGGGCTCAGTGCGGCGGCGACGCTGATCGCGGTGGCGACCCTCGGGTCGGCCCGCTGGTTCGCGTGGACCACGGCGTCGCTGGTCTCGCACTTCCCGTCGGCCCGGGTGTGGACGACGCGGACGGTCGCCATGTCGGGCGCCGGGGAGTACTCCTCGGACGTGCCCGGGGTGGACATCTCGGCCGGCACGGCGCCGGACCCGCCGGCCCCCGCGCGCAATCCGCTGCGGTCACTGGAGCTGCGCGGCTTCAGCGCCGTCCACGAGAACGGCGCCCAGGGGGTACGCGACGTGGACCTGACCGTCGGCCGCGGCGAGCTCGTGCTGGTGGTCGGCCCGGTCGGGTCCGGCAAGTCCTCGCTGCTGCGCGCCCTCGCCGGGATCGTGCACCACACCGGTGACCTGCGCTGGAACGGCGAGCCGGTGCGCGACCCGGAACTGTTCCTGCGGCCGAACCAGGTGGGGTACGTGGCGCAGCTGCCCCGGGTCCTCTCCGGAACCGTCGCCGACAACATCCAGCTCGGTCACGAGGTGGACGCGGCCGACGCGGTCTCGGTGGCCCAGCTGGAGCACGACCTGACCGCCGCGGGTGGTGGGCTGCAGCTGCTGATCGGGCACAAGGGCACCCGCCTCTCCGGTGGCCAGCTGCAACGGCTGGCCCTGGCCCGGGCGCTGGCGCCGCGGACCGAGCTGCTGATCGCTGACGACGTGTCGTCGGCGCTGGACGTGACCACCGAGCTGGAGTTGTGGCGGGCGCTGCGGTCACACGGGGTGACGGTGGTCGGCTCGACCTCCAAACGGGCGGCGCTGGCCCAGGCCGACCGGGTGGTCGTGCTGATCGGCGGCAAGGTGGAGGACCAGGGCACCTGGCCGGAGCTGGAGGACCGCTGGAGTCATCTGGCCGGCTGAGGTCCTTCCGGTGGCGCGCCCCTTCCCCGGGGCGCGTCACCCTTCTTGGGGGCTGCCCGTCAGAACGTGGCGATCGGGTTGACCGGGCTGCCGGACGTGCCGGCGAACCGGACCGGCGCGACCGCCAGCTGGAAGTCCCACTGCCCGAGCTCGGCGGCGGTCGCCGCGCACGCCTCCAGGTCGCAGTTGTCGAGCAGCCACAGGCCCATCGCGACGAGCCCGACGGCGTGCACCGGCATCAGCACGCCGGCGTACCCCGACGGCTGGACGTCCTGCGGGGTGTCCGCGCCGATCAGTGCGACCTCGCGGTCCCGCAGCCAAGGCAGGCAGGACGCGTGCCACCCGGCCTGCGCGAGACCGCCGGGCGCGGCCGCCTCGTGCCGGGCACGGCCGTGACCGGTCCGCAGGAGCACCGCGTCACCGGCTCGCACCCGCACCCCTTGCCGGCGCTCGGCCTCCTCGATATCGCCGGGGAACACGCCCTGTCCCGGTTCCAGCCACGGCACGTCGCGGACCGCCGCGACGTCGAGCAGGACGCCACGCGTCACGATCCCGTTCGCCGCCGCGGTGACCGCCGCCCACGCCGAGCCGGTCTCGGCGCCGACCAGCGAGTGCGACCGCCCGTTGTACGTCGCACCGTCCCAGAAGAGGTGGCACGGCGAGTCGACGTGGGTGATCGTGTTGCCGTGGAACATCAGGCCGAGCCGCTCGTTCGAGAATCCCCAGCGCCGGTCGGCGTGGAACGCGGGCGGCATGTGCTCGGCACCCGGCATCTC
Source organism: Actinoplanes cyaneus (assembly GCF_016862095.1). Taxonomy (GTDB): domain Bacteria; phylum Actinomycetota; class Actinomycetes; order Mycobacteriales; family Micromonosporaceae; genus Actinoplanes; species Actinoplanes cyaneus. Next base: position 239,399 of record NZ_BOMH01000018.1, read on the forward strand.
GGCGGCGCACGGGCACACGGTCGTCGACCGTTCCATCTCCGCCGGGACGGTCACCTCCCACGCGCACGACACGCTCCGGCCGTGCCGGACGGCCCGCGCCGCTGCCAGCCGGACGTCGTCGGTGATGTGGTTCAGGGTGCCGCGCTCGTCGTCGTCGCCCCACCGCCCCCAGTTCGACAGCGTGTCGAAGTATCCGAGCACGTCGTCCTGCGTGGGCAGCGATCGTCGCGGCGTCATCGCGGCATCGGCTCCTCGGTCACGGGTGCGGTCGTCGCAGGCAGGGTATCCCGGGCCGCGCCCACCGAGGCGTGGGCCGGTGCTGACGGTGGTTGTCCGCCTCGAACTACCACCGTCAGCACCAGCCGACTGCTCACCGGACCGCCCGGGTGTGCTCTCAGGGCATTCCGGAGGAGCCGGGGACGAGTCTGAGACGGCGCTGAGAAAAATGCGTGGCACGCACATTTGCGGGGGACGCAAGTTTTGGTAGCGTGGATCGCATGGGACTCCGGGAGACCAAGAAGCAGGCCACCCGGACCGCGCTGAGCTGGGCGGCGGTCCGGCTCATCGCCGCGCGCGGATACGACAAAGTCCTGGTGGAGGACATCGCGGCGGCCGCCGGGGTGTCACCGCGGACGTTCAACAACTACTTCTCCAGCAAGGCCGAGGCGGTCGCGGCCCGGCACCACGACCGCTGCCTCGGCGTGGCAGCGTCGCTGCGTGAGCGGCCGGCCGGCGAGCCGCTCTGGGACGCGATCACCGAAGCCGTGCTGGCCCGGTTCACCCCCGGGCCGGAGGTCACCTCCCAGCCGCAGCCGGATCCGGACGACTGGGTGGCCGGCGTCCGCCTGATGGTCGCCGAGCCGGCCGTGCGCGCGGAGATCCTGCGCGCCGGCGCGGACGCGGAACGGGCGATCGGCGCCGCCGTCGCCGACCGCACCGGTCTCGACGTGGACGAAGACCTCTATCCGAAACTGGTCGCGGCGGCAGTGATGGCCGCCAACAACGTCGTCGTGCTGCAGTTCCTCACCACGGGCGGGAGCCGGGAGACGGTGCCCGCGCTGCTCGCCGAGGCGCTGCGGCAGATCAGGGCGGGGCTCCCCCAGCCCTGAGCCCCACGACGGGGCACCCGACAGTGAGTGTGCGCGGCCGCTCGGGCGCATCACTGTCCACATTGGACCATTAGCGCTGCCGTGCTCACGAGCCCGCCGCCCGCATCTGTGGCGCGCCCTCCGCCGGAGAACGCGCGGCTAACCACGTACCCAATAAGGAGTTTTGTCATGATTTCCGATGTTGTGATCGTCGGCGCGGGACCGAACGGCCTCATGCTCGCCTGCGAACTCGCCCTCACCGGACTGCGCCCGGTCGTGCTGGAGCGCCGCACCGGCCCCTCCACCGAGCAACGCGCGAACGGCCTGGTCGGCCAGGTCATTCCGATGCTGCACCGGCGCGGGCTCTACGAGCGGCTGACCGGCCACCCGGGCGCGCCCTCCCCCACGTCCGGTCATGTCTTCGCCGCGTTCCACCTGCGGCTGGACGAGCTCGCGGACAATCCGATGCACATCCTGCTGGCGTCGCAGCAGAAGATCGAGGCGATGCTCGGCGAGCGCGCCCGCGAGCTCGGCGTGCAGGTCCGCGGCGGGCACCAGCTGACCGCTCTGGATCAGAAGGACGACCGTGTGGTCGTGGACGTCGACGGTCCGGAGGGTCCCTACCGGGTGGAGACGCGATACCTGGTCGGCGCGGACGGCGGGCGCAGTGTCACCCGCAAACTGAGTGGCTTCGCCTTCCCCGGGGTCACCGATGACCGGTCGGTTTCCCGGACCGCCGCGGTGGACGTCCCGGAGGGGCTGCGTGATCCGGGGACCGGTGGCCTGCGCGTTCCGGGCTACGGGCTGATCCCGCCGTTCCGGCACCATCGCACCGAGCGCGGGGTGGTCGCCTGGGCGCCGTTCCCGGACGGGCGGAATCTGATCACCGCGTCGACGGACGCCCGGCCGCCCGGCGCCGAGCCGGTGACGTTCGCGGAGGTCATGGAGGCGGTGACCTACGTGCTCGGCGCCGAGGTTCCGCTTCTCCCGCCGACCGGGCCGGAGCCGCACACGCTGCGCCGGCTCTCCGGTGGCAACACGCGGATCGCGGACAGCTACCGCAAGGGGCGCGTCATCCTGCTCGGCGACGCGGCGCACGTGCATTCGGCGATGGGCGGCCCGGGGCTCAACCTCGGCCTGCAGGACGCGATCAACCTCGGCTGGAAGCTCGCCGCCGAGGTGCGCGGCCGGGCGCCGGAGGGGCTGCTCGACACGTACGAGTCGGAGCGTCGCCCGGTGGCCGAGCGCGTCATCATGCACACCCAGGCGCAGGCGTTGCTGGCCGGGCCCGGTCCCGCCGTGACGGCGCTACGCGCGCTCTTCGCGGAGTTGATGGAGGAGGAGGGGGTGGTGCGCCGGCTCGCGGCTCTGCTCGCCGGAACCGATTTCCGGTACGACCACTGCGGCCCGTTCGCACCCGATCTCGGCGCGCTGACCCACACCGGGCGTCCCCTGCTCGTCGACAACACCGGCGCGCTGGCCGGGACAGCAGCGCCGTGGCGCGACCGGGTCGACGTCGTCACCGCGCCGGGGGTGCCCGCCGTGCTGGTCCGCCCGGACAACTACCTCGCCTGGACCGACGGGTCGGCGGAAAGCTTGGAGACCGCGCTCAGCCGCTGGTTCGGGAGGCCGGCTCAGGAGACGATCTGAGCTTCGAGCTGCTTGACCACGCCGGTCACGGTGCCGGCCGGGATCGCGAAGCCGAGCCCCACGCTGCCGGTGCTGTCCCCGGAGGTGGCGATGGCCACGTTGATCCCGACGACCTGCCCGGACGTGTCGACCAGGGCACCGCCGGAGTTGCCCTGGTTGATCGCCGCGTCGGTCTGCAGCAGACCGGAGAGCTTCTCCTCACCGGTGTCCAGGCTGCGGTCCTTGGCGGAGACGATGCCGGAGGTCACGGTGCCCTCGAGGCCGAGCGGGGCGCCGAACGCCAGCACGGTGTCCCCCACGGCGACGCTGTCGTCGGTGCCGAACGTGACCGGGGTCAGCCCGGTGAGGCCGGTCGCCTGGACCAGCGCCAGGTCGTGCGTGGTGTCGGTGGCGACGACAGTGGCGGGCACCGTCCGGCCGTCGGCGAGGCGGACGCTGACCGTGCCGTCCGACGAGATCACGTGGTTGTTGGTGAGGATCAGCCCGTCCTCGCTGAGCACCACGCCGGAGCCGAGCGACGACTCGCGGGTGCTGTCGACGAGCACGGTCACGATGCTCGGCTGGACCTTGGCGACGATCGGGGCGAGCTCGTCGCCCTCGGTGACGGTGGTGGCGGCCACCGTGGTGCCGGAGGCGCTCGCCGCGGCCGTCGCCGAGCCGCCGCTCAGGTATTGCTCGGTGAGGAACGCGCCGGTGCTGCCGCCGGCGCCGATCAGCACGAGCACCGCGGCGCCGCCGGCGATCCGCCGCTTCCACCGCGGGTCACGTGGCGGCCGCACCATCACCGGAGGAATCGGGAACACGTGCGCCGGCGCCCGGTGGGACGCGACGGGAGAGGTGTGGTGCTCGTCGGCGTTGCGGTTCAGCAGATCGGTCATGCCACCAAAGGTGAACCTCGAAGATGTCTGGTCCCGATGAGCGCTCTGTGACTTCGCTGTGTGCGCCGGGTCCCCCGTACGGGTCGGTGCGGCGCCTCGCCCGTCCGGTTCGTCTCCTCTACGTTCTTCCGGTGGAATTCGGTCGTATCGCCCGTGTCACGGGTTCTGTTGTGCTGCTGCTCGGCTCGGTGACCGCCTGCTCCTCGGATGCCGACGCGATCTGGGTGGAGGGCCGCGTACTGCCGTCGGCGTCTCCCTCTCCCTCTCCCTCCGCCGCGGCGTCGCAGGCCGCGCCGTCCTCGCCGTCCTCACCGGCGCCCAGCTCGCCGGCGTCCGGCACGCCGTCGTCACGGCCGGCCGCCACGGGCGATCCGGATCGCTTCGTGGAGGCGGTCCGGCGGCAGCTGCCCGAGCTGGCCATGGACCGTCGCGACGAGGAGATCGCCGACCTGGGTTCCGAGGCGTGCGCGTCGTTGCGGACCGACGATCAGGACAACCTTTCCGCGTACGGCGTGACAGCCGCCCAGGCGCGGCAGCTCCGCGGCGTGGCCCGCGCCGACCTGTGCCCCTAGGGTTCCTACCGGTCGGCCGAAAGTAAGAGGGTTGCACAGCAGATCGGGACCCTCGGCAGATGCCGGGCACAGCCTCACCTGGGGAAGCTGTCATCACACAGCGAATCGGGGAGGTAACAATGACCGCACGAGGTGTGCTCACCGTGGTCGGCACTGCCGTCGGTGGCCTGATCGGCTGGTCGGAGACCGCACCGACCGCTGACCCGGCGAGCCTGCGCGCCCTCTTCGCCGACTTCGGCGTCGAGGTCGGCTCCGGCCCCGCCGACCTGGTGGAGGCGGTTCGCGCGTTCCAGCTCAGGATCGGCCTGCCCGCCGACGGCGAGGCCGGCCCGGAGACGGTCCATCTGCTGGCCCGCTACGCCGCGGACGCCCGCGAGCTGACCGAGTTCCGCCGGGCCGCCTGATCCCGCCGTCGTCGCCACCATCGTGGGACATCGCTGCGGCCCGGGCCGTACGGCTGGGTAGGTTGGGCGGCGATGAACGGCATGGAGCGGCGACCGGGCGAGCTGATCACCTACTACGACGACGCCACCGGGGAACGGACCGGGCTGACCGCGGCGGAGCTGGGCCGGTGGAGCGCGGCGACCGCGGAGCTGCTGACCGGCGAGTGCGGGCTGCGAGCGGGCAACCGGGCCGGGGTGCTGCTGCCGCCGCACTGGCAGACGGCGGTCGTGCTGCTCGGGGTGTGGGCCGCCGGGCTGGAGGTGTCGTTCCGCGGGTGGAGCACGGCCGGGCTGGTCAGTGGCGGGCCGGCGCTGGACGTGACCTTTGTGGAGCATCGCCGGGTGGGCAACTGGCTCGACGAGGTGCCACGGGCGCCGCATCAGTTCGTGCTCGGGGCGGCCGACGACGTACCGCACGGTTATCGTGATTTCCTGCCCGCGGTGCGGGCGCATCTGGGCGCCGAGCCGCCGGTGGACCGCGCCGGGAACGAGGCGGCGGCTGTTCCGGACGGCACGACCTTCTCGGAGTACGGTGCCACGGCCGCGGCGCTCGCCCGATCGCGCGGGATCGAGCGCGGTGACCGGGTGCTGATCGAGGCGGATGCGTCCGAGGAGCCGCTGATCTGGCTGCTGGCGCCGCTGACCGCCGGGGCGTCGATCGTGCTCTGCGCGAACCCGGACCGGTCGCGGCTCGACGATCGCATGACCATCGAGGGCGTGACCCGGCTGTACTGACGACGATCGTCTTCTACTGTGGACCGCATGGAGGTCTTCGATCAACTCGCCGAGAAGTATCAGGGCGAGCACAGCCATAATCCGTTCCAGGCCGCGCTGATCGAGAAGATCAGCGCGACCCTTCCGGCCGGCGCCTCGGTTCTCGACCTGGGCTGCGGCTCCGGCGTGCCGACTGCCAAGGTCCTGACCGAGTCCGGTCACCGTGTGGTGGGTGTGGACATCGCCGAGGGGATGCTGCGGCTGGCCCGTGAGCAGGTGCCCGCGGCCGAGTTCGTCCGGGCGAACTTCGCCGAGCTGCCCGACGACTTCGGCAAGTTCGAGGCGGTGACCGCGTTCTTCTCCCTGCTGATGTTGAGCAAGGCGGAGATCGAACGCACGCTAGACAAGGTCGCCGGGTGGCTCACGCCCGGTGGTCACTTCGCGATCGGCATGGTCAACTTCGATGCGGACAGCATCCCGATCGAGTTCATGGGCGTCCCGGTGACCGTTTCCGGTTACCTGGAGCCGGATCTGGCGGCGGTGCTGGAGGCGCACGGCTTCACCGTCCTGACCATCGAGACGGTCTTCTTCACCCCCACCGACGGCCCCCAGGAGAGCCAGATCTTCGCCCTGGCCCAGCTCCCGGAGTGACTCCCGGGCCGAGACGTTCGCCGGCGTCTCGGCCCTCGTCCCGCGGACCGTGGGCCTCACGGGGGCGGGGTCACTCGTCGAAGTCGACGACGACCTTCGGGGACGCGGCGGTGCTCTGGCAGGTCAGCACGAACCCGGCGGCCAGCTCGGCCGCCTCCAGCGCGAAGTTGCGCCGCATCGTCACGTCACCCTCGACCACCCGGGCGCGGCACGTCCCGCAGACCCCGCCCTTGCACGCGAACGGCAGATCGGGACGGGACCTCTGCAACCCGTCGAGCAGCGTGACACCGTCCTCGACGGTGACCGTGGTGGCGCGTCCGTCCAGGTGAACGGTGATCTCGCTGCTCGGCCCGCTCGCGGTGGCCTCCGGGCGGACCGGCTCGGGCGGCGCCTCGTCGACCCAGAACAGCTCACGGTGGATCCGCTCCGGCGCGACTCCGGCCCCGGCGAGCACCTCGGTCGCGTCGGTCACCATCCCGTACGGCCCGCACAGCCACCAGTGGTCGACCGCCGCCACGTCCAGCAGGTGCGGCAGCAGCGCCCGCAGCCGGGCCGCGTCGAGCCGCCCGGAGAGCAGGTCGGCCTCCCGCGGCTCGCGGGACAACACGTGCACGAGTTCCAGGCGGGCCGGATGGCGGTCCTTCAGGTCGGCGAGCTCCTCGGCGAACATCACGGTGTCGGTACGACGATTGCCATACAGCAGTGTCACCTCGGTGTCCGCCCGTCGCAGCAGGGACGCCGCGATGGAGAGCACCGGGGTGATCCCCGAGCCGGCCGCGATCAGCACGTGCCGCCCGCCGGCCGTCAGGTCCGGCGTGAACGTCCCGGACGGCGGGGCGACCTCGAGCTCGTCACCCGGACGCAGGTCACGCACGATCCAGCTGGAGATCACGCCGCCGGGCACCTCGCGCACCCCGATCCGGGGCGCGCCGCCGGCCGGGGCGCAGATCGAGTATGTCCGGCGCTCGTCGGCGCGCCGCACGGTCAGGGACTGCCCGGGCCGGAACGCGAACCGCTCGGTCAGCTCGGGCGGCACGGCCAGGGTGACCGCGACCGCGTCCGGGCAGAGCCGGTCGACCGCGGCGACCCGCAGCGTGTGAAACACGGCCTAGATCTCCTTCATGTGCTCGAACGGCTCCCGGCAGGCGGTGCATCGCCGCAGTTCACGGCAGGCGGTCGCACCGAACGCGGCGATCGCCTCGGTCCGCGCCGACCCGCACCGCGGGCACCGGATCGTGTCGTGGCGCGGCGACAGGGTGATCGGAATCGGTCCGGAGGCTCGGCGGGGCGCGGCTCCGGGTGGCGCGATGCCGGCCTCGGCGAGCTTGCGCCGGCCGCTGTCGGTGATCCAGTCGGTGGTCCACGCGGGCGCCAGGACGGTACGCACCTCGACCGCCCCGAACCCGGCCGACCGCAGCGCCGCCGCGATGTCCGCGCGGATCGTCTCCATGGCCGGGCAGCCCGAGTACGTCGGTGTGATCGTCACCGTCACCCCGTCGCCGTCCTGCCGGACCTCCCGCACGATGCCCAGCTCGGCGAGCGTGACCATGGGCAGTTCCGGGTCGGTGACCGTCCCGACGACCTGCTCGGCGATCACCACGCACCGCCGGGGACGGCCCGCGCCAGCTCCTGCATCTCGGCGAGGATCTCGGTCAGCGCCGCGGTGTGCTCGCCGTCGCGGCCCGTGGCGGGAACCTCCGGCAGCTCCGCGGGCTCCAGAGTGGCGGCCGTCAGCACCTCGGCCAGGACCGCGTCGAACTCGCCACGGATCACGGCCGGGTCGACGGCCACGCCGGCCAGGCGCAGCTCGACCTCGTGCGCCTGGAACAGCTCGCCGGCCAGGGGAAGCACGCCGGAGATCGCCGCCGCCATGCGTGCATGGGACAAGGGAGTGCCGTCCCCGATCCGGACCACCCACTGAGCCGCGTAGTCCCGGTGGTAGGTCAGCTCCTTGACCCCCTTGGCGGCGATCGCGGCCAGCATCGGATCCCGCGACCCGCTCAACCGGTCGAAGAGCGCCAGCCGCCACGTCGTGAACACCAGCAGCCGCGCCATGAGCTGCGCGAAGTCCGCGTCGTCGCGCTCGGCGAGCCGGACGTTGCGGAACTCGTGCGCCTCCCGCCGGTACGCGAGGTCGTCCTCGTCGCGCCCCGCCCCCTCGGCCGTCCCGGCCCTGGTGAGCAGCAGCCGCGCCTGCCCGAGCAGGTCGAGCCCGATGTTGGCGATCGCCAGCTCGTCCTCCAGCTCGGGCGCGCGGGTGACCCATTGCTGCAGCCGGTGCGACATGATCAGCGCGTCGTCGCCGAGCATCAGGCAGTACGCCGCGAGGTCGGCCCGGTCCACCCCGTCGGGCAGGTCGGCCGGCACCCCGGCCAACGGGTCGGTGAAGCCGGTCCCGTAGGCCCAGCGGGCATCGTCGGCGTGGTCGGTCAGCGCGCCGTACGCGTCGTCGAAGGCCATCAGATGTGCGGGACCGAGTCGGGAATGGCGTAGTACGTCGGGTGCCGGTAGACCTTGTCGGCGCTCGGCTCGAACAGCGCCGCCTTGTCGTCCGGGTCGCTGGCCACGACGTCGGAGGAGAGCACCACCCAGATGCTCACCCCCTCGTTGCGCCGGGTGTAGAGGTCACGCGCGTGCTGCACCGCCATCCGGTGGTCGGCCGCCCGCAGCGAGCCGACGTGCACGTGGTTCAGGCCGCGCTTGGCCCGCACGAACACCTCGAAGAGCGGCCATTCGTGCCGGATCTCGTCGCTCATCGTCCGCTCCCGTGTTTCGCCGCGTGTGCCGCGGCTGCCTCGCGCACCCACGCGCCGTCGCTGTCCGCCTGCCTGCGCCGCTCGATCCGCTGCCGGTTGAGCGGCCCGTCGCCGGTGATCACCCGCTTGAGCTCCGACCAGTCCGGCTCGCCGAAGTCGTAGTGCTCACGCTCGGCGTTCCACCGCAGCACGGGGTCGGGCAGGGTGACGCCGAGCGCCTCGGCCTGCGGCACCGACATGTCGACGAACCGCTGCCGCAGCTCGTCGTTGCTGTGCCGTTTGATCTTCCAGGCCATCGACTGCGCCGAGTTCGGCGAGTCGCCGTCGGGCGGGCCGAACATCATCAGCGACGGCCACCACCACCGGTTCACCGCGTCCTGGACCATCGCGCGCTGCCCGGCGGTGCCGCCCATCATGGTCATCAGCAGCTCGTAGCCCTGCCGCTGGTGGAAGGACTCCTCCTTGCAGATCCGGATCATGGCCCGGGCGTACGGCCCGAAGGAGCTCCGGCACAGCGGGACCTGGTTGCAGATCGCGGCGCCGTCGACGAGCCAGCCGATCACGCCGACGTCCGCGAAGGTCAGCGTCGGGTAGTTGAAGATCGACGAGTACTTCTGCCGGCCCTCGATGAGCCGTTTCGTCAGGTCACCCCGGTCGGCGCCGAGCGTCTCGGCCGCCGAGTAGAGGTAGAGCCCGTGCCCCGCCTCGTCCTGCACCTTGGCCAGCAGGATCGCCTTGCGTCGCAGCGTCGGGGCGCGCGTGATCCACTCCCCCTCGGGCTGCATGCCGATGATCTCGGAGTGCGCGTGCTGCGCGATCTGCCGGATCAGCGTCTGCCGGTACTTGTCCGGCATCCAGTCCCGCGGCTCGACCCGCTGGTCCTTGGCGATGGTCTCGGCGAAGGTCGACTCAGACATGGTGCCTGCTCTGCAGGGTGAAGAAGCGGCCCGCGACGAAGTAGTCGTCGGTCAGCGACGCGGTCGCCGCCGGGTTCGCCCCGGTCCCGTGCAGGTCGCTGAAGGCCGCGGTCTGGTTCACGAACACGCCACCGGTCAGGTTCTCCGACAGGTGCACGCCCGCGTCGAGCGCCGCCTCGCGGGCCGCGTCCAGCACCGCGGGCGAGGTCGAGTGCACCAGCGCGGTCAACGCCCCGTGCGCCCGTACCGTCTCGGTGAAGATCCGCAGACTGTGCTCGGTCGAGTCCGTCGTGATCAGGAAGGACACCGGACCGAACCATTCCCTGGTGTACGTCTTGTCGTCCGCCGAGTCGAGTCGCACGACCACCGGGGTCCTGATCGTCGCGCCGGGGAACTGCTCGTCGGCCACCGCCTCGGAGCCGTGCACCACGCCGGGCGCGCCGGCCGCCTCGGTGAGCCGGGCCAGCACGCCGTCGTTCACGATCGCCCCGAGTGTCCCGGCCGCCCGCTTCGGATCCCCGAGCAGCTTGCCGAGCGCGGCGGACAGGTCGGCGCCGAACTGCTCCGGCGTGCGGGCCCCGTCCTCGGTCGTGATGCCGTCGCGCGGGATCAGCAGGTTCTGCGGCGTCGTGCACATCTGCCCGCTGTACAGCGAGAGCGAGAACGCCAGGTTCCGCAGCAGCCCCTTGTAGTCATCGGTGGAGTCGAGCACGACCGTGTTGAGCCCGGCCTTCTCGGTGTAGACGACGGCCTGGCGCGCGTTCGCCTCCAGCCAGTCGCCGAACTCGCTGGAGCCGGTGAAGTCCACGATCCGTACGTCAGGATGGGTGGCGATCGTCGCGGCGATCCCGTCGCCCGGCTGCTCGGCGGCCAGGGTCACGACGTCGGGGTTGAGCCCGGCCTCGGCGAGCACCTCGCGGCAGATCTGCACGGTGATCGCGAGCGGCAGCACCGCGCCGGGGTGCGGCTTGACGATCACCGGGTTGCCGGTGACCAGGCTCGCGAACAGGCCGGGGTAACTGTTCCAGGTGGGGAACGTGGTGCAGCCGATCACCAGCGCGACGCCACGGCCGACGACAGTGCCGGTCTTGGTCATGCTGAGCGGGTCGCCGCCGCGCTGCGGCTTGGACCAGGACGCCTGCGCCGGCATGCGGGTGGTGGCCGCGAGAGCGTAGGCGATCGCTTCGAGCGCCCGATCCTGCGCGTGCGCGCCGCCGGCCTGGAAGGCCATCACGAACGCCTGGCCGGAGGTGTGCTGCACGGCGTGCGCCATCTCGAAGATCCGCGCGTTGATCCGCTTCAGGATCTCGGTGGCGATGCCGGCGCGACCCTCGGGACCGACGGCCCGCCAGCCCGAGATGGCGGCGCGGGCCGCGGCGACCAGGGCGAGCGGGTCGGCCTTCGGGTAGGAGACGGCGAGCTCGATCCCGTACGGCGAGTGCTCGGTCGACACGGTGCCGGACGCGCCGGGCACCTCGATCGGGAACGGCTTGCCGAGCAGGGCGGCGAAGGCACGCTCACCGGCGGGCGCGGCGTCCTCGCCGTAGACGGACTTGCTCGGCGACTCGGGGAACGCGGACCAGTAGTCGCGGGCTGCGGCTGCTGCGACGGCGCGCTCGAGTAGCTCACGGTGGGTGGCGTACAGGTCTGCGGGAGAGGTCACCTCACCGTTTTACCAACCCATCGGTCGGTTATTCAAGAGCCTAGAGTTTTTGGTCATGGACACCCCTCGCCGCCGCGGTCGCCCCGGGCACGACCTGGACGCGGTGCTGGCCGCCGCCGTCCGGCTCTTCAACACCCGCGGATACGACGCCACCAGCATGTTCGACGTGGCCGAGGCGCTGGGCATCACCAAGTCCACGCTCTACCACCACGTCAGCGGCAAGGAGCAACTGCTGTCGATGGCCGTGGACCGGGCCGTCGACGGGCTCTTCGAGGCGGCCGCCCACGTTCAAGACCTGCAAGGCCCCGCGACGGTACGTCTCCAGAAGCTCGTCGAGAGCAGCGTCCTCGTCCTCGCCGAGCGGCTGGAGTTCGTCACGCTCCTGCTGCGCGTGCGCGGCAACACACAGGTCGAGCAGCACGCCCTCGCCCGTCGCCGGGAGTTCGACACGCTCGCCACCGAACTCGTCAAACAGGCGCAGGCCGAGGGCGGCATCCGCGCCGACGTCGACCCGGCAACCGCGGCGCGCCTGCTCTTCGGCATGGTCAACTCACTGGTCGAGTGGTACCGCCCGGAACGCGGCCACCCGGAAGCCCTGGCCGCGACGGTGGTGCGGCTCGCTTTCGACGGACTTCGGACAATAGCCGTCACCGGTGATCAAGCCACACAAGAAGAACATTGAGTTAACCTTGCCCCGGGCGGGTCGAGATCCTGCGGGGGCACCCCGTCCGGGACCGGGTGTCACCGTCGCCAACGGCGTCGGCGGTGACACTCCCGCCCCCGGCCACCCGCCGAAGCCGAGCCGCCGCCGGCCATCCGTCGCAGCCGAGCCACGGCCGGCCACCCGCCGAAGCTTGAGCCAGCCGCGCCGACCACATGCCGAAACCCGGACCGCGGCCGACCCGGCGCCAGGCCAGGGCCACGGCGTCACACAGGCGGCGCCGACCGCCTGGACTCGGCCTCGCACCCGGCACCTTGCCCGGAGCGTCGCGTCGCCGGCCGCCGCACAGGATCCGCGCTTTCCGGCATTCATCTCCTTTTCAGCACCACCAATGGGAATTATCTTTTGGTGCGTCCCGATGCTTACATCAGCGTTTCGGGAGGGGGATAATCTAATGGTGGCGCAGATGTCGTTGTTCAGCCGGAGCGAGCTCGCGGGAATGCGGGATCGCACCCTGTCGCGCAACTATTCGGTGGAGCGCGAGGAGTTCCGGCGTGAGCATGAGCGGCATCGCGCTTGGGGTTTGCGTCAGCGTCATACACGGAAGCTGGTTCGGTCAGGATGGAGCGCTTCGGCGGCGTGGGCGGCTGTCACCGCTGGTGAGGATCAACTGCGGCAGGCCGTGCCAGCGGTCCCCGCTCCGCCGCAGACAGCGGATCCTGCCCCGCGCCCGCCGTTTTCGGTTGCTGCGCCCTCGGTAGAACGAGTTCCCGTTGGAACACCACCATCGCCGCAGCACGTGCCCGGCCCGCCGACACCCACCAGCCAGCAGCTTGCGCCCTGCGTGCCGACGCCCGCCGTCCCGCAGCTTGCGCCCAGCGCGCCCGCACCCGCACCCGCAACCGGCAGCCCGCAACTCGCGCCCAGCCCACCGGCACCCGCACCCGCCAGCCCGCAACTCGCGCCCAGCCCACCGGCACCCGCCAGCCCGCAGGTTGCGCCCAGCGCACCCGCACCCGCCAGCCCGCTACTCGCGCCCAGCTCGCAACTCGCGCCCGGCCGTGGGCGAGCTGGGCTTTTCATTGTTTTGGTGGGTTGGTGTGTGATGGTGGTCAAGGTGGCACTCGATAAGGTGGGATGCCGCCGGGTGCGCTGTGGTCACCGGGCGATGGTTCAGGTTAGAGCTATCATTCCTGCTGTTTGTTGCTGTGGACGGAAGGTGTCTGGCGGGCGTGGTCCACCGGGATTTCAGAGTGTCTTTCAACGCGTGGTTCAGTCTTTCTTCGAGCCACCTTACAACGCTTTCTTCACTACATGCCGAGTGAAGAGTTCTGAGGTGAGCAAGGTGACCGCTGGGGATCTGATTTGGCCACGAGTCAGTGGAGTTTGGGCCGGGCCGCGAGTGTGATCGGTACTCGTTCGCCGGTTCGCAGGGACTGGACCGCCGCGTCCGAGACGACTGAGGCGGCGTATCCGTCCCATGCGCCGGGGGCGTCGGGCATGTGACCGGCCACCCACTCGCGTAGTTCTACGTCGTAGGCCGGGCCGAACCGCTCGCGCCAGTCGGCGGGCACGGGGCTGGTCAGGTGCCCGGCTCGGCGTACCGTAATCGGGTTTTGATCTCCCAGCGCGGCGGTGCCGTTCTCACCCAGGATCTCGCCGCGGATGTCGTAGCCGTATCGGGCGTTGACGGAGATCTCGACGTCGACGAGCACCTCGTTGGCGAGTTCGAGCACCAGCAGCAGCGGGTCGGGGATGGCGCCCGCGTTGCGGCTGGCGCGGGGGCGCAGCACGCGGACCGCGGTGATCTCCGTGCCGAACATCCACCGCACCATGTCGATCTCGTGCACGGCGGTGTCGGTGATGATGTTCTCGGGGCGGTAGAAGTCCGGGACGGCGGCGTTGCGGTGTGCGCAGTGCATCATCAGTGGCGCGCCGATGGCGCCGCTGTCGAGGACCTTCTTCAGCGCCCGGTACGCCGCGTCGTAGCGCCGCATGTAGCCGACCTGGACCAGCCGGGTGCCGCGCGCGGCCTCCGCCTCGACGATGCGCAGGCACGCCTGGGGACTGGTGGCCAGCGGCTTCTCGCAGAACACGGGTTTGCCGGCCGCGATCGCCGCCAGCACGTACTCCTCGTGGGTGTCGCCCCAGGAGCAGACGACGACCGCGTCGACGTCCGCGGCGGCGATCACGGCGAGCCCGTCGGGGTGCACGGCGGCTCCGGTGGACGCTGCCACCAGGGCCGCCGCGCCGGCGTCCACGTCGGCGACGGCGGTGACCGTCACGCGAGAGATCACCGAGGTCAGCCGCCGGACATGATCGCGGCCGATCATGCCGGCGCCGACCACCCCGACCCGGGTCACTGGCGTTCCAGCTCGCGGGAGAGCTCGGCCAGTTCGTCGCCGCCGGCCATCTGGGTGGTCAGGTCCTCCAGCGTGACGGTGCCACGCGCGGCGTCGAGGACGGTCCCGCCCCGTTTGAGGATCACGAAGTGGTCCCCGACCAGGTACGCGTGCTGCGGGTTGTGGGTGATGAAGACGACCCCGAGCCCGGCGTCGCGGGCGGCGGCGATGTACTTGAGCACCACGCCGGACTGTTTCACGCCGAGCGCCGCGGTCGGCTCGTCGAGGATCAGCACCCGGGCGCCGAAGTAGACGGCCCGGGCGATCGCCACGCACTGCCGCTGACCGCCGGAGAGCGTGCCGATCGGCTGATCGATGTCGGCCACGGTGATGCCCATCTTGCGCAGTTCCTCGTCCGCGATCCGCCGCATGTCGCGGATCCGCATGCCGGCCAGCGGGTAGCGCCCGGCGACCAGCTCGGAGCCGAGGAAGAAGTTGCGCCAGACCGGCATCAGCGGGACCACGGCCAGGTCCTGGTAGACCGTGGCGATGCCGAGGTCCAGGGCTTCGCGCGGGGAGCCGAGCCGCCGTTCGACGCCGTCCACCGTCAGGGTGCCCGAGGTGTGCGGGTGCAACCCCGAGATGATCTTGATGAGGGTGGACTTGCCGGCGCCGTTGTCGCCGAGCACGCAGGTCACCTCCCCGGCCCGGACGTGCAGGTCCACCCCGTGCAGGGCGCGGATCGGACCGTAGTTCTTGCCCACGCCGGCCAGGTCGACGAGCTGCTCGCCGCGGCGCAGCCCACGGTCGGCGTGCTCGGACAGGGTGTCGGTCACGACGGCCGTCCTTTCGTCGCGAGACGCTTCACGTACGTGTTGACCAGCACCGCCAGCAGGAGCATCACGCCGAGGAACGCCTTGAACCAGTTGGGGTCCCAGCCGGCGTACACGATGCCCAGGCTCGTCATCCCGAAGATGAACGCACCGATCGCGGCGCCGATCGCGTTGCCGAAACCGCCGGTCAGCAGCGTGCCGCCGACGACCGCCGCGATGATGTAGAGGAACTCGTTGCCCACGCCGTTGCCGGCCTGCAGCGTGTTGAAGCGGTAGAGCGAGTGCATGCCCACGAACCAGCCGAGGAACGACACGGTCATGAACAGGCCGATCTTGGTGCGGACCACCGGGACGCCGACCGCCCGCGCGCTGTCGGCGGAGCCGCCGACGGCATAGATCCAGTTGCCGACCCGGGCCCGCTGCAGGGTCCAGGCCGCCAGAGCGACGAACAGGATCCACCACAGTACGGTGATCCAGACCGTCGCCGAGCCGAGCGTGAAACTGGACGCGAACACCTTCTGGAGCGAGGCGAAACCGTCGATCGCGCTGATGTCGCTGCTCGAGACCGAGCCTGTGACCAGCTTGGTCACGCCCAGGTTCGCGCCCTGGAGCACGAAGAACGTGCCGAGCGTGATCAGGAAGCTGGGGATGCCGGTGCGCATCACGAGCCAGCCGTTCAGGAACCCGACGGCCAGGCAGAACGCCAGCGACAGCACGGCGCCGACCCACAGGTTGACCCCGAAGTACCAGCAGAACATCGAGTTGACCAGGCCGGCGCTGATCGGCATCACCCCGGCCGACAGGTCGAACTCGCCGCCGATCATCAGCAGCCCCACGCCGACCGCGACGATCCCGATCGTCGACGACTGGTAAAGCACCGTGAAGAACGACGCCGACGACCGGAACGACGGCGCGACCAGCAGGAAGAACACGAAGATCGCCACGGCGGCGGCGAGCGCGCCCACCTCCGGACGCGCCAGCAGCGCACCCAGCCGGACCGGCCGGGTGCGCGTCCGTGGCTCGGCGGTGGCGACGGTCATCGGGTGTTCTTCTCGGTGAACGGCAGGATCTTGTCGATGTTGGCGCTGTCGACGAAGGACGGGCCGGTCAGCACCGGCTTGCCGCCGCCGAGGTCGTTGCCGTTCTTCAGGTAGAGGTAGAGCGAGCTGACCGCCATGTAGCCCTGCGCGTACGGCTGCTGGTCGATCGCGAACTCGACCGAGCCGTCCTTGATCCGCTTGGCCATCTCCTGGTTCAGGTCGAACGTGACGATCTTGGCGGGCGAGGACGCCTGCTGCTTGGCGTTGATCGCGTCGAGGGCTACCGGCGCGCCGAGCGTCACCACGTAGTCGATCGACTTGTCCTGCGCCAGCTTGGCCTGCAGGGTCGTCGTCACGGCGCTGTCGTCGGCACCGTTCACCTGCAGGTTCTCGGTGCCGGGAACAGCGCTCTTGACGCCGGCGCAGCGGGCCTCCAGGGACACCGAGCCGGTCTGGTGGATCACGCAGAGCGGGTGCTTGGCGCCCGCCGCGGCGATCCGCTGGCCGACGCTGGTGCCGGCCACGGTCTCGTCGGAGCCGAAGTACATCAGCGCGCCGAGCTTCTGGTACTGGTCGATGCCGGCGTTGAGCCCGACGACCGGGATGCCCGCCGTGGTGGCCGACTTGACCGCCCCGGCCAGCGCGTCCGGCGTCACCAGCGTGGTCGCGATGCCGTTGACCTTGGCGTCGACCGCGCTCTGGATCAGCTGGGCCTGCTTGCCGGCGTCCGGGTCGTTCGAGTACTTCAGGGTGACACCCTCGTCCTTGGCGGCCTGCTCGGCGCCGGCGCGCACCTTGTCCCAGAACGTGTCACCGGGCGTCTCGTGCGTGACGAAGGCGACCGTGTAGCCGGAGCTGCCCGCGGCGTTGCCGCCACCGGAGGTGTCCGAGTTCGTCTCCTGCCGGCCTCCGTCGCTGCATGCGGCGAGGGAGAGGACCGCCACCGCTGCGGCGGCGAGGAAAGGCCTCATGCGAAATCTCCAGTCTCTTCGAGATATCTGCGCGTTCGCGTGGCGATCGGCAGAGGAAGATCAAAGTCAACCGGGTACATATCCTGCTCCACCACGACGAACAGGTCCGCATCGAGGTCGGCGAGGGCGCCCAGGACGGCCGGGACGTCGGGCGCGCCGGCCGGCGGGGCGACGCTCACCCCGAGCGCGACGGCCTGCCCGAACGCCAGGTCCTCGGCCTCGGCGCGGGCGGCCAGGGCCGGGTCCATCTGCTTGAGGTGGACGTAACCGACGCGCTCCGGGTACCCGTGGATCAGTCCCAGCACGTCCGCCCGCCGGTACGCCAGGTGCCCGGTGTCCAGGCACAACGACACGAACCGCGGGTCGGTCCCGTCGAGCAGCCGCTCCACCTGGCGCTGGTTCTCCACCTGGTAGTCGGCGTGCGGATGGAAGCGCAGGCTCAGCCCGTACTCCTCGGCGAGCAGCCGGCCCAGCGTGTTCGTGTTGTCCAGCAGCGCCCGCCACTGCTCCGGCCCGAGCTCGGACGCCTCCAGGTACCCGCCGGTCGCGTCGTCGCGGTAGCCCGGAACCGGCACGAACACGATGTTCCGCCCGCCGGCGGCCAGGGTCAGCTCGGCGACGCGACGGGTCTCGGCGACCACCTCGCGGAAGTTGCGGTGCGGTCCGCCGACCCCGCCGACCGTGCCGGCCGCGCAACGCAGCCCGCGCGCGTCCAGCTCCTCCGCCAGCTCGGCGGGATCGGTCGGGAGGTAGCCGTACGGTCCGAGCTCCAGCCAGCGGTAACCGGCCACGGCCAGCTCGTCCAGGAACCGTGACCAGGGCGTCTGCCGGGGATCGTCGGCGTACCAGACGCCCCAAGAGTCGGGGCAGCTGCCAAGCTTCAGACGGCGCATCTCACTGACCTCCGGGTCGCAGGTGGTGGCGCTGGTCACGCTTGCCCTCGACGTAACCGGTGCGGGCGTGCCGGGTGCTGGGCAGGGTCGCCACCTCGGCCACCGGGACGTCCCACCAAGACTCGGAGGACAGGCCGCCGGCGAGCGGGTCGGTCTCGATGTGCACCACGGTGAGGGTGTCCGCGTCGCGGGCGCGTTTCAGGCCGTCGGCGAGGTCGGCTGTCGTCCGGCAGCGGATCACGGCCGCGCCCAGGCTCTCGGCGTTGGCGGCCAGGTCGACCGGGAGCAGCGCGCCGTCGTAGTCGCCGGTCTGCGCGCTCCGGAACCGGTAGCTCGTGCCGAACCGCTGGGAGCCGACCTGCTCGGAGAGCGCGCCGATCGAGGCGAAGCCGTGGTTCTGCACCAGCACCACGATGAGCTTCACCCCCTCGGCGATCGCGGTGACGATCTCCTGCGCCATCATCAGGTAGGAGCCGTCGCCGACCAGCGCGTACACCTCGCGGGACGGGTCGGCCAGCTTGATCCCGAGCGCGCCGGCGATCTCGAAGCCCATGCACGAGTAGCCGTACTCCACGCAGTACTGCTTCGGGTCCCGCGCCCGCCACAGCCGCTGCAGGTCACCGGGCATGCTGCCGGCCGCCTGGACCACCACGTCACGGGCGCCGCACGCGTCGTTCACGACACCGATCACCGCCTCCTGGGTCGGCAATTCACCCCCCTTCCTGCGGTACGCACGGTCGACCGTCGCGTTCCACGCGGCGACGTCGTCGTGGAAGTCACCGGTGAAGCGCCGCCCGTGCAGCGCCGGGCGCAACGCCTGCAACCCGGCCCGGGCGTCCGCGACGAGCGGGATCGCGGCGAGTTTGCCGGCGTCGAAGGAGGTCACGTTGAGGTTCACGAAGCGCACCTGCGGATGGCGGAACGCGGTGCGCGACGCCGTGGTGAAGTCCGAGTACCGGGTGCCGATGCCCAGCACCACGTCGGCGTGCCCGGCGAGCCGGTTCGCGACGGGACTGCCGGTCGCCCCGATCCCGCCGACCGCGAACGGATGATCCCAGCTGAGCGCGCCCTTGCCGGCCTGCGTGTCGGCGACCGGGATGCCGGTCTCCCGCGCGAACCGGTCGAGCTGTGCGGACGCCTCGGAGTAGACCACTCCCCCACCGGCGACGATCAGCGGACGGCGGGCGCCGCGGATCGCCGCCGCGGCGCGCTCCACCGCCAGCGGGTCGGGCGCCGGACGGGTCACGTGCCAGACGCGTTCGGCGAAGAGTTCGTCCGGGAACTCGTACGCCTCGGCCTGGAGATCCTGCGGGAGACAGACGGTAACCGCGCCGGTCTCGGCCGGGTCGGTCAGCACCCGCATGGCGCCGAGCAGGGCCTGCGGCAGCTGCTCCGGCCGCCACACCCGGTCGAAGAACCGCGACAGCGGGCGGAACGCGTCGTTGACCGACACGTCGCCGGCGCGCGGGTCCTCCAGTTCCTGCAGCACCGGCGTGGCGACGCGGGTGGCGAAGACGTCCGAGGGCAGGAGCAGCGCCGGGATCCGGTTGACCGTCGCGAGGGCCGCGCCGGTGAGCATGTTGGTGGAGCCCGGGCCGATCGACGCGGTGCAGGCCATCGTGGACAGCCGGTTGCGCATCCGGGCGTAGCCCACAGCGGTGTGCACCATGGCCTGCTCGTTGCGGGCCAGGCGGTACGGCATCTCCGGTGAGCCGCTGCGCTGCGCCTGCAGCAGCGCCTGACCGATTCCGGCCACGTTGCCGTGCCCGAAGATGCCGAGGAACCCGGCGACGGCCCGCTGCCGGATCCCGTCGCGCTCGGTGAACTGGTTGGCCAGGAACCGCACTGTCGCCTGCGCGACGGTCAGCCGGTACGTCACGTTCGCCTCCGCTCGCGGGCCGTGGTGAGCGGCAGCCGTGGGTCGATCTGCTGGACCGCCCAGCCGCCACGGACCCAGCCGTGTGCCGGGTCGTCCCGGATCAGCCAGCGCCGCTCGCCGGGGCCGGCCATGACGTTCAGGTAGTAGAGGTCGTAGCCCGGCGCGGCCATCGACGGGCCGTGCCAGCCGTACGGGATCAGCACGACGTCCCCGCTGCGCACCTCCGCGCAGACGTCGATCGGCCGGTCCGCCTGGCCGTAGACGCGCTGGTAGCCGCAGCCCGGCTGCCCGGACGGCGACGGGGCCACCTCGAAGTAGTAGATCTCCTCGAGGCGGCACTCGTCGTCGCTCTGCTCGTCGTGCTTGTGCGGCGGGTACGACGACCAGTTGCCGCCGGGCGTGAGCACCTCGACCGCGATCAGCGCGTCCGCCTCGAACGACTCGGGCGTGCAGAAGTTGTTCACCTGGCGGCTCGCCGGCCCGGCGCCGCGCAGCTCGACCGGCACGTCCTCGGCCGCGCCGTACCGAAAGGGCAGCTGACGGCTCGCGCGGGCGGCGGGCAGCGCGAACCGTCCACCGTTCGGCGCCCGCAGGGTGATCTCGGCGCCGCACGGCAGGTAGGCGAAATCGGTCACTCGGGAGAAGACCGACCGCCGCCCGGTGAGCGTCAGCCGCTCGTCGTCACAGGCCACGTCGCAGCCCCCGGAGAGCGGCAGGACCAGCATCTCGTCGCCGCCCGTGCCGAACCTGACCCGCCCGCCGACCGGCAGCCGGACGACGCGCAGGCCGCTGTGCGCCCAGCCGGCGTTCTCCGGGTTGACCACCACGTCGAACGGACGCTCGGCGGTCGAGCCGCGCGGCACCACCGGGTTGACCCGGGCCTCAGCCATGACCGGCTCGGATCAGGTCCCGGACCTCGGGCTCGGTGGGCATGGCGTCGGCGCAGGCCAGCCGGGAGGCGACGAGAGCGCCCGCGGCGTTGGCGAACCGGATCGTCTCCGGGAGATCCCAGCCGGAGAGCAGGCCGTGGCAGAGCGCGCCGCCGAAGGCGTCGCCCGCGCCCAGCCCGTTCACGACCTTCACCTCCAAGGCTTGCGCGTACGCCGTCGCGCCGCGCGTGTAAGCCCGCACCCCGCCCGGCCCCTGTTTGATCACGGCGAGCTCGACGCCGTGGTCCAGGAGCGCGGCGGCGGCCCGCTCCGGGTCCCGGGTGCCGACCGCGATCTCCACCTCGTCGAGGTTGCCGACGGCCACCGTGGCGTGGCGCAGCGCCTCGGCGTACCAGGGTCGCGGGTTCTCGGTCCAGAACATGGGTCGCCAGTCGAGGTCGACGACGGTGATGCCGGATCTGTCGCGCCGTCGCAGCGCGGTGAGGGTCGCCTCGCGGGACGGCTCGGCGCTCAGCCCCGTGCCGGTGACCCAGAAGACGGCCGCCGCCCGGATCGCCCCGTGATCCAATTCGGACGGGAAGATCATCAGATCCGGGGCCTTGGGGTATCGGTAGAAGTAGAGCGGAAAGTGATCAGGTGGGAAGATCTCGCAGAAGGTCACCGGCGTCGGCAGCCCGGCAACCGTCCCGACGAACGAGTCGTCGACCCCGAACCCGCGCAGCGCCACCCGCAGGTATTCACCGAACGGATCCGCGCCGACCCGGGTGATCACCGCCGCCCGCCGCCCGTACCGGGCCGCCGCGACCGCCACGTTGGACGGGCTGCCGCCGAGGAACTTCGCGAACGTCCGCACCTCCCCGAGCGGCACGCTGGCCTGCTCCGGATAGAGGTCGACGCCGATGCGCCCCATCGTCAGGACCTCATGGACAGGCATGGTCGTCCCTCCGGTCGTTCAGACACGGACGCGATGAACCGGGCCCGTCAGCACCTGGTGCTCATCCGGCGACGCTGAGTAGACCTGGTTTACATGCAATGACTCCGACTGCGTCCACGTCAATAGCTGGGGAGAAACGACGAGGGGGTACGGCGTGACGCCGTACCCCCTGATCGGATGGTGAAGCTACGAGGCGGGACGCCACATCCGGAAGAACGGGGTGCCGTCCGGCAGCAGGATCGCGAACGGGTCCATGTCGGTGTAGCCGTAGCGCCGGTACAACCGCACGTTGTTCTCGTTCGTGGCCTCCAGGTACGCCGGCAGGCCCTGCGCGTCCAGAATGTCGTGGACGTTCTTCATCAGCTTGCCGCCCAGGCCGTGGCCCTGCAGGTCCGGCCGGACGGCGAGGAACTGCAGGTGCCAGTGCTGGTCGGTGGGGTGGTTCTTCTCGAACAGCTCACCCAGCGCGCCGAAACGCTCCAGGTGCTCGCCGGCGAACGCGGTCAGCCGCTCCATGTAGCCCGGGAACTCGGGCAGCGGGTCGACCCGGTCGTACCACACGGCGGCGGCCGCGTACCCACCGTCCGGGTGGTCGATGACCTCGACCTTGCCGTGGCTGAAGGCGTACTCGGTCTCCAGCGTGAAGAACTCGGCCATGATGCGCTCGCGGTCCTCGGGGACCGGCACCAGGTACGCGTCGGCGTCCAGGTGGTCGAACGAGCGCGAGATCAGCGCGCCGATCGCGGCGAGCTCGTCCGCGCGGGCCGGCCGGATGGTGAACTCGGTCATCAGCGGTGCCCTCCGTGGCTCGGGTCGTTCGCCTCGTTCAGGGCCGCGGCGAACCCGCCGCCGCCGGTGCTGGTCGCGCTGCTCGCGCCCAGGCCGATCCCGGCGTACACCTGCGGGTTGGAGCTCTTCAGGAACAGGCCCCAGATGATGCCGAGGATCAGCACCACACCGAACGACGACGGCACGACGATCGCCGTGGTGCTGCCCGGCTCGACGCCCAGCAGCGTGGCGATGTTGTCCAGGGCCAGGTAGGACACGATGACCAGCAGGACCGCGCCGACCACCGGGGCGACGACGCGGTGCATCACGTCCTCGCCCTCCGGGTTGCGGGCGAAGTAGCCGATGACCGCGAACGCGGTGAGCGTGATCAGCAGCAGGACGCCGAGGCCACCACCGGTGCCGCCCCAGAAGAAGAGCTGGACCAGCGGGTCCCAGCCGGCGACCGCGTAGGCCACGATCACGACGAGGCCGACCGCGGACTGGGCGAGCGAGCCGTTCTTGGGCGCGCCGGTGCCCGGCACGGTCCGGCCGAACAGGCGCGGGAGCACGCCCTCCCGGCCGAGCGAGAACATGTACCGCGAGATGATGTTGTGGAACGAGATCATCGCGGCGATGAGCGAGGTCAGGAACAGGATGTGGCCCAGGTGCAGCGCGATGCTGCCGAGCGGGCCGGAGGCCAGGTTGAAGAAGAGCTCGGGGCCCTCCTCGCCGGCCCGGGCGACGACCTTGTCGGCGCCGGCCGCGGAGATCATCGCCCAGGACGCGAACGCGTAGAGGACGGCGATCAGCGCGATCGCGATGTAGGTGGCCCGCGGCACGGTGCGCTTCGGGTCGCGCGACTCCTCGGAGAAGACCACCGACTGCTCGAAGCCGACGAAGCCGGTGATCGCCATGACCAGCAGCGCGCCGGCGCCGGCCCCGGTCAGCTGGGACACGTCGACCGGTGCGGACGAGGCCTGGAAACCGTCGGAGAGGATCTCGGCGATGCTGAAGACCACGGTCAGCGCGATCTCGGCGACCAGCAGGGTGGCGAGGACCTTGCCGTTGACCGCGACGTCGCGCACGCCCAGGATGGCGACCATCGCCCAGGCGACCAGGCCGAACGCCCACCACGGGGCGTCGATGCCGAACCAGTCGACGAAGAGCGGCTGGGCGATCGCGCCGAAACCGCCGTACGAGGCGACCTGGAACATGTTGTAGGCGAGCAGTGCGACCCAGGAGGCGCCGACGCCGACCGGGCGGCCGAGGCCCCGGGAGACGTACGCGTAGAAGGCGCCCGCGTTGGAGATGTGCCGCGCCATCGCGACGTAGCCGACCGAGAAGATCGCCAGGACCAGCGCGACCGCGATGAACGCGATCGAGATGCCGGTCAGGCCGGTGACCGCGAGACCGGTGGGCACCACGCCGGCGACCACGGTCAGCGGGGCGGCCGCGGACATCACGAAGAAGACGACGGCGGCGACGCCGAGCCGGTTACGGGCCAGCGCGTTGGAGAGCTGACTCTCCGAGGGTTGGGTTGCGGTCGAAGACACGCGAATCTCCATAGTTATGAGGGGTGAGGGGGCAAAGCGAAAGGTCAGGCGCGGCGTGCCATCACGGCATCGCCGACAGCGGCCTCGGCGTGCGCCACGAGTTGCTGCAGCATCGCCGGGAACAGCCGGCGGAACTGGTCGAACAGGCGGGCCCGGTCCCGGGCGTTGAGGGTGGCGAGCACGTGCTGGTCCAGGCCGGTGGCCAGGATCAGGCCGGCCAGCAACAGGTCGGCCACGTCGAGCTGCTCGTCGCGGGAGACCTTGGTGCGGATGCGGGTGGCGGGCCAGCCTGCGGTCATCGAGTCGGCCGGCACGAACGAGATCTTGGTCCCGAGCAGGCCGCGCTTCTCCTGCCGCTTGATCAGGCCGCCCCGGGCGAGGCGGCGCTCGACCAGGTCGGTGGCGATGCCGGTGGAGAGGTAGGCGACCCAGTTGCGCACCCCGTGCTGGCCGGCCTCCCGCCGGAGTTGCTCCAGCAGGGCGGTGGTGGCGGCATCCCCGGTCGGGCGCTCGTCGATGACGATCAGCTCGGTCTCGACCAGATCGATGCGGCGCCACAACATGAGCTCGCCCAGCAACGCGGCACCGAGACCGAGCCCGAGCGTCGCCGGGGACAGCAGCGATTTGCCCCGGATCGTGTCGTGCGCGGTCAGGTAGAGATCATCCGCGGGCGGTAGCTGCGGCGGTGACGCCACGGCTCGTTCTCCTTTCGACGCTATGGGAATGCCCGCGCAAATCACCGTGCGTAATCAAGGTGAGAAACCACGAAGCAATGACGTTGCGCTCCCCGTAGCGCGACCGCGTGTAGCCTGCCAAACGCGATCGTTTCTCGCAACGTCCAGATGCGACAAATGTCGAATCCACCGTGGACGAAGTTGATCACACTGCCAGCCAGCGATTTCGAGCGTCGATCAATAACCCGGCGGGACCTGGGGTGTCAACGCCGGCTTAACGACTCAGAAATCTCGATCGACGTCGAAGCACGAGTTGATCACAGTGGCGGAGCGTCACTATTCAAGATCGAATACTACTCAGAGTAAGTTTCCCTGCGGATAGTTGAAGGATCAAGTTTCTTGGCGTACGGTGGTGGTCAGTTAGTTGAAGTTTCAACGGAGGTCACCGTGCGGATCCCCACCCTGTTCCTCAGCCACGGCGCGCCGCCCCTGGTGGACGACCCCACCTGGGTCGCGCAGCTGCGTGATCTGGCCGCCGCCCTGCCCCGCCCGAAAGCCATCCTGATGGCCTCCGCGCACTGGGAGTCGGCCCCGTTGATGCTCGGCGCGACCGACACCGTGCCCCTTGTGTACGACTTCGGAGGGTTCGCCCAGCGTTACTATGAGGTGCAATACCGCGCCCCAGGTGCCCCGGTTCTAGCGGACCAGGTCGCCGCGCTGATGCCCGACGGCGAGACCGTGGCCCGGACCCGTCGTGGTCTTGATCACGGTGCTTATGTCCCCCTCACGGTGATGTACCCCGAAGCGGACATTCCGGTCCTGCAGATGTCGCTGCCGACCCTCGAACCCGACCGGCTCCTGGAGCTCGGCGCCCGCCTCGCGCCGCTGCGTGACGAAGGTGTGCTGATCGTCGGGTCCGGCTTCACCACGCATGGTCTGCCGTTCCTTCGCGACTGGAGCCCTAACGCGGCGGCCCCCGGCTGGTCCCGCGAGTTCGACGCGTGGGCCTCCGAGACCCTCGCCCGCGGTGCCGTCGACGAGCTGGCGGACTTCCGGGCCGTCGCGCCCGGGATGCCGTATGCGCATCCCACCATCGAGCACTTCGCCCCGATGTTCCTGACACTCGGCGCCTCCGGCACCCCGGACAAGGCTCCCGAGCAGCCCATCGACGGCTTCTGGATGGGCCTCGCCAAGCGCTCCTTCGTCACCGCCTGACCCCGCAGCTCCCCTCCCGGCTGGTGCTCACCGTCGTCACGAGCACTCCACGACCACGGTCAGCACCAGCTGACGCGGGGCGCAGAGCCGAGCGCGCCGGACCGATCAACCTCTCCCCTGGTCCGGCGCGCTCCACCATTTCCGGCGCCGCGGTAGCTTCACGCCGTACCGTCGGAATCGGGGTCAGAGGGACCCACAGCGACCGGGACCTGCTGCGACAGGGTGACCCACAGGGATCTTCCAGGGAGTTCCGGGCATTCTTTGCAGGAACTTTGGGGATCCTTTGAGCATGCTTGAGGTCACCGCGCTCGGCTGGACCCTGACGATAGGTGTCATCGTCGCCCTGCTCGCCCTCGATTTGACCTTGGGGGTGGTGCGTCCGCACGTCGTCGGCTTCCGCGAGGCCGCGGGGTGGTCGATCTTCTACATCGCCGTCGCGATCGCCTTCGGGCTGGTCTTCGCGAACGTCGCCGGTTGGGGTTTCGGCACTGAGTACTTCGCCGGCTACATCGTCGAGAAGAGCCTGTCCGTCGACAATCTCTTCGTCTTCGTGATCATCATGAGCACGTTCGCCGTGCCGGAGCGCTACCAGCAGGAGGTGCTCACCTTCGGGATCATCATCGCCCTGGTCCTGCGGGTCATCTTCATCGCGCTCGGGGCGACGCTGCTCAACCTGTTCTCGTTCATGTTCCTGATCTTCGGGCTGATCCTGATCTACACCGCCGTGCAGCTCTTCCGGCACCGCGACGAGGACCCCAGCATCGAGGACAACGCCCTGGTCAAAGCCGGTCGGCGGCTGCTGCCGGTGACCGAGGACTACGTCGACGGCAAGATGATCACCCGCATCGACGGCAAGCGCATGGTCACCCCGCTGTTCCTGGTCCTGCTCGCGATCGGCAGCACGGACATCCTGTTCGCCCTCGACTCGATCCCCGCCGTGTTCGGCGTGACCGAGGAGGCGTACATCGTCTTCGTCGCCAACGCGTTCGCCCTGCTCGGCCTCCGTGCGCTGTTCTTCCTGGTCAAGGGCCTGCTCGACCGCCTGGTCTACCTGTCCACCGGGCTCGCCGTGATCCTCGCCTTCATCGGCGTGAAGCTGGTGCTGCACTGGGCGCACAAGGACCTGAGCGACTCGGTGCCGGAGGTCGGCACCCCGGTCTCCCTCGCGGTGATCATCGGGATCCTGGTCGTGACGACGGTGGCCAGCCTGATCAAATCCGGTCGCAATCCGTCGCTGAAGGCCCACGCCGGCAGCCTCCGGTCGAACCCGGAGCGCGAGCACCAGGAGTAACGCCACCCACAACTGACCGCCACCTGACCGGGCGGCGACTTGGCAGCCGAGCCTGACGCTGTCCGATCAAGCCGCGGCCCCGACGGCCGAGCCTGAACATCGTCTCAGCAGGAGCGACCCGCCGGCCGAGCAAGAGCCGCCGCCTGACCGGGCGGCGACCCGCAGGTCAGCCTGAACATGGAACCGCCCCCGGCACGCATCGCGCCGGGGGCGGTCACGGGTCGGCCCGCGAGGCCCGGGGACGGTCCGGGCCGATCGCGGGAACCCAGCGGGTCGGCCCTACGACCCGCGGTCCAGTGTGGATCACCGGCAGCGCGTCCGCCGACCGGCTCAGATCCCGAACACCTTCAAGATCCTCATGTCCCAGCTCCGCCGTGGTCCTTGCCGCCGCTCCCGCGGGGACCCCTGCGGGGTTCGCTGGCCGCTGGCGCGTCCAGAACGCGAACCCCTCCGGGCGATCTCCGCGGGTGGGCACGGTCAAGGCAGAAACCGCTCGCCGGCGTCGCGGCCGACCGGTTGCTCAGCGATGCCGCGATGCCGCTTGGGCGTTCGGCGCTTCGGCGCTTCGGCGCTCGGGCGCTCGGGCGCTCGGGCGCTCGGGCGCTCGGGCGCTCGGGCGCTCGGACCGTTCTTAGTGCTGCGGGCCGCTGAGCCCGACCGACTGGAGAGCGTGCTGGTAGCGACGCTCGGCGTCCTGCTGGTTGAGGATGGCCTCGATCTCGCGGGTCTCCTCGGCGGTGTGCCGGCCCAGGACGAGGTCCAGCTCGGTCCGCTCGGCGGCGGTACGGAACGCGGCGAGCTCGGAGGTGAGCTGACGGTGGGCGCGGCGCTCGGCGATGCGGTTGGAGATCGTCGTACGGATTTCACGAATGAACGGCATGGCGCACTCCTTAACGGATAGTGACGGAGAAAGCCTCGTCGCTTCCGGCTACAACATTGCCGGACCATCGCGTCATCCCCAAATCAACCAGGTAAAACTTGGAAGATGAAAGTGACCGCCGCCACCGTATCGCGGTAACCCAGCTCACTCTCCGTCGCCAACCCGCTGGTCAGCAACCCCTCGTGATCTCCAACACCGGCCGAGCGGGAACGGGGCTCCGCCGTGCCACAGCTCCGGCGCGCGTCACCCTCCCAGCTGGTGCTCATGGTCGTTATGAGGCATGAATAACGACCATGAGCACCAGCCGGACAGCGCGACGCGCGCCGGGACCGTGAGTTGCGGCGGCGCCGCGCCGCGCCGAACCGTCACCGCGCACCGCGCCACGCACCGCGCGCCGCGCGCCGCGCGCCGCGCCGGACCGTCACCGCAGCGCAGCGCAGCCGTCAGGCAACGCCGCGCCGGGCCGCGCCGCGCCACGCCACGCCGAACTGTCACGGCGTCGCGGCGTCACCGTAGGGGGTGGGGCTGGAGTGCTGTGGTTGTACACGGGCGTGGGCGGAGAGGGATCACGGCGGAGCTCAGGCCGGCGACGTCGGCTCCGGGAACGGCCCGCCGTCGACCGCCTGCAATCGCGACGACAACTGCGTGCGCGAGCGAACCCCCAGCTTGCGGTACACCCGGGTCAGCGTCGCCTCGACCGTCTTCACGCTCAGGTAGAGCCGGCTCGCGATCTCCCGGTTGCTGGCGCCGTCGCGCACCAGCTGGGCGATCCGCAGCTCGGTCGAGGTCAGGCCCTGCTCGGGGGCGAGGCTGCCCTCGGTGCGGGCGAGGGCGCGTTCGGTCTCCTCGGCCCATGGGCGGGCGTCGGCGGACATGAAGATCGCCAGCGCGGCGCCGATCAGCAGGCGCGCGGCGGCGTATCGGCGGCGGCGGCGTTCCGCTCCCCCGGCGACGAGCAGCGCGTGACCCTGCTCGACGGGCTGGCGCAACTGCTCGAACAGCTGCGCCGCCGCCGTCGACAGCTCCACCGCGGAGTCGGCCTGCCCGCTCTCGGAGTGCACGACAGCGGTGGCCCGGTCCAGGTACCCGGCCAGCGCGGGACTGCTGCCGAGCCGCTCCGCGGCCTTGCGCGCGTGTGCCAGGGTCTCCGCCGCCTCCACGTGCTCGCCGAGTGCGGCGAGACCGACGGCCAGGTCGGCGTGCCAGCGGACGATCATCGGGTCGGAGTTGCCGGCTTCGGCTTCCAGGTCGCGCAGCCGGCGCAGCGCCGCGACCCCGGCGCGGGTTTCCCCCGAGCGCAGCCCGGCCTGCCCCAGCGCGTGCAGGTTCCGCCGCAGGTAGAGGTTGTCGCCCTCCTGTTCGGACGCGCGGATGCCGCGCCGCGCGAACCCGGCGGCCGCGGCCAGGCTGCCCCCGGCCAGTTCCGCCACGGCGGCGGTGTACCACGTCGGCCCCGGGCTGAGGCCGGCGTCCTGCGCGGCCTGGACGGCACGATGGGCGTACCGCAAGGCCTCCCGGCAGCGTCCGGCGCGCGTCGCCACCTCGGAGAGGCTGCGCAGCACCTCGACGCGGGCCTCGCCGATCCGGTCGTGCTCGGCGACCGCGAGCAACCGCAGCAGTTCGGCGCGCGCCTCGTCGAGCCGGTCGTCGATCAGGGCGAAACGGGCGGCCATGTAGTGCGGGCCGTAGTGCAGCCAGTCCGGCGCCGGGGACGCCGGCAGGGCGAGCGCGCGGGCGAGCGAGTCACGCCATTCCGGCTCGCCGCGCATCCGCTGGATCTGGGCGAGCCCGCTGAGCGCCATCGCCTCGCTGGTCGTGTCGCCGGCGCGGTGCGCGATCGCCGCGGTGCTCAGCGCCTCCGCGGCGGCCCGGTCCGGCTCGCCGGTGATCATGGCCTGCCAGATGAGCCGCAGCCGGACCGGCGCGAGCAGTGCCGGATCGTCCCCCGCCTCGGCCAGGGCCGCCGCGAACATCTCGCCCATCTCGCCGAGGGCCTGACCGGCAAGATCGATCAGAACCACCCTGGCGCGTACGCGGTGACCGGCCGGAGCGTCAGCGGCGATCACCGCCTCGGCGGCGCGTCCGGCCAGCGCCGGGGAACCACCGGTGAGCGCCGTCCGGGCGGCGGCGACCAGCCAGTCCAGCCGCTCGGCGGTCAGCTGGTGCGGCGCGCGGTCAGCGGCCAGCAGGTAGAACTCGGCGGCGGTCCGGTCCGCGCCGCGCGCCACGCACTGGTTCGCCGCGCCCGCCAGCCGCCGGGCGACCGTCGCGTCCGGCCGGGCGCTGCGCAGCGCGCGATGGCGTAACGCGTCGAGCGGGTCGAGCGCCGCCCCGGCGAGCGCGGCGTGCGTGGCGGCCCGGTCGCCGGCCGCTGTCTCCTCGACGAGGACCTGCCCGATCAGCGGCGGCGTGAACCGGATCGCCTCCCCGGTCACCTCGACCACCCCGGCCGCGGCGGCCAGCCGCAGCTCCCGGTCGGCGTCGTCGCGCCCGGCGCGCAGCAGCAGCGTGACCGTCGGATCGGTGGCCAGCGCCGCCACCAGCAGCGTCGCCCGGACCTCCGCTCCCAGGCCGCTCAGCAGCTCACGGGCCAGGTCGCGGGCGGCCTCGGGCAGCGGCGCGGGACGCCAGGCCGGCCCGTCGGCGCTGGTGCTGCCGAGGGCGAGGGCCAGGAACGGGTTGCCGGCGCTGGCCCGGTGCAGGCGGCTCGCGGTGCGGCAGGGCAGGCCACGGGCCTCCAGTACGGCGGTGAGGTCGTCCGGGGTGAGCGGCGGCACGGCGATCTCGGTGACCGGCGCCGGGACGAGCCGGGCGGCGCGGCGGTGACCGGCGCGGTCCGGGCGGCGTTCGGCGGCGACGGCTCTGATCCGCGGGCCGGGGCGGCGGCGCATGGCGAACGCGATCAGCGCGGCCGACTCCGGGTCGAGCCACTGCGCGTCGTCGAGGACGAGCAGCACCGCCGAGCCGCGGGCGCTCTGCGTGAGCAGGGCCGGGAGCAGCAGGCGGCGGGCCAGGGCCGGCCCTCCGGTGCGGGGTGGCCGGCCCTGGCGGAGGGCGGCGAGCGCGGTGCGGGCGGCGGGCGCGAGGGAGGCCACCACGTCGGGCGGGACCTGCCGGACGAGGTCGGCGATCCCGGCGTACGCCAAGGTCCGCTCGCCCCGGGCGGGCCGCAGGCGGAGGATCAGCTCGCCCCGGGCCGCGGCCTGCTCGGTGACGGCGTCCAGCAGGGCGCTCTTCCCGATCCCGGGCGGGCCGTAGAGAGTCACCCCGCCACCAGCGGCGAGGCGCACGTCGATGTCAGCGAGCAACGCCGCCCGGCCGAGCAGTGCCGGCGAGTCGCGCAGCAAGCGCCACCCCCTAGGTCTGAGCTGGGCTCAGCCTAGGGAGCGGTAGCCGTATGCATCAATGCGTACTTCATCACTTGCTCTGCGAGGTCACCGAGGTGGCGGTCACGGCGCCGTCGGTGCCGGTCGCGCCTTTGACGGTGACCGAGTCGCCGGCCTTGACGTCGGTGAGCTTGCCCTTCTTGGCGGTCGCCACCGTCGTCCTGCCGTCGGTGTTGACCGTGATGACCGTGCCGTCCGCGGTCTGCACGTAGATCGTCGTGCCGCTGACCAGCTTGACCGTGCCGGTGGTGTCGGCCGCGGCGGCGGTGGTCCCGCTGCCGGTGCCGGTGCCCGTCCCGGTGCCGCCACCACCGAAGTTGCCGCCGCCCGGGAAGCCGCTGGCGCTCAGCCCGCCCGGGAAGTTCCCGCCGGCGCCCCGCGTGCCGCCGCCCGGGAAACCGGAGGTGGCGGTCGTGGACGTGCCCCACTGCTTCTGGGAGTAGACGCCGCCGAGGAAGCCTCCCATCAGCAGCACGGCCACGCCCAGCCCGATCGTGCCCTTGTTCCACCACTTCTTCGGCGCGACCGCCGCGAGCTCCTTGGCCAGGCCCTCGTGGTCGGCGTCGTCGGGCTCGACCGGCTCGGCGGGCGCCGGCACGGCCGGCAGGACCGCGGTCTCGTCGTTCATCCGGTTCACTTGTCAGTCCTCACTCGTAGCGCAGCGCGTCGATGGGACGCAGGCGGGCGGCGCGGGCGGCGGGCAGGCCGCCGAAGAACAGCCCGATCGCGACGGACACCCCGACGGCGAGCCCGATCGAGCTGGGCACGATCACCGGTTTGACGCCGACGATCGTGAAGTGGCTGCCGATCAGGGCGGCGGCCACGCCGAGGGCGCCACCGAGCACGCTCAGCAGGGTCGCCTCGATCAGGAACTGGGTCAGGATCACCCGGCGGGGCGCCCCGAGTGCCTTGCGGATGCCGATCTCCCGGGTCCGTTCGGTGACCGTGACCAGCATGATGTTGGTGATGCCGATGCCGCCGACCAGCAGGCTGATCGCGGCGACAGCGCCGAGCAGCGTGGTGAACGTGTCAGCGGTCTCGGTCTGGGTCTCCAGCAGCGAGGAGGCGTTCTGGATGCGGTACGGCGTGCTGCTCGTGCCGCTGCCGCTCCGGGATGAGGACGTCGCCGACTTCACGTTGAGCTGCTGGTTGAGGATCGTGGAGACCTCGCTCTGCACGGCGTCGACCTTGTCCGGGTCCTTCGCCTCGACGATGATCGAGGTCAGCGAGCCGTAACCGGCGAGGACCTGCTGGACCGCGGTGAGCGGGGCGACCGCTGTGTCGTTGGAGTCCTGGAAGCCGGTGGAGCTCTTCTCCTTCAGCACGCCGACCACGGTGAACAGCGCGCCGCTCACGGTGACCTGCTTGTCGATCGGGTCGACCCCGGGGAACAGCTCCTCGGCGACGGTCTGCCCGATCACCACGACCCGGCGGCCCTGGGTGACGTCGTCGGTGGTGAACGACGCGCCCTTCTCGACCGGGGTGCTGGACGCGCCGAACCAGTCCGGCGTGGTGCCGACGAAGGTGCTGACCGCGTGGTCGGTGCCCTCGTACGTCATCGTCGCCGACGACGCGCTCACCACCGGGGACACCGACTTGATGTCCGGGGCGAGTTCCTCGTCGATCAGCGCGTCGGCCATCTTCTTGGTGAGGGCCGTGGAGCTGGATCCGCCCCGGCCGGTGCTCATCACCGTGATGGTGTTCGTGCCGAGCGCCTCGATCCGGTCGCTGATCGCCTTGGCCGAGCCGTTGCCGACCGCGACCAGCAGGATCACCGCCGCGACGCCGATCAGGATGCCGAGCATGGTGAGCGCCGAGCGCAGCTTGTTGGCGGAGAGCCCGCGCAGCGAGAACCTGACTACCTCGAGGAAGTTCATGCGCTGTGCCGCCCGACCGGCGGGGCGTAGGACGACGCCGGCCCGTACGTGGTCCCGGTCGTGGTCCGGGCCGCGGCGCCGTGCCCGGCCGCGAGATGACCGTTGGTGACCGACTGCACCTTGGCGTGCGCGGCGGCCGCCCCGACCGGCGGGAGCTCGATCGGGGACTGCCGGTTGTCGGTCACGATCGCGCCGTCGACCAGGCGGATCAGCCGCTTGGCGCGGGCGCCGACCTCGTCCTCGTGCGTGATGATCACGATGGTCCGGCCGGCCGCGCTCAGGTCGTCGAAGACTTGGAGCACGTCGTCGGTGGACTTGCTGTCGAGGTTGCCGGTGGGCTCGTCGGCGAGCAGCAGGGCCGGCTCGGTGACCAGGGCGCGGGCCACCGCGACGCGCTGCTGCTGACCACCGGAGAGCTGGTTCGGCTCGTGGTCGGCGCGGTCGGCGAGACCGACGATGTCGAGCGCCGCCATCGCACGCCTGCGGCGCTCCCGGGGCTTGACCCCGGCGTAGGCGAGCGGGAGCTCCACGTTGGCCACCGCGGACGTACGCGGAATGAGGTTGAATGCCTGGAAGATGAACCCGATGAGCCGGTTCCGGGCGAGCGCCAGCTGGCTGTCGGACAGGGTGCCGACCTCGACGCCGTCCAGCTTGTAGGAGCCGAACGTCGGGATGTCCAGCGCGCCGAGGATGTTCATCAGGGTCGACTTGCCGGAACCGGACGAGCCCATGATCGCCACGTAGTCGCCGCGGTGCACGGTCATCGACACTCCGCGCAGGGCGTGCACGGTGGCCTCGCCCGTACCGTAGATCTTCTTGAGGTCCTGGACCTCGAGGACGGGCCGGCTCATCGTCCGCCACCGCCGCCGAAGTTGCCGCCACCACCGAAGTTCCCGCCGCCACCGAGGTTGCCGGCGCCACCGCCCGGGAATCCGCCGCCACCGGTGGTGCCGCTGCCGGTGCCGGTCGAGGTGGTCTTGACGACGACCTGCTCACCGGCGGTCAGACCGGAGGTGATCTCGGTGGCCGAGTCGCCCTCCAGGCCGATCTCCACCGAGCGCGTCTCCTGCGTGCCGTTGGCCACCACGGTCACCGTGTGCCGGTTGCCGGCCGTGGTGATCGCGGCCGAGTTGACGGCGACGACGTTCTCCTTGGAGCCGGTGGTGACCACGACCGAGACGGTCTGGCCGACCTTCGCGCCGGTCGGCACCTTGTCCAGGGTGAGCGTCACGCCGTAGGTGACGACGCTGTTCGACGTCGAGCCGGACGGGTCGATCGCGGTGACCTTCGCCGTCTCGCTGGTGCCGCTGAGCGCGTTCCAGGTGACGGTGGCTGCCTGCTTCTCCTTGAGCTTGGTGGCGTCCGCCTCGGCGAAGCTCGCGGCGACCTGCATCGTGGTCAGGTCGGCGATCTCGACGAAGCCGGTCGACGTGGAGGACGACGACGTGGCCGAGGAGGCCGAGCCACCGCCCTGCGAGCCGCCGCCGGAGGAGCCGCTCGACGACGACGAGCCGGAGGCCGAGCTGCCGACCGTTCCGCTGATCGCGGTCACGGTGCCGGCCATCGGCGCTTTCAGCACCGCGCCGTCGACACCGGCCTGCGCGTCCTCGACGGCGAGCTCGGCCGAGTCGACCGAGTTCTGCGCGTCGGTGGTGTCGGAGCCGGCGGCCTCGGCGCGGTCCAGCGAGTCGTTCGCGGCGTCGAGGTTGGCCTGTGCCTCGGCGAGCGTGCGCTTCGCCGCTGCCGGGTCGACCTTCGCCAGGACCTGGCCCTTCTTGACCTTGTCACCGACCTTCACGTCGATCTCGGTGACCGTGCCGCTGGTCTCGAAGCTGGCGCTCGCGGTGCTCGCGCTCTCCACGGTGCCGCTCGCGGTCACGGTCTTGGTGACCGTGCCCTGCTGGACGGAGACCGTGCGCTCGGAGGCGACGGCGGCCGTTCCCCCCTTGTCGGAGGAGGAGAAGGTCTCGTACACCGTGATGGCCCCGGCGACGAGAACGACGCCGATCACGGCGTTGACCACCAGCGAGGGGTGGCGGCTCCACGGGCGAAGTCTCATGGTGTTTCCCGCCGCGGGTGAGCAGAGCGTACGTTCATGGCGCACACTCTCGGGGTGCGGCCTCGGAGGAGATTCGGCGCAACCTCGGAGCCAGCTTTGAATCTCTACGCCGCGTCACCGATCGCCGGCAGCAGAACCCGGAACGTCGCGCCGCCGCCGGGCGTCTCGTGCAGCTCGATCCACCCGCCGTGGCCGTGCACTATCGCCGCCACGATGGCCAGGCCCAGCCCGGATCCGCCGCCCCTGGCCCGGTTGCGGCTCTGGTCCGCCCGATACAGCCGCTCGAAGATCCGCGGTGCGTGCTCCGGCGGGACGCCCGGCCCATCGTCCTCCACCTCGAGCACCGCCACCGGCAACCCGTCACCGACGGTCACCGGGCCGGAGCAGGCCGCCGCGGCGCCGGGCGGCCCGGCGAGCTGATGGCCGACCCGGACCGTGACCCGGGTGCCGGCCGGCGTGTGGTTGAGCGCGTTGGCGACCAGATTCGTCGCCACCTGCCGCAGCCCGTGGTCGTCGCCGAGCACGGTGGCCGGCTCGAACGTCTCCTCGTCGTCGCTGAGCCCGCCGAGCAGCACCTTGCGGCCGGGGACCCGGGCGTGCGCGTCGCGGATCGTGTCCGCGGCGATCTCCAGCAGGTCGATCCGGCGCAGCTCGCGGGTGCGTTGCTGGTCGAGGCGGGCCAGCATCAGCAGGTCCTCGACGAGCACGCCCATCCGGCCAGCCTCGGCCTCGATCCGGCTCATCGTCTCGTCCAGCATCGGGCCGGCCGGGGCGCCGCCGCGCCGGTAGAGCTCGGCGAACCCGCGGATCGAGGTGAGCGGGGTGCGCAACTCGTGCGAGGCGTCCGCGACGAACTGGCGCAGCCGCTGCTCAGAGGCGGTGCGCGCGGTCGCCTCGGTCTCGATCCGGGCGAGCATCGAGTTGAGCGCCCGCCCGAGGCGGCCCGGTTCGGTGTGCGGGTCGGCGCCGGGCACCCGCAGGGACAGGTCGCCGCCGGAGATGTCGGCGGCCGCGTGCTCCATCTCGGTCAGCGGGCGCAGGCCGAGCCGGACCACCCAGGCCGCGCCGAGCCCGAGCAGGGCCAGGATCAGCAGCAGCACGCCGGCATCGATGAGCAGCAGCTGGTCGGTGGTCTGCCGGACCTCGTCGAGCGACGAGCCGAACAGGGCATAACCTCCGGTGTCGGCGACCGGGACGGCGATCACGCGCCAGTCGGTGTCGTCCGGGCTGGTGAGCGTGTACGGCTTCGCGGTCGCCGCGTGCGCCGCCACCTCGGCGAGCGGCGGGACGGCCGGACGGGTCTCGTCGACCGGGGTGGTGCGTCCCGGGTCGAGGGTGCCGTCGGCGAGATAGAGGTACGAGATCTGGTCCGGCCCCACCCGGAAGAACCGGCTCCGCGGGACGAAGTTGCCCTCCGGCTGCTGCGTGGCGAAGCGCGTCATGCCGGTGAGCTGCTGGTCGATCCGGTCCTGCAGGTAGTCCCGGATCAGCAGGACGCCGGCGACGTTCGCGGCGATCAGCGCGACCGCGGCCAGGATGCCGACCACCAGGACGAGGCGGGACCGTAACGTCCAGTGCCGCCAGGGCAGCCGGCGCGGGATCACTCGTCGCCGCCGCGTGGCAGCCTGAGCGCGTACCCCACCCCCCGGACGGTGTGGATCAGCGCCGGCTCGGTCTTGTCGATCTTCCGGCGCAGGTAGTAGACGTACGACTCGACGATCCGCCCGTCCCCGCCGAAGTCGTACTTCCACACCCGGTCCAGGATCTGTGCCTTGGACACCACTCGACCGGCGTTGATCATCAGGTAGCGGAGCAGGTTGAACTCCGTCGGCGACAGCTCGATCAGACGGCCCGCCCGGCGCACCTCGTGGGCGTCGGAGTCCAATTCCAGGTCGGCGTACCGGAGCACCCCGGTGTCCGGTGCCGGTTCCTCCGGCCGGCTGCGCCGCAGGATCGCGCGGATTCGTAGCACGACCTCCTCGAGGCTGAACGGCTTGGTGACGTAGTCGTCGGCGCCGGCCGAGAGCCCCAGGATCCGGTCCTCGACCGCGTCACGGGCGGTCAGGAACAGCACCGGGATCCGGGACCCGGCGGCGCGCAGCCGCCGGGCGACCTCGAACCCGTCCACATCCGGCAGCATCACGTCGAGCACGATCAGGTCGGGCTCGAACTCGGCCACCGCCACCAGGGCGGAGTGCCCGGTCTCGGCGACCCGGACGTCGAACGCGACGAGCCGCAGCGTCTGGCTGAGCAGCGCCGAGATGTTCGGCTCGTCGTCCACGACGAGGACGCGGGTGGCCCGCGCCGGCGTGTCGGCGACGGTCATGGAGTTACGGGTTCCGGAAAGCACCGCAAAGACTTATCAACGTTTTCTTTGAACCAGCTATGAGAGAGCTGTCTGTTCATGGCGGTCTGTCACCAGGAACGGGACACCGCGTCACCCTCCACCAGCCCGGAGGTGATCTCGGTGTACTGGTCACCGCGGAGGCCGATCTGCACCTTCACCTCGGCGCCGTCCTTCTGCACGACCGCGGACGTCCCCGAGACGTCGTGCACCGCGGTGCTGGGCACCCGCAGCACGTCGGTCTTGCTGCCGGTGGTCACCTTCACCTGCGCGCTCTGCCCGACCAGCAGGTCCTTGGGCGCGTCGACGAAGGAGAGCACCACGCCGAACGTGGTGAGCGTGCCGTCGCTGGTGCCGACCGGGTCGACCACCACGAGGGTGGCGTCGAAGGTCTCGCCCGGCTTGTCGGCCAGGGTGATCACCGCCTTCTGCTTGACCGCCAGGTGATCCGCGTCGGCCTCCGGGAAGTCGGCGCTGATCTGCATGTCGTAGATGTCGGCCAGGCTGATGAACGTCGAGCCGGAGCTCACCTGGCTGCCGACCTTGCCGCCGACCGAGAGGATCCGGCCGGCGATCGGCGCGGTGATGGTGGCGCCCTCCAGGGCGTCCTCCTTCTCCTCGAGCGTGACCTGGGCGGAGTTGACCCGCTGTTGCGCGCTCAGGATGGCGTCGGTACCGCTGTTCTGGCCGCCGCCCTGCTGGCCGCCGCTGCCGCTGGTCGTCCCGGAGCACGAACCGGTGCCCGAGCCGGATCCGGAGCCGGTCGTGGTCCTGCCGCCGGGGGCGCTCGTGCTGGTCGTGGTCTTCGTGGGACTGGTCTTCGTGGGACTGGTCGTCGCGGTCCTGGTGGCGGTTGCCGTCGGCCTGGCCGTCACGGTCGCGCTCGGCGACGGCGACACCGACACGCCGGGAGAGGCGCTCGCCCGCAGCTCGTACGCCGCGGCCGCGTTGCAGCCCGTGCTCGCCGTCGAGGTCGTCGAGGCGGCGTCCTCCGCCTTGGTCAGCGCGTCCTCGGCGGCGTCGAGCGCGTCCTGCGCGTCGTCGACCGCCTGCCGCGCGTCGTCGTCGTCCACCGTGGCGAGGACCTGACCGGCGGTCACCGTCGTCCCCGCCCGGACCTTGACCGTCTCCACGGTGCCGTCCACGGCGAACGACAGGCTGCGCGTCTGTGCCGCGGCCAGCGTTCCGGTGGTGGCCACCTCGGTGGTGACCGCGCCCTTGTCCACCCCGACGGTCTCGGCCGCCTTCGACTCCTCGGCGCCGTCAGCGGTCAGCGCCCGCACCACGCCGAGGGCGACCAGTGCGAGAACGACGACCGAGACGCCGAGCCAGATCCAACGCCGGCGACCGGCCAGTGCTACTCCCATGGTCAGCGAGTGTGGCGGGCGGTCCTCGCCGCGGGCTCGGCCCCGCCTCGGAGTTCGCTCGGAACGCCGGGGGCGGCTCAAAGGCAATTCCTAGGCGGATCCGATGTGCCGCATAGGAAGACCGGGTTCCCTTTGCTGTCGTGCCCGCCCGATGCAAAAGGAGGCGGGCCCGTGTCGATGAGGAGACGCTTGTGCCCGTGATCAAGTCGAAGGTGGCCCGCCGGGTCGCTGCGTGCGCGGCGGTGGCGTTCGTTTCGGTCGCCTTCACCGCGGCCTGCGGCGACAAGGACGACAGCAGCGCGGCCGGCGGCACGACCGGGCAGAACGGCGGCGGCGGCAACGCGGCGTTCGCGGCGTACACCGACTGCCTCTCGAAGAACGGCGTGACGATCACGATGCCCTCCGGTGGCCCCGGCGGCAACGGCATGCGGCCCTCCGGCGGCAGCTTCTCCGGCGGCACGCGGCCCTCCGGCCAGCCCCGGCCCTCCGGCAGCTTCGGCGGCCGCAACGGCGGCTTCCCCGGCGGCGGCGGCTTCCAGAAGCCCGCCGACGTCGACGACGCGACCTGGCAGAAGGCGCAGGAGGCGTGCGCGTCGGTCCGCCCGAGCTTCGGCGGTGGCAACGGCCGCGGCAACGGCGGCAACGGCGCGAACGCGGCCTACACCGACTGCCTCGAGAAGAACGGCGTCACCGACACCGCGAACCTGAACACGTCCGACGCCACCACCCAGAAGGCGATCGAGACCTGCAAGGTCCTGCAGCCGACCGCCACCGCCACCTCCTGAAACACCCCTGACCACCGTGCCGGCGTCGTTCGCCCCCCGTCGTAGCGACGCCGGCACGGTCACTTTCCCTCGTACGGGGGGATCGCCGCACCACCGGGGCCGGCACTCCCTTGCGGAGCACCGGCCCTGGCCGTTCCCGATCAGGACAGCGGGCAGGAGTTGCGGTAGTCGGAGACGAGCAGGCCGCTCGGTCCCGGGCAGATGAACTGGTCGTAACGGGTGTCGTTGTCGACGAACCGCTTCATCCAGGAGACCGCCTCCACGGCTGTCGTCGTGTTCACCGTCTGCGGGAAGAAGTGGCTCTGCCCCGCCAGCTCCAGGTAAGCCTTCTCCGCTGAGCTCGGGATCGTCGTGTAGAACGGGATCGAGTGGCTGGCGACGGGCGCGACCGTGTCCGCCTGCCCGCCGACGATCAGCGTCGGGACCCGGATGTCGGTCCACACCTTGTCGGTGTTCCACGGCGCCAGCGGCACCGCGGCCTGCAGCGACGGCCGGGAGCTGGCCGCTTCCAGGCTTCCGCCGCCACCCATCGAGTGCCCGGCGACGGCGAGCCGGCTCGCGTCCACCCGGCTGCGCACCGAGCTGCGCTGAGTCAGGTAGTCCAGCGCGGCCAGCAACTGGTCGCCGCGGGAGTCCGGCTGGTCCAGCGTGGTGAGTGTCTCGATGCCGATCACCACGAAGCCGTGCGAGGCCAGGCGCGGGCCGAGCCAGGAGATGCTCGACCAGTACGCGGTGAAGCCGGGCGAGATCGCGATCGCGCCGAAGGTCCCGTCCGCGGTGCTGGTCGGGTAGTAGATGACGCCGCCGCCGAAGCCGGACACGCTGAGCCGGGAGACGTTCACCTGCGAGACGGCGTAGGGTCCGCTGTTCGCCTGCAGCCGGGCCAGCGTCGGGGCCGGGCCACGCTCGTACGGGTTGGCGGCGGCGTGCGCGGCGGTCGCGCCGAGCGGCGCCGACAACGCGAGGGCGGCGGCCGCCGTGACCAGCAGTCTCTTCCATGATCGGTGCACGTCGAACACTCCTTCACCTGGGGGGACGGATCGACGTGGGCCAGTCTGCGCAGCGCGTTCACCGCCACGCATCGGCGAAACCACCGGCCTTGCGTTCATCCCGCCGCAACATCCCGGAAATTTCATCCTCTGCACGACATCGACGTCCTTCTTTCGCTTTGCGTCGTCCCGCGCAACACTTCCGACATGTTTCATGCACCTTTAGTGCAAGAAGTTGAACGCCTGCTCGGGTCCGCTGCCGCCGGCCGGGGCGGCGCCCTCCAGCTGTGCGGCGCCCCCGGCTCGGGCCGCAGCACGCTGCTGCGCGAGGCCGCCGCCCGCGCCGAGGGCTGGACGGTCCACGCACTCCCCGGTCACGCCGCCGAGCGCTCGCTGCCGCTCGCCGCTCTGCACCGGCTCCTCCCGGTCAGCGCCGGCGAAACCCTGCTCGACCAGCTGCGTACGGCGTCGGAGCATCGCCCCGTACTGCTCCTCCTGGACGACGCGCACCTGCTGGACGCGCCGTCCGCCCGGGCCGTCGCCCACGCGGCCCGCCGCGTGGGCACCGACCGCATCGCGTTCCTGGCCGCCGGCCCACCCGGTCTCGAGCTCTTCCCCGCACGTCACCTCGGGCCGCTGCCGGACGAGGAGTGCCGTGCCCTGCTGAGCGTCCACGCCCCGGACCTCACCGGCGACGTGGCCGTCACGCTGATCGAGCTCTCCGGCGGGAATCCGGCCGCCCTGACCGACCTGGCCCGCTCCCTGTCGCCGGAGCAGCGCCGCGGATACGCACCGCTGCCGGACACCCTGCCCCCGGACAGCCCGCTCCGGCACCGCCTGCACGCCGAACTGGCCGGCCTCCCGGCGGTCACCAGGGACCTGCTCCGGCTGGCCGCCTGCGATCCGCCGCCCCCGCTCCCCGTCCTGCTCGCCCACTGTCGCCTCGACGATCTCGCGCCGGCCGAGCAGGCGGGGCTGATCACCGTCGACGACGACCGGGTCAGCTTCGGATCACCGATCGCCCGCGCGGTGGCGTACCGGGAGATGGTCGCCGCCGCGCGCCGGACGGCACACCTCGCGCTGGCGGAGTCCTCGGCGGCGCACGGCCGCGGCCTGGACGCCCTGCTGCACCGGGCGGCCGCCACCGGCGGCGAGGATCCCGCCCTCGCCGCCGCGCTCACCCGGGCTGCCGCGCCGGCCACGCCGTCCCAGGCGACAGAGGCTTTCCGGTACGCCGCGCAGCTCACCCCGGACCCCCTGGCGCGCGACGCCGCGCTGCTCGACGCGGCCCGCGCTGCGTGGCTGGCCGGCCGCCCGCACCGGGCCACCCAGCTCCTGCGCTCCGCCGAGCAGAGCG
The DNA here is from genome assembly GCF_016862095.1 of Actinoplanes cyaneus. Classification (GTDB taxonomy): domain Bacteria; phylum Actinomycetota; class Actinomycetes; order Mycobacteriales; family Micromonosporaceae; genus Actinoplanes; species Actinoplanes cyaneus. Next base: position 281,719 of record NZ_BOMH01000018.1, read on the forward strand.
CCACCCAGCACGAGTTCACCACACGACGCGAAGCCCGCCCGCCGGCCGTCCGCTCCGCAGAGACACGCCTGCGGGCACGCGGGCTGGCCGCGGAGATGCGGCCCGAGGACCCCGCCTCCCGGGAGATCCTGATGGACGTCGCCGCCGAGATCGGTGACGCCGACCCGATGACGGCGCTGGACGCGCTGTCACTGGCCGGGGAGGCCACCTGCTTCGCCGGGGAGCGGGACAGGTACGTAACCCTGGCGCACCGGATCGTCGCCGGCCGGCGCGGAACCGAGTCACCCGCGACGGCGATGGCCTACCACCATGTCGCCGGCCTCGCGGAGCTCGCCGTGGGACGCGAGGACCTGGCGTTCGGACGATTCCGGCGGGAGCTGGCGCTCGCCGGGGACGTCGCCGAGCCGATGCCGCTGATCAGGGCGTCCACGGCGGGAATCCTCGTCGGTGACGCCCGCAGCGCCGTCTCGGCGGCGGGACGGGCGGCGGTGCTGGCCCGGGCCGGCGGCGCACACAGCCTGGTGCCGCGGGCTCTCGAACTGGTGGCGCTCGCCGAGATGGCGTCCGGCGACTACGACGCGGCGACCACCGCGGCGCTCGACGGAGCGGCGATCGCCCGCAGCACCGGGCAGAGCGCGCTGACCGGCACCCATCTGGGGCTGCTCGCCGTGCTGGCGGCACTCGTCGGGGACCGGGACGACGGGCAGGAGCGGATCCGGGCGGCGACCGGCACCGAGCAGGCCCGCCCCCTGTGCGAATGGGCGCTCGCGCTGCTCGACCTGGTCGACGGGCGCCCGCTGCCCGCGGCCGTCCGGCTGCACACGATCGCGGCCGGTCCGCCCGGCCGCGGGTCGGTGCTGCTGCGCGTCGCGGTGGTGCCGCACCTGCTGGAGGCCGCCGGTCCGGAGCCGGCGCTGAACCCGGTGGCGGCGGCGTTCGACGACTGGGCCGGACGCACCGGTCAGGACGGCTGGCTGGCACTGCGCGACCGCTGCCGGGCACTGCGGACACGGGACGGCGAGGCGGCCGAGGAGCACTTCCACGCGGCGCTGCGACGGGTCGGGGAGGGCGGATTCCCGCGGGCTCACACCGAGCTGTTGTACGGCCGGTTGCTGCGCCGGCGCCGCCGTCACGTCGCGGCACGCGAGCATCTGCGCCGGGCGGCGGAGACGTTCCGGCTGCTCGGCGCCGAACCGTGGGCGGCGCAGAGCGCCCGGGAGTTGCGCGCCGCCGGCGAACGCTCCGGACCGGAGATGATCACCGCGGCCCCGGTGCGGGGTGACCGCGACGCGGTGCTGACCGCCCAGCAGCAGCGGATCGCGACGCTGGTCGCCGAGGGCGCCACGAACCGGGAGGTCGCCCAGGAACTGCACCTGAGCCCGCGCACGGTGGACCATCACCTGCGCAACGTCTTCGCCCGGCTCGGCGTCCGCTCCCGCACCGAGATGGCCCACCTGCTCGCCGCCGGCTGACCCACCCCACCCCGCAAATCACCCCTGCCCCCGCTGACCGCCCGCACACCAGCCCCGGCCCGCACCTCAGCCCCGCCTCGCACCCCAGCTCCAGCCCCAGCCCGGCTCCGGCCCGGGCCTCCGGCTGCGGCTCCGGCTCCGGCTCCGGCTCCGGCTCCGGCTCCGGCAAAGCGTCCGGTTGGCTTCGGCTGGCTCCCAGCGGTGCTTCGGAGGTGCGAAGCACCCCTGAAGCCCAGCCCAAGCGAACCGGCT
>NZ_BOMH01000019.1 GCF_016862095.1 Actinoplanes cyaneus
GTGGCGACGTGTGGGGTGGCGTGGCGACGTGTGGGGTGGCGGGACGAGAGTGACGGCTCACGCGGTGTGGGCGAGGTCCAGATTCGCCCACCGCTCGGACAACTGGCGCCGTCGGCAGGCGACCAGGTGGCCCGCCAGGATCGCCGGGTGTCCACCGCGGACGCAGACGTCCGCTCCCGCGGTGAGGACCGAGGCGACCAGCTCCGCCGGGGCCCACTCGTCGATCAGCACCACCACCCGGCTGGCCCGTGGCAGCACCGCCCGGGCCCGCCGCACGTCGTCGGCCTTGGCCCCGCTGAGCACCACGACCTCGCCGGGCCGGACGTCGTCAAGCTCGGCGACCGGCCGGACGGTCCACCCGGACGGCAGGTACTGCGGGAGCGCGCCGACCCGGCTCTGCTGACCGAGAACGGCGACGACCGGATCGGCAGCCGGCGCCGGCGCCGCACCGGAGGGAGCCGGATCAAGGGCTGGAGCGGAACCGCCGGCCATGCCCTCGCGCGTCAGCTGCTCGATCATGATGGTCATCTCCTCGGTGAGTCCCTCGTGATGCCCCTTACGATTCGCCTCGGACCTTGAAGGGCCGTGTGCCGCACCTGTGGGTTCGTTGTCAGCCGATCACCACGCGTCGCGACGGGTCGTCACGGACGGACCAGCCGGATTCCCGGATGACCACGCGGTCCAGCCGGACTCCCGGACCACCACGCGGATCAGTCGGACTCCCGGACCACCACGCGGATCAGCCGGACTCCCGGACAACCACGCGGATCAGCTCGTCCGCCGACAGGGACGGCGCGGGCCGCCCGCCCACGGCGGCCACGATCGTCGTGGCCAGGTGCGCCGCGAGCAGCCCCTGGTCGGTGGTGACCGTGGTGAGCGGCGGCACCGCCAGCCGGGCGGCCGGGATGTCGTCCACCCCGATCACGGCCAGGTCGGCGGGCGTGGTCAGCCCGAGCGTGCGGGCGCCGGCGAGGACCGCCAGGGCGACTTCGTCGTTGTACGCGCAGATCCCGGTCACCCCGTCCGCCCGCCACCCGGCCACGGCCTCGGCCGCGCGCGCCGCGTCGAGCGGAACGGTCCGCACCACCGGCTCGGCGAGTGCCCGGGCACCGGCCAGGCGGGGCTCGGCGAAGATCTGCAGCCGCGGATCGTCGGGGTAGGCGTATCCGAGGCGCTGATGCCCCGTACGGGAAAGGTGGTCGGCCTGTCGTCGGCCGATCAACGTCTGCGGGACCTCGAGCTCGCGCCCGTGCCGGCCGGCTCGGCCGAGCAGCGCGACGACCAGCGCGACCCCGGCCGCCCGCATCGCCTCGGTCTCGTCGTCGGAGAAGTCGGTGAAGGACAGCACCGCGGCCGGCGTGATCGCCTTCCAGACCTCGGCGATCGGCCGGTCGTCGCGGCTGCCGGGGTGCGCGAGGAACGTCAGGCCCTCCCGGGCCAGGGCGGTGGAGAGGTTGCCGAGGGTGTTGCCCATCTCGTTGCCGATCGGCCAGTCCGGGATCAGGCACAGCACGACGTCGGAGCGTCCGGTACGCAGGGTGCGGGCGGCCGCCGACGGCGCGTAACCGAGCCCGGCGGCGGCCTGCAGGACGCGGTCGCGGGTGGCCGGGGAGATGCTCTGGCCGGGCGTGGCGTTCAGGACATAGCTGACGGTGGCGCGGGAGACCCCGGCCCGGCGGGCGACATCGGCGCTGGTGATCCGGCGGGGGTCAGGCATGGGGTGACTTTACTACTTACACGTGTCAGCATAGGTCCCGTGACGCTCGGGCTCGCCCCCGGATCCGCGGAGGTGGCATGTGTGGAACGCCACGACCGGGGACTGGGAGCGTGCCTCCGGTGGAGAATTGCGAATCGCTCGCGTCCGGGCGACCTTCGAGCCACCCTGTGACCGGGTGGGGCCGGCCTCATGAGGCAACCGTCCTGCCTCATGAGGCCGCCCGCCCGATGGGACCCTGCCCGGCCTCGCTGGACCGCCCGGCCTCGCTGGACTCTGCGCGGCAGAGGGTCAGCAGGGGGCGTTCCAGGCGCTGAGCACCGGGTCGACCTCGTGCTCGAAGCCCAGCACCGACACCGTCGCGGTGTCCAATTTGAGCAGGCCACCGGCGCTCGTCGGCAGGCCGATCCAGCGCGCTCCGGCCACCCGCAGGCTGTGCCCGTGAGCGACGAGCGCGACGTCGCCGCCGACCGAGCGGGCCCGCGCGAGGACCCGGTCGAGCCGCTCGCCGACCTGCTCCGGGGACTCACCGCCGGGGCAGCCGTCCGTCCAGAGCGACCAGTCCGGCCGGTCGACGCGGATCTGCTTGGTGGTGATCCCCTCGTACTCCCCGTAGTTCCACTCGGCCAGGTCCTCGGTCACCTCGGTGACGGTGAGCCCGGCCAGCTCCGCCGTGCGCAGCGCACGCCTGCGCGGACTGGAGATGACCGCGGCGAACGTGCGCCCGCCGAGCCGCTCCCCCGCGCGACGCGCCTGCGCCTCCCCTTCCGGGGTCAGTTCCAGATCGGTGAACGACGTGTGCCGCCCGTTGGCGCTCCACTCCGTCTGTCCGTGCCGGATCAGCACGATCTCCGCCATCACACGCCCTCTCGTCGCCGGCCTCCACCCTCGCATCCCGGACGGGACGGGCGCAGGGAGGTTGCCTCAGGTCACATCAGTCTGCGGTGGGCCCGATCTCACCCGGCAGGCGCATCGGGTCACGGGCCTCCTCGCGCACGGCCAGGCACGCCATCGCTGTCCGATACTGCTCAGTGGTCACCTCGCCCGCGAGCAACCGGGAGCTGAGCAGCCCCTCGGCACTGTTGGCCCGGCGCGCCGACGCTGTCGCGGAGCTCACGGGCGGCGCTGACCTGGAGCCCGCGGGCGGCGTTGTCCCGGAGCCTGCCGCGGGCGGCATAGTCCCGGAGCCCACGGGCGGCGCTGTCCCGGAGCCTGCCGCGGGCGGCGTCGTGGAGCCCGCGAGCGGCGCTGCCCCGGAGGCCGCGAGCGGAGCTGCCGCAGGCGGCGTCGTGGAGTCCGGCGCCGGCAGCAGCACCGCCGAGACCGGCCCCGGCCCGGTCGCGGGACCCGACGGCCCGCCACGACGGCCCGGCCAGAAGCTCAGTGCCAGGGCGGCGACCAGTCCTGCGATCAGCACGGACAGCAGCATCTCGATCACATCCTCGGCACTCATGGCGAATCTTGCATACCCGCGCGGGCACTGTGTCTATACCTCACCCATGCAAACCGACGAGCACAGGACAAAGACCGAGATCGATTTGGTACGGCGGGTGCCCCCGCGAGCGGCACGGCACCCTAACGGGCCCGGCGCCGTTCGATGTCGCGCTCGACCTCCGGGTCCCAGCCGGTGCTCCAGTCCTCGGCGGTGGGCCGGCTCGACGGGAATCCCCCGGCCCGCGCGGGGACAGGGGTGCCGGCCCGCCGCCTGATCCACCGGCGGGTGTGCACCACCCCGGCGATCAGCAGAATGACCCCGAGCAGGCGCTCGCCGGCGGCCAGCAGCAGCGCGTCGGCGAGCCGCAGCCCGGGCGGCGGGACGTAGGCGGCCACGAAGAGCACGCCGAACGCCGCGCACCCCCAGTAGCCGAGGTGGCCGGTGGGCGGCGAACCGTACGCCAGCCTCGCGGTCTGCACCAGCCACACCACCGCGCAGACGAGCAGGCCCAGGAGGCCGCCGAGCAGCAGCGCCGAGATCACCAGGTTCGCGATCACCGTCGCCGCGGCGACGGTGACCTCGTCGACCGGCTTCCGGGTGGCCCAGGCGAACAGCGGGACGACGGCCGCCGCGGCGACCGCGTAGGCGACCGCGAACCGGATCGTCCGCCGCCCGGCGAGCTCCCAGTCCGGCGACGGCAGCGCGGGCACCGACGACGACGGCACCGGAGATAGCGGCACCGGCGCCGTCGATGGCGGTGGCGGCGTCGCCGGTGCCGGTGTCGGCGACGGCGTCGGGTCGTCGTCAGCGCTCACGGCGGTTCCCCATGGGCCGCAGATTACTCAGAGCGGTCGTCGCGGGGCACCGACAGGGGGTGACGTCGCTCGTCGCGGGCGGCGATCCGCTCCATCGCCCGCACGTACTGCGGCCGGGAGATCTCGTCGGCGAGCAGTTGCGCCGTCAGCACGCCCTCGAGCGTGTCCGGAAGCCGGGGCGGCGGGGGCGGCGGCCCGTGACGGGCGGCGTGGCGGGCGGCACGCCGGGCCACGCGCTCGGGCCACGGCCAGAACGCCAGTCCGAGCGCGATCACCAGGCCCATCAGCGCGACAAGAACGATCATCACCTGCGGCACCCCCGTACCCGACGACAACGTGGGGGCCATCATCGCCGATGATATTGAGCGCTGCTCGACCAAAATCCGACACCATGCGTGTGACCTGCGGATACCAACGGTGGCGAGCCACGCCCGTACCCGCAAATGACGTTGATCTGGTCAAAAGGGCGCGGGGCCGGTGCTCTCCCGATGCCGGATGCTGATCGACGGGCCGGGGTGCTCGCGGCCCGGCTCGCCACGCACCACGCCGAGCACCGCGCGGCCCAGCGTCAGCCCGTGCTCGTGCACGTCGGTGCTCAGCGCGGAGAGCGGCGGCACCGCCAGCTCGCAGAGCGGCGAGTCGTCGCAGGCCAGCAGGCTCACCTGGGCCGGCACGCCGACGCCCGCGCGCAGCAACTCCTGCTCGGCGGCGACCGCCATCACGTCGTTGTCGAAGACGATCGCGGTCGGCGCCGGCGCGGACGCCAGCAGCTCCCGCAGGGCGCGGACGCCGCCCTCCGCGCTGTAGTCGCCCTCGGCGATCCGGACCGTGACGCCGCGCCGCCCGGCCGCCGCCCGGATCGCCGCGGTCCGCTCCGCGGTGTGCAGCAGGTCGGCCGGCCCGCTGACCCGCCCGACCACGCGGTGACCGAGACCGCTCAGCGTCTCGATCGCGGTGGTCATCGCCCCCGTGTCGTCGGTGACGACCTTGGCGAACGGCCCGGGGTGCCGGCCCGCGAGCACCGCGGGCAGCCCCAGCCCGGCCACGTGACCGGGCCGCACGTCGTCGTGCACCAGGTTGACCACCACGACCGCCGCCACGGTGTGGTCGTCCGCCCAGCGCCGGTAGGTGGCCAGCTCGGCGTCGAGGTCCGGCACGACCAGCAGCAGCACGGTCGCGCCGGCCGGGGCGAGCGCCTCCTCCATGCCCGCGATGAGCTCCATGAAGAACGGCTCCACCCCCACCCGGGCGGCGCTGCCGGTCAGCACGAGCCCGATCAGGGAGCCGGCCACCGCGATCAGGCCCCGGCCACGAGCGTGTTCGCCGAGCGCAGCACCGCCGGCCCGCCGAACGCCCGCTTGTCGGCCGAGGTGGTACGGACCCCGAAGGTGTGACTCTCGCCGGGGAGCAGATCGACGAGCATGTCGTCGACGTACGCGTCGGGGTCGATCTTGTCGGCGAGGACGGCGACGTCACGGGCGAAGGAGGTGGCGGTCACGGTGATGGAGTATCCGCCCTCGGCGGGGCTGATGTCAGCGGTGACGGGCGCGGGGTCGTACGCGAGATCGAAGTCCTCGGCGAACAGGCGGGTGGCCCGCAGTCCGTCGAGGTCCGCGACGAGCACCTCCCGGGTCGCGTCGCCGGGCGTGGTGAGCTCCGCGTCAAGAGCGATGACCGATATCGATCGCGCGGCGACCTCGACATCGACGGATTGCTCCGCGGCCACCTCGCCGGAGAAGCCGGCCCGCCTCAGCCGCGCCGTGCCGCGCCAGGCCTCCGGGCTGTCGTTGACCACCACGAGGGAGTCGTCCCGGAAGTGGAGCAGCCGCGGCGCGTAGGACCGGCGCAGCGCGTACCAGGCGGGCTTGAGCCGCCCCGCGCCGTCCACCACCGCCCATGACGTCACCGGCCAGCAGTCGTTGAGCTGCCACAGGATGCTGCCCATGGTCCGCGGCGCATGACCCCGGAGATGCCCGATCGCGTACGCCGTGGCCCGCGCCTGATTCAGCTGCGCCGCCCAGTGCCAGTCCTCGAAGCCGGACGGCGCCGGCAGGTGATGCGCGATCCCGGCGTTCAGCTTGTCGTTGCCGCCCTCGGCCTTCTGATGGAGCAGGAACGCCGGCGACTCCTGGTCGAAGTCCTCCGGCGCGAGCGATTCCCGCAGCGTCGACCAGGTCGCCGGCGCCTGCCAGCCGAACTCGGAGCAGAACCGCGGCACGAAGTTCGCGTGGTAGGTGTAGTCCTGCCGGTTCCACGCCTCCCACTCGTGCCGGGTGCCGTACCGGTCGTCGTTCGGGTGGATCACCTCGGGGTCGTGGCCGGGGCTGGACGGGCTGCCGGGGTGATAGGGCCGGGTCGGGTCCAGCTCGGCGAGCAGCGCCGGGAACAGCTCGTAGTAGTAACCGGCGCCCCACGTCTGCCCGTTGAGCTGCGGTTTCCAGTCCCAGTCCTCGTGACCCCAGATGTTCTCGTTGCCGCCGTTCCACACCGCGAGCGACGGGTGCGGGGTGAGCCGGCCGATGTTCTCCCGCGCCTCGGCGAGGAACTCCGAGCGCAGCGGCTCCTCCTCGGCGTAGGCCGCGCACGCCAGCGGGAAGTCCTGCCAGACCAGGATGCCGCGCTCGTCGCAGAGGTCGTAGAAGTCGTCGCTCTCGTAGATGCCGCCGCCCCAGACCCGCAGCAGGTTGGTGTTGGCGTCGGCGGCGCGCTGGATCGCGGCCGCGTAGACGTCCCGGTTCAGCCGGGTGAGCAGGTGGTCCTCGGGGATCCAGTTCAGGCCGCGGACGAAGATCGGCCGGCCGTTGACGACGAGCGTGAAAGCGCTCCCGATCTCGTCCGGTGTCTCGTCGAGCGTGATCGTCCGGAAGCCGACCCGGGTGTGGAAGGCGTCCAGCTCCTCGTCGTCGTCACGAAGGGTCACCCCGACGTCCACCAGGGGCTGGGCACCGTAGCCGATCGGCCACCACGCCGGCGCGTCCGGAACCAGGATCTCGGTCATGCCCGAGGTCTCGCCCTCCCGGAGCCGGATCTGCGAGACGTGCTCGCCGAGCCGGACCTCGGCGACGACCTCGCGATCGGCGCCGAGCCTCGCGTGCTCCACGTCGACGTGCACGACGAGCCGGCCGGTCCCGTCCGGGTCCAGCGTGGCCAGCGGCCGCACCGACGCGAGCCGCGCCACCCTCCACCGCTCCAGGCGCACCGGCTTCCAGATCCCGGCGGTCTGCAGGTCAGGACCCCAATCCCAACCGAAGGAACAGGCCATCTTGCGTATGGCGTTGAACGGGTGCGGATAGGGCCGGGGACGCTCCCCGAGCACCTTCTGCAGGTCCTCCGCGTAATCGAGCGCCGAGTCGAACCGCACCGACAGCGGGATCGCCCCGTCCCGCAGCCGGTCCCGCACGTCGAACCGGTAGCTGCGGTGCATGTTCGCGGTCCGGCCCAGCTCGACGCCGCCGAACTCGATCGCCGCGATCGTGTCCAGCCCCTCGAAGACCAGGTCGACCCGCTCGTCGTCGGCGGCCGGCGCCACGGTCACGGTCGTGGAGTAGAGCCAGGCCGCTCGGTGGAACCAGACCAGGTCCGCCTCGTTCTCGCCCAGGTACGGGTCCGGGATCAGCTCGGCGTCCAGCAGGTCGGTGTGCACCGTGCCCGGCACGGACGCGGGCACCGGCTCGTCGGCGATCCCGGCGGGCACCGGGCCACCGGCGGCACGCACGGTCCAACCCTCGTGAACATCGGCTCTGATCATTGACACGGCTCCTGTCGTAGTGCCGCCGCACGCGGGGCAGATAGCATTCTTAAGCAACTGAACGAAGTCCGTCAACGCTGGTAGGGAGTCACCGATGGGGCCGGAACTGCTGCACCTGAGCGCCGCCGGGGTGAGTTTCGTGCTCGACTGCCGGGGCCCGGGCCTGCCGTCCGTGGCGCACTGGGGGGCGGCGCTCGACAAGGCGTCCGCGGAGCTGCTGACCGCCGTCGCGCCGCAACCGATCGGGTTCTCCGTGGACGGGACGGTCCGGCCGTCGCTGCTCCCGGAGCAGTCGTCGGGCTGGCTCGGGACGCCGGGACTCGCCGGCCACCGGGACGGGAGCGCCTGGTCGACGGCGTTCCAGGTGACCGCGATAGATCACCGTCCTCCCGCGGACGGGCGCGCTCCTGACGCCGTACAGGTGAGAGCTCTCGACGCCGAAGCGGGCCTGGAGGTGAGCATCGACCTGGAGTTGCACCCCGCCGGGGTCCTTCGTGGCCGCGCCGCGCTGACCGGCACCGCACCCGGCACCTATTGGCTGGAGCACCTCACGCTGTTCCTGCCGGTGCCCGACCGGGCCGCCGAGCTGCTCGACTTCACCGGTCACCACCTGCGCGAGCGCCAGCCGCAACGGACCGCGTTCACGCACGGCCTGCGCGTCCGGGAGAACCGCACCGGGCGGACCGGGTACGACTCGGCGTTCGTGCTCTGCGCCGGCACCACCGGTTTCGGCAACCGGAGCGGCGAGGTGTGGGCACTGCACACCGCGTTCTCCGGCGGCGCGCGCTCGATCGCCGAGCGCACCTATCACGGCTGGTCGGCGCTGGCCGGCGGCGAGTTGCTGCTGCCCGGCGAGGCCGGGCTCGCCGAGGGCGAGACCTATCGGACCCCCTGGGTGTACGCCGTGCACAGCACGACCGGGCTGGACGGCGTCTCGTCCCGCTTCCACCAGTACCTCCGGAGCCGCCCGAACCACCCGTCGACGCCGCGCCCGGTCGTGGTCAACACGTGGGAGGCCGTCTACTTCGACCACGATCTTGCCCGGTTGACCGAGCTGGCGAAGGCCGCCGCCACGATCGGCGCCGAACGTTTCGTGCTCGACGACGGCTGGTTCGGCTCCCGCCGCGACGACACCTCGGGGCTCGGCGACTGGTTCGTCTCCCCGGAGGTCTGGCCGGACGGGCTCGAACCGCTGATCAGCGTGGTCCGCGGGCTCGGCATGGAGTTCGGGCTCTGGGTCGAGCCCGAGATGATCAACCCGGACTCGGAGCTGGCCCGGGAACATCCGGACTGGATCATGTCGGCCGGTGACCGGCTCCCCCGGCCGGCGCGGCGGCAGCAGGTGCTGGACCTCGCGAATCCGTCCGCTTTCGATCACATCCTCGGGCGGCTCGACGCGCTGCTGACCGACCACGACATCGCGTACCTGAAGTGGGACCACAACCGGGACCTCGTCGAGGCCGGGCATCCGGGGAGCGGGCGGGCCGGGGTGCACGATCAGACGCTGGCGGCGTACCGGCTGCTCGACGAGCTGCGGGCGCGGCACCCCGGTGTGGAGATCGAGTCGTGCTCGTCCGGCGGCGGGCGGGTCGACCTGGAGATCCTGGAGCGCACCGACCGGGTGTGGGCGTCCGACTGCATCGACGCGCACGAGCGGGTGTCCATCCAGCGGTGGACCGGTCTGCTGATCCCGCTGGAGTTGATCGGGTCGCACGTGGGCGCGCCCGAGTCGCACACGACTCGCCGGTCGCTGCCGCTGGCCACCCGCGCCGGCGCCGCCCTCTTCGGACATCTCGGCATCGAGTGGGATCTGACGCGGGCTTCCGAGTCGGACATCTCCGAGCTCTCGGCGTGGGTCGCGCTGTACAAGGAGCTGCGCGGGCTGCTGCACGACGGCACCCTGGTTCACGCCGACGTGACCGATCCTGCCTACTCGGTGACCGGCGTGGTGTCGCGGGACGGATCCGATGCGATCTTCGCGCTGACGGCGACGTCGACCAGCGCGTCCTACCCACCGGGGACCATCGGGCTGCCCGGGCTCGCGGAGGACCGGACCTATCACGTGCGCCCGCAGCCGCCGGGTGACGTTGCCGACGGTAACGCCGCGGCGTGGGGTGCTGCGTTACCCTGGTGCACGCCCCAGGGGGTACGCCTGAACGGCCGCACACTCGGCACCGTCGGACTCCGTCTCCCGGTGCTCTATCCGGATCGCGTCCTTCTCGTGCGCGTCACGGCGGCGGTGGAGGAAGCGTGAGAGAAGGGGTCGGCGCGACCGCGCCGGCGGGCCGGCCCGGCCGGGGACGTCGTCCCGGCGCCCGGGAGAGCATCCTCGACGCGATCCGCGCCTCCGAGCCGCTCAGCCGGGTCGAGCTCGCCAAGATCACGGGGCTGACCGAGGCCGCGGTGTCGATGACCGTCCGCCGCCTGCTGGAGGAGGGCCTGGTCGTCGAGACCGGCCGCACCCCGACCGGCGGCAAGCCCCGCACGCTGCTGCAGCTCGACCCGAACGCGCGGCTGTCGGTGGGCGTGCACCTGGACGAGGACGCCACGACGTACGTGCTGACCGGCCAGACCGGTGGCGTGATTTCCCGCCTGGCCCGGCCCGCGCCGCTCGGCGACGACCCGGACGCGATCCTGCGCGCCCTCGCCGCCGACATCGACACGCTGCTCGCCGGCTCCGGCGTCGACCCGGCCCGCTGCCTCGGCGTCGGCATCGTCTGGCCCGGCCCGCACAGCGGCGGCCTGCCCGCCGACGAGACCCTCCCGCACCTGCGCGGCCTGCGCGGTGACGAGCTGGGCAGCCGGCTCTCCGAGGCGACCGGCTGGCCGGTGCTGGTGGAGAACGACGCGACCGCCGCCGCCGTCGGCGAGTACTGGGTGGCCCGCGTCGGCCCGGACCAGGCGTTCGCCGCGCTCTACATGGGCGGCGGGATCGGCGCCGGCATCGTCGTCGAGGGCCGGGCGATGCGCGGCAGCCACGCCAGCGCCGGCGAGTTCGGGCACCTCTGCCTGGAGGTCTTCGGCCCGGAGTGCTGGTGCGGCAGCCGCGGCTGCCTGGAGGTGCTGGCCGGCCCGCGGATGGTCGTGACGGCCGCCCGCGACGACCGGGTCGCCGCCGCCGAGGCCGGTCTCGACCTCACCCAGCCGCTGCGCAGCGTCACGTCCGACTTCGGCGCGGTCGCGCGCGCCGCCCGGGCCGGTGCCCCGCACTGCCGTGCCCTGCTGGAGTCCTCCGCCCGCTACGTGGCCGCGGCCGCCGAGTCGGTGGTGAACCTGCTGGACATCGACCTGGTCGTGCTGACCGGCCCCGGCTTCGCGGCGGCCTCGGCGATCTACGGCCCGGCGATCACGCGCCGGCTCGCCGCCGCGGATGCCCGCACCTGGCACCGCAACGTCACGGTCACCGTCTCGCTGGCCGCCGCCACGGCCTCAGCGACCGGCGCCGCCGCGCTCGTCCTGCAGTCCCACCTGCGCGCCTGACCGCATCCGGGTCCGCGCCTGGCTGAGCGCCCGCCGGACCAGCGTCCGGAACGCCGCCACCTCGATCACGGCGGTGGCCTCGGCGATCGTGGAATCCGACAGCGGCCGGCCGAGCAGCACCCGTTCGGCGGCGCGCGCCCGGACCGGGCAGGGCGCGGCGTTCACCAGGCCGATCGAGGCCGCCTCGACCACGCCGCCGGTCGCCGTCACGGTGGCCATCGCGGCCGCCTGCGGAAAGACCGTGGTGCGCCGGTCCTCGGCGTAACCCACGCCCGTCCCGGCCCGCAGAGCCGGGAAGCACACCTCGACCAGCAGCTCGTCGGGCCGCCGCAGGGTGGTGAACGCCCCGGTGAAGAACGCCTCGGCCGGCACCGTCCGCGACCCGCGCGGCCCCGCCAGCACGAACCGGGCGCCGAGCATCACGGCCACGACCGGCCACTCCGCCGCCGGGTGCGCGTAGGCGAGACTGCCCAGCATCGTGCCCCGGGCGCGGACCGGTGGATGCCCGATGTGACACACCACCAGGCGCATCAGGTCGCCCATCGGCCCGCCGACGGCATTCGACTCGAACACCCGGTGCCGGACCAGCGGCCCGACCCGCAGCACACCGTCCTGCTCGGCGAGCAGGTCGAGCCCGGGCACCCGGTTGATGTCGACGACCCGCGGTGTCGACTCCGGGGCCAGGCTCTGGCCACCGGCCAGCACCGCGGTGTCACCGTCCGCCAGCGCGGACAGCACCTCCTCGACGCTGTCCGCGGTGATGCACTCGAAGGTCCCGGGCCTCATGGGCAGTCCTCCCGGATCAGCTCGTCTCCAGCCCGAAATCCCGGACGGCTGCGCGACTGAACCGGCCGGAGTGGACACATTCTCCGGCACCGGCAGCGCGAGGGCCAGACCCGAACCCCTTCGAGTGACCGTCACCGGCCGCGGCCGGTCTTCTCCTGCAGGTCGTCGATCCGCTGGGACGCCTCGGCCTTGGTCAGCCCGTCCGGGACATCCTCGTGCGCCTCGGTCGCGAGGGTGTGCAGGTAGGACTCCTGCGCCCCGGTCGCCGGCTCGTCGCCGGTCGTCCAGTCCTCCGGGTCCTTCACCCGGTTGCCGTCGGCCGGCGTGCTGTTGGTCTTGTCGGTCATGTCGCTCTCCTCGTCACTCGAACGGGCGTGCTATTACCCACCGGGCCGCCGGCCACACCCACCCGGTCAGCCCATCCGGTGACGGCCGCCGGTTCGCGCCGCGCCGGCAGAGGTTCCCCGGCACCGCCGGCGGTGACCGGCCGGAACTGCTCGGCCACCCGTTCGACGGGCCGATGGCCGGCCACTCCGTCCCGCCCGGCCGGCCGCCCATGCCGTACGACCTGCACGTGTGGCTCTACGACGACAACCCGGTCGGCGAGCTCGCTTCCGAGAACCCCCGGGTCACCTGTCACCGGGGACCGGCCGCACCTCGGGACGAATCCCCATACCTGAGCTCCGGATCGCGCGGCTGAACCTTCACGCCGCCAACCGCATCAGGCGTTCGAGGATGGCCGCGCCGTCCACCCGCAGGCCGTCGTGGTGGTGGTCGGTGGAGACCCAGGTGCGCAGGTTGCCGACCCGCTCGGCGGTGCGCAGCGACAGCGGGGCCGGCACGTACATGTCGTCGGCGTAGACCAGGGCGGCGATCGGCACGTCGTTGGCGGCCAGGCGGTCCAGGTCGTAGAGCGGCGGCCAGTCGTCGGCCGCGGCCAGGATCTCGGCGGCCCCGGCGAACGGCCGCAGCGCCGCGATCTCGGAGAACATCCAGGGGTACATCATCTCGCCGGTGAACAGCAGCGGATCCGCGTCGGGCGCGAACTCCGGGTACCGCTCCGAGGCTCGCTGCGCGGCCCACGCCGACGCCCGGCCCTGACCGAAAGTGCACTCCTGCAGCGCGAAGAGCGGCACGTCGACGAACGCGGTGTGCCGCAGCACCTCGTGCAGGAACGTGTCCGACAGCGACGAGCCGTGCCACGCCTCGTCGAGGATCCAGTGCAACTGGGCGAGGCCGGTGCTCGCGCCGAACATGTTCCCGAGCAGTCGCAGCCGCCTGGACGTCAGCCGGTCGCCGTCGGGCAGCCGCACGTCCCCGGCGTCGAGGAACGCGGCGATCCGGCGCACGACCGGGGCGTCCTGCGGGAACTCGCGGTAGAACTCGGCGTTGCGGGCCGCGACAGCCGGGTACGTCAGTGCGTAGATGTCGTCCGCCCTGACATCCAGCCCCGGCAGCCCGCCGGTGATGCAGCACCTCCGCAGCGCCTGCGGCGCCACCGACAGATAGGTCAGGGTGATGAACCCGCCGTAGCTCTGGCCCAGAGTGTCCCAGCGGGCGCCGCCCGCGACCCGCGCCCGCAGGATCTCGGCGTCCGCCACGATGCTGTCGGCCCGGAACATCCTGAGGTACGAGGCGAGCGCCGCGTCCGTCATCCCCGCGACGGTCTTCCCGGTCAGCGGCGTGCTGCGCCCGGTCCCCCGCTGGTCGAGCAGCAGCACCCGATGAGTCTTCAGCGCGTGCCCGAGCCACCCGTCCGCGCCCAGCGGCCGCGGCGCCTTGCCGCCCGGCCCGCCCTGCAGATAGAGCAGCCAGGGCAGGTCGTCGCCGGCCCGCTCGGCGGCGACCACCTCCCGCGCGAACACCTCGATGGTCCGCTCGTCCGGCCGCCGGTGATCCAGCGGCACGGTCACGGTGTGGTCGATGAATCGGAGTCCCTGAGTCGCGATCACGCGCCCAAGGTAGTCACCGGAGGGTAGGTCAGTACCGGTAGTGACCGTGGTGCCGGTAATGCCCGTGATGACGGTAGTGCCCATGATGCGCCGGGCCGTGGTGATAAGCCGGGCCGGGGTGGTAACCGGGGCCGGGGTGATAGCCGGGGTGGCCGTAGGTGCTGCGCGGGTAACCGCCCTGGCGGGCCAGCCTGTGGTTCACCTCGCGCAGCATGTGGTGCACGATCGGGTTCCGGCTGTGGTGTGCCCGGCGCTCCAGATTCGACGCGATCATCGACAGCACGGTCCGTTTGAAGAAGCCCACCGCAACTCTCCCCACCTGGCGAAACGTTGGACCCAACGGTATCCGGCAAAGTCCAGCCCGCACCCCGGCAGACACTCTCCCGGGTCGAGTCCGCTGCCCGCCGCCGGGTTCTGGCTGGTGCTCTTCGTGGTTGTTCGTGTCTCATGACCACGAAGAGCACCAGCCAGAACCGCGAGTCGCACGGCGAGGTCTCACCCCGGCGGGCCTCGCGGGGCGGCCGTCCGGGTGCGGGCCGGCTCAACGGGCGTCGCGGGGGCGGCGCTTCGGGTGCGGGCCCGCTCGGCGGGCGGCGCGGGACGGCGCTTCGGGTGCGGGGCGGCTCAGCAGGCGGTCATTGCGGGGTCGAGCGGAGCTGACCGATGCGGCGTTCCGGGTTGGGGGCCGCCTCGGCCAGCGTTCTCGTGTACTCGTGTTGCGGCCGGAGAATGACGTCGTCGGCGGGGCCGCGTTCGACGATCGAGCCCTTGTACATCACCAGGATCTCGTCGGAGAAGTGGCGCGCGGTGGCCAGGTCGTGGGTGATGTAGAGGACGCCCAGATCCTCCTCGCGTTGCAGGGTGGCGAGCAGGTTGAGCACGCCGAGGCGGATCGACACGTCGAGCATCGACACCGGCTCGTCGGCGATCAGCACGCCGGGCTCGGGGGCCAGCGCACGGGCGATCGCGACGCGCTGCCGCTGACCGCCGGAGAGCTCGTGCGGGCGCCGGCGCGCGACGTTCCCGGCCGGGGTCAGGCGCACCCGTTCCAGCAGCTCCAGGACACGTTTCTGGACGTCGGCGTCGCTCATCCCGGGATGGTGCAGCCGGATCGGCCGGGCCAGGTGGTGACCGATCGTGTGATAGGGATTCAGGGACGCAAAAGGGTCCTGGAAGACCATCTGGACGGTACGGCGATAGGCCGCCAGCCCGGCGCCGCGACGTGCGACCGGTTCGCCGTCGAGCCGGATCTCCCCGCGCGTCGGGCGCTCCAGCTGGAGCAGCAGCTTGGCCACTGTCGACTTGCCGCTGCCGCTCTGGCCCACGAGCGCGATGGTCTTCCCGTGGTCGAGCGTGAAGCTGACGTCGTCCACCGCGCGCAGCGTGCTGCTGTGCCACCCCTCCCGCAGCCGGTAGTCCTTGCCCAGACCCCGTACCTCCAAGGTCGTCATGACGCTGTACCTCCTTTGTCGCGTCCTTCTGGCCCTCGCCTGCGAGCCCGCGGGCCGGCAGCGGGTGGCTGCCGCTCGGTGCAG
Organism: Actinoplanes cyaneus; assembly: GCF_016862095.1. Lineage (GTDB taxonomy): Bacteria > Actinomycetota > Actinomycetes > Mycobacteriales > Micromonosporaceae > Actinoplanes > Actinoplanes cyaneus. The sequence goes on from NZ_BOMH01000019.1 coordinate 15,466, forward strand.
GCGGTCACGACGTCACTTCGACCGCGTCCAGGGCCAGGAGCCGGTCGTCCATCGCGCCGCGGACGAACGAGCCGCGGTCGCCGGTCAGGCTCGGGAACGACGCGAGCAGCTGCTTGGTGTACTCGTGTCTGGGGTTGGTGTAGAGCTCGGCCGCGTCGCCCAGCTCGACGATCTCGCCGCTGCGCATCACCGCGATCCGGTCGCTGATCTCCAGCAGCAGCGGCAGGTCGTGGGTGATGAAGACGACCGCGAAGCCCAGCTCGTCGCGCAGCCGGGTGATCTCCCGCAGGATCTCCCGCTGGACCACGACGTCGAGCGCCGTGGTCGGCTCGTCCATGATCATGACCTGCGGCTCCAGGGCCATCGCCATCGCGATCATGACGCGCTGCCGCATGCCGCCGGAGAGCTCGTGCGGGTACGAGGTGAGCCGGCGAGGGTCGACGCCGACGCGTTCCAGCAGCTCGGCGCAGCGGGCGCGGCGGTCCTTGCGCGACATCTCCGGCCGGTGGGTGAGGAAGACGTCCTCGAACTGGTCGCGGATCGAGATCACCGGGTTGAGCGAGTTCATCGCGCCCTGGAAGACCATCGAGATCTTCTCCCACCGGTTCGCCCGCAGTTCCTCCGCGTCCAGCGCGTTCCAGTCGATCTCCAGACCCTCGCGGGAGTGGAACACCGCCCGTCCGGAGGTGATCGCCGCCGGGGGTTTCAACAGGCGGATGATCCCGTACGCCAGGGTGCTCTTCCCGCATCCGCTCTCGCCCGCCAGGCCCAGCACCTCGCCGCGCCGGAGTTCGAGCGAGACGTTCTTGACCGCGTGCACGACCGGGTCGACCAGGTAGTCCACGCTGAAGTTCTCGATCGACAGGACCGTCACAGCGTCGCCTCCTTGGCCTTGGAGAGCTGCTCCCGGGACATCCGCCACCCCTTGCGGGCGGCCCGGGTCTGGTTGCGCAGCTTGGGGTTGATGATCTCGTCGATCGAGAAGTTGATCAGCGAGAGCGCGGCGCCGAACAGGGCCAGCATCAGGCCCGGCGGGACGAACCACCACCATGCCCCGAGTCGCAGCGCCAGGCCGTTCTGCGCGTAGTAGAGCATGGTTCCCCAGGTGAACGAGCCGCTCGCGCCCAGCCCCAGGTAGGAGAGGCCGGCCTCGCCGAGGATCGCGAAGATCACCGCGAAGACGACCTGCGAGGCGAGCAGCGGGATCAGGTTCGGCAGGATCTCCACGGACAGGATCCGCCACCGTTTCTCGCCGGCCACCCGCGAGGCGAGCACGTAGTCGCGGCTGCGCAGGCTGAGCGTGTAGCCGCGCAGCACCCGGGCGGAACCGGCCCAGCTCGTGATCGCCAGGACCACCGAGACCAGCCAGATGCTCTTGTCCGGGACGTAACTGGAGATCACGATCACCAGCGGCAGGCCGGGGATGACCAGCATGATGTTGGTGAACAGGGAGAACATCTCGTCGACCCAGCCACCGGCGTACGCCCCGACGACGCCGAAGAACGCGGAGAGCAGCAGCGTCAGGACGCCGACGATCGCGCCGACGGCGAGGGAGCCGCGGGTGCCGTGGGCGAGCTGGGCGAGGACGTCCTGGCCGGTCTGCGTGGTGCCGAGCCAGTGCTCGGCGCTGGGACCGGTCAGGCCGATGTCGTTCACCAGTCTCGGGTCCTGGCAGACGAGGGGACCGAGCAGGCCGAAGAGCACGATCGCGCCGCCGATGATCAGACCGGCGAGGAGCTTCGGGTTGCGCGCCAATCGCCGTACCTTAATCGGCTTTCGGGCATTGTCTTCGATGGCCGTCTCGGACAGTTCCGTGGTCATGGTCATGATCGCTGCCCTCTCAGGCTCGGGCGCGGGTGCGCGGGTCGATGACCGAGTAGAGGAGGTCGACCAGCAGGTTCGCGCCGAGCACGGACAGCGTGATGACCAGGAAGATGCCCTGCATGAGGGCGTAGTCGTTGCCGCCGACCGACTGCAGCAGCGCGGAGCCGATGCCCGGGTAGGAGAAGACCGCCTCGGTGACGATCGAGCCGGCCACGACGAAGCCCAGCGAGATCGCGAAGCCGGAGACCGACGGCAGGACCGCGTTGCGGGCCGCGTAGCGCCGCATGATCCGGCCCGGGCGCAGGCCCTTGGCCTCGGCGGTGACCATGTAGTCCTCACTCAGCGTGGACACCATCATGTTGCGCATCCCGAGCATCCAGCCGCCGACGCTGGAGAGCACGATGGTGATCGCCGGCAGCGCGCCGTAGTAGAGCACCGATCCGAGGAACGGGCCGTTCCAGCCGGGCGTGACGTTGTAGACGTCGTAACCGCCGTTGAGCGGGAAGAGCGGCCAGATGCTGCCGAACGCGAAGAGCAGGATCAGGGCCAGCCAGAAGTACGGCACGGACTGGAACATCGTGGTGACCGGGATCAGATTGTCCAGCCAGGAACCCCGTTTCCAGCCGGCGACGGTGCCGAGACCGACGCCGGCCAGGAACGAGATGATCGTGGCGAGACCGATCAGGCCGATCGTCCAGGGCAGGGTCTGCTCGATGATCGAGCCGACCGACGCGGGGTAGAACACCACCGAGGTGCCCAGGTCCCCGCGGGCCAGGTTGCCCAGGTAGTCGACGTACTGCGACCACAGCGACTCGCCGCTGTTCGTGCCGAGAAGGGCCTCGACCGACGCCCGCATCTCCGGGGTGACCGGGCCGTGCTGACCCAGCTTCGAGAGCAGGATCTCGACCGGGTCGCCGGGCATGAGGCGCGGGACGAAGAAGTTCACCGTCAGCGCCGCCCAGAGGGCGACCAGGTAGAACCCCAGCTTACGGAGCAGATGACGCACGGCCCGTCCCCGTCTACTTCGCCGGCTTGATGGTGCTCAGCACGATGCCGTTGTCCCAGTTCTTCCAGGTGGCCGGCAGGGCGTACTTGTTGTCGTTGGTCGGCCAGCCGGTGGCGTTGGCCGTGCTGAACTCGGTGAGCAGCGAGTTGACGTAGATCGGGATGTACGGCAGGTCCTTGACGATCTCCTGCTGGATGATCGCGTACTGCTGCTTCTGCGCCGCCTCGTCGTTCGTCGCCGCCGCGGCCGCGACCGCCGCGTCCACCTTGTCGTTGGCGTACCGCGCGTAGTTGCCGCTGAGCCCGGCCGCCGTGCCGGCCTTCGCCGTCGTGGTCGAGGTGTACCGCAGGTAGGTGGCGTACGGGTTGGTCGACGCGCCCAGGCCGATCGAGTCCAGCGACAGCTGGTACTTGCCCTGCACCTGATTCGTGTTCCACTCCTGCCAGGACAGCTGGGTCGGCTTGAGTTCGACGCCGACCTCCTTGAACTCCTGGGTCATCGCGTCGTTCAGCGAGATGTAGTCGCTCCAGCCGGTCACCGTCTGGATCGTCAGCGACAGCTTCTCCCCGCCCTTGGCACGGATGCCGTCGCTGCCCTTGACCCAGCCGGCCGCGTCCAGGATCTGATTGGCCTTGGCGACGTCAGCGGTGCCCGGGACGGTCAGGTTCGCCTGGTCGGCGATCCAGTCCTTGTCCCGCTCGGGCAGCAGCATCGTCGGCGAGGCGGTCGACGCGAAGCCACCACCGGCGAGCTTGTTCAGCTGGTCACGGTTGAGCGCGTAGTAGAGGGCCTGGCGTACGGCCGGGTCGGTCTGCGGGCCCTTGCAGCCGAGCTCGGCGCCGGCGCAGGTGAAGATCGACGTGGTGAGCGCGGGCGTGTTGACGTACGTCAGGTTCTTCTGGTTCTTCAGCAGTTGATCCAGACCCGGCAGGAAGCTGCTCATCCAGTCGACCTGGCCGCCGGTCAGCGCGGCGGTCGCGGCGTCGGCGGTGGCCAGCGCGATGTAGCGGACGTTCTGGATCTGCGGCTTGCCGGGCTGCCAGTAGTTGGCGTTCTTCTCCATGACGTAGCTCTGCGCGGCGAACGTCTTCAGCTTGTACGGGCCGGTGCCGACCGGGTTCGGATTGATCGACTTCGTCGGGTCGGTGATCTTCTCCCACACGTGCTGCGGGACGATCGGGGTGTTGCCGAGAACCGACGCCTCGTCGGTGAACGACGGCTTCTCGAAGGTCAGCACCGCGGTCTTGTCGTCCTTCGCCACCGACGAGGCGAGCTTGAGACCGGTCGCGTTCAACGCCGGCGTCCGGCGGAGCAGGTCGAAGGTGTACGCCACGTCCTTGGCGGTGAACGGCTGGCCGTCCGACCACTTCACCCCGTCCCGGGTGGTGATGGTCAGGACCTTCCCGGCGGTGTCCCAGGAGTACGCCGTACCCAGCATCGGCTGCGGGTCCGCGTCGGAGGCGAAGTTGTACCAGTAGAGCGCCTCGTAGATGAGGCCCTCGGTGGGCTGCAGGAAGTTCGGCAGGAACGGGTTCCACTGCTCGACGATCGTGCCGGTCGAGCCGTTGAAGATGGTGATGGAGCTGTTGCCGGCGTTACCGCCGCCGGCCGGTTTGCCCCCGTCACCGGAACACCCGGCAGCCGCCAGCGTCAACGCCGCGGCCGCGGCCACCGCGACTCTCGTCAATTTCAACATATGTGAATCCCTCGATCTCAGACGTCGGGGCAACCCGCGCATGCCCAGCCCAAGCGCGAGGTTCACCTATTGACGGGGCCATTATTAAGTGGCTTAAGTTTGCAATGTCAAGAGCGGATGTCGAGTCGTCGCTCGGTGCGTCATTTCCCGGCACACCCGGAAACACGGAGGCCCCGGATGACCAGCTCATCGGCGACGGTCACTGCGATCAGCCTCGGGATCTCCGCATCGGCGCAGGCCACAGCGACGCTCGTCGGCATTGGGGCGTGGTGGCCTCGGCGTGAATCTCCACGGCGGATTCCATGAGCGCGGACTCGCCGGATCCACGAGTTGGGAGCGCTTCCATGACCGCGCGGATCGTGCCGTTTGTCCGGAGTGACGGGGAGTGCGGGAGAGCGGCCGCGTTGACTACTCTCCGTTTGAACTCATCATCCTCGATACTCGTACTACAGGGCACCAAACCCGGGGGACGGGATGAGGAAGACCTGATGAGCGATCGTCCACGAATCGATCTCGACCTTCTCCGTACGATCACGGATCAACTACGCCGAGTGAACGATGCGGCACGTCGTGTCGCCGGGACCAAGCCGGTTCAGCCGTGCGGCGCGACCGGCTCGGGCCGCGCGACGCCGCCGATGACCGGCTCGGGCCGCGTGACACCGCCCCTGACCGGCTCGGGTCGCGCGACACTGTCGGCCGCCGGTGGACCGGCCGCACCGCTCGCCCGGCGGATCCGGCGCGCCCGATGAACTCGCGCGCCAACACGCCCCGCCGGTCGCTGCGGCCGGCGGGCGCACCCCCGCGCGGTCTCGCCGACCATCGCCGACGCAGGGGCAACCGGCTCCACGGCGCGTTCCGCACCGCGCGCAACCAGTCCCGCTCCCGCTACCGCCCCTGGAAGAAACGATGACTCTCTACTTCGACCTGCCGCGCACCACCCCGGTCTCCGCCGACCCGTCACCCTGGCGGAACTACGAACCGTCACCCCGGCTGGTGCACGCGGCCGTCGGAACCGGCCTGCTCTCCGTCCTGATCCTGGCCGCCGGGGTGTGGTCGCTGATCCTCCGCGATGCCACCGCCGCGCTGGCCTGCGGCGTCGCCGTGCTCATCCTCGGCCACCTCTTCGGGCTGCTCCTGCGCCTGTGGGTCCACCCGTACAACACCGGCGACCGGATGCGCATCGCCGGGATCGACGACGGGAGCCCCGGGCTGACCTTCGGCTACTCCGGGCGGCTCTACTACTGGTATGCCGGGTTCCTCACCCTGCTCACGATCGCCCAGCTCGCCCTGATCACCAGCGCCCCGCCGCTGGCCGCCGGCGCGCTGCTCACCGGCACAACGCTGGTCGTCCTGCTCCGCCGTGCGCCGGGCCGGCTCGCCCTGACCCCGGACGGCGTCTACCACCACGGGATCTGGACCCAGCAGTTCACGCCATGGGAAGCCATCCACGCGATCGCCGCCGGGGAACACGCCCACATCCCGGTCATCGGCATCCCGGCCGGCCCGTCCCCGGAGACCCGCACCCGCCACACCCTGTCCCGGCTCTCGAAGCCCCGCGCCCTGTCCCGGCCCCCGAAGCCCCGCACCCTGTCCCGCGCCTCGGAGCAGATGACGATCCAGGTGCCGTGGCTGGCCGTCGACCCGGCCCTGGTCCTGCAGGCGCTCCGCTGGTACCACGCCAACCCGACGCACCGCTTCGAACTCTCCTACCAGATTGCGGTCGACCGCACCCGCCAGCGAGCCTGGCACCTCCACTGACCCCGCCCACCCTGGCGACCCGCCCTTGACGACCCACCCCTGGCGACCCGCCCGCCCGAAGCCCCCACCCAAAGCCGACGCCGCCGCTGCCCGAAGCCGACGCCGCTGCCCGAAGCCGACGCCGCCGCCGCTTCTTGGTGTCGCGACGCCCGCCGTGCTCACGGCCCGCTCGCGACGCGAGTCCCCGGCTGGCGCTCACGGTTGCATCAGCCCCGCGAAACAACCCTGAGCACCAGCCGCAATCAGCCAGCTGGCCCTCACGGTTACATCAACCCCGCGAAACAACCCTGGGGGAAAGCCGCGATCAGCAGGCTGGCGCTCAGGGTTGCATCGGCGCCGGGAAACAACCGTGAGGGCCAGCCACGATCAGCCGGCTGGCGCTCACGGTTGCATCAGCGCCGGGAAACAGCCCTGAGGACCAGCCGGAGTGGGTGAGCGGCGGGGACTGCGGGAGCCGTTTCGGGCGGTCAGGGGTGGCGGAGGAGAGCGACCAGGAAGTCGGCGTCCGGGGTGAACGGGCGCAGGTCCCACGTGCTCAGGAGCAGGTCCTGGGTGAGGCCGGCCGTCGTGACGTCGGACAGGAACTCGTCGAACGGGTAGCCCCGGCCGGCGCCGAAGCCGATGGCCGCCCGGCCGGTGGGGGCCAGTTGGGCGGCGAAGCCACGGAGGATGTCGACGCGGGAATCCGGGGCGGCGAACGTCATCACGTTGCCCGCGCAGACGATCGCGTCGAACGGCGGGCCGGGCAGGGACAGCGTGGACAGGTCGCCGACCAGCCACCGCGGGCCGGGGTGGTCGGCCACGGCGGCGGCGATCAGCTCAGGGTCCAGGTCGACGCCGGTGACGTCGTGACCGAGCGTGGCGAGGTGCCCGCCGACGCGGCCGGGGCCGCAGCCCGCGTCCAGGATGCGCGCGCCGCGCGGGACCAGCGTGTCGACCAGGCGGGCCTCACCCACCAGGTCGGCGCCGGAGGCGGCCATGTCCCGGAAGCGCTTGATGTACCACTGCGAGTGCCCCGGGTCCTCGGCGAGCTTGCGCAGCCACCCGTTTTGTACCGTCACAACCAAACCCTACGCCGCGAAGGTCAACTCGGTCGCGGCCGGGAACCGCCCGGGCGGCACAGACCCACGCCGCGCACGACAGCAGCCGAGAACGGCCGCCGCGGCAGCGGGCTACGCCGTGAAGGCGACCTCCTCGGTCGGCGTGGTGGCGGCGGTGCGGCCGGGAGCGTCCTGCCAGCTCCAGTACAGGTTCAGGTGGGAGATCACCTTGTCGGGCGTGGGCGCGCCCCACTCCGTCAGATCCTCGGTGGTGTGGGCGTCGCTGATCAGCGTCACGTCATAGCCCCGGGTGAACCCGCCGTGGATCGTGGAGCGGATGCACGCGTCGGACTGCGCGCCCGCCACCACCAGGCGGCCGACGCCCCGCTCGGCGAGACGCTCCTCCAGGTCGGTGGCCTCGAACGAGTCCCCGAACGTCTTGTGGACGACCGGCTCGCCGGGCCCGAACGGCAGCTCGGCCACGAACTCCCACTGCGGGCTGCCGAGCGGCAGCTCCTCCGACGAGTGCTGCACCCAGATCACCGGCACGCTCCCGGCGCGGGCCTTGCCGACCAGGGTGGCGATGTTGGCGATCACGGCGTCGCGGTCGTGCGCGCCGGCCATCACACCGTTCTGCACGTCGATGACGAGCAGGGCGGTGCCGGGCCGATCGGTCAAGGTGGTCATGAGATCTCCCGAGGTCGAGTTCGCCACCAACCCTAGAACGACCCCCTGACATTTCGGGGAACTGCTGGAGCATCCGGCGCCGCGGAGGTGCCCACCAAAGGGCGCGGTGACCGATTCTGACGATGTCCCACCGGCCGGGGCTGTCAACCGCCACCGCAGCGGCACTTGGTGGAAGCGCTTCCACGGTCTAGCGTGCGGGCGTGCCCGAGATTCGCCCCTACCGGGTGGCCGATCGCGCCGCCCTCTACGACATCTGCGTCCGCACCGCCGACCGCGGCGGGGACGCCCGTGGGCAGTTCTCGACGGACGAGCTGATGGGTGACCTGTTCGCCGGCCCCTACGCCCAGCTGGAGCCGGAGCTGGCGTTCGTCGTGGACGACGGCGGCAGCGCTGTCGGCTATGTGGTCGGCACGGCCGACACGGCGACCTTCGTGAGGCGTTAACGCGAGGAGTGGATCCCGCTGCTCGACGGGAAGTACCCGGTGCCGCCGCCCCCGCCGCGCACGCCTGAGCAGGACATGGTCGCGCTGCACTACCGGCCGGAGCGGATGATCGTCCCCGAGCTGGCGGGCTATCCCGCGCATCTGAACATCGACCTGCTGCCGCCGTACCAGGGAAAGGGTCTTGGCCGCAGGCTGATCGAGGTCTTTCTGGCGAAGGCCCAGGCCGGGGTGCATGTCGGCATGGTCACCGCGAATGTGCGAGCTCGCGGTTTCTACGATCGGCTCGGCTTCACGGTGCTGCCGGTCCCCGACCCGGGGCCTCTGACCTACCTGGGCAAGCTCGGCCCTGCCTAGGCGAGCTCGGCGTCTGAGCGCAGCTCCTCGTCGGAGAGCGGCTGCGGGACGTCGCGCAGGTGACGGTTGTGCCGCGGCTCGTGCTTGGTCTTCGCGTCGTTGAGGCGGCGCTTCAGGTCGTCGCGGACATCCATGATCGCCGCGTGCAGATCCTCCTCGGAGGACGTGACGACCAGTTTCTCCCGGCCGCCGACAGTGGCCTCCAGCGTGACCTTCTGACCGGGGCTCTCCCGGTCCTTCACCGAGATGTACAGCGCGGTGGTGTCGGCCTGGAACGCGGCGAGCCGGGCGTCGAGCGGGCTGAACTGCTCGGCGATCCAGTTCAGGTCGCCCTGGGAGAAGCCGGCGCCCACCCGCAGACACTCGTCGACGGTGGCCGGATTGGCGACTGCGCTCATCGGAACCTCCTGCATCCGGTGAAAGTTGGACGACCCTCCACTACCCCACCGATCACATCTGAACCCGGTCCGAGAGCCTCAGTCCGATTTCGATCACATCCCGCGCGGTCCATTCCAGGGCCGGCGCGAGCACCGACACCTCCGCCATCGCCTGCCCCGGCACCGCGGTGTCCTGCCAGCCGCCGGCGAACCAGACCTTCTCGTCGCGGGCCATCGCGAGCACCGCCTCGTTCAGGCGCGCGGCGGGGTACGGCAGCCAGACGCGGAACTGGTTGGTGTGCGGCGGCCGCGGGAACACCTGCGCGCCCGGCAGTTCGGCGAACGCGCCGGCGATCACCTTGGCGTGGCGCACGTAGTCCGGGATCCGCGGCAGCTCGCGCTCCAGCCCGGTCAGCGCGGTCAGCGCGGCGGGCCACTGCTGGAACAGCTGGCCACCGTAGCGGTGCCGCCAGGTGCGGGCGTACGCGACGAAGGCGGCGGACCCGGTCAGTGCCGCGCCGCTGAGGCCACCCAGGGATTTGTAGAACGAGACGTACGTCGAATCGGCCAGCCCGGCGATCTCCGGAAGATCCCGGCCGAGGTACGGCGCCGACTCCCAGATCCGGGCCCCGTCGAAGTGGACCCGGGCGCCGAGCCCGCGCGCCGCCGTGCACGCGTCACTGAGCTCCGCCCAGGTCGGCAGGACGAAACCGGCGTCGCGCATCGGCAGCTCGAACACGACGGTGCCGACCGGCTCGGCGAGGGTGGTCAGCTCGGCGGCCGTCGGGTTGCGCGGGGCGCCGGTCGGGTGGACGGCGCGCAGGCCGGTCAGGTCGGCGTACGCGCGATGTTCGTGCATCTCCTGATGCCCGAGCTGATGCAGCGCGACGGCGGTGCGGCCGGTGACCTCGGCGCCGTAGCGGATCGCGACCTGCTGAGCCATCGTCCCGGTCGGGAAGAACACCGCGGCCTCCGCGCCGAGCAGACCGGCGACCCGTTCCTCGAGCTGCCTGACCGGCCCGTCGCCGTAGAAGTCCGGCATCAGGTCCACGGGGGCGGCGGCGCTCAGCTCGGCGAGTTTCTCCCGCACGGTGGCCGGGCGGGCCCCGGAGAGGAGCCGGTCACTGTCACGCATCGCAGCGATCCGCCGCGCCCACATATCGTCAGCCACGGCCGCATGATCTCAGACTTTGCCCGCGAACGCCTTTCTTGTACGATCGTACTTGTACAAACGTACAAGTTGAGCTGCTCAGTTGAGGTGCATAGCGGTGCCCTACGTCCTCCTCGCGCTCGCCATCGGGTGTGAGCTCTTCGCGACCAGCATGATGAAGGCCACCGACGGGTTCAGCCGGCTGTGGCCCACCCTCGCCGTCCTCGCGGGCTACGCGATCTCGTTCATCGCCCTGTCCCACGCGATCAAGGGCGGCATCCAGGTCGGGATCGCCTATGCGATCTGGTCCGGGGTCGGGACCGCGGCGATCGTGGTGATCGGGGCGCTCTTCCTCGACGAGCCGGTGACCCTCGCTAAAGTGGGCGGCATCTTCCTGATCATCGCGGGAGTCGTGATGCTGAACCTGACCGGCGCGGAATCGCATTGACCGGGGCACCCTCGGCCAGGACCCCCGAGCGGCGCACCCAGCGGGCCCGGGATCCGCAGGCGCGACGGGCCGCGCTCGCCGTGGCCACCATGGAGGTCATCGCGGAGGCCGGTGTCGGGCGGACCACGCACCGGGCCGTCGCCGCCCGGGCCGGCCTGCCCCTCGGCGCCACCACGTACTACTTCCCCACCCTCGACGACCTGATCGCCGCCGGGCTGCGGCACGCGACCGACCAGCTGCGCGCCGACCTTGACGACTGGGCGCAGCGGCTCGCCGCGGCACCCGACCTCGCGGCCGAGCTCACCGAGCTGACCAGGGAGTATCTGGCCGATCGGCGGCAGGTCCGGATCGAGTACGAGTTGTGTGTGGCCGCCGCCCGCGACGCCGCGCTCCGGCCGATCGCGGAGACCTGGATGGACGGGCTGCCGGAGATCCTCGCCCCCGCGGCCGGGGCGGACGCGGCCCGCGACATCTGCGCGCTGCTCGACGGGATCATCCTGCGCGCGCTGGTGATGGAGTCCGAGCTCGACGCGCCCGGCCTGACCGCGGCCATCCGCCGCCTCCTCACCAACGCCGGCTGAGCGAGCGGCCCTCCCACGGGTAGCCTGCACCCATGAGTGACCGACCGCCGCTGGCCGAGCGACTGGACCTGCTCCCCCACCCGGAAGGCGGCTGGTTCCGGGAGACCTGGCGGTCTTCGACCGCTTTCCGCCCCGAGGGGTACGACGGTGAGCGCGCCACCGCGACCGCCATCTACTTCCTGCTGCACCCGGGTGAGAAGTCCGCGTGGCACGTGGTGCGCTCGGCCGAGCTGTGGTTCTGGCACTCCGGTGGGCCGTTGACGCTGACCCTCGGCGGCAGCGCCGAGCGGCCGGGCGCCGAGGAACCCCTGCTCCTCGGGCCCGACGTCGCCAATGGGCAGCAGCCGCAACTGGTCGTGCCGGCCGGTTGCTGGCAGTCCGCCGCCCCGGCCGGCGACGAGCCGGTGCTGGTCAGTTGTGTCGTGTCGCCCGGTTTCGAGTACGCGGACTTCCGCCTGCTCTGACGGCCGCCCGGCGCCCCCACGGGGCAGCCGTGGGAAGCGCCGGGATCAGCGCGCGAGACGCAGCTGCCCGGCCTGGTAGACGACCATGCCGGCCTCGTCCAGCTCGAACGTCGCGGCCGGGCGGTCCCCGGTGATCCGCAGGCGCTGCGGGCTGACCAGGTGATAGGTCACGCTCCCGGGCACCACGGCCAGCGACGGCACCTGCACCCGGACGACCGGGACGGTGACCGGGCCGGACTTCACGGTCAGGCCGAGCTTGCGCACCGCCCAGGCGATGAAGATCGGGGAGTCGGCCAGCAGCAGCACCGCCGCCGGATCGATCGCGTCGAGCTGCTCGGTGCCCGCGAACGCCAGGTCGCCCGCGTCACCGGAATGCTCCGCGCGGCAGCTCCAGCCGGTCTCGGCACGATGGATCCGCAGCTCCCGGATCCAGCCGTCGCCCTGGGAACGGACGTGCAGCGACGTCACGTCGGAGCCGGGGGCGATCTCGGCGTTCCAGGTCAGCGTGTACGCCCGCGAGCCGGCGACGATCGCCGAGCCGCTGGGCCGCGACCCTCGCGGGAACACCAGCTCGGTGCCGACCCGGTCGGTCCGCTGCCACACCATCGGGGTCACGGGCAGGTCGGCGCGAGGCCGTTCCGCCAAGGCCGCTCCCCGCGCACCGGTCGTCGTCATCGCGCCTCCATTGCCGCTGTCCGGTTCCTCATGTTTGCACCGTGCAAGCGTTCGCGTCGGCGAATCCGTCCTCCGGGCGTTCGCCTTCGAGACCGTTCCGCGCAAACGAGACCGACGGCCCGGATCGTGCCCACCGTCGGTGTGTCGCACACCATACGACCGCCCGGTGGGCCCCGGTCATCAGGGGGTGCCATCAAGATCAAGAGCCGATTTCCGCCGTACGGCGTGAGCACTCAACGCCGACCGTCGACGCCTGCCAGCTGCATCAACGTGACCATCGCGCCGCAGCACAGAACGGCCAGCGCGGTCAGCGAGAGAACCACGGCGAGCACCGCGTGGGAGTCGCGCCGCGGCCGCTCCCCCACGGCGAGCGGAATCGTCATCCGCACGCCGGCCCCCGGACCCGGAATGGTCATCAGCACGTCGGCAACCGCACCCGCGCCGGCCGGGCGTGCGGCGGGACGGGCACGAGGGATCGCGATCAGGTGACGCCGGCTCACCGACGGGACCGGGCGGCCTCGCGGCAGGACGATCAGATGCCGCCGGACCGCCGGAACCGCGGCAACGGGAGGAGCCGACGGGGAAGTGGCCACCCCACCACGATTGACAACGAACCGTAGCCCCGTCGATGCGCACCGTGTGCCAATCGTGGCGCGGCAATGGCCGTACCCCTGAATCGGTCAGGCCCTTGAACGACAGACGGCGGCCCGGCTCGGAGCCGGACCGCCGCGGGAGAACGGGGTTACAGCGACTTCATCATGTCCTCGAACGACTCGGTGAGCGCGAACGGGTCCACCGGCGTCGCCGGCTCGCGGCGCTCCATCTCCCGGGCCAGCTCGGTCGCGGCGCGCTCGATCCGGCCGCGCAGCGGACCCTCGACCGAGTTGGCGCCCCAGTCGTCGCTCGCCGCGAAGACCGACGTCGGAACCGGAACGGCGTGCAGGTAGGCGAAGAGCGGCCGCAACGCGTGCTCCAGCACCAGCGAATGCCGGGCCGTGCCGGCCGTCGCCGCGAGCAGAACCGGCTTGTCGGCCAGCGCGTCCTGCTCCAGCACGTCGAAGAACGACTTGAACAGCCCGGAATAGCTCGCGCTGAACACCGGCGTCACCACGATCAGGGCATCGGCGGCGGCCACCGCGTCCTGCGCGCTCTTCAGCGCGGCCGGCGCGAAGCCGGTCAGCATGTGGTCGACGACCTCGTGGGCCAGGTCGCGCAGCTCGACGACCTGAACCTCGGCGGTGACGCCGAGTTGGGCGGCGGCCCGCCCCGCCGCCGCGGACAACTGGTCCGCGAGCAGGCGGGTGGACGACGGCTGGCTCAGGCCCGCGCTGATCACGACGAGCTTGCGCTGCTTCATGCCTGGACCTCTTCCTTCTCGATCCCGATCTCGATCTCAGTGGCGGCGGCCAGCTTCGCGGCGAGCAGCGACGCGTGGGTCGGCGCGTCCGGCACGTGGGCCGGCTTGAGGGCCGCGAACTCCTTGCGGAGCACCGGCACGACCTCCGAGCCGAGCAGGTCGAGCTGCTCCAGCACCGTCTTCACCGGCAGGCCGGCGTGGTCCATCAGGAACAGCTGGCGCTGGTAGTCGCCGACGTACTCCCGGAACTTCAGGGTCCGCTCGATGACCTGCTGCGGGCTGCCGACGGTCAGCGGCGTCTCGCGGGTGAAGTCCTCCAGCGACGGGCCGTGGCCGTAGACCGGGGCGTTGTCGAAGTACGGCCGGAACTCCTTGACCGCGTCCTGGCTGTTCTTGCGCATGAAGACCTGGCCGCCGAGACCGACGTACGCCTGGTCCGCGGAGCCGTGCCCGTAGTGCTCGAAACGCTCGCGGTAGAGCCCGACCATGCGCTGGGTGTGCGACGCCGGCCAGAAGATGTGGTTGGCGAAGAACCCGTCACCGTAGAACGCGGCCTGCTCGGCGATCTGCGGCGAGCGGATCGAGCCGTGCCAGACGAACGGCGGGACGTCGTCGAGCGGGCGCGGCGTTGAGGTGAACGACTGCAGCGGCGTGCGGAACTTGCCCTCCCAGTCGACGGTGTGCTCGCGCCACAGCTTGTGGAGCAGCGCGTAGTTCTCGATCGCCAGCGGGATGCCGGCGCGGATGTCCTTGCCGAACCACGGGTAGACCGGGCCGGTGTTGCCGCGGCCGAGCGTGAGGTCGACCCGCCCGTCCGCCAGGTGCTGCAGCATCGCGAAGTCCTCGGCGATCTTCACCGGGTCGTTCGTGGTGATCAGCGTGGTGGCGGTGCTGAGCTGCAGCGTGGTGGTCTGCGCGGCGATGTACGCCAGCGTCGTCGTCGGCGAGGACGAGAAGAACGGCTCGTTGTGGTGCTCACCGAGCGCGAAGACGTCGAGACCGACCTCCTCCGCGTGCTTCGCGATGGTGACGATGTCCTTGATGCGCTGGGCCTCGGTCGGGGTCTTCCCGGTGGTGGGGTCGGTCGTGATGTCGCTGACGCTGAAGATGCCGAATTGCATGACCCGCTCCTGAAACCCTCCGGCCGGGGCTCTGACGTCCCGGACTACCCCGCACAACGTTGTTGACGGAGAAACTATTTCAGATTCAAACAACTTCGGCTGCGGCGGGGGTCACACCGAGCCACGTTCGCTGTTCAGCAAGGTCAGAAGCCCTCGCCGCTGTCGACGTCGATGGCGGACACCGGGACGGACGTGCCGTCGACGGTGGTCGTGCGATTGGTGACGTCCAGCTGCGGGGCGGGGCCGGCCTGCTCGCCGGTCAGCAGCACCCCGACCTGGCGGCCGTCGGGGAGCACGATCCACGAGCCTTTGACCTGCGCGTCGCGGACCTTGGCGGAGGCGCGGTAGAGCCCGGACGGCTTCTTCACGGTCCCGAGGACGAAGTCGTGGGTCTTACCGATCACGGTCACCTTGCCGCGGGCGCTCGCGGTGTCGAACGTGCCGACGACCTTGGCGCCGCCCTTGCCGGTCAGGTCGAGCTTGCCGTCCTTGGCGGTGCCCTTCAGCCACGCCTCGACCTTGTTCCCGTCACAGATGTACGCGATCGCCTGCTGATCCCGGATCGAGATCGCCAGCGTGCCCGCGTCGTCCGCGACGTGGCCGGCCAGCGTGATCCGCACCGGCGCGGGAGCGGCGGTGGCGCTCGCGCCGGTGCGGACCGGCTCGGTCGGCGGCAGGGGCGCGCCCAGGCCCGCGGCGCCGGCCGACGACGGGGTGACGGTGGCTCCGGCGACCGGGGCTTTCCGGCCGTCGTCCCGCCGGTCGGCCGCGGTGGCGAGGTTCACGCCGATCAGCGCGGCGGCGATCGCGACGACCACACCGAGGGCGACCAGCGGCGCGCGGCTGCTGCGCTTCACCTTGCCGGGCGACTGCGGCGCCGGCGGCATCGCCTGGCGAGCCCCTTCAGCCGGCGGCCCGCCGAACAGCTCAGCCTGCGGCCCTCGGTACGGGCCGGCCTGCGCACCTCCGAACGGGTTGGCCTGCGGCCCGGCGAGCGGGTCGGCCGGGGCCGGCGAGTCGGCGGCTTGACCAACAGGGGCAGGGGCTCCGGCCAGCCAGCCGGTGGGCGCCGGTGCGCCGGCGAGCCGGCCGGCCCAGTGGCCCAGGTGATCAGCGGCGAGCGGGGCTTCGGCCACCGACGGCTCCGCGGCCGGGAACGCGCCGGACGGCGACTGGGCGGCGGAGAACGCGCCGGCCCAGGGGCTGCCGGTGGTGTCCGGCCTGCGGACCGTTCCGAGCCGGCTCGGGTCGGCCGGCCGGAGCTCGCCGAGAACGCCGGAGGCGACGAGGCCGTGCAGGTACGCGGCGACCCGGCGGGCCGTCGGGCGCTGGACGGGATCCGGGGTCAGGCAGGAGCGCGCCGGCCCGGCCAGCTCGGCCGGGAGCGTCTCCGGATCGCCCTGGAGGTCACCGGTGACCAGCTCGACGAGCAGGACGCCGAGGGAGTAGACGTCCGCCGCGGCGGTGGGCGGAGCGCCCTGCCAGATCTCCGGGGCGGTGTACCCGGGGGTGCCCCCGGCCGCCCCTCGATCGGCGTCCATCAGCAGTGCCGCCACACCGAAGTCGGTCACCCGCACCTCGGGCGGGTTGCTGTCGCGTACGAGAAGCAGGTTCTCGGGTTTGAGGTCCAGGTGGACCACCCCGCGGGCGTGGGCCGCGTCGAGCGCGTCCGCCACCTGCGCCACGATCGTCGCCGTCTCGGCGGGGCTCAGCCGGCCACCGCTGTCGGCGAGGTGGCGGCGCAGATCCGGCCCGTCGACGAAGTCCATGAGCAGGGCGAGCGTGCCACCCTCGACGACCAGGTCGTGGAAGCGCACCACGCCGGGGTGGTCGACGGCCCGCAGCGCGGTCTCCTCGCGCAGGAACAGGGTGCGGACCCGCCGGTCACCGGCGAGCTCGGGCCGCATGAGCTTCGCCGCGAGCGCGGGCCCGCCGGAGCGACGGCTGGCCCGCCGGACGACGGCGAGCGATCCACTGCCGATCTGCTCGTGGAGCAGGTACTCACGGCCGAGCGCTTCCTGACCGGCCATCTGCGCACCTTCTCTCGCCTCTGCCCTCGAACGGGGAGATCAACTACGGTCGATCGACTGCCACGTTCCTATCATCTGCTGGATACCGCGGATCGGGTAATCCGGTTCACCGGAGATCGAAAATCTTTTACGCCGCCCGCGGCTGCCCGGTCACAGCGGGCAGCACCGTCGCGGCGCTGACGTCGTCCAGCCGGGCCCGGATCCCGGCCGGCAACCGCCGATGGAGTCCGTCGAGCGCGCCGGCGAGATGGGCGGCCGAGCGCGGGCCGAGCACCACAGCGGTGATGTCGTCGCGTTCCGCGATCCAGGCCAGGGCGACCGCCGCGCTGGTCGTGCCGAGCGCGGCGGCAGCCGCGGCCACCTCGTCGGCGATGTCGAAGTGCCGGTCCGCGAGCAGCCCGGCCACCCAGGAGCGCGCCATCGTGCCGGGCATGGCGGCCCACTCGGCGAGCCTGCTGCCGGCCTCGGGCGCGGCACCCCGGCGGTAGCGTCCGGTGAGAACACCGCTGCCGAGCGGGCTGTACGCGAGCACGCCGAGCCCGTGCGAGCGGCAGACCGGCAGGATCTCGGCCTCGATCGACCGGGCGATCAGCGAGTACCCGGCCTGCAGGCTCACGAACGCGGGGACACCGAGGCGCTCGGCCGCCCACTGCGCGCCGACAATGCCCGCGGCGGTGTAGTTGGAGCAGCCCGCGTACCGGACCTTCCCCGCGCGGACGAACTCGCCGAGGACCGCCATCGTTTCCTCGGCGGGGGTGTCCGGGTCGGGCAGGTGGCACTGGTAGAGGTCGATGTAGTCGGTGCCCAGGCGGCGCAGGCTCGCGTCGAGGGCACGGGTCAGATGGGCGCGCGACAGTCCGCGATCGTTGGGCCCGGCGCCTCGGGGGCCGCCGGCCTTGGTCGCGAGCACGACCTCCGCCCGGCGGTGCGCGATGGCCCGGCCGACGACTTCCTCGCTGCTCCCACCTCGGTAGACGTCGGCGGTGTCGATCAGGTTGTGCCCGGCGTCGAGGAAGGCGCCGACGATCCGGTGCGCCTCGGCCTCCGGGGTGGGCGCCTGCGGGTCGAGCCCGAAGTTCATCGTGCCGAGCGCGGCGCGGGAGACGCGCAGTCCGGAGTGGCCGAGCGTGCGGTAGGTCATGGTGACTCCCCCGATAGGATCGGAATCCAGGTTCCGTTTCCACTATACGGAATCTCGATTCCGCTTGCTCGGCGGTCGAGGGAGGACGTCGTGCCACGTTCAGATGCGCTGCGCAACCGGGCCAAGGTGCTCGCCGCGGCCGAGGCGGTGCTCGCCGAACAGGGGCTGACGGCCAGGATGGACGCGATCGCCGCCCGGGCCGGGGTCGGCGTCGGCACCGTCTACCGGCACTTCGCCACCAAGGAGGCGCTCTGGCAAGCGATCGTCGAGGCCCGGGTGGACGCGCTGCTGGCCGAGGCGGAACGGTTGCGCGCCGAGGCCGACCCGGCGACCGCGTTCTTCACGTTCTTCGGGCGGATCGTCGCGGACGCCGCGGCCAAGAAGGCGTACACCGACGGGCTGCGGGACGCCGGGATCGACGTCAAGGACGGGCAGGGCCGGCAGATCGCCGCCATGCGCGCTGCAATCACCGGGCTGCTCACCCGGGCGCAGGCCGTCGGGGCCGTACGCGGGGATGTGGCGTTGCCCGAGGTCCTGGCGCTGCTGCGGGGTGCGAGCCTGGCCGCGGAGACCGGCGACTTCCCCCCGATCGCGCTGGAGGTCATCGTCACCGGGCTGCGAGCCGGCGCGGGTTGATCACCCGGGCGGCGGAAAGGCCGGCGCAACGACTCGGCGGCCGGTTGCGTGCCTCCCGGCCCGAACCGGGACAGGATGGAACCGGTGGCTCCGCGAGGCCGAAGGAGACGTTGTGGCACGGCTGATCTGCACGGGCATCATGTCGCTGGACGGGTACGTCAACGACGAGCAGGGCAACTTCGACTGGAGCGCGCCGGACGAGGAGGTGCACTCGTTCGTCAACGATCTGGAGCGGCCGGTCGGCACCTACCTCTACGGGCGCAGGCTCTACGAGGTGATGCGCTTCTGGGAGGACGCGCACACGCTGCCGGACGCCTCACCCGTCGCTCTCGACTACGCCCAGTTGTGGCAGGCGGCCGAGAAGATCGTCTACTCGACCACGCTGGAGGCCGCGACCACCGCCCGGACCAGGGTCGAGCGCACCTTCGACCCCAAGGCGGTGCAGGCCATGAAGGACACCGCCGATCGCGATCTGAGCATCGGCGGCCCGCACCTCGCGGCGCACGCGTTCCGCGCCGGCCTGGTCGACGAGGTGCAGCTGTTCATCTCGCCGGTCGCGGTGGGCGGTGGGACCAGGTTCCTTCCCTCCGGCGTACGGCTCGATCTCAAGCTCGCCGAGCAGCAGCGCTTCGCGAACGGGGTGATCTACCTGCGCTATCACGCGGCGTAAGGGCGCAGCCAGCGGTCGAGCCAGTCGAACGCCACCTCCTGCATCCGGTCGACGAAGACGTGGCCGAGGCCGGGCCACACCTGCGTGCGCAGGCGCTCCCGAGCATGCTGCGCCTTCCAGACCGAAGCCATCTTCCGGTACGCCGTCTCGCGCCCCGCCGCGGTGAAGAGCGGATCCAGCTCGCCGTCGAACACGAACATCGGGCGCGGGGCGGCGATCGTGGCCACGTCCGGGAGGTCGAGGAACCGGAACAGCCCGGGGTGCAGCATGAAGAAGGCCGACTGGCCCCGCAGTGTGTTGTTGCCGGGCACCATCATCTCCTTGAGGCCGGTCATCCAGCAGGCCGAGACGGTCGCGGCGATGTGGTCGGAGAGGGCGGCGACCTGCCACGCCCGGAAGCCGCCCATGGAGAAACCGACGGCAGCGACCCGGCGACCGTCGACCTCGGGCAGGCCGGCCAGCATCGCGGCGGCGCGCACGTCCTCCCGCGCCATCAGGCCGGCCGGTGACGAGCCGAGGTTGTACAGATTGCTCGCCAGGGCCTGCTGGCCGTCGTAGGTGACGCCACCGCGGTCACCCCAGCCGAGCGCGTCGACGGCGAGGACGGCGTAACCGCGCCGGGCCAGCACGTCACCGATGAACCGGCCGCTGAAGTACTTGACCGACCACGCCTGCGCGGAGGCTCGGCGCGTCTCGTCGTACCAGGGTTCGATCACCTTCTCCTTGCCGATGTCGAACTTCGCGCCGTGATCGTGCAGCAGCAGCGCCGCCGGGAACGGACCGCGGCCGTCGGGCACGAGCATGGTGGCCCGGACCCGGCTGTGCCTGGTGACGTTGAAGATCACTTGCCGGCGGCGATAACCCTCCCCCGGCTGCTCGTCGACGACCTCGACGTCAAACGGGGTGCGGTCCGCGGGCTGCCAGAGCAGTTCCTCGACCTGCGCCCGGGCGCGGCGCTTCCAGGAGCGGAAGTCCTTCTCGCGGCTGTCCGGCCAGGCCAGGGGGAAGGTGAGCTCGTCCTTGAGGCGCTCGTAGAAGACCGGCAGGTTGCCGTCGATGACAGCCGGGCTCTCGAACCCGGCCGCCGCCTCGGCCGTTGTGGCCGCCGCGGCGGCTTCGGGCGCGCCTGCGGCTGCGGTGCCGGTGGTGGCTTCGGACGCGGCGGGCGCTTCGGGCAGGCTCGTGGCGAGGGTCGCGGCGGGAAGAGAGATCAGGGCACGCCTCTTCATCAATTCCTCCTCATCGATCGATGAGGTTGACGCTAGAAAGCCCTTTCCCGCATGTCAACGCCGACTCAGTGTCGCGCGGCCGACTGGGTCGGACGCTCAGCCGGGCGTGACTCTCATCGACGCGCCCCGGCGCGCCCGGCCGAGTCGGACAGCCCGGCCGGGCGTGGGAGGACTGGTCAGCGCCGGGCCCTGGCGCGCTCGCCGAGGTAGGAGAGATGGATGAGAGAAGCGGGCCAGAGATAGCCGGCGTCGGCCCAGACCAGCTCGACGACCCGGCTGCCGGCCGCGGCGAAGTGCGGCGCCGCCTCGGACGGCAGCTTGGCGTTCATGAACGCGCGGGCGAACAGGTTGTGCACGACCGCGTCGCCGGCAAACGGCCGGTAGGCGGGACTGTTCGGGCCCCAGGCGGCGGCCTTGCGGATCTCTTCGATCACCTCCGGCCGGCGGATGTACTTCTGCCCGGCACCGCCCACCCAGATCTCGATGTGCGCCTCCGGGACGAGGCACGTGACCGGGCTGCCCTCCGCCGCCGCGGCCGCGGACTCGACGGCGAACCGGTGCATCATCTGGTCGTCGCCGCCCCATTTGCCGCAGAGTTGCTGCAGCATCGCGGCGTGCGCGCCCCAGTGGTTCGCGTCGGCTGCCCGCGATCCGTTGAACCGGCGCCAGGCCTCGTCGAGGCCGCGCTGCAGGCCCCGGTTGCAGGTGATCAACCCGGCCCAGGCGTCGGCGTCGCCGGGGTTCCGGCTGACCACCTCGCCGAGGTACGCCTCCGCCTCACCGAGCCGCGTACGGAAGACCCGGGCATACATGTCCGAAACGGTGAATGCCGCGCCACTGCCCCGCGCCTCCCAGGCCCAGGCGATCAGCCGGTGACCGTACACGAGCAGTGCCAGGGTGTCCGCCGGGTTCGCCCGGACGACCTGGTCGAGCCACCTCTCGGCACCCTTGGCCCGGGCGACCACCCGAAGGTAGAAGTAGCGGGCGTTGGAGTCGGCGACGCCGGCCAGGAAGGCCCGGACAGCCGGCCAGTCACCCCGGAGAGCCGCTTCACGCAGCGTGAGTGCGGCCGGATCACCTTCGCAGATGTCGGTGGAGACACTGAGGTAACGGTTGGCCAGACCGCGCAGGCCTTCGTCCTGGAGGCGGGCGAGGGCACGATCCAGTGCAGAGAGCATCGCAATTCCACTTCGCGGCAAGATGACGACGGGGCGGCACCCTCGGTGCCGCCCCGTACATCTTCGATTCCGGACCGCGAAGATCAAAATCGAAGTGGTGAACCTTCGGTCAGCGGCCCTGGAGGGACTTCACATTGTTGCCGAAGGTCCAGCTCTTCGAGCCGTCCCAGTTGATCGACCAGGTCATCAGGCCCTTGATGCCGGGGACGCTGTTGTACGCCTGGCTGACCAGCGACGGCGTCAGGTAGCCGCCACCGGCTCCGGACTGGGCGGGCAGGCCGGGGACCTGCTTGTCGTACGGGATCCTGATCGTGGTGCCCTGGATCGTCAGCCCGTTGTTCAGGCACTGCGTCTGGACGGTGAAGCCCTGCACGGTGCCGGCCGGGTAGGAGTCGCCGGAGCAGCCGTACATCGAGCCGTTGTAGTACTGCATGTTCAGCCACCACAACCGGCCGTTGTCCAGGTACTTCTTGATGATCGGCAGGTACGAGCCCCAGATCGAGCCGTAGGTCACACTGCCACCGGTCACGTACGCCGTCTCCGGCGCCATGGTCAGCCCGAAGTTCGACGGCATCGCGGCGAGCACCCCGTCGATGATCCGGATCAGGTTGGCCTGCGAGGCGGAGAGTGTGGCGATGTTGCCGCTGCCGGAGAGCCCGGTCTCGATGTCGATGTCGATGCCGTCGAAGTTGTTCGCCTTGAGGATCGGCACGATCGTCGACACGAACCTGTCGGCGACGGCGCTGGAGCTCAGGTCGATGCCGGCCGCCGCGCCACCGATCGACATGAGGACCGTGGCGCCCTGCGACTTGGCCGCGCAGATCTCGGCAGGGGTGGGCACCTTGACGCCGGCGTCCATGCCGTTCTCCCACAGCACGGTGCCGTCCGAGCGGATCACCGGGAACGCGGCCATCAGCACGTTGTAGCCGTGCTGCGTGATCCGGCTGTCGTTGATCGGGATCCAGCCCATGCCCGGGTGTACGCCGTTGGAGGCGCCGTCCCAGTTCTCCCAGTAACCCTGGAGCACCTTGCCGGCCGGGCGGCCCCGCGTGGCGCAACCGACAGGAGGAACCGTCGGCGACGTGGACGGGGAAGCCGTCGGCGAAGCAGATGTCGTGGAGGGCGTCGGCGTACTGCCACCGCTGCACGCGCCGAGATCCTTCCACAACGTCGGGGTGGCGGCCGGGTTCCAGCCGGTCCCCACATAGGCCGTGTGGGTGACGAGGGCCTGGTACAGCTTGGACTGATAGGTCACCTGCTGCCCGGCGGTGTAGGTGACCCCTTCCGCCCAGACCGTCGAGGAGCAGGTGACGGCGGCCTGCCCGGTCGCGGAGAACGCCACGATCGACCCGAGCGCCATCCCCACCCCGGCGACCAGCGCTAACACTTGGCGGCGAACACCCATGGCAACTCCTCGACAGCCGCGAACGTGACCTGTGCCACCACATCGTGGCTTTCACGTTCACAAATATCAAGGGTTCTTAACAGTCCTTTAAGCAAGTCTCTTAACAGTGACGGGAAGTCCGACAAAGGCCCCGTACGGCTGCAGCGCCTCCTCGGCGGCCACCCAGTCCCCGGCGGTGAAATCCGTCAGCGGCGAGACCACGATCGACACCGCCTTGCGGCCGAGCGTGCGCTTCCAGATCGCGCGGACCTTCCCGTCCTGCACCAGCGTGGACTTGAAGATGCCGTTGCCGCCCGGGACGATGCTTTTCAACATCTCCGGCGTGGCCATCATCGAGCGGTCCTTGTAACCCAGCATGTACTCGTCGAAGCCGGGCAGCGCGTGCCAGCCGCGCACCGGGCCCGCGTCCAGAACGGCCGGGTCCGCCCACATCTCGGTGCCGTCGACGTCGACCTTCGCCAGGCCGGCCGCCGCGATCCCGGCGCGCGCGTCCTTCATCGGGAGCATCGTCCAGCCGGCGAAGTCCTTTGCCGTCGTGGGGCCGTGACCACGGAAGTAGCGGTGCGCGAGGATGCCCAGCGCCTCCTCCCGGGACGGCGTGTTGCGGCTCGGCGCCCACTCGTCGAGAAGCACGAACGTCTGCTCGGACCCCTCGTTCGGGGCGATGGCCGTCACGCCGCGCTGACTCGCGTACCACAGGAGGTGGTAGCCCAATTGGCCGCTGACCTGGACGCCGCCCTCGTTGAGAGCGGCCACGCAGGCCGATCGCGTCAGGCGGCCGCCGCCCGTCAGGGTGGCGCCGAGGATCTCGGCGGCCCTGTCCGCATCCGCCTCGGAGAGGCCGAGGAACTCCCGGCGTTTCGCCGCGCCGGCCAGCGCGCGGACGCCGGTGAGCTCGAGCATCCAATGCGCGTCGGCGGACGGGATCAGGTGCACCGTGCCCCGCATCGGCCACGTGCGCACGACGTCGCGCCGCTCGGTGTCGGCCACGACCTCCGGCAGGGTGCGGCCGGGCAGGCGGGAGCCGAGCGACCAGAGCACGCTGTTGAGATCCTGCGCCTGCATGGCGCCGAACCACTCGGTGATCTCCAGGGTCGACCCCTTGGTGACCCCGCCGAGCAGCAGGCCGGTCATGCGAAGGCTCAGTGCCGTGTTGACGTCCACGGCAGTGAGCCTAGGAGGAGGGCCCGACAAAAACAGGCTCTTCCATCACGATCACTCCTGTCAATCTTAGGGAACCGCTCGGAAGGCACCGTCCAGATAGGATGTGTCTCCTCACGGGGGAGACGATTCTTGCTTCAGCCTAGGTATCGGCCCGGCGCGAGCCGCCGGCCTTTCGTCGATCGGGAACAGGCCCTCGGCGCTTTCCAGGCGATCCTCGATCAGGTCGGAGCGGCCGATCCGGCGACTGCGGTCCCGGCGCCGGTGCTCACCATCACCGGAGTCGGCGGGATCGGCAAGTCCCGGTTGCTGACCGAGTTCGGGAACCGGGCGACCGGGGCTCATCCCCAGGCGACACTCGATCTGCAAATCCCGTCCCTGGGTCAGCAGGAGAACGCGCTCGCCACGCTCCGCGCTCAGTTCGGCGCCGCCGGCATCGACTTCCCGCGCTTCGACATCGCCTACGCGGTCTGGTGGCAACGGCTGCACCCCAACCTGCGTATCTCCAAGGACGGCTTGGCGCTGGTCGAGCACAGCGCCATCTTGACCGAGGTGCTGGACCAGGCAAGCGGGGTCCCGGTCTTCGGGGCGAGCATGCGGCTGGTCGAGTGGGCGACCCGCCGAGTGAAGAAGTGGCGGTGGATGAGGACCGACGAGGCGATCCGTGAGCTCGACACGCTCACCCTCACCGAACTCGCCGACGCGGTCACCTACCTGTTCGCGACCGAGCTGGCTCAGGGCGGTCGTGCCCGTGCGCCCTTCCTGCTGTTCATCGACGCGTACGAGGCGCTGGCAGGCGGCGCCGAGCGGCTGGGCAACGTGACCGCGCGCGACGGCTGGCTCCGCGACCTGCTCGGTCAGCTGCGGCACGGCGTGGTCGTGGTGGCGGCCCGTGAACCGTTGCAGTGGCACCGCCATCATCCGGACTGGGGTTGGCGCATCCACCGCGAACACATCGAGGACCTCCCGATGCAGCACCGGATGACGCTGCTCGAGGACTCGGGTGTCGCCGACGTGACGGCCCGTCGCGTGATTGCACAGGCCAGCGCGGGCGTGCCCTTCTACCTGCACCTGGCCATCGACTCGGGTGATCCGGTCGGCGCCACGCCGGAGTCGGTGCCGGTCTCCACCGACACCATCCTGGAGAGGTTCTGCGCTCACGTCGACCCGGCGCATGTCCGGCTCCTGGAGCTGATCAACGTGGCCCGGGTGTTCGACGAGAAGATCTTCCGGCGGATCGCCGAGGAGTACGGGCTGCCAGGGCACCGCCTGATGTGGCAGTCCCTGACCGACTACTCCTTCGTGTCGGCGACCGGCGAGCGCCACCAGTTGCACCAGCTGATGGTGCACGCCCTGCGCCGGCGACTCGACCCCGCGGTGACTCGCGACCTGCACCGTCTGCTCCACCAGGTGTGGGACGATCGGGCGGTGGCCGCTTCCTCCTCGGCCGAGACTGCCGCGGCGCTCCGGGAAGCCGCTTTTCACGGCATGCGGGCCGGTTCACTCGCCGCAATCGACCTGCTGCGTTATGCCGACCGGATCCTCGCCCGAGGGGTCCAGTCGGAGGCGGACGGCCTGCGCACGGACATCCAGGAACACCTCGCGACCGCGGAGGACACGGATTCCGAGCAGCTGAACGCATTGGTCCGGCTCCTGTCGGCTGAGATCGCGCTGCTCCGGGGTGACGCGGCGACCGCGGGCCAGGCGACCGGCGAGATCCCGGAACAATATGACACAGAGATCAACGCCCGGCTGGCGGTGGCGGCCGCCCAAGCCGATCGCATCCTCGGCAACACCGCACGGGCGCTCGGGATCTACGAGTCGGTCTGGCGGGACGCCACTGGCCAGGCGGCGAGCACGGCCGGTCTCTGGGCTGCTGACCTGCACATGTGTCAGGGCAGGGCGGCGAAAGCCATCGGGCTCGTCACGGAGCTCCAGCGACGGACTCCAGCCGAGGACCACGAGTTGCACGGCCATCTGGCCCGGCTGCTGGCCCTGACCTATCAGTTCGACTTCGACTACGGCCCGGCAGCCGAGCACATCGCCCGGGCGCACGAGCACTACCGGCTGGCGGGCTCCGACGTGGGTGTTGCCGACGTCGCCACCAATCGTACCGAGATCCTCGCCCACGCCGACCCGGCCGCGGCTCGGGTGACGGCCGTGGAGGCGACCCGCCTGCAGCGTGTCCTCGGCGCGGTGCACGAGCTCGGCAAGATCAGCACGGCGACCGCCATCGCCTGCTTGCGAATCGGCGACCTCGGCGCCGCACATCAGGCACTGGACGAGGCCGGCGGATATCTGGAGAGCAGCGGCTACCGGTCCGGACGGGCACGCGCCGAGCTGGTTCGCGCCTTCGTGTTCGCCCGCGAGGGCCGGTTCACGGATGCCGCCGGCGCCGCGACGACAGCCGTGCAGGAATTGCGGGCCGTTGAGGTCTATCCGACGCTCGTGCTGGTCGCGGAGTTTCTGCTCGACTGGATCGACCGCCCGTCGCCGATCGTTTCCGAGGCCGCCCGGCAGGCACGTTCGGCCCTCCGCGCGGACGACCGCTGGGAACGGCTCGAGGAGCGGATCGCGGCTGTCGGAACTGGGCTGCTCGGCGCCGGGGAGGTCCCGCCGGACGTGCTGTACCGCATGGCGCTCGAACGCGGTGGCGAGTCCGGCTACTACAACCGCAACGTAGGCGTCGCGGTGCCGGCCGGGCGTCGTCTGGTGCGGATTCCGCTGCACGGCGCCGATGACATGGACTTGCGGATTTGGCACGAGGCCGACGTGCTGGCCGGCATCCACGACCGGGTTTCCGGCGCGCCCCTACTCCATTTCCGTACGGAACGGCCGGCGTTCCAGATCCACGAATTCATCGAGGGCGACCTCCTCGATCGGGCAGCGCCCCGTGGTCGACCGGTCCCGCCGGGCGTTCTCGATGATGTCGTCCGGCTGTTCGGCGAGCTGAGCGCTGTGCCCCGGGAGGTGATGCCCCCGCTGCCGGACGGCTGGCCGCAGGATGGTGACTGCCCCGGCTTCTTCGATCGACTCATCGAGGTGACCCGGCGGGTCCACGTGCGTCACCACGACGTCTATCGGCAACTGTTCCGTGAGTTCGGATTCCCCGAGGATCCGCTGGACCAGTTGACGTCTGGTGTACCAACGCTCACCGGACGGGGGTTCACCCTCCTTCACTGCGACGTCCACCGCAAGAACGTCATTGTCTCCCCCACCGGCTGCCGTTTCATCGACTGGGAGCTGGCGCTCTGGGGCGATCCCGTATACGACCTGGCTAGTCACCTGCACAAGATGGGTTACCTGTCGGCCGAGGAGGCGCGCCTGACCGCGCTCTGGGCGGGGGTCCTCGGTCCGGCGAACCCGACTTGGCAGGAGGACCTGGGCACCTACCTGGCGCACGAACGAGTGAAGTCGGCGATCGTCGACACCGTGCGATATGCGCAGGCGGTGGCCTCCGGCGCATACAGCCCGGAGTGGGTCGACGACGCGATCGCGAAACTGGTCGGCAAGCTGGACGCCGCGTACGCGGTCTGGGGAGACTTCCGGCACGCGGATCCCGCCGCAGTACGCCGAGCCCTGGGTGGCTGAGTCACCCGAAGACGACGAGGTCCACCTGGTCCACGACCGGCCGCGGCTCGTTCTCCGCCGCGACCGCGGCGCGGAGCCGGCCCAGCCCGTCGGCGAACTCCTGGTCGCTGAGCCGGCGCAGCGGGCTCCGCGCACGAAGCTCCACCTGACTCAACAAGTCGGCGAGGCTTGCCGCGGAAACCTGCGGAATCACCTCGTGGCACTGCTCGCGCAGGCCCACCCGGTCGAGCGCGTCGCTGAGCGCGGCCAGCGCCGACGATCCCTCGCCGGCCAACCGGCGCAGGCCCGGGAACCAGTGATGCAGGGGCGGCGGCCGGTCCTCGTCGTGGAAGCCGCCGCGCAGGAGCACGCGGCCGCCCGGCCGGAGGACCCGGCGAAGTTCGGCCGCGCACGCGTCGAAGTCGACGATGTGGTGAGCGACCTGAGAGGCCCAGACCGCCTGGAAAAGACCGTCACGACACGGAATCGCCTCGGCGCGGCCACCCACGAGGTGCACCCGCGCGTCAACCGGGCGGGGTATCACGGCACGCATGTCGGCGGAGGGCTCCACCGCTGTCACCGGAACGCCGAATGTGAGGGCCAGCGCCGCCGAGAAACGCCCGGTGCCGGCGCCCAGGTCGAGGACCGGCTCGGCGTGGCCGGGAGGCACATTGCGCCGGGCAGCCCGCATCCACGAGTCCACCGCGTCGTCGGGAAGCCGGCGCCCCCGCTCGTATCCGTGTGCGAGGGGACCCTTGAACAGGATGGGTTCCATCACTCCCCACTCCGGAAAGTCGCGGTGCCATGGCGCGACCGCCACGGCACCGCGACTTCGGTCGATCAGCGGCCGCGCGCGGCCCGGTACCTCTTGATCAGCGTGTTGGTCGACGAGTCGGCGTCGTCGGCCGGCGCCTCGGCCGAGGTCAGCTTCGGCGCGACCTGGTTGGCCATGGCCTTGCCGAGCTCGACACCCCACTGGTCGAACGAGTTGATCTCCCAGATCACGCCCTGGGTGAACGTGATGTGCTCGTAGAGCGCCACCAGCTGCCCGAACGTGTGCGGCGTCAGCTTGTCGGCGAGGATCGTGGTCGTCGGGTGGTTGCCCTGCATCACCCGGTGCGGCACGACAGCGGGCTTGGTGCCCTCCGCCTCGACCTGCTCGACCGTCTTGCCGAACGCGAGCGCCCCGGTCTGCGCCAGGAAGTTCGACATGAACAGGTCGTGCATCTCGCCGATGTCGTGGTTCGGCCGGCTGAACCCGATGAAGTCGGCCGGGATCAGCTTCGTGCCCTGGTGGATCAGCTGGTAGAACGCGTGCTGGCCGTTGGTGCCGGGCTCGCCCCAGAAGACTTCGCCGGTTTGGAAGCTCACCGGGGCGCCGTCGAGGCGCACGGACTTGCCGTTGCTCTCCATGGTGAGCTGCTGGAGGTAGGCGGCGAAGCGGTGCAGGTACTGCGCGTACGGCAGGACGGCGTGCGACTGCGCGCCGAGGAACGTGTCATACCACACGTTGAGCAGGCCGAGCAGGGCCGGGACGTTGCGCTCGATCGGCGTACTGCGGAAATGCTCGTCGATCTTGCGGTAGCCGGCGAGCATGTCGGCGAACTGCTCCTTGCCGATCGCGATCAGCACGGACAGGCCGACCGCGGACGGCAGCGAGTAACGCCCGCCCACCCAGTCCCAGAAGCCGAACATGTTGTCGGTGTCGATGCCGAACTCGGCCACCTTGGCGGCGTTCGTGCTGACCGCCACGAAGTGCTTGGCGACCGCGGCGTCGTCGTTCAGCGTCGCCAGCAGCCACGTGCGCGCCTCGCGGGCGTTGGTCAGCGTCTCCTGCGTGGTGAACGTCTTGGACACGATGATGAACAGCGTCGTGGCCGGGTCGAGGTCACGCGTCTTCTCGTACAGATCGGTGGGGTCGATGTTCGAGACGAACCGCGCCTCGATGTCGCGCTGGGAGTAGTCCTTCAGCGCCTCGTAGGCCATGACCGGGCCCAGGTCGGAACCGCCGATGCCGATGTTCACGATCGTCTTGATCCGCTGGCCGGTGTGCCCGACCCACTCGCCCGAGCGCACCTTGTCGGCGAACGCGCCCATCCGGTCGAGCACCTCGTGCACGTCGGCGACCACGTCCTGACCGTCGACGACCAGCGACGCGTCGCGCGGCAGGCGCAGCGCGGTGTGCAGGACGGCGCGGTCCTCCGTGACGTTGATGTGCTCACCGGCGAACATCGCGGCGATCCGCTCGCTCAGCTTCGCCCGGCCGGCCAGCGCGAACAGCGCGCTCAGCACCTCGTCGGTGATCAGGTTCTTGCTGTAGTCGACATACAGATCGGCGACCTCGGCGGCGTAGCGCTCGCCACGCTGCGGCTCACTGTCGAACAGGTCACGCAGGTGGACCGCCGAGAACTTCTCCGCGTGGCCCTGAAGTGCCTGCCACTCGGCGCTGTCGGAAACGTGTTCGCTCATCTCTCCCACTCCGGACCGGACCTTCGACACTTCGCCCATCGTGGCACGGACCGCTGCCAGACGCGGCGAACTGGGGCTCATAGGCGACCCACAGATGGATCACAGAGCCGCCGTAGCCACGCACACGAGGTTAGTCCCATGACGACCACCACCCGCCAGCGTGTCCCCTTGGTCACGCTTTTGCTGGCAACCGCGGTTCTGTACCTCTGGGATCTCAGCGCGTCCGGCTGGGGGAACAGCTTCTACGCCGCCGCGGCGCAGGCCGGCGCGCAGAGCTGGAAGGCGTGGTTGTTCGGCTCGCTCGACGCCGGGAACGCGATCACCGTCGACAAGCCGCCCGCCGCGATGTGGGTGATGGGCCTGTCCGCGCGCATCTTCGGGGTGAACAGCTGGGCGATCCTGGCGCCGCAGGCCCTGATGGGCGTGGCCAGTGTGTGGCTGCTGTATCTGGCCGTCACCCGCTGGTTCGGGCACGTCGCCGGGCTGATCGCCGGCGCCTCGCTGGCGCTGACCCCGGTGGCGGTGCTGATGTTCCGCTACGACAACCCGGACGCGCTGCTGGTGCTGCTGATGACCGCGGCGGCGTACACGACGGTCCGCGCCACCGAGCGGGCGAGCGCCACCTGGCTCGTCTGGACGGGGGTGCTGCTCGGCTTCGGCTTCCTGACCAAGATGATGCAGGCGTTCCTGGTGCTGCCGGCGATGGCGCTGGTCTACCTGGTCGCGGCGCCCACGACGCTCGGCGGGCGGATCAGGCATCTGCTGCTCGCCGGGCTGGCGCTGGTCGTCTCGGCCGGCTGGTTCATCGCGCTGGTGTCACTCTGGCCGGCGTCGTCCCGTCCCTACATCGCCGGCTCGACGAACAACACGCTGTGGGAGCTGGCGCTGGGCTACAACGGCCTGGGCCGGATCCTGGGCGGCTCCGGCAACGGCGGCGGAGGGGGCGGCGGGGGCGGCGGCAACACCGGCTTCGGCGGGGCGACGGGCATCGGACGGCTCTTCGGCGAGTCGATGGGCACCGAGATCTCCTGGCTGCTGCCGGCCGCGCTGATCGCCCTGGTGGCGGTGCTCGCGGTGACCTGGACCGCGCCACGGACCGACCGGGCCCGCGCCGGGATGCTGCTGTGGGGCGGCTGGCTGCTGGTCACCGGCGTGACGTTCTCCTACATGAGCGGCACCATCCACCCGTACTACACGATCGCCCTGGCGCCGTCGATCGCCGCGCTCGTCGGCATCGGGACCCGCGTGCTCTGGCTCTACCGGGCGCAGGCGTGGGCACGGATCGTGCTCGCCGGCATGATCCTGGCCACTGCCGGCTGGGGCTGGGTGCTGCTGGGCCGCACCGACTGGATGCCGGCACTGCGGTGGGCCGCGCTCGCCGCCGGCATCATCGCGGCGCTCGCCCTGGTCGCTCCGGCCGCACAGCTGCGCAGAATCGCGGTCGTCGGGATCGCCGCCGGCCTGCTCTCGGCCGGCCTGGGCACCGCGGCCTACGCGACCGCGACGGTCACGGTCGCCCACACGGGCTCCATTCCCAGCTCAGGGCCGTCCGGCACGTCCGGCATGGGTGGAGGTCCGGGAGGCTTCTCCCGTACGGACGGCGGCGGCGATCGTGGGAGCGCCCCGACGGGCGACGCACCACCGGCGAACACCCCATCGTCGTCCTCCACCGATGGCGGGCGCGCCGGCAACGGAGGCGCGATGGGTCGTGGGGCAGGCAGCAGCAACAGCGAGCTGAACGCGCTGCTCGAGGCCAGCACGACCACGTGGTCCGCGGCGGTCAGCGGGGCCACCTCGGCGGCCGATCTGGAACTCGCCTCCGGCACCTCGGTGATCGCCCTGGGCGGCTGGAACGGCAGCGACCCCTCCCCCACGCTCGCGCAGTTCCAGGCGTACGTGGCGGCGGGCCGGATCCACTACTACATCTCCGGCGGGGGCATGGGCGGCGGTGGCGGCGCGGGCGGCGGCACGACCGAATCGTCGCAGATCGCCACGTGGGTCTCGCAGAACTACACGGCCACCACGGTCGGCGGCACGACGGTCTACGACCTGACGGCGAAGTAGACAGCAGCCGTTCCCCGCGCCGCACGGGCCCCGCGACTCGCTGGTCGCGGGGCCCGTGCGGCGGCGGCGCGGGAAACTGTCGTACCCCTGTTCTAGGTTTCCGCGCATGGTTACCGCGGCTTACTCGTACCTCGGTTCGTCGACTCTGGACGACGGCCTGACCTTGCAGACCTCCGGCGGCCCGGCCGCTCATCCCCGTTTCTTCAGCGGTTTCCTGACCTCGCCCGGCGCCGCGGCGACCGGCCTGCTGGCCGTGGCCGAGGTCGCCCGCACGCGGTATTTCCGTCCCCTCCCGCCGGCCAGCCTGGACCCGGTGGTCACTGCCGGCTCCGACCGGCTGCGGTTCGAGTCGTTCTCCGGCTGCTGCGGGGTCTATGCGCGGCTCGACGTGCTCCCCGGCGGGCTGGACGGTGAGATCGTCGCCCACGGCACCACGAACGTGGACGTCAACCTGCCCCTGCAGCGCGCGCTGACCAGAGTCGGCCGCTCCGATCCGATGCACGTGGCGGTCGGCCCCGACGACCTGACCGTCACGACGTTCGACGGGCCGCTGGTGGAGAGGAAGGTGCCGCTGCCGTCCCGCTGGCTGCGCGGTTTCGCCGAGGCGCAGGTGCTGACCGCCCGCTTCGACCCGCGCGCCGAGATCGGCGTCGCCGAGGCTCGGGCGCTGTTCAATCGATTGCCGGCCACCGACAAGTCGGTGCTCTGGGCGGTCCCGGCCGGTCGTTCGCTGCGCTTCACGTCCAGGCCGGCGCCGGGCGCGGTCTGCCTTCCCGGCGCCGGGCGGCTGGCGGCCCTCAAACCCTTCTTGCGGTACGCGACGGGCCTGCGCGTCTACGGCCCCGCCGTGGCCGCCGGCAGTCAGCCGGTGGCGAGCACCTGGGAGCTGGCGATGCCGGCCCTGCGGTTGTCGCTGACCCTGTCGCCGGAGCCCCATCGTGGCTTCTCCGGCGAGGGCGCGGTCCTGGAGTCGCTGGCGAGCGACGAGGTGGCCGACGACGCCGACCTGGTCAGCGCCCTGCTCTCGTGGGATCCGACGATCGATGTGGACTCGCTGGCCACCGCCTCCGGGCTGGATTCCGCCCGGGTCCGTGACGCGCTGACCCAGCTCGGCACGGCCGGGCGGGTGGGTTACGACGTGGCCGAGGCGGGCTACTTCCACCGGACCCTGCCCTACGCCGCGGACGCCGTCGAGAAGATGAACCCCCGCCTGGCCGGGGCGCGCGCGCTGGTCCTGGCCGGCGGCGTGACCGTCGGCGGCGAGGTGTCGGTGGTGGTCAGCGCCGACGAGACGTACCACGTGCGCAACGAGTCGCAGTCCTGCACCTGCCCGTGGTGGGCGAAACACCGCGGTGGCCGCGGCCCGTGCAAGCACGTCCTCGCGGTCCGGATGGCCCGCGCCGGCGAGACCGCCGAGACGATCGCGAAGGCCGAGGCCACGGCATGACTCTCACCTGGGAGATGCTGCAGGATCGGGCCCTGCGCGGTGACCCGGCCGGCCTCCTCACGCTGCTGATCCGCGCGCCGGAGCAGGAACGCCTCGCGATCGCCGGGGACGTCGAGGCCGGCATCAGGAAGTCCGATCGTGACGCCTGGTGGCGTTCCGAGAGCGCCCCCGGCTACGCCAATCCGAACCCGGGATACGCACTGGCCGTGATCGGGTGCATGCCGACCGCGGCCCGGGCCGCGGCCCTGCTGACCCGCGGCAACATGCGGACCTGGGCCACGATCGGCGCGCCGCGGCTGACCGAGGTCGCCCGGTTCCGTCAGATCCCGTGGCAGGGGGAGCTGGGCCGGCGGATCGCCGAGCGGCTCCCGGCGCGGGACGCCGACGGGAATCTGTGGCCGGTGATCTCCGCGCTGCTGCAGGCCGGTGACGCCGAGCCCCCGATCACCGAGAACGTGGTCCGTGCCTGGCACGCCCACCTCGTGTCGGTCCGGACTCACCGCCGGGACCGCAGCGCCCCGCCGCCGCTGAGCATGCGGCTGCGCGACGATCCGCACCGCGACGTGCTGTTACCCGGTCTCTTCGAGTTCGCCGGCCTCGGCGCGGACATGTCCGGCGGCTCCTGGAACGAGACGACCGGCTCCTGGAGCAACGAGCCGCGACTTCCGGGGATCATCGCGTACCTGATCGGCGAGGGCATTCTCGAACGCAAGACCTATGTCGACCTGACAGTCGACCGGCTGTTGCGGGGCGGTAAGCCGAACGAGCTGCGTCCGTTCGCGCTGCTGCACGACGCGCTGGAGCCGACCGTCGACGAGTTGTCCAGCCATGCGCTGGACTACGCGCGGTTGCTGCCCGAGGCGCCCGGCGCGGTCGCGACCCTCGCGCAGAAAGCGTTGCGCACCGTCGACGACGCCGGCCGCCTGGAGCTGGAGACGCTGCTCGACACCAGCGGGCCGACCCTGGTCCGTAAGGAGAAGACGCTGGTCAAGGCTCAGCTCACCTGGCTGGAGCGGGTGGCCCGCCGGGAGCCCGCCCGGGCCGGCGAGGTGCTGGAGACGGTCGCCGCCGCGTTCGGCCACCCCGCGCTGGACGTGCAGGAGCGCGCGCTCGTCCTGATCGGCAAGCAGATCGCCGCGCTGGACCCGGGCACCGTCGCCCGGCTCGCCGACGCGTCCGCGGTGCTCGCCGGTGACCTGCCGGCCCGAGCCGCCGGGCTGTTCGGCGTGGCCGCGCCGGTGACCGGCGACGAGGTGCCGGAGCTGCCGCCGGCCGCCCCGCCGGCCGCGATGCCGCCGCCGATCACCACCGCCGCGGAGCTGGCGGAAGAGCTGGTCGTCCTCGTCCACGAGAGGTCGGCGATCCACTGGGAGCGGGTGCTGGCCGGGCTGGTCACGCTCTACGCCACCGAGGGCTCGGCGACGCTGCGGGCGGCGTTGCAGCCGGTGCTCGACCGTTACCCGGGCCACTTCGCGGAAAGCTCCTGGAACCGGACCGAGCCGCTGCTGCACCTGGGCGTCGCGATCCACTCCGTGATCGACCCCGGCAGATCCGGCGGGTTGTGGGGGCGGCTGGTCACCTCGGTGCGCACCGCCTGGCAGGACGGCCGGCGCGGCGGTCACGACTCGGCGCTCTCCGCCACGCCGGACGGTGTGCTCGGGCTGCGTGTCGCCGAGCTGGCGACCCAGCTGACCCGCACGATGGTGCCGCTGATCATGGCGACGCCGACGCACGTGACCGGCAGCGTGGACCCGTCCGTGCTGCTGGAGCGGCTGCGCCGGGCCGAGGCGGAAGGCTGGCAGCCGTGGCCGGTCGACTTCGAGCAGGCGCTGCTGCGGCTGCCCCGCCGGACCGATCCCGGGGTCGTAGCCGGGGCCACCGCGCTGACCTCCCCGGCCGGGCGGCAGTTCGCCGCCTGGCTGACCCGCGGCGGCCTGCCGGACCCGGTGACCCGGCGCTTCGAGCAGACCCCGGACACCGGGCGCCGGGACCACTGGGCGCGGGACGTGCGCCGGGTGGTGGCGGCCATGAGCCCGGCCCGCGACGGTGGCCTGCGCCTGGAGCGCCAGCTGCTCACGCTCGCCCCGGCCGCGCACCCGGAGGCTTATCCGGACACCTTCCACGAGTCCGGTGACGTGCTCACCATGGTCCTGCCGCACCATCGGGAGGCGGCGGCCGCCTGGGTTCTGCCCGAGCTGGCCGCGATGGCCGACCAGGAGCAGCGGGCCGGCGCCGAGGTGCTGCCGCTGCTCGCCGAGTGCTCAGGGCCGGTCGGGCCGGCGCTCGCCTACGGTGTCGCGTACGGGCTCGGCGCCCGCCACCAGGAGAACCGGATCGCCGCCGGCGACGCGTTCCTCACGCTGGCCGGGCGTCCGGAGCCGTTCGCGGCGGCGGTCGGCGCGGCGCTGACCGACCTCGGGGCGGACGGTGTCCTCAAACTGTCCCGGGTCGTCCCGGCCCTGACCGACGTGCACCGCGCCGGGGCTTCGGTCGCGCTGTGGGAGGTGCTGGCCGCGGCCCTGCCGGGTCTGCTGCCGGCGGCGCCGCGTGGCCTGCCCGATCTGCTGGAGCTGTCCACGCAGGTGGCGCGGGCGGTCCGGGCGGACTCCCGGATCGCGGGGCTGGCCGAGATCGCCGCACGCGACGGTTCGAGCAGGCTGGTCAAGGAGGCGAGGCGGCTGCAGACCGTCCTGGGGCACTGACCCTCACCGTCGCTGGGGCGCGCTCGTTCCGGGATGCGCGCCGGTTCCGGGATGCACGCCGGCACGCGTCGCCGACCGGCGGGGTCTGCCGACCGGCCCGGCCCCACCTCAGGCTGGGCGGCAGACCGAGGAGCACGCACGGCTCGGCTGGTGCTCACGGCTGTTGTCGGCCGCCGATACAGCCGTGAGCACCAGCTCACACGGTCCGGCTGGTACTCACGGCTGTTGTCGGGCGGTGCTTACGGCGGGTGGAGCGGGCGGCGTACGTACGCGGGAATGGGCGGAAATGCGGAAACGCCGCCCGGGTGGGGGACCCGGACGGCGTTTCCTCAGGGGGAGGGTGGAAGATCAGCCGAGCTTCACGTCGAAGATCGGGTTGGCGGCCAGCTTGCGGAACGCGGCGAGCGAGGACTTGGAGCTGTCGATGCTGATGTCGCGGTCGCCCTCGTCGTCGTGCTTGGTGTCGAAGTGCACGATCGCCTTGATCGCCGGGCGCTTCTTCAGCTCGTTGAGGACGCTGTTGTAGGCGGCCGACTTGTCGGTGGTGCGGCCGACGCGGTGGTAGGCGCCCCACTCGGCGACCATGACGGGCTTGCCGGCGTGCTTGGTGGTCGCCCAGTCGTACCAGCCGAGCGTGCCGCCCTTGGCCTTGCGGTCCAGCAGCGAGGCGAAGTTGCCGTAGTGGTAGTAGCCCTTCTCCACGGAGACGTAGGAGTCCAGGCCGACCCAGTCGACGACGTCGTCACCGGGGTACAGGTCCTTCCACCAGGACTGCGCCATCCACTTCTCGTTGCCCATGTACGCGACGACGTTGATCACGTTCGACACGCCCTGGGCGCGCAGGCGCAGGATCGTGTGGCGGTACATCGCCGCGAAGTCCTTGGCCTCCATGCCCGAGCCGGCGCGCGCGACGACGTCGTT
The DNA here is from genome assembly GCF_016862095.1 of Actinoplanes cyaneus. GTDB lineage: Bacteria > Actinomycetota > Actinomycetes > Mycobacteriales > Micromonosporaceae > Actinoplanes > Actinoplanes cyaneus. Next base: position 53,070 of record NZ_BOMH01000019.1, read on the forward strand.
CTCCGGCTCGTGGTTCAGGGCCAGGAAGAACTGCTTGCCGTACGCCTTGGCCCGCGCCGCGAAGGCGTCGATCCGCTTGTCCTGCTGGCCCTTGGCGACGGCCGCCCAGGTCGTGCCGTACGCGATCTTCCAGTTCTCCAGCAGCACCCGCGGGCGCGCCGAGTCCTGGGTCATCGCGATCTCGGCCTTGGTCGGAAACGGCTCGTTGCCCTTGTGGTACTGGTGGAAGATGGCGGCGGTCCGGCCGCTCGCGTTCTCCCACGTCTTCAGCGCCTGGTCACGAGGCGCGCTGGTGAAACCACCAGCCGCACCGCCCCAGAGAACGCCACAGGTCGGGACCAGCTTGGCGCCGGTCTTGCACCCCGTGTCGGCAGCCTGCGTAGCGGCCTGTGCCGGCGTCCCCGTCACCGCGCCGGCGAAACCGGCAGCGAGGGCGGTGAGCGTCAGTACGGTCTTGCGCAGCGTCGACTTCAAAATCAAATACCCCCCGGTCTGTCCGGCGGCGTTGTCCGCCGGGCATGTGAAAGAGATTCCAGGGCGACGGGTGCGCGCCGAGTGCCCGTGCCGGTGCGGGCCGGTTGCGGCCGAATTGGGGCGCCGGGCACACCGGCCGGGGTGTCTCGCTTGCTTCCGCGCCGCACCGGGAGTAGCCAGGACGGATGTGGATCTTTGACGGGCACAACGACGTGGCCATGCGGCTGCGCGAGTCGCACGGGTCGAGCGTCGCCGGATTCGACCGGGAGCAGCCGGGGCTGCACACCGACCTGCCGCGGCTGCGCGCCGGCAACGTCGGCGCCCAGTTCTGGTCCGTCTACGTGCCGTCCTCGCTCGCCGAGCCGGAGGCGGTCACGCACACCATGGAGCAGATCGACGTCGTGTACCGGCTGCTCGCCGAGTACCCGCAGGCGCTGGAGGCCGCTTTCACCGCTGACGACGTCGAGCGGATCGTCGCCGCCGGCCGGATCGCCTCGCTGATCGGCATCGAGGGCGGCCACTGCCTGGCGCGCTCCCCCGGGGTGCTGCGGGCGTTCGCGCGGCTGGGGGTCCGCTATGTGACGCTCACCCACAACCATCACACGGCCTGGGCCGACTCGGCCGCCGCGCCGCCGGCGGCCGGTGGCCTGACGGCCGAAGGGCTTGCGATGGTACGGGAGATGCAGCGCATCGGCGTGCTCGTCGACCTGTCGCACGTGGCGACCGGGACGATGCACGCCGCGCTCGACGAGGCCGCCGCGCCGGTCGTCTTCAGCCATTCCGGGGCGCGAGCGGTCACCGATCACCAGCGCAACGTGCCCGACGACGTGCTGGAGCGGGTCCCGGCGAACGGCGGGGTGGTGCAGATCCCGTTCGTCGCCTACTTCGTGTCGGCGGCCGCGCTGGACTGGTACCACGCCGCCGAGGCCGAGTGGGAGCGGCTCGGGCTGCCGCCGATCGGGTACGACTGGCCGCGCGCGCCGCGTGCCGGGGAGAGCTCGCCGCCGGCGGCCCGGCTCGCCGACCAGGCGTCCGAGCCGGCGTTCCGGCCGTGGCTGGCGGCGAACCCGCGCCCGGACGCGACAGTGGCGGACGTCGCCGACCACGTCGAGCACGTCCGCGCGGTGGCCGGGGTGGACCACGTCGGGCTGGGGGCGGACTTCGACGGGGCGTCGGAGCTGCCGGTCGGGCTCGGCGACGTGGCGGGTTACCCGAACCTGCTGGCCGAGCTGTCGGGGCGCGGCTGGTCGGACGATGACCTCCGGAAACTCGCGCACCGCAACGTGCTGCGGGTGATGCGCGAGACCGAGCAGCACGCGACGGAGCCGCTGTGGCCGTCGGCCCGTCGCGCGACCGCTGGTGACTCGCCGGTGCCGGCCGACGAGACGTCACTCACCGCCTGATCAGAATTCGCATAAGTGACGAATCATCAGGTACCGGTCGGCGGCTTCCCGGTCTCCGGCCCGGCCGCCTCCGGCGTGGGGGTCGCGCCGTCGGCAGGAGCCGCGGTTTCGGTTTCCGGGGCCACGGGCGTGGCGGGGCCGGAGGGGTGCTCGGCGTCGCGCGGATGCGGTGCGGTGGCGCGCGGCTCACGACGTACCGTATCGGGGTCTTCCGGGGTGGTTGTCGGGTTCTCCGGCGGGAGGCCGGTGCCGATCGCGGCGTAGACCGGCGGCCGGTCGCGGCGCAGACGGCGGCCCCACCGGACGCCGAGCAGGTAGACGGCAAGGAACGCGACCGGCGGCAGGTAGACCTTGACCAGGTTGTCCGAGTCGAGCAGGTCGCCGAAGAAGACCACCGAGAGCAGCAGCATCAGGATCAGGAAGACCGCGGCGATCCACGGGGCGACCGTGCGGCGCCACGTCGTCTCGCCGTGCGCGTCCCGGCGGAAGAAGCGGACCACCGCGAGCGACGCGATCGCCATCAGCACGAGGACGCCGAGGCCGCCGGAGACCGTGCCGAAGAAGAAGAGATCCGTCGTCGGGTTCAGCACCAGCGCCGCGAAGATCAGCAGCACGACCAGGGCCAGCGCGGACTGGGCGCTCGAGGCGGCGACCGGCACGTCGTCGCGGGTGCGGGCCAGCGCCGGCGGGAGCACGCCCTCACGGGCGACGGTCAGCGCGTACCGCGCGACGGTGTGGTGGAAGGCGAGCATCGCGGCGAACAGACTGGTCGCGAAGAAGATCCGGCCGAGGTCGACGAGCGCGCCCGGCAGGTACGGATCGGGCAGGACGAAGAACAGGTCGTTGAGGTACTGCGCGGCGACGTCGATGATCCGGTCCGGCCCGGCGACGACGGACATCGCCCAGGCGGAGCCGCCGTAGACGATCGCGGCGACGCCGAGCGTCATGAAGATCGCCCGGGCCACCGTGCGCCGGGGGTCGCGCGCCTCGGCCGCGTAGACCAGCGGGGACTCGAAGCCGACCATGCCGGCGACCGCGCCGACCAGCAGGGACACGCCGCCCGCGCTGGCGATCAGCCCGGGGTTGAGCGTGTCGGCGGTGACCGACCCGCCGGCCGGGTGACCGAGCATGACAGCGTCGAAAATCAGCACGATCAGCACTTCAGCGCAGACCAGGACGGTCAGGATACGGGCGTTGAAATCGATCTGCCGCAGGCCCAGGAAGCTGACCAGGGCCCAGCCGAGCAGCGCCCACACGATCCAGGACATCTTCAGCCCGAAGATCGCCGCGGCGTTGTGGGCGGCCACGCCGAACGCGCCGTAGAGGCCGATCTGCATCGCGTTGTAGGCCAGCAGCGCGACGAAGGCGGTGCCGACCCCGGCCGGCCGGGACAGGCCCTTCGCGGCGTATGCATAGAAGGCCCCGCTGTTCGGCACGTGCCGGGCCATCGCGGTGAGGCCGACCGTGAAGATCGCCAAGACTATGGCGACCAGCACGTACGCGACCGGGATGCCCTTCTCTCTCACCTCCCCGTAGCCCAGCGGGAGAGCCCCGGCGACCACGGTGAGCGGTGTCATCGCGGAGACCGCGATCACGAACACGGACCATGTGCCGAGTTTGTGCGAATTCTGCTCGGTAAGCCCCGCTTGCGACACGGCGCCTCCTGTCCACAGCGGATCAGTGCCAGACGCCGAAGATATCGAAGTTAACTGATCTTGGGGCGGCTTGTTTCCGTCCCGGCCCGCACGGGTAGGTTTGCGGTCATGCCCATCGGCCCGCAACCACACGGCCGCCGCGGCACCGTGGAGGAGCCCTACAGTCCGCTCAACCTCCGCCTGGTCCTCGCCGCGTTCGGCATGGTGGTGTGCGCCGTCCTGTCGGCAGTGCTGTTCCGCGCCGGCTGGACCGTGCCGGCCTGGCTGCTGGCGGTGTGGGCCGTCGTCGCGCTGGGCGATCTCGTGGTGATCCAGTTCCGCCGGCGGGCACGCGCCCGTGCCGAGGGCGGCCGGAAGGACCACGGCCTCTTCGAATGACCCGGCCGGCCGACAACCGGCCGGCCCGCGTCAGGCCATCCCCGCGTCGTGGACGAGCAGGGCGATCTGCACGCGGTTGTTCAGCCCGAGCTTGGTGAGCAGCCGGGAGACGTGCGCTTTCACCGTGGCGATCGACATGAACAGGTCGGTGGCGATCTCCGCGTTCGACTTGCCCTGCGCGACGGCGAGCGCCACGTCCAGCTCCCGGGTGCTGAGCTGATCCAGTCGCCGGCCGGCCTGCCGGCGATCCGGCTGCGGGGCGGTGACGTGCGTGATGAGCTGCCGGGTCACGCTCGGCGACAGCGTGGCCTCACCGGACGCGACGCGCAGCACCGCGTCCCGGATCTGCGCGGGCGGCGTGTCCTTCAGCAGGAACCCGCCGGCCCCGGCCCGCAGCGCCCGCAGCACGAACTCGTCAGCGTCGAACGTCGTCAGGACCAGCACCTCGGGCGCGTCCGGCCGCCGGCGCAGCGCCTCGGTCGCGGTCAGCCCGTCGACCCCGGGCATCCGGATGTCCATCAGCACGACGTCCGGGCGGTGCTCGGCGACCGCGTCCGGCACCTCGCCGCCGTCACCGGCCTGCCCCACCACGCGTACGTCGTCGGCGCCGTTGAGAATCATCGACAGACCGGCCCGCACCAGCGGATCGTCGTCGACGATCAGGACCCGGACCGGGCTCATGCCGTCCCCCCGTTCAGTCGGCGTCACACCACACCACCGTTCATCTCTCGCCGCCCGGTCACGGCTCGGGCCACGGAAGGTGGGCGACCAGACGGAACTCGCCGTCGATCGGGCCGTGCGTCAGGCGGCCGCCGGCCAGCGTGGCACGTTCGGTGAGGCCGATCAGGCCCAGGCCCGTACCGGGAAGGGATTTGCCGGGGGAAGCGACCGGCAGCGGATTGGCCACCTCGATGGTGAGGCCCGCGCCGCACGCGCCACCGACTCTGACCTGGACGATCGTGCCATGGGCGTGCTTGCGCGCGTTGGTCAGGCCCTCCTGGACGATCCGGTACGCCGCGCGGCCCACCCCGGCCGGCACCTCCGGGAGATCCGCGGTCACCTCGAGGTTCACCTTGTCGCCGGCCGACCGTGCCTCCTCGACCAGGGCGGGCAGCGCGGTGAGGGTGGGCTGCGGCTTCTCCGGGGTGGGGTCGCCGTTGTCCGGCCCGGCGCGAAGCACGCCGATCACCGCGCGCAGGTCCTGCATCGCCTGGTGCGCGCTGGCCCGCACCACCGCGGCCGCGCCGGCGATCTCCTCCGGCGGCGCCCCGGGACGGAACTCCAGCGCCCCGGCGTGCAGGCTCAGCATCGAGATCCGGTGTGCCAGCACGTCGTGCATCTCGCGCGCGATCCGGTTGCGTTCCAGCGCGCGGGCCTGCTCGACCCGCAACTGCTGCTCCGCCTCGGCACGGGCGGCCCGGTCGCGCAGGGAGACCACCAGCTCGCGGCGGGCGCGGATCACCATCCCCCACAACGCGATGATCACCACGATGGCCACGCCCCACAGGACCGTCACGAGGGGCGAACTGTCGCCCTCCGGCCGGACCGCCGGGAAGATCACGTTGGCCACGACCGCGACACCGACGTACGCCGCGAGCACCACGAAGCGGCAGTGGACGGCCACCGTGAGCAGGGCGATGAACATCGTGAACGCCCCGGCCACACTGAACGTGGAGAGCACCACGCAGTAGATCCCGAGCGCCAGCGGGAAGCGGCGGCGCCACCACAGCCCGATCCCGGCGATGCCGCTGAGCACGGCGTCGGTCACGACCAGCCAACTCTGCGTCGGATGCCACTCCTGCACCAGCGTCGGGTGCGACCCGAGCAGATCCAGGGTGGCCAGCACGGTGAAGCCGAAACCGATCACGAAGCAGAGGCTGTCGACCACCCAGTCACGGGTGGACCGCCGGGCCGGCGCGTCCGGCTCGGCGGAGAGCGCGGCCGGCAACAGCCAGGTGAAAGCGACGTGACCCACGCGTCGACTCTACGAGCGGCCGCACCGCCGCCGATACCGACCAAAGTAGGTGCCGGGCGGTAGACCAAGGTTCGCGAAAGCCGACCGAAGGCCGCAGCGGCGACCGGGTCCCGGCCCGGAGGCTGAGGACATGATTGCGGTCGAGAACCTCAGCAAACGGTACGGCGATCAGCGTGCCGTCGACGACGTGTCGTTCACCTGCGAGCCCGGCACGGTCACCGGCTTCCTCGGTCCGAACGGCGCCGGCAAGTCCACCACGCTGCGGATGATCTGCGGCCTGACCCCGCCCACGGCCGGGGCTGCCACCGTGTGCGGCGTGCCCTACCGCCGGCTCGGCAACCCGGGGCGGCGCGTCGGGGTCCTGCTCGACGCATCGGCCCAGCACGCCGGGCGGACCGGCCGGGAGACCCTCGCGCTGGCCGCCATGACGATGGGCCTGGACACCGCGCGCGTCCCGGACCGGCTGGCGAAGGTCGGGCTGGACGCCACCGCCGCGCGACGACGCGTACGGGCCTATTCCCTCGGTATGCGGCAGCGGCTGGGCCTGGCCTACGCGATGCTCGGCGACCCGGCCGTGTTGATCCTGGACGAGCCGGCCAACGGGCTGGACCCGGAGGGCATCTACTGGATGCGCGGGCTGCTGCGGGAGTTCGCCGACCGGGGCGGAACGGTGCTGCTCTCCTCCCACCTGCTGCGCGAGGTGGAGGCGGTGGCGGATCGGCTGGTAGTGATCGGGGGCGGCCGGATCCTCACCCAGGGCGACAAGAACGCGCTGCTGGGAGCGGCCGGCACCGTCGTACGCCCGGCTGATCCGGAGGATTTCGACGCGGTGCTGCAGAAGCTGGACGTGACCGGCACCCGCTCGTCGGACGGCACGATCCTGGTGCCGGCCGAGCCCGAGGTGATCGCCCGGGCCGCCGCCGCGGCCGGGGTGGTGCTGCTGGAGCTGCGACCGGCCGGCGCCGGCGGCCTCGAGGAGATGTTCCTGCGTCTGACCAGCACCGGAGGGAACCGATGACGACCACCACCACCGCACCCACCACCACGCAGGTCCCGCTCACCCGGCTGACCGGGGTCGAGCTGCGGAAGCTGGCCGACACCCGGGCCGGGTTCTGGCTCCTGCTGATCATCGGGCTGGCCACGGCCGCGACGTCGGCGATCATTCTGGGCTGGGCCGAGGACGAGGAGATGACGTTCGAGGGATTCTTCTCGTTCGGTCTGCTGCCGTCCGCGGTGCTGCTGCCGGTGCTCGGCATCCTCTCGGTCACCAGCGAGTGGTCGCAGCGCACCGTGCTGTCCACGTTCACGCTGGTCCCCACGCGCGGCCGGGTGCTGACCGCCAAGATCGTCGCCGGAGTGCTGATCGCGATCGCGGCCACCGCGGCGACCGCCCTGCTCAGCGCCGTCGCGAACGTGATCGGCCGGCCGATCGGCGGGGACGGGTCGTGGCACATCGACAGCTCGCTGGTCTGGCAGGGCCTGCTGCTCCAGGTGATCTTCGTGCTGATGGGGATCGGGTTCGGCGCGCTGCTGCAGAACACGCCGCTGGCGATCGTGCTCTACTTCGCGCTGCCGATGGTGTGGACGGTGCTCGGCAGCATGATCAAGAAACTGAAGTCGGCGGCGGAGTGGCTGGACATCAACGTGACCACCACGCCGCTGTCCGAGGCGGACATGACCTCCGGCGAGTACGCACGGCTGGGCGTCTCGGTGGCGGTGTGGGTGCTCCTGCCGCTGGCCGCCGGGGCCGTCCGGGTGCTGCGTCGCGAAGTGTCGTGACCGCGTGCCGGTCGTCGCCGAACCTGGTGCCGGCCGGCATACGTCCGTCCTTTCGCCGACCTCCGGCGGTGCGGCGGCCCCGGATGCCATCCTGATTGACAGCTCGGGTGCGATCCGAACCGGGCGGGCGGATGATTCATGATCGACTGCGCGTGTTGGGGCCATTCGCACCTTTAGGCAGGTAACGTCCGCTTCGTGAATCGCACCGGTGTTGCCAGCTTCGCTGCGCTCGTGGTAATGATCCCGCTCGTCGCCAGCCCGGCCGAGGCGCAGCAGCGACGGCCGCCCGCTCCCGTCACCGGCGAACACGCCGGGGCCCCGCCCGTGGACGACAGCCGGGAACTCACCCGTACCGACCTGGGTCTTGACGGAAAACCGCTGCCACGGGCGCGATATCGGCCCCAACCGGCCGGCCGGCGCGCGCCGGCGGCGACACCCCCGGTCGGCACCGTGCGCAGCTGGGTCGGGCTCGACGACACCGACGACGACCTGTACCGCAAGGACTACACGCTGCGGGCCGTCGGCAAGCACATCGAGGTGTGGGTCGCCAACGACGTCGCCTTCCCCGCGAACGACTGCCGTAAGAACGCGACCGAGGTGACCGACGCGCAGGTGGCGGACCTGGTCACCCAGTTCGACGACACCATCTACCCCAAGGAGACCGCGGCGTTCAGCACGCCGCCCGACCGGTCCGGCGCCCACCCGGGGATGGCCGGCGACTTCAGCGGCGACGGCGACAAGACCGTGACCCTCGTCGACAACGTGCGCGACGACAACTACTTCCACTTCCCCGAACGGCCCACCTACATCGCCGGGTTCTTCTCCGCCCAGCTCAACGAGCTGTTCGACCGCAACGTGATGACGATCGACGCCTACGACTGGGCACACCGGCTCGGGGCGAACCCGAAGAACGAGCCGACCGACGACCTGTGCACCAGCCGGCCCGCCCGCCCACGGATGTACGAAGGCACGTTCGCCCACGAATGGCAGCACCTGCTCGAGTACTACACCGACCCGGACGAGGCGGACTGGCTCAACGAGGGGCTGTCCGATTATGCCCAGACGCTGGTCGGCTACGTGGACGCGCGGCTCGGCGTGCACCACATGGGATACGACAGCCACCTCGCCTGCTACCAGGGTTTCGGCAACGTCAAGACGACCTGGAACGCGAACCCGCGCCAGTGCGGCGGCCCGCAGAACTCGCTGAACCTGTGGGACGAGGGCGAGCCGAACGAGGTGCTGGCCGATTACGGCATCACCTACGAACTGATGATCTACCTGCGTGACCGCTTCGGCGAGAAGATCATCTCGGAGTTGCACCGGGACGGGAAGCACCGGTCACTCGACGCCCTCCGGGAAGCCCTGCCGCCCCGCACCAAACTCACCGACGTGCTGCACGACTTCCAGGTGATGACCCTGGTCGACAAGGAGGTCGGCGAGGCCGGCGGCACGATCACCGGCGTCCCCCGCGAACGGGTCGTCGCCGAACACCTGCGGTCGACGATCAACCTGGGCAACCAGGCCGCCTACGAGAAAGCGGGAGCGGCGCCGAACGGGGCCGACTTCATCCGCATCCGCGGCGACCTCGGCTCGGTCACCTTCAGCGGCGCGCCGACCCTGGCCCCGACCCCGCTGGCCTGGAAGATCGACTCCGGGATGCTCTTCTCCGGCAACGCCTCCGACACCGACGAGACCGCGGCCCGGCAGGTCGAGGTTCCGGCCGACGATCCGGTGCTGCGGTTCACGACCAGTTACGGCATGGAGAAGGACTTCGATTACGGGTACGTGACGATCTCCGCCGACGGGGGCAAGACGTACACCGCCGTGGCGGGGGACAACACTGTCACCGGGCCGGCGGGTCCCGGGCTGACCGGGCAGGTGGCGGACGTCAAGCAGAGCTACGACCTCACGGCATACGCGGGGAAGAAGGTGCTGCTCGGCTTCCGCTATGTCAGCGACGCGGCGGTGAACCTGGGCGGCTGGCATGTCGGAGACGTGTCCCTCGGCGCCAACAAGATCGTGAGCGACTCGCTGGACGGGTGGAAGTCGCCGACCCAGTGGCACCCGGTCGCCGTCCGCGGATGGCACGTCGTGCTGGTCGGGCTCGGCAAGCTGCGGGCCGCGGTGGTGCCGATCGAGCAGGCGGCCTCGCTGCGCGGTTACCCCAAGGTGGTGGCGATCGTGGCGCAGGACGATCCGACCGGGACGATCACGCAGTACGCCCCCTACACGCTGACCGTGGACGGTGTCGTGCAGCCGGGTGGCGGGCAGGTGGCGGTGGGGGGTGACGTGCCGGTCGCGGGCGGCAAGCCGACGCCTGGGCCGTCCGCGAGCACACCCGTCCCGGCAGCCTCTCCGGCGCCGTCGGCCTCTCCCGCGCCGTCGGCGGCGTTGGCCTCCCCAGCGCCGTCCGCGCCGTTGGCCTCCCCAGCGCCGTCCGCGCCGTTGGCCTCCCCAGCGCCGTCCGCGCCGTCTGCCGGCACGATCGGCCCGTCGGCGGCGACTGCCGGTGCGGTTGCTGCTGCTTCGACTGTGCGTGCCGGCTCCTATGGGCAGTCCGGGATCACGACACCTCGGAAGCGTCCCTAGCCTCGGGCAACACCCCGTAGATGAGCGCTGTCGAGCCGGAACCGGCCCGGTTGATCTGCCCGCCACACAGGACCCACGCGCCGGTGGCGGGCAGATCCTTGAGATTCGCCAGCACCTCCAGACTGATCCGGCGACGCTGATAGACCAGCTTGGACACGGTGAACCCGGCATCGGTGCTGACATCCGGGCTGAACGCGTCGGTCCCGGTGCCGCCCCGCTCCCCCAGCCGGCCACTCTCCACCAGCCAGCGCACGGTCTCCGGCGCGAAGCCGGGGTGCCGCTCGAACCCCGCGCTGCCGAACCTCTCCTCCCACCCGGTCCAGATGATCACCACGGCCTCGGCGGGGATCCGCCCGTGCTGCCGCTCCCAGGCCTCCAGGTCGGCGATCGTCACCGCATGACCCGGATCGGCCGCGCACGCGGCACGCACGTCGACCTTCACCGCCGGGCGGAACAGATCAGCCGGCGTCAGCTCGTCGGCTAGCAGCCCACCCGCGGTGAAATGCCCCGGCGCGCCCCAATGCGTGCCGGTGTGCTCGCCGCCGCGAACCGCACGCAGGTAATAGCCATCCGCCTCCAGGGTCGCGACCGTTTCCAGCTCGAACGGTGGGTCACCCGGGAAGACGCTGACCCGGGCCGGGTCGTTGACGTGCGACAGGCTCACCAGCCTCAGGCCTTCGAACATGATGCCATCCTGCCACACGACATTGACACTGTCACGCTGACAGTGTCAGAATCTCGGGCATGTGGACGATGGAGGAGCTGATCGACCGGGTGCGCCAGGCGCTCGCCGCGGAATACTCCGGCGCGCCCAACGGCCGGGTCCGCGATCTGCCCGACCGCCGCTCCATCCGGTGGTATTCGACGATCGGCCTGGTCGACCGCCCGCTGGGCACCCGCGGCCGCGCCGCGCTCTACGGTCCCCGGCATCTGCTCCAACTGGTGGCGATCAAGCGCCTGCAGGCGGCCGGTCAGACCCTCGCCGAGATTCAGGCCGGGCTGGCCGGCGCCTCGCAGGAGGTGCTGACCGACCTCGCGCGGGTGCCACCCGCCCTGCTCACTGTCGATCCCGAGGCCGAGCCCCCGGCCCCGGACACGCGCCAGCCGTTCTGGAAAGCGCTGCCAGCGCCCCCCGAGCCGACGCCCGACTGGGCGTTTCCCCACGCGGGGCGCCGGGGCCGATCATCGGATTCGCCGCCCTCCGGGCCGTCAGATGCCGATGCCAGCGCGGCGCTGCCACCGTTGCACCGCACACCCGACGTGCCCCCGCCGCCGGCCGACCCCGGCGGTCTGCCCCTGGGCAGCACGGACGCACTGCTCACCGGGCTTCCCCTCGGTGACGGTGTGATCCTGCTGGTCCCCGGCCCTCTCGATCTCGACGTCACCGGCCGGGCCGAGCTCGCCGCGGCGGCCCGGCCCCTGCTCGACCTGCTCGCTTCCCGTGGGCTCCACCGATAGGAGAGATCTGTGATCATCTACGTCAATCCGATGGGCCCGGGCGAGCTGGAGCGTCTGCCGCGGCTGCCGGAGGCCGGCTTCGGCTCGATGCGCACCAGTGCGGGGAACCTGCCGCTCGACCGGCTCGACGTGCAGGCCGCCATCAACGGCCTGGTCGCCCGCACCGAGGTGACCGCTGAGTTCGTCAACGGGCACGACACCGCGCTCGAGGCGACCTATGTCTTTCCACTGCCCGACCGTGCCGCCGTCACCGGTCTGACGATGACCGCCGACGACCGCACGGTCACGGCCGAGCTGCAGGAGCGCGGCGCCGCGCGGGAGCGCTACGACGAGGCCATCGCCGCCGGGCAGCGCGCGTCGATCGCCGAGGAGGAGCGGCCCGACGTCTTCACCATGCGGGCCGGCAACATCCTGCCCGGCGAGCGGGTCGTGGTGCGGTTGTCCCTCGTCGGCCCGCTGCCCTATGAGGACGGTGCGGCCACCTTCCGGTTCCCGCTGGTCGTCGCCCCGCGCTACATCCCGGGCACCATGCTGGCCGGGCCGGCCGCGGGCGACGGGCAGGCCGCGGACACCGACGCCGTTCCGGACGCGTCCCGCATCTCCCCGCCCGTGCTGCTGCCCGGTTTCCCCAACCCACTGCGGCTCTCCGTCGGGGTGACCGTCGACCCGGCCGGGCTGGAGCTCGGCGAGGTCCGGTCCAGCCTGCACACCGTCACCGAGGAGGACGGGACCCTGCGGATCGCCCCTGGTGAGCGCGCCGACCGGGACTTCGTGCTGCGGCTGGCCTATGCGCCGGGCGGGCAGACCGCGGTGGCGGTGCCGGACGGGGAGGGCGGCGAGGGGACGTACCAGCTGGTTGTCCTGCCACCGGCCGAGACCGCGACGCCGCGCCCGAAGGACGTGGTGCTGCTGCTCGACCGTTCCGGCAGCATGGGCGGCTGGAAGATGGTCGCCGCCCGGCGGGCCGCGGCCCGGGTCATCGACACGCTGACCGCGGCCGACCGTTTCGCCGTGCTGACCTTCGACCACCAGGTCGAGCGGCCCGACGGGCTGGAGTCCGGGCTGAGCGAGGCCACCGACCGTCATCGGTTCCGGGCTGTCGAGCACCTGGCCCGCGCCGACGCCCGGGGCGGCACCGAGCTGCTCTCCCCGCTGACCACCGGCCTCGGCCTGCTCGCCGACAGCACCGGGCGGGACAGGGTGCTGGTGCTGGTCACCGACGGCCAGGTCGGCAACGAGGACCAGATCGTCCACGAGGTCACCCCGCTGATCGGCGGTACCCGGCTGCACACCATCGGGATCGACCGGGCTGTCAACGCTGGGTTCCTGGGCCGGCTCGCCGCGCTCGGCGCCGGGCGGGCCGAGCTGGTGGAGAGCGAGGACAGGCTGGACGAGGCGATGGAGCACATCCACCGCCGGATCGGCGCCCCCCTGGTCACCGGGCTGTCGATCGCCGGCGAGGGGTTCGCGCCGCTGGACGGGACGCGCAGCCCGCAGCGACTGCCGGGGCTCTACCCCGGGGTGCCGCTGGTGATCACCGGGCGTTATGCCGGCGACGCCGCCGGCAGCCTGACAGTCACCGGCAAGACCCGGGACGATCAGGAGTTCCAAACCATGATCGCCGTGCAGGAACGTGCCGAGCAGGCGATCGTCAAGCAGTGGGCACGCGCCCGGCTGCGTGACCTCGAGGATGCTTACGCGGCCGGTGACCACGAGCTGGAGCGGCAGATCATCGACACGTCGCTGCGGTTCGGGGTGTTGTGCCGCTTCACGGCATATGTGGCTGTCGACGAGCGCGTCGTCAACGAGGGCGGCACGGTGCGCAAGGTGACGCAGCCCGTCGAGATGCCCTCCGGCTGGGAGCCGCCGGCTCCGCCGATGATGGCGGCCGGGATGGTGATGGCCTCGGCGCCGTCGCCGTTCCAGAGCGGGCCGCCGCCGGTCCGCTCGCGGAGCTTCCCGCCGAGCCCGCCCGCGCCCGGTGGCCCGGTGCCGGGTGCGCCGCGATTCGCTCCGGCCGGCGCGGCCGACTCGGGGCCGCCGAAGCTCCGGAAGGCCGGGGTCTGGCTCGGGCTCACGGAGGAGGACGACGACGCGGACTTCGACAACGGGTCCCCTTCCGTGACCGGCCCGCCGCGCCGCACCGGCGCTCCGGCAGCCGACGGCCCGGTGCCTGCCGGCCCGGCACCTACTGCCCCGGCGGCCGGTGGCCCGGTGCCTGCCGGACCGGCGGCCGGTGGCCCGGCGGTCGGCGGCCCAGTGCCTGCTGGGCCGGCGGCCGGTGGTATGGCGCGGGGGTTCGGCCGGTCCGTGCGGACGTTCGAGAGTGCCGCCGGGGTCTCGCTCGACGACGTTCGTGCGCTGGCGACGGTCGAGGCCGGGCGGTTGCGTGACGCCGCCGACCGGCCCGGCTACGAGCGGCGTGACCTGCTGGAGGATCTCGCCAGTCGGCTCACCGTTCTGCTGACGCCGCTGACCGGTGCCGAGTTCGCTCCACTGCACGACCTGGCGGCGCTGCTCGGCGGCGATGCCCCGCTCGACGAGAAGTGGTCCACGGCGCTCCGGGTCCTGACCGACTTCGGCGCCGGCGCGCAGCCGAAACCTGCTCGCAAGGCGTTCTGGAAGCGCTGACCGCGCATCGCAAGACCGGGTCGCCCACAGCACGGCGGCCCGGCCAGCGCGCGAACCGGCCGGCGCGCGAACCGGCAGGCGCGCGAACCGGCAGGGGCGCTAGCGGTGCCGCTGCTCGCGGGCGGTGGGCGGCGCGTTGTGACGAAGTCACGCGTGGCGAGCGCGGTCTGAGATCGGGCTGCCCCTGTGGGCGCGGGCCGCCGGCTGGCTGCTGGCAACTTCGGGCTGCGCGACGCGGGCTGCTGGCAACTTCGGGCTGCGCGGCGCGGGCTGCGCGGCGCGGGCTGCGCGACGCGGGCTGCCCGGCGCCGGCGCCGGCGGCGCCGCGGCTGCGGGAAAGTGAGGCGGATAACCGGGCGGGGGTTCTGGGCGGGCTGGGATTGTGGAGTGGCTGGTCGGGTGGGGTGCGGCGCTGGTCGGGTGGGGCGGCAGGCGATCCGGTCGGAGGCGGATCGGCCGAACGTACCCCGCGCAAGTGGACGATGGCCGGTAAGTTGGTTCATCGATTGCTGACGGGGGGTGTCACTGTCCGTGGACGACGAGGATTTCGGTAGCGACCGGGACCCGTTGCTGGTGCGTCCGTTCCTGGTGCAGGACGACGCGCCCGGGGAGCACACCGTCTCGGAGGCCACCTGGCCTGCCGGCTCCGCGTCCGATTCTGCGACGCAGGTGCTGCCGGTGTTCTCGGGCAGCACGGGGACGACGCCGGAACCCCGGCGGAGCAAACGGCGGACGCTGCTGGTGGCCGGTGGCGGGGCGGGCGTCGTCGCGGTGCTGGCGGTCGCGGGTTACACGGCCTTGGGGCCGGGTCGAGACGCCTCGTTCTCCGACGGTCTGCCCGGCCCGTCCTTTCCCGTGGTGACCGGCCCGCCCACCGCGTCCGCCTCGGCCGGGGCCGCGGTGACGGACGAGACGGTCGGCGGTGGGGGCAACACCGACGCGGGTGGCGGCTCCACCCCGGGCCGCACGGGCGCGACGACCACGCCGACGACCACCACGGCCACCACCACACCGTCCAGCGGGGCGACGTCGGGCACGCCGAGCACCGCGACGACCGGGTCGGTGGCGCCGACCGGAACAGCACAGCCGAATGCGCCGGCCCTGGCCCCGTCCCCACCGAAAGCCGGCACCGGCACGCTGGTCAGCGGAAACGGCCTGTGCCTGGACCTGGCGAATGCGATCCCGGCCGACGACAACGTCATCCAGGTCTTCGACTGCAACCGCACGGTCGCGCAGGTCTGGACGCTCGCCGGCGACGGCACGCTGCGCGTGATGGGCAAGTGCGCGATGCTGGTCGGCGACGACACCGTGCACCTGACCGGCTGCGACGGCCGTACCACCGCGCAGTGGCGGGTCGGTGACGGCCGCGAACTGGTCAACGCGGCCAGCAACCGGTGCCTGACCGACCCTTCCGACGGCGCGCGTCCCGGCACGCGGGTGGTGGTCGTCAGGTGCACCGGTCGCTCGAACCAGGCCTGGTCGTTGAGGTGACGGCAGGCGCCGGCAGGCACTGAGCGATGCGACGACCATCATCGAGGTCGAGCATCGACAGCCGCCGGTTTCCTCGCGGTGAGCGCGGGCGTCAACCGTGCATCGACGCGCCCTTGAGGATCTTGTCGACGGCGTTCCTCGGCCCGTGCACGGCGAGACCGACCAGGTCCAGCTCGGCGGTCGGCACCGCACGGACGGCAGCGCGATTCGCCGCGTCGTGGCCGGTCGCGAAGAGGTCCGACGTGAAGATCGACATCCGTACGTCCCGGGTGAGTGCCCTGGTGTGCGCCGCGGTGAGCAGCTCCTTGCCGCCCTCGAGGACCAGCACGGGCTGGCGGAACATCGGCAGGTACTCGACGTCGCCGCCGTCGATGTAGGTGTCGCCGAGCAGCTCCGGCTCGGTCGTCGCCAGCCCGGAGACCAGGAAGGCGGTGACGTTGAGGCGCTGCCAGACGAGCAGGTCGTCCCGCAGCAGGACGGCGATCTTGGTGGTGAATCCGGTCATGGCTCCCATCGTCGACCGGTCGTGACCTGCGGGTCTTGTACGATTTTGACGTGCCGGGCACCTCGATCCACGCTGAGCCGTCGATTCGGGCATGGCGGCCGCCGGTGGCCGGTGTCGTCGAGGTGCTGCACGCCCGGTTCCCCTCGCACGCGTACCCGATGCATGCGCACGACGCGTGGACGTTGCTGCTGGTCGACGACGGTGCGGTGCGCTACGACCTGGATCGGCACGAGCGCGGCGCGTTCGGCGACGTCGTCACGCTGCTCCCGCCGAAGGTTCCGCACAACGGCACCGGCGCGAACGGGCACGGCTTCCGCAAACGGGTCCTCTACCTGTCACCCGAGCAGCTGCCGGAGCGGCTGATCGGCGCCTCAGTGGATGCTCCCGCGCTGATCGATCCCGGCCTGCATCGCATGATCTCGTCGGTGCACCGGCTGCTGCGTTCTCCCGGTGACTCCCCCATGGCCACCGAGTTGCTGGCGGTGTCCCTGGAGCGCCTGCGTGTCCGGCTGGCCGCCCATCCCGTCCCGCCGCCGGACGCCTCCGCTGCCCGAACGTTGCGTGACCTGCTCGAAGCCCATCTCGTTCCGGGCATTTCACTGGCCGACGCCTCGTCCCGGCTGCACTTCGCGCCGGCGCATCTGGTCCGGTCGTTCCGCCGCGAATACGGCATGACCCCGCACCAGTACGTCATCTCCCGCCGCGTCGACCTCGCCCGCCGCCTGATCGTTTCCGGCCACCCGTTGCCGTCGGTGGCGCTGCGGAGCGGCTTCTACGACCAGCCGCACCTGATCCGCCACTTCAAACGCATCCTCGGCACAACCCCCAGAACCTTCCAGAGCCCCGCTTCGGTACGGCCGTAGCCCACGCCCGCCCGTCCCAGCCCGTCCCAGCAGTTCCGGCCCGTCCCAGCCCGCGACACTCGCGGCTGGTCCAGGCCCGGCCGCGCCCGCGGGTTCCGGCTGGTTCTCATGGGCGTTATTCGGGACGAATAACGCCCATGAGAACCAGCCCGCAACAGCGCCCCGCGCCGCGACCCCGGCCGCCGCAAAGGCCGCGTGCCGCTCGCCCGGGACCGGTCATGCCGGGTCAGCCAGCGCCCGGAACACGGTGCGGCACAGCAGCCCACGGCGCCGGCCACGACGGTCGGCAGGACCGATCAGGCCCGGTGCGCGACGGCCACGACGGTCGGCGGGACCGGTCAGGCTCGGTGGGCGACGGGGCCGGCCACGACGGTCAGGCTCGGTGGGCGACGGTTCCGGCTACGACGGTCAGTGGGACCGGGGACTCGGCGAACTCGTCCGGGTCGGCGGTCAACGGGTCCAGGCCGAAGACCGACAGGTCGGCGCGGCAGCCAGGGGCTATCCGGCCCGCATCGGTCAGGCCGGCGGCCGCGGCGGCCTGCATGGTGTACCCCTCCAGCGCCATCCGCGCGGTCAGCGCCTGCTCCGGCAGCACCGGCGAGGTCGACGGCGACCCGGCCGGACGCCGCAGCCGGGCCGCGGCGAGGATGGCGCGCGGGTCGTACGGCGCGATCGGCCAGTCCGACCCGAGGGCCAGCCGAGCCCCGTGGTCCCGCAGGTCACGCGCGCGGAAGGCCCGGTCTGCCCGGACCTTGCCGAGCCGGCGTGACCAGTTGTCGCTGTGATCGGCCCGGGTGTAGTGCGTGCAGTGTGTCGGCTGCATGCTGGCGGTCACGTCCAGTTCCGCGAACCGTCCGATCAGCTCGCACGGCATCGTCTCCAGGTGCTCGATGCGGTGCGGCACGCGCATCCGCGGCAGCGTCGCGTACGTGTCGAGCACGTACCGGACCCCGGCGTCCCCGATCGCGTGCGTCACGATCGGGACACCGTGGCCCGCCAGGTGGCCGGCCGCCGTGGCGTACTCCGCCGGGTCCGGCCAGAAGCACGCCGTCGACTCCCCGTGCGTGTCGGGTTCGTCCAGCCAGGCCGTTCCCCCGTCCACGGTTCCGTCGATCATGAACTTGGCGCCCTCGACCCGCCACCGACGCCCGCGCAGCGCCTGCTTCTCCACGACCTCGGGCAGCGCGGCCCCTGGCATCACGAACGGCGCACACCGCCACCGTATCGGCAGTTCCCCGTCCGCCTCCAGCGCGCGGAACAGGTCGAGCGAATCCTCCTCGAAGTCCATCGCGTTCGCGGCGGTCAGCCCGTCGGCCGCCATCCGCGCCATCAGGTCGCGCAGCCGCGCGCACCGATCAGCGAACGCGTCGCGCGGCAGCATCGCCCGGACCAGCTCAACCGCTTCGAGCTCCAGCAGCTGCCCGCTGGGCCTCCCCTCACCATCACAGACGACGCCCCCGCCGGAGCCGAACGACCGCGGCCCGGTGATCCCCGCCACCTCCAGCGCCCGCGGGCTGACCAGCGCGGAGTGCGCGTCGAACATCAGCAGGAAGACCGGCACGTCCGGCCCCACGGCCTCGACCAGCGGCGCGAAGGTGATCGCCGCCCCCTCGAACACGTTCGGGTCGAGCCCCCACCCTTCGAGCCAGCCGGTCCCCCGGGCCGACTTCAGGATCACCATCAATTCCGCCAGGGTACGTACGGAGGAAAGGTCCACCCCGCGGGTCGATCCGATCCCCATCACGGGGTGGACGTGCCCGTCCACGAGTCCGGGCGTGATCGTGGCGGCGCCCAGGTCGAGCACCTCGGTGTGCGGTCCGCGCCACGCACGGGCGTCGGCCCGGTCGCCGAGCGCGGTGATGCGCCCCCGCGCGACGGCGAGCGCTGTCGGGAGTGGACCGGACGCCATGGTGTGGATCCGATCCGCCATCAGGATCAGGTCGGCGCTGGTCATGCCGAGCACCCCTCACTGGCAGTAGCCATAGGTTTACTTCTCCCATGGCTACCGTTCGCGGCGCAGTCGGGTTCAGTCCCACGGGTGCCGACCTGGCACAGAACGCGAATTCACGTGCGGCCGCTGCGGCCGTACGCCAAATCGGATCTTCAGGGTGTTGACGGGATCATCCAGCCGAGCACCGGCGTGCCCTGCAACGTCACCAGGACGCACATGAAGAGCAGCAGAATCCCGCTCCAGAGCACCACCTTGCGGAAGATGTCACCCTCGCGACCGGCCATGCCGACAGCGCCGGCCGCGATCGCCAGGTTCTGCGGGCTGATCATCTTGCCGAGCACGCCGCCGGACGAGTTCGCCGCGGCGAGCAGCACCGGATCCAGGCCGGCCTTCGCGGCGGTCTGCACCTGCAGGGCGCCGAAGAGCGCGTTCGACGACGTGTCCGAGCCGGTCACGGCGACGCCGATCCAGCCGAGGATCGACGAGAGGAAGACAAAGACGCTGCCGGCCGTGGCCAGGAACGCGCCGAGCGTGTTCGTCTGGCCGGACTGGTTGAGCACGTAGGCGAGCGCGAGCACCGCCATCACGGTGACGATCGGCTGGCGCAGCTCCGCGTAGGTCCGGCCGTATGCCTTCAGCGCCGCGCCCGGACGGATCCGCAGCACGATCGCGGTGAGCACCCCCGCGATGATCATCAGCGTGCCGGCCGCCGGCAGCCAGCCGAAGGTGAAGTTCGTCGAGGACAGCGGCTTCCCGTTCGCGCCGAGCACGTCGAGGCCCGGCCACGTGAAGACGACCGTCCAGGGTTCGTGCGCGAGCGCGTCCTTGATCGGGCCCAGATTCGCGATCGCGAAGATCACGATGATGATGAGGTACGGGGCGTAGGCCCGGGCAACCTCGACCGGAGCGTCCCGCCGCACAGCAGTCGTGGCGCCCCCGCCGGAGGCAGGCACGGTTCCGGTGGCGGGCTCGGTGGACGGCCCCGCATCGGTGAGCGCGAGATCCGGAGTCTCCACCGGCTGCCACACCCGCAGGAGCAGGACCACCGCCGCGGCCGCCGCCAGCGACGCGATGATGTCGGTCAGCGGGACCGAGATGTAGTTCGACGCCACGAACTGCGCGGCCCCGAAGACGAACCCCGCGACGAGAGCGGCCGGCCAGGTCTGCCGGACGCCACGGCGACCGTCCACCACGGCGACCAGCACGAGCGGCACGACCACCGCCAGGATCGGCGTCTGCCGCCCGACCATGGCCCCGAGCGTGTCGGCGTTCAGCCGCGGGTCGCTCGCAGCACCCGCGGTCACCGTCCCGAGCGTGGTGATCGGCGTCGCCAGGGCCCCGAACGCGACCGGCGCGGTGTTTGCGATCAACGCCACCGACGCGGCCCGGATCGGCGGGAACCCGAGCGCCATCAGCATCACCACGGTGACCGCGACCGGCGTGCCGAACCCGGCGAGCGCCTCCAGCAGCGCCCCGAAACAGAACGCCACGATGATCGCCTGGATCCGCATGTCCGGGCTGACCCGTTCCATCGACCGCCGCAGCACGTCGAAATGGCCGCTCACGACGGTCAGGTTGTAGACCCAGATAGCGTTGATCACGATCCACAGGATCGGGAAGAACCCGAACGCGGCACCCTCCGAAGCGGACAGCAGGGCCTGGCCGACCGGCATCGCGTACACGGTGATCGCCACGATCAGCGCCACCACCAGCGAGATCACGCCCGCCAGCCAGGCGCGGACCCGGAACACCCCGAGCAGCAGGAACAACGTCAGCAGCGACAGGACCGCGAAGATCGCCGACAGCGCCACGGAGTCCGCGACGGGGTCGGTCACGATCTGGAACTGTTCCGCAAGGACAAGATCCGCCATGGCAGCCATCCAGGAACGTCGATCACGTTTCCCGCAATCTAATCGCAAACGCCCCGCAAGGAAACCACCGTGTTCCGGCGATCGGCCCGATCACCCCGCTACCCGCCCGCCCCGCTAGCGCCTTCCCGCACGGGACCCGGCATAGCGGTTGGCGGGGCGGCTCAGGCCGAGGTGGCCGCGCAGCGTGGACGACTCGTACGCGGTCCGGAACGCGCCGCGCCGGCGCAACTCGGGCACCAGGCCACGGGTGATCGACCAGAGGTCGTGCGGCAGGACGCCCGGGCGCAAACGGAACCCGTCCAGGCCGGCGGCATGCCAGTCCAGCAGCAGGTCGGCCAGTTCCTCCGGCGTACCCACGAAGATCTTCGCGTCGGAGCCCAGCGGCGCGCCGTCGAGCTCGTCCAGCCGCTGTTTGCGCCGCCGGGCGCGGCCCGCGTCATCGTCGAGGAACACCACCAGGTCGGCGAACGTGCGCAGCGGCTGCCCGGCCGGGCGGGCCTGCGCGGCGCACGCCCGCCGCACCTGTGCGCTCGTGGCAACCACCTGGTCACGGGTGTGCGGGGTGAGGAAGACGACGTCGGAGGCCTGCGCCGCGAACGTGTACGGCCGGGACGCGTGCGCGAGACTGGTCACCACGGGCTGGCCCTGCGGCGGCCGCGGCGTGATGGACGGGCCCTTGACCGCGAAGTGCTCCCCCCGGAAGTCGATGTGGTGCACGCGGGCGGCGTCGAGGAAACGTCCGGTGGCGGTGTCGCGGATCTCCGCGTCGTCCTCCCAGCTGTCCCAGAGCCGGCGCGCGACCTCCACCACGTCGGCGGCCTCGTCGAACAGCGGGCTCATCCGGCGGGCGATCGACTCCGGGTCCCGCACGTCCTCGTCGGTCAGCTGCGGGGTCGTACGCCGTCCGAAGTGCCGGGCGTCGGCCGCGCGTGACGAGATGCGCGGCCGCCAGCCGGCGCGGCCGTTGCTGACATGGTCCAGCGTGGCGATGCCGATGGCGACGTGGAACGGTTCCGTGTGCGTGACGTCGGTGGTCGGCACCAGTCCGACGGCCGTGGTCCGCGGCGCGATCCGGGCCGCGAGGAGCACGGCGTCCACGCTGCCGCGCAGCTGGTCGGTCCGCTCGTCGGGCAGGTGGAACGCGGCGGACTGCGGGCCGAGCGCGTCCTCGATCGTGACGAAGTCGAGCGTGCCCCGTTCGGCCTCCGCCGCGAGCTCGATCCAGTATTCCGCCGAGAACACGGCGCCGGGGCGGACGGTGGTGGTGCGCCACGCCGCCGGGTGCCAGCCGAGGCCGTCGAGCGCTACGGCGAGGTGCATCATCGGATCGCCTCCCGGGCGGTGTGCCGCTGCGCGAGCCCGAGGTGCTCGCGCAGCGTGGTTCCCTCGTAGTCGGCGCGGAAGGCGCCGCTCTCCTGCAGCAGCGGCACGACGCGGTCGACCACGTCGTCGAGACCGCCCGGCGTGGTGTGCGGCACCAGCACGAAGCCGTCGGCGCCACCCGTACTCACGAAGTGCCGCATCGCGGTGGCCACGGTGGCCGGGCTGCCGACGAACGTCTGCCCGTCGCCGACCGCGATGACCAGTTCCCGGATGCTCAGGCCCCGGTCCTCGGCGATCTCGCGCCAGCGGCGGGCGACCTTCGCGCGGTCGCCGCGGAAGACGGAGTGGCCTTGCAGCAGCTGGTTGGCGGGCAGCGGGTCGACCTGCGGCAGGGGGCCGTCGGGGTCGTATCCGGACAGGTCGCGGCCCCACACCGCCTCCAGGTGCGCGATGGCCGTCTGCGGGCTGACCTGTGCCCGGGTGATCTCCCCGGCCAGTTCGGCCGCTTCGGCGTCGGTGTCGGCGACGACACAGGTCGCGGTCGGGATGATCTTGAGGTCAGCCGCGCCGCGCCCGTAGCGGGCCAGTCGTCCCTTCACGTCCTGGTAGAACGCTCTGGCCTCGGGCAGGCGGTTGTACTTGCTGAAGATGACGTCGGCTTGCGCCGCGGCGAACTCACGGCCCTGCGGGGACTCCCCCGCCTGGATGACGACCGGGTGGCCCTGCGGCCCCGCCGGGGTGGTGAACCGGCCGGCGATGTCGAAATGCTGCCCCTGGTGCGCGAAGGTGCCCGCGCCAGGACGGACGAACTCCCCCGTCGCCTGGTCCGCGGGTAGGTCCGCCAGGCTGAGGCTGTCCCACAACCGGCGCGCCACCCCCAGGAACTCCTCGGCCCGCTGGTAGCGCTGCGCCTCGTCGAGGAAGCCGCCGCGCCGGAAGTTCTCGCCGGTGAAGGCGTCGAAGCTGGTCACCACGTTCCAGGCGGCGCGCCCGCCGCTGAGCAGGTCCAGGCTCGCCAGCCGGCGGGCGACCTCGTACGGCTCGTTGAAGGTGGCGTTGACGGTCGCGGCGAGGCCCAGGTGCGTGGTGATCGCGGCCAGCGCGGACAGCACGGTGAGCGACTCGGGCCGTCCGGCGACGTCCAACTCGTAGATGCGGCCTTTGTGCTCGCGCAGTCGCAACCCCTCGGCGAGGAAGAAGAAGTCGAACTTGCCGCGTTCGGCGGTCCGCGCGAGGTGGGCGAAGGATTCCCACCCGATCTGACTCCGCGACCGCGGATCCGACCAGACGGTCACGTTGTGGATGCCCGGCAGTTGTGCTGCTAGGTGCACGGCGGGGTTTCTCCTGTTCTCGGCGCGGCCGCCCGGCACACACGCGGGGCGGCCGCTCGGACACTCAGACGCCGGCGGTGCCGGCGTGGAACCGGACCTGATTGGACAGGCGCACGCCGTGGGTCTTGACGTCGATGTGGATGCGGTCGCCGTCGGCGATGCGGAAGCCGTCGTGGAAGCTCGCCTTGTCCGCGCCGAGCAGCAGGTAGTTGACCAGCCCGGGGCGGAGCAGCGCGGGGTAGGTGAACAGGTTGCCGGTCATGTCGGCGACACGATGGTGCAGCGAGTCGGCGCCGCAGTCGAAGTCGCCCTCCCAGGCCGACACCCCGTCGCGCTCGATGGTCGTGCGCCCGGTGACGGTGCGCGGCGGCTCGCCGAGGAACAGCCACGGCGCGATCGCCGTGTCGCACAGCTTGCAGTACGGGTTGTAGCCCGGATCCCGCCGGTGCAGGCCGATGTCGCACAGGTCGTTGCCGAACGTGTATCCGGCGTAGTGCGGCACGCCCGCGTCATCGTTGAGATAGACCAGTACCACCTCCGGCTCCTCGATCAGCGCGACCGGCGCCGCCGGCACGGCCAGCGTCTCACCGGGCAGCCGCAGCCACGGCCCGAGACCCTTGAAGAACCATTTGGGCGGGTCGAACTCGGCCGGCTTGGACTTGTGCGTACCCATGAAGCCGCTGACCAGCGCACGGTCCTCGGCGCCCGGCAGCAGCGGCGGGAACAGGCGCAGCCCGGGATCATCCGCGGGCACCGTCACGGTCGGCGCGCCCTCGGCCAGGATCGCGGGCAGCGCCGGCAGGTCGCCCGACGCCAGGATCGCGTCGTACAGACGCTGCCGCGAGACCCGGTGCAGGGTGACGTCGTCGCCCTCGGCCGGGACGGCGAAGCCCACGTGGTGCTCGCCCCGGTACTCGCTCTGGAACAGGATGGACATGCGTTCGCCCTTTCAGCGGGGGTACGGATCGGCCGGCCCGGCAAGGTCGGCGACGACTTCTTCGATCCGGTCCACGACGGACCGGATCCAGGGCAGGCTCGGCGGGTCGTCGGCGGCGAGCGCGGCCCAGCGCTGCTCGTCGGTGTCGCCGTACAACCGGCTGGTCGCCAGCCGGAGCCGCAGCGGCTCGGCCCGCTCGCCGAACGCGCTCGCCGGCAGCACGCCGATCCCGTAACGGTCGAGCAACAGGCGGGTCAGGCCGTCGCCGGTGTGCACGTCGTGCCGGCGGGCGATCCGCGCCCGCAGCGGTTCCAGGTCCGGGTAGAGGTAACAGGTGGCGCGCACCGGCGCCAGCAGCGCGCCCGCGGCGACGAGCCTCCCGGCCACGGCACGGATCACCGCCTCGTGCAGGCGGCGGCTGGCACCCAGGTGCGCGGTGAGCTCCGAGGGCTCGCTGAACGCGTACGCGGCCGCCGACTGCACCGGTGCCGCCGGGCTGGACCAGATCTGGCTGGCGACCCCGACGAGCGCCGTACGCAGGTCGCGACCGAGGTCGTTGGCGGGCAGCCGGGCCACCCCGGTGCGCCACCCGCCGAGCGCGAGGTTCTTGGTGAGGCCGGTCGTCGTGACGGTGCGCTCCGGCGCGAACCGGGCCGGCGAGACGGCCGGCGCCGCCGCGTCGAAGACCAGGTCGCCGTAGATCTCGTCGGAGACGATCACCAGGCCGAGCTCCCGGGCCGCCTCGCCGAGCTCGCGGAGTGTGCCGTCGTGCGCCACCGTGCCGGTCGGGTTGTCCGGCACGGTGACGACCACGCAGCGCGGATCACGGCCGGCGGCCCGGGCCCGCGTCACCACCTCGCGCAGCGCCACCGGGTCGGGCACGCCGCCCTCGCCCGGACGGATCGGCACGCCGATGGGCTGACCACCGGCCAGGCGCGCCTGCGCCGCGTAGCTGACCCAGCCGGGGACCGGCACCACCGTGTCGCCGCCGATGGCCAGCAGCAGGGCGAAGAGCAGCGGTTTGCTGCCCGGCCCGGCCACCACCAGACCCGGATCGGTGTCGAGGCCGCGCCGGCGCCAGTAGCCGGCGGCCGCCTCCCGCAGCGCGCTGCCGCCCGCCACGGGCCCGTACGCGTTCTGCCCGGCCGACTCGGCCAGCACGCGCCGCAGTACGGGATGGACCGGCAGGCCGATCTCGCCGCTGGTCATGGTGATCACCTGTTCGCCGGCACGGCGGCGGCGGGCCAGCGCCTCGTCGGCGGCCAGCGTGGCCGACATGGTGACGGTCGCGGGCCCGGCCACGTTCACACCGCCCCCGCGCCGGCCGGGACGGCGTAGCGCCGGCGCAGCTCGGCCTTGCGTACCTTGCCGGTCAGCGTCTTCGGCAGCGCGTCCACGTACTCGACGCGCTCCGGCAGGAAACGGGGGTCGTGGCCGGCCGCCACCACGAGCGCCCGGATCTCGTCGAGCGCCGGCCGGGCCGCGCGGCGGGGGACCACCACGGCGACGACGGCGCCGCCCGGGATGCCGGGCACCTCCAGCACGGCCGCCTCGCGCAGCGCGGGGTGACCGCCGATGACCGCCTCCAGCTCGGTCACCGGCGCCACGGCGCCGGAGCGCACGATCGCGTCGCGAGCACGGCCGAGGATGCGGATGCCGCCGTGCCCGTCGTCGCGCGCCAGGTCACCGGTGTCGAACCAGCCGTCCGCGCTGAACTCCGCCGCGTACAGGTCCGCGCGCCGGTGGTATCCGGGCGACAGCGACGCACCGCGTACGTGGAGCCGGCCCACACCGTGGTCCACGCCGTCGAGCGGTTCGATGCGTATCCGCATGGCGTCGATGGGGCGCCCGTTGCTGCGCGCCGCGTGGTCGTCCGGCTCCTCGGGCCGGGTGAACGTGACCGGGCCGTTCTCGGTCATGCCCCACAGCGAGTAGGTGCGGGCGCCGAGCGTGTCACGAATGTCGTCCACGAGGCTCTGCAGCACGGGCGCCGAGCCCACCACCACGTGCCGCAGCGTCCGCGTGTCCCGCGGATGCGCGCGCTGCGAGGCACAGACGTCGGAGACGGTCGCGGGCGGGCCGTACAGCAACGTGGCCCCGTAGCGCGTGACCAGATCCAGCAGCACCTCGTTGCGGCGCTCGTCCTGGAACGCGACCGTGCCGCCGACCAGCACGCCGGCGAGGATGCCCTGCGCGAACCCCGAGTAGTGGCACAGCGGCGTGGAGACGGCCGCCACGAAGTCGCCGGCCAGGCCGAGCGCGTCGACGTAGCCGCGGATCGCCGAGTGGATGGTGTTCTGGCTGTGCACCACGCCTTTCGACTCGCCGGTGGTGCCGGACGTGAACAGCACGGCGAACGGATCGTCCGCGCCCAGCTGCCGCGACTCGGGAAGCCGGGGGTCCTCCTCCCGGGCGACGTCGACGAAGTGCCCGGCGAACCCCAGCGTGCCGTCCTGGTCCGCCCGGTCGACCACGACGACGTGGGCCGGTGCGGGCAGGTCGTCCACCACGGTCTTCGCGATCGACGCCAGCGGCTCGCCGGACCACTCCGGCACCGTGACGACCACCTTGGCCTCGGTCAGCTCCAGCCGGTGGCGCAGCTCGGCGGGCGGGCAGATCGGGGAGATCGGGCAGATGAGCGCGCCGGCCCGGATGCAGGCGAAGATGAGCGGCACCATCTCCCAGCGGTTCGGAAGCTGGACGGCCACGACCTCGCCGCGACGCACGTCCAGCGCGTGCAGCGCCTCCGCGAAGCGCTCGGTGAGCCGCGCCAGCTCGCCGTAGTCCAGGGTGTCGGTGTGCGCGGCGGCAACGCGCCGCCCCGCGACGGCGAGCCGGTGTGGCCGTTCGCGTGCCTGACGGCGCAGGTCGTCGAGGAAGGTGGCGTCGCGCCACCACCCGCGCCGGCGGTACTCGGCCGCGCTCGCGGCATCCGGCACGACGCCGGCCGGCGCGGTCACCGCAGCTCCTGGCGCCGGGCCGCGAGCAGCTCGGGCAGCGGGTCCCCGGCGCTGGCCCCGGCGATCTCCAGCAGGTCGGTGGTGTTGCGCCGGACGCGGCCGGCCACCCAGTCGAACACCCACCGCTTACGCTCCTCCGCGGGCAGCTCGAACGGCACGGTGCGGGTGACGGCCAGGGCCGCGGCAGCGGCTCCGCCGACGTTCGCCACGACGTCCGGGATGAGCGTGCCGCCGGCCGCGGACACCTTCTGCCGCGCCTCGACGGTGGAGCAGAGATTGCCGCCCTCGACGACCAGCGGTGCCCGCAGGCGTGGCGCGTTGTCGGCGTGCAACGCGTCCTTGTTCGCGGCCAGCACGAGCAGGTCCGCGTCGACGTCCAGCCAGCCGTCCGGTTCGGCGGACACGGTGACGTGCTGCGGCAGCCGGGTCCGGTCGATGCGCCCGAGCTCGTCGGTGACCGCGATCAGGTCGGCGACCGGCAGCCGGTCGGCCTTGACGGTGCCGTGCACGTCGGCCACCGCGACGATGTGGTGGCCGCGGTCCTCGAGGAACCGGGCGACCGCGCGGCCCACCGTGCCGAAACCCTGGATGACGACGCGCGCGGCGCCGCCGCGACGCGCGCTCTGCAGGGCGGTGACGGCAGCCACGCCGACGCCGTGGCCGGTGCAGTCCACCAGAGGCTCGTAGTAGGTGCGCCAGTCCATCGGGATGTCGGCGACACCGGCGCGGTGGCGGGGGTCGTAGCCGGCCTCGGCGAAGAACACCGCCCGGTCGGCGGGGGTCACGCCCAGGTCGATGCCGAGATGGATGCCGCCGTGCAGCAGCGGTTTCACGGTCCGGCCGAACGTGCGGAACGTCCGCTCCCGGTCCTGCCCGTCCGAGCCGGTGCCGCCCTCGGAGACGATGCCGCCCTTGGCACCGCCGATGCGCAGACCGGCGAGCACGAACTTCTCGGTCATGCCGTGGGCGAGGCCGCGCACCTCGTTCTCGGTGACGTTCGCGGTCATGCGGACGCCGCCCATGGCCAGCCCGTCGACGAGCGTGTCCACCACGACCCAGCCGCGCAGCGGGCCGCCGCTGCCGTTGAGGGAGACGACGAACGCCGGCTCGGCGCTTTCCGGAGAACTCATGCCACTACCCTTCGATCGATGTTCACTGGAACAGCCGGGTGAAGCCGCGCAGGATCTCCATCCCGTCGCGGCGGAACTCGAGGTGCGCCTGCGATCCGTAGATCCGGCCGTCGTCCGAGCGCAGGAACTCCACCGGCGCCGGTTCGGACCGGCCGATGGCGCGGAACCCTTCCGGCGCGGCCCGCACGTACAGGGTGTGCCGGTGGAAAACGGTCACGGTCGGCTTGACGTAGGCGAACAGCGGGTCCTGCACGTCGACCTGGACCTCGTACCCGCCGACGCGCTGCGAGCCGGGCGTCAGCCGCGCGCCGTTGGCGACCGCGATGATCTGCATGCCGCCGCAGATGCCGAACACGGGCACGTCGGTGGTCATCACCAGGTCGATCAGCGGCCGGTAGTGGTCCTGGTCGTGGGCGCGCACCTTCGTCCCGCTCAGAACCACCGCCCGGTAGCGGGAATCGACCCGGCCGGGGGCCGAGGCGACGTCCACGGCGTCGGTCACGCAGCCCAGCGCTTCGAGCCGCTGCCGCAGCTGCGGCAGCGACAGCGTGCCGTTGTTGATCACGAGAACTCGAGGTGGCGCCATGAGACCTGCTCCTTTCGCCCGCTGCGGGTGAGAACCGTGCCGACACGCTCGGCGAGCAGCTCGGAGACCGGCGCGCTGCCGATGACGACCTTGTCGACGCCGCGGTCCAGCGCCTCGCCGGCGGCCCGCAACTTCTTGCGCATCCCGCCGGTGGCGCCCCGGTCGCGGAAGTCCGCGGCGGCCCCGGCGCCGATCCGGGCCACCGGCCTTCCGTCGATCAGCAGGTGGTCGACGTCGGTGACGAGCACGAGCGCGGGAGACCCGAAAGCGCCCGCGACAGCGGCGGCGGCCCGGTCGGCGTCCGTGTTCACCTCGCGGCCGGCCGGGTCGAGCGCCAGCGGCGTCACCACGTGGCAGTGACCCGGCCGCGGCGGCGTCACCGCGCCCGGAGTGACCGTCGTGATCGGCCCGACCAGGTTGTCCAGCTCGACCAGCTGCTTGCCCTGCCACCACCAGCGTTCGCCGGCGCCGGCGGCGACCAGGCCGTCGCTGCCGAACACGTGCGTGTGCCCGATCCCCCGGCCGTCCAGCAGCGCGCCGACCTGCCCGGCGAGCGTGCGGCTGACCGTCTTGATGTCCGCGATCACCTCGGGCGTCGTCCACCGGCTCTGGTTGCCGTAACGGTCGCGCAGGACCGCTGACGGCAGCGCATACTGCGGCCTGAGCTGCCTGAGCGGCTTGGACCAGCCGTGCACGAGGATGAGCGGGCGGTCCGCGGCGTGCGCGGCGAGGTCGTCCCACCAGGCGTCCGGCATCGCGTGCGCGGTGGAGCCGCCGAGCTTGACCACCAGCGGGGCGCCGGCGCTCATGCCGGCATCAGCGGCTGCATCGTCAGCCCCGTCTGCTCCGGCAGCGAAAAGCGTTTGTTCAGCGCCTGCACCGCCTGGCCGGCCGCGCCCTTGACGAGGTTGTCCAGCGCTGCCAGCACGACGATGCGGCCGCCGTCGGGGTCGTGCATCGCGGTCACGTCGCAGTAGTTGGACCCGAGCACCGCCTGCGGGTCGGGCACCGGGATGAGCGTCTCGGCGTGACGGCGGACCCGGACGAACGGGTGGCCGGCGTAGAACCGTACGTAAGTGCGCTGCAACAGGCGCGTGTCCACGTCGTCGTCGGTGAAGACGTAGCAGCTGGCAAGCAGCCCCCGCACCTGCGCGACGCCGTACGCGGACATCGCGACTCTGCCGACGCGCCCGGGTTTCCCGCGGTCCAGGAAGTCGCTGACCTCAGCCGAGTGCCGGTGCCCGGTCGGCGCGTACGGCGCGATGGCGCCGTGCCGCAACGCGTGCAGGTCGGCGGTGCGCAACTGCAGTCCACCGCCGCTGGAGCCGCTCTTGCCGTCGATCACGACCGTGCGCAGGGTCAGCCCCAACCCGAACACCAACGGGGCCAGCCCGAGCGTGATGGCCGTGGCGTAACAGCCGGGCAGCGAGATCAGCGCCGCGCCGGGCAGCTGGTCGCCGACGAGTTCCGGTGCGCCGTAGACGAACCGGTCGGCCAGCCCGTCGGGCCGCGGCACATCGGGATACCACCGGTGGTGCAGCTCGGGGTCGCGGATGCGGAACGCGCCGCTGAGATCGATCAGGCACGGCACGGTGTCGGCAAGTCGCGCCACCAGCCGCGCGGACACGGGGGCGGGCGTGGCCAGCAGCACCACGTCGCAGCGGCTGCCCAGGTCGTCGGGCACCGGCTCGACCGCGAGGCCGAGGTCGAAGCGCAGACCGGGATGCAGCTCGGCCGGGCGCTGCCCGACGTGCGACGAACCGCCGAGGAACGTCAGCTTCAACTCCGGGTGCTGTGAGATCAGCCGGATCAGCTCTCCGCCGGCGAGCCCGGCGGCGCCGATCACCCCGACGCGGATCATGAGGTCACCTCCTGCAGGTAGCGGACGACGGCCGTCGGGATGTCCAGTTCGCTGGTGTCGGCGACGGCCCGGAACGCCGGTGCGTGATTGACCTCGTTGACGACGAAACCGTCCGGCGTCTCGAACAGGTCGATGCCGTAGATGCCTTCGCCGAGCACGTCCACCACGGCGTCCACGATCTTGCTGATCTCGGGTCCCTGCGCGACGCGGCGGTGGCGGTTGCCGAGCGCGGCGTTGCTGCGCCAGTCGCCGCCCGCGCTGCGGAAGCTCGCCGACGCGACCAGCTGCCGCCCGGCCACGAAACAGCGGACGGACGATCCGCCGTCGAGGAACGGCTCCACCAGCGCCGCCTGCTCGAAGCCGTGTCCCAGGTCCTCGACGTAGTCGTAGACCGACTGGGCGGTGTCGGCGTCGCGCAGCAGCGTGACCCGTTTGCCCATGCCGCCGAACACCGGCTTGAGCACCAGCGGCAGCGGCAGCTCCGCCAGCGCGGCGGCGAAGTCCGCCCGGGACAGCACCAGACGGAAGTCCGGCACCGGCAGATCAGCGGCGCGCAGCAACGCACGCAGCGACAGCTTGTTCTCGCAGGCATGGATGGCGGCGGCCGTGTTGAGGACGGGGACGCGCGCCGCCTCGGCGGCGGTGGCGATCAGGCCGCCCCGGGTGTAGCTGCGGCTGCGGATCATCACGGCGTCGAAGTCGCCCAGGGCGGGCGCGGCCGGCGCGCCCAGACACAGCGCGCCGTCGTCGACCCAGCTCAAGCGCAGGTCGTGCGCGCCGGCCGCCGCGATGAGCCGGCGCTCCTCCCAGCCGATGCGGTCGGCGACGAGGGCGACGTGGCGCATCACTGGCCCCAGTCGCGCAGCGTGACCTCGACCATCCGCAGCCGCAGACGGCCGTCGTCGATGTCGTCCACCCGGAGCGTGAGCAGGCACTCGGGGCAGGACAGCGTTTCGCCGGGCACGATCGGTGGCGTCGTCAGGTCGGTCTCGCACTCGGGGCAGACGCCGGTGAGGACGGTCGTGGACATGATGTTCTCCTGTGGAATCAGAGCGACTGGAATGCGGCGGCGGCGGCGCGGACCGCATCGCGGTCCAAGGCCGGCGCACCGGCCTGGTGCTGGCGCGCGGTCAGCCAGGACGTGAACGCGTCGGCGTCGACGCTGACGCCCGAGTCGGCGAGGGCCCACTGCACCAGGGCCGGCGTGACGCGGGTCCGTACGCGCAGGTCGCGCTTGTTGCCCACCTCTTCGGCCGGCAGGGTCTCGTAGGCGTCGGGATGCAGCAGTTGCCCCGCGAGCTCGTAGGCGTACGCCTGCGGCGACGTGGGCCCCGGCTGGAACGCGTCGCCGAGCCGCGCGCCCTCGAGCGCGACCCGGGACAACTCGGTGAGGCCAGAGAGGTCGAAACGGCGATCGTCGTGGATGACCCGCAGGGCGGTAAGCAGCTCGGCGAGCGGGGCGTTGCCGCCGCGCTCGCCGATCCCGCCCACGGTCGCGGAGATCCACGTCGCCCCGGCGCGGTAGGCGGCCAGCGAGTTGGCCACCGCCATGCCCAGCATGTGATGTGAGTGGATCTCGATCTCGGATCCCTCGATGGCGGTGAGGCCGGCGACCACCTCCTCCATCTGCCACGGCGAGAGCGAGGCGACCGTCTCGGCGAGCCGGAAGCGATCGGCTCCGGCCGCGAAGCCTTCGGTGACGTACGGGATCAGCCGCTCGCGCGGCGTCCGGGCGCCGTCCTCGCCGCTGAACGTGACGTGGAACCCGCGGTCCTTGGCCGCCCCGATGGCCGCGCGCGCCACCACGGTCAGCAGCTTCAGGCTCGGCGAGCCCAGCTTGAGCTCGGCGTGCCGGGCGGAGGTCGGGATGGACAGCATCACCGACCGGACGCCCAGCCGCCGCGCCTCGTCCAGCGCCGTCTCCACCTGCTGCCGGTCGCGCACGACGACCAGGGACAGGCTGCGTTCCGGGCCGACGGCGTCGTGGACCGCCTCGATGAGGTCCTCGTCCTTGGACGACGGCCCGGAGATCATGCCTACCTCGACCAGCTCGACACCGGTGCGCACGAGCAGGCCGGCGATGTACGCGGCGTCCTTCGGGCTGAATTCGACGCCGGCCATGTGCGCGGAGTCACGCAATGTCGCATCCGAAATGTGCGGCAATTGTTCGGGCATTACCGTCTTCTCTCCTTGGCGGAAGGGGCTTCAACGACTCTCTCCCGCATTCGGCGACCACGTCAACGAAACGAACGTCAGGGATTGTCAAGAAACCTCAGCCACCGCCGGAAGCGGACAATGAATGCAAGGAACACCCGCTCGCCCACGATTCACCGATAACC
Source organism: Actinoplanes cyaneus (assembly GCF_016862095.1). Lineage (GTDB taxonomy): Bacteria > Actinomycetota > Actinomycetes > Mycobacteriales > Micromonosporaceae > Actinoplanes > Actinoplanes cyaneus. Next base: position 86,560 of record NZ_BOMH01000019.1, read on the forward strand.
TGACAACACATCGGCTGGTACGAATGGAGAACGAAGAGTGGATTTCATCGCAATGCCCCGCTTGGGTGTCGTCGTGCCGCCGGAGAATCCCACTGCCGAGCCGGAGTTCAACCGGCTCGCCGGATCCGCCGCGCACGTCTACGCGGCGCGGTTCCCGGCCACCGCCGCGAACGGGTTGCACGCCACGCTCGAGTCCTGGAACGAGGCGCTGCCGGGGACCCTGGCCCAGTTCGGCGGGATGCGCCTGGACGCCGCGGTGGTGGCCTGCAGCGCCTCGCACTACCTGCTCTCGCCGCACGGCGATCGGGCGTTCTGCGACCGGCTGAGCCGGCACACCGGATTCCCGGTGCAATCCTCGACGCAGGCGATCCTGGCCGCCTGCGAGGCGCTGGACGTCCGACGGCTGACGCTCGTGTCGCCGTACGAGCCGTGGCTGACCGAGACGTCGCGCACGTTCTGGCGGCAGGCGGGACTCGACGTGGCGGGCGTCGTGCGGGTGCCGGCGGGAGACCGGTTCGACCCGTACCGGGTGACCACCGCGGACATCCTCGCCCAGGTCGGCCGGCATCGACTGGACGACGACGCGGCGCTGCTGTTCACCGGCACCGGGATGGCGACGCTGCCGGCCATGCGGGCGCTGGCGGAGCACACCGACCAGGTGCTGCTGAGTTCCAATCTGGCCGCCGCCTGGTGGGCCCTGCGAGTGCTGGGCAAGGAGGCGGATCATCCGCTGCTGCGCCGGCTGGCGACGCCGTCCGCCGTGGCCGCCGGCTCGTCGCAGCCACGCCCGAACTGGTAGCCCACCCCGCGCACGGTGACGATCCACTGCCCGCATCCGAGCTTCGCGCGCAGGCTGCTGACGTGCGTGTCGATGGTCCGGCTCGTCGTGGCCCACTGATCGCCCCAGACCGTGGTCATCAGCTCCCGGCGGGACACCACCTTCCCGGCGTTGGCGGCCAGCGTGTACAGCAGGTCGAACTCCTTCGACGTGACGTCGATGCCCTGATCACGCAGCCGGACATCCCGCGTGACCCGGTCCAGGCGCAGCGGTGGCAGCGAAATCGTCTCGGGAACGGCCGGCCGGGCCCGGACCCGTCGCATCACGGCCTCGACCCGGGCGACGAACTCGCGCCACCCGCAGGCGGCGGTGATGCAGTCGTCCGCGCCCGCCTTCAGCGCGAGAATGCGTTCGAGCTCGTCGCCCTGCCCGGCCCAGGCGATGATCGCGGTGCCGCCTTCCGCGCGAATGGAACGGCAGACCTCGAGCCCGTCGATGTCCGGCAATTCCAGGCCGAGAACAATCAAATCGACGTCCCGGTGGCCGTTCAGGGCCTCCGCCCCGCTGCCCGCGGTGCGAATGACATAGCGTCTTCTGTTGACGTCCTTGGCGAATGCCGCCGCGGCTGCTGGCTGCGCAACAACGAGCACTTTCGTCGCATCGGGCACAACGGTTCCACCTCGAGATTGACGTGAGAAACGGCGATTCAGGTGCGGGAGTGTCAAGGCGTTCGTGAACTTCAGAACACGCCTCAATCCGCCAATCGCTGGAAGGCATGTGCCGCCGCGGCCATCGTCATGTGGTGATGCCACCCGGGAAACGACCTCCCCCGGAAGTCGTCGACGCCGAGCTGCCGGCTCATCCTGGCCGCGGCGTCGCGGAAGCACTCGTCCGCGCCGGCCAGCACGCGCCCGGCGTGCCGCGGCCCGAGATTGGTCAGGGCACACCGCGCGGATCCCCGGCCGTCCGGCGCCCCCGGCCACCACATCGCCTGGTACCGCCGGGGTTCGACCGGCAGCGAACCGCGTGCGCTCAGGAATACCGGCACCGAGCGGGCACGCTCGCGGTTGAGCAGGGCGCCCACGCTCATCGCGCCGGCGGGGCCCTTCACGGCGTACACCTGCTGCTCGGGACTCGTCTCGCAGACCACGTCGACGCGGCGGCGGGACAGCGCCCCCAGCACGCCGGTGACGTCGGCCGGCGCCAGCGGCAAGGTGAGGATCCACGGCAGCGCGGGCAGGCGGCCCCGGGAGACCTCACCGACGAACTCCATCAGGTGCGCCCAGCGCGGCCGGGCCGTCACGTCGCGGGGGATCCGGGCCCGCAACCGGCGCTGCCGATCCTCGGCCCAGGCGTCACGCAACAGCAGCCGCCAGCTCACCGGGAAGCTGCCCGCCTCGGTGCAGAGGAACAGGCCGAGAACGCTCTGCCCCCGCACCTTGCGCCCGGAGGCGCCGTCCACCGTGGTGTGCACGCCGACCGTACTGTGGCCCCGCCTCGGGATGAACAGTTCGGTGACCGCCCAGGCGGACGGCGTCGTACGGGAGCAGATGTGCCGGGCGAGCGCCTGCCGCACCGGCTCCCAGGCCCAGGTGCTCGCGTTGACGAACTGGTGCAGTCGATGAGCGGTGGCGGCGGGAAGCGACTGGGCGGCGGCGAGTTGCCCGGGACTGGCCCGGTGCGGGGCGCTCAGCAGTCCACGAAGGTAGGTCCGGGCCCAGTGGCGCTGGTCCGCCCGGGGCAACGGCCGGAACACCTCCTCGACGAACGACTGGCCGCTTGCGGCATCGATCGTCGCGCTGCGCATCGAGGCAGCCATCAACCCACATCCTCACCGTGTGCGACTTTCGGAGTACCCAAAGTGTCCGAAAGAAAAATACCTTCGCGAAGGTCAGATTCACGGGCCCGGCGGCACGGTTTGAGAAGTCGGGCTCTCACCAGGTCGAACGGCCGCCATCCGGGCCTGGCGTCACCGCAGGTCGCTGGCGATCAAGCCCGTGAACAGCACAGGAAGGGGGAGCGGGAAATGTCAACGAGAGGTGATGGTCTCGTGAACGGCGGGCACCGGGACCGGCGGCGGCAGCGCACCCGGCGCGCGACGGGTGTGTGCGCTGACCTCCGCCAGGTACTCCGCGACGGCGTTGCGGTTGCGCACCAGGGCGTCGATGCGCCGGTTCATCCGGTCCAGCTCCTGGCCGAGCGTGTCGATGATCTCCGGGGTCGCATCGGAGAACACGATGACGCGCGGCTTGTCGAGGCACGGCAGGATCTGCTTGATCACGCGGGTCGGCAGACCGGCGTCGAGCAGCCCGCGGATCTGCAGCACGCGGTCGGCGAGCCTCTCGTCGTAGGAACGGTAGCCGTTCGCGCACCGCTGCGAGACGATGAGACCCTGCTCCTCGTAGTACCGCAACAGCCTGCGCGATGTACCGGTTCGAGCGGAAAGCTCACCGATTCGCATGTGATCCACCTCACCTGAGCGCGGATTGACCTTCACACCTATGTGAGCGTTTGAGCATACCGGGCATGGCAACGGAAAGCACCAGAGCGACCCCGCAGTCGCCGGCACCGGAACGATCCGCGAAGCTGCCGATGTCCGCGCTGCTCGCACTGACCACCGCGGTGTTCATCACCAGTCTCACCGAGACGCTGCCCGCCGGCGTCCTGCCCGCGATGAGCGGCAGTCTGCACGTCAGCGAGTCGGCCACCGGCCAGGCCGTGACCATCTACGCCCTCGGCACCGCTCTGACGGCCATCCCGCTGACCGCCGCGACCGCCGGCTGGCAGCGCAAACGCCTGCTGCTCACCGCGATGGCCGCGTTCGCCGTCGCCAACACGATCACCGCCGTGTCCTCGCACTACGCGTTGACCATGGTGGCCCGGTTCCTGGCCGGCGTGGCGGCCGGGCTCGCCTGGGCCCTGCTCGCCGGCTACGCCCGCCGGCTGGCACCGCCGCACCTGCAGGGCAAGGCGATCGCCGTCGCCATGGCCGGCATACCCGTCGCGCTCTCCCTCGGTGTCCCGGCGGGCGCCTTCGTCGGCGAGACGCTGGGCTGGCGCGCGGCGTTCCTCGCGATGACCGCGCTGACGCTGGTGCTGCTGGCCTGGATCACCGCCGCCGTCCCCGACTTCGCCGGGCAGCGCGCCGGCGCCCGGGCACCCATGCTGCGCGCGCTCACCGTTCCCGGGGTCGTACCGGTGCTGGTGGTCACGCTCGTCTTCGTGCTCGCGCACACGGTCCTGTACGCCTACGTCTCCACGTTCCTGCAGCACGTCGGCATGGCCGACGCCACCGACGCGGTGCTGCTGACGTTCGGCGTCGTCTCGCTGGTGAGCATCTGGTTCACCGGCGCCCACATCGACCGCCGGCTGCGCACGCTGACCATCGCCAGCGTGCTGCTGGTCGCGGTCGCCGCGGCGATCCTCGCGACCATGGCCGGAAGCCACGCTCTCGTCTACGTGGCGGCCGCGCTCTGGGGCCTCGGCTGGGGCGGTGTGCCCACCCTGCTGCAGACCGCTGCCGCCGACGCGGGCGGCGAGGCCGCGGATTCCGCGCAGGCCATGCTGGTGACGCTCTGGAACGTCGCCATGGCCGGGGGCGGGATCATCGGCGGTGTGCTGCTCGAGACCCTCGGCGCGGGCTCGTTCCCGGTCAGCGTGCTGCTGCTGCTCGCGCCGGTTCTGGTGGTCGTCGTGGTCGCCCGCCGGCACGGCTTCCCGGCTGTCCGGCCGCCGGCTGCCTGACCTCGGCGGGCGGCGGCGCAGCTCAGGCGGGCGGCAGCTCACCTCAAGCGGGCGGCGGCGCAGCTCGGGCCGGCGGCGGCTCAGCTCAGACGGGCGGCCATGCGCTCGGCGTGCGGCATCGCCTCCGGGAGCAGCGCGCGGATCACCTCCAGCATGCGGTCGGCGAGGTCGGCCCGGTCCGCGAGCACCCACGAGATGTGCTGCACGCCGAAGACCGCGGCGACCAGCACCCTGCCGAACGCCTCGGGTGGCGGCCGGCCGGGCAGGTCCCCGCGGTCGGCCGCCCGGCTCAGCGCGCTCACCACGACCTCGGTGACGTCCTGGTAAGGCGTCGGCAGGGGCACGCCGATCAGGGCATTCTCGATCTGCAGCCGGGCACCGGCCTGAACGAGCTTGTCGCGCCGGAACGCGGCGCACAGTCGCAGCAGGAAGCCGACGAGCTCGGCGAGCGGGCCCTCGCCCTCGTCCGCCTCGGCCACCAGCTCCTGCAGGCGCCGGTAGAACGTCTCCACTACCGCCACGGCCAGCGCCTCCTTGTTGGCGTAGTGGAAGTAGACCGCGCCCTTGGTCACGCCGGCCAACTGCGCGACGTCCAGCATGGTCACCTGGGGGAAGCCCTTGTCCGCGAAGGCGACGGCGGCCGACTGGAGGATCTGCGCCCGGGTGTGCGCGGCCCGTTGCTGTTTCGGGCTGCCGATCGCCGCGCGAGGCCGCGGCGCCGCCATGCGACCGGTGCCGGACGGCTCCATCGCACCCCCTCGAATGTCGACGTGAATCGCTACATGTGTGAACCGCGCACACCGTAGCTAACGCCCGCGCGAGGACGTTAGTTTCGAGACGGCGTCAGCCACGGCCATGTCGATACTGCGCCCCGACAGGAGTTCCAGTACATGCCCGAGCCGATCCGCCTCCTGACAGCCGACGGCGCACGCTCGTCCGGACTCTCCTTCGACCAGCCGGTTCCCCGGCAGCTGGTCCACCGTGCCGCCATCGCCGAGGTGTTCGTCACCGACGCGGTCGTCCAGGGCGACGACCATTACCTCGTCGGCGCCCAGTGGCCCCGCGACCATGCGTTCTACCACCCCACCGCGGGCGGCGGCACCGATCCGGTGCTGTTCGCCGAGACGATCAGGCAGGCCATGGTCTATCTCGCGCACCGGCATCAGGGCGTGCCCCTGGGCAGCCGTTTCACCGGCCGCGACATCGCGTGGGAGCTGACCGACACGGGGCCGTTGCTGGTGCGGGACGAGCCCACGGCGGCCCTGCTGGACGCGCGCTGGACCTGGCTCGACCGGCGCCGCCGCCGGCTCCGGGTGGACGTGGTGCTCTCGGTCGACGGCCACGTCTGCGGACGTGGGCACATCAGCGCCGCGGTGCTCGGGGAGCGCCAGTACCGGATCCTGCGCCGGCGCACCGACTTCGCGCCGGCCGGCCCGCCCGTCCCGCCCGTGCGGCGGGAGCCCGCGGCGCACGTCGGCCGGCTGCGCGCCAAGGACGTCGTCGTCGGCCGGGACCCGGCCGGCGACGGGTGGCGGCTGCTGCTCGACCAGAGCCACCCCTCGCTGTTCGATCATCCGGTGGACCACGTCCCGCTCATGGGCCTCATGGAAGCGGTACGCCAGATCGGTCACTTCGTGGCCCACGCCGGACCGGCGGACGACCGGGCGTGGTCGCTCACCGCCTTCGACGCGACGTTCACCACCTTCATCGAGCTGGACCAGCCGACGGCACTGGTCGTGCGGTCCCCGCACGGCAACACCGGTTCGCCCCACCGGATCCCGCTCACCGTCGACGTCGAGCAGGCCCGGGCGACGGTGGCCACCACGCGCTCGGTGTGGTCGGCTGCCTGAGCCGGCCGTCGTCGTCCGTCATCCGACCGTGGAGGAGCCCATGCGCACCGGCCGAGCCTCTTTACGCACTCGCACGGTGATCGCGCAACCACCTCCGGTCACCGGCGCGGTTCTGACCGCCACCGCGCTGGCGGCCTCGCGGGCGGCCGACACCGACCGGCGGCGACGACTGGCCGCCGAGGTGGTGGACGCCGTGACCGCGGCCGGCCTCGTGCGGCACTTCGTGCCCCGCCGGTGGGGCGGCCGGGAGGGGTCGTGCGCGGCTCTGTTCACCGCCGTCACCGAGCTGGCGACCGGCTGCGCCGCCACGGCCTGGTGCACGTCGCTGTGGGCGACGCACGGCCGGTACGCCTCCTACCTGCCGGAGCGGGGGCGGGCCGACGTGTGGGCGGCCGGCCCGGACGTGCGCCTCGCGGCGGGACTGCGACCGCGGGACGGCGGCTGCCGGCGTACGGCGGGCGGCTGGACGGTGCACGGCGGCTGGGACCACGTCAGCGGCGTCGAGTGGTCCGAATGGGTGCTGCTCGGCGCGCCCGAGCCGGAGGATGCCGCGACGGTCCGCGTGTTCGCCGTGCCGCGTGCCGCCGTCCGCGTCGCCGACGACTGGGACAGCCTCGGACTGCGAGGGACCGGCAGCCACGGCGTGTCCCTCGAGGAGACGTTCGTGCCGGAGCACCGCAGCGTGCCGCTGTCCGCGATCCTGCGGGGCGACGGCGAGCCGGGCGCGGCCCGCTGCCATCGGGTTCCGGCCCACCTGCCCGGGAGTGTGCTGCTCGCGGCGCCGGCGCTGGGCGCGGCACGCCACGCGTTGTCCTGCTGGCGGCGCCAGGCCGGCCGGTCCGCCGGCGAGCAGCCCGCCGCCGCGATGGTCCTGGCGTCGTCGGCGGCCGAGATCGAGGCGGCCGCCATGCTGCTCGCCCGCGCGGCCCGCCGCGCCGACCGTGGCCCCGCCGGCGAGCTCGCCACCGCCGGCAACCGCCGGGACGCCGCGGCCGCCGTCCGGCTTCTGCTGGCGGTGGCCGACCGCCTGCTCGACGCGGGCGGCATGGCGTCGGTGGCCGCACCGCACCCGCTGCACCGCGCCTGGCGTGACATCCGTACGGTGGCCGGGCACGCGGCACTGCACCCGGCGGCCGCCGCGCAGGCGTACGCCGCCGCGCTGGGCGACGCGCAGCCGTGGTGAGAGCCGCGCCGCCGCCCCGGCGCCTGGTGTTCAGCGACGTGGACGAGACGCTGATCAGGCAGAAGAGCATGTTCGGCTTCCTGGATTACTACTTCGCGCGGCGGGACGGGCCGGCCGGGGAGCGCCACGCCACGGCGGTGCGGCGCGACCTCGAGGACCTGGTCGGCGCCGGCGCACCACGGGAGCTCGCGAACCGCCGCTACTACCGGGCGTGGGCGGGGCAGCACAGCGACGAGGTGCACCGGTGGGGCCGCCGCTGGTACGCCGAGCAGGCGGCGAGCCCGGACTTCTTCGTCACGGCGACCGTGGCGGCGCTGACCCGCCACCGAGCGCGGGGCGAGCCGATCCTGCTGGTGTCGGGCTCCTTCCCGGCGGTGCTCGCGCCCCTCGCGGAGGCGGTCGGCGCGAGCGGCCTGGTGTGCACGCGGCAGGAGGTCTCGGGCGGCCGCTTCACCGGCGAGATCCTCGGTGACCCGGTGATCGGCGAGGGCAAGCGCGCCGCCGTGCGGGACGTGCTCGCCCGGTACCCGTCAGTGGATCCGCGGGAGTGCTTCGGGTACGGCGACCACGTCTCCGACCTGCCGATGCTGGAACAGGTCGGCAACCCGGTGGTGGTCGGCGGCGACCCGGAGCTGCTGCGACGCCTCACCGGAGCGCGAACGATGCGCCGCTGAGATCGGCCCGCGGACTCCGGCCGGACGAGGTGACCTCACCGGTGATGCATGGCCTGCCAGATGCGGTCGGCGGTGAACGGGATCTCGGTCATCCGGCGGCCGATGGCGTCGCGCAGGGCGTTGGCCAGGGCCGGGGCGACCGGGTTGTACGGGCTCTCGCTCATCGACTTGGCGCCGAGCGGCCCGATCGCGTCCCGGGTCGCGGCGAAGTGGACCTCGGTGGCAGGCGTGTCCGCGTACGTCGGAAGGTGGTATTGCCGGAAGGTCGTCGTCGTGACCGCACCGGTGGCGTCGAGGTCGAGGTGTTCGCTCAGGGTCGCGCCGAGCGCCTGCGCCACGCCGCCCTCGATCTGCCCGCGCAACTGGAGCGGGTTCATGACGGTCCCGGCGTCGGCGCTGTGCACGCTGCGCAGGATCCGCAGTTCACCGGTGGCCGGGTCGACGGCGACGCGGAACCATTGCGCGTTGAACGCCACCGACCGCGGCGTGCCGTCGAAGTGCCCGTGTCCGGCCTCCCCGCCGGTGACGCGCAGGTCCCGCGCGGCCCGGAGCACCGCCTCCCCCGCCACCACGACTCCGGTGGAGGCGAACGCGCCGGTGTCGTGCCGGACCACGTCGGTGTCGGACTGCCGGATCACGATCTTGTCGGGGGTGGTGCCGAGCTCGTCGGCCGCGATCTGGGCGTGGACGGTCGTGCTCCCGTTCCCGAACTCCGCGGTTCCCACCGACAGCTCGAACCGTCCCGAGCCCAGCGCCCGGATCGTCGCGTCGGCGAAGTGCCCACCGGGCGGGCCCGCGGCGATCATCGCGATCGCCATCCCCTCCCCGACCAGCCAGCCGTCGGGCGCTGTGTCAGCGGTGTCGCGGCAGGCTCGCATCCTCTCCAGGCACTGGTCCAGCCCGTAGGACGCGATTCCCAGGTCGTCGACGTGGTCACCCGGCGCGGTCAGATCGTCCCCGTCCCGAACGACGTTCAGCTCGCGGAACAGGACCGGATCCATGCCGATTCTCCGGGACAGCTCGTCCAGCACCGATTCGACCGCGAAGGTCACCTGTCCCAGCCCGTACCCCCGGAAAGCCCCCGCCGGAACGGTGTTGGTGTAGACGGTCCGGGCATCCGTCCGCATGTTCGCGCACTTGTAGACCGCCACCGACTCGTGGCACCCGTGGAACATGACCGAGGCACCGTGATTCCCGTAGGCCCCGGTGTCCACCAGCACCGAGAGCTGCATCGCGGTGAGCGTCCCGTCCCGCGCGGCGCCCGCCTTGACGGTCACCTCGAACGGATGCCGGGTGGTCGCGCCGAAGAACTGCTCCGGCCGGGTGAACTCCCACTTCACCGGCCGTCCGGTGCGCAGCACGGCCAGCGCGACGAGGTCCTCGGCGAGCATCTCCTGCTTCCCGCCGAACCCTCCGCCGACGCGCCCGGCCAGCACCCGCACCCGGTCCGGCGGCAGGTCGTAGAGCGAGGCCACCGCCCGCCGGGTCAGGAACGGCGTCTGGGTGCTCGACCGGATGACCAGCCGTCCGTCCTCGTCCAGCCAGCCGACGGCCCCGTGCGTCTCCAGCGCCGCGTGCTGCACCCGCGGGGTCCGGAACGTCGCCTCGTAGATCTCGTCGGCCGCCGCGAACCCGGCGTCGGCGTCCCCGAGCGACGCGTGCAACTCCCCCACGAGGTTGTCGTCCTGCTTGTCCCCGTGCACCAGCGGCGCGTCAGCGGCCAGCGCCGACTTCGGGTCGAGCACGGCCGGCAGGATCTCGTACCGCACGTGCAGCCGCCGGCAGGCCTCCTCGGCGGCCGCCTCGCTGACGGCGACGACCGCGGCCACCCGCTGCCCGGTGAACCGGACCACGTCGTCGAGCACCCGGGTGTCCGCCGGGTCCTCGGCCACGTTCTCGTGCTGCGCGGTCGAGAAGAGCCGCTCCGGCGCGTCCTTGTGCGTCAGGACCAGCTCGACTCCCGGCACCCGCAGGGCGTCGGCGGTGTCCACGGAGACGATCCGGGCATGCGCGTACGGCGATCGCAGCACCTTGAGATGCAGCACCCCCGGCACGTCCACGTCGAAGGTGTACCGCGCGCTCCCGGTCACGACCTGCGGACCGGCCGGGGCGCCGAGCGACGAGCCGACCGCCGGGCCGGACGAGCGCACGTTGCACGTCCCGGCGACGGCGTCCCCGATCGCGCGGTACCCGGTGCACCGGCACAGGTTGCCCTTCAGCGAGCGGGGCAGGTCGGCGCGCTGCTCGTCGGTGAGCGCGGCGGTCGTCATGATCAGACCCGCCGTACAGAACCCGCATTGGAAGCCCTGGGCGTCCAGGAACGCCTGCTGCGTCGGGTGCAGCTCGCCGGAGCGGGAGGCCAGGCCCTCGATCGTGGTCACCGACCGGCCCTGGGCGCGGAACGCGGGGTAGACGCACGAGTGCACGGGCTCGCCGTCGACGTGCACGGTGCACGCCCCGCAGTCCCCGGCGTCGCAGCCCTTCTTGACCCCGGTGCAGCCCTCCTCCCGCAGGTAGGTGCGCAGGCACTGGCCGGGCCGCGGCGCACGCTCGTGGGCCGTCCCGTTGATCTCCACGCTCACCGGCTCAGCTCCGTCCTGATCTGCTCGGCGTAATACCCGGTCAGGTGCGCACGCCAGGCCGGATGCCCGTGCACGTCGTCGACGTAGTCCGACGGGCCGATCGCCCGCAGGGCCGCATCGAGCCCCTCCGGCGACGGCACCTCGTCGAATCGCAGGACCCACGGCCGGCGCGTCGCCGCGGTCACGGTCAGCGTGAACGCGCCGTCACGATCAAGAGCGCCGATCAGCAGTACGGCGGAACGCCCGTGCCGATGCAGCGACCCGCGCCGGAAGGCGGTCCGCGGGATCACCGCCGGCAGCTCGATCGAGCGGAGCAGTTCCCCCTCCCGGAGCACGGTCCGCCCCTCGCCCGTCACGAAGCCGGCGACGGGCACGAACCGCTCTCCGCCGGACGGGTCGAGCAGCCGGCACATCCCGCCCAGTGCGGCGCCCAGCGAGATCATCGGCCCGGCCGGGAGCGCGGCGCACAGGTTCCCGCCGACGGTCGCGACGTTCCAGATCTTGAACGACGCCAGGAACGCGTGGCAGCACTGCGCGACGACGTCGTACGTGCCGAGGGTCCGGAAGAGCGTGGCGACGGTGCACGTCGCCGCGATCTCCAGCCCGTCGTCACGCACTGTGATGGGCGGCCAGCCCGCGGACGGCAGGTCGAGCAGTCGCGAGATCGATGGGCGCGGCTCGCCGAAGAGCGCTGTCCCCCCGCCCAGCCAGGCGTCCCCGGGGCGCCACATGCCGGGCGCGGCGGGGCTGACCACTTCGGTGACCGTGTGCAGATCCACGTTCGCACGCTACGCGCTGTGTGTTTCCGGTCGAGGCTTTCTTTTCGGCCGTCGCAGCCCGGGACCTTCCGCGGCCGTTCCTCGGGACCTTTGGCCCTGATCGACAGGTTCCGGCTGGTCAAGGCTCTCATCGACGTTGCGGAAAGGATCTCAGGTGGATTCGCTCGACCTCTCGCGGTGGCAGTTCGGCATCACCACCGTGTACCACTTCATCTTCGTTCCGATAACGATCGGACTCTCGGCCCTGGTGGCCGGCCTGCAGACCGCCTGGGTCCGGACCGGCAAGGAGCACTACCTGCGGGCCACGAAGTTCTGGGGCAAGCTCTTCCTGATCAACTTCGCGATCGGGGTCGTGACCGGCATCGTGCAGGAGTTCCAGTTCGGGATGAACTGGTCGAACTACTCACGGTTCGTCGGCGACATCTTCGGCGCCCCGCTCGCGATGGAGGGCCTGCTCGCGTTCTTCCTGGAGTCCACGTTCCTCGGCCTGTGGATCTTCGGCTGGGACCGTCTGCCGAAGAGGCTGCACCTGGCCACGATCTGGACCGCGTCGATCGGCACGATGCTGTCGGCCTACTTCATCCTGGCCGCGAACTCCTGGATGCAGCACCCGGTCGGCTGGCGGATGGGCGACGGCCGGGCCGAGCTGACCAGCATCGGCGCGGTGCTGACCCAGAAGACCACGCTGGTCACGGTCCCGCACACGCTGACCGCCTGCTTCCTCACCGCCGGCGCGCTGCTGCTCGCGGTCTCCGCCTGGCATCTGCGCAAGGGCAACCAGGAGGAGGTCTTCCGGCCGTCGCTGCGGCTGGGCGCCTGGGTGGTGCTGATCGCCGGGGCCGGCGTGCTGATCACCGGTGACGTGCAGGCCCGGGTGATGACCGAGCAGCAGCCGATGAAGATGGCGGCGGCCGAGGCGCTCTACCGCAACACCGAGTCGGCGTCGTTCTCGGTCTTCACGATCGGCTCGCTCGACGGCAAGGAAGAGGTCTGGAGCGTACGGATCCCGTCGCTGCTCTCGTTCATGGCCACCGGCAGCCCGTCCGGCGAGGTCGAGGGCATCAACGACGTGCAGGCGCAGTACGAGCAGCAGTACGGCGAGGGCGACTACACCCCGATCGTCCCGGTCACCTACTGGTCGTTCCGCCTGATGATCGGCTTCGGCGGGCTCGCCATGCTGGTCGCCCTGGCCGCGCTCTGGTTCAACCGCGGCGAGCGCCGGGCGCGCAGCCGCTGGCTGTGGATCGCCGGGATCGGCACGGTGGCGATGCCCCTGCTGGCCAACTCGTTCGGCTGGATCTTCACCGAGATGGGCCGCCAGCCGTGGACGGTCTTCGGGCTGTTCAAGACGTCCGAGTCGGGATCACCGTCGGTCTCCACCGGTGAGGCCGCGACCGGTCTGATCGTGCTGACCGTGCTCTACGGGATCCTCGCGGTGATCGAGGTCGGACTGTTCCTGAAGTACGCCCGCGCCGGAGCCCCGGACATCCCTGTCGAGAACGAGGCCGACGACCGGCCACTGGCTTTCGCGTACTGAGGACATCATGGATCTCACCACTGTCTGGTTCCTGCTGATCGCCGTGCTCTGGGCCGGCTACTTCCTGCTCGAGGGGTTCGACTTCGGCGTCGGCATCCTGCTCCCGTTCGTCGGCCGGGACGACCGCTCCCGCCGCCTGGCGATCAACACGATCGGCCCGGTCTGGGACGGCAACGAGGTGTGGCTGCTGGTCGCCGGCGGCGCCACCTTCGCGGCCTTCCCCGAGTGGTACGCCACCCTGTTCAGCGGCTTCTTCCTGCCCCTGCTGATCATCCTGGTCGCGCTGATCGTGCGCGGCCTGGCCTTCGAGTACCGCGGCAAGCGGGACGGCGCCGCCTGGAAGAAGCGCTGGGACACGGCGATCTTCGTCTGCAGCCTGATCCCGGCGATCCTGTGGGGCGTCGCGTTCGGCAACATCCTGCGCGGGGTGCCGATCGACGCGAACCACGAGTACGCGGGCGGCTTCGTCAACCTGCTCAACCCGTACGCGCTGCTCGGCGGCCTGACCACGCTCGTGCTGTTCACCCTGCACGGCGCGGTCTTCCTGGCGCTCAAGACGGACGGCCCGATGCGCGAGCAGGCCGGGCAGATCGCCGAGACCACGGCGCTGGTGGCGGTGCCGGTCGCGGCCGGCTTCCTGGCCTGGACCGGGTTCGCGCACGCCGACGGCTGGGGCATCGCGCTTTCCGCGCTGGCCGCGATCGCGTTGGTCACGGCGATCCCGCTGACCCGGGCACGGCGGGAGGGCTGGGCGTTCACGGCCACCGCCGCGACGCTGCTGCTGGCCGTCGCCGCGCTGTTCGTGACGCTGTTCCCGGACGTGATGCCGTCGACGCTCGACCCGGCGTTCAGCCTGACCGTGCACAACGCGTCCTCGACGCCGTACACGCTGCGGGTGATGACCTGGGTGGCGGTCTTCTTCACCCCGATCGTGCTGCTCTACCAGGGCTGGACCTACTGGGTCTTCCGCAAGCGCCTCACGCTCGGTGACATCCCCGCATGAGACCGATCAACCCCAAGCTGCTGGCGTACGGCCGGAGCACGCGGCCGTACCTGGCCGCGACCGTCGCCCTCGGGGCGGTCCACGCCGCCCTGCTCGTCGCCCAGGCCACCCTCCTCGCGCAGACGATCACCGCGGTCTTCCTCCACGGAGACAGCCCCGCGTGGGTCCCTCTCGCATTCGTGATCGCCGCCCGGGCGGGGGTCGCCTGGCTGCAGGAGCTGGCGTCGGCCCGCTCGGCGGCAACGGTCAAGAGCGAGCTGCGCGACCGGCTCGTCGCCCACCTCACCGCGCTCGGCCCGGGCCGGCAGCGCCCGGCCGGTGAGGTGGCGGCCCTGGTCACGCACGGCCTGGACGCGCTCGACGGCTACTTCGCGAAGTACCTCCCGCAGCTCGTCCTGGCCCTGCTCGTCCCCGCCATCGTCCTCGCCCGCCTGATCCCCGCCGACCTGACCGCGACCGTCACGATCGCCGTCACCCTGCCCCTGATCCCGCTGTTCATGGCGTTGATCGGGATGCACACCGAAGCGCAGAACCGCCGCCAGTTCCGCCTGCTCGCCCGCCTCTCGCACCACTTCCTGGACGTGGTGGCCGGGCTGCCGGCGCTGAAGCTGCTCGGGCGGGCCAAGGCGCAGGCCGGGATCATCCGGCGGATCAGCGACGAGCAGCGTGCGGCGACCATGCGCACGCTGCGGACGGCGTTCCTGTCCTCCCTGGTCCTGGAACTTCTCGCCACACTGTCGGTGGCCCTGGTCGCGGTCGGCATCGGGCTGCGGCTGGTCGCCGGGCACCTGGACCTGGAGACCGCGCTGCTGGTGCTGATCCTGGCGCCGGAGGCGTACCGGCCGCTGCGCGAGGTCGGCGCGAACTACCACGCCAGCGCGGAGGGGATGGCCGCCGCCGAGGAGGCCTTCGCGATCCTGGACACGCCCGTCCCGTCCTCCGGAGCGCGGACGCCGGTCTCCGGGCCGATCGTCTTCTCCGGCGTGGAGGTCCGCTATCCCGGCCGCGCCGAACCCGCCCTGCGCCTGTCCGCGACGATCGAGCCCGGCGAGGTCGTGGCGCTGACCGGGCCGTCCGGCTGCGGGAAGTCGACCGTCCTGTCCGTGCTGCTCGGCTTCGTCACGCCGGCGTCCGGGCAGGTCACGGTCGGCGGCGTGCCGCTCGCCGAGCTGGACCTCGAGGTGTGGCGGCGCTGGATCGCCTGGGTCCCGCAACGGCCGCACCTGCTCGCCGCCTCCCTGCGCGACAACCTCACCCTCGGCGCCACTTCCCGGGCGCCCGGCCTGCGCGCCGCGGCGCTGGCGGCAGGGGTCACCGAGTTCGCCGACGGGCTCCCGGACGGCTACGACACGCTCCTCGGGGATGCCGGGACCGGGCTCTCCGCGGGGCAGCGCCAGCGGGTCGCGATCGCCCGGGCGTTCCTGCGGGACGCGCCGATCGTGCTGCTCGACGAGCCGACCGCCAACCTCGACGAGGTCACCGCCGCGCGGGTGATGACCTCCATCCGGGAGCTGGCGCGCGGCCGGACCGTCCTGATGGCGGCCCACCGGCCGGAACTGATCAGTCTCGCCGACCGGGTGATCGAGGTCGGCCGCATCCCCGTGGGGCACCCGTGACGACGTACGCGCTGATTCGCCCCGCCTCGGCGAGGCTCACCCTGGCGGTGCTCGCCGGCGCCGGCGCGGCCGGGTCCGCGGTGGCGCTCACCGCCGTCTCCGCCTGGCTGATCTCGCGCGCCGCGCTGCACCCGCCGATCCTGCACCTGATGGTGGCGATCGTCGCGGTGCGCGCGTGCGGGCTGGGCCGGGGCGTGCTGCGCTACCTGGAACGGCTGCTCGGGCACGACGCCGCCTTCCGCGTCCTGGCCGACGTGCGGGTCCGCCTCTACGAACGGCTGGAGGTGCTCGCCCCGGCCGGGCTCGCCGACTTCCGCCGCGCCGACCTCGCCCAGCGCCTGGCCTCCGACGTGGACGCGGTGCTCGACCTGGTCACCCGGGTGCTGCTGCCCTACGCCGTGGCGGCGGTCACCGGGCTCGCGTCGGTGCTGGTGGTCGGCGCGCTCGTGCCGGTCGCCGGGCTGGCCCTGGCCGGCACGCTGCTGATCGTCGGCGTGGTCGTGCCGCTGGTGCAGCGCGCGGCTGCCCGCCGGGCGGACGGGCGGCTCGCTCCCCTGCGCGCCGCGCTCGCCACCGGGGTCGTCGGCCTCGTGCACGGGATGGCGGATCTGACGGCGTACGAGGCGGTCGATTGCGAGCGTGAGCGGCTCGCCGCCCTGGACCGCCGGCTGACCGCGGCCGCGAAGACGTCCGCGGCGACGGCCGGGCTGGGCGCCGCCGTGACCGTCCTCTGCACCGGGATCTCCGTGCTGGCCGGTCTGCTCGTCGGCGCCGCTGCCGTCCGGGCCGGCGCCCTCCCCGGCGAGCTGCTGGCCCTGGTCGTGCTCACTCCCCTCGCGGTCTTCGAGATCGCCGGGCCGCTCCCCGCCGCCGCCCAGCGCTGGGCCACCGCCCGCGAGTCGCTGCGCCGCCTCACCGAGATCTGGTCCGTCCCCCTACCGGCTGGCCCTCAGGGGTGTAACGAGGACCCGGACACACCCCGGAAAGCCAGCCGCCAACCCGCACCAGGCCGCACGCCGGGCACCGCCCCGGCTGGTCCCCAGGGGTGCAACCGGGGACCGGACACACCCCTGAGCGCCAGCCGGGGACGGGGCGGGACGGTTACGGCCGTTGAGAGCGGCGCTGCGTGCACGGGGTTGCCGATCGGGAGCCGGGTTCCGGGATTGCGTCTCGACGGCGTGACGGCCGCCTGGACGGCCGATCGGATCGCGGTCGAGAACGTCGATCTCACGCTTGCGCCCGGCGCCCGCGTCGCGCTCGTCGGGCCGAGCGGCTCGGGCAAGAGCACGATCGCCGCGCTGCTGGTCCGCTTCCTCGACCCGCTGGCGGGACGGATCACGCTGGACGGCACGGATCTGCGGACGGTGCCGGCCGACCGCGTACGGGAAATCGTCGGTTATCTTCCGGAGGACGCCTACCTGTTCGACACGACGATCGGCGCGAACCTGCGCATCGCCCGGCCGGACGCGACCGACGCCGACCTGCTCGCCGCGCTGGAACGGGCCCGGCTGCGGGACTGGGTGCGGACCCTGCCGGACGGCCTGGACACGCTGGTCGGGGAGCACGGCCTGGCGCTCTCCGGTGGGCAGCGCCGCCGGCTCGCGCTGGCCCGGCTGCTGCTCACCGACGCGCGGGTGCTGATCCTCGACGAGCCGGGCGAGCACCTGGACGACGACACCGCCGGCGCGCTGGTCCGCGATCTGCTGGGGGCCGCCGGTGGGCGTACCGTCCTGCTGATCACCCATCGCACGGCGGACCTCGACGGCTGGCGGGTGGTCAGGATGCCGGCACGGGGACCGGAACCGGCGCGGGGACCGTCGGCAGGGTCACCGTGAACGTGCTGCCCCGCCCGACCACCGACTGCACGGCGATCCCGCCGCCGTGGTCGCGCACGATGTCCCGGACGATCGCGAGGCCGAGCCCCGGCCCCTGAACCGCCTGGTCCATGGCGTTGCCGGCCCGGTGGAACGGCGTGAACAGCCCGGGCACGTCCTCCGCCGGGATCCCGATGCCGGTGTCGGTCACCATGATCGTCGCGGTGTGCTCGTTCGCGCCGCAGCTCCAGGTCACGCTGCCGCCGGGCGCGGTGAACTTGATCGCGTTCTCCAGCAGCTTGCGCAGTGCCCGCTGCAGTTGGGTGCGGTCGCCGCGGACCCAGGACGGCTCGGCGTCGAACGTGACCACCAGTTCCTTGGCGTGCGCCGCGGCGTTCAGCTCGTGGTGCACGGTGGTGGCCAGCGCGGCCAGGTCGAGCGGCTCGGCCGTCGCCTCCGCGGCGGTCGCCGGGCGGTCCAGCAGCAGCAGGTCGTTGATCGTGTCCTGCAGGCGGTGCGCGTTGCGCAGGACCGCCGCGAGACAGCGGTTCTGCATCGGCGTCAGCTCCTCGTCCTCGTCGACGAGCATCTCGGTGTACCCGAGGATACTGGTCAGCGGCGTGCGCAGCTCGTGCGTGACGGTCTGGATGAAGACGTCCTTGCGCTGGTCCAGCATCCGCAGCTCGCTGATCAGCAGGTCCTGCTGGATGCGGACGCCGCGCTGACGCAACGCGCGCTCGATCTCCCGCGCCACGCTGGTCATCAGGCGCCGCTCGGGGTCGGTGAAGCCGGGCAGGAACTCGCGCACGACCAGCAGATGTCCGCCGGGGCACTCGCTGTCGCCGCCCAGCGCCACGGCCAGGCCGCCGCCGCACGGGACGGGACGGCCGACCGGCACGGCGGCCAGCTCCGCCGCGACCCCCGGCTCGAGGTCGGGCGCGGTCTCCGGCCAGCGCGTCCGGATCCGGCCGGCGCCGGGCACGAACAGGTCGCCGTAGACCGCGTCGGCCGCGAGCGCGCCGCCGATCCGGGTCACGACCCGATGCCCGATGGTCGCCGCGTCGGTCTCCTCCTGCTGCAGCTCGCCGGCGACCGCCTGGCGCAACCACGCGCGGGCGGTCCGGGCCTGCTCCGCGGCGAGAAGCTCCTCGGTCTGCGCCGCAAGATCGTTCAAGGCGTCGATCACGGTACGGAGTTCCGCCGCGCCCGTCGTCTCGGCCCGCGCCGAGAGGTCCCCGCCGGTCAGGCGCCGAATGGTGTCGCCGACCCGGGCGAGCGGGACCAGCAGTTCGCGCCGGCTGACCCGGACGAGCAGGTAGCCGACGCCGAGCACGGCCAGCACGAGCGCGACGGAGACGATCCCGAGGAGCCGTTCGGTACGCCGGTTGCCGGCCGTCTCGGCGCGCAGCTCGGCGTCGATCGCGTCGTCGGCGGCCGCGTTGAGTGTGCGGAGCCGGTCGAAGAGCAGCTTGCCGAGCGCGGCTCGGGTGTCCGAGGCGTCCGCGGGCCTCGTCGTGACCCCCGCGGCGTACTGCCCGGTCCAGTCCTGGGCCGCCTGCCGTTCGGCCTCGATCAGCTCGCGGGCCTGCGGGTCGCGGGTCTGCCGGCCGGCACGGTCCAGCGCGACGAGCGCGGCGCTGCGCCCGCTCTCGTACGGGTCCAGGAACAGCTTCTCGCCGCTGAGCTGGTAGCCGCGGACCGCGGTCTCCGCGTCGGTCATCCGCTGCAGAGCGTCCGCGTTGGCCTCGCGGGCCGCACCGATCCTGGCGGTGGTCCGCTGGTGCTCCTCGCGCACCCCGGCGCCGACCCCGAACGGCACCGCGAGCAACGCCGTGAACAGCACCAGCAGGACGGCGAAGCCCACGCTGAGCCGCCGCTGCAGCCTCATCGGCCGAGCTCCTCGGGACCGGTCATGTTCCTCACATCGGCAGGCTCCCGCCCGCAGATGAGTCCGGCTGTCCATTCGGTGGAGGGCACCCTCGTCCGGGTGACCGAGGACGGCGGGGGAAACGGCCGGTGGAAGCGATTTCTGAGAGATCTCTGGACTTCGTTACCGATCCGTAACCAACGATGGCGCGTATACCTGTGGTGACCACCACATCGGTGAACCTGGGCTGATTGTCGGGTTTACAGCCGGAATACCGGACACCACGGGCAGGCACCTCACGCACAGTGACCGGTTTCGAGTGACGCGGGTTACTGACTAGTAGCTCCGGCCCTTGTAGTCACCGTGCAGGAGCGGCAACATTTCCCGAACGTTACGACGACGGCATCGACTCGCCTCACTGTCGCCGGTTGGCCAGTGCCGCCCGTCGATGCGAGCCGTTGACAGTGTGACCGTCTGAGCCGTCATCACTTTTCTATAGGAGGATCCGTGGAGGATTCGCAGAGCGTTCCGGCCGCCGGACGCACCAACTGGCGCCGGTTCGCCGTCGCGGTGGGCGTTCCCGCCGCCGTGGCGGGTGGCCTGGTTGTCGCGCTGAGCACGGGCGCGCTGGCCGCGAACTTCGCCATCTCCGGCCAGCAGTTCAAGCTGTCGGCCGACACGCTCGAGGGCGAGGGCTTCACCCAGTACAGCAGCGCCCTTCCGACCGGCGGCGGCTCGGTCAAGCCGGCCGCCATGTCCGGCATCGGCTCGGCCACCATCACCGACCTGTGCCAGTCGGTCTCGCAGGTGACCCCGCTCGGCCGGATCACCCTGCAGATCCGGGCCGCGAAGGACGTTCCGGACAGCGCGAGCGACGCCCAGAAGGTCGAGGCGACGAACCTGCTGATCGGCATGACCGAGCTGTCGGGTGACGCGACCTTCACCAAGATCGAGATCGGCCGCGACGCCACCACGCTGAACAAGGCCGGCGACGCCAAGGGCGACACCGTCGGCGGCTTCGGCCAGCAGGCGGACCACGTCACCATCCACAACCTCAAGCAGACGGCCTACTCGACGTCGGCCTCGACGTTCAAGCTGACCGGCATGAGCCTGCGGCTGCTGACCGGCGACGGCAACGAGTGCTACTGATCTAGCTCCATCGGGGCTCGCGGCACCTTCCGCGAGCCCCACCCTTTGCTCTGAGTTGAAGAACGTTTGTGGAGGACGAGTGGCGACGGACGATTTCTGGAGCAAGTTCCGCCGGTGGCGGCGGGCGCGGCCCTTCTGGGGCGGCTTGTTCCTCGTGCTGTCGGGCCTGGAGCTCTTCTGGAGCTCGAACATGGATCTCGCCAACATCGAGATTCACATCGGCCCGCAGGGCTTCCTCTCCTACGTCCTGCCGGTCCTGATGCTGATCTCCGGTGTGCTCGCTTGGTTCTCCCCGGCGCAGCGCATGTTCTACGGCATCATCGGGCTGCTCGCCGCGCTCTACTCGTTCATCGGCCTGAACCTCGGCGGCTGGTTCATCGGCATGATCCTCGGCATCGTCGGCGGCGCGCTGACCATCGCCTGGACGCAGCAGGCGCCTCCGCCCGGCAACAAGCTCCAGGGCCCGGCCGAGTTCTCCGGCCCGCCGCAGTTCGCCGGCCCGCAGGGTGGTCACCCCGAGGACGCTCCCGGTGAGACCACGCAGCAGATCCAGGTCGCCGGGCACGACGACCGCCCGCACCAGCCTGTTCCCGCGGTCAGCGACCCGAGCATCCTCCCCGGCTTCGAGGAGCCGCGCAGCGCGGCCCCGGCCCCGGCGGACCCCGCCGAAGGCCCGCACGGTGACCTGCCCGGCCCGCGCCGGGGGCTCAACCGCAAGGCGCTCGCCCTGATCCTGGTGCCCGCCTTCGTCGGCGGCACGTTCCTGGTCGGCAGCCGCCTGCCCGCCAGCGCCGACGACGAGTGCCCGGCCGGTCTGCCCTCGATCTCGGCTCCCGCCACCTCGAAGTCCGCGGGCGCGCCGTCGTCGGCGGCCGCCAAGGCGTCGTCCTCCGCCAAGACCGGCGACAAGACCGACGGCAAGGCCGCGACCACCGCGCCGGCCGCCAAGGACGACGACAAGGACGGGGCGACCACCGCGGCCTCCGCCAGTGCGTCCGCCTCGGCGGCCGCCGCCGCGGAAGAGGAGAGCGGCGGACTCCTCGACGGCGTCCAGGACGTGGTCGACGGCCTCGGCAACCTGCTCGGCATCGGCGACGACGAGGAGTCGTCCACTCCGAGCGCGTCGCCGTCGGCGTCGGCGACCGGTTCGGCCGCCGCGGAGCCGACCACCACCACGACGGCCACCGCGCCGGCCGCCGGCGCCAGCGCCACGGCCCCGTCCGCCGGGGTCACCCCCAGCAGGACGACCGCCAGCAGCGCGCCCGCTTCCAGCGACGACATCATCCCGTGCCTCGGCGCCCGCCAGCAGGGCAAGATCGCCGACGACGGTGGCATCCCCCGCTCGGCGATCAAGCCGGGCGTCATGAAGGTCAGCTCGCTGACGATGATCAACTCCACCTACGAGGGCGTGGCGGACGTCCCCACCGCCAAAGGCGTGATCAAGTCGCTGCAGTTCAACATGCAGGAGGCGATCAACGAGCCGTTCAGCCTCACGATCGCCGAGCCGGGCGGTGGCACCACCACGATCAAGAGCGCCAAGCTGACGACGACGGGCACCGTCCGCTTCTACACCCCGAAGTTCACCGGCAACCTGTTCGGCGTCATCCCGGTGACCTTCACCCCGGAGCAGCCGCCGCCGCTGACCCTGCCGATCCTCTGGTTCACGAACGTGACGATCGACCTGGCCTTCGTCAGCTGCGACAAGCTCACCGCCGCCCCGATCCAGATCACCGAGAGCTGACCCGGCTCCACCCTGTCACGACGGCCCCGGCGGACTCGCCGGGGCCGTTTTCGATCACTGGCGTCCTCGATCCGGGTGCGCTCCCGTCCCGCAAGGTCACGATCCGCCGGCCGGCCGCGCCAGACGCTGAGCGGACGCGCGGGCGAGGCCTCCGGTGCGTACCGCGAAGACGCCTTTGCCCGACGCCGTGCCGCAGGCGGCGCATCGGCGGACTGCCGCACTTCGCGTGTCGCGCGACACAGGCTGTGGTGGGCCCGGCAATCGAAACGTAATACTCCCCGCCATGGTTACGAACGTGTCGTTCGGCGTGCTCGGCCCGGTGGAAGCCTGGGCCGGCGACCGCCGGCTCAGGCTCGGGCCGCCGCAGCAACGCACGGTTCTCGCCGCCATCCTGCTGAACGAGGGCCTGGTGGCCTCGGTCGGGCACCTGGTCGAGGCGCTGTGGGGCGAGGAACCCCCGGCCGGGGCGGTCAAGACGGTCCGCACCTATGTCTCCCGGATCCGGGCGGTGCTGGAGCCGGCCGGCGCCCAGATCGAGTCCGAGTCCGGCGGCTATCAGCTGCGGGTCCCGCCGGATCGCTTCGACCTGGCCCGGTTCCGCGAGCTGACCGCCGGGCTGTCGGCTCCCGGCCCGGCGGGCGATCGGGCGCAACGGGCGCGGCAGGCCCTGCAGACGTTCCGCGGCGAGCCGCTGGCCGGGTTGAGCGGGGAATGGGCGCAGGCCCAGCGCAGCCGGCTCTCCTACCTGCGCGCGGCCGTGATCGAGGCCCAATTCGCCGCCGAGCTGGAAGCGGGACGCCACACCGAGGTCATCGCCGAGCTCCCCCGGGCCATCCAGGAGTTCCCGTTCCGGGAGCGGCTCCGCGAGCTGCACATCCTGGCTCTCTACCAGGCCGGGCTGCGGGCCGAGGCGTTCGTCACCCACCGGGCGGTGCTGAAACTGCTCAGTGAGGAGCTCGGCGTCGAGCCGATGCCGGCCCTGCGGGATCTGCATCGCCGGATGGTCGAGGGCGACCCCACGCTGGCCCCGCCGGAGAGGTCCCCGGTGGTCGTGCCGCGGCAGCCGGGAGTCATGCCGCGACAGCCGGAAGTCATGCCGCGACAGCCGGAGGTCGCACCGCGGGAGATCCTGCCCGAGATCTCGCTGCGGCCACCGCCCCGGGTCACCGAGTTCATCGGCCGTGAGGCGGTGGTCGCCGAGCTGACCGGCCTGCTGCGCGACCCGGGCCGGCCGGTGCTGATCGGCATCGACGGCCTCGCCGGCATCGGGAAGACGGCCCTGGCGGTGCACGTCAGCACCCTGGTGCGCGATGCCTTCCCGGACGGGGTGTTCATGATCGACCTCGGCGGCGCCGGGGGCCTGCCGGTCGAGCCGGCTGCAGTGCTCCGCCACCTGATGAGCCGGTTCGGCATCTCCGAGTCGGCCATCCCACCGGACCTGAGCTGCCGCTCCCAGCTGTGGCGCAACCTGTTGTCACAACGCCGGGTGCTGCTCGTCCTCGACGCCGCCGCCGACAGCTCGCAGCTGGCGCCACTGATCCCGGAGACCCCGGGGAGCGCCATGATCGTCACCAACTGGTACCGGCACCGCGACGTCCCCGGAGTTCGCTGGACGACGCTGGGCGGGCTCGGGCACGACGACGCGTGGCGGCTGCTGGAGCGCTCGGTGGACCCGGCTCGCCTGCGCCGGGATCCGGAACCGGTCAACCGGCTCATCGAACTGGCCTCGGGCCACCCGGTTCCGCTGCGGGTGGTCGCGAACCACCTCCTCGCCCACCCGCAAGCCACCATGGCCGAGGCCGAACACCACATTCGCGACGAGTACAGCTCGCTGATCATCGCCCACCTGGACAGCCTGGACGCGCGATGGCGCGACCGCAGGCCGTACTGGAAGCTCGAGCCGGACGCCCAGCGGGCTCTGCGGCTGCTCGCCGGCCTCAACGTGATCGACATGTCGTCCGGCCTGGCCGCCCATGTGCTGGAGATTCCGCAGGACCGTGCCCGGCAGATCCTGGCCCGGCTCGCCGACTTCCACCTCGTCGAGGCCGGTGGCGCCGATCGGTACGGCTTCTCGCCCTTCACCCGGGCCGCCGCCCGGCGGTGGTCGCTGGAGTCCGATTCCCCGGCGGCTCGTGACACCGTGCGGCGCCGCGGCGCCGAGTACGTGGCGCGGAACGGATCACTCTTCGCCTGACTCCCCGGTCCCGGGGCTGACCGGCCCGGGACCGAGGAGCGCACGGTCACTGCTTCTGGTCGCCGGCGGACGGGAAGAGCCCGGACATCCGGTGTTCCAGCAGCTCGTGCCCCGACAGGCCGGCGAACAGATTGGGCAGCAGCGCCACCAGAGCGGTCCAGCCGGTCTGGTGGGACGCGCCGAGGCCCGCGCCGTTGTCGCCGTGGAAGTACTCGGAGAACGTGATCAGATCGCGCCAGTGCTCGGTGGCGAAGATCTGCTGGCCTCCGTTGCAGGGCCGGTGTCCGTCCGCGCCGGGCAGGAAGATCCCGGTCAGCCGGTCGGAGATCTCCCGGGCGACCTCGAACAGCGTCATCCGGTTGCCGGAGCCGGTCGGGCACTCGACGGTGAAGTCGTCGCCGTAGCCGACGTACAGGTTGAGCAGCGAGCGCACGATCAGCATGTTGACCGGGAACCAGATCGGCCCCCGCCAGTTGGAGTTGCCGCCGAACAGGCCGCTGTCGGACTCGGCCGGCAGGTACGACACCCGCAGCGTCTCGCCGCCCACCGGGAACTCGAACGGGTGGTCGGCGTGGTGACGCGAGAGCGACCTGATCCCGTACCCGCTCAGGAACTCGCCCGGATCCAGCAGCCTTGCCAGGATGCGGCGCAGCCGGTCCTCGTCGAAGAACGCCAGCAGGTGCTCGCCGTCCTCACCCGCCATGCGGCCGGGGGTCAGCACCGAGCTGACGCTGGGATGCCGGGACACGAAGTCCCGGGCGTTCGCCAGCAGCTGCGGGAACCGCGCGACCAGCGCCGGGTCGTACACGGTGGCCGCGGCCAGCGGCAGCAGCCCCACCATCGAGCGGATCCGCATGTGGCGGGCCTCGCCGTCGGGCAGCCGCAGCAGGTCGTAGAAGAAGCCGTCCTCCTCGTCCCACAGGGTCGCGTTGCCGGTCTTGCGGTTCACCGCGACCGCGATCCAGGCGAAGTGCTCGAAGTACGCCTGGGCCTGCTCGACGTAGATCGGGTCGTGCACCGACAGCTCCAGGGCGATCTGCAGCATGCTCTGGCAGTACAGCGCCATCCACGCGGTGCCGTCGGCCTGGTCCAGGGTGCCGCCGCCGGGCAGTGTCGTGCTGTTGCGGTCGAAGACGCCGATGTTGTCCAGGCCGAGGAAGCCGCCCTGGAAGACGTTGTTGCCGTCGGCGTCCTTGCGGTTGACCCACCAGCTGAGGTTGCGGGCCAGCTGCTGGAAGATGCTTTCCAGCCAGGCGTGGTCACCCTCGCCGCCGTTGCGCGCCTTGTCCAGCTCGTAGACCAGGTGGGCGGCCCAGGCGTGCACCGGCGGATTCACGTCGCCGAAGTTCCACTCGTACGCCGGGATCTGCCCGTTGGGGTGCATGAAGCGCCGGCTCAGCAGCAGGTTCAGCTGGCTCTTGGCCAGCCCGACGTCGACCATGCTCAGCGCCACCGACTGGAAGCCCAGGTCCCACGCCGCGAACCAGGGGTACTCCCACTTGTCCGGCATCGAGATCACGTCGTGGCTGATCATGTGGAACCACTCGCCGTTGCGCACCGGTCCGGCCGCCAGCGGGTCCAGGCCGTGCCCGGTCAGCCAGCGCTCGACGTCGTACCCGTAGTACTGCTTGCTCCACAGCAGGCCGGCCAGCGACTGCCGCGCCACCTGCCGCTGCGGCTCGCTCAGTTGCGCGGCGAGCGCCTGGTCGTAGAACTCGTCGGCCTCGGCGCGGCGCCGCTCGATCAGCTCGTCGAAGGCCGCTTCCGTGAGGCCGGTGGCCGGCTCCTCGCCGAGCCGCACCCGGACCGCGGCCGAGCCACCCGACGGCACGGTCAGAGTGAAGTCGGCGGCCACCTTCGTGCCGGTGTGCCCGGGGTTGACCGCGCCGGTCTCGCCGTGCACGACGTAGCGGTCCACGGCGTCCTTGACGTACCGGCCGCCGTCCTGCCGGCCGAAGACCCGCTCGGCGTTCGTCTCGTTCTCGGTGAACAGCAGCGGCGGCGCGCCCAGACAGGTCAGCCAGCGCGTGCCGAGCTGCTCGTGGACGGCCTCGACCGAGCCGTCCACCTCCCGCAGCGACGGTTTCGGAGCCGGCCGGTCCCAGGACCAGACGTTGCGGAACCACAGGGTCGGCAGCACCCGCAGCGTCGCCTCCCGCGGCCCCCGGTTGTGGACGGTGATCCGGGCGCGGATGTCCTCCGGGCCGGCCTTGGCGTACTCGACCACGACGTCGAAGTAGCGGTCCTCGGCGAAGACCCCGGTGTCGATCAGCTCGTACTCGAACTCCTGGCGGCTGCGGGAGCCGTTGACCGCGACCAGGTCCGCGTACGGGAACTCGGCCTGCGGGTATTTGTAGACCATCCGCATGTACGAGTGGGTCGGCGTGCCGTCGACGTAGAAGTAGTACTCCTTGACGTCCTCACCGTGGTTGCCCTCACCGTTGGTCAGCCCGAAGAACCGCTCCTTGAGGATCGGGTCCCGGCCGTTCCACAACGACACCGCCAGGCACAGCCACTGCTCGTCGTCGCAGAACCCGGCGATGCCGTCCTCACCCCACCGGTACGCGCGGGAGCGTGCCATGTCGTGACTCAGGTAGGACCAGGCGTCGCCGCCCGCGCTGAAGTCCTCACGGACCGTGCCCCACTGCCGGTCGCTGACGTACGGCCCCCAGCGGCGCCACGCCGCGGCGCCGGTGTCGGCATCACGCAGGCGTCGCTGCTCGGCGCCGGTTGTCTCGGTGTCAGCCATCTCCCAGCCATCTCCTCAGCGTGTGCGTCCCACGTGGTCGTGGGACATGGTCGTGGGGCCGGGCGGAGCGGATCACGACGGAACCGCCCGGACGGGCGCGCCGGCGGCCGGACGGGGCGCCACGCCGGAGGGCGTCAGACTCGTTCGACGTCCGCGAAGACGATGCGCACCCCGCCGGTCGCCAGCTCGAAGACCTTGCCGACGAACGCCCCCGCCTCCGGGGTCGTCACGGCGGTGCTGGCCGCGGCGTAGTCGACGAAGTACATGTCGAACATGCGGTAGGCCGGCGTCGGGGTGCCGTCCTCCTTGGGGCTCACCTTCGCGCTCTCGATCCGCTGGACTCCGGGGATCTGCTTGGCCAGCGCCACCTGTTCCCGGTAGGTCGCCTCGAATTCGTCGGGGTCCTTGGGGTTGTCGTAGATGACCGTGATCTTCGTCGTCATGATCGTGTTCCTTCCGTCTCGGGGTGATGCGCTACCGCTTCTTCCATCCCGCGTTGTCGGGAATGGACTTGTTGGCCACCACGACCTCGATGAGCGTGGGGGTGGTGGAGTTCTCCAGCGCGGCGTTCACGGCGTTCCGCAACTCGCCGTACGTGCTGACCTTCCAGCCCTGGCAGCCGAAGACGCCGGCCAGCGCGCTGTAGTTCCACGGGTGCAGGACGCAGGACTTGTAGAACGGCCGGTTGCTGGTGAAGACCGACGCGTCGGCCAGCCACTGCTCCACGCCGTAGACGCCGTTGTTGATCACGAAGATGATCGGGTTCAGGCCGAAGCGGGTCTGCGTCGACAGGCATTGGGCGCTCATCTGGAAGCCGCCGTCCCCGGCGAAGACCATCACCCTCTTGTCGTTGTTGTTCGCCAGGCAGATCCCGGTCGCGGCCGGGCCGATGTAGCCGATGGCCGAGTAGGACGACTGCGCGACGAAGCCACCCGCGGAGGGCACCTTCAGCAGCAGGCTCCCGAAGTAGTTCAGGCTCGCGTCGCTGCCCACGATGGTGTATTCGTCGATGTACTGCGGGATGACCTCGTAGAACCCCTGGTAGGTGATCGCCGCCTCGGAGGAGGCCACCGGCGCCACGCCGTGCGCCGGGGCCTGCGGCCATTTCAGGTTGTCCCGCGTGACCTTGCCGGCCAGCAACCCGTCGATCAGATGTTCCAGGGAGACCTGCGGGCTGAAGAACGTGCCGTACTTGACGGTGTCGAGCGAGACGAACGCGGTCTTGTCGAGGTCGGTGTCCCAGCCCAGGGTGTTGAGGTCGGTCAGCCAGACCCCGAGGGCCAGGATGAAGTCGGCGTCCTCGGCGAAGTCCTTGACGGCGGGCGTGGAGGCCTGACCGTCGAACACCCCCGCGAACAGCGTGTCGTCCTCGGACAGGACGGCCTTGCTCAGCAACTGGGAGACGTAGGGGATGTTCAGCTGGTGGATCAGGCTCGTCGCCTTCTCGTGCAGTCCCATCCGGTCGACCTCGATGCCCACCCAGATCAGCGGCTTGGCGGCGCTCTCCAGCCGCCGGTTGAGCTGCGCGACCGACTCCTCCACATTGGCCGGGTCCGACATGACCCGGGCCGGTTTCAGCGATCCGACCGGCTGCTGGCAGCTCAGGTCGACCATGTCCTCGAGCAGCTCGATGTAGACGGGCCGCTTCTCGGTGATGCACTGGGTCAGCGCGTAATCGATCATCATGGGCGCGAGGTCGGGGTTGTCGACCCGTACCGCCGCGACGGTCAGGTGCTCGAAGGCCTGCATGTCCGTCTGGCGGCCGCTGATGAAGTGGTGCGAGCTGAAGCCGGTCTGCTCGAACGCGAGCGTTCTCTTGATGCTCGGGGTGCCGTTGATCAGAACGACCGGCACCTTCTCCACATAGGCGCCCGCGATCGCGTTGACGGCGGACAGGGCGCCCGCGGAGTACGTGACGCAGAGCGCGCCGATCCCCCTGATCCGGGCGTATCCGTCGGCCGCGAAGCCGGCGTTGAGCTCGTTCACCTCCTCGATGACCTCGATCTGACTCTGCTCGACGTACCGGTTCACCCATTCGATGGAGTAGTCGCCCGCGATGGAGAACAGATGCCCCAGACCCAACTGTCGTAGCCTGTCGACCAGATACTGCCCTACCGTGTATTGCGCATCCATGGTTCGAAGCCCTCCGTACTCGATCGCAAGCGACGTGGCTTTCAGTAATCACCCGCACCGTCGAACAAGCGGGGCAGGTATATGTCGAAGATGCCCGGACACCTGCGTTCGGGATATCGCTGGATCATGAAGTCCTTGAATGACTTCCCGGTCAGTCCGCCGGCGATGGCCTGACCGGCGGCGGCGAGGTATTCGATGTTCCGGGCGACCTCGTTCTTGTCGGCGGGAAGCCCGTGGCCCGGCAGGAACAACTCGTAGTCCGACACCAGCATCGTCTCCAGGACCCTGGTCCATTCCTCCAGGTGCGCGGTCAGGTAGAGATGCGTGCCGCTGTAGATCAGATCCTGGGCGGCGAGCACTCCCGCCTCGGGAACCGCCACGGTGAGGGCGACATCTATCTCGGTGTCGGTCACCCGGTCGAAGACGTAGCCGACCCCGTCGACGGTCTCCTCGCCCGGCTCGACGATCTCCTGGGGTACGACTATCCGCCGCGGGCCGAGGTCGCCGAGCTTCTTCTCGTGGTCGTTCTTCGAGTCCTCCCCGTGCTCCCTGATGAAATCTCTCGTCTCCACCAGGGCATGGATCGGAACGTCCCCGAATGCCGTCCCCACCCCGAACCAGTGATCCGGGTGGCGATGCGAGAGGTAGAGCCGTGCGATCGGCTTCCCGAGACTGTCCGCGTATTCTCTGAACTTCTCCGCGTACGGGGCGAGGAATTGCCCGTCGATCAGAACGAGCGAGTTCCGGCTCTCGATGATGTGCGTCGCGTTGGCGATGTTGTCGTCGGTGAACGCCGAGACGAAGGTGTGGACCCGGACGTTTCCTGTTCGTCTCGCGACCATTGTTATGGGGTCCGGCAGTCGAGCTGACATCGGCGATCTCCCCGTCATCGGGATCGGGTGCGGGAATCGAGCTGCCGGCGCACCGTCTCCAGCGCGGCGGCGGCGATGTCGTAGGCGCTGTCACGGCCCGGCTGCGGATCGTCCTGGCCGGGCCGCCAGAAGCGCCGGCGCGCCATCCGCATGGACGCGGCGAACGGCGGGATCGCGTTGAACACCTCGATCAGGTACGGCCCGCGGTAGACGGGTTCGATCTCGTCCAGCACGAGGTCCCAGGGGATCCAGCTGTCGCGCACCGCACCACGGTCGGGCGCGGAGAGATGGACGTAGAGGAGCCGGTCCCGCTGCGCCGCCCGGGCCACGTTGCGCTTGAACACCGCCGGCCCCTGGCTCTCCATCACGACCTGGGCGGTGTCGACGGTCACGCCGCCCGGCAGGCCCTCCCCCTCGTCGAGGAAGTCCAGCACCTCCGAGACCAGGTTGGGTGGCGGCGTCTCCCAGCTCTTGACCGGCTCGATGGCGAGCTTCACCCCTTTCGTGGCGGCGTACTCCGCCAGCTCCTGGTAGACGGGGCGCGCGGCCCGGAAGCGCGGCTTCATCCAGTCCTGCAGGTCGTCGCTCCAGATCGGCTCGCCCCCGTCGGTCAGCGGGAAGGCGCCGTAGGGATAGAGGAACGGCCCGGACATGATCGACGCGCCGCCCAGTACCTCGGTGATGTCCACACGGGACTTGAGATAGGACAGGGCCTGCCGGCGTTGCTCCTCGTACGGGGACGTGATGTCGAAGGTCCGGGTGGTCCCCACGTTGGTGGTGAACTTCGCGTCGGCCAGGCCGGCCTCGTCGAACACCTTCTTCAGCTGGACATAGGCGCTGACCTCGAGCTGATGGTCGACGCTCGCCGCCCGGTCCGCGATGTGCACGTCGAAACCGTCGTACCCCATCTCGGTCAGGACCTTGAGATGGTTGACGAGGATCTGGGCGTAATCGGTGTCGTCCGGCCTCAGGTCCGCCGTGAACATGAAGAAGCTGAAGAAGAGCTCTCGCCGGGAGGGTGCGCTCATGGTGGCGTCACCAGCCCAGGACGTCGGTGAGATAGGCGCGGGCCCGCTTGGCGTACTCGAGCGGGTTCGCGATGTTCGGGTCCTGCTCGGCCTCCACGACCAGCCACCCCCGGTAATCGGCGTCGGCGAGCACCTCGAGGATCGGCCGGAAGTCGATGGCACCGTCCCCGGGCACGGTGAAGACGCCCAGCTCGACGGCCCGCTGGAACGACAGGCCCTCGTCCCGGACCCGGCTCACGACCTCGGGCCTGATGCTCTTGAGATGGACGTGCCCGATGCGATCGGCGTACGCCCGGGCCAGGTCCAGCGGGTCGTCGCCGGCGAAGGCGAGGTGCGCGGTGTCGAGCAGCAGGGAGACCAGCTCCGGGCTGGTCGAGGCCATCAGGCGGTCGACCTCGGCGCGGGTCATCACGCCGGTGCCCATGTGGTGGTGGTAGCTCAGCCTCATCCCGGCCGACTGGGCGATCTTGCCGAGCGTCTCCAGCCCGGACGTCAGCGCGTCCCACTGGGCGTCGGTGAAGACCGGGCGGTTGGCGAACACGTCGATCGGGAGCAGGTGCGACGAGGCTCCGAACTCGGCCACCACCAGCTCGGTGCCGCCCAGCGCCCGGATGTGCGCCAGCGTCTCCTCGAAGCTGTCGACCGTCTTCTGGTACATCCGGCCGATC
The DNA here is from genome assembly GCF_016862095.1 of Actinoplanes cyaneus. Lineage (GTDB taxonomy): Bacteria > Actinomycetota > Actinomycetes > Mycobacteriales > Micromonosporaceae > Actinoplanes > Actinoplanes cyaneus. Next base: position 118,521 of record NZ_BOMH01000019.1, read on the forward strand.
GTGAAGTAGGTGCTGGTCCACGGTTCGGAGACCTGGAGCCCGCGCAGGTCGAGGGCGGCCTTGAGGACCGCCGGGTCCGACGGGTACTTGTGGCCGATGCTGCAGCCCTGGAAGCCGGCCAGCGCCATCTCGCTCACGGCCTGCCCGAAAGAGATGCCCGCGTCGATGGAGGGGAAGTCGTCGTTCCACCACAGGGTGCAGTTGACCCCCAGTTTCACCCTGTCCGGGCTGAGTCGCTCACCCAGCTTCGTCATCTTCTCTCGCCTTTCAGGTAGCGGTCGTCGATGCGGGGCGGCTCGGCCCAGGACCCGTAGCCGGGGGCCTTCGCGCCCGGCGGGTTGGCTCCGATGGCCGGCCACAACAGGCCCTCCTGGTAGGAGGCGGCGGTGACCGTGGAGGTCTCGGCGGCCGGCCGGGCCCCGAACTCGTCGGTCCACTCCGGTGGCAGCGCGTACCACGTCCCCGCGTACCAGAGCTTGATCACGTTGCGGGCCACCGGGCCCCGGCAGTCGTCGCTGAAGACCCGGTGCCGCAGCGCGCGATCGAAGCCGGCCGGGTCGCCCGCGGCCTCGGCCCGGGCCGCCTGGTGGGCGGCGAACAGTGCGGTGACCACGGCATCGCCGCAGGCGGCGCGGACCTTCGCCAGGTACTTCCCGGCCAGGCCCGTGCCGCGCAGGTCGGTCTCCGGGAAGGCGGTGAGGTCGACCGAGAGGGCGAGGAAGTCGTCGAGCGACGGCGCGGTCACAGGACCACCTCGTCGGGGACGGTGATCTCGAAGGTCGGTGCGGCGTTCAGGCCGTCACTGCCGGGAAGCGGGTTCCGCATCAGCCGGTTGAAGCCGTCGCGGAGCCGGAACATGTACCAGATCGCTTCCACCAGCCGGTCCGGCTCTCCGTTGAACGACCTGGTCAGCAGGGCGAGGAACGTGCCGTACTCGGTGTTGAAGTCCGCCGCGGCGGCGGCCAGCTCGGAGCCCGCCGGGTAGTCGGACATCTTGGCGCTCACCTTGACCTTGAAGACCTCGTCCCAGTCGATGTCGAGCTCCGGCCCGGACGGCGCGTCGCCCTTGTCGCCCTTCTGGTAGTAGCGGCCGAACTGCAGTTGCCGGAAGCGGTAGTAGTGGGCCAGCTCGCCGCCGGAGTCGTACACCCCCGCGTCCAGGCCCTCGCCCTGCTCGGCGATGAGACTCAGGGCCCGGCAGGCCGATGCCAGGTCGTGCACCTGGATCACGTCGCCGCCACCGGAGTAGAAGTACTCGGGCCCGACCTGGCGGGAGTCGTCCCCGCAGAACAGTTTCGGATCCTCGGCGGCCAGCCGGCCGAGACCCTCGATGATCTCCTCGTAGAACTCGCCTATGCTGTAGAAGCGGAAGCCCTCGGCGGTCGGGCTCGCCGCCAGCAGCGGTTCGCTCGCCCCCGTCGACACCAGGCGGGAGTCGCCCTCCGGAGCCTTACGGGGCCGCTCGATCTTGCAGAAGGTCTCCACCGCCTCCGGGGAGAACGGCCGCAGGTCGACGGTGAAGTCGTTCTCGCCGTCGGGCAGATAGGTGGGATAGCTCGGCACGAAGCCCGGGCGGATCAGGCTGGGACTTCCGCCGATGGCGTTCAGGACATTGGCCACCAGCGTGAGGTGCAGCATCTCCTCGACCGCCGTCACCCGGATGATGTGGGCCGCGTCGGAGTTGGTCGTGGGGTGGATCGAGTAGTAGGCGGTGAGATAGACCGGGATCGTGGCGTGCTCCAGGGCCAGCGCGGCGTCCAGGTAGCTGATCAGTTCCTCGCGGCTGTTGATCGTCGCATCGATCACGGTCCGACCTCCTCGGGTTGCGGCTGCGTGGCGACCGTGACGGGCGCCCGCTCCCCGTCGAGCTGGGCGAGCATGGCGCGGGCGCTGCGCAGGCAGAGCGCGGCGATGGTGAGGGTGACGTTCGACGTCCCGACGGTCGGCAGGCTCCCGCCGCCGACCAGGTACAGGTTCCGGTGGTCCCACGACCGCTGGTCGGCGTCGACGACCGAGGACGACGGGTCGGTGCCCATCATGTGCGTCCCGGCCAGGTGGTTGCCGCCGCGCACCTCGTAGCCCTGCCCCTCGTACGTGGCATAGCCCCAGAAGTTCGGGTCGTAGCTCGTGTGGTCCTCGGCGCCGAGCCGCGCGAAGATCCGCCGGGACAGCTGACGCGCGTAGGCGACGCCGCGCATGGTGTAGTCGGGCAGGGTGTACGTGAGGATCGGGCGCATGTTGCCGAGCTGATCGGTGTACGACGGGTCGACGCTGACGCGGTTGCTGGGACTGGCCGGGACCTCGACCATGAACGCCAGTTGCAGCTGGCGCGACACGCGGTCGACCAGCCCCTGGCGGAGGTCCTCGCCGTAGCGGCCACCGTTGTCTACCAGGTCGGCCAGGTCGGTCATCGGCGCGCCGCGCGCCCAGCCCCAGCCGTCGTTGTGGATGTCGACGGCGAAAGCGGCCTGGGTACGCCGGAACCGGCCGCCGCGCAGGTCGGAGATGCCGCCGGTGCAGACCGTGCCCCGGAAGGTGCCGGCCACCTCCGGCAGCAGCGCCCAGGCCAGCAGGTACGCGTGGTCCATGAAGTTGCGCCCCATCAGGCCGCTGGAGCCGGGCAGCCCGGAGGCCAGCATCAGCCGGGGGTTCTCGACCGCGTTGGCGGCCAGCACGTACATCCGGCCGCGGGCCCGGACCGTGGTCCAGGAGTTGCTGTCGGGGCGCTTGTAGCGGCGGTACTCGATCTCGCGGACCCGGCCGGTCTCGTTGTCGATGTGCACCTTGTACGCCACGGCCTGGGCGATCAGGTCCACCCGGCCGGTCTGCAGGGCCCGGGTCAACGTCTTGCCGGCGTTGTACTTGGCCTGCACCGGGCAGATCGGGACACAGTTGTTGTTGCCCTGGCAGCGCTCGCCGACCTCGACCTGATAGGTGCTGACCGCACCCTGCGGGACAAAGCCCTTGCCGTCGTCGTAGGCGGGGTTCGGTATGCCGTTGCGGCCCTGCGGGAACGGCCGGACCCGTAGGTGCCGCTGCTCGCCGTCGAGCTCGATCGGCATGCCGTCCACGTCCTTGGCGACCATCTTGTCGAGATAGGAGAGCGGCAGGCCCTTCATCGGGAACACGTACCGCTCGTCGAAGGAGATGCCCAGGAAGGACTGGTCCTCGACGTCGGCCGACACGCCGATCTCCCGCTCGGCCTCGTTGTAGAAGGGAGCGAGGTCGTCGTACGTCAGTGGCCAGTCGACGCCCTCGCCGTACAGCGAGCGCATCCGGAAGTCCTCGGGCAGCATCCGCGGCGTCTTGCCCTCCCAGTGCATCGTCGTGCCGCCGAGCACCCGCGTGTAGGTCGTGTCACTGGCGAACGGCCCGCTCTGCACGATGTAGCCCGACGAGTCCGGGGATCCGGGCGAGATCCGCCGCACGTCGGGCCCGCGCGGCATCGGTGCGTTCCGGGAGTACGGGTACGGCGACTGGTTGTCCTTCGACGCCGCGGAGTAGAAGCGGTCCAGATAGCCCTCGTACCGGCGCAGGGTGAGGTCCTCACCCGGGCCGGCCTCGAGGACCAGCACCCGTTTGCCGGCCTCGCTCAGCCGGGCGGCGATGATGGACCCCGCGATACCGGCGCCGACGATCACCACGTCGTAGACCACCTCGGCGGCGGCTGCGGCGTCGGTGTCCTGGTCGGCGCGGATCGCGGCACCCTCAGGGAATTTCACGTACATGGAAGCGGTCCCCTCTCGGCAGTTCCGCCGCGGAGCCGGCGCGTGCGGATCGGTTCGAGTACGGCGTCCATCCCGATCAGACAGCGGTCGCGCGGGCCCGCATGGCCGACAGGTAGGAGGCGTAACTCCAGGTCAGGTTGTTGACGCTGCGCCGGTAGCCGGTCGTGCCGTCGAACTGCTCGGAGAGCTCGAAGTTGTCGCTGTGACACACGACGGCCTGCATCATGGCGTCCCCGGTCGCGATCAGGGCGTCGGCCGCGTCACCGGCCGCTGTGGACGCGACGACGGCGGACTGGGCGAAGAACGGGGCGGACAGGTCGTCGAGCGGGATCCGCCCCGACGACCTGATCTGCGCCGCGAGCCGGTAGTGCAGCTCCGCCACGTTGCACGTGGACAGGGCCCAGGGATGGCCGCCGAGCACGGGGTGGGCGGTGTCGCCGTCGTACACGTCGGCGGGGTACCTGCCGAAGAGCGGCCCGAGGCCCAGCTCCCGGTCGGCCTTGTTGATGGGATAGAAGGCGGCGCCGCCCTCCTCCCACTGGGAACGCAACTGGGCGGCGGTGGCCAGCATCCTGGTGTCGGTGCAGGGCACCGCCCCGTACAGGCACGCCTGGACGATGTCGATGTTCGGGTCGTACCCGCCGGTCGCCGGGCGCTGCGGCGTCGGCGGACCGCCACCACCGGGGATCGCCATCACGCTGATGTACTTGCTGCCGTCCCAGTGGCTGTCGAGCGCCTCACGCAACCGGGCCGCGGCCGGCCGGAGCGCGTCCGGCTTGTCGATCCCGGCGATCGGCGTGGCCAGCACCTCCTCGAAGCAGCGCAGCTGGGCGGCGCGGGCGAAGAAGCTGTAGCCGATGTGTTCCTCCCACAGATTGGTCGTGGGCTCCTCGTACGCGGTCAGCAGGAAGGCGACGTTCGCGTTGACGAGGGCCGCGGCGATCTTCTGAGTGCCGGGGTCCAGCCGGTCGAAAGCCGTCAGGATCGTGACCGTCTGCAGGGCCGGCCCGTCGTTCTGCTCCGTCCACGCCCGGGACTCCCCCGCGATGGTGAAGCACGCGTGGCCCTTGGTCGGATGTGCGTTGGAGTAGCAGAGGTCGGCGAACTGAACGTAGTCGTTGAGGACCGGGACCACCCCGCCCGGCCGTGCCGGCAGGTTCGACCTGGCGACCTCCATGGCGGTGATCGCGCCGTCGCGTACCCAGTTGAAGACGTAGTCCTCGTCGATGCCGGGAGTCTCGGCCGGGAAGGAGGGAGCCGCGATGACGCAACCCGGCTTGGAATTCCTGGAAATGTCTCCGGGCGCCTGCGGGTCGCTGAAGGTGAAACCCTCACTGGCGATGTTGCGGAGCATGAGCGCATACATGAGCGGCACCAGAGAGGGAAGGTCGATCGTCCCGGGCGCCAACGCGTTCTGGACGTGCGCTCGCGGCTGGAAGGTGGCGTCCGAGCGGTTGGTGCGGGCGGGCATGGTGCCATTGGTCGTGGAATTGGACATCGACGCTCACCTTTCTGTTTGTCGAGCGGATCCGGCTGCCGGCAGTGGTGCCACCGCGCCGTCGATCCGTCGCCCTCGTGATCGAGCAGGGCCGGCCCTCAGGGCCCACGGGGCAGGCGTGAACGCCCGCGCCGCCGCGGTCCGAGTGAGGCTCCCCTATCGCTTCATGCCAGGTGGAGGGGCAGACAGCGACCCGGACCGGCCCCCTCGTCGCCGCCCGGGACGCGTGGTGCCGCCGGTCCCCGTCGCCGTCGGCTGTCCGCGCAACTCCACACGATCCCCGCGTAGGCAGTGAGCCCACAACCCCCGCGCGTCTCGGAAGTTGACGGATCTACGACGCGTTTTACTGAATTGCGCAAGAAGTAGCCTGGCTTGCCTGACGCTGATCCATAAATCATCCGTGGCGGATGATCCGACCATTCATGGTCATCGACCGAAACCGCCGTAGATCCTTTTCCGATAACGACTGGGAGCACTTTCATGGTCCCCGATCATCGACTCCCGGGCGCAGATCCGACATCGGCGTACCGGGAATTGAATGAGCCTATAAAAGGTCACATAACAGATACGGTGAGCCGGCTGCCCGGTGTACGCCGCCGGACGGCCGGGCATGGCATAGATTCCTCACACCACCTGGTCACCGCGAAGGAGCCGAACGTGTGCCGGAACATCCACCAGCTGCACAACTTCGAACCGCCGGCGACGCCGGACGAGGTACAGGCCGCGGCGTTGCAGTACGTCCGGAAAGTCGCCGGCGCGACCCGCCCCTCACAGGCGAATCAGGCCGTTTTCGATGAGGCGGTGGCGGCGATCGCGGCGGCGACCCAGGCGCTGCTGGACGGCCTGGTGACGACCGCGCCGCCCAAGGACCGCGAGGTCGAGGCCGCGAAGGCCCGCGCCCGCGCCGAGAAGCGCTACGCGTCCTGACCGGCGCCCCGGGCCCCGGCTCGGGAGACGACAGGTGAGGTCGTCATCCGGCACCGGCGAGAAGACACCGCGGCTCGTCGCTCTCGGCACGGCCGTGATCAGCCGGTTGTCAGGCGAGACTCCGGCGCAGGGCGGGCAGGACCGACTCGCCGAACGGGATGACGTCGGCGTGATAGTCCGGGAAGATCAGCATCAGGCCGTCGAGCTCGGCGGTCGTCATGATCTGCTCGATGCGCTCGGTGACCGTCTCCGGGCGGCCGGTCACGTAGGCCGTCTGGAACGCCTGTTCCCCGGTGGCGCCCTCGGCCCAGTCGCGGGCCGCGTCGAGGGGGATGCCCCACGACGCGCGCATGCCGGCCAGGGCGACCTTGTCGAGGCCCTCGGCGTAACGGGCCGCCTTGTCCGCCGCGGCGGCATCGGTCTCGTCCATGACGACGGTGAGCATCGAGTAGGTCTTGACCGTGCGCCCGAAGTCGGCGGCCCGGTCGTGGACCGAGCGGGAATAGTCGCGCATCTGGTCGAGGTTGTCGGCGCTCAGGAAGGCGCCGTCGGCGTACCGGGCCTGGAACTCGCGGCCCCTCTCCGACCGCCCGGCGCTGATCAGGGTCGGCCGCTTCGAGGGATGCGGGCGTGATTCGCACTCCTGGAGAGTGAAGAAGTCCCCCTTCATCGTCACCGCGTCCTCGGTCCAGAGCCGGATCACCGCGACCATCCACTCCTCCGTCATCCGGTAGCGCTCGTCGTGCGACAGCTCCGGATCCCAGAGGCCCATCTGGGCGAACTCGGCGGCGTAGGAGCCGTTGACGACGTTCATCCCGGCCCGGCCGCCCGAGACCTCCTGCAGGGTGGTGAACATCTTGGCGGCGAGCGCGGGATGGAAGACGTTCGCGTGCACGGTGGCCCAGATGTCGACGGTGCTGGTCGCCTCGGCCAGGGCCGACATCATCGTCATCGACTCGAGCGTGCGGCCCCAGTGGTCGGTGCTGCCGCCGAAGCCCTTCCATTTCGCCATCGACATGATGAAGTCGAGCCCGATCGCCTCGGCGTCGAGCGCCACCCGGCGGTTGTAGGCGTAGGTCGCCTCGGGATGTGGCGCCGATCGGGAGATCATCCAGCCGCCGTTGCCGATCGGGAGGAAGACACCGAACTCCTTCGCCGGGTTGCTCATGGCGCGGTCCGGATCGCGATGCGCACGTCAGTGGCGGTGCCGGTCCTGCTGCTCCTCATCGACACCCCCGAGCCGAGTGGTTTCCGGCAAGTAAAACACCTTCACCCTCGGCCGTCGTTCGCTTCCGCGACGGAATCGGCAACATCCGCGACGGAATCGGCGAACTGTTGCCCGGCGCCCCCGTCACAGTCCATTCTCGACAGTCGGGCAGCCGACTCGAGGAGCGCGTCAGGTGGTCAGTGAACTCGCGGAGAGCTACGACCCGCTCGGTGCGCACGCCGAGGATCCGTACCCTTTCTACGCCGAGGCGCGCCGCCGGGAGCCGGTGTTCTACTCGCCGCGGATCGACGCCTGGGTGGTGACCCGGTTCGGCGATGTCGAGGCGGTGCTCAAGGACTGGACAGGTTTCTCCTCGGTCAACAGCCTGCGGCCCCTCCGGCCGCTGCACCCGGCGACGCTGACCGTGCTGGTCGAGGGGTTTCCGCAGCCGCCCGACCATGTCACCTCCGACGGCGAGGTGCATCGCCGGCTGCGGTTGCCGTACACGAGACATCTGACCGCACCCGGGCGGGTCAAAGGCCTGGAGCCGGAGGTGCGGGCGCGGGCCGAGGCCCTCGTGGACGGGTTCGCCGGGGCCGGCGGCGCCGACCTCGTCACGCGATTCGCGAAGCCGCTGCCGCTGCGGACGGCGGCCGCGATGTTCGGCTTCGCGCCGGACGACCTGCCGATCGTGCGGGACGGCAGCGAGTCGTCGTTCCGGCTGGGCAGCGCCGACCTGACCGAGGCCGACGAGGTGGCCGCCGCCCAGGAGTTCGTCGCGTTCAAGCGGCTCGTCGCACGGTACGCGCACCGGCGCCGCACGGCCCCGAACGGTGACCTGATCAGTGACGTCACGGCCGCCCTGGCGGACGGCGACGGACCCCTGACGGCAGCTCAGGAGGCGGAGGTGGTCACGACGATCAGCAACACCTTCGGCGCGGCGCACATCACCACCGCGGCCCTCATCGGCAGCGCCCTGAGGCTGCTGGCCGGCCACCCGGAGCAGTGGGGCTCGCTCGCCCACCGGCCGGAGCTGATCGCCGGGGCGATCGAGGAGGTGCTGCGGTTCGAGACGCCGATCCCCACCATGTTCCGCCGGGCCACCCGCCCCGCCACGATCGCCGGCGTGGGCATTCCGCAGGGGGCGGACGTCCTGGTGGTGTTCGCGTCCGCGAACCGGGACGAGGAGCGCTACCCCGACGCCGGGCGCTTCGACGTGACCCGCAGGCCGGTACGGCACTTCGCGTTCGGGGCCGGGGTGCATACCTGCGTGGGCGCGGCGGCAGCCCGGTCCCAGGCGCGTGTGGCGTTGCAGGTGCTCACCGAGCGGCTGCCGGGGCTGAGCACGGTGATGCCGATCCGCTCCTCGGGCTCGAACTGAACTGGCCGGCCACCAGATCTCCATAGTGGACTTACAGAATCGACAGCGATGAGTTTAACTGGGGCCGTGAGGAAAGCACTGGCAGCGTTCACCGCCGGCGTCGCGGTCGCTGCGCTCGCCGCATGTGTCAGCAACGACGAGACCGCCACCCCGGCGCCCACCGCGGCGCCCGGCACCAGCACCGGCACCCCGCTGCCCGGTGAACCGGACGTCAACGGTGACGGCAAGGTGGTCATCGGGGTGCTCAGCCCCGGCGACATCAACGACAACGGCTACTACGAGAGTTTCGTGGTCAAGGCCGAGGCGTTCGCCCAGGCCCAGGGCTGGACGGTGATCAAACGCGGCAGCGTGCCGGTCTCCGAGGCGCTCACCGCGGCCCGGGCCCTCTGCCAGCAGAAGGCCGACATGGTGGCGATCGGCGCCAGCGAGCTGAAGGACGCCATTCCGGCGTCCGAGGAGGCCGTCTGCGCGAAGACCGCCTGGTACGTGCCGTCCTCCGCCAACGTCCCGCAGACTCGCAAGATCATGCTGTCCAGCGACGACCCGAACCAGTCGATGCTGGTCGCCGGATACGCCGCCGGCCTGCTCATGCAGGCACGCAACACCGCCAAGGCCGGCTTCGTCACCGGCCCGGAGGCGGACTTCACGAAGATCGCGTCGGCGGCGTTCCTGGCCGGCATCCGGGAGCTCGTCCCGGCCGCCACACTGGTCACCACGTACACCGGCGACTTCGACGACTCCGGCAAGGCCCGCGAGGCGACGCAGGCACAGCTCAGCCAGGGGGTCGGAGCGATCTACCCGTACCTGGGAGGCGCGACCGACGCCGCGACCGCGCTGGCCAACTCCGCCAAGGCCGTCACGCTGACGCCCGGGACCGACCGGTGCGCCTCCACCAGCCCTGCCTTCGACGTCTCGGTGCTGTTCGATCCCGGTGACTACTTCGCCGCGGCGCTGCAGCTGTACGCCGCGGGCAAGCTGGAGATGGGCATCACCAAGACCTGGCAGCTGGGGGTGGACCCGTATCCGACGGTGAAGCTCTGCAAGGGCACCCCCGAGCAGAACGCCAAACTGGCGGCCTTCATCGCTGACATCGGCCGCGGCACGATCGACCCGGCGGCCGAGGTGCGCAAGCTTGGCTCCTGAGCCGGCTCTGCGTCTGCGGGGGATCACCAAGAGGTACGGCGCCGTGGTGGCCTGCGACGGCGTCGACCTGACCCTCGAGCGCGGCGAGATCCACGGCCTGCTCGGCGAGAACGGTGCCGGCAAGTCGACCCTGATGCGCATCCTGCTCGGGCTGGAGACGCAGGACTCCGGCGCGATCGACCGTGACGGTCGTGCCGTCACCATCACGGGACCGAGGCAGGCCGCGGCCCTCGGCATCAGCATGGTGCACCAGCACTTCAGCCTCGTCGACCCGCTGGCGGTGTGGGAGAACGTCGCGCTCGGCCAGTCCGGGCCGGTCCGGCGCGCGGCGGTGCGGGCCGGGGTGCGTGCCGCGGCGGAGCGCTACGGGCTCGCGATCGACCCGGACGCGCGCGTCGGCTCGCTGTCGGCAGGCGAGCGGCAACGTGTGGAGCTGCTCAAATGCCTGCGACGCGATCCGGCCGTACTGATCATGGACGAACCGACCTCCGTGCTGACGCGGGCCGAGTCAGCCGAGTTGTTCGCCGTGCTGCGCCGGGTCGTCGCCGCCGAACATCGCGCCGTCGTCCTGATCAGCCACAAGCTCGCCGAGATCACCACGGCGACCGACCGGGTGACCGTCATACGCGCGGGGCGGGTCGTCCTGCGCCGGGCCACGGCCGCCACGACGGAGGCCGAACTGGCCCGGGAAATGGTGGGCCGTGAGGTGACGCTCGGCGCGGCGGTCGGAGTGCTTCCGCACGCCCCCGCCCCGGCGGCCCCGGCGTCGTCGCAGGCAGCACTGCGGCTGCGCGGCCTCACCACGCGGCCCGGCCTGGACGACCTGTGCCTCACCGTCCATGCGGGGGAGATCGTCGGGCTGTACGGCGCCGAGGGCAACGGGCAGAAGTCACTCGGTGACGTCCTCAGCGGACTGACCGTCCCGGACGCCGGCACGGTGGAGGTGGCCGGTGCCCCTGTCGACCTGCGCCGGCCGGGCGCGCTGTCGGCCGCGGGCCTCGGCATCGTGCCCGAGGACCGGCACCACGCCGGTGTCGTGCTCGACCTGAGCGTCGCGGAGAACCTCGTCATGACGCGGCTCGGTGACGTCAGCGGCCGCGTGTTCGTCGACCGGCGGCGCCTGCGCCGGCGGGCCCGGGCGCTCGCCGACGAGTACGGCATCACCGCCCCCTCGCTGGACTCGCCGCTGCGCACCCTCTCCGGCGGCAACCAGCAACGGGTGGTGCTGGCGCGCGAGCTTTCCGGCCGGCCTCGAGTGCTGGTCGCCGCCCAGCCCTCCCGCGGCCTCGACGTCGGCGCCGTCGAGGACCTGTACGCGCGCCTGCGCCGCTGTGCGAGCGACGGCATCGCCGTGCTGGTGATCTCCACGGAGCTGGAGGAGATCCTGGCGCTGACCACGCGGGTGGCCACGATCTTCCGCGGCCGGATCGTGGGTGAGCTGCCGACGGCGCAGGCCGACGCGGAACGGCTCGGCCTGCTGACCGGGGGCGCGGCGTGACCCGTACCGGCGCCTGGGTGTCCGCCGTGATCGTCGCCGCGGCCGTGGTCCTCCCCGGCCTGCTCATCGCCGTCACCGGCGGATCTCCCGCCGCGGCGCTGCGGGCGCTGATCCAGGGCAGCCTCGGCGATGCGACGGCCGTCAGCCAGACCCTGCTGTACGCCGCGCCGCTGCTGCTCGTCGCCGTCGGCGCCTGTTGCAGCGCGCGGTCCGGCGCGTTCAACATCGGCCAGGAGGGTCAGGTGCTCATCGGGGCGCTCGCGGGCGCCGCCGCCGGGCTGCGCCTGGCCGTGCCCGGACCGGCCCTGCTGGTCGTCGTCCTGCTCGCCGCGGCGCTGGCGGCGGGGGCCTGGGCGTGGCTCAGCGCCCTCATGAACCGGCTGCGCGGGGTGGACATCGCGGTGAGCACGCTGCTGATGACGTTCCTCGCGCAGCAGGTGGTCGCGTTCGCGGTCACCACGCCGTGGCTGTTGCAGGAGTCGCGGCTGGGCGCGGCAGCCGCGCTGCCGCAGTCGAACAAGCTGCCCTCACGTGCGCTGCTCGGCTCGCTCGGCGATCATCCCGGGCTGCAGCTGAACCTCGGGCTCGCGGTGGGCATCGTCGTCGCGGTGCTGGTGGCGGTGGCGCTGGACCGGACCCGGTGGGGATTCCGGCTGACGATGGCGGGGCTCAACCCCGCGGCGGCGCGGCATGCCGGCATATCCGTCACGGCCGTCGGCGGCATCGCCCTGACCGTCTCCGGGGCTCTCGCCGGCCTGGCCGGCGCCGTGCTGCTGACCAGCCCGCTGAGCACCAACCGGCTGCAGCCCGACATCTCGATCAACATCGGCTGGGACGGCCTTCTGGTCGCGCTCGTCGCCCGCAACCGGCCGCTGCTCGCGATCCCGATCGCCGGGCTGTTCGCGGTGCTGCGCGCCGGTGGCAACTTCCTGGCCGCGACCGGGGTGCCGCCGTACCTGGTCGACGTGGTGAAGGCGCTGCTGACGCTGGCGTTCGTAGCGCCCGCCGTCCTGCGCCGCCGGTCGGTGATCGCATGAGTCCGGTGGTCGCATGAGCACCGTCGCCGCTGACCTGGAGACCATCCTGTCCAGCGGGATCCGGCTGGCCGCGCCGCTCGCGTTCGCGGCCTGCGGGGAGTACGTCGCCGAGCGCGCCGGCACGCTGAACGTCTCCGTCGAGGCGATGATGCTGGGCGCCGCCTTCGGCTCGATCGCCGTCGCCGGTCTCACCGGCAGCGCCACCGCCGGCCTGCTCGCGGGCGTGCTGCTCGGCGCGCTCGTGGGCTCGGTGCACGGCGCCCTCTCGCACCGGTGGCACGTCAACACCTTCGTCGTGGGTCTCGTGCTCAACGCGCTCGTGCTGGGGCTGACCAGCTACCTGGTCACCGTGGGCGACCTGGGCCGGCATCAGGTCGCACAGGTCAGCGTGCCGGGGCTGCGCGACCTGCCGGTGCTGGGCGCTCCCCTGTTCGTCGAACGCTGGCCGGTCTACCTGCTCCTCGCGCTGGTGCCGCTGACGTGGTGGCTGGTGGAGCGCAGCCGCTGGGGGCTGGAACTGCGCGCCGCGGGCGAGAACCCGGAGGCCGCGGACATGACCGGGATCCGGGTCAACCTACGGCGGCGGCAGGCGCTGCTGTGGTGCGGTGCCCTCGCGGGACTCGGCGGTGCCTACCTCGCTGTGGGGGAGGTCGGTTCCTTCAACCAGAACATGACCGCGGGCCGCGGCTACCTCGTCATCGCCGCGGTCATCTTCGGCGGGTGGCGCCTCGGGCGTACGCTCGTCGGCTGTGCCGTGTTCGGCCTCGCCGACGCGCTGCGCCTGGCCCTGCCCGCGCTCGGGCACACCGTCAACTCGCAGCTGCTCATCTCGGCGCCGTACCTGCTCGCCCTGCTCGCGATGTTGCTGTTCACCACTCGGCAGCGGCGGCCGGGAGCTCTGGCCCAGCCCTTCCGGCGGGCATCCTGACGGATACCCGTGCTCAGGTCGAGGCCGCGCCGGCCGATGGTGCAGTTCATGGGAGTCGGCCGGCAACGCTGTGCCAGTCTGCACCGCAGCCTGGTGCATGCCGCGTTCGGCGTGCTGGTTCTCGTCTCGGTGGCCACGTGGGCGTTCGGTGGCCTGGCCCTGCGACTCGGGGTGGTGACGGTGATCGGCGCGCTCCCGGCGGCCGCGATCGCCGTGGGGATGCGGATCAACCGGATAGTCAACCGCACCGCCTGGTATCTGCTGCTCGCCGCGTCGGGACTGTTCACGGCCTTCAACTACCTGTGGTTCGTGCAGCTCGGTCTCGGCCGGGGCGTGGGGGCCGACGGGCCGGCGAACCTGGTGCTGCAGTTCTTTGCCTACGGCAGCATCATGCTGTCGGCATTGCAGGTGATCCGCAAACACGGTGAGGGCGACCGTGGCGGCATCATCGACGCGACCCTGCTCGGCGTCGGCCTGATCACCCCGGTGTGGGAGTTCGTGCTGCGCCCGCACCTGCTCGACCTGGACGTGCCGGGTTCCAGCCAGGGGATCTATCTGCTGAAGATGCTGCTGCTGACGGGCACTCTCGGCGCGCTGCTGCGGATCGCGCGGACCGCCGGCACCGCCCGCACGTCGTTGATCTACTTCTTCATCAGCATGGGCGCGACCGTCGTCAGCGTCGTGTCGTCGTTGTTGTCGACCCGGCCGGGAAGTGACTACTACTCGCCGCTCGTGGACCTGTTCGCGATGATCGGCTATCTGGCGCTGGCCGCGGCGGCGCTGCACCCGAGTTCCACCGAGTTCACGCAGCCGGCCGGGTGGCGCCGGAGCCGTCTGCGACCCGTGCGGCTGTCGCATCTCGGGCTGGTGCTGGCGATGGTGCCGGTCGTCGGCAGCGTTCCCGAGCTGTTCGGCGGCACCACCGACACCATGCTGCTGACGTTCGGCACGTTGCTGGTGATCCCGCTGGTCGTCTCGCGGATCGGGCTGCTGATGGCGGAACGGACCGCCGACCAGGAGGCGCTGCGCTACCAGGCGCACCACGACGAGTTGACCGGGCTGGTCAACCGCCGCCGGTTCTTCGCCCTGCTGGAGGAGGCGGTCAGGTCCGGCGCCGGGGTGGCGGTTCTCTACTGCGATCTCGATCGGTTCAAGGCCGTCAACGACGAGTACGGCCACGAAGCGGGCGACGAGGTGCTGCGGGTGTTCGCCGACCGGCTGCGCGGCACGCTGCGGGCCGAGGACATCGCGGCCCGCATCGGCGGCGACGAGTTCCTGATCATGGGCACCGGCACGACAGCCGGTGACGCGGACACGCTGAGGCGCCGGATCGAGGACGCGACGTCGGCACCAGCCGGGTGGCAGGGGCATGAACTGCCGTTCGGGGTGACCGTCGGGGTTGCGTACGGCAGTGGCGGGGACACGAGTGCGGACAGCCTGGTGTCGGCCGCGGACGCCGACATGTATCGGCACAAGACCGCGCGGCGGGCCTCCCTCGACCCCGCGTCATCGCCTCACCGGCCTGGAACAGGAGTCCCCGTGCCTGTCCTGGCCGCCGCTCCGGTTGCGCCTGACTGAACGCTGAAACCGGTGGGGCGCCGGCCACGGGAGGCAACCGCCGGGTTCGATCCCGCCGGCATCACTTGTCGCGGTGAGCGACGGACTCCGCGCCGGAACGAGGACGCGGCACGACAGGAGCCGCCGACCCGGGACCAATTGCCGACCCGGACGGCAGACGCGTGTCGAGCAGACGCAGCACAGCGGCAAGCACGGCCGCGAGCAGCACGACGGCCCCTAGGTTGACCAGCACCGCCGGATACCCAAGGCTGTTCACGTCCGTGAACGGGTACGGGTACCAGCCGGTGACCGCGCCGTGCGCCAGCGTGTAGCCGATCCACAGCACCGGCCAGAGCGCCGCCCACGCGAGGGTCCGGGCGTCGATCCGGGGCCGCGGCCCGAACAGCAGCCAGCCGAGCAGTGCCGCCCACGGCGCGATGTAGTGGAAGCCCAGGTCGGCGAGGTATGCCGCGCCGTGCAGCTCGACCTGGCCGGCCAGGATCGTGCTATAGACGATGCCGGTGATCACGATGCCGAGCAGCGCGTCGAGGCGGATCACCCGCCAGACCCGGCCGTCGCGCCCCGGGTCGCGGACCAGCGCGACGATCGCGATCAGCAGGAGCAGATTGCTCTGAATCGTGAAGAAGCTGAAGAGCCGGACGAATCGCGTCACGAGCGTCTCGTGCACCGCCGGCCCGGCGTGCGGCGCGGTGTCCGTGGCGGTCAGCACGATTTGCGTGATCAACGAGGCGAGGACGATCAGCGCGAGCGTGCCGTGCCAGACGCGGGATTTCATGATCTCTCCAGCCGCCGTCGTTGATCTTGCTCATTGATCTTCGGCGGCAGCGTAACGCAGGTCAGGACGGTGCGGGCCCGGGCCTGAACCCGGACCCGCTTTCGACGCGATCAGCTCGCGGCAGGCTGCCCGGGCTTCGCCGACGACCGGCCAGTCGGTGATCAGCTCGCGGCAGGCTGCCCGGGACTCCCCCGGCGACCGGCCCCTCGATGATCAGCTCGCGGCGGGCTTTTCGGTTGCGGTCGCGACCGGTTCCGGCTTGCGAGCGGCTTTCGCGTACGCCAAGCCGGCCAGCACCAGCGCGATGAGCCCCGCGATGAGCCCGGCCAGGCCCAGCCCCGAGCCGCTGCCCGAGTCGTCGGAGGTCTCGGCGGCCGGCACGGCGGCGGCCGCCGTGGGAGCGGCACTGGCAGCCGCGGCCGGAACGATCTTCAGGACCGGGGCGGGGCTGTCCGGCTCGGATCCGTCAGTGGCCGGCTCGTCGATCCAGCGGACCACGTTGCCGTCCGAGTAGGTCTGCAGCGCCTTGAAGACCAGCTGCCCCGACTCCGGCAGCGCGCCCATCGACACGTCGAACTCCTGGAACTCGCCCGGCTTGATCTCCGAGCCCTTGGCCGCCGTCCAGGTGATCTTCGAGACCGCCTCGGTGATCTCGGTGTCGTGCGCCTTGATCGGGGTGGCCAACTTCGCCTTCTCGGCCACCGCGGTCCAGCCCGGGATCGGCTTGACCGAGACCGACGCGATCGGCTGGTCAGCGGGGAGGTTCACCTCGAGCTTCGTGGTGGAGGCGCTGTCCGACTCGTTCGGCACGCGGAACGAGACCTTCGCGTAGCCGCCCGCGGTGGCCGTGCCGGGGTTGACCGTCACGTGCGCGGAGGCGGGGCCGGCGAACGCCAGGGTCAGCAGTCCGGCAGCGGCGGCCACCACCGCGGAACGCTTGAGCAGCGACATTGTTGGGGGAACCTTCCGTCGTGTCGTTCGCCCGTTGCCGGGCACAGCCCGTTGGTCGGCCCGAGGACGCGAGAAGTTCCCGCCGATCGCCAACTTTCCGAAGCCGCTCACTCGTTGGTGATCATCACCGCCGGATCCGGCTCTCCGGGGCGCGTCCGCTCCTGGAGGCGGGCCGCCCTCGGGGACGGCTCGGCCGGCCGCTTCCCCTCCTGCCCCCGCCGGGTCGCTTCGTCCCCTCGCCGGGGCAGGCGCACCTCCACACGCAGGCCCGGCTCCGCGTCGGCGAGCGTGACCGAGCCGCCGTGCCGCCGCACCAGTTCCCGGACGATGGCCAGACCCAGCCCGGATCCGCCGGCGTCCCGCGCCCGGCCGTCGTCCAGCCTGGTGAACCGGTCGAACACGCGCTCCCGGTCCGCCACCGGGATCCCCGGCCCGTCGTCGGTGACCACCACCAGAAAATCAAGATCACTTTCCGCCGTACGCACGGTGACCGTCGACCGCTTGTGCCGGCACGCGTTGTCCAGCAGGTTCGCCACCACGCGCGCGAGCGCGTCCGGATCGGCCATCAGGGGCAGCGGGCCGGTGGCGTCCTCGTGCCGCACCCCCGGGTAACGTGCCGCCACCTCGCCCACGAGTTGCCCGAGGTCGACCTGCTCCAGCCGGCGGGAGACCGCCCGGCCGCCCCCGTCGTCCGACCTGGCCAGCAGCAACAGGTCGTCGACGAGCCGCGACAGCCGCTGCACGTCGGCGAGCAGGTCGTCGGTGAGCGCCGGCCAGTCCGTGTCGTCCGGCAGCCGCTGCGCCACCTCCAGCTCGGTGCGCATGTTCGTGAGCGGGCTGCGCAGCTCGTGCGCGGCGTCCGCCACGAACGCCCGCTGCCGTGCCCGGGCGGTGTCCAGCCGTTGCAGCATGTCGTTGAGGGTGATCGCCAGCCGCCCGACCTCGTCGTGCGAGTCGGGCACCGGCAGGCGCCCCGCCCGCGTACCCCCGGTGATCTCCTCGGCCCCGGTCCGCAGCGCGTCGACCGGCCGGAGAGCCGCGCCCAGGGTCCGCCACAGCCCCGCCGCGAGCAGCGTCACCAGCAGTGGGAACGCGATCAGCAAGGTGACCTGCAGCAGGTGCACGCTCTGGGTCAGCTGGCTCGTGGAACGCGCCACCAGGACTCGCAGCGGCTGGGTCGCCGGGCCTGCGGTGACCTTGACGACCCGGGCCTCCCCGTCGAACCCGATCCGCTCCCCCGGGATCGGAATGCCGTCGCCGTCCTGCAGCTCGGTCAGCTCGCTGTCGTACAGGATCGGCACCAGCCGGTCCGCGGTTGCGGAGACCGCCCGCACCCGGTTCTGCTCGTCGATGACCTGCACCTGCACCCCGGGCGTCACCTGGATCGGATCGGTGAGCTGCCCCTGGTCCACCAGACGGGCCACCCCGCGGGCGGTCTCCAGCGCCTCGGCGTGCACCGCCCGCCCCTGCGCGAAGGTGAGCACCGCGACGAGCAGCACGCCGCCCGCCGCCAGCCCGAGCGCCAGCGCCGCCGCCGAGATCAGCAGCAGCCGCGCCCGCAGACTGAGTTCTTGCAGCCGCCTGCGCATCCGCTCCCCTTCCGCAGCCTTCTCCCCCGTCACGCCCGCCCGCCCGTCCGTCCGCCACGCCCGCCTGCCCGTGGGCCCGCCCGTCCGTGGGCCCGCCCGTCCGCCCGTCCGCCCGTCCGCCCGTCCGTCGGTCCGCCTGCCAGTCGGTCCGCCTGCCCGTGGGCCCATCCGCCCGTCGGTCTGTCCGTCCGTCCGGCCGTTCGGCCGTTCGGCCGTTCGGCCGTCAAGCCTGCGTTCGCTCCGGAGTTTCCGCCTTTCCCGCCGCGTCCGCCGCGACCAGCCGGTAGCCCGCGCCGCGAACCGTCTCCAGCCGATCCCGGCCGATCTTGCGACGCAGATAGCCGATGTACACCTCGACCGCGTTCGGCGCGGTGTCCAGCGCGGCGTCCCACACGTGATCGAGCAGCTCGGTCTTGGAGACCACCTCGCCGGGCCGGCGGATCAGATACTCCAGCAGCGCGAACTCGCGGGTCGTCAGCGTGACCTCGGCACCGGCCACGAGCACGCGCTTCTCAGCCGGATCCAGCTCGACGTCGCCACAGGTGAGAACGACGGGCCGCGCCTGGGTGCCACGGCGGAGCAGCGCCCGCAGACGAGCGAGGAGCACAACGTACGAGAAAGGCTTGGTCAAGTAGTCGTCGGCGCCGCAGTCCAGACCGTCGGCCTGGTCATACTCCCCGTCCTTGGCGGACAGCATGAGCACCGGCAACCAGTGCCGTTCCGCCCGCAGCTGCCGCACGACCCGGTAACCGGAGAGCCGGGGCAGCATGACGTCGAGGATCATCGCGTCATATCCACCGTGCCGGGCCATCTCCAGCCCGTCGTGGCCGTCGTGAGCGACATCCACCGCGAACCCTTCGGCCTGCAGACCGCGTCGCAGCGCGGCAGCCAGCCGTTCCTCGTCCTCAACCACCAGCAACCGCACCTCCTTACCTTGGCATGCCGTCGTTGATCCTCGATACCGGCTCTCAGTCACCTCTCAGGCCTGACCTTCCTCCCGGCCGCGTCCGCGCCGGTCACAGCGCCCTTCACCGGCTGTCTCCGGCACTCGGCATCAGCGGGCTCACCCCGTACCGTCGATCCCGGGAAGTTCCTGCCTTGATCAGGAACCCGCAGGCCGCGCGGGTCTTCCCCTACGGGTCCTTCTCAGGCTTGTCACAGCGGTGCCGACGCACGATTGATGCATACCAACGGGAGGTGGACATCGTGTCCGTGTGGAAATCGAGGCCGGCACTGCGCTGGCTGGTACCGGGGGCCACCGCGGTTGTCGTCATCGGGGGCGGCGCGGCGGCCGGCACGATCGTGGCCAGCGCTGACCCGTCGCTGCCGGACCGCAGCGCGGCCCAGCTGCTGGTCGATCTGCAGAGCGCCAGCCCCGCCGGCCTTTCCGGCACCGTGGTGCAGAGCGCCGACCTGGGTCTGCCCGGCATCGCCGGTCTGGCCAGCAACTTCGGCGGGGCCGCGTCCACGGGGAATGGCCTGACCAGCCTGATCGCCGGAAGCAACACCGCCCGCGTCTGGTACGCGGGACAGGACAAGGTCCGTTTCGCCCTGCAGGGAACGCAGGGTGAGACCGACGTGATCCGCAACGGGGCGGACGTGTGGCAGTGGAGCAGCTCGGACAACACGGGCAAGCACCTGAAGCTGCCGGCCGACGCCGGATCCAAGCCCGACAAGGTGCTGCCCAGCTCGGTGCCGTCGACGCCGAAGGAGGCCGCCGACGCGGCGCTCGCCGCGATCGACCCGACCACCAAGGTGCAGACGACCGGCGCCGCCGAGGTGGCCGGACGGGACGCATATGAGCTGGTGCTGAGCCCGAAGGACGCCGACTCGCTGGTCGGGCAGGTGCGGCTGGCGATCGACGCCGAGCAGCACATCCCGCTGCGGGTGGAGGTGTACGCCAAGGGCGCGGCGAAGCCCGCCGTCCGGGTCGCCTTCGACTCGATCAGCTTCAGCGTTCCGGACGCCGAGCAGTTCACGTTCAACCCGCCGCCGGGCGCGAAGATCGACGAGATGGGCACGCCGTCCGCCGACGCGGCCAAGGCGAAGGGCGACCACAAGCCTTCGTCCTCCGCTCCGGCCGCTCCGGCGAAGCCGTCGGGAGCCGAGGAGCCGAAGGTCATCGGCAAGGGCTGGACCAGCATCGTCTCCGCCAAGGTGCCGGCCGGCTCGCTCAGTGAGCTGACCGACGCGAGCAAGGGCAGCGGCGACGACGCCAAGGCCGCGCAGGCAGTGCTGGGCGTACTGCCCGAGGTCAGTGGTTCGTGGGGTAAGGGACGGCTGCTCAGCGGCTCGCTCTTCAGCGTGCTGATCACCGACGACGGCCGGGTGCTGGCGGGGCTGGTGACCCCGGAGGCCTTGTACAAGGTCGCCTGACCTCCGCTCAGAAATAGTTATAGAACTCTGCCGCCCAGCATGGCATGCTTGGGCGGCAGAGTTCTATAACTTTTGGAGCGGCAGATGCCTGAAGCAGCATTGTTCGGAGCGGCACCATCCGGAGCGGCACTATCCGGAGGGGCGACACCCACGGTTCCCACAGTCCCCGCCATGGGTTCGCCGACCGAGGCCGGGCGATTCGGTGAGTTCGGCGGCCGCTATGTGCCCGAGTCCCTGGTCCCCGCCTGCGCCGCCCTGGAGGCGGCGTTCCGCCAGGCCTGGGCCGACCCGGCTTTCCACCAGCAGTTGTCCCGCCTGCGCACGGAGTATGCCGGACGCCCCACCGCCCTCACTCCGGCGCTCAATCTCTCCGCCGACCTCGGCGTGACGTTGCTGCTCAAGCGGGAGGATCTGGCGCACACCGGGTCCCACAAGATCAACAATGTGCTCGGCCAGGCTCTGCTCGCGCAGCGGATGGGCAAGACTCGCCTGATCGCCGAGACCGGCGCCGGCCAGCACGGGGTCGCCACCGCCACCGCGGCTGCCCTGTTCGGCATGCGCGCCACCGTCTACATGGGCGAGCGTGACATCGAGCGACAGCGGCTCAATGTCTTCCGGATGGAACTGCTCGGCGCCGAGGTGATCCCGGTGACCAGCGGCAGCCGCACGTTGAAGGACGCTACCAACGAGGCCATGCGCGCCTGGGTCGCCGCCGTCGACGACGCGCACTTCTGCCTCGGCTCGGTCGGCGGCCCGCACCCCTATCCGTGGCTGGTCAGGGAGTTGCAGCGAGTGATCGGCGAGGAGGCTCGCGCGCAGACCCCCACCGTGCCCGATGTGGTCGTGGCCTGCGTCGGTGGCGGGTCGAACGCGGCCGGCACCTTCGCCGGTTTCGTGGACACCGATGCCCGGCTGATCGGCGTCGAGGCGGCCGGCGGGGCGGCGATGACCAACGGCTCTCCCGGGGTCGTGCACGGCTACCGGTCGATGGTCTTGCAGGATGCCGACGGCCAGGTGCTGGAGGCGGAGTCGATCGCCGCCGGGCTGGACTATCCCGGCATCGGCCCGGAGCACGCCCATCTGGGCACGACCGGCCGGGCGGAATATCGCACGGTCGACGATGCCGAGGTGCTCGCCGCGGTGGTGCGCCTGGCTCGCAGCGAGGGGATCATCTGCGCTCTGGAGTCGGCGCACGCGGTGGCCTGGGTGCTTCGCGCGGCCGGCACGCCCGACCTGCCGACCGGTTCGACGGTGCTGCTCACCCTCTCCGGGCGCGGCGACAAGGACATGGCGGCGCTGGCGGGTGAGATCCGATGAAGCAGCTCAATCCCTACCTGACCGGTGGCATCACGCCGGACTGGACGGACTATCTGCTGGCCTATCAGGAGGCCGGGGCCGACGCGGTGGAGATCGGGCTGCCGTTCTCCGACCCCATGATGGACGGCGCAACCATCCAGCAGGCCTCCGACCAAGCGCTGCGGCGCGGCGTCACTATCGATTCGATCCTGGCCGACCTCGTCGCGGTCCGAGCGCACGTCAGGATTCCACTGATCGCGATGACCTACGCCAACCTGGTCTTCCGCGACGGGCCGGAGACGTTCTGCCGACGGCTCGCCGGCGCCGGGATCAGCGGGCTGATCGTGCCGGACGTGCCGGTCGACGAGGCCGGCCGTCTCGAAGCGGCCGCCACGGCCGCCGGCATCGATCTGATCCTGCTGGCCGCGCCGGTCACCGCGCCCGACCGGCTGGCCGAGATCGGCCGGCGCAGCCGCGGTTTTGTGTACGCGGTGAGCGTCATGGACACCACCGGCGAGCGTGACGCCCTGGCCGCAACCGCGGCACCCCTCGCCCGCCGCCTCAGGGAGGTCACCGAGCTGCCTGTGCTGATCGGGTTCGGCATCTCCACCCCCGGTCAGGCCGCCGCGGCCGCCAGGGCCGGGGATGGCGTGGTGATCGCCTCCGCTTTGATGCGTAGGGTTCTGGAAGGCGCGTCACCCGATGACTTGAGAGCCGAGGTCGCCGGGTTCCGTGCCGCCCTCGACCAGGTCGACCAGGAGATGCCCGTTGCCCGCGCGCACCCCGAAGTATCAGGTTATCGCCGATGACCTGACCAACAAGATCAAAGACGGTGAGCTGCCGCCCGGGTCGGCGCTGCCGCCGCAGAAGGAACTCAGCACGCGCTACGGGGTGACGCTGGCGACGCTGCGGCAGGCCCTCAAGCAGTTGCAGGACGAGGGCCTGCTGTCACAGGAGCCGGGCCGGGGCACGTTCGTGTACCCGCGAGTGAAGTACCAGCTCACGTCGCTGCACGGCTTCGCCGAGGATCTGCGCGCGCAGGGCCAGACGGTGACCACGGAAATCCTCGGGCAGGAGGTCCGCACGCCACCGGACTGGGCAGCCACGCTCGTCGGCGACGCTCCGGCGCTACGCCTGGAACGGTTGCGGCTCGTCGCCGGGCGCCCTGCGGTCCACCAGACGTCCTGGATTCGCGGCACGGCTCTGGCCTCGGCAGATCTGAGCGACACCTCGTTGTACGCGGCGCTGATCGACCAGGGCCACCTGGTGCACCGGGCGTCCGAGGTGGTCCGGCCCGGGCTTCTCGAGGAACCGGTGGCCGGCCTGCTACGGCGTCCGGCGGGCGAGCCGGTGCTGCTGTCGGAGCGGGTGACCTACTCGCTGGATCAGCAGGTGCTGGTGGTGGACCATGCCACCATGCTCGGCTCGGCGATGGAGATCCGGACCGAGCGGGCGGCCGGCGGCCTCTCGGTCCAGTGGAGCCGCATCACCGGCTGACCCTCGAGCCGACGTGCCGGCGCGGTCGTCCCAGCTCGCGGACGACCGAGCGGCGCGGCGACCGAGCAGCGCGGCGACCGAGCAGCGCGGCGACCGAGCAGCGCGGCGACCGAGCAGCGCGGCGACCGAGCGGCGCGGGAACACGACCGAGCGGCGGCCGGCGAGCAGTGGCCACAGCCGCCGTCTGCACGGCGACCCACGGCCGAGCGGCGGGGCGCCGCGGCCACCAGTTCCGGCGGCCGGCGCAGGGCCGACCAGCGCGGGCGCACGGCGCGGGGCGGCGCGGGGCGCACGGCGCACGATTGAGCGGCGCGGCGCGGCGCGGCGCGGCGAACGGCGCCGAGCGACGCGCCGAACGGCCGAGCGGGAGGGCGACGCGGCGAACGGGAGGGCGATGAATCGGGCTGCCAAGATCGCGAGACGGCAACGATATGCGAGACTGCGGCGCGTTGCGCTCTACGACGTGGGCAGAATGCCCCAGAATGCCCGGCGTGACCGTTGAGGAAGTGACGGAGCAGGTGCGCCTGCTGGCCGGGCTGGGGGCGGGTGGCCAGCTTGTCTACGAGACTGTGCTGGTCCGGACCATCGAGCCGGGTCTGCACCTGGTGATGGGCACCCCCGCGTTCGTGGAGGGGATCGCCGCCGGTGACCAGATCAGGGTCCACGCCGGTGGCGGCTTCGAGGTGGTGCGCCGCGGCGGCAACATCTGCCTGCTCGTGGTGCCCGACGCCGCGCCGGGGTCCGACGACCTCTCACCGCTGCGGGACGCCTTCGAGGAGCTGGGCGGGATCGTCGAGCTGCCGCCGGATCGCCGGTTCATCGTGATCACCGTGCCGGCCGCTGCCGGGTTCGACGCGGTGGAGGCGGCGATCGACGCCTGGACGGGGCCGCGCGGGCATCACTGGGAGTACGGCAACGTCTACGACACCGACGGAAACCCGCTGAACTGGTGGCTGTCCGACCAAACCCACTGAGCAGAGCACCCACACGCGGCCGTCGAACAGCTCCCGGTCGGAGGAAGCAGGCGCTCCGGGACGACCGCCGGACGGCCTGAGGCACACCGCCCGCCGCCACGGAGCGCA
>NZ_BOMH01000020.1 GCF_016862095.1 Actinoplanes cyaneus
AACCCCGGATCTACCGGCGCAGGACAGGCTCCTCGATCGGCAGCCGCTGGTGCGGCGCGGCCCCGGCCTCGGAGCTCGCTTGCACCGCGGGCAGAAGCTCGGCGGACGGCACACCGCCGGCGACGACCACCTCCACCCGGCCCGACGGGTAGTACGGGCGCATCAGCACATACGCGATGGCGAGCAACGCCACCGCGGCGATCGCGTCCAGCCAGTAGTGGTTGCCGGTCGCCACGACCACCATCAGCGTGATGACGGGGTGCAGCAGCCACAGCCCACGCCAGCGCGCCGAGGTGGCGGTGATCAGCACGACCGCGACCACCACGGCCCAGGCGACGTGCAGGGACGGCATGGCGGCGTACTGGTTGGAGAGCTGGTCGGTCTCCGGAGCGCCGTACACCGCGGGGCCGTAGAGGCGTCCCAGGTCGAGCATCCCGGTGTCGCCGAGCATCCGGGGCGGCGCCAGCGGGTAGGCGAAGTGCACGAGCAGCGCGGCCCCGGTGAGCAGGGCGAGCACGTTGCGGGTCCACCGGTAGTGCGCGGGCCGCCGGAGGTACAGCCAGATCAGGCAGATCACGGTGGCCGGGAAGTGTACGTACGCGTAGTAGCTGTTCGCCACTTCGACCAGCCAGTGCCAGGACATCAGCCGGTGTTGCACGCTCAGCTCACCCGGGAGATGCAGCCATCGTTCGAAGTCCCAGACCTTGTGCGCATTGTCGAACGCCTCGTTGACGTGCCCGGTCGCCGCGATCCGGCCGATCTTGTAAACCAGGAACATGATCGCTACCAGGCCGAGCTCACGGAGCGCGGAGAGCCAGCGGGACCGCGTTGAAGCGGGTGGGACGTCGACGCTCACGGCAAGCTCCTCGATGAGCCGGCCGGCGTGCGGGGGAAGGCGCGCCGGCACGATAAAAAGCTAAAAATGGCCACATCACGTGACACCGCGTCACTCTAGTGAGGACCGGCAACACTGGCCTTGACCTGCGATGACCTCGTGGCCGGTAGCCGCGGGGTGAAGGCCGGTCAAGCGGAGCTTGAATGAACCAT
Organism: Actinoplanes cyaneus; assembly: GCF_016862095.1. Lineage (GTDB taxonomy): Bacteria > Actinomycetota > Actinomycetes > Mycobacteriales > Micromonosporaceae > Actinoplanes > Actinoplanes cyaneus. The sequence goes on from NZ_BOMH01000020.1 coordinate 1,048, forward strand.
GACGCACAGCATCCGGCGATCTTGCCATATGGGCAAGTTTTAGCGCGAGTTTAGTGATGTAACCCGCATCCGTAACGAACCCGAAATGATCAGCACGCTCACAGTAACGACTGATAGGGCGAGCGGTAGCCACCGGGCGCCCAGGGCGTACCAGACGAGCAGCGGAACCGACACGCCCGCCGTGACCAGTTCGGTGGTCACCGGGTGCCGCGGCAGCAACGCCAGGGACCGCCACGGCAGGCGGCCCGCGGGCAGCAGGACGCGAGCCGTGAAGGACATCATGACCACCGCCACGACCAGAGCGATCCCCTGCGCGAACAGGCCCGCAAGACTCCACCACGGCATCGCGAGGCGCACGGCCAGGGTCAGCGGCACCCCGACCGCCAGGCCGCGCCGCAGCCCGGCGAGCACACCGAGGACGGGCCAGGCGAGAGCCTCGGCGCGCAGCCGGGCCGGGTTCTCGGCGGCCAGGTCACGCAGGCCTCGCATGGCCTCGCCGACGTGCAGCCGCTCCGCGTTGAGCAGGGCGATCAGCCAGCGGCCGCCGGGATGTCCCGGATCCTCGGCCAGTGCCGCCCGGGTGGCCCGGGCCGCGGCACGGCGGCGACCGGCGACGCGTTCCACCTCGGCGAGGGTCAGCAGGCTGGACACCGATCGAGGGTCGAACGCCAGGGCCTGCCGCGCCGCCGCGCGGGCACGGCCGAAGTCCCGGCCGGCGGCATGGGCTCTGGCCAGGACCCGGTGGACCTCCGGTTCCGCCGGTCGCAGGCGCGCCGCCTCACTCGCGGCTTCGACAGCTTCCCGCGTACGGGCAAGGGCGATCAGATTCTCGGCACGTTCCGCGTGCGCCCCGGCGGATCCGGGTGCCGCCTCGACCGCGGCATCCGCGGCGGCGAGGGCGTCGTCGTGCCGCTCGTCGAGCCTGAGCACCGACGCGAGCAGCGCCAGCAGTTCCGGATCACCGGGCCGGGTCAGCAGGCCGAGGCGGAGTTCGGCTTCGGCCTGGTCGAAACGGCCCAGTTCGGCGAGCAGACGTGCGCGCGCGGCCGCCGTCACAGCGCCGTCACCGAGATTTACGCTTCTTGAGGTACGCGGCCAGGTCGTCGTATTCGCCGCTCTGGTTGGCGAACATGGCGACGTTGCGGGCAGTGGTGAACCAGGCGTCGGTGGACGGGCGGACCTCACGGGCCGCGTTCAGCATGTCCGACTGGTTGATCATGCGGATCTCGCCGGTGGCGATCGAGTCGCGCATCGCGTACTCCGCGGCGGTCTCGCAGAGGTGTGCCAGGTCGGCTCCGGAGAAGTTCTCGGTGGCCGCGGCGACCGCCGTCAGATCGACGCCGGCGACCGGGCGGTCGCGCAGGTGGTACTCGATGATCGAGGCCCGGGCCGGGGCGTCCGGAGGGAGCACCAGGACAGTACGGTCGAGGCGGCCCGGCCGCCGCAGCGCGCCGTCGACGTCCCACGGCGCGTTCGTCGCGGCCAGCACGAAGACGCCCTCGTTGCCGCCCTGCACCCCGTCGAGCTCGGTGAGCAGCTGGTTGACCACGGTCCGCATCGCCGACGAGTTGAGCTGGCTGCGCTTGTGCCCGAGCGCGTCGATCTCGTCCAGGAACAGCACGCACGGGGCGTGGCCGCGCGCCGACTCGAACAGGTCGTGCAGATTCTTCTCGGAGCTGCCGATCCACATGTTCAGCACGTCGGTGATCGACAGCGAGATGAACGCGGCGCCCATCTCCCCCGCGACAGCGCGGGCCAGGAACGTCTTCCCGCAGCCGGGCGGGCCGTAGAGCAGCAGGCCGCCCCGCAGGCTCTTGCCGAACAGGCTGCGCAGCTTCGGATTGCGCAGCGGACCGAGGAACGAGACCTCGAGCCGCTTCTTGACCTCGGCCATGCCACCGACGTCGGCGAGGGTGACCGTGGAGCGCTCGACGTCGAACGAGCGGTCCGCGTGGCCCGTCACCGGCTCGGGCTCGTCGCCGGCCTTGGCGAACCGGGGCGGGACGACGTCGCCGAACTCCTGCTCCATCGCGGCCCAGTCGACGCCGCCGGCCTGCGCCGCCGGGCGACCCGCCGCCGGATCCGCGCCGGACGGCCCGGCTGACGGCGCCGGGCCGACTGAGGGCGCCGGGCCGGTCTGCTCCGCGGCCTTCGGCGGGGCCAGCGCGGACGCCATCAACCCCCGCGCGGCCTCGTTGCCCGGCTCGCGGCTGAGCACCTGAGCGGCGTGCTCGATCGCTTCCGCCCCACGCCCGGCCGCGACCAGCAGCTCGGCCAGGTGCAGCCGCAACGGCAGGTCGTCGGGGCGGGCCTGCACCGCCGCGGTGAGGCTGTCGATCAAGGCATCGCTCATGAGACGCGATTATGCCCGCGCCGCCCTGGCCCCGGCCGCTCACCCTTTCCCCACCAGCCGCGACGCCCACCCCCGGGCTGGCCCTCACGGTGGCCACAAGGCACGAACAATCACCGCCAGGACCAGCCGCGACGCCCACCCCCGGCTGGTCCCCACGGTGGTCATGAGACACGAACAACGACCGTGCGGACCAGCCGGGCGGCACGATCAGCCATCGGCCAGTGTCCGGAAGAACGTGATCACGTCGTCGGCGAACAGATCCGGCACCTCCAGCGCCGCGAAATGCCCGCCGCGGGGAAACTCGGTCCAGTGCCGGACGTTGTACTGCTTCTCGACGAGCGGCCGGATCGACTGGGTGATGTCACCCGGGAGAACGGCCACGCCCAGCGGCGCCGCGCACGTCACCGGCACGTTCACCCCGCTCTCCTTCACCAGTCTCGCGGACGACCCGCCGGTGCGGTGGAACCAGTGGTGGGCCACGTCGGCGAGAATCCTGTCGTCGGGAACGGGCGTGGCCGGATCGCACCAGCGGTCGAACTTGTCCGCCCAGAAGGCGAGCAGACCGGCCGGCGAGTCGGTGAACCCGTACGCCGGGGTCTGCGGCCCTGAAGCGAAGAGCCACTGGTGGGGATGCCTGTTCCGGGACAGCTCCTGGGTTCTGGCGAGGCGCGCCTGATCACTCTCCGAGAGCCCGTCCGGCGGGCCGAGGGTGGGCAGGTAGTTGACGTGCACGCCGACCACGTTCTCCGGCGCGACGACGGCCAGGTGGCGGGAGATGCCGGAGCCCCAGTCGCCGCCCTGCGCGCCGTAGCGCCGATAGCCCAGCTCGCTCATCAGCGTCGCCCAGGCCGCGGCCACCCGCTGCTGGCTCCAGCCGCGGCGGGTGGTCGGCCCGGACAGCCCGAAGCCGGGAATCGCGGGGACGACGACGTGGAAGTGCTGGGCGAGCCGCAGCACCACATCCAGGAACTCGACAGTGGAACCGGGCCAGCCGTGCGTGAGGACGATCGGCAGCGCCCCGGGGTCGGCGTTGCGCAGGTGCAGGAAGTGCACGCGGTCGCCGTCGACGTCGAGGACGAACTGGGGGTACGCGTTCAGCTCCTTCTCGTGCGCCCGCCAGTCGAACCGCCGCCACCGCTCGGCGAGCCCGCGCACGCGGGACAGCGAGATGCCGTACTCGTCACCGGCGTCGGGCAGCTCATCGGGCCAGCGGGTGCGCGCCAGCCGATCGTCGAGGTCGTCGAGCTCGGACTGCGGAACATGGAGCGAGAATTCGTTCATGCGACTAACGTTAGACGGACTAACGTTTGTCTGTCCAATGGTATCGTCGGGACATGGACCACCTGGCGAGTTGGCTGCTCACCCAGACCGCCGCACACGCCCACCGCCTCGTCAGCGACGGTTTCGCGCAGGTCGGGGCGCGGGGCTATCACCTGCGGCTGCTCAGGTCACTGGCCACCGAGGGGCCGGCCAGTCAGGCGGATCTCGGCAGGCGCACCGGCATTCACCTCAGCGACCTGGTCGGCGCGCTCAACGAGCTGGAGGCGGACGGGTTCGTGGGCCGCTCCCCCGACCCGGCCGACCGGCGGCGCAACATCATCGCGATCACCGACGACGGGCTCGCCCGGGCCGCGCAACTGGCCGAGCGGGCCGCCCGGATGCAGGAGGAGTTGCTGGCGCCGCTGGCCGCCGACGAGCGGGAGGAGCTGGTCACGCTGCTGCGACGGCTCCTGGAGCATCACCGGGGCGCGGGCCGGGTCACCGCGGCCCCCGAGACGGGCGGCATCGCGCGGCGGGCGGCCTCCACGCCGTACGGCGGAATGGGGTGAAGAAAAGGCCGCCCCCGGCGGACCGGGAGCGGCCTTGTCGAGCTCGAGCGTGGATCAGCCCGGCCGGCGATAACCGGCGATGGGGCCGCGATCGATGGTGGCCATCCGCACGTGGTCGCCCGTGTGCGGCGCGTGCACCACCATGCCGTTGCCGATGTAGATGGCCACGTGGTGCACGTCGGAGTAGTAGAAGACCAGGTCACCGGGCTTCAACTCGTCCCGGCTCACCGACCTTCCGGAACCCCACTGGTCCTTCGTGTAGTGCTCGAGGTGCACGCCGACGGCGGCCCACGCCTCCTTCGTCAGGCCGGAACAGTCGTAGCTGTTCGGGCCCTCGGAACCGAAGACGTACGGCTTACCGATCAGGTCACACGCCCGCTGCGCCGCCCGACCGCCCTTGTCGTTGGTGTAGGTGGCCGGGCAGGGACCGGTCTTGAACTCGGTGTCCTCGGCGTCGTACACCTTCAGGCGCAGTTTCTGCAGGGAGGTGATCTCTTTCTCGATCGCCGTCTTCTTGTTCTTGAGGTCGGCGTCCCGAGTGCTGATCTCGGTGGCCAGGGCGTCCACCTTGGCCTTGTCGGCGGCGTACTTGTCGCGGAGTTTCACGACGTCGCCGATCGACGCCTGCCGGTTGGCGGCCAGCTGCTCGAGGAGCGAGAGCTTCTCGGTCAGACTGCTCGGGGACCCGCTGAGGAGCGCCGCGACAGCGGTCGGCGGGCCCTGCATGTAGGCGTCCGCCGCCATGACCCGCACCTCGCCCATCGCCGCGTCGACCTGCTTCTGCAGCGGGGCCAGCGTCGTGGACAGCTGCTTCTGCTGCTTCTGCAGCTTGGTCAGCTTCCCGTGCACGTCGTTGTAGTCCTCGATGACGGGCTCGAGCTGGTTCCACTGCTTGTCGATCTGGGCTTCGACCTCGCTCGACGTTGGATCGGCGTGGGCGACGACAGGTCCGGTGACAACAAACCCGGCAGCGATGACGGCGCAGACCAGACTGCGTAGCACACCCCGCGCGCCTATCCGTTTCACGTAGGTGCGTTGTCCTTTCTTCCTCTCGGCCGCCGACCGGGTTAGCTGACGGGTTCGGGCGGGAAGCACACCCGGCCGCGTCACCGCGGCTTCACCCCGAGGAACCTGGGTCCCCGGCTCGCCTCGCGGCGATTGGGCGGTGGCTCGTCAGATCGGCCGGTTGGACGATGGGGGGCTGTCGAACCGGGGACCACCGTACTCGGATCATGCAGGCAAATGAAGGTCGCGTCCGGAGGGAAACTACCCGCACCAGGATGAGCACTCACAGTGAACGGAACGGCCACGCGTCCAGCGCCCGAGCGAGCCAGGGCACGATCAGGATCACCGTGGGTAGCACCAGCAGGCCCACGGCGGCGGCCCCGGCGAGGGCCGACAGTCCCGTCGAGCGGGGCGCCGGGCCGGCCAGCCGGTCAAGTCTGCGGCGCCGGGATTCACCCGCCGGGTCCGCCGGCGCCTCCTCCGCAAGGGGGACGGCGTCGGAGAGCCGGGCCAGCGCGGCGCGCAGCGGAGCCGGCCCGGTGCGGCGGCGCGCGGCGTCGTCGGCGACCATCTCCAGGAGCAGATGCACGGCGTCGAGCGGCGCCCGGGACCGCAGCGGCCGCGGCACCGCCTGGTAGAAGGCGGTGAACGACTCCATCACCAGCTCGTGCTTGTGCCGCAGGTGCGCCTGCTCGTGCGCGAGCACCGCGTCGACCTGCTCACGGTCCAGGATTGTGAGCACCGCGTCGCTGAGCACGACCCGCGGCTCGCGGCCGGGCACGCAGTAGGCCAGCGGCAGCGCACCGTCCAGCACGCGCACCTCGGCCCCGCCCAGTTCCCGGTGGCGCTCGGCCCGGTCGAGCAGGTCGGCGAGCATCCGGTGCCGCTCGCGCCGGGCCCGCGCCCGCACACTCACCTTGATCAGCGAGATCAGCAGCCGGATCACGATGGTGGCGGCGACCACCAGGGAGAAGACCAGCGCCGCGACGACCCACGGGTGGTCCGCGCCGGCCGCGCGGGTCAGCTCCTCCGGGGCGGCCAGCACGACGCCGAGGGCACAGAGCACCGCGGTGAGGGTGAGCGCCTGCCAGAGCAGGACGGCGGCGACCGGTGCGCGGTCGGGCCAGCGGGCAGGGGCGAGGAGTCCCGGGACGACCAGCGAGAGGGTCAGCCCGAGAGCGCCGAGAAGAAGGGCGGTCACGTCTCTTTCGGTGTGGCATCCAGGGCGGCTTGGATCGCGCCGGGCGGCAACTGACCGAGGAAGTATGCCAGCGCGGCGTCCTGATCGGGAGTGCCGTTGAGCGCGTCGAACATCAGGGCTGCGGTCAGCTCGGCCCGCGACTGCGCCGGCGCGTACTTGTAAGCGCGGTCCTCGGTCGTCCGCACGACGAGCTTCTTCTTGGCGAGACGGTCGAGGACCGTCATCACGGTCGTGTACGCCAGGTCGCGGCCGGCCAGGATCCCGGCGTGGACCTGCCGCACGGTCAGCGGTTCGGGCGCGTCCCACAGCTGCGCCATGACCTCACGTTCAAGTTCGCCAAGTGCCATGTGACCCATCCTACTAGGGACCGTCGTACTACGTCTCGTAGTATCTACTACGAAGAGTCGTAGAGGGGGACACCCGATGGACGTGCTCGACCTGACCCGGCTGCAGTTCGCGGTCGTGACGATCTATCACTACCTGTTCGTGCCGCTGTCGATCAGCCTGTCGGCGGTCGCGGCCGGCCTGCACCTGACCTGGATGCATACCGGCTCGGAGAAGTTCCTGCACCTGACGAAGTTCGTCGGCAAGCTGCTGATCGTCACGTTCGCGGTCGGCGTGGTCACCGGCCTGGTGCAGGAGTTCCAGTTCGGGCTCGGCTGGAGCGCGTTCGCCAAGTTCTACGGCGACGTGTTCGGCCCGACCCTGGCGATCGAGGGGATGCTCGCGTTCTTCCTGGAGGCGACGTTCCTCGCGCTCTGGTACTTCGGGTGGGGCCGGCTGCCCCGCAGGCTGCACGCCGCCACGATCGTCGTCGTCGCGGTCGGGACGCTGCTCTCGGCGTACATCATCCTCGCGGCGAACTCCTTCATGCAGAACCCGGTGGCGTACGCGCTGGACCCGCAGACCGGCCGGGCCCACCTGACGAGCTTCGGCGAGCTGCTCACCAACGAGGTGGTGCTCGCCGCCTTCCCGCACACGATGGCCGGCGCGGCGATGGCCGGCGGTGGCCTGCTCCTGGCGATCGGGGTGTGGCGGCTCGCCGCGGACGCCGCGTTCCGGACGCTCGCCCGGGCCGGCGCGTGGCTGATGCTGATCGGCGGCGCGATGACCGCCATCACCGGCGACCACCTCGGCAAGGTGATGACCGCGGTGCAGCCGATGAAGATGGCCGCCGCCGAGGCGCTCTACGAGACGACGACCGGGGCGCCGTTCTCGGTGTTCGCGCTCGGCAAGCTGGGGCACGAGAAGCCGTTCCTCACAGTGGAGATCCCGCACCTGCTCTCGTTCCTGGGCACCGGCTCGTTCGACGGGACGGTGCAGGGCATCGACGACCTGCAGGCGCAGTACGTGGCTCAGTTCGGCCCCGGCAGTTACGTGCCGATGATCCCGGTCGCGTTCTGGACGTTCCGCCTGATGATCGGCGCCGGGGTGGCCGGGATGGCCCTCGCGGCGTACTACCTCTGGGCGTCCTCCTCCTCGCGCCGCTTCAGGATCCCGCTGCTGCCGGCGTTCCTGCAGCTGGGCGCCGGGGTGCCCGGCTGGGCCAAGCGGATCCTGCTGCTCTCGCCGCTGCTGCCGGCGGCCGCCAACACGTTCGGCTGGGTGTTCACCGAGACCGCCCGGCAACCGTGGCTGGCGTTCGGCATCTCGAAGGTGTCCGACGGCATCTCCCCCGGGCTCACCAGCGCCGAGGTCGTCGCGTCGCTCGCCGGGTTCACGCTGATCTACGGCCTGCTCGCGGTCGCCTGGTACAAGCTCGTCGTCCACCTGTCCCGCAAGCCCCTCGCGCCGGAGACCCCGGTCGAGGCGGCCGAGGCCCAGCCCGTTCCCGCCTACTAGGAGTCCGAGTCATGATCACCTTCTGGTTCGCGATCCTCGTCCTCGCCTGGGTGCTCTACTTCGTCCTCGAGGGCTTCGACTTCGGGGTCGGCGTGCTCGCGCCGTTCCTCGGGCGTGACGAGCACGAGCGGGGCGCGGCGATCCGCACGATCGGCCCGTTCTGGGACGGCAACGAGGTGTGGCTGGTCGCCGCGATCGGCGTCACCTTCGCCGCCTTCCCCGCGTGGTACGCGGTGCTGCTCTCCGCCCTCTACCTGCCGATGGTCGCCATCCTGCTGCTGCTCGCGGTGCGCGGCGTCGCCCTGGAGTTCCGCGGCAAGCACGACTCGCCGGCCTGGCGCCGCCGCTGCGACTGGCTCCTGGCCGGATCGTCGGCCGGGGTGGTGCTGCTGTGGGGCGCGCAGCTCGGCGTCTTCGTGCACGGCCTGGCCCTGAACGCCGACGGCGCCGTGATCGGGTCCGGGCTCGGCCGCAGCCTCGCGCCACTGGTCACGCCCGCCGCAGGCCTGGGCGCGCTGGCCGCCCTGCTCGGCACGGTGCTGCTCGGCGCGACGTTCCTGGCCCTGCGCACCACCGGCCCGGTCCGGCGCCGCGCGGTGTCGCTGGCCCGTAACGGCGGCAACCTCGGCACTGTCGGCCTGCTGCTGGCCGGCGTCGCCACCGGCTCCCGGATCACGCTGGTCGCCGCGGTGGTCTGCTTCGTCGCCGGCATGCTCGCCCGCCGAGGCCGCGAGGGCAGCGCGTTCACCGCGGTCGCGGTCGGCGTCGCCGGTGCGGTCGTCACGGTCTTCACCGCGCACGGGTCGGTCGTGCTGCGCAGCACCCTCGACCCGCTGTGGTCGCTGACCCGCGCCGAGGCTGCGGCCACCCCGTCCGCCCTGCAGCTGATCACGATCGCCGGGGTGATCGTCCTGCCCGGGGTGCTCGCCTATCAGGCCTGGTCCTACTGGGTCTTCCGGCGCCGCGTCGCCAGTGAGCGGATCGCGTCGTGAAGGCCGCCCTGCGCCGCGTCGGACCGGCTCGCTTCGCGCCGGCCACCGGGCCCTCCGGATCACTCCCGGCCGCTTCCGGTCCAGGTTCCTTCCACCCCGTTTCCCGTACGCCGTCAGCCCCGCCACCGTCCACCCCCGCCCCGCCGTCCGGCGCACGGCGGGTCGTGCGCGGGCCGATCGACCCGCGGCTGCTGCGTCACGCCCGCAGCTCACGCGGCGGGGTGGCAGTGCTCGCAGTGATCGGGACCGGTCAGGCCGCGGCCACGCTCGTCATCGCGGCGGCGCTCACCCAGATCGTGGCCCCGTCGTCCCTCTTCCCCGGCGGGACGCGCGCCGCGGCGATCGCGCTGCTGGCCGGGGCGTTCGCCGCGCGCGGGCTGCTCTCCTGGGCCGAGCAGGTCACCGCCCGCCGGACGGCCGCGCGCGTCACCGACGAGTTGCGGCGCTCGCTGCTGGCCACGGTGGTCCGGCGCGGCCCGGCGTGGGTCGCCTCCTACGGCGCGGGCCGGCTCACCACCGTCCTGGGCACCGGGCTCGACTCGTTGCGGCCGTGGTTCGCAGGCTACCTGCCGTCCCTGGTCCTCGGCGTGCTGCTGCCGCCCGCGGTGATCGCCGTGATGTTCCTGACCGACCCGGCCTCGGCGGCGATCGCGCTCCTCACCCTCCCGCTGATCCCGCTGCTCGGCGCGCTGATCGGCTGGGCCACGCAGGCCCGCGCGCGGCAGCGCTGGGCGGCGGACGCCCGGCTCGCCGGACATTTCCTCGACGTCGTCCGCGGTCTCGGGACCCTCAGGATGTACGGCCGCGCCGAGCGCCAGGTCGACGTCATCGCCGACCTGACCGATCGCCACCGCCGGGCCACGCTGCGGGTCCTGCGCGTCGCCTTCCTCTCCTCGACCGCCCTGGACCTGGTCGGCACGCTCTCCGTCGGGCTGGTCGCGGTCCAGGCCGGGATCCGGGTGGCCGGCGGCTCGATGTCGCTGGCGCCGGCCCTGCTCGCGATCCTGCTGGCGCCCGAGGTCTACCGCCCGCTGCGGGAGATGGCCGCGCGCTACCACGCCGCCACCGACGCCACCGCCGTGATCGCCGACGTCGACGAGATCCTCACCGCCCCGCAGCACGCGTCCCAGCCGGACTCCGAGGCGTCCGCGCACCCGTCCGCCACCGCCGACACGCTGGAGGCAGGCACACCGGCCGCGGGCACACCGGCCGCGGGCACACCGGCCGCAGGCACACCGGCCGCGGGCACACCGGCCGCGGAGTGGACGGCGTTGGCGGAGACGGCCCGGTGGGGAGTTTCCGCGGCGGGCCTGCGCGCGTCGTATCCCGGCGCGGGTGGCGACGCCCTGCGGCTGGACGAGCTGACGGTCCGGGCCGGGGAGATCGTGGCGCTGCGCGGAGCGTCGGGGGCGGGCAAGAGCACCGCACTGCGGGTGTTCGCCGGGCTGCATCCGGCCGACGCGGGGGCGGTCGCCGTCGGGCGGGCGTTCCACCTGTCGCAACGGCCGGCTCTGCCGCACGCCCGGACCGTGGGCGAGGCCTTCGCGGCCGACGCTTCCCAGGATGAGATCCAGTCCGCGCTGGGCATGGTCGGCCTGGACACCGAGGTCGGCGCGGACACCCCGCTGGGCGAGCACGGCAACGGCATCTCGGCCGGTCAGCGGCAGCGCCTGGCCCTGGCCGCGCTGCTGCACCGGGCCGGCCGGGCCGCCGCCCTGACGCGGCGCGCCGCCGACCGCCCGCAGCGCGACGAGCCCGGGCCGAAGCGGCGCCCGCTCCCGGTGGTCACACTGCTGCTGGACGAGCCGACCGCGCACCTCGACCCGGCTGCCGAGCGCCTGGTGGTGGAACGGCTGCGGGAGTTCGCCCAGCGGGGTTGCGCCGTCCTCGTCGTGGCGCACCGGCCGGCGCTGCTGGCCGCCGCCGACCGCGTCGTCGAGGTCCATGCGCCGGTCCCGTCCGCCGTCGACGGCCCCGCCGAAGTGGACACGTCCGCCGCGGCAACCGCATCCGCCACGGCAACCGCGCCAAACGCGTCCGCCGCGCGAACCGCGCCTACTACGCAGACCGCACCTGCCGCGCCGGCCGGGCGCGCCGGCCGGGACGCGGCGTCCGAGCCGGCGGACACGCCGGCGCGGGCATGGTGGCGGCGTTCCTGGGTGGCTGTCGCGCTCGGGGCGGGGGCGACGCTCGGCGGGATCGTGCTGACCGGGTCGGCGGCGTGGCTGCTGGTCCGGGCGGCCGCCCTGCCGCCGGTGCTGACGCTCTCGGCGGCGGTCGTGCTGGTGCGCGGCAGCGCGGTGACCCGGCCGCTGCTGCGGTACCTGGAGCGGCTGGTGGCGCACGACGTGGCGTTCGCCCGGCTGGGGAGCCGGCGGGCGGCCGTCTACCGGGAGCTGATCCCGCGGGTGCCGGGGGCTCGCCTGCACCGGCGCGGGGATCTGCTCACCCGCCTGGTCGACGACGTCGACGCCCGGGTGGACGGGCTGCTGCGGGGCCGGCTGCCGGCGATCACGGCGGGCGTGGTGGTCGCGGTCGCCGGGGTCGCCGCGGCCGGGATCGCGCTCGGCGTGGCGGGGGCCCTCGCGCTCGGCGTGCTGATCTCCGCGGTCGTCGCGCCGATGATCGCGTCGTGGCAGGCCGGCCGGCAGGACACGGCGACCGGGGTGGCCCGGGCCGCCCTGCGGGACGCGATGGTCGAGACGGTCGACGGGGTCGAGGAGATCGGCGCCGGGGCCGGGCGCTCCGGCGTACCGGAGGAGAGAAGCCGGACCCTCGCGGAGCTGGAGGCGCGGGCGGCGCGGACGTCGGGACTGGCCGCGGCCGTCGCCCAGCTCGGCTGGGCCGTGGCGGCGGCCGGGACCGCGCTGGCCCTGGCCGGCGCGGGGATCTCCGCCGAGTGGAGCGCCGTGGTGCTGCTCGCGGTGATCGCGCTCGGCGAGCCCGTGGTGGCCCTGCCGGACGCCGCGATCGCCCGCCGCCGGGCCGCCGGCGCCGAACGCCGCGTCGCCGCCCTGACCGCCGACACCCCCGCCGGCACCCCGGCCGGCGACCGGGCCGCCGAGCCCTGCGCGGACGGGGCCGTGATCGTTTCCGGACTCGTGGCGGGCTGGGATCCGGCGGGCGAGCCCGCCCTCGACGGCGTGGACCTGCGACTCGCGCCCGGGGCGAGGGTCGCGGTGACCGGCCGCTCCGGATCGGGGAAGTCGACGCTGGGCGCGGTGCTCGGCGGGCTGCTCGCGGCGCGCGCCGGAACCGTGCGGGTCGGCGGGAAGGCCGTGCTCGTCGGGGACGAGACAGGACACGTGTTCGCCTCGACCGTACGGGAGAATCTGCGTCTCGCGTCGCCCGGCGTGACCGATCCGGAGCTCGTCGCCGTGCTGCGGCGGGTCGGGCTCGGACCGTGGCTGGCCGGGCTGCCGCGGGGGCTGGACACCTGGCTCGGGACCGGGGGCGGCACGATGTCGGGCGGGCAGCGGCGGCGGTTCGCGACGGCGCGGGCGCTGCTGGCCGACCCGGCGCTGCTGATCCTGGACGAGCCGACCGAGGGCATCGACGAGGCGGGGGCCCGCGAGTTGATGAACGACCTGCTGAGCGCGGCTTCGGGGCGGACCGTGCTGGTCTTCGCGCATCGCGCCGAGGGCCTGCACCTCGTGGACGAAATCTACGAACTGTCCGACGGACGCCTAAATGTCGGAGTCCTCTAGTCTAGGCAGCATGGCACGTACGCCGGTCCCGGGAACCCGCGACACGATCCTGACCGCCGCCGCCGGGCTGTTCTACCGGTACGGGGTCCGGGCGGTCGGCATGGCCCAGGTCGTCGAGGTGGCCGGGTGCGGGAAGAACCTGCTCTACCGGCACTTCCCGAGCAAGGCCGAGCTGGCCGCGGCGTACCTGCGACTGGTCCGCCGGGAACGGGAGCAGGCCGCCGCGGAGGCGATGCGCTGGGCACACGGGCCGGCCGGGCAGCTGATCGCGCTGGTCAGCGAGATCGCCGAGAACACCCGGCGGCCCGGCTGGCGAGGGTGCGCGTTCCGGAACTACCTGACCGAGTTCCCGGGCGCCGACGACGAGCCGGCCCGGGTGGCGCGGGGCTACCTGGCGGACAGTCGCGCGCTGGTGGACCGGCTGGTGGCCGAGCTCGGCGGCGACGATCTGCTGGCCGACCGCGTCTGGCTGATCGTGGACGGGCTGCACAGCGGGCGGCCGGAACAGGCCCAGGTCGCCGTCGACTGGGTCACCGAGCTGGTCAAGGGCTGCGCCGCGCGGCACGGATGAGCTGCGGATCCGCCTGGGAACCGGTCGACCGGGCGCTGTTAGGGTCGCCCGTTGTGAGCGACAACAGCGCCCGGATCATCGGTGGCCGGACCTACGACTTCTCCCGCCAGGTCGTCGTGATGGCGATCATCAACCGGACACCGGACTCGTTCCACGACCGGGGCCGGACGTTCGCGCTGGAGAAGGCGACCGAGGCCGTCCGGCACGCGGCCTCCGAGGGCGCCGACTGGATCGACATCGGCGGGGTGCCGTTCGCGCCCGGGCCGGAAGTCTCCGCGGCCGAGGAGCTGGACCGCGTCCTGCCGGTCGTCGAAGCGGCCCGCGACCTGGCCGTCGTCTCCGTCGACACGTTCCGCCCGGAGGTCGCCGCCGAGGTGATCAGGCACGGCGCCGGGGTTGTCAACGACACGTCCGGCCTGCGCGACCCGGCCATGGCCGACGTGGTCGCCGGCACCGACGCCCAGCTGGTCATCTGCCACAGCCTGGCCGCGCCGCGCACCCACTACCCGAGCCCCCGCTACCAGGACGTCACGCTCGAGGTGGCCGCGTTCCTGCGGGAGAAGGTCGCGCTCGCGCTCTCCCGCGGCGTGCGACCGGATCAGATCATCATCGATCCCGGTCACGACCTGAACAAGAACACGCTGCACTCGCTCGAGCTGACCCGCCGGCTCGACGAGATCGCGGCCATCGGTTACCCGATGCTGGCGGCGCTCAGCAACAAGGACTTCATCGGGGAGACCCTCGACCGGCCCCAGCAGGAACGGCTCGCCGGCACCCTGGCCACCGTCGTCTTCAGCATCCTGCGCGGGGCGCGGATCATGCGCGTGCACGACGTTCGCGCCGCGTACGACGCTGTCCGGATGACGGAGGCGATGCTGGGCTGGCGCGAGCCCGCCTACCTCAAACACAACATCTGAGACCTTCCCGCGTACGGGCGGTGCGGCGCGACCGGCAGGGTCGGCGCGTGGATGACCGGTAACCGGCACAGCACCGTGCGGACCAGCTGGAACGCCGGCCCGCACGCGGCAGGTCCCCCTCGGTGGCGTGGCGGTCAGGCGCGGCGCGGGAGGGCCAGCGCGACCACCGCCCCGACGGCGATCACCGCAGCCCCGGTCAGCACGGCCGGACGCGTACCGTCGATGAAGGAATCGAAGCTCGTGAACCCGCCGAGCGAGCTGAAGATCGACGACAGCGCCGCCACGCCAGCCGCCACCCCGAACTCCCGGATGGTGTTGTTCGTGCCCGACGCCACGCCCTGGGAATCCTGGTCCACGCTGGCCAGGACCATCGTGCTGACCGGCGCGAAGGTCAGGCCCATGCCGATCCCGGCGAGCGCGAACGCCCCGATCAGCGAGGTGTAGGAAGCGGTCACCGACAGCCCGAGCGCCATCCACAGCAGGCCGCCCGCCAGGAAGACCTGACCGGCGAAGATCAGGTTCCGCTGACCGATCCGCCCCGCGAACAGACCGGCGAGCGGTGCCACGATCATCGGTGCCGCGGTCCACGGCAGCGTCCGCAGGCCGGCCTGCAACGGGCTCAGCCCCTGCACCACCTGGAAGAACTGGGCGAGCAGGAACACCGACCCGAAAGCACCCGCCGAGAACGTCAGCGTCACCACGTTGACCAGGCTGAACCCGCGGCTGCGGAACAGTCGCAGCGGCAGCATCGGCGCACTGTTGCGCGCCTGCCAGAAGACGAACCCGGCGAGCATCACGACCGCGGCGCCGAGCATGACCGGCACCCGCCCGGAGGTCCAGCCGCGGTCCGGCCCGTCGACGACACCCCAGACGAGCAGCAGCATCCCGCCGGCGGAGAGGACCAGGCCGATCGGGTCGAGCCTGCGCCCGTCCCCACGGCTCTCGTCGAGCACCGTCGCCGCCAGCACCACCGCGACCACGCCGACCGGCACGTTCAGCCAGAAGATCCACGACCAGTGCAGTCCGTCGACGACCGCGCCGCCGACCACCGGGCCGACCGCCACCCCCAGCCCGGTGATCCCGCCCCAGATGCCGACCGCCGCGTTCCGGAAGTTGGCCGGCACCGCTCTGGCCAGCAGGGTCAGCGCCAGCGGGGTGATCGCCGCGCCACCCAGCCCCTGGATCGCCCGGGCCGCCGTGAGCTGCCACGCCTCGGCGCTGAGCGCGGCCGCCGCGGAGGCGAGCGTGAAGATGATGATGCCGCCGATGAACATCCGCCGCCGGCCGAGCCTGTCGCCGAGCGCGGCAGCGGTGAGCAGGAACGCCGCGAACGGCAGCGTGTACGCGTTGACGAACCACTGCAGGTCGGTGATCGACGCGTGCAACTCCGTGCGGATCACCGGCAGCGCCGTGCTGACCACCAGGTTGTCCAGCGAAACCATGAACGTCGGGATGCCGACGGCGGCGAGGACGGCCGCGATCGGCCGGGTCCGCCTGACCGGTGCGCCGGTCTTTTCCAGAGCGAGAGTTGTCACGGCTCCCCCGTAAGTTGTTATCGACTGATAACTAAGGACGGTAAGCATCAACTGATAACCTGTCAACATGACTCGGAGCCGCCTCACCGCATCGGAGCGCCAGGAGCAGATCGTCCAGGCCGCCCTCATCGCGTTCTCGCAGGGCGGATACGCCGGCACGAGCACCGACCAGGTGGCGCGACTGTCCGGCGTGTCACAGCCGTACGTGATCCGCATCTTCGGCTCGAAGCAGGAGCTCTTCCTGGCCACCCTGCGTTACGCGGGCGAGCGCATCGAGGCCACCTGGCGCGCCGCCGCCGACCGCGAGCCGTCCCTGGCGAGCCTCGGCCTGGCCTACAAGGACCTGCTCGCCGAGCGCGAGCTGCTGGCCGTCCTCCTGCACGGCTACGCCGCCGCCGAGGACCCGGTCGTCGGCGACGCCGTTCGCACCTGTTACGGCCACCTCTACCAGACCGTCTGTGACCTGACCGGCGCCTCCCCGGAGGAGGCCCGCGACTTCTTCGCCATGGGCATGCTGATCACGGTCCTCGGCGCGATGCGCGTCATCGGCCCCGACCCGGTCCCCAGCCAGCCGTGGATGCGTTCACTGCTGAGCACTTTCCCCGACCAAGATCCGTTTCCCGGTACGGAGTAAGCCGGCCCGCGACCGCACTCCGCAGTCCCCGCTCCACTTCCGCCAGCCAGTCCCCACCCGCAGCCACACTCCCCGGCCCACTTCCGCCAGCCAGTCCCCACCCGCAGCCACACTCCGCACCCCTGGTCCACCTCCGCGAGCCAGTCCCGGCTCAAGGCCCAGCCGCGCCCACCCCTCCCGGCTGGTGCTCATGGGCGTTATCCGTCCCGGATAACGCCCATGAGCACCAGCCGGAACCCCCAGCCGCGGCCGCAGCCTGGGTCCGGCAATACCTCGCGTCCGGCCGTCCACGCGACGGCGCGGCGCAGCACGGCCCTTCCCGGCGCGGCGCGGTCCGGCTCGGCGCAGCGCGGCTCGGCGCAGCCCGGCTCGGCGCCCGGCGCCTCGGGTCGGCAGAGCATCGCGTCCGGCCGTCTATGCGACGGGCGGAATGCGACGGGCGGAAACAATTGCGGCGGACTGTTGCACTGGCGCAACATGGCTGCAACGATGACCTTCGATTCCGGGACGCATGGTTACCGCGGGGCTACCGGCTACGTCCGGCCGGCGGGACCCCGCCTCGCGGTCGCCGTCGACCCGGACAGCACCGCCGCCCGCCACCCCGGCGGAGCGAAGACAGCGTGTGCCGGACCTCCGACCGGCACACGCTGTGCGTTTCCAGCCTGCTGAGAGCTCAGGGCATGACGAGGAAGTCCGTGACGAAGCAGGCAACCTCGCCCGACTCGGTGCGGCCCACGTAGGTCGGGTAGTAACCGTCGCCCCAGCCCGACTCGACCATGATCACGTTGGCGCCGGAGTCCTCGTCGACGACCTGGTCGAAGTGGCCCGGCACCGGCTCCTCCGGGAACTCGTCGGGGTCGAACGCCTCCTCGAAGTCCTCCGAGTCCCACTCGGCGAGGATGCGGGACGCGCTGAGATCGGCGAACGCGCCGGCGCCGGTGTCGACGCCGTACCCGAAGAACTCGCCCGGCTCCAGCTGATCCGGCTCGTCGCTGTCGACCAGGGCCAGCTCCCACGACGCGACCGGCTCGTCGCGGACCACCAGTTGCAGGGCGGAGACCCGCCGCTGCCACTCCCGATCCTCCTTCTCCAGCACCGCGACCCAGGCGACGACCTGATAATCCCCCGGCGTCAGGGCGACCGAGAACGGCTCGTCCTCCTCGTCGGTGACGCCCGGGTCGAAGGCGGCCAGCCGACCGGTGGGCAGCTTGAGGGCGCCGAGCGGGTGTGGCTCGACGACGTAGGCCACGTCGTCCTGGACGTGACGGGAACCGGCCTGCAGCAGGCGGTCGAGATCAGGCATGCGGGCAAGGTACCGGACCCGTACGACAGGACCTATCCGATGTGCACCCACACGTCGTCGAGGCTGCCGTGGAACTGATCGTTGTCGGTCCCGCCGCCCTTGCCCCCGACGGTCAGCGGCGCGTCGGTGTCGATCGCGAGCGTGGCCGCCACCGGCACGATGGCCCGCACCACGCCGTCCACCAGGAGGGACAGCGCCGAGCCGGTGCGGCGGCACTCCAGGCTGTGCCAGTTCCCGTCGGCGACCGAGACACGGCTGCGCGCCAGGTGGATCGTGCCGTCGCCGATGCCGCAGCTGGGCTTGCCGGAGATGCCGTCGACCTGCAGCTTGTACTGGCCGCCACCGGTCGAGTAGCCCTTCTGCAGGATGTTCTCGCCGCTGGACGTCTCCGCCGAGGACAGGAGCACTCCCGCGCCGTACCGGATGGGCCGGTTCCCGGGGTTGAGATCGAGGGCCGGCTGGCTCCGCAGGATCAGGCGTGGGCAGGCAGGGCCGGTGCATTTCGCCGGGAACTGCAGCGCCTGGCCGAGGCCATGAGTGATCATCTTCGGCGTGGCGCCGTTGCGCGTGACCGTCCGGAGCAGGTGACCGCGCCCGGAGCCGTCGTCGAAGGTGCCGTCCGTGACCGTGGTGTCGAAGTTGTACGACGCCACGTAGTCCGACCTCAGCTGACCACTTTCGGTCCTCCGGAAAGCGCCGAACTCGGCGTATCGCTTGCGCGGCAACCCGCCGACAGTGGTGAAGTCACCCACCGCGCTGATCGAGGCGAGTTCCGGGCTCGCGGCCAGCGATCGTGTCCCGGCGACCCCGTTGGCCTGCGGCGCCCAGGCGAGCAGGTTGCCCTGCGGGTCGACGGCGGCCAGTTTCCCGCGGGTCACCGAACCGTCGGTGCAACTGCCCTTGACCCCGTTGTTCGTCGTGGTGCAGGCGCTGTCGAAGTGTCCCCCGACGTAGACGGTCCCGCCCAGCACGGTGATCGCCTGCGCGTCGCCGTCGAAGACCCGGGTCCAGCGGATGGCGCCCTCCCTGGTGTACGACACGGCCCGCCCGCCGAGGCCGCCGAGCGCCGCGTACACCCCGTCCGGGGCGGCGGCCAGCGCGAACACCTGCGAGACCGGTCTCGGCACGAACCTGGGGTCGAGCGCGCCGGTGACCGGGTCGACCGCGGACAGGCGCAGGGTCGAGCGGGCCCCGTTCGTCCGGTGGAAGCTTCCGCCCAGGTAGATCCGATCGGGGCCGGACGCGAGCGCGTGCACCGTGTCGTCGGTCGTCGGCGCCCAGGCCTCGAGCTCACCGGTCGCCGTGCTGAACGCGGCAAGGTTGGCCCGCGGCAGCCCGTCCACGGCTGCGATCCGCCCGCCGAGATACACGCGCCCGTGCCCGGTGGCCAGCGCGTTCGGCTGCCCCAGCACGGTGTGCCGCATTGACGTGAGCCAGCCGCCGGCCGCGTCCAGCCCGGCGATCGAGTCCCGGAGCTGACCGTTCACGCGGTCGAAGTCACCGGCCGCGTAAACCGTGTCACCGTCCACGGCGAGAGCGCGCACGTTCGCGTCCGCGCTGGGCCTCCAGTCGAGCAGGGCGCCGGTGAGCGAGTCGAACGCGGCCAGCCGGATGCGCTCCACGGTGCGACCGCCTGCGCTGGCCTTGGTGAAACTGCCACCGACATAGACGGTGCTGCCCCGGTAGGCAACCGCGTAGACCGGGCCGTTGAAGGACGGCGAGGTCACCGGGCTCGGCGAGACGATCTCGGCGAAGGCCGGGCCGCCGGCGGTGGCGAGGACAGTCGCGATGCCGGCGACAAGGACCCTTTTATGGAGATTGGCCACGTTGATAGCTAACTTGTTGGCTGCACAAAGGTGGCGGGGCCACTATGCTGCCGCGTACTGCAATCGAGAAAGGGGAATGCCGTGCCGCTGCGCCGCCGCATCGCCGTGCCCGTCACCCTGCTCGCCGTCGTGGCCCTCGCCGCCGGCTGCGAGATCAAGGTGAACCCCGGCTCGGTCTCCGCGCCGTTCAGCGTCGCGCCGGTGCCCTCCGCCTCGGCCGGTCAGCCGGCGTACGTGTGCACGGCGATCTACAAGATCCTCACCGACGGCGCGGTGAAGGCCGCCGCCTACGCGACCGGCACGGACGACGCCGCCAAGGACGGCCTGCGCCAGACGTTCGGCGAGATGGCCACGCAGGTCACCGCAGCCGGGGCGAAGAGCGAGGCACCCGCGCAGAGGACAGCGGCCGACCTGATCGCCGCCCGGTTGACGGCGGCCAGCACGGCAACCGATCCGAAGGCCTTCCTGAACGGCGAGTTCAGCACGATCAGCCAGAAGATCGACGACACCTGCCCCTGAGGCGCGTTGTGAAGTTCGGCCAGGGCCGCGGCGTGGTCAGGCCTTAGGCTGGACCCATGATCGACAGACGGGTCCGGATCGGGCTCCAGTTGCAGCCGCAGCACATGGACTATGCCACCATCCGCCGCACCGCCGCCGAGGCCGAGGAGGCCGGCGTCGACGTGCTGTTCAACTGGGACCACTTCTTCCCGTTGAGCGGCGAGCCGGACGGCCTGCACTTCGAGTGCTGGACCATGCTTGCCGCGTGGGCCGAGTCCACCTCCCGCGTCGAGATCGGCGCCCTGGTCTCCTGCAACAGCTACCGCAACCCGGAGCTGCTCGCCGACATGGCCCGCACCGTGGACCACATCTCCGAGGGCCGGCTGATCCTCGGTATCGGCTCGGGCTGGTTCGAACGTGACTACACCGAGTACGGCTACGAGTTCGGCACGGCCGGCGGCCGCCTCGACGACCTGGCCACCGCACTCCCGCGCATCGAGTCCCGCTGGGAGAAGCTGAATCCGCCGCCCACCCGCGACATCCCCGTCCTGATCGGCGGCGGCGGTGAGAAGAAGACCCTGCGCCTGACCGCCAAGCACGCCGACATCTGGCACAGCTTCTCCGACCCGGAAACCCTCGAACGCAAACTGGGCATCCTCGGACAGCACTGCGCGGACCTCGGCCGCGACCCCTCCGAGATCGAGATCTCGGTCATGGGCAAGACCGAGAACCGCGACCGGATGTACGAGCTCGGCGCCCGCCTCTTCACCGTCCACACCGGCGGCCCCACGCCCGACCTCACCGAACTCCGCGAGTTCCTCGCCTGGCGCGACAAACTGAACGCGTAGCCCGGCCCACCGCGTGGCGGACCGGCTCAGCATGGACGGCTGAGCCAGTCCCACCGGCATCAGTCGCGCCGGCACACCAAGCACAGCGCCGCGTCCATCCGTGCGGCTGGGCGCCTACTCCTACGGTGCGTTTCTGCAACTGCAGCGGTTCGGCGCCCACCTCGAATGGGTCTGAGCACGGATCGCCCGACGAGCCGTCAGACCACCAGGCTGATGAGCATCACGCAGGCGAAGCCCACCACCGAGATGATCGTCTCCATCACCGACCACGTCTTGATGGTCTGGCCGACGGTCATCCCGAAGTATTCCTTGACCAGCCAGAAGCCGGCGTCGTTGACGTGCGAGAAGAACAGCGACCCGGAGCCGATCGCCAGCACCAGCAGCGACACCGTCGGCTTGTCCAGGGTGGCCGCGAGCGGCGCCACGATGCCGGCCGCGGTGATCGTGGCGACGGTGGCCGAGCCGGTCGCGACCCGGATGCCGACCGCGACGAGGAAGCCGAGCAGCAGCGCGTTGATGTTGGCGTCCTTGGCAGCGTCCGCGATCACGTTGCCGACCCCGGTGTCGACCAGGACCTGCTTGAATCCGCCGCCCGCGGCCACGATGAGCAGGATCGCGGCGATCGGGGGCAGCGATCCGCCGATCACCGAGGACGTCTCGCGGCGGTCGAAGCCGGCCCGGTGACCGAGCGACCACATCGCCAGCAGCACGCCGAAGAGCAGCGCGACGACGGGGGTGCCGAGGACCTCGAGGACCGACCGCGCGCTGTTGCCCTCGGGGAGCGTCAGCTCGGCGACGGCGCGGGCCAGCATCAGCACGATCGGCAGCAGCACGGTGAGCACCGCCGGCCAGAACCCGGGGTTGCGGCGGCGCCCCTCGGCGCTGTCCGGCACACCGTCGCGGTCGTGGTCGGTGATGCCGGCGCTCTCCGCGGATCCGCCGGTGCTGATCGCGACCGCCTCGCGCGACGGGACGGCCACCGGCACGCGCGCGGCGATGAAGTTGCCGAAGAGCGGACCGGCGACGATCACCGTCGGGATCGCGCAGATCAGGCCGAACATCAGGGTCAGGCCGAGGTCGGCGTGCAGGCTGTCGATCGCGACGAGCGGGCCGGGGTGGGGCGGCACCAGACCGTGCAGCACGGAGAGGCCGGCCAGCGCCGGGATCCCGATCCGCAGCAGCCCCACGTCGGTGCGGCGGGCGACCAGCAGCACGATCGGCACGAGCAGCACCACGCCGATCTCGAAGAACAGCGGCAGCCCGACGAGCGCCGCGACCCCGGCCATCGCCCAGGGCAGCGCGGAGCTGGAGACGCCGGTGACGATCCGCTGGACGATCCCGTCCGCGCCGCCGGACTCGGTCAGCAGCGCACCGATCATGGAGCCCAGCGCGATCAGCACGCCGACGCTGCCGACCGTGCTGCCCAGCCCGGTGGTGAACGACGTGACGATCTTGGCGGGGTCGGCGCCGGCGATCAGGCCGAGGGCGGCGGTGCCGAGGATCAGCGCCAGGAACGGATGGAACTTCGCCCAGGCGATCAGCAGCACGACGACCGCGATGCCGAGCACCGCGGCGACGATCAGTTGGGCGGTGCCCGCATCGGTGATGGTCGACATGCCGCGCGCTTACCCATCCTGCCGGGATTTCACGCCTGTTACCGACTGCCGGGCTTCCGGGCGGGGCCTGCGGGTTTCTCCTCCCCGGGCAGCACGACCGCCGTCTCGCCCTGCCTGTCGAGCGCCTTGCGCAACGGCCCGGCGGGCGCCGGGGGCCGGAGCACCTTCTCCAGCGCGCGGCCCACGACGGCCGCCTCCTCGGGCGTCATCAACCCGGTGAAGTGCCGCTGGATGCCGTCCAGGTAGACCGGTGCGGCCTCGCGCAGCCGCTGCCGACCGGCGTCGGTGATGGCGGCGTGTGCGGACCGGCGATCGTCCGGATTCGTCTCCCGGACGGCGAGGCCGGCGGCGACGAGCTGGTCGACCACGCGGCTCACCCGGGTGCGGCTGACCACCGCCCGCTCCCCCAGCTCGCCCATGCTGAGCCGCCCGTCCGGCGCGTGTCGCAGCTCGAGCAGCACGTCGTACCAGGTCAGGGGTAGGCCGCAGGTGGACTGGAGGGTCCGGTCCAGCACCGGCACGACGGCGGCGTGCACCCGGAGCAGCGCGGCCCAGGCGGTGGTGTCGGTGTCGCTCATCACGTCAGCGTACCCAAATCTTGTGCGTGCGCACACACTGGGAGTAGGAATGTGCGTGCGCACACTTCTAATCCATGAGGAGCACACCGTGAAGCTGCTGCACATCGCCGCCTCCCCGCGCGGCGAGCGTTCCGAGTCGCTGGCCCTGGCGAGCACGTTCCTGACCTCGGCGCGCTTGGCGGATCCCGGGCTCGAGACCGCCGAGTGGAACCTCTGGGACGGCTCGCTGCCGCCCTTCGGCCCGGACGCGGCCGCCGCCAAGATGACCGTCTTTGCCGGCGAGGAGCCGACCGGCCCGGCCGCCGACGCCTGGAACGCGGCCACCGACGCGTTCCGCCGCTTCGACTCCGCCGATCTCTACCTGTTCAGCGTGCCGATGTGGAACGCCGGGATCCCGTACATCCTGAAGCAGTTCATCGACGTCGTCAGCCAGCCCGGCCTGGTCTTCGGGTTCGACCCCGAGCAGGGCTATTCCGGGCTGCTGCGGGACAAGAGGGCAGCGGTGATCTACACCAGCGCGGTCTACGGCCCCGGCCGGGCGCCCGCGTTCGGCAGCGACTTCCAGTCCACCTACTTCGCCGACTGGCTCCACTGGGCCGGCGTCCACCACCAGACCGAGATCCACTTCCGGCCGAACCTTGCCACCGCGGACGCCGCGACAGCCCGCTCCCTCGCCCACGAGCAGGCCCGCGAGCAGGGAAAACTCTTCATTCAACCCCAGACCCCATTGCGCGTACGGGGATAGCCCGCCCCCGCCCGCCGGAACCACCGCCCAGCCCCGCCGCGAGCCCGGCTCGGGGCAGGGCCGCACCGCGACGCACGACCCCGGCCGGCACTCACGGCTCCCATCGGGGCCGGGAACAACCGTGAGCACCGGCCGGGCGTCGGGCGCGGGCGGGCGAGGAGTGGCGGCCTGACGACGTACCCCAGCGGGGTCGGGATCGTGAATGTCAGGCGGCGAGGCCTGACTTGACCGTGCGGGTCAGATCGTCACCGAGGACCTCCGGGGCACCGGCGGCGACCGCGTCGAGGGCCAGCCCGGCCACCAGCGCGGGGTCGGTCTTCTGGTCGGCGGGGACGGACGCCGCCATGTCGGTGTCCATGTAGCCGACGTGCAGCCCGGTCACGGTGATGCCCTTCGGCGCCAGTTGCTCGCGGGTCGCGTTGGTGAGCGCCCACGCCGCGGCCTTCGTCGCCGAGTAGGACCCGAGCGGCGCGGGGTGGAACCAGGACAGCACGGAGAGCACGTTGAGCACCGCTCCCCCGCCGTTGCCCTCGATGACCGGGGCGAACGCCTCGGTGACCGCGAGCGGGCCGAAGTAGTTGGTCTCCATCTCGGCGCGGATCAGCGCCAGGTCGCCGCCGAGCAGCGGCTGCCCGGTCGAGGCGCCGGCGTTGTTGATCAGGAGGGTGGCGTCCGCCGCGGTGGCGGCGGCCTCGGCGATCGACTGCGGGTCGGTGACGTCGAGGCGCAGCGGGATCGCGCCGGGCAGGTCGATCGAGGACGGGTTGCGGGCCGCGGCGTAGACCTTGGCGCCGCGTGCGAGCAGCTGGGCGGCGAGGTGACGGCCGAACCCGCGGTTGGCTCCGGTGACGACGGCGACGGCGTTGGTAAGTTCCATGCGTCTTAGATTACGCACGTCATCTAAGATGCGACAAGGTGATAGATGACACGCGTCATCTATAGTGGGAGGCATGGGACGGGTATCGCAGGCACAGGCCCGGGAGAACCGGGAACGGATCGTCGCCACGGCGGCCCGGCTCCTCCGGGAGAAGGGCATCAACGGGATCAGCGTCGCCGATGTGAGCGCGGCGGCCGGGCTGACCCACGGGGGCTTCTACAAGCAGTTCGAGTCGAAGGAGGCGCTGGTCAGCGAGGCCATCGCGTACGCGTTCGCCCAGCAGGCGACCCGTCTCGAGGCGGATCCCACGCTGCTGGACGGCTACCTCACCCCGGAGCACCGGGACACTCCCGGGACGGGCTGCCCGGCGGCCGGGTTCGCCGGTGATGTCGCGCGCGCGGCGGGTGGGGAGGCGGCGCGGCAGTCCTACGCCGACGGCGTCGCCGCCTACGCCCGGATGCTGGGCACCGACGACGAGCCCGACCTGGCGGCGGTCAGCATGATGGTCGGCGCGCTGATCCTGTCCCGCGCCACGGCCGGCACCGAGATCTCCGAGCACCTCCTGGCCGCGGCGAAGCAGGCACTAGACGAGCGGTAAGCCCCTCTGGAGCAGGTCCAAGCCGTCCAGCAGGCGATCGAAGTCGCCCCGCTCGAGCGTGGAGTTCCCGGTCATCCGGCCGGGCGGCAGGATCGCGAGCACCACGCCGGCCACCGCGCCGCCCATCGCCCGGACCCGGAGGTCGCCGGCCGCGAGACCGGTGCGCTCGGCGATCACGTCGCAGATGAGGTCGAGTGCCTCGGCCATCTGGTTCAACGCCCGGGACCGCAGCTCCGGCACCTCGGCGAAGAGTTTCTGCCGGCGGCGCTCGCTCTCCCACACCTCCGGCGACATGGTGAGGAAGACGTCGCGCATCGCCCGCCGGATCGCCTCGATCGGCGGCACTTCCGGCGGCTGCGCCCGCACCGCCTCCACCAGGATCGGGTCGTAGTCGTCGACCAGGATCACGTCCTCCTTCGCCGGGAAGTAGCGGAAGAACGTGCTCGGCGAGACCTCGGCCGCCTCCGCGATCTGGTCCACGGTGGTCGACGCGTACCCCTGCTCCTCGAACAACCGCATCGCGTGCTCGCGGATGGCGGCCCGGGTCTTCGCCTTCTTGCGTTCGCGCAGACTGGTGGGGGGCGAGGTCATACCCCCGATTCTGCCAGCACGGTCTCGGCAGAGCCGGTGGCCGGGCGGCGCACGTGCCGGGGCAGGATCAGCGCGAGCAGCACGCCGGCCGCGGCCACCGCGCCGGTGGTGACCAGCGCGACGTCCATGCCGTGGGTGAACGCGTGCTGGACCGTCTCCAGCATGCCCGGGTCACCGGCGCGCTGGGCCAGCGCGACCCCGGACGCGGCGCTGTCCCGCGCGGCGGCCGGCAGCCCGGCGGCGTCGATCTCGTCGCGGTATCCCGCGTTCAGGACGGTGCCCAGCACCGCGACGCCGATCGCGCCGCCGACCTGCCGCATCGCCTGGATCAGGCCGGAGCCGACGCCGCTGCGCTCCGGGGTGAGGGCGGCGAGGGCGGCGTTCATCGACGGCGGCAGGGTGAAGCCGAGTCCGAGGCCGGCGACGCCGACCCAGGCGGCGACATAGCCGTAACCGGTGTCCACGCCGGTCCGGGCGCCGGCGAGCAGCGCGGCGGCGATCAGCGCCAGCCCGGCGCCGACGACGACCCGGGCGCCGAGCCGCGCGACCAGCCGATCGGCGAGCCGGGCGCCGACGAGCAGGCCGCCGATCACCGGGAGCAGCCGCAGGCCGGTGCCGAACGCGTCGTGCCCGCCGACCGCCTGCAGGAACTGCGGCACCGCGAAGAGCAGGCCGAAGAACGCGAAGCTGGCGACCGTGGCGAGCACCGCGCCGCCGGTGAAGCCGCGGGAACGGAACAGGTCGAGGTCGATCAGCGGCGCTGTCGCGCGGCGCTGCCACACGGCCAGGGCGATCAGGGCGACGACGCCGCCGGTGATCGTGAGGGACGACCGCAGGTCACCCAGGCCCTTCTCGCCGGCTTCGACGATCCCGTACGTCACCGCGACCAGCCCGGCGGCGGAGAGCACCACCCCGAGCGGGTCGAGGCGCCGTGTCCGGTCGCCGTGCGACTCCGGCACCCAGGCGGTGACCGCGAGCAGGCCGAACGCGACGACCGGCAGGTTGATCAGGAACACCGAGCCCCACCAGAGGTGGTCGAGCAGCCAGCCGCCGAGCAGCGGGCCGAGCGGGATGCCGAGCGCGTTGGCGGTCACCCAGATGCCGAGCGCGCGGGGCCGGGTCTGCTCGTCGAAGACGACAGTGAGGACCGCCCCGATCAGCGGCATGATCACCGCGGAGGCGAGGCCGAGCACGGCGCGCGCGGCGATCAGCTGGCCGGTGCTGCCGGCGAACGCGCACCACGCGGAGGCCGCGCCGAAGAGCAGGAGCGCGCCGAGCAGGAACTTCTTGCGGCCGTACCGGTCGCCGAGCATGCCGGCCGGCAGCAGCGCCGCGGCCAGCACCAGCAGGTACGAGTTGGTGAACCACTGCAGGTCACCGGTGGTGGCGCCGAGGTCGTTGGCGAGCGTGGGCAGCGCCACGCTGAGCACCGTGCCGTCGAGGCCGACCGCGAGGGTGCAGAACGCCAGAGCGGCGAGCGCGAACCAGCGCGCTTGGGAAGTAGCCATGGAATGACAGTAACTCTCAAAAGCTATGCGCTGTCAGTTTGCTCAGAGTCCTCTCAGCCTTGGGCGTGCCTTTCCCACAGATCTCTCATGTTGTGTGAGGATCATGGCTGGGGATGGGGGTGGGGATGCCGTGAAGAAGGTTCTCGGCTGGGTGCTGCTGTTCCTGCTGGTCTTCTGGATCGGCACGAACCCGGGGCCGGCCGCCGACGTGGCGCGCAGCATCGCCGACGGCGTCGCCCAGATCTTCACCAACATCGGCACGTTCTTCGTCAACCTGTCGAACGGCTGAGTCACCGCCCGCGCAGTCCATTGACGACGGCGCGTGAAGCCGCCGCCGGCCGCTGCGCGACCCCCCGGCGCAAGGGCGATTTCCGTGGATGGGCACAACCCGGGAGCGGCACTACCCGTGGTGGCCGACAGGGCGACCCGGCGTCGTCATACGATCGGCGTGAACCACCGGACAAGGACGGAAACGGGTGACGATGGAGACGTTGGAGTTCCAGGCCGAGGCGCGCCAGCTGTTGCAGCTGATGGTCCACTCGATCTATTCGAACAAGGACATCTTCCTGCGTGAGCTGATCTCGAACGCGTCCGACGCGCTGGACAAGCTGCGCCTGGCCAAGCTGCAGGACGGCCTCGAGGCGGACACCTCCGACCTGCACATCGAGATCGAGGCGGACACCGAGGCACGGACGCTGACCGTGCGGGACAACGGCATCGGCATGACCCGCGAGGAGGTCGTGGCCCTGATCGGCACGATCGCCAAGTCCGGGACGGCCGACCTGCTGGCCAAGCTCAAGGAGGCGTCCGAGGCCAAGGGCGACGCCGAGCTGATCGGTCAGTTCGGTGTCGGCTTCTACTCGACGTTCATGGTCGCCGACAAGGTCACGCTGGTGACCCGCAAGGCCGGGACCGAGGGGCACGGCACGCGCTGGGAGTCGGCGGGCGAGGGCACCTACACGATCGACGACGAGCCGGACGCCCCGGTCGGCACCACCGTCACGCTGCAGCTGCGGCCGAAGGACGAGGAGGACGCGCTCTACGACTACGCCGACGAGTGGCGGATCAAGCAGATCGTCAAGCGATACTCGGACTTCATCTCGTTCCCGATCCGGCTCGGCGACGAGACGCTGAACTCGCAGAAGGCCCTGTGGGCGCGCCCGCGCAGCGAGGTCACCGACGAGGAGTACCACGAGTTCTACAAGCACATCAGCCACGACTGGACCGACCCGCTCGAGATCATCAACATGAAGGCGGAGGGCACCTTCGAGTACGAGGCGCTGCTCTTCATCCCGTCGCGCGCCCCGCACGACCTGTTCCAGCGCGACGCCCGCCGTGGCCTGCAGCTCTACGTCAAGCGCGTCTTCATCATGGACGACAGCAAGGAGCTGATCCCGGACTACCTGCGCTTCGTCAAGGGTGTCGTCGACGCGGCCGACCTGTCGCTGAACATCTCGCGCGAGATCCTGCAGCAGGACCGGCACATCCAGATGATCCGCCGGCGCCTGGTCAAGAAGGTCCTGTCCACGATCAAGGACCTGATGACCAGCAACCCGGAGAAGTACGCGACGTTCTGGCGCGAGTTCGGCCGGGCCGTCAAGGAGGGCCTGCTCAGCGAGCCGGACAACCACAAGCCGATCCTGGAGATCGCGTCGTTCGCGACCACCGCGCAGGACGAGCCGACCACCCTGGCCGCCTACGTCGAGCGGATGAAGGAGGGTCAGGAGGAGATCTACTTCCTGACCGGCGAGAGCCGCTCCCAGGTGGTGAACTCGCCGCACATGGAGGCGTTCGCCGAGCAGGGCTACGAGGTGCTGATCCTCACCGACCCGGTCGACGAGATCTGGGTCGACGCGGTCCCCGACTTCGACGGCAAGAAACTGCGCTCCATCGCGCGTGGCTCGGTCGACCTGAAGAAGGACGAGGAGGAGAAGGCGCCCGAGGGTGACTTCGCCCCGCTGCTCGGCTTCCTCAAGGAGAAGCTCGACGAGCAGGTCAAGGAGGTCCGGCTCTCGCACCGGCTCACCACCTCGGCCGCGTGCCTGGTCAGCGACCAGGACGACATCACGCCGGCGCTGGAGAAGATGTACCGCGCGATGGGCCAGGAGGGGCCGCGGGTCAAGCGGATCCTCGAGCTGAACCCGAACCACCCGCTGGTCGCGGGGCTGCGCTCGGCCCACGAGAGGGGCGCGGAGGACCCGGCGCTGCCGGAGACCGCGGAGCTCCTCTACGGCACGGCGCTGCTGGCTGAGGGCGGTGACCTGGAGGACCCGGCGCGCTTCGCCAAGCTCCTCGCCGACCGCCTGGCTCGCACGGTCTGACCCGTCGTCCCAGCAATCGGAGCGCGGCCCTGCGGGGCCGCGCTTCCCGTTTCCCGGCGCACCCCGCCGCGGGCTGGAGCCACGAGGCCCACCCGCCTGAGCCGCCACGCCCGCCGCGAGCTGAAGCCGCCAGGCCCGGCAGGGTCGAGCCAGCGGCGCGGCGCGGTCTTCCGGCTGGTGCTCATGGGCGTTATGAGGCACGAATAACGCCCACGAGCGCCAGCCGGAACAGTGAGCGCGCCACCGCCGTGCCCACCAGCCTCCTCGCGGACTCCGGCAGGCGAGACGCGCCGGCAGCTCAGAGCCCCGGTGAACTCAGCAGCCGGGGCCGGCGGCGCGACCGCCGACGATCCGGTAGCGCGAGATGTCGCCGTCGACGTAGGGCTTCAGCTGCGTGATCGATGTCGGGTCGGTCTCGTTCACGGCGATGAAACCGACGATCGCCGTGTCCACCGTCCGGCAGGTCGCCTTGTCCGCGACCGCCCGCGCGTCAGCCGTGATTTTGTCCGGGTTTAACGCTGCGTAAGAACCGCCCGCAACACTTACCGTCACCGCTGCCGCCATTGCCATCTCCATCAAGCGCACTGGAGCAGGCTAGCCATCATCACCGCGCGTGACAGTGGCCCGATCGGGCATGATCACGGGCACGGAAAGCGACTGTGCCATTCCGGGGGAATGAATCCGGATGAGGCTTTACGGGACGGCTGCCGCTTTTATACCGTGATTACTCGGAGCAACGGTCTGATCACGCTGGAGGAACCCCATGCGTCGTGCCGCTGTCGTTCTCGCCGTCCTCGTCGCCGGTCTCTGGATCGCCGCGCCGGCCCAGGCGTTCGCCCACAACAACGTTCACAACGTCTACTTCCACACCGTCCTCGACGCGCTGACCCTGCTGGTCGTCTCGGCGCCGGTCTGGACGGCGATGTTGTGGAGCGGCCGCCGCACGTGGCTGATGGCCGCACTGATCGCGGTGGTGCAGATCCCGGTCGCGGTGATCGGGTTCGTCCCGATCGTGAACCCCTACCTGCACCTCGCCCTGTTCCTGCTGGCCATCGGCCTGACCGCGGTCTCCCTGCGGACCGCCCGCAACCAGTCCCGCGCCGCCGTCACGACGCCGGCGACGTCCCGCTAACCACCCACCGCGCGCACCCAAACGCCGGTGGGGGCGCGCACGGCCAGGCCGATCACGGCCTGGCCGTTCTTTACCAGTCGCACCTGAGGGCATCCGGCTTGTGCCGGGGACCAGGAACCCGATCCGTCCCGTACGGCGTTGTGCCGGCAATGCTCCTCGTCGACATAGCCCCAGGCGAGCAGCAACTCCTCGCCGCCGAACGAGTAGCGGCCCACGCTCGCGATCCGGTCCCCCTCGGGTCGCCGGAAGAACTCGGCGCGCAGGCCCGGCACTTTCGTCCCCTCGAAGGACGCGTCCACCTCGGTCCGATGGGGCTCGAATTCCGACAAATCGGGTAGTGTCACGGCTCGGAGTCAACCACAGGCCTGGCCACGAGCTCCCGAACTCCGCGGTACCGGCCGGGCGTGGTTTGTTCACATTGATCTCGTCATCCGTTGTGATCCCCTTTTAACCTGACTGTCGGTGAGCACCGCCACAATGGCCTGGTGGTGACCGAGACGATGATGCCGGTCAACGGCATCCAGGTGTGCCTGGAAACCTTCGGTGAACGCACCGAGCCCCCTCTCCTGCTGCTCGCCGGGGAGGCCAGCTCGATGGACTGGTGGGACGACGAGTTCTGCCGCCGGCTCGCCGCCGGTGGCCGGTTCGTGATCCGCTACGACCATCGCGACACCGGGCGGTCCAGCGCGTTCCCGGCCGGCGCGGCGTATTCGGGTGTGGACCTGATGAACGACGCGCTCGGGGTGCTCGACGCGCTCGGGGTGCCCGCCGCCCACCTGGTCGGGCTGTCCCTGGGCGGCGCGCTCGCCCAGCGGATCGCCGTCGAGCAGCCACATCGCGTCCTCTCCCTCACCCTGATCGCGACCAGCGCCGGGCTCGGGCCGGACGCCACCCCGGTCCTCGCGGGCGTGGCCGCGGTCGCCGTCCGGACACCACCGGCCACCGAGGTTCGCGTCCGGGCCACGACCGACGAGGTCGACTGGTCGAACCGGCGTGCCGCAGTGACCTGCCTGATCACGGAGATCCGGGCGCGGGGTGGCCCGTTCACGCCGGACGAGCCGCAGTTGCGCCGCCTCGCCGAGCGCGTCTTCGACCGGTCCGGTGACCTGGGAACCTCGCGGGCGAATCACCGCCGGGCCGGTTACGGGCCACCGGTGCGGGATCGGCTGGCCGCCATCGAGGCGCCGACGCTGATCCTGCACGGGACGCTGGACCAGCGCTTCCCGGCCGAGCATCCGCGCGAGCTGGCACGGGTGATCCCGGGCTCGCGACTGGTGTGGCTGGAGGGCGTGGGCCACGAGGTTCCGCCGCGTGCCGTGTGGAGCCAGGTGCTCACCGAGATCCTCGGCGAGCCCGCCGATCCGCTGACCCCCGCCGCTTGAGGCTCGACAGTCGTCCGGGCGAGCGGATCAGGGGCGGGCCCGCGCCGGTCAGGGGCAAACCCGCATGCCGGTCAGGGGCGGGCGCGCACGCCGGTCAGGGGCGCGCGCGCACGCCGGTCAGCAGGGCCAGGCCGGCGACGACGGAGCCGGCGCAGGCCGCGAGGTAGCCGAAGACCAGGACCGGGCCGGCCGCGACGCCGAGCCCGGCCAGCACGAGGACTGCCAGGAACGCGGTGGCGGCCGAGCCGGCGGTCAGGACCCAGCCGGCCGCTTTCTGGGCCGGCGTCCAGCGGGACGAGCCGGTCGCGATCAGCATCCCGGCGGCCGGGCTGATCACCGGCATCAGGAACGTGCCGCCGATCAGCAGGGCGAGCGCCGCGGATTCGGCTCCGCCGCCCACCACCGCGACCCGGGGTTCCGGTGGGACGTGGGGCGCCGGGGCGGGCAGGCGCAGATGCACCGGCAGGAAGCCGCGGCGGGTGGCCGCGGCCAGCTGCTCCGGAGGCCCTAACCGGCTCAGCACCGGCCCGGGGTCGGCGCCCGGCTCGTGACGGGCCGCCACGTAGTCGGAGACCGTGCGCATGAGCTCGTCGCGCAGGTCGGGCGGCAGGTCGTCGCTGGCAGCCCACAGCGCGGCGAGGTAGTCGAGCACCAGCGCGTCGCCGTCGGCGAGTGGCGCGGTGGGCATGGTGGCAGGCAGGGCGGTCGTCATCCCGGTCCTCCTTCACGAGGCAGCGATGCCGTTCAGCATCGACCCCCGTGCGGGCGGGCACATCGGACCAGGGTTGTATTCCGCGGCGCCGGTATCAGACTTTCGGCCTATGGTCGGGGGTATGCGCCTGGTCTCTCTGCTTCCGTCCGCGACCGAGATCGTCTATGCCCTGGGTCTGGGGGACGATCTGGTCGGGGTGACGTTCGAGTGCGACGAGCCGGCCGCGGCGCGTTCGTCGAAGACCGTGGTGGTCGGCGGACGCGACACGCGGGACATGTCACCCGGCGAGATCGACGACTATGTGCGTACGCAGATGGCGGCCGGCGGTGATCTCTACACGTTGCACGCCGACGCGCTGGCCGGGCTCGCGCCGGATCTCATCCTCACCCAGGATCTGTGCCGGGTGTGCGCGCTGCCGTCCGGCCATGTGGACGACGCGTTGTCCCATCTCGGGTGCCGGGCGGAGGTGCTGAGCCTGGATCCGCACACGCTGGCCGACGTGCTGGCCACGTTCGTGGAGGTGGGCGCGGCCACGGGCGTACGGGAAAGGGCTCTGCGCCTGGTCGCGGATCTCGAGGCTCGCCTGGGGGCCGTGGAGAAGGCGGTGGCCGGCCGGCCGCGACCGAGAGTGGCCATCGTGGAGTGGGTGGATCCGCCGTTCACGGGTGGGCACTGGGTTCCCGATCTGGTCGCGGCGGCCGGTGGTGAGGCGGTGGCGGCGCGGCCCGGGCGGCGGTCGGTGCGGGTGTCCTGGGCGGAGCTGGCCGCACCCGAGCCGGAGGTCGTGCTCGTCACGCCGTGCGGGTATCACCTGGACGGGGCGGTGCGGCAGGCCGAGGCGCTGCTGCCGCACTTCCCGGAGGCACAGGTGTGGGCGATCGACGGGGACGGCCTGGTCGTGCGCCCGGGGCCACGGCTGGTCGACGGGGTCGAGGCGATCGCGGCGATCCTGCACCCGGAGGTCGTGCCCGAGGCGCGTCCGGGAACGATCAGGCGCGTCCAGTGACCAGGGTCATCGGGCGGGCGGACCACCGGGTGCGGGCCGCTTCCCGGACCTGCGACGCCCTGTAGAGCCAGTGGATGTCCCGGCCGAACGACCAGGCCAGCGACCCGAGCGCGATGGCGAGGGTCGCGACGGCGGCCCACGTCGGCAGCAGCCCGGTCGCGACGACGGCGAGCAGGACGCCCTGCTGAGCGGCGACAACCTTGCGGGAGAAGCGCGGCGGCAGGGCGGTGTTCAGCCAGGGCAGGGCCCAGGAGGCGGCGACGAAGGCGTAACGGAACGCGCCGATGGCGAGCGCCCACCAGCCGTACGAGAACCCGGCGTAGACGCTGAGCACCAGGATCAGGAACGCGTCGACCTCCATGTCGAAGCGCGCGCCCAGCTCCGAGGACGTCCCGGTGCGCCGGGCGACCTGACCGTCGACGCCGTCCATGGCGAGCGCCACGGTGGCGAGCGTCACCAGCAGCCAGACCGGGATCTCGTGCCCGATCAGCGAGCTGGTGACCAGGGCGGTCACCCCGCCGGTGAGGATGGCCCGGCTGAACGTGACCAGGTTCGCCCAGCCGAGGAACGTCATCCGGGCCCGGTCCAGGGCGATGCCGAGCAGGCCGCAGAGAACCACGCCGTACGCGATCCCGGCGATCCCACCGGCCAGCGTGAGTCCCGCTGTCCCGGCCAGCAGCGCGAGGAGCGCGAGCTGGGCCGCGAACCCGGCGAAAGGCGCCCGGTACGGGGTCGTCGTGGCGGTAGTGATGGTCACCATGCCTCCTGGACTTAGGGTCTAACCGCGCTGTCCTCCACTCACACGCTTGTCGAGGACTTTCGGTTCAGAGGAGTTGGTACGTGTTCGACGAGAGGGCCTTTTGGGTCAGTTCCCCTGGATCGGGTGAGTTACGCACCGAATCGGTGCCGGAGCCCGGTCCCGGCGAGGTGCTGGTGCGCACGCTGCACTCCGGGGTGAGCCGTGGCACGGAGACCCTGGTGTTCCAGGGGCGGGTGCCGGAGAGCCAGTGGGCGACGATGCGCGCGCCGTTCCAGGCGGGTGACTTCCCGGGGCCGGTGAAGTACGGCTACCTGAACGTCGGCGTGGTCGAGGAAGGTCCCGACGATCTTCGCGGGAAGCGGGTTTTCGCGCTTTACCCGCATCAGACCCGCTACGTGGTGCCGCGAACCGCTGTCACCGTCGTCCCGGACGGCGTCCCCGCGGCGCGGGCCGTCCTGACCGGCACCGTCGAGACCGCCGTCAACGCCGTCTGGGACGCGAACCCCCAGGTGGGTGACCGCATCACGGTCGTCGGCGCCGGCATGGTCGGCTCGTCGGTGGCCGCGATCCTGGCCGGCTTCCCCGCCGCCGACGTTCACCTGGTCGACGCGGATCCGGCGAAGAAGTCCGTCGCCGAGGCGCTGGGCGTCGACTTCGCCCTGCCGCAGGACGCCGCGGAGGACCGTGACCTGGTGATCCACGCCAGCGCGAACCCGGCCGGCCTGGCCCGCTCGCTCGAGCTGCTGCGGACCGAGGGCACTGTCGTCGAGCTGAGCTGGTACGGCGACCGGGACGTCCCGCTGCGGCTGGGCGAGAACTTCCACTCGCGCCGGCTGACGATCCGCAGCAGCCAGGTCGGCGGCATCCTGCCGCAGCGCGGGCGTACCTACGCCGAGCGGTTGAGCCTCGCGCTCGCGTTGCTGCGCGACGACCGCTTCGACGCCCTGATCACCGGCCGGTCACGCTTCGACGAGCTGCCCGGGGTCATGCCCCGGCTCGCCGACGGCAGCCTGCCGGCCCTGTGTCACGTGATCGACTACCCGGGCCGGAATTGATCTTTCCGGACCGGGTAACCGTTGTGGAGTTGAAGATCCGCCAATCGAGGAGTGAAACTTGTTCAGCGTCACCGTCCGCGACCACATCATGATCGCGCACAGCTTCTCGGGTGAGGTCTTCGGGCCTGCCCAGCGGCTGCACGGCGCCACGTTCGTGGTGGACGCCACCTTCCGCCGCCCGGAGCTGGACGATGACAACATCGTCGTCGACATCGGCCTCGCGAGCGAGCAGCTGAAGACGATCTGCGGCAGCCTCAGCTACCGCAACCTCGACGAGGACCCGGAGTTCTCCGGCGTCAACACGTCCACCGAGTTCCTGGCCAAGGTGATCGCCGACCGGCTCGCCGTCCGGATCGGCGCGGGCGAGCTCGGCCCCGGCGCGGCCGGCCTGACCGGCCTCGAGATCACCCTGCACGAGTCGCACATCGCCTGGGCGAGCTACGAGCGAACCCTGCGGTGACCTTCACGCTCCACGTGGTGCTGCCGGAAGGCGTCGACGATCCGGCAGCACCCAGCGGTGGCAATCGCTACGATCGCGCCGTTCTCGACCACCTTCAGGACCGGTTTCCCGTACGGGAGGTGGCCGCACCCGGTGACTGGCCCCGCCCCGCCCCGGCGGACCGGGAGCGCCTGTCCCGCGTTCTCGCCGAGATCCCGGACGGCGCGACGGTGCTGCTCGACGGCCTGGTCGCGTGCGGGGTCCCGGAGGTCCTGGAACCGCACGCCGCCCGCCTGCGCCTGGCGATCCTGGTCCACCTGCCGCTGAGTGACGAGACCGGCCTGTCCGACACCGACGCGGCCGAGCTGCGCGCCCTCGAAGGGCGGGCGTTGCACCTGGCCACGAGGGTGATCGCGACCAGCACCCAGGCGGCCGCTCACGTCGCGGCGATGCACGGGCTGGCGACGGTGCACGTCGCGGCTCCCGGGGTCGATCGGGCGACGCCGTCGGTCCCCTCCCCCACCGGGCGCCGGCTGCTCTGCGTGGCGTCACTGACCCCGCGCAAGGGCCAGGACGTGCTGCTCAGCGCCCTCGCGCGGCTGACCGACCTGGACTGGGAGTGCACGTTCGCGGGCGCGGGCCGGCCCCTGACCGCCGACACCCGGCAGCTCCGCTTCGCCGGGCCGCTGGCCGGGGCGGAACTCGAGGCGGCCTACGCGAACGCTGACCTGTTCGTGCTCCCGTCGCGCGCCGAGACGTACGGCATGGTCGTCACCGAGGCGCTCGCCCACGCGCTGCCGGTGGTGGCGACCGAGGTGGGCGGCGTCCCGGAAGCCCTGGGGACGGTGGCCGGCGCCGTACCGGGAAAGCTGGTGGCTCCTGAGGATCCTGAGGCGCTGGCGGCGACCCTGCGTGCCTGGCTGACCGACGCCGGCCTGCGCGAGCTCTGGCGCTCCCGTGCCGAGGCCCGGCGCGAGACCCTGACCGGCTGGGACGAGACGGCCCGCCGTCTGACAGCGATCCTGGATGAGCTCATTCTGAAGAAAACCGAGGAAGGAAGTCGATGACCGGAGAATTCAGCCCCGACTGGCTCGGCCTGCGCGAGCCCGCCGACGCCGACGCCCGATCCCTGGAGCTCGTCGGGCTGCTGCCGGCCCCGACGAAGGTGATCCGGGACCTGGGTTGCGGCACCGGCTCGCTCGGGCGGTGGCTGGCGCCGCGGCTGCCGGTCCCCCAGCTGTGGATCCTCACCGACCGCGACCACGACCTGCTGGAGATCGCCGCCGACCGGATGCCCGAGGGCGTCAACGTGGCGATCGACGAGCGGGACGTGACCGCGCTCACCAGCGACGACCTGATCGGTGCTGACCTGGTCACGTGTTCGGCCCTGCTCGATCTGCTCACCGCGCCGCAGATCGACCGGCTGGCCGAGGTGTGCGCGCAGGCCCGGACGAAC
Organism: Actinoplanes cyaneus; assembly: GCF_016862095.1. GTDB lineage: Bacteria > Actinomycetota > Actinomycetes > Mycobacteriales > Micromonosporaceae > Actinoplanes > Actinoplanes cyaneus. Next base: position 38,885 of record NZ_BOMH01000020.1, read on the forward strand.
GCGCTGTTCACGCTCTCGGTGACCGGGGTGGTGCGGCTCACTCCGGAGGATCCGCGCGACGCCGAGGTGCGGGACGCGTTCAACGCGCACCAGCGCCGTGACGCCAAGCTGGGCCCGGACGCCCCGGACTACGCGGCGGCCGCGTTCGAGCGGGCCGGGGCGCGCGTCGTCGTCCGGGAGAGTCCATGGCGACTCGGCTCACAGCGGCCGGATCTGACCGCCGAATGGTTGCGCGGCTGGGTCGGCGCGGCCGCCGAGGAGCACTCTGACCTGCGGTTCGACGACTATCTCGCGGCCCGGACCGCGAACCTTCCCGAGGTTTCCGTCGGTCACAAGGATGTTTTGGCGATCTTCGACTGAACCGAGTCCGGGCGGTCGGGCGTACTAGTCCCTGAGGGATCGACGAGGGGACAGGCAAAGTGAGCCGATCGTTCTGGGCTTGGGCCCGCCTGCTGGGCGGGGCGGCCATCATCGCGCTGGTGCTGTGGCGACTCGGCACCGGCGCGTTCCTGGACGGGCTGCGCGTTCTGGACGGCGGCACGCTGGCGCTGGCCTTCGGGATCGGCGTGGTGACCACGGTGCTCAGCGCCTGGCGCTGGTGCCTGGTCGCCCGCGGGCTCGGCATGCGGCTGTCGCTGAAGGACGCGACCGCCGACTACTACCAAGCGCTGTTCCTCAACGCGGCGCTGCCCGGCGGGGTGCTCGGCGACGTCGGGCGGGCCGTCTCGCACGGGCGCGAGGAGGGCGACGTGGGGCGCGGTGTCCGGGCCGTGGTGCTCGAACGCACGGCCGGGCAGATCGTGCTGGTCGTCGTGGGTGCCGCGGTGCTGGTGACCGTGCCGTCGCCGGTCCTGACCCTGATCTCGGCGAACGGCAAGGCGATCGCCATGGTGACAGCGGTGGTCGCGATCGCGGCGCTGCTGGCCCTCGGCATCGCGCGGCGGGTGCGGCGCAGCGGCTCGAACCTGGCCGGCGCCGCGCGGACCGGCGCCGCCTCGAAGCTGGCCGGCGCCGCCCGGACCGGTGCCGCGGAGATCCGCTCCGGGCTGCTGGCGCGGCGCAACTGGCCGGGCGTGCTGTTCGCCTCGGCGATGGTGCTCTTCGGCCACCTGGCGACGTTCCTGGTCGCGGCCCGGGTCGCCGGCAACCAGGTGTCGTTCCTGTCGCTCGCGCCGATGCTGCTGCTCGCGCTGCTGGCGATGGGGATCCCGCTGAACGTGGGCGGCTGGGGCCCGCGCGAGGGCGTGATGGCGTGGGCGTTCGGCGCGGCCGGGCTCAGCGCCGAGCAGGGGGTGACGATCGCGGTGGCGTACGGGATCTGCGCGTTCGTCGCGGCGGCGCCGGGCGCGATCGTGGTCGCCGTGCGTGCCGCGCGCAAGATGCGGCCCGCTCCGGTCGCTCCCGCGCCGATCGTTGCCGCCGAGGCCGCCTTCCGGGTGCGGATCACCGCGCCCGTCTCCCCCGCTGTCGTGGCCACCTCACCGGCGCCCATCCCGGTGCGGACCCGGCGCACCACGGTGCGGCAGCCGGCCTACAGCTCGAGCGGGGCGCCGGCTTGACCCCCGCGTTACTTCTCGAACCGCTCGGACAGGGCGTAGCGCAGCAGGACCACGTCGCCGATCTGGCGGACCTCGGCCAGGCCGGCACGGTTCTTCGGGCCGGCCGGGAACGTCCCGTCGTGCACGAACCGCGGCGCCCGCGAGTCACCGACGAAGAACGGCGCGACCACCAGCTGCAACTCGTCCGCGAGATCGCGGGTGAGGAACTGGGTGTGCATGGTGCCACCGCCCTCCACCATCAGCCGCCGCACGCCGCGCGCCGCCAGGTCAGCCGAGACCAGCCGCACGTCGACCGGGTCACCGCCGTCGACGACCGTCGCGAGGGCGCCGAGCCGCTCGCGGGCCTGGGCGACCGCCGGGGTGGCGCAGTAGACGAGTTTCTCCGCCTCGCCGGCGGTGAAGAACGCCGCCGCAGGGTCGAGGTCGCAGCGGCCGGTCACGGTGACCTTCACCGGGTCGGCCGGCTCGCCGCGGGCGATCCGGGCCGCCCGGCGGCGCTCCGAGCGCACCAGCAGGCGCGGATTGTCCTGGCGGATCGTCGCCGCACCGACCAGGATGGCGTCGCAGCCGGCGCGCACCTCGTCGACCCGGTCGAAATCCGCGTCATTCGAGAGGAGCAGGCGCTCCTCGGTGGTGTCGTCGAGATAACCGTCGATCGACATCCCACAACTCAACAAGGTGTACGGACGCTCAGCCATCGTGCGTCCACGATAATCCGCGGTGTGCGGCGGCCGATCTTCGGGCACAGCTTCCGCCACCGGAGTCACAATGGGAGGACCGATGTTGAAGGCCACCGTCCGACGGCAGGTGACCGTGCCGCTGCGGTTTTCCGACGGTTATGTAACGACCGCGCAGGTGATGACGTTCGACGGCCTGACGGACAAGCGTGAGCACCTCCTGCTCGGCCTGGGCGACTGGCGGCGGGCGCTGACCAAGTCGGCCGCGGGCGGGCGGGCGCCGCTGGTCCGGCCGCACAGCGAGTGCCTGACCGGTGACGTCTTCGGCAGCCAGCGCTGCGACTGCGGCCCGCAGTTGCGCGAGGCCGCCGAGCGGATCACCGAGCAGGGCGGCTTCCTGCTCTACCTGCGTCAGGAGGGGCGGGGCATCGGCCTCTACGCCAAGCTCGACGCGTACGCGCTGCAGGACGACGGCCTGGACACGTACGAGGCGAATGTCGCTCTGGGCCGTGGCGAGGACGAGCGGGACTACAGCCCGGCCGCGCAGATGCTGCTCGCGGTCGGCGCGGACCGGATCCGGCTGCTCAGCAACAACCCGGACAAGGCGATCCAGCTGGACTCCCTCGGCATCGAGGTGACCCAGCAGATTCCGACCGGCGTGCACGTCTCCGCGGCCAACGTCCGCTATCTGCGCGCCAAGGCATCGCACACCTCCCACACGATCGAGTTGCCCCTGGCCGAGTGACGCCAGGTTCCCGAACGCCCGGTTTCCGGCACGATGTCCTGGTGGACATTCCGGAAGCGGGCGATCGGGACGCCCTGGTGGCCGCGGTCGATCAACTGCCGTTCATCGTCATCCTCTTCGAGGGCCCGGAGTTGCTGACGGTCGGCGCGAACGCGGCGACCCGCGCCGTGCTGCCCGGCCGGGAGGTGATCGGCCGCCCGTGCCGGGAGGTGCTCGGCGACCTCGCCGGCCAGCAGTTCCTCGACGTGTTCCACGAGGTCTACCGCACCGGCGAGACCGTCGCCGGGCGGCAGTGGCGGGTGCACCTGGACCAGCCGGACGGCTCGGTGCACGAGATCTTCGTGACGTTCACGATCATGCCGTGGCGGGCCGCTGACGGGTCGCTGCGCGGCGTGATCGGCGCCGCGTTCGACGTCACCGAGATGGCCCGCAACCGGCAGGCCGCCGAGGCCGAGACGGCCCAGCTGCGCCGCCGCTACGAGCGGAGCCGGGACGTGATCACCGAGCTGCAGCGGGAGCTCCTGCCACCCGGGCTGCCCGTGCTGCCCGGCCTGCAGGTGGCCGCCAGCTACCTGCTCGCCGACGCCGACACCGCGGCCGGCGGCGACTGGTTCGACGCGGTGGCCCGGCCGGACGGGCGGGTCGCCCTGGTCGTCGGGGACGTGGTCGGGCACGGGATCACCGCGTCCGGCGTGATGGGGCAGCTGCGCGCGGTGCTGCAGGAACGCCTCGACTCCGGGGCCACGCCGGCCGAAGCGCTGACGGCGGCGGACCGGTTCGCCGGGCGGATGCGGACCGCGCACGCGACGACCGTGTGCCTGGCCGACCTCGACCCCGGCAACGGCGAGGTGACGTACTGCACGGCCGGGCATCCGCCGCCGCTCGTGGTGCGGGCGGACGGCTCGACGCGGTTCCTGCCGGCGACCGGGGCCGGACCGCTCGGGACCGGGAGCGCGTTCTTCGTCCGGCAGGACCGGCTGGAGCCCGGTGACCTGCTGCTCCTCTACAGCGACGGGATCCTGGAGCGGCCGCTGGCAGGCTCCTTCCCCGGGCCGGCGGGGGCGCTTTCGGCGGCCGCTCCGGGTGCCGTCACGGCCGCCGGCGAGCTGGCCCGGGTCGCCGCGGACGCGGCCGCCGGGCGCGCGCTGCACGACCCGTCGTCGACTGCTGCCGAACGGGTCTGCGCGCAGACGATCGAGCTGCTGGTGCGGGCCGGCGGGCATGCCGACGACATCACGCTGCTCGCGGCGCAACGGGTGGCGGCCGTACCGGAACTGGCACTTGATCTTCCGGCGGACCCGGCGGCTCTGCGCGGCGCGCGGACCCGGCTGGCGTCCTGGCTGCACACGGTCGGCGCGGGCGAGCACGACGTGTTCGCGCTCCAGCACGCGCTGGGTGAGCTGGCGACCAACGCCATCGAGCATTCTTCGAGCACGACCCCGATTTGCGTACGGGCGGTGCTCACGCCCTCCGGCCGGGTCGAGGCGACGGTGACCGATCACGGCGGGTGGCGCACGCCGGAGCGGCAGCCGATCCGCGGGCGTGGCCTGGCGCTGACCGGTCAGCTGGTGGAGAGCCTGCGCGTGGAGCCGGGCGCGCACGGGACGGTGGCGACCGTCCGGCATCCGCTGAGCCGGCCGGCGCGACTGCTGGCCAGCTTCGACGACGCCCCGGTCGCCGCACCGGACATACCCGACATGGTGCTGGCGGAGCTGCCCGGCGGGAACGAGGCGCGGGTCACGGTCTCGGGCCCGGTCGACGCCACCACGGCCCAGCGGCTGATGCCCGAGCTGCTGCGCCGCAGCCGGGGCGGGACCGTGTCGATGACGATCGACCTGACCGGGGTCACCCACCTGGCCAGCGCCGGGGTCTCCGCGCTCTACCAGATCGGTGAGCGGCACCACGAGCAGAAGGCGGCGCTGACCCTTGTCGCGTCCCCTGGTAGCCCTTCCCGGCAGATCCTCGACCTGGTCGGGCTGCCTGTCACCCCTTAGGGCCGTCCACAGGCCTGGGCAGAACACCGGTCCGGCTCACTACTATCGCTGGGTGACTTCCGCTCCCCCGATCCCAGTGTCCGACGCCGTCGACGCGCTCAACCGCGTCTTCGGCTATCCGGAGTTCCGCGGTCAGCAGCGCGAGATCGTCGAGCACGTGATCGGCGGCGGCGACGCGCTCGTGCTGATGCCGACCGGCGGCGGCAAGTCGCTGTGCTATCAGATCCCGGCCCTGGTCCGCCCCGGCACCGGCGTGGTCATCTCCCCGCTGATCGCCCTCATGCAGGACCAGGTCGACGCGCTGCGCACGGCCGGCGTCCGGGCGAACTTCCTGAACTCGACGCAGGACTACGACGAGCGGCGCCTGGTCGAGGCCGAGTTCGTCGGCGGCGAGCTGGACCTGCTCTACGTCGCGCCCGAGGGGCTCGGCACGCCGGCGGTCCAGCGGCTGCTCGACCGCGGCACGATCTCCCTGTTCGCCATCGACGAGGCGCACTGCGTCGCCCAGTGGGGCCACGACTTCCGGCCGGATTATCTGGCGCTGTCGATGCTGCACGAGCGCTGGCCGGAGGTGCCCCGCATCGCGCTGACCGCCACCGCGACCACCGCGACGCGGGACGAGATCGCGACCCGGCTGCAGCTCACCGACGCGCGGCACTTCACCGCCAGCTTCGACCGGCCCAACATCCAGTACCGGATCGTCGCCAAGAACGACCCCAAGAAGCAGCTGCTCGACCTGCTGCGCACCGAGCACCCGGGCGACGCCGGCATCGTCTACTGCCTGTCCCGCGCGTCGGTCGAGAAACACGCGGAATACCTGTCGGCCAACGGGATCCCCGCGCTGCCCTACCACGCCGGGCTCGACCCGCGGACCCGCGCGCGGAACCAGTCCCGCTTCCTCCGCGAGGAAGGGCTGGTCATGGTCGCGACGATCGCGTTCGGGATGGGGATCGACAAGCCCGACGTCAGGTTCGTCGCGCACCTCGACCTGCCGAAATCCGTCGAGGGGTACTACCAGGAGACGGGCCGCGCCGGGCGCGACGGGCTGCCGTCGACGGCCTGGTTGTCGTACGGGCTGCAGGACGTCGTCCAGCTGCGCAAGATGATCGACAGCTCGGAGGGGGACCTCAACTTCCGGCGCAACGCGAACCGGCACCTCGACGCGATGCTGGCCCTGTGCGAGACGGTGTCCTGCCGGCGCGGGCAGCTCCTGGCCTACTTCGATCAGGCGGCCACCGCCGAGACCTGCGGGAACTGCGACACGTGCCTGACCCCGCCGGAGTCCTGGGACGGGACGGTTCCCGCGCAGAAACTGCTGTCCACGGTGTTCCGCCTGCAGAAGGAACGCAACCAGAAGTTCGGTGCCGGGCAGTCCATCGACATCCTGCTCGGCAAGCGCACCGACAAGGTGTCCCAGTTCCGCCACGACGAGCTGACCGTCTTCGGCATCGGAGCCGACCTGCGCGAGGCCGAGTGGCGCGGGGTGGTGCGGCAACTGCTCGCCGGGGGTTACCTGGCGGTCGAGGGTGAATACGGGACGCTCGTCCTCACCGAGCGCAGCGGCTCCGTCCTGCGCGGCGAGGTGACCCTGATGATGCGGCGGGAGACGCCGGCCCAGCGCCGATCGTCGTCGCGCTCCCCGGGCTCCTCCTCTTCCTCCTCGAAGGCACCGGCTGTCGACCTGGCCGACTTCCCCGCGTCGGCGGAGCCGCTGTTCGAGCGGTTGCGGGCGTGGCGGGCCTCGATCGCGAAGGCCCAGAGCATCCCGCCGTACGTGATCTTCCACGACAAGACGCTGCGCGCGATCGCCACGCTGGAGCCGTCGTCGCTGGACCAGCTGGGCACGGTCAGCGGCGTCGGGCAGAGCAAGCTGACGAAGTTCGGCGACGACGTCCTGGCCGTGGTCCGCGGCGAGGACCCGGAGGTCGGCGGTCCGGACATTCCCGATGTCGTGGACGGCGCCGACGACTGACGGTTCGCCGTGGATCGGCAACGGCTCGGGCCGCCACCCGAGCCGTTGCCGCGGCTGGGGATCGGTCGGGGGTCAGAAGGAGTTCTTGTACTTGGCGATGGCTTCGCCAAGGGTTTCGTCGGGGTGGCCGCTGCACTCGTAGGTGATGGCCGGGAGTGCCAGCGGGCTGCCGATGCCGCGGACGCCGAGTTCGACGCCGACCTTGCGCATCGCGGTGAGCTCCTGCTCCTGTGATGCCTCGAGGAACTTCGAGCAGCTGGAATCCTTGTCGATGGTCAGACTGTCGGTGATCTTGCCGAGGATGGCGCGGCCGGCGAAGAAGATCGCGACGACGGCCACGATCACCACGGCGATCACCGCGATCATGCCGCCGTAGTTGCGGGTGTCGCTGCTGTTGTGACTGTTGGTGTGGCTGATCTTGTCGCGGCCCGTGACGTCACCGCCGGCCGAGATGTCCCGCTGGTAGGCCCGGTTGCTCGAGTTGTCCTCCACGGTGCGTACCGCTCCTTTCAACTGGGCCGCCAGGCCCGGGTCGGCTTGCAGGGCCGCGGCGAGCACCGGCTCGACCGCGGACGGGTTCGACGGATGACGGGCGTACGCCGCCCAGAGGCCCTCCGCGCCGATCTCGGCGAACGCCTTCTCGATCAGACGCTGGAGGACGTCGGCCGCCACCTCGGCCGGTGAGCTGGGCAGGGTGAGCGGCAGGTAGGGGGTGAGGGCCGCGAGGGCCGCGGCCGCCAGGTCGTCCACTTCGGCCACCTCTTCCGGGGTGCGGAGATCGGGATCGGCCACGCCACGGTAGGAGCCGGGAGACGACCGGCGCCGCTGTCGCGGGGATTCCCGTACAACCTCGGACAGGCTCTGAGCAGGACTCATGTCCGGGGTTGTCCGGAGAAGAGCGCGCCGGGGCCGACCTCCGGCGGTCCTGCCGGGATGCCGGAGGCCGGGCGGCTGGACTGGACGGACGCCGAGGGCGGACGATCGGCGGCGTCCTCCGGCTGATCGTCCGGACAGGACGGTGAGCCCCTGTCCCCCGTTGGAATGATGCCCGTGCATGCCTTCGCTCCCTAGGGTTCGGAGCACCTTCTCCGGCAAGGGGCGGCACATGGTGGATCGGGTTGACGTCGGACCGGATCGGATCGGGACGCGGGAGGAACTCGGTGCGGCGCTGACCACGCTGCGCCAGCGCGCCGGACTGACCATCCGGGCGCTGGCCACGCGTTCCGAGCTGCCGGTCGCGACGGTCGGCGGCTACGTCAAGGCCACCCACCTGCCCGGGCCAGCGCAGCTCGGCCAGTTCCGCGCGCTGCTCACCGCGTGCGGCGTCACCGGCGACGAGCTGCCCGCCTGGGAGGACGCGCTGCTGCGGGTGCGCGCCCGGACCGACGGGCGGCAGGGGCGGCGCGGGGCGGACGGGCCGCCGTACCGCGGGCTGCGGCCGTTCGGACCGGAGGACGCCGGGCTCTTCTTCGGCCGCGAGAGCTTCGTGGGCGACATCCTCGACCGGCTCGCCCGACTCCGTGCCGACGGCCCCGGCCTGCGGTTGCTCTTCCTCGTCGGCGCGTCCGGCTCCGGCAAGTCGTCGCTGCTGCGGGCCGGGGTGCTGCCTGCCGTGCTGGGCGCCGGGCAGTTCCCGGTCGCGGTCATGGTGCCCGGCTCGGACCCGGTCGGTGCCCTCACCCGCGCGCTGGACGGCGTCACCGGGCCCCGGCTGCTGATCGTGGACCAGTTCGAGGAGCTCTACACCGTCGCCGCCGGCCAGGCGCCCCGGTTCGTCGCCGCGCTCACCGGGCTCGGCCCGGACACGCTGATCCTGGCCGGCATCCGAGCCGACTTCTTCGCGGACGCCGCCGCCGACCCGGTGCTGGTCCCGGCCCTGCAGGCGTGGCAGCTGGTGGTGCCGCCACTGACCGAGACGCAACTGCGCGCGGCCATCGTCGAACCGGCCGCCGCCTGCGGGCTGCAGGTCGACGAAGCTCTGGTCGAGGTGGCGCTCGCCGACGTGCGGCCGGCCCGCAACGCGTTGCCGCTGCTGTCGCACGCGCTGCTGGCCGCCTGGGAACGCCGCGACCGGGGGCGGCTGACGCTGCGGCACTATCGGGAGGCCGGTGGGCTCGGCGGAGCGGTGCAGCAGAGCGCCGAACGGGCGTACGCCGAGCTGGGCGAGCCCGAGCGGGAACTCGTCCGGCGCCTGTTCCTGCGACTCGTCACCGTCGACGAGGACGTGATCACCACGAAGCGCCGGATCACCCTCGACGAGTTGCCAGCCGGGCGGGACGCGATGGCGCCGGTGATCGAACGGTTCGTCGCCCGGCGCCTGATCACCGCGCACGAGCAGCACCTGGAGATCAGCCACGACGCGCTGCTCACCGCATGGCCCCGCCTCGCCGAATGGATCACCGCGGACCACGCCGGACTGCTCGTGCACCGGCGGCTGACCCGGGCCGCCGAGGACTGGCGCGACGACGAGCAGAGCCTGCTGCGCGGCAACCTGCTGGCCCAGGTCGCCGAATGGGCGCGCGACCCGGACCACCACGCCGCGATGAACGACGCCGAACGCGACGTCCTGAACCGCAGCGTGGCCGCCCGGGACCGGGAACAGCACGACGCCCGCCGCCGGGTCCAGGTGCTGCGCCGGCTCGTGGGCGCGCTGCTGGTGCTGGTGCTGGTGGCGGTCGGGCTCACCGGGTACGCGTTCCGGGCCAGTTCGATCGCCGCCGACCAGCGCCGAGCGGCCGACCAGGCGCGCGACGGAGCGCTCTCCCGGCAGGTGGCGATCGAATCGGCCCGGGCACGCGACGTCGACCCGGCGCTCGCCGGGCAGCTGGCACTCGCGGCGTACCGGATCTCGCCGACAGTGGACGCCCGCTCCGCCCTCCTCGACGCGACCGCCGCCGGCATCGTGCACCGGCTCGTCGGCACGTCCGGGCCGACAGTGCTGCGGGTCGGCCCGGACGGGACGGTGATGGCGGTCAGCAGCGCCCAGGACGGAAGCGTGGGGCTGTTCCGTTACGACGGGAACCGCCCCCGGGAGCGGCTGGGCGTGGTGCCGGCCGCGGAACCGGGCAAGGTGGTGTTCGCGCTGGCGTTCAGCCCGGACGGGCACACCCTCGCCGTCGGCGGAGAGGGCGGCGAGGTGCACCTCCACGACGTACGGGATCCGGCCCGCCCGGTCGCTCTCGGGGCCGCCCCCGGCGAGTTCGGGCAGGCGGTGGAGTCACTGACGTTCGACCCGGCTGGGACCCGTCTGGTGGCCGGGGGCGGGACGCCGCCGCTGCGTGCCTGGCAGATCGCGGCCGGAGCCGACTGGCGCGCGCCGGCCGCGCTGCCGGTCGCCGGTGGGCGGGACGTCATCCAGGCGGTCGCCTTCAGCCCGGACGGGCAGCACCTCGCCGCGGCCGGCGCGACCGGCACGATCCAGCTGTGGCCGGCCGCACGGCTCGGGTCGGCACCGGTCCAGATGCCGCTGGGCTCGGCGGCGGTGACCTCGATCGCCTGGTCACCGGGGAGCGACGCGCTGCTGGCCGGCGCCAAGGACGGCGGCGCGACCATCCTCGACGTCCCCGGCCGGACCGTCCGCAGACGGCTGGAGACCGGGTTCACGTCCTGGGTGAACGCGGCCGCCTACGCACCCGGCGGCGACCTGGTGGCGGTCGGCGGGTCGAACAACACGATGGCGGTCTTCGACGTGGCGACCGGCGTACGGCTGGACTCCATCGCGAGCGCCGCCCAGGTCACGTCGGTCGGGTACTCCCCCGACGGTGCGATGCTGCACGTCGCCGGGTCCGACGGGGTGGTCCGCGGCTTCCCGGCCCGGCGACGCCTCATCGACTCCGGGGCCGGTGGGCTGTTCGGGCTGGGGGTGGACCGTTCCGGCACCCGGCTCGCGGTCGCCTCCTCCGGCCCGCAAGGGCACGTGGAGCTGTGGTCGCTCGCCGGGGCGGCACCCCGTCGCCTGCCGGGCTTCGCCAACCCGGCCACGTTCGGGCCGTCAGCCGGGTCGGTCGCGATCTCGCCGGACGGCCGGTCCGTGGTCACCGGCAACCGGGCCGGAACGGTGCTGCTCAACGGGCGGACCCTGCTCACCGGATCCACCGCCCTGATCGAATCGCTGCAGTTCAGTGCGGACGGGAGACTGGTCGCGGCCGGATCCGACGACGAGCAGGTGCACCTGTGGGACATCTCCGACCCGGACCGGCCACGCGCGCTGCCCGCCCTGGACGCCGGCGGGCTCACCGCCAACGTGGCGTTCAGCCCGGACGGGCACTACCTCGCCGCGGCCGGCGTCGACCGGCTCGTCCACCTGTGGGACCTCAGCGACCCGGACACGCCGCGGGCCCTGCCTTCGCTGGGAGGCTTCGACAACTACGCGTGGTCGGTGACGTTCTCACCGGACTCCCGGACACTCGCCGCGGGCGGGGCCGACGACACCATCCGGCTCTGGGACCTCAGCGCGGCAGGCGGGCCACGGGCCGTCGGGAAACCGCTGAGCGGACCCACCCACTACGTGTTCAGTCTCGCCTTCCGGCCCGACGGGAAAGAGCTGGCCGCCTCGGGCGGGGACGGGTCGGTGTGGACGTGGCGCCTCGGCGACGGGGTGGTCTCGCCGGCCACCGGCACTCTGCACGCGGCGAACCCGGGCGGGAAGACCTACGCGATCGCCTACCTGCCGGACGGTGCGACACTGGCCGCGGCGGGCACCGCGGGCACCGTCACCTTCTGGGACACCGACGAGCGGAAGGTGATCGCCGCCCTGTGCGCGGGCGGCGGCGACGCGATGACCGCGATCGAATGGGGCCAGTACGTGCCGGGTGCCGCCTACCGCCGCTCGTGTCCCTGAGTCGTATGTGATCATTCCCGGGACGCCGGTGGGACAGCATGGAGGATGGCGATGGGGACCTGGGATTTCGGGCCGTTCGACAACGACACGGCCGCCGACTGGTCCGGTGAGCTGAACGACGCCGAGCCGGGCCGGCGCGTGGAGCTGATCCGCGAAGCCCTCACCGCGGCGGCGAACGAGGACGAGTACCTGGACAGCGACTACGCCTGCGAGGCGATCGCGGCGGCGGCCGTCGTCGCGTCGCAACTGCCGGGCGGGCCGGCGATCACCACGTCCTACGGCCCGGACTTCCTCGTGCAGGGCGGCACGATCGACCTGCCCGACGACCTGCCGGAGCTGGCATTGCAGGCGCTGGCCCGGGTCGCCGGGGAGGACTCGGAGTGGCGCGACCTGTGGGAGGACTCCTTCGGCAAGGCGCTGCGCGCCCTGGAGCCGATCCGGGCCGCCCTCGAAGAAGCCCTCTGACCGCCACGGCTTCGACGCGGGCCGACGCATCGGACCGAGGGGGCACGGCTTCGACGCAGGCCGACGCGTCGGACCGAGGGGGCACGGAGAGCGCCGCCGCGACCGGTGCGCCGCCGCTCGCCACCGTCGAGCGGCCCGGAGCGCGGTCCGCGGATGACGCCGCCCGGCCCGCGGTGGCGGCCCGCGGTGGCGGCCCGCGGTGGCGGCCCGCGCCGGGTCGGCACCGTCCGCGCCGGGTCGACACCGCCCGCGCGGGGCGAAGCCGTGCAGCGGGATTCCCGGTCAGTGGCCGACGACCACGTTGATCATCCAGGGGACACCGAACTTGTCGACGAGCTGGCCGAACTCGTCGCCCCACATCTGCTTCTCGAAGGGGACGTGGACGGTGCCGCCGTCGGCGAGCTTGTCCCAGAAGTCGCGCAGGTTGTCGCCAGCATCGCCGCTGATGCTGACCGTGTTGGTGTTGCCCGGGGTGAACGGCATGCCGGGCGGGAGGTCCGACGCCATCAGCGTGTAGCCCTGCGGGGTCTCCAGCATCGCGTGCATCACCTTGTCCTTGATCGACTCGTCGGGCGCGCCGAACTCGCCGAACGTGTTGACCCGCAGCTCGCCGCCGAAGACGGACCGGTAGAACTCCACGGCCTCGCGGGCGTTGCCGTCGAACGTCAGGTACGGATTGAGTCGGGACGTCATCACAGGCTCCCTTGCCATCGATTGCTGTCACCCGGCACGGTAGACCCACCCCCTGACGTTTTCCGGGGATCGCGGCAGCCGTACCCGGACGAGACCCCGGACGAGGGGTGACCGTGCCCCGCCGCGGAGGCCGCCCTGGAGGGCTTTGCGTTCTGGGCCGGCCACGGCCCTGCGAAGCCCGCAAGGGTCCCCGCGGGAGCGACGATCCGGACCACAGCGGAGAGAGGCAAGGAAGACTTTGATCTTGATGGCAGGACATCGGCCGGGATCTCTCCGCATGGTGGGTGCCATTGATGCGAAGAGATCCCGGCCCTACTCAGGGACCTGACCAGAATCGGTCAGCGGTGGTCGGAGCCTTCCGACTCGACGGCGGCGCGGCCCGCTTCGAGGCGGGCGATCGGCACGCGGAACGGCGAGCAGGAGACGTAGTCGAGCCCGACCTCGTGGAAGAAGTGCACCGAGTCCGGGTCGCCGCCGTGTTCGCCGCAGACGCCCAGCTTGAGGCCGGGACGGGCGGCGCGGCCCTCCTCCGCGGCGATCCGCACGAGGCGGCCGACGCCCTCGGCGTCGATCGACTCGAACGGGCTGATGCCGAAGATCCCGAGTTCGAGGTAACGCCAGAAGAACGCACCCTCGACGTCGTCGCGGGAGAAACCCCAGGCCATCTGGGTCAGGTCGTTGGTGCCGAACGAGAAGAACTCGGCGGCCTCGGCGATCTGGCCGGCGGTCAGTGCGGCGCGCGGCACCTCGATCATGGTGCCGATCGCCACCTGTACGCCGGAGTCACCGGCCACCTCGGCGATGATCTTCTCGGCCTCGGCGCGGACCGTCTCCAGCTCCTGCACGGCACCGACCAGCGGCACCATGATCTCGGGGCGCGGGTTGCCACCCTCGGCGGCGAGCGCGACAGCGGCCTCGGCGATGGCCCGCACCTGCATCGCGAAGAGTCCGGGAATGACAAGTCCGAGGCGGACGCCGCGCAGGCCCAGCATCGGGTTCTGCTCGTGCATCCGGCGGACCGCGGCGAGCATCCGCTCGTCGTGCTCGACGCGCTGGCCCTGCTCGTGGGCGACCGCGACCTTGACCGCGAGCTCCTCCAGCGACGGCAGGAACTCGTGCAGCGGCGGGTCGATGAGCCGGATGGTGACCGGCAGTCCGTTCATCTCGCGCAGGATCTGCAGGAAGTCGGCCCGCTGCAGCGGTTGCAGCGCCGCGAGCGCGTCGTTGCGGTCGGTCTCGGTGCGCGCCAGGATCAGGCGTTCGACCAGCTCACGGCGATCGCCGAGGAACATGTGCTCGGTCCGGCACAGGCCGATGCCCTGCGCGCCGAAACGCCGGGCGCGAGCCGCGTCCATCCCGGTGTCCGCGTTGGTGCGAACCTTGAGCCGGCGCTTCGCGTCGGCGTGCGTGATGATCCGGTGCACTGCCTCGACCAGCGGTTCGTTGGCCTGGGCCGGGTCCAGGTCGCCCTCGAAGTACTGCACGACCTCGCTGGGGCGCACCGGCACCTCGCCGAGGTAGACGCGACCCGTGGTGCCGTCGACCGAGATGATGTCGCCCTCGTCGACGGTCGTGTCGCCGACCGAGAACGACGATTCGCTGACCGACAGTTCGTCGGCGCCGCAGACACAGGTCTTACCCATGCCGCGGGCGACCACGGCAGCATGCGAGGTCTTGCCACCGCGGCTGGTCAGGATGCCGTTCGCCGCGATCATGCCGGGCAGATCGTCGGGATTGGTCTCGCGGCGGACCAGGATGACCGGCCGGCCCTCGGCCGCCACCTCGACGGCGCGCCGCGACGTGAAGACCACCTCGCCGTAGGCCGCGCCCGGTGAGGCACCGACGCCGCGGGTGATCGGAGCCGGGTCGCCGGACAGGTCGAACCGCGGGAACATCAGCTGGCCGAGCTGCGCGCCGGTGACCCGGGTCAGCGCCTCGTCCAGGTCGATCACGCCCTCGTCGACGAGCTGCGCGGCGATGGTGAACGCGGCGGCCGCGGTGCGCTTGCCGACCCGGGTCTGCAACATCCACAGCTTGCCGCGCTCGATCGTGAACTCGATGTCGCACAGATCGCGGTAGTGGCCCTCGAGCTTCGCCATGATCCGCAGCAGCTCGTCGTAGCTGCGCTTGTCGAGTTTCTCGAGCTCCGCGAGCGCGAGCGTGTTC
Organism: Actinoplanes cyaneus; assembly: GCF_016862095.1. GTDB lineage: Bacteria > Actinomycetota > Actinomycetes > Mycobacteriales > Micromonosporaceae > Actinoplanes > Actinoplanes cyaneus. The sequence continues at coordinate 53,996 of NZ_BOMH01000020.1, forward strand.
CGGATGCCGGCGACCACGTCCTCACCCTGCGCGTTGGCCAGGTAGTCACCGTAGATGCCCTGCTCACCACTGGCCGGGTCGCGCGTGAAGGCGACGCCGGTGCCGGAGTCGTCGCCCAGGTTCCCGAAGACCATCGCGACCACGTTGACGGCGGTGCCGAGGTCGGCCGGGATGCGCTCCTGGCGACGGTAGAGAATGGCGCGCTCGGCGTTCCACGACCGGAAGACGGCTTCGATCGCGAGGTCGAGCTGCTCCCGGGGGTCCTGCGGGAAGTCATGGCCGGTGTGTTTCACGAACACTTGCTTGTACGCCGTGACCAGCGCTTTCAGATCGTCGGCGTCGAGCTGGACGTCGTCGGAGACGCCCTTGGCGGTCTTCGCGTCGTGCAGCGCGTCCTCGAACTCGCCGCCCGGCACGTCGCACACGGTCTTGCCGAACATCTGGATCAACCGGCGGTACGAGTCCCAGGCGAACCGGTCGTTGCCACCCGCCTGCCGGGACAGCCCGGCCACCGACTCGTCGTTGAGCCCGACGTTGAGGACGGTCTCCATCATGCCGGGCATCGAGAACTTCGCGCCGGACCGCACCGAGACCAGCAGCGGGTCCTGCGCGTCGCCGAGTTTGCGGCCCATGGCCTGTTCGAGCGTGGCGAGATGCGCGTCGATCTCGCCGGCCAGGCCGTCGACGTGCGTGCCGTGGCGCAGGTATTCCTGGCAGGCCTCGCTGGTGATCGTGAAACCGGGAGGAACGGGGAGGCCGAGGTTCGTCATCTCCGCGAGATTGGCGCCCTTGCCACCCAGCAGGTCTTTGAGGTCCTTGTTGCCTTCGTGGAAGTCGTAGACGAACTTCATGCCGCACCCACCTCCGCCTAAGAATCCGCGGCTTAACTTGTTCAGTGCCCCGGGATTCGTAAGGCTAAGCGTGGGTGCGGCTAATAGTTAACAGTGCCGTGGCTTTTTCCACACCGGTGCGTGGACGGGTGTTCGGATCGCGCTCTCTCCGAGCAGTAACGCGCACGGCGGTGTGACGTGAGCATGCGCAGGCGATCTCGTGAGTGGAGATTCGGTGTCGGCCACCGAGACCCGGAGTGGTCACCGGGCACAGTAAGACGCCGCTGCGAATTCCACGGGGGAAGAACTCGCAACGGCGCACCGCGAACACTAGACCAACCGCGTCCGGCTGTCTATCCCACCCGCTGGACGACCGAGCCGACCAGCTTCTTCCAGTCCGCCTCGAAGCCCGCCGCGGGCTCCGACTTCTCCAGCTGGTAGATCGCATAGGTGTCCACGAGCACCACGTTGCGCGAGGTCACGACGGCCACGGCGGTGTCCGCGGTGCCGGGGTGCGTCTTCTCGTAGCTCTTGTGACGAACCAGCACGAACCCGGACCAGGCGCCCTCGTTGAGCTCGCGCACCTCGACCGTCTCGGTGTAGGCCGGCTCCGACTTGTCCGAGGTCACCGCCGCCGGGACGGAGACCGTGGGGGCGCAGCCGTCGGCGACCGCGCGCAGCAGCGCCTGCCCGGCTTGCGCCGCTTTGTCGTCCGGGTAGACCAGGGCGAGCTGCTCCAGCGTCTGCGCGCCCTTCTCCCCCTCGTCGGCGAAGGACGAGGACACCCGCTCGGCGCCGGGCGGCAGGGCGGGAGCGGGCGTGCTCCCGCCGCAGAAGCTGACCAGCTGCTGCGGGTCGGCGCTGGTCTCGGGAGCGGTCCAGGTCGGACCGATCTCGGTGGCCTGCAGGAACGCGCCGCGCATGGTGGTCACGTCGATCCGGCCGGCATCCGGCTTGTCGTCGTCCGAACTGCAGCCGGCCACCGCGAGCAGGGCGAACGCGGCGGCGACGGCGAGCCTGGAGGGTCTGGCGGTCACGAGCATCGGGCCATCTTGACAGACTTCCGGCCGTCGGCGAAAAGCTTGTCCACAGCATCGACGGGGTGTCATCCCCCGCCCACCCAGGGCTGTGGAAAACCGGGCGCACGGCCGATGGCGGGCGCGCTATCGTCGGCCCGCGACACACACGGCGTGTAGCTCAGCAGCAGAGCACCCGGCTCTTAACCGGGAGGGCGCGGGGGCAGGACCCGCCACGCCGGCATGAGCAGTTACCCAGAGGGCCAGTGGCAGCGCGCCCTCGACACCGCCTCGGCCCACCCCGATCCGGCCACCCGTGAGCAGGCCCGGGACAGGGCGGCGAGCTGGCTCGGCGCCATCCGCGGGATGCTGGGCGGGCGGATTCGCACCGGCTCGCGCACCCCGGTCACCGACCTGCCGGCCTGGGTCACCATCGAGGTGCTGCACGGCGGGTTCGCCAGTGGCAGGGCTCTCGCCGACCAGCCGCTGCAGCCGTGGGAGCTGGCGTTCCTGCGGCGTCACGGCCTGCCGCGGTCCCGGCAGGCGATGTTCGACCAGCTGATCGCGCACCCGGAGGAACTGGACACACCGTCGCACGTCGCGCTGCCGGAGGAGGCGGCGCTCCCGGTGCTCGCCTGGCTGCTGCGGGCCGGGGACGAGGCGTCGGCGTTGAGCCTGCTCGGGCAGATCCTGCCGTTCAGCGGGCGGCTGCGATTCGCGCCCGAGCCGATCGGAACCGGCCAGGTGCCGGGGCCCGAGACGGCGTGGCGAGCGACGGCCGGCGAGGTGCGGGCCGCCCTGGAGCGCCGCCGGCCGAACGAGCGGGTCGAGACGATGCGCACGACCCTGCGGGTGTGGAACCCGTTCGCGGACCGGATGCTCGAGCTCTGGCTCCGGGCCTGCGTGGACGGGCGTGCCGGCGTACCGCGGGACCTTGATTGGAACCGTGACGCGCGCGCCCTCCTGGAGGAGTATGCGCAGCTCGCGGCGAAGCATCCGCCGAGCCGGCGGCACGCCGGGCCGAAGGCGAACCTGACCGTGCTGCGCACCGCGGCGCAGGACGTGCTGGCCGGCCGGCCGTGGCGGCGTGGCCTGGTGCAGACCGTGGTCGACGACATGGTCCGGCGTCGTGGGCCGGGTTTCGCCGCGCTCCGGGCACGGCAGGCGCGGGACGCGGCGATCCCGCCGCACCACCTCGCCGCGCACGCGCTCGCCGCCCGGCTGGCCGGGTTCCCGCAGCACACCGGCCTCGTGTCACTCCCGCCGATCGAGGAGGGAACGCCGCCGTCGATCACCGCCGTGGTGCGTCGCGCCGTCGCCGCGCCCGTGGAAGAGCTGATCGATTCCGGTCTCGTGCCGTCGGCCGAGGTGCTCGCCCGGCTCGCTCCGCGGATCGCCGCGCAGGCGGTGTCCGCTGCCTACCCCGACCCGGGCCTGCGGGCGCTGATAGCCGGGAACTATCTGGCGTTCCGCAACCGGCGCTCGCTGCTGCTGACGAACCTGGAATCGCAGGTGCGGCTGGAGGAGCTGCCCTGGGTCCGGGCGGTCGAGGGCCACAAGCATCCGGGCGAGAGCCGCGCGGCGGTCGGCGCGGCGCTGCGGCGGCTCGGCGGGCTGACGCTGCGCACGTTCCCGGGCACCCTGATCCCCAATCCGATGGTCCGTGAGCTGCGGCAACTGAGCCGGGAGGCGTGGCTGGAGCTGCCCTGGGTGGAGGAGCTGGCCGCGGACATCTTCGACGGGCGGTTCGTGGTGAAGTTCCTGCACGCCGCGCAGCTCGCCGGGGAGTTGCTGTTCGGGACGATCTACGAGTGGTACTACGGGATCGACTACCGCGCGATCGGCCGGATCGACGAGCAGGACGCGCGGATCTCGCCGCGGTTCGCGACGCTCTGCCGCGAGCGGGCGGGCGTGACCACGGCGTGGGGCGCCCCGGCGCAGAACGGGATGGTCATCGAGCAGGCCCAGATCCTGACCACGCACAACCTGGCCACCCTGGTGAAGGTCGGGGTCGCGCTCGACCCGGACGGGGCTTCCCGGTGTTTCGCGGCGGCCCGGAGGCTCGCGGCCCGGCCGCTCGGCCTCACCACGGTCAAGGACATCGCGTACGCGTGGCGGCAGATGATGTTCCACCTGGCCCTGAGCGACGACGTGGCGGGTTTCGTGGCGGCCCTGCCGTCGGACGGGCCACTCGGTCCGGCGGTCGCCGGGTTGCGCGCGGCGGTCCGCGGCGAGCAGGTCCAGCCGTTCACCGGCTGGTCGACGAAGCGGCACTGGATGCTCCCGCCCCGCTGAGTTGTCCACAGGCCGTGACTTGGCCGTCGCGTTCGGGGTCGATCGCCGCTAGCGTGATGGCAGGCGTCAGCGAGGAGGCCGGCGATGACCGACATCGATGCACTGGCGGCACGGCTGCGCGCCGCGATCGGGGCCCGGCAGGTCCTGACCGACCGTCAGGAGCTGCGGACCTACGAGTGCGACGGGCTCGCGCACTACAAGGTCATCCCCGCCCTGGTCGCGCTGCCGCGGACCGCCGAGCAGGTCGCCGCCGTGGTCCGGGCGTGCGCGGAGACCGGCACCCCGTTCGTCGCGCGCGGCTCCGGCACCGGGCTGTCCGGGGGCGCGCTGCCGCACGCCGACGGCGTCCTGATCGTGACGTCCCAGCTGCGCGACATCCTGGAGGTGCGCCCGGAGGACGAGCGCGCCGTCGTCCAGCCCGGCGTGATCAACCTGCACGTGACCCAGGCCGCCACGCCGCACGGCTATTACTACGCGCCCGACCCGTCCAGCCAGCAGATCTGCTCGATCGGCGGGAACGTGGCGGAGAACTCGGGCGGCGCCCACTGCCTGAAGTATGGATTCACCACCAATCACGTGACCGGGCTGGAGGTCGTCACGCCGGACGGTGAGCGGGTCCGGCTGGGCGGCGCCGCACCCGACGCGCCGGGCTACGACCTGCTCGGCGCGTTCGTCGGCTCGGAGGGGACGCTCGGGGTCGCCACCGAGGTCACGGTCCGGCTGACCCGGTTGCCGGAGACCGTCCGTACGCTGCTGGCGGGCTTCTCCTCCACCGACCAGGCCGGCGCCGCCACGTCGGCGATCATCGCGGCCGGCGTGGTGCCCGCCGCCATCGAGATGATGGACGCGCTGGCCATCGAGGCCGCCGAGGCGGCGGTGAGGTGCGGTTATCCGGCCGGCGCGGGCGCGGTGCTGATCGTCGAGCTGGACGGGCCGGCGGCCGAGGTCGCGGCACAGTTCGACGAGGTCAGCGAGCTCTGCGCGAAGCACGGCGCATTCGAGACGCGGATCGCCGCCGACGACGCCGAGCGGGCGCTGATCTGGCGCGGGCGCAAGTCGGCGTTCGCCGCTGTCGGCCGGATCAGCCCGGATTACATCGTGCAGGACGGGGTGATCCCCCGCACCGCGCTGCCTGCCGTGCTGCGCCGGATCGGCGAGGTCGCGGCCGAGCACGGCGTCCGGGTGGCGAACGTGTTCCACGCCGGCGACGGCAACCTGCACCCGCTGGTGCTCTTCGACGACGCGGTGCCCGGCCAGGCGTCGCGGGCCGAGACGGTGTCCGCGGCGATCCTCGACCTGTGCATCGAGCACGGCGGCTCGATCACCGGCGAGCACGGCGTCGGCGTCGACAAGGCGAAGTACATGCCGCGCATGTTCAGCGACGACGACCTGGACACGATGCAGCTGGTGCGGTGCGCCTTCGACCCGGACGGGATCGCGAATCCGGGCAAGGTCTTCCCGACGCCCCGGCTGTGCGGCGAGCGTCCGGGCCGCCACCAGGGCACCCATCCGCGGCACGAGGCCGGCGTGGCGGAGATCTTCTGATGGGCGCCCTGGACGAGCTGACCTCCCCCGCCGGTGACGGGGACGCCGTCTGCGGGGTGCCGGCCCGGCTGGTGGCGGCGCCCCGGGACACCGCGGAGGCGGCCGCGCTGGTCACGGCCGCGCGGGGCCTGGCCGTGGTGATCCGCGGCGGCGCGACCAAGCTGGGCTGGGGGCCGCCGCCCCGCGAGCTGGATCTGATCATCGACACGCGCCGGCTGGCCGGGGTGGTGGAGCACGCCGCCGGCGACCTGATCACGGTGGTCCGCGCCGGGACGCCGATGGCCGAGCTGCACGGCCTGCCCGGGCAGCAGCTCGCGCTCGACGCGCCGCCGTCGGCGACCGCCGGGGGCACCGTCGCGGCGAACGCCTCCGGTCCGCGGCGGTTGCGCTACGGCACCGCCCGTGACCTGCTGATCGGCATCACCGTCGTCCGGCCGGACGGGACGATCACCAAGGCCGGCGGCAAGGTGGTCAAGAACGTCGCCGGCTATGACCTCGGCAAGCTCTACACCGGGGCCTTCGGCACCCTCGGGTTGATCACCGAGTGCGTGTTCCGGTTGCATCCGGTCCCGGCCGCCTCTTTGTGGGTACGAGCGGTGGCCCCGCCCCTGCACGCGGCGAAGATCCTGGCCGGGCAGTTCGCGGCCAGCGCCCTCGAGGTCAACGCCGGCCCCGGCGCCGAGCCGGAGCTCGCGGTCCTGCTGGAGGGCACCGCCGCCGGGGTGCGGGAGCGGGCCGCCGCCGTCGCCGAGCTGCTCGGGGGTGAGGTCTCGCCCGAGCCTCCGCAGTGGTGGGACGTGCCGCCCTGGCCGGCGGACGGGGTCGGTGTCAAGCTGACCGGGAGGTTGTCGCAGGTCCCGGCGCTGGTGGCGACCGCTGTGGGCGCTGGCGCGACGGTCCGCGGCTCGGCCGGCGCCGGCGTTCTCTACGCGGGACTCGCCGTCGACCAGGGAGACGCGGGAGTCACCGCCGACCAGAGAACCGTCGAGGCCGGGCGCGCGGTCGAGTTGCTACGGGCCGCGGCTGTCCGGGCCGGCGGGCACGCGGTGGTGCTGACCGCCCCGGCCGGTGTGCGCGAGACGCTGGACATGTGGGGGCCGGTGCACGGGCTCGCGCTGATGCGCCGGGTCAAGGACCAGTTCGATCCGGGCCACCGATTCGCTCCGGGCCGCTTCGTGGGAGGCATCTGATGTCCGACGTCGACGCCACCCGGGGCACCGGGCCGACCCCGCCCGACGCGGTGCGAGCCACCGGGAGCGGCACCGGGCCGACCCCGCCCGACGCGCTGCGGGCCGCCGAGAGCGGCACCGGGGCCTTCGACGACCGGCACCGGCCGCGGGCCGATCTCGTGTCGGACTGCGTGCACTGCGGATTCTGCCTGACGACCTGCCCGACGTACGTGTTGTGGGGCGAGGAGATGGACTCGCCGCGGGGACGGATCCATCTGATCGCGCAGGGGCTGGAGGGCGAGCCGCTCAGCGACGCGATGGTCGAGCACTTCGACAGGTGTCTGGGCTGCATGGCGTGCGTGACCGCGTGCCCGTCCGGGGTGCGCTACGACCGGCTGATCGAGGACACCCGCGCGCAGGTCGAGCGGCGGCATCCGCGCACCGCACGGGAGCGGGCGCTGCGGGCGGCGATCTTCGCGGTGTTCCCCTATCCGCGGCGGCTGCGATTGCTGCGGGGGCCGTTGTGGGCGTACCAGCGATCGGGTCTGCAGAGGCTCGTCGCCCGCAGCGGTCTCCTGGAGCGGCTCGCCCCGACCCTGGCCACGCTGGACGCACTCGCGCCGAGGTTGCGGGGCGTGCCCCGGCCGCCCCGGCGGGTCGCCGCGCACGGCACCCGGCGAGCCGTGGTCGGGATGCTGACCGGCTGTGTGCAGTCGGCGTTCTTCCCGGACGTCAATGCCGCGACGGTCCGCATCCTCGCCGCCGAGGGGTGTGACGTGGTGATCCCTTCCGGTCAGGGGTGCTGCGGGGCGTTGAGCGTGCACAACGGGCGGCGGGCCGAGGCGGAGGGGTTCGCGCGACGGCTCGTCGACACGTTCGAACGGTCCGGGATGGACTACTTCGTGGTGAACGCGGCGGGGTGCGGGTCCTCGCTGAAGGAGTACGGGGAGTTGCTCGCCGACGATCCGGCGTATGCGGCGCGGGCCGCGGCCTTCGCGGCCAAGGTCCGTGACCTGGCGGAGCTGCTGGTGGAGCTGGGTCCCGTGGCGGTGCGGCATCCCCTGCCGGTGACGGTGGCCTATCACGACGCCTGCCATCTCGCGCACGCGCAGGGCGTCCGGGCACAGCCCCGGGCTCTGCTGCGCGCGATCCCCGGGCTGGAGCTGCGGGAGATCGCCGAGGCGGAGATCTGCTGCGGCTCGGCCGGGGTGTGGAACGTGCTGAATCCGGCGCCGGCCGCCGAGCTGGGTGATCGCAAGGCGGCAGCGGTTCTGGGGACCGGGGCGTCGCTGCTGGTCACCGCGAATCCGGGCTGTCTGATGCAGGTGGCGGCGGCGGTCCGGCGGCAGGGCGGGTCGATCGCGCTGGCCCACACCGCTCAGGTGCTGGACGCCTCCCTGCGCGGGCTGGGCGCGGCGGCGCTCACCGATCGCCGGGCTTGACCCCGCCCGTGGGCGGCCGGGCCCGTAGGCGGCCGGGCCCGTTCCTGACGGCTCGACATTCACGTACGTTGATGGGAGCGCTCCCGTTTCCCCGTCAACGGAGGTAGATCCCCATGCATCGACGTGTGCTGGCCGTCCCCGCCAGCGTCTGTGCACTCCTCGCCGGCTTTCTCGCCGTCACCGCCACCAGGGCCGACGCGGCGGCCGGCTGTTCCGTGCGGTACACCGTGAGCAGTCAGTGGCCGGGTGGCTTCGGAGCCACGGTCGACGTCACGAACCTCGGCGATCCGCTGACCTCGTGGTCGCTGGCGTTCACGTTCCCCGGCGGCCAGACGATCACGCAGCTCTGGAACGGCTCGTTCACCCAGTCCGGCGCGACCGTCACCGTCCGCAACGCCGCCTGGAACGGCGCCGTCTCCACCGGCGGCACCGCCTCGTTCGGCCTCAACGGCTCGTGGACCGGGACGAATCCGGTGCCGACCGGGTTCGCGCTGAACGGCGTGACCTGCAACGGCGGCACCACGAACCCGTCACCGTCGGTGTCGGGCCCCGCGCCGTCGAGCCCGTCACCGTCGGCATCCGGTCCTGCGCCGTCCAGCCCGGCACCGTCACCCTCGGCGAGCTCGAGTTCGCCGCCGGCCACGCGGAAGACCAAGATCATGGCGCTCGGTGACTCGATCACCGGCTCGCCCGGCTGCTGGCGCGCGCTGCTCTGGCAGAAACTTCCCGCCGACCGGGTCGACTTCGTCGGAACCCTGCCCGGGCAGGGCTGCGGCTTCGACTACGACGGCGAGAACGAGGGGCACGGTGGATACCTGGTAACCAACGTCGCGAATCAGAACCTGCTGGTCGGCTGGCTCGCCGCGACCGGCCCGGACGTCGTGCTCATGCACTTCGGCACCAACGACGTCTGGAGCAACCTGCCGGCCTCGACGATCCTGGCGGCCTACACCACGCTCGTCGGCCAGATGCGCGCCGCCAACCCGGCCATGAAGATCCTGGTCGCACAGATCATCCCGATGAATCCGTCCACGTGCGCCGAGTGCGCCCAGCGCGTGGTCAGCCTGAACGCCGCGATCCCGGCCTGGGCCGCGGGCCTGACCACTGCCGCGTCCCCGATCACGGTGGTCGACCAGTGGACCGGTTTCGACACGGCCGCCGACACCTACGACGGCGTCCACCCCAACGACGCCGGCAACGTCAAGATCGCCGACAGGTGGTACCGGCCGCTGGCCGCCGCCATCTCCTGACCCACGGCCCGGCCCGGCTCCCCGGCCGGGCCGGGCCTCCGGGCCGGGGGCATCCAGCCCGAGCGGGGCCTCCAGTCCGGGCGGGGCCTCCAGCGGCTTCCTTTCGCACCATCGGTCGATCGGGTTCCCTCATCATCGTCCCGGACGCAGGCTGGGGTCATGCGAGGCAAAGGAGCCGGGCTGCTGCAGTCCGTCGAGCGGGCGATGCGAGTTCTCGATCACGTCGCCGCCGCGGCCGGCCCGGTGCCGGCCCGGGACGTCGCCGCGGCGCTCGGACTCACCCTGCCGACGACGTACCACCTGCTCACCACCCTGGTCGAGAGCGGTTACCTGGTCCATCTCAGCGAGCTGAAGGCGTACGCCCTGGGCCACCGCGTGGACGACCTGGCGCGCGGCCTGCACCGGCAGATCGCCGCCCCGCCCGAGATCCGCCGGGTCGCCGCCGTCGTGCATCGGCAGGCGCACGCCCCGGCGTACTACGCCGCCCTGCGCAATGCCGAGATGATCGTCGCGCACGTCGACGAGTGCCCCGACCATCCGCGGGTGCCCGTCCTCGGCGTGGGCTTCCACGAGGCTCCGCACGCCACCGCGTTCGGCAAGCTGATGCTGGCGACGCTGAACCCGGCCGACCGGGAGGAGCTGCTCGACCGGCACGGCACGCCCGCGGTCACCCCGGCCACCGTCACCGACCGCTCCCAGCTGCTGCGCCAGCTCCACCAGGTCCGCGGCGCGGGGCTTGCGGTCGAGGTCAACGAGTTCCAGCCCGACCTGAGCTGCCTCGCCGCGCCGGTCAACGACGCGGCCGGCCGGTTCGTCGGCGCGGTCGCGGTGTCGCTGCCCACGCCACGCTTGCGCGCCGACCGCCGTACCGTCGAAAGGGTCGTCCGCCTCGGCGGGGTCCGGGCCAGCCGCGCGATGGCCCTGCGCAGGGCCCTGCACACCGGCAGCGCCAGCCCGCTCTGAGCCCTCCGAGCCGGCCACCCCGCGGGGGCGGCAGTGGCGCGGCGTCTCGGCAACGACGCCGCGCCGGCTCGGTCCGCCTCGACCGGTCATGCTTCTCCGCTCAAGCCGTGCTCCGCGTTTCGGCCGGATGAAGAACATGGTCCGTTCTCCGCGGACTCTGCAAGGAGGACGGTTCATGGTGGAAGCGCCCGTTCAGACTGTGACAACGACTCAGGTCGGGTCCTGCCGATCACCGGGGCTGCGGCGTGTCCCGGTGATCGGCAGTGATCGGCAGGACACGGGTCAATCCGGCTGCCGGACGAGCACGGCCGGGGCCGGAGAGACCGGGGCGTCGGCCGCCGGGTCCTGACGGGTCAGCCGGCTGGGCCACCACATCCACCGGCCGATGTCCAGGTTCAGTGCGGTGACCAGCACCGACCGCACGACCAGCGTGTCCAGCAGCACGCCGAACGCGACGGCGAACCCGATCTCCGCGAACGCGACCAGCGGCAGGCTGCCGAGCGCCGCGAACGTGCCGGCCAGCACGATGCCGGCCGAGGTGATCACGCCCCCGGTGGCGGCCAGGCCGATCAGCGCGCCGCGGCGGGTGCCGTGCTCGCGGGCCTCCTCACGGACCCGGGTCATCAGGAAGATGTTGTAGTCGATGCCGAGCGCGACCAGGAACACGAAGACGAACAGCGGGAACGCGGTGTCCTCCCCGGCGAAGCCGAAGACGTGCCGGAAGACCAGGGTGCTGACCCCCAGGGCGGCCGCGAACGAGAGCACCACGGTCGCCATCAGGATCACCGGGGCGACCAGCGAGCGCAGCAGCACCGCCAGGATGACCAGCACGACCAGCAGGACGAGCGGGATGATCAGCCGGTTGTCGTGCTTGTTCGCCTCGTTGATGTCGTAGGTCATCGCGGTGGTCCCGCCGACCTTGGCGCCGGTGTCGCGCAGCGCCTCCCGGACGGCGAGGACGGTGTCCTCGGCGGCCTGGCTGTCCGGCGCTGAAGTGAGTGTCCCCTCGAACTCGACCAGGCCGTTCTTGACCACCGGGTCGCCGACGGCGCTGATGCCGGGCACCGCGGCGAGCGTCGTCCCCACCTGGTCCCGCCGGGCCGCGTCGGCGATCACCACGACCGGGTCGCCCTGACCCGCCGGGAAGTGCCGGCCCAGCACCTCGAGGCCGGCGACCGACGGCTGCTCGCTGGTGAACGAGTCCTTCTGGCTCAGCCCGTTCGCGTTGAGCTGGAGCAGGCCGAGCGCCATCACGCCGAGCGCGGCGGCGGTGCCGATCCAGACGATGCGCGGCCGGCGGGCGATCCGGGCGCCCATCCGGGCCCAGATACCGGTCGCCGTCGGCTCGGCGGTGCCGTACCGCGGGCGGACCGGCCAGAACAGCCAGCGGCCGCAGATCACCAGCAGGGCCGGGAGCAGGGTCATCATGGCCAGCAGGCCGACCACGACGCCGAGCGCGGCGACCGGGCCGAGCCCTCTGGTCGAGTTGACCTCGGCGAGCGTCAGGCAGCCCATGCCGATCGCCACGGTTGCGGCGCTGGCGATGATCGCCGGGCCGGCCCGGTGCAGGGCGAAGATCATCGCCTCGTGCCGGTCGGCGTGCCGGCGCAACTCCTCCCGATAGCGCGCGACGAGCAGCAGGGCGTAGTCGGTGCCGGCGCCGAACACCAGCACGGTCAGGATGCCGGCGCTCTGCGCGTTCACCACCAGGCCGGCGTTCTTGGCGAGCAGGTAGATCACGGCTTGAGCGGTGATCAGCGCGAACCCGGCGGTGACGATCGGCAGCAGCCACAGGACCGGACTGCGGTAGGTGACGAGCAGGATGATCGCGACCACGATGAGCGTGGTGTAGAGCAGCGTGCCGTCGATGCCCTCGAACGCGCTGGCGGAGTCGGCCGCGACCCCGGCCGGGCCGGTCAGGTAGATGCCGAGGCCGTTCTCGCCCGTACCGGAGATGGCTTTGATGTCGGCGACGGAGCCGGCGATCTTGTCCCAGCCGTCCGCGTCGACCTTGATCGGCGCGATGACCTGCAACGCGGCCTTGTCCCCGGCGGGCACCGGGCCGATGACCTGACCGGTCACCCCCGGCACCGCGGCGATCGCCCTGGCATCGGCGACGGCTTTCTCCTGGTCGGCCGGGGTGACCCCGCCGGCCCGCTCGTAGACCAGGATGGCCGGCACGATGTCGTCCGGCTGGAACTGTTTCTGCAGGTCGGCGACCTGAGTGGCCTCGGCGTCGCCGGGCAGCCAGGAGGCGTTGTCGTTCTTCTCGACGTCGCCGAGCTTGCCGGCCAGCGGAAACGCGAAGACCAGCACCACCGCCCACAGTGCCACCACGATCCATTTCGCGCGGCGGCCGCAGACCAGCTGGCCGAAGTAACCCGTTGTCATCGCTTCCCCCCGAGAGACTTGGACGGGCGGAGCGTATTCGCGGAGAGAGATCGAGATTAACCCGCGCGATGGCAGATCAGGGATTACTCAGGGTAGGTCTACGCCCACCGGCTTACGCAGGCCCATGTCCAGTACGGACGGCGGCGTACGTCCGCCAAGGGGCATAATCGTCCAGGTGACCAATTGGGAGTATGCGCGGTTGGAGTACCGCGCGGCGGGCACGCTCGGCACCGACAGGTTCATGGACTGGACCGCGACGTTCCATCATCCGGGCGGAGTCCTGCGGTGGGGCACCGACGAGCGCTTCGATGACTTGCGCCATCTGAACCGGGCGGGGGCGGCGGGCTGGCAGGCCTACGACCGCGCGGTCATCCACGTGAAGGACGAGCCGCACCGGCTGAGCAGCGTCACCTATTCCATGCGCCGCCCGATCCCCACCGACGGCATCTCTGGCTAACCTTTACCGGTGGGCAAGGAGACCGGGACCAAACTGATCGCCTCGAACAAGAAGGCGCGTCACGACTACGCGATTCTGAAGACGTACGAGGCGGGCCTGGTGCTGGCCGGCACCGAGGTGAAGTCGTTGCGCCTGGGCCGCGCGTCGCTGGTCGACGCGTTCGCCCAGGAGCACGAGGGCGAGATCATGCTGTACGGGCTGCACATCGCGGAGTACGGGTTCGGCAGCTGGACCAACCACGCCCCGCGGCGTACCCGGAAACTGCTCCTGCACAAGGTCGAGATCATCAAGATCTTGAACACGCTGCGGGACGGTTCCGGGCTGACCCTGGTGCCGCTCTCGATGTACTTCAAGGACGGCTGGGTCAAGGTCGAGCTGGGGATCGCCCGCGGCCTCAAGTCCTGGGACAAGCGTCAGGTGCTGGCCGAGCGGGACGCCAAGAAGGAGATCGCCAAGGAGATGGGCCGGCGACTCAAGGGACGCCGATAGTCCGTACCGGGAGAAGAAGGAAGCCAGGACCGGCGGGACCGGCCCTGGCTTCTCTCATCCGGGATCACTGTTCTCATCCGGGATCACTGTGCGAGCTTGTGGTCCTTGCAGAGAGCCAGGAACTTGTCGGTGCAGATGTCCGCTGCCTTGACCGCGCCGGTCGCCACGACGTCCTTGTAGATGTTGTCAGCGGTGACCGAGATCGGCGGCAGCAGGAGGGACGGGATGTAGGCGCCGGACTCCGGGTCCTTCACCTTCCCCATCTGCGCGGTCTGCTTCTGGCCCTTGACGAGCTGGATGGCCAGGTCCGCGGCCGCGTCCGCCTCGGTCTTCGTGTTCTTGAAGACGGTCATGCACTGGTCACCGGCGAGGATGTTCTGCAGCCCCTCGACCGTGGCGTCCTGCCCGGTGACCGGGACCTTGCCGTTCAGCGGCGGCTTGGCGGTCTTCATCACCGAGATCGCCGCGGCGCCGAGACCGTCGTTGGCGGAGAGCACTCCCGCGATGTTCGGCCACTGCTGCAGCATCTGGGTGAAGATCTTCGCGCCCTCCTTGTTGTCCCACGCCGGGACGAACTGGTCAGGACCCTTGGTGTAGGCGCCGCTGTCGAACTTCGGCTGCAGCACGCTGTCGTAGCCGGCCTTGAACAGGGTGGCGTTGTTGTCGGTGGGCGAGCCGTTCAGCTCGGCGATCACCGGCGCCGGCTTGGCCGGCAGGTTCTTCGCGTCCAAGCACTTGATCAAGCCCTCGGCCTGCTTGCGGCCGACCAGCTCGTTGTCGAAGCTGACGTAGAAGTCGGCGCCGCCGTTGAGCGTCAGCCGGTCGTAGTCGATCACCGGCACCTTGCGGGACCTCGCGAGGTCGATCACCCACTTGCCGCTGCCCGAGTCCAGGTTCGCGATGATCAGGACCTTGACGCCGCTGTCGAGCATCGCCTTCGCGATGCCCTTGAACTGCTCCGCGTCGCCCTGGGCGTTCTGGATCTCGACCGGCACGTTCGCCCGCTTGAAGGCGGCTTTCAGGTACGTCGGGTCGTCCTTGCTCCATCGGGTGGAGCTCTGGGTGTCCGGCATGACCACGCCGACGCCGTTGCGGCCCTCGCCCGAGGAACTCGCTGTCGAGCTGAAGGTGTCGTTGCTGCCGCTGGTGTCACCGTCGCCCGAGCCGCCGTCACACGCCGTGAGCGTGACCGACGTCATCAGCCCGGCAGCGGCCAGTCCGATCAGTGCCTTGCGCATGGCAGAAGAAGTCCTCTCAGGGGTGGATCCCGACGTGCGTGGGGGGTGCCGGGAAGCCCGCCAAGTATCGGCTACTGCGCCTCGGCCGCAACATCGGGTGGAGACCTGAGTGCAAGATTATTCACTTCGCCCCCTGTCACGGGCAAGCCATCACGGAACGTATCGACAGGTTCCTGTTTCCGGAACTGTTTGCACAACACGGCGGCCCGCCTCCACGAGCCGCCGGAAATGCCTGGTCAGACCAGCTTTCGCCGAATCCACCACAGGGCGAGAAGGGACAGCAGGGTGGTGAGCGCGACCAGGAGCCCGAACTCGCGCCACTGCACGGTCCAGAACTTCGCGCCGGGAACGTACGTCATCCGGACCTGAAGATTCTGGCTCTTCAGCCACTCCTGACAGGTCTCGAAGCCAGCCCGGGGACCACACTTGGTGAGATCCGCCGGACCGACGAACGACTTTCCGTCCGCGCCCAGCACCGTGTTCTGCAGAACCCACGCGCCGTTGATCGACGACTGGACCCGCAGATGCATCTCGCCGGTCTCGACGTTCATCCCGATCCCGTCCAGGTCGTCGACGTTCAGCGCGGCCGCGGTACTGATCGGCTGGGCCAGCCAGGGGCGGACGACCAGCGGCGCCGCGACCTGCAGACCGGCGACCACCATCAGGGTCACCGCCATCGCCACCACGGTTCGGCGCAGCACCAAGCCGAGGGTCACCCCGATGACGAACCCGGCCGCGGCGTAGCCCACCGGCACGAGACCACGGCCCGGGAAGATCAGCGGCGTGATCCGGTTGCCGGCGGCCTGGTCGATCAGGTGCGCCCACCGGGTCAGCAGCAGGCTGAGCAGACCGACGCCGGCCACCACCGCGGCGGCGCCCAGCCCGAGCTTGGCCAGCAGCCACCGCCCACGGCTCACCGACTGGCTGAAGATCATCCGGTAGGTCCCGGACTCCAGCTCACGAGCCACCGTCGGCGCGCCCCAGAACACTCCGACCAGGGCCGGGACCAGGAACAACGCGGCGATCGTGCCCACGTAGACCAGGCGGGAAGCGGTTTCCTGCAGCGCGTCCAGGAACGTTTCCGCGGCAGCGGCGCACGCGGTCCCGGCGCAACCGG
Source organism: Actinoplanes cyaneus (assembly GCF_016862095.1). Lineage (GTDB taxonomy): Bacteria > Actinomycetota > Actinomycetes > Mycobacteriales > Micromonosporaceae > Actinoplanes > Actinoplanes cyaneus. Next base: position 70,198 of record NZ_BOMH01000020.1, read on the forward strand.
CATAGCCACTGCTCGACGCCAGGCCGCTCACCTCGCCCCAGGAGATCAGGACGGCGGCGAGAACGAGCACGAGCAGAGCCGCCCCGGTGATCACCTGGACCCGGAACTGCCGCCAGGTGAGCCAGATCATCGCTGCCCCTCCAGCACTCGCTCGCGGCCCGCGCCGCCCGCTGCCCCCGCCATGTACGCCAGCACGATGTCCTCCAGATCCAGCCGGTTCACCTGCCACGACGGGTCGTCGATCGGCGCGGTGCTGCGCACCACCAGCGTCGACTGGACGTCGGTGTGACTCTCCTCGATCACGTCCCAGCCGGACCCCTCGCCGACCGGTCGCCGCGGGCCGACCAGCCGGTGGTGGCCGGCCAGCATCTCGTCGACGTCGCCGGCGATCTGCACCCGCGAGCCGACCAGCACGATCATGTGGTCACAGACCCGCTCCAGGTCGGCGACCAGGTGCGAGGACATGATCACGCTCATCCCGCTCTCCGCGGTGAGCTCCATCAGGCCCTGCAGGAACGTGCGCCGGGCCAGCGGGTCCAGCGCGGCCACCGGCTCGTCGAGCAGCAGCAGCTCCGGACGCTTGGCGGCGGCGACGGTCAGGGCGAGCTGGGCCCGCTGGCCGCCGGAGAGCTTCCCGGCCCGCTGCGCCGGGTCCAGGCCGACCTGGGCGATCCGCCGCTCGGCGAGCGTGGCGTCCCAGGACGGGTTCAGGTGGGCGCCCAGCCTCAGGTGCTCGGCGACGGTCAGGCCGCCGTAGACCGGCGTGTCCTGCGCGACGAAACCGACCCGCGGCGAGCCGCTGGCCGGCCGCTCACCGAGCGTCTCGATCCGCCCCGCGGTCGGATCGAGGAGCCCGCAGGCGAGCTGCAGCAGCGTGGACTTGCCGGCGCCGTTCGGGCCTACCAGGCCGACCACGTGACCGGCCGGGACGTCGAGGGTGCAGCGGTCGAGGGCGGTGCGGCGGCCGTACCGCTTGGTCAGTTGCTCGGTGCGTAGTGCGCTAGTCATGTCCGCGCCTCCGAAAAGCTCCGAAAAGTACTGAGAAAGAGGGCCTCGATGCTCTCGTTGTCCAGGCCGGCCTCCCGGGCCCCGGCGAGCCAGTCCTGCAGGCTCGCGCGCAGCGGCTCGTGCGTGCTCAGTGAGCCCAGCGTCTTGGTGACGAACGTGCCGACGCCGGGGCGGGCGGTGACCAGCCCCTCGTACTCCAGCTCGCGGTACGCCTTGGAGACCGTGTTCGGGTTGATCGCGAGGCGCGCGACCACCTCCTTGACGGTGGGCAGCTTGTCGCCCTCCCGCAGCACCCCGAGCCGCAGCGCGTGCCGCACCTGCTGGATCAGCTGCATGTACGGCGCCACCCCGGACCGCGCGTCCAGGTGGAACTCGATCACGTCACCACCACCATTCCACTAGTTTCCTAGTACATTAGCGACATGAGTCCATCCTGGAAAGAGGGTTGTCCACAGGCAGATGAAGGACATGGCCCGGCCGGCGGCGGCCATGGCAGGCTGGAGGGCATGAGCATCGCCGTGACCGAACATCTCGGGCCGTGGACCGAGGAGGACTACCTAGCCCTTGGCGAGACCCCTGACCGCATCGAGCTCTTCGACGGGAGCCTGCTGGTGAGCCCGGCACCGACCATGCGCCATCAGCACATCGCCCGCCGCCTGGCCAGCCTGCTGGACCCAGGTGCCGACAACGCCGGATTCTGGGTCTTCGAGGCGATCAACGTACGGCTGCAAGCGAACCGGATCTTCATCCCGGATGTCGTGGTCACGCCGGAGCAGGATGGCGCCCAGGTGGAGGCCGGGCAGGTCGTGCTGGTCGCCGAAGTGGTCTCCCCGGGCAACGCGGGGAACGACCGAGTTCTGAAGATGGCGCTCTACGCCGCCGCTCGGATCGAGTGGTATCTGCTGATCGAGCCCGACAAGGAGTCGATCACGGTGCGGCTGTTCCGGATCCAAGGAGACCACTACGCCGAGCACGCCGTGGCCGAGCACGGGGAACGGCTGGTCGCCACCGAGCCGTTCCCCTTCGAGCTGGACGCCGACGCGCTGCTGCGTCGCCGCTGAGTTACCAGTTCACCGCGTTACCAGTTCACGGCGATGTACTTGGACTCCAGGTACTCCAGGAGACCCTCGTGACCGCCCTCCCGGCCGATGCCGCTCTGCTTCACCCCGCCGAACGGGGCCGCCGGGTCGCTGACCAGGCCACGATTCAGGCCGACCATGCCGGCCTCGATCTTCTCGCTGACCCGCAGCCCGCGCGCCAGGTCGCCGGTGTAGACGTAGGCCACCAGGCCGTACTCGGTGTCGTTGGCCAGCCGGACCCCCTCGTCCTCCCCGGTGAACGTGACGATCGGCGCGACCGGGCCGAAGATCTCCTCACGCAGGATCGCCGAGTCCGCCGCGACGCCGGTGAGCACGGTCGGCGGGTAGTAGAAGCCCGGGCCGTCCGGCCGGCTGCCGCCGGTGACCGCTGACGCGCCGGCCTCCAGGGCGCCCTTGACCAGCGCGTCGACCTTCGCCACGGTGTCCTCGTTGACCAGCGGGCCGACCTGCGTCTTCTCCTCCGTGCCGGGGCCCACGACCAGGGCCGACATGCGCTGGGCGAGCCGCCGGGCGAACTCGTCGGCGATGCCCGCCTCGACGAAGAACCGGTTCGCCGCCGTGCACGCCTCGCCGCCGTTGCGCATCTTCGCCAGCATCGCGCCCTCGATCGCGGCGTCCAGGTCGGCGTCCGCGAAGACCAGGAACGGGGCGTTGCCGCCGAGCTCCATCGACGTGTTCACCACGTTCTCGGCGGCCTGGGCCAGCAGGATCCTCCCGACCTCGGTGGAGCCGGTGAACGACAGCTTGCGGACCCGGGAGTCGCGCAGCATCGCCGAGACGACCTTGCCCGAGCTGCGGGACGGCAGCACGTTCACCACCCCCTCGGGCACGCCGGCCTCGGCCAGGATCGCGGCCATCGCGAGCGCGGTCAGCGGCGTGTCGCTGGCCGGTTTGAGGACCACGGTGCAGCCGGCCGCCAGCGCCGGGCCGATCTTGCGGGTGGCCATGGCGGCCGGGAAGTTCCACGGGGTGACCAGCACACACACGCCGACCGGCTGGCGGGTGACGAGGATCCGGTTGGTGCCGCCGGGCGCGGACGTCAGGTTGCCGTCGACGCGCACGGCCTCCTCGGCGAACCAGCGGAAGAACTCGGCCGCGTACGTCACCTCGCCCTTCGCGTCGACGAACGCCTTCCCGTTCTCCAGGCTGATCAGCTTGGCCAGGTCCGCCGCCCGCTCGGTCATCAGCTCGAACGCCTTGCGGAGCGCCTCACCGCGTACGCGCGGAGGGGTCGCGGCCCACCCGGGGCCCGCCGCGGCCGCCGCGTCCACCGCGAGGATCGCGTCCGCCTCACCGCCGTCCGCGACCGAGGCGATGGTGTCCCCGGTCGCCGGGTCGAGCACGTCGAACCGGTTCCCCGAGGACGCGGCCACCCACTTGCCGCCGATGAAAAGTTCGGTCTCCACTGAAGCTCCTCCAACAAGGTCCGGTTACGCCCCAGCATTCTCCGGATCGGCGGCCGCCGCCACGCTTCACGGATTGGCTACCGCGCCGACCCGTGCCGGCGTCTAGCGTGAGCTGGGTGATCGTGGGATTTCTGGGGCTGGGCGTGATGGGCCGGCCGATGGCGCTCAACCTGGCCCGTGCCGGGACGGAGCTGGTCGTGTGGAACCGGTCGGCCGCGGCCGCCGACGCTCTGCGCGAGGCCGGCGCCGAGGTGGCCGCCGACGTCGGCGAGCTGTTCCGGAGAGCGGACGTCGTCCTGATGATGCTCGCGAACGACAAGGTCGCGGACGAGGTGCTCGGGCGGGACGGCGACGGCTTCGCCCGGATGGTCGCCGGGCGGACGCTGGTGCACATGGGAACGACCGCGCCGGCCTGGTCGCGAGGGCTGGCCGAGCAGGTGCGCGACGCCGGCGGCCGCTACGTCGAGGCGCCGGTCTCCGGGTCGCGGGTGCCGGCCGAGAACGCCGAGCTGGTCGCGATGCTCGCCGGTGCGGACGCGGACGTGGAACGGGTCACGGCGGTGGTGCGCCCGATGTGCCGGGAGGTCGTCCGGTGCGGGCCGGTCCCGAACGGGCTGCTGATGAAGCTGTCCGTCAACACGTTCCTGATCAGCCTGGTCACCGGGCTGGCCGAGGCGTTCCACTTCGCGGCGCGGCACGACCTGGACCGCGGGACGCTGCTGTCCGCGCTGGACGCGGGGCCGATGGCCAGCCCGGTCTCCCGGATCAAGGGACGCAAGCTGCTCGACCGGGACTTCGGCGTGCAGGCGTCGATCCGGGACGTGCTCTACAACAACCAGCTGATCGTCGAGGCCGCCGAGGCCGCCGGCATCCCGTCACCGCTGCTGGACACGTGCCTGGAGCTCTACGCGGAGACCGCGTCGGCCGGGCACGGGGGTGAGGACATGGCCGCGGTCATCCGGGCGCTCGAATCCCGCTGAGAACGGGCGTGCTCACCACGTACCGAATCGGGAACTTGATCTCAGGATCTCGCCGAGGGACGGGGGCTCGAGGCTGTCGGAGAGCGCCGGGAAGTCCGATGGATGGACCCAGGCGTGCCCCTGCAACTCGGCCTTCTCGTAGGGCAGGAGACCGTCGCGGCCGATCGGCGGGGCGGAGCCCGGGTAGGCGGCGGCGAAGAACTGCTCGGGGCCGACCATGCGACGGCCCTTCCAGATCGTGTCCCGGTCGACGACGACGAAATGCGGGTCGATGGCGTCCGGGTCGAGGCCGGTCTCCTCGGTCAGCTCGCGGCGGGCCGCCTCCAGCGGGGTCTCGCCGGGGTCGATGCCACCACCCGGCGGCTCCCAGAGTCGATGGCCGTCGATCGGGTCGCGCCAGTTCAGCAGCAGCACGCGGCCGTCGGCGTCGACGCAGATGATCCGGACCGCTGGGCGAACGACCGACTCCATGACCGCCCAGTCTAGGCACAGCCTAAGCTGGGCGGAGTGGCGAAGTACTTCGACGTGCACCCGGACAATCCGCAGCCGCGGACCATCTCCCAGATCGTGCAGCTGATCCGGGAGGACGGGCTGATCGCCTATCCGACCGACTCGTGCTTCGGGCTCGGCTGCCGGATGGGCAACAAGGACGGGCTCGACCGGATCCGCAGCATCCGGCATCTCGACGACAAGCACCATTTCACCCTGATGTGTCACGACTTCGCCCAGCTCGGGCAGTTCGTGCAGATCAACAACGCGCTGTTCCGGGCGGTGAAGGCGAGCACCCCGGGCCCCTACACGTTCATCCTGCCCGCCACCAAAGAGGTCCCGCGGCGCCTTCTGCACCCCAAGAAGAAGACGGTCGGCGTACGGATCACCGCGCACACCACCGCACAGGCCATCCTCGCCGAGCTGGGCGAGCCGCTGGTCACCAGCACGCTGCTGCTGCCCGGCGAGGTGGAGCCCATGACCCAGGCCTGGGAGATCAAGGAAGCCCTGGACCACGCGGTCGACGCGGTGGTCGAGGGCGAGTGCGGCACCGAGCCGACCACCGTCGTGGACCTGTCCGAGGGTGTTCCGGAGATCCTGCGGGTGGGTGCGGGCGACCCGGGCCGGTTCAGCGACTGACCTCCCCGGAATCTCAACCGAGCAGGATGAGCGGCACCGCGGAGGCCAGCGCGAGCATGCCGGCGTCGTTCGGGTGCAGGTGGTCACCGCAGTCGTAACCGGGCCACAGCCGGTCCCGGCTCGTGCCGTCGCGGACCGCGGCGTCGAAGTCGACGACCGCGTCGAACTCGCCGCTCTCCCGGAGCCAGCGGTTCAGCGTGGCGCGGACCGCGAGGTGGCCGTCCCGGTCGTGCACGCTGCCGCCGAACGGGAGGACCGTGCCGCCCACCACGGTGAGCCCGGCCGCGTGACCGCGTCTGATCAGCTGACGATGTCCCGCTATCAACGCGTCCGCGCTCGCGCCGTGACCGATGTCGTTCACCCCGATCAGCGTGATCACCTGGGAGACGCCGGGCTGGCCCAGCACGTCGTGGGCGAAGCGGCGCAGCCCGGCCGGCCCCTGGTCGAGCTCGCGCCCGTTCCCGCGGGAACGGGCGGCCGGCGCCGGCCGGCCCGGGCCGGCGAGCAGCTGGTTGCCGCCGATGCCGGCGTTCAGCACGCCGACCGGCAGCCCACCGGCGCGGGCCCGGGCGGCCAGCAGGTCCGGCCACCGGCGGTTGGCGCCGCGCGTGGTGTTCGACCCGCAGGTGATCGAGTCACCGAACGCGACCACCGTGGAGCCCCGCCGCCGGGTCCGCACGCTGACCCCGGCGAGCAGCACGTACCGGCTCAGGTCGGCACCGCCGGACGGGAACGGCGCGGCCGCCAGGTTGCCGCGCAGCAGCTGGTTGCGCTGGAACGCCTGCGGGCCGACAGTGCCGGCCGGGGTGCGCTCCGGCAGGTGGAAACTGATCACCAGGTCGGCGCCGGCGGCGAGCGGCAGATCCGGGATCGGGTCGCTGACCCGGTGCTGCCCGCCGGGGAGCCGGACGCCGGTACGCCCGCCGAACGTGACCGGCCGGATGGTGTCGGGCCACATCGCGCAGCTGTCCGGGTCGCCCGCCCGCAGGCCGGCCCAGACCTCGCCGACGCGTACGTCCTCGGTGCCGTAGTCGTTGGACAGCCGGATCCGGGGAGCGTCCCCGCCGAGGCTGAGATGCACGACCTGGCGGACGGTGCAGTCCGCGTCGAACTCGGCCGGCGTCGCGGTCGCCGCGGTGGCCCAGGTGCCGGTCCACGGCGTCCCGGCGCGGGCCGGGCGCGGCCGGCCGGCGTTGCCCGGCGTGGCGATCAGCGCCGCGGCGCCCACGCCGCCGAAGAGCAGGGCGCGCCGCGTGGCGGCGCGCCCCAGGTCGGTGAGGTGCGGTTTCAGCGAGATAACCGCAACGTAGGAAACGGTGCGGACACCGTCAAGAACTTGGCGGGAAGCCGACCCGGGGGTGTGACAACCGCACTCCCCCGGGCCGGTCTCGATCAGCCTGTCGAACAGCTGAGGTTCTGCACGGTGGCCGGGGCCGTGCCGGAACCGAGGAACCCGAACGAGGTGTGGTTACCGGCCGCGATGGAGCCGTTCCACGCCTCGTTGGTCGCGGTGACCAGCGAGCCGCTGCTGGTGGCCTTGGCGCTCCAGGCGCTGGCCAGCTTCTGACTGCCCGGCCAGGTCCAGGAGACGTTCCAGCCGTTCACCGCTGTGGTGCCGGCGTGCACCATGATCTCGCCCTGGAACCCACCGGACCAGGTCGAGGTGATGTTGTACATGGCGGTGCAGCCGGTGCCGGGGTTCCCGCCGGGGGTCGACGTGGACGGCGACGGGCCGGCCGACACCGACGCCGACGGGCTGGCCGGAGCGGACGGGCTCGGCGAGGTCGGCGTGCCGCCGACCCCGGTGACCTCGCCGTTGCCGCCGTCGAAGACGACGTCGGAGCAGCCGTAGAAGGTCTCCGTGCTGTCCGACCGGGACCAGACCGAGTAGATCAGGTGCTTGCCGGTCTTGCCGGACGGCAGCTTCCCGGTCCAGTAGTAGTGCCCGTCGTCGGTGCCCGGCCCGCCGTTGGCCGGCGGGTTGGTCACCTGGTCGAACGGCGTCGGCTCGAGGTCGCTCCAGGCGAGCGGCTTGGTCGGGTCGTAGCCGTCCTTGGTGATGTACAGGTAGAACGTGCCGGGGTGCTTGGCCCAGTCGTTGTAGCGGAACTGGACGCTCGCGCCGGCGGTCAGGTGGGTCTGCGGCCAGTCGTTGCGGGCCAGGTTGAAGCCGGTGAAGTTGTACGGCCCACCCGTCCCGCCACTGCACAGCTGGCCGTCCGGGATGAAGCCGCTGACCCGGCCGGCCCCGTCGGAGCGGAGCACGGCGAACCAGTTGTAGAGCGAGGTGGTGCCGCTCTGCGCGACCGCCGCGGCACAGGCCGGGTTCTTCGGCTCGATCGCGCCGGTGCTCGGGTTACGGCCGTCCTGGTAGCAGAGCCAGGTCCGGCTGCCAGGCACCTGCAGCGCACCGTGCGCCTGTGCCGCGCCCGGCAGGGCGAGGATTCCCGCGGCGGTGGCGAGGGCCAGCGCCGCGACGATACGGACAATTCTCATGCGGGTCACCCGTTCGGGAACAACCGGGCGAAGTCGGCGTAGCCGGTGGCGACGTCGACCTGGGCCCAGAACCGGTGGTAGTTGAAGGTCGGTGCGGCTCCGCCGTCCAAGTACGCCTGGACCTTCGGGAAGTCCGGGTCGTTCTTGTAGAAGGAGCGGATGTCGAGGAACGACACCCCGGGCTTGATCACGTCACCGTTCGGCATCTTGCCGGTCCAGCCGTTGGGGATGTAGATGCCCTGACCGGTGGTGGCGTTGTACGTGTCGTCCATGCGGTTGTAGTCGGCGCGGGTCTCGGTGACCGACACGCCCTTCGCGTCCTTGTGCGTCCAGATCGCGTCGAGCAGGTTCTTGGCCGCCGTCTTCGCCGTCGCGTTGCCGGACTTCGCGGCGTAGTAGGTCAGCAGCTTGGCGAACGAGCCCGCCACGCCCAGGTCGGTGCCCTTGGTCTTCACCGTGACGTGCAGGTTGGTGTTGGCGGCCGGGCTGGAGGCGTTCCAGGTGGCCGGCGCGCCGGACCAGGTCAGGTCGGACGGGATCTCGAAGCTGCTGGCGGTGATCGTGGAGTTCGCCAGGGCCCAGGTCACCCACTTGTCCAGCACCGTCTTGGCCTTGGCATCCCCGGTCGTGTAGTAGTACTCGGCCAGGCGCTCCAGCGACCAGGTCTGCATGCCGAACCACTGGTTGGACGGCGGGTCGGCGTAGACCGGCGCCTCGACGTACGACAGCCCGTAGAAGGTCGGCGTGCCGGCCGGCGGCGCCGAGTAGTTGCCGTTCCAGCTGTTCGTCGCGCCACCGGCGATGGCACCCTCACTGGACTGCAGCCACTGGTAGAACTCGAGCTGCCGGCTCAGGCTGGACTGCCAGTCGGCCTTGCCCGTCGCCGACTTCGGCGTGAGCGCGGCGGTGCTGGACAGCGCGTACGCCGCCATCGGGTTCTGGTAGCCGAAGTGGCTGGTGCTCGAGCCGATCCGCCACGCCCAGCCGGCGCTGGTGTCGTAGGCGCCGCCCCAGGCGTAGTACCAGGACATCAGGTTGTTGGAGCTGTTCTTGCCGGTGCCCGGCGCGCAGGCCGTCGAGGTGCAGCCGGGCTGCTTGAAGTACTTGTCGTAGAACGAGTACCGCAGGTAGTCGCCCATCTTGGCGGCGTTCGCCACGGTGGTGGAGATCTGCGACTGCTTGCCCTGGGCGGTGGCCCACTGGTTGGCCCAGTAGGCGACCTGAACGGCCCGGGCGTCGGCGTCCGGGGCGTTGGTGTACTTCCACTGCTTGGCGTAGGACGTGTCCTTGGTGAACAGGTCCAGGTAGCCGTTGGGGCCGCCGTGCTTGAACGTGTCGCAGGCCGGCTGCGGGACGGTCTCGAAGGTCGACTCCTGCTGGCCACGCTGGAACGTGTTGATGTACGTGACCCGGCTGGTCCCGTCACCGCAGTGGCCGAAGCCGTAGACGTTGTCGACGTCCATCAGCCAGTGCATGCCGTAGATGTCGTCGGTGTTGTACGTGCTCTTCAGCTCCGCCGCCAGCGGATCCGTCCCGACCGACACGCTGCTGTCCAGCTGCGACGGGTACTGCGAGGGCAACGGGTACTCGGCCGCGTACGTGGCCGGCTTCGCCGGGTTGTAGTTCGCGTTCGTCGGCTGGTCCGCGTGCGACGGGATGATGTACTTCTCCATCGCGGCCCAGGCGCTGTTGAACGGCGCCCAGTCCCCGCTGACCTGACCGTGCTCGGCCTCCAGCCACAGCCAGTAGCTGAACGCCTCACTGGTCGTCTCGTGCCCGTGGTCGGGCGCCTCGTCGATCAGCGTCTCGATCGAGTGGTAGGGCACGCCCTCCTGGCTGAAGTAGCCGTTGGCCGGGCTCTTGATGTCGTTGTACATCTGGGTGAACCGGGCGTCGACGGCGCCCGGCTTGACCACTGTCACCGCGACGCTCGCGGCGGTGTAACCGGTGGCGGTGGCCGCGATCGTGGCGGTGTCGCCGGCCGCGGCCGAGCTGGCCGCCGCGACGGTCACGGCCTGGCCGGTGCTCCAGTTCGACGGGGTGAACGTGAGCGTGGCCGGGGTGACGGTGACGTTGGTGCTGCCGGTGCTGCGGGCCACCGCGACGGTGACGTTCGCGGTGGGCGCCGCGTTCAGCGCCACCTTGAACGACCCGCTCGCGCCGGGCTCCAGGGTCGCCGACGTGGCGTCCGCGACGATCGCCGGGGTGGTCGAGGCGTCCACGAAGACCGGCACGTCGGCGGTGTTGCTCTTGGTGCCGGCGTTGTCGTAGGCGATGGCCTGCAGGTGATAGGCCGCCGCCTGGGAGGGGACACCGCTCCAGGTGTACGCGTACGGAGCTGACGTGTCGGTGCCCAGCAGCAGCCCGTCGTGGTAGAACTCGACCTTCGCGATGCTCTGCCCGCTCGCCGCCGTGGCCGTGGCCGCGATCGGGATGGAGGCCGGAGCGGTGTAGCGGGTGTTCGCGGCCGGGCTGCTGATCGCCACGGTCGGCGCGGCGGTCACCCCGTTGCAGGGCTGCCCGTTGAGCGTGAACGCGGTCGGCACCGGGTTGGCCGAGCCGAACGTCCCGTTGAACCCGGTGCTGGTGGAGGCGCCGGTGCCGAGCGTGCCGTTCCACGACGCGTTGGTCACGGTGACGTGCTTGCCGCTCTGCGCGTAGGTGCCGCTCCAGCCCTGAGTCACCTTCTGGGCGGCGTCCGGGAAGTCGTACTCCAGCTTCCAGGACGTCAGCGGGTCACCGGAGTTGGTGATGGCGATGTCGCCGGTGAAACCACCGGTCCACTGGCTCTGGACCTTGTACACGACGGCGCAACCGGCGGCGGCATAGGCGGGCGGGCCGCCCGCGGCGAAGGCCGCGCCGGCGCCGAGGACGGCGACGCCGAGGACGGCCAGCCTGCGTCGCAGGCGCCCTCTGAAAAACCGGGACTGTCTCACGGAGTGTCCTCCTAGGGGACTCGGGAGCAGGAGACGGGAGACGGGATGGGGTTGGTGGTGCCGGTGGTGCTGCCGAGGAACCCGAAGGTCGTGGATGCCCCGGACGCGAGGGCGCCGTTGTAGGACGCGTTGGCGACGGTCACCGCCGTGCCGGACTGGGTGGTGGTGCCGCCCCAGGTCTGGGTGACGGTCTGGCCGCCGGTCCAGGCCCACTTGACGGTCCAGCCGGTGGTGGCCGTACCGCCGTTGTTGGTGACCGTGACCTCGCCCTGGAAGCCGCCGGACCACGAGCCGGTGACCTTGTAGGCCGCCGTGCAGCCGGTGCCCGTGGAAGGCGACGCCGACGGGGAGACCGAAGCCGAGACCGAGGCCGAGGGTGAGGCCGTCGTGGAGACGGACGCCGAGGTGGAGGGCACCGGGCCGGTCCGGTCGGCGTAGAGGATGCCGCGGCCGTTGGTGCCCAGGTAGACGCGCCCCCAGATGCGCGGATCGCCGGCCAGTGCGTCGCCGGCGTTGCCGTACCGGTGCTTGTCGTCGTTGATCCGCAGCCAGGTGGAACCGGTGTCGTCGGAGCGGAACACCCCGTCGACACCGTCGACCGTGCCGACCAGGAACACCGCCGGGTGGGTCGCGCCCGGTGCCGCCTTGCCGAAGGCGACGTTCACGGCTTCGGTGACCGTCGGCGACACCGACGAGAAGGTCTTGCCGGAGTCGGTGGAGCGGAACAGCCCCGTGCTGCCGGCCACCCAGACCTCACCGGCGATGCCCGGGACCGCCTTCAGGTGCAGGCGCCCGGTCGCCGGCAGGGCCACGGACTGCGCGGTGAACGTCGCGCCGCCGTCAGTGCTGGTGTAGAACTTGCCACCGGCGTACGCGTAGAAGGTCCTGGGGTCGACCCGGTCGGATTCGACGATCGCCCCGGCCGGGATCCCGGTGCTGGCCGTCCAGGTGCTGCCGCGGGTGGTGGAGTAGTGGACGCCGATGCCGCCCGGTGACCACACGACGTTGTTCGCGTCGGCGCCGGCCGCGACGGTCCCGCCGCCGGTCACGCCGGACGGTTCCTGCCCCTGGTACCAGGTCTTGCCGCCGTCGTTGGAGATCCCGAGGTGGGGTGCGGCGTCGGCGTTTCCCGCCCGCACGAAGAAGCTGGGGCTGAGCTCGGCGAAGTCGAGGCTGGTGTTGCTGCCCAGGCTCGGGGTGTCGTGGAAGTTGGCAGGCACCGTGTCGAGGCCGGCGTGGTAGAAGCCGCCGATGTCACCGAGCGCGCTGACCAGCGGTGCGCCGCTGGGCGGGCTGGCCAGGTCGAGGACCGCGGTCTCCTCGATCCCCTTGGCGACCGGCTTGATCGTGATCGTGCCGCCGGAGTCCCACTTGGTCAGGTCGGTGGTGCCGTAGAGGGTGGCGCCGGTGCCGTAGAGCATCCGGTTCGAGTCGAACGGGTCGATCGCGAGGGACTCGTTCATCCAGCCGAGCTTCGGGCTCTCCTCGGGCGGCTGCACGGTGCTGTTGAAGTCCAGCCACGGGTTGGCGGAGATGTCGAGCGTGTAGCGCTTGGAGCGGCTGGGATAGCTGGTCCAGTCCCAGGCGCGGGTCCAGGTGGCGCCGTAGTCGGTGCTGCGGAAGAAGATCGCGTCCGGCCACCAGGAGATCTGGGTGGCGACCATCAGGGTGCCGGGGTGCAGCGTGTCGACGGTCAGCCCGGAGTAGCCGTAGTAACGGTCGGCGACCGGCGTGGGCGAGATGTCCGTCCAGACGCCGGTGGACGTGTCCAGGCGATGGACCTGGCCGGCCGCGCCGTCGTAGGGACCGCCGGTGTCACTGGTGGCGATATAGAGGTACTTGCCCTGGATCACGCCCTTGTGAGCAAGGTAGCCGGTCGGCTGGCCGGCCACCCGCTCCCAGGTCGCCCCGGAGTCGATCGAACGGTAGATCGGGTTCTCCTTGTCGGCGACACCGACGTAGATCTGGGAGCCGCTGAAGGTGACCCAGGTCAAGCCCTGGTTCTGGTTCAGGTAGCCGTTCGCGTCGCCGGGGTCCTGGACGTAGTTCCCGGCGTTGGGGAAGTTCCCGACCTTGCCCCAGGTCGCGCCGTAGTCGGTGCTGCGCCAGAGTCCGTTGCCGCCCTCGGCCGCGAAGTAGACGTTCTTGTGGTTCGCCGGGTCGACGGCGAGGCGCTCCCCCATGCCCCGGCCCGGCATGTTGCCGCCGACCTTGAACGGCAGGTTCGTCTGCTGCCAGGTGTCGCCCCTGTCGGTGGAGCGCAGGATCGCGCCGTTGTTCGGGTCCCAGCTGTTCGTGTACATCCCGACCGCGGCGTAGACACGGTTCGTCTCGACCGGGTCCGGCGCGATGCTGAGCACGCCGTTGTGACCCCAGTCGTCCTGACCGACCCAGTCGAGCAGCGGCGTCCAGCTCTGGCTCGCCTGGCTCCAGCGATAGGCGCCGCCGATGTCGGTGCGGGCGTAGATCAGGTTCCGCTCGCCCGGGTTGAAGACGACACCGGGAACGAAGCCGCCCCCGTCGATCCGGACGTTCTTCCAGGCGTACGGGTCGACGGCCGCGGCGGTGGCGGACAGCGGCGCGGTGGTGACGACGGCGACGGCGGTGGCGGCGACCACCAGGGCGGCGATCAGGGCACCGCCGGGGGACCTTCTCATAGGGCGTTACCTTCCATTGACGTACATGAAGGTGGGAGCGCTCCCAAAGCGTCTGTCCCCGTCATCTCTGTGTCAAGAGCCTGAAACATCTGGCGTCCGTCGCCGTTCAACTACGCAGAGCGACAATGGGGTGAGCGATCGGGTTCGATCTCCGCCCTGCGGGGTAAAACCCCTAGTCAGCGCGCTTATCGGCGGACGTAACGCTGTGAGCTGCGACAAGTTACCGATGGGGCGGCTGTGTATCATTCGGCGGAATGCGCGGGTCAGCACCTACCGGTCGGGCCCGCAGCCGATCGGCGGCGAAATGACCGGTACACGGCGTGACGACAGCCGGGCGTAGCGGTGGAGGAGATTGCATGAAGGTTTGCGTTGTCGGTACCGGCTATGTCGGTCTGACCACCGGCGTCAGCCTCGCCTTCCTGGGGCACGAGGTGACGTGCGTGGATCTCGACCAGAACAAGGTCGACATGCTGCGCGCCGGGAAATGCCCGATCTACGAGCCCGGAATGGAAGACCTTCTCGCCGAGGCCGCACCGAACCTGAGCTTCACCACCAGCTACGACGAGGGTGTGCCCGGCGCCGACGTGGTGTTCGTGGCGGTGCAGACCCCGTCCGCCGAGGACGGCAGCCCGGATCTGCGCTTCCTGCGCTCGGCCGCGGAGAGCGTGGCCCGCTCACTGCACCACGACTTCACCGTCGTGGTGAACAAGTCGACGGTGCCGATCGGCAGCGGCAACTGGGTGGACGCCATCCTGCGCGAGTCGTTCGCCCAGCGTGACGACCGGCCGGCCGGCGTCGAGTTCGCCGTCGCGTCGAACCCGGAGTTCCTGCGTGAGGGCAACGCCATCGCCGACACCCTCTTCCCGGACCGGATCGTCATCGGCTCGGACAACCCGCGCAGCCTCGAGGTGCTGAACCGGCTCTACCGGCCGATCATCAACCAGACGTTCACGCCGCCGACCTTCCTGCCCCGGCCGGAGGACGCCACAGCGGTCCCGCTGGTCTCCACCGACCTGGCCTCGGCAGAGCTGATCAAATACGCGGCCAACGCGTTCCTGGCCCTCAAGATCAGTTACGTCAACGAGATCGGCCAGCTCGCCGCGAAGGTCGGCGCCGACATCACCGAGGTCGCCCGCGGCATGGGCCTGGACCAGCGGATCGGCTCGCGGTTCCTGCAGCCGGGCGTCGGCTGGGGCGGCTCCTGCTTCGGCAAGGACACCAAGGCGCTGGTCGCCACCGCGAGTGAGTACAACCTCGAGATGCCGATCGTCAAGGCGGCCCGCGAGGTCAACCAGCGGCAGCGCGCGATCGCGGTCGAGCGGCTGCAGAACGAGCTGCGCATCCTCAAGGGCCGCAAGATCGGCCTGCTCGGGCTGGCGTTCAAGCCGAACACCGACGACCTGCGGGACTCCCCCGCGCTGGACATCGCGAACCTGCTGCTGGCCCGCGGCGCCCGGGTGCGCCTGCACGACCCGGTCGCGGCCGAGCGCTTCCGCCGCGAGCAGCCGGAGCTCGCGCCGTACCTGAGCGAGGACCTGGACGGCGTCTTCGACGACTGCGACGCGGTCGTCCTGGTCACCGAGTGGGCGCAGTACCTGGAGCTCGACTGGAGCAAGTTCGTCGGGCTGATGCGCAACCCGCTGGTCCTCGACGGGCGGCACGCGCTGGACGCCGAGCGGATGGCGCGCCTGGGCTACAAGTACGTGGCGATCGCCGGCTGACCGTTCCCGGCACTCCCCCGAACCGCCGTGGCGTTCTGCCACGGCGGTTCTTTTTTGTCTGAATCGTTCCGATCAAGACGCGATCACCTGATGCAAGTTCTTACGCCGACACGACGAGGCGGATCCGTCACGTGCGTCGATCCGTAGACGGTGGAAGTGGGTTCAGGCGAAGCCCAACAAAACCGACTCACCGTCCGTATCATGAGCGCTAAGTACGGAAAAATGCCTCTAAACCACCCCGGAACAACTGAACTCTTCCGTCAATCTCCTTAACCGGTTAAGGTGCCCGGCCGTCGCTGCTATATCGTTACCGACTCGATCACGCGGAAATCATTGCGCAACTTGCCGGTTACCTCTTGACTGTTGGTCAAGAAGCGCTTCGGACGGCGGCGTCACATGACGCCGGAGGCGCGTCAAGACATAGGGAGCGGTATGTTCGGTCACAGTGGGAGTTCGCGATCTCGAGTCGCGCTCGCCGGTGCCCTCGGCGTCGGGCTGGTGTTCAGCCTGGCTGCCTGCGGCGGCGACAAGGACGACTCGAGCGGTTCCTCCGATACAGCGTCGGCGGGCATCGACTGCTCGCAGTTCACTCAGTTCGGCGACCTCAAGGGCAAGTCGGTCTCGGTCTACACCGGCATCGTCACCCCGGAGGACACTCCGCAGAAGAAGTCGTACGAGCCGTTCGAGAAGTGCACCGGCGTCACGATCAAGTATGAGGGTGACAAGTCCTTCGAGACCCAGATCCTCGTGCGCGCGAAGGCCGGCACCCCGCCGGACATCGCGTACGTGCCGCAGCCGGGTCTGGTCCAGCAGCTCGTCGCCACCGGCAAGGCTGTCGCGGCCCCCAAGGAGGTCGCCGACAACACCGACAAGTGGTTCGGCAAGGACTGGAAGGCCTACGGCTCCGTCGACGGCAAGTTCTACGCCGCGCCGCTGGGTGCCAACGTGAAGTCCCTCGTGTGGTACTCGCCGAAGGAGTTCCAGGAGAAGGGCTACAAGGTCCCCACCACCCTGGACGAGCTGAAGACCCTCAGCGACCAGATCGCCGGCACCGGCTCGAAGCCGTGGTGCGCGGGCATCGGCTCCGGTGACGCCACCGGCTGGCCGGTCACCGACTGGATCGAGGACTTCTACCTGCGCCTCAACGGCGTGGACGCGTACGACAAGTGGGTCAAGCACGAGACCCCGTTCAACTCCGCCGAGGACATCGCGGCGTGGGACGCGGTCGGTGGTTACCTGAAGAACGACAAGTACGTCAACGGTGGTCTCGGTGACGTCAAGAGCGTCGCGTCCACCACGTTCCAGGACGCCGGCCTGCAGATCCTCGAGGGCAACTGCTCGCTGCACCGCCAGGCCTCGTTCTACGCGGCCAACTTCCCCAAGGGCACCGAGATCTCGGAGAACGGCGACATCTTCGCCTTCTACCTGCCCGGCAAGGACGCTGCCAGCAAGCCGGTTCTGGGTGGTGGCGAGTTCGTGCTGGCCTTCGCCGACCGTCCCGAGGTCAAGGCGTTCCAGTACTTCCTGTCGACCGACACCTGGGCGAACCTGAAGGCCAAGGCGTCGAGCGGCTGGGTGAGTGCCAACAAGGGCCTCAAGGTCGAGAACCTGACCAACCCGATCGACGCGCTCTCCGCGAAGATCCTGCAGGACCCGAACGCGCAGTTCCGCTTCGACGGCTCGGACCAGATGCCCGCCGCGGTCGGCTCGAACGCCTTCTGGAAGCAGGCCACGGCCTGGATCACCGGACAGGACACGCAGACCACGGTGAACAGCATCGAAGCCGCGTGGCCCAAGTGATCTGAGTAGTACTCCGAGGCCGGCCGGGATGCTCCCAGCATCCCGGCCGGCCATCGCCCTCTTTCCCCTCGGAACACCGAAGGAGGTCCGGGTCGCGTGTTCGATACCGCTAACAACACCCCTGAGAAACTTCTGCAGATGCTCGCGGCTCTGCTGCTGTTCGGCGCAGTGGTCGGAGTCGTCCTCTTCCTGGCGAGCAGGGTTCGGGGCAAGCGCTCCGACAATCTGGTCGGCTATCTGTACCTGCTACCGGTCGTGCTGCTGCTCGCCGTCGGCCTGGTCTACCCAGGCCTGCGCACGATCTACGAGTCGTTCCTGGACGCCCAGGGCAAGGCGTTCATCGGCGTCGACAACTACAAGACCATCTTCACCGACGGTGACCTGCTCACCGTGCTGGGCAACACGGTCGTGTGGGTGCTCCTCGTCCCGCCGCTGGCCACCGGCATCGGCCTGGTCTACGCGATCCTGGTGGACAAGTCGCGGTTCGAGTCGTTCGCCAAGGCGCTGATCTTCCTGCCGATGGCGATCTCGATGGTCGCGGCCGGCGTCATCTGGAAGTTCATGTACGAGTACCGCGTCAACCAGCCGAACGTGAAGCAGATCGGCCTGATCAACCAGATCATCGTGTGGCTCGGCGGTGACCCGGTCCAGCTGCTGATCACCGACACCGGCAAGCTGAACTCGCTGCTGCTGATCGTGGTCTTCATCTGGATCCAGGCCGGCTTCGCCATGACGATCCTGTCCGCGGCGATCAAGGCCATCCCGGACGAGATCATCGAGGCCGCCCGCCTCGACGGCGTCAACCCGTGGAGCATGTTCGTCAAGATCACGCTGCCCAGCGTCCGGACGAGCATCGTCGTGGTGCTGACCACCCTGGCCATCGGCACGCTCAAGGTCTTCGACGTGGTGCGCACGATGACCGGCGGTAACTTCAAGACCAGCGTCATCGCCAACGAGTTCTACAGCCAGCTGATCCGGGCCGACAACCAGGGTCTCGCCGCGGCGCTCGCGGTGGTGCTGTTCATCCTGGTGATTCCGATCATCGTGTACAACATCCGCCAAGTCCGTCAGGAGGCATGATGACGGTCACCCCGCTGACGACCACGCCGGAGATCACTCCGGTCCAGCTGAGCGCCGCCGCGGTGGCGAAGAAGCGACTCAGCTCGCCGTGGGCGTCCCTGGCCGCGATCGTGATCGCGATCCTCTGGACCCTCCCGACGTTCGGGCTGCTGCTGTCGTCGTTCCGGCCGGAGCTCGCCATCAAGCGAACGGGCTGGTGGACGTTCTTCACCGACCCGACGGTCACGCTCGACAACTACCGCGCGGTCTTCGACAGCGACAGCGGTGTCAACCTCGGCACCTACTTCATCAACTCGCTGATGATCTGCATCCCCTCGGTGCTGATCCCGCTCTCGCTGGCGGCCCTGGCGGCGTACGCGTTCGCCTGGATCAACTTCCGCGGCAAGAACATCCTGTTCGTGGCGGTCTTCGCCCTGCAGATCGTCCCGCTGCAGGTCACCCTGATCCCGCTGCTGACCATCTTCGGGAAGGTCGGGATCGCCGGCACGTTCTGGCCGCTGTGGCTGGCGCACACCACGTTCGCCCTGCCGCTGGCGATCTACCTGCTGCACAACTTCATCAAGGAGATCCCGGCCACCCTCATCGAGGCGGCCCGGATGGACGGCGCGGGCCACGTGGCGATCTTCTTCAAGGTGATGCTGCCGCTGCTCACCCCGGCCCTGGCGGCGTTCGGCATCTTCCAGTTCCTCTGGGTCTGGAACGACCTGCTCGTCTCGCTGGTCTTCGCCGGCGGCGGCGACGCGGTCGCGCCGATCACCCTCCAGCTGGCCAACCTCACCGGCACCCGAGGCACGGCCTGGCACCTGCTGGCATCCGGCACGTTCGTCTCGATCATCGTGCCGGTGACGGTGTTCCTGCTGCTCCAGCGCTACTTCGTCCGAGGTCTCCTCGCGGGCAGCGTCAAGGGCTGACGCCCGTCGTCACACCCCTTCCGGGGCTGCGCCGTCCGGCGTGGCCCCGGTTCGCTTTTCCCTCCCGCTCCGCCGTGCTCCCTCTGGCGATTGCCGCAGTACGACGATGGATCTGCCCGTCCGCAGGCAAGAGGCCGAGTCACCCGCGAGCAGCCCGCGATCCCCGCTCCCCTCGGCCCCCGGCGCGGCTCACTCCCGCCGGCTGGTGCTCATGGACGTTATTCGTCCCTCATAACGTCCATGAGCACCAGCCAAGACCGCGATCGCGGCACCGCCTCGACCCCCGCCCGCCTCGCAAACGCCCAGCGCGAGCCGCAGCACAGCCCCAACCCAACGCCGCGCTCACGCACGCCCAGCGCGCGAGCCGCAGCACAGCCCCGAACCCAACGCCGTGCTCACGCACGCCGGGCGCGCGAGCCGGTCCCAACGCCGGCCAGTGCCGCGGCTCGCGGTCCCGGGCTGGTTCTCACGGTCGGAATGAGGCACGAATAACGACCGTGAGAACCAGCCCGGAAGCGTCAGCCGCGGCACTGGCCCTACCCGGGGCGTGCCTCGCGTGCGGCCTGACGGCGGAGCGGACGCTCAGGGGTGGGCGCGGGTGACTTCTTCGGCGACCGGGCGGCTTTCGGGAGGGTGACCCGAGGGCGGGCGCAGCGAGCGGAGGGCCACGAACAGGGCTGCCGCGATCAGGGTGACGGCCGGGACGTAGGTGAGGGCCATCGCGGTGGACAAGGTCGGGCGGTGCAACTCCCGCGCCTCCGCGGAAAGCGCCATCATCGACGCTGCTCCGCCTGGCAGGTCTCTCGCGAGCAGGAGGTTCGCGGTCACCGCGACGGCTGCGGTGCCAACGGCCGCGGCCAGGCGCTGCAGGAGGTTCAGGAGAGTGGTGGCGCGCGGGGTGTCGGCGCCGTCCAGGTCGCGCATGACCAGGATCATGGCGGGCATCAGCGTGCCCCCGGAGCCGACGCCCACCAGCACGGTCGCGGCCAGCAGCAGCGGATACCCGGCGTCGGCCCAGGTCGCGGCGAGCAGGCCGACGGCCCCGGCAAGGCCCGTGGCGGTGCCGGCGACGACGATGCGGTGCGGCGGGACGCGGTCGGTCAGGCGGCTGGCGACCTGGGCGGTCAGGCCCACGGCGATCGCCTGCGGGAGGCTGAGAGCACCCACCACGGCGGCCGAGTCCCCGCGGACACCCTGGGCGTAGAGCGGCAGCAGCACCATGGAGCCGAAGTACGCAGCGCTGAAGCACACCATCACCGCGGTCCCGCCCCGGAACGGTCGCCGGCTCAGCAACCGGAGATCCACCAGCGGGGTCACCGGCCCGGCGGGGCGCAGCGCGCGCCTCGCGAAGAGTCCGGCCATCGTCAAGCCCGTGAGCAGGACGGTGATGCCGTGCCAAGTGTGGTCCAGCAGGGTTCCGCCGAGGACGATCAGGACGGCGCCGCCGGAGAGCAGCAGGAGCCCGGCCCAGTCGATCCGCTCGACCGGCTCCCGTGGCGCCCGAGCCGGGTCGGCGGGCAGGATGCGGGCGGAGGCGATCACGGCCACGACACCGAGCGGGATGTTGATCAGGAAGATCCAGCGCCAGGACGCCGACGCGATCAGCCAGCCGGCCAGCGGCGGCCCACAGACCGGGCCGATGATCAGAGGCAACGCGAGCAGGCTCATCAGACGGCCACGATGCGACCTGGGCACGGCCCGCAGGCCGATCGCCTGGCCGACCGGGTTGAGCAGGCCGCCGCCGATCCCCTGGAGGGCCCGGAACACGGCCAGAGCGGCCACGTTCCAGGCCAGCCCGGCCAGCAGCGAGCACAGCGTGAAGACCCCCAGCGCGACCAGATAGACGCGGCGGGCGCCGAAGCGGGACGCGGACCAGCCGGCCAGCGGAATGACCGCGACGATCCCGAGCAGGTACGCCGTGGTCACCCACTGGACCTCGGTGAGCGTCGCGTGCAAACCGGTGACCAGGGCCGGGACCGCGACGACGGTGACCGTCGTGTCGACCACCACCAGCAGACCGCCCAGCGCCAGGGTCAGTCCGAGGCGACGCATCAGCGGTTGTACGGGCGGTCGTGCCGGGCCGTGCGCAGGGTCGTGGCCCACCAGCTCAGCTCGTGGACGGCCGCGTCGAACGCCTCCCCGACCGGGTCCGGCGGGGCGAAGCCGACCGCGCCGAGGTGCTCCCACGGGCGGGTCAGCCCGACCACGCGGCGGGTCGTGACGACGTGCAGTTCGGCGAAGACGCCGCGGAGGTGCTCGGCGGCGAGCAGGCCGCCCTGGACGCCGTACGAGATGATGGTCGCGGGTTTGAACATCCACTCGCGGTAGTGCCAGTCGATCAGGCGCTTCAGACCCGCCGGGTAACTGTGGTTGTATTCCGGCGTCACGATCAGATAGGCGTCGGCGGCGTCGATGCGAGCCGCGACCGGGGACGCGGCGCTGCCACCGGGCCGCAGGCCGCCGTCGTCGGGCAGGTCGGTCTCGGCGCAGTCGATGAGCTCGACCTCGGTCTTGGCGGTGGCCGCGCGGAAGGCCGCCCATTCCGCGACGGCGCGGCTCATCCGCTGGTCCCGGACGCTTCCGGCGATCACCGCGAGGTGCAGGGGAGAATCGGTCATGTCGCCCAGGCTCGCCCTTCAACATATGTTGAAGTCAAGGCAGGATGGGGCGATGAGCATCACGGAGACACCGACGGGGTACGTGAAGACGGTGGGCGAGGTCGCCGCGGAGGCCGGGGTCGCGCCGTCCGCGGTCCGGTTCTACGAGCAGCACGGCGTGATCCGCGCCGAGCGCACCAGCGGTGACCAGCGGCGCTTCGACGACAGCGCGGCCTGCCGGATCAAGGTCGCCAAGGTCGCGCAGCGGGTCGGGCTGACCGTGCGGGAGATCGCTGACGTCTTCGCCGGCTTCCCGCAGGAGCCGTCCTGCGAGGACTGGGGACGGGTCGCCGAGACCCTGATCGCCGAGGCCGAAGCCCGGACCGCCGCCCTGCGGGGATACCTGGCGGAGATCAGCTCCGGCGCCAAGCTGTGTGAGATCTAAAGCGACTCCACCAGGCGACCGTCGCGGAGGCTGAGGACGCGGTCGGCCCTGTCGATCAGGTTCGGGTCGTGGGTGGCGACCAGCGCCGTCATCCCGCGGGCGTCGACGACTGCCCGGAGCAGGTCCATGATGGCCCGCCCGGTGTCCGAGTCGAGCTGGCCGGTCGGCTCGTCGGCGATCAGCAGGTCCGGGTCGTTGGCGAGCGCGCGGGCCAGGGCGACGCGCTGCTGCTGGCCGCCGGAGAGCTCGCCGGGCCGCTGGTTCGCCTGGCCGCCGAGCCCGACCAGCTCCAGCAGCACGGACACCCGTTCGTCGCGCTCGCGCGGGTCGCGCCGGGCCAGACGCATCGGGATGCTGACGTTCTCGGCCGCGGACAGGATCGGGATCAGGCCGAACGACTGGAAGACGAACCCGATCGTGTCCCGGCGCAGGTCGAGCAGGTCGGACTCGGCGGCGCCGGTGACGGTGCGGCCGGCGACCGTGATGCTGCCCGAGGTGGGGCTGTCGAGGCCGCCGATCAGGTTCAGCAGGGTGGTCTTGCCGGCGCCGGAACGGCCACGGACCGCGACCAGTTCGCCCTTCTCCGCGGTGAACGAGACCCCGGACAGGGCGTGGACGACGCGCTCGCCGCTGCCGTAGTCACGGTTCAGCCCGGCAACCTCTACGACGCTCATGCGGACTCTCCGGGACGGACTTCGACGTGGTCGGGTTCGAGATTCAGGCGTACGCGGTCCCGCAGCTCCAGCGCCTCGACGAACGCGGCCGGAAGCTGCAGCCGTCCGGCCCGGTCGAGGACGGCGTACTCCTCGGAGACGTGGTGCTCGGTGCCGTCGGCGGCGAGACGGGCGGAACGCCGTACCTCGGAAGCGGTCTTCCCGTCGCGGATCGCGACCGCCCGGCGGACCTGGCCCGCCACCGCCTTGTCGTGGGTGACCACGACGACGGTGACCCCGAGCTCGGCGTTGACCGTGCGCAGCGCCCCGAAGACCTCGTCGGCGGTGGCCTCGTCCAGCTCACCGGTCGGTTCGTCGGCGAAGAGCACCTCGGGGTCGTTGGCCAGCGCGACGGCGACCGCGGCGCGCTGCTGCTCGCCGCCGGACATCTCGGCCGGGCGGCGACCGGCCCGGTGGGCGACGCCGACCATCTCGAGCAGCTCGTCGGCCCGCTTCCGCTTGCGGGTGCCGGCCAGCCGCATCGGCAGCTCGACGTTCTCCCGCGCAGTCAGGTACGGCAGCAGGTTGCGCGCGGTCTGCTGCCAGACGAAGCCGACGATCCGGCGACGGTACTCCAGGCGCTTCTTCGCGGTCATGCCGAGCAGATCGAAACCGGCCACCCTGGCGATCCCGGCGGTCGGCTCGTCCAGCCCGGAGAGGATGTTGAGCATCGTCGACTTGCCGGAGCCGGACGCGCCCACGACGGCGAGCAACTCGCCGCGGTCGACCACCAGGTCCAGGCCCTGCAATGCCATGACCTCGACGCCTTCGGTGCGGAAGATCCGGACGAGGCCGTCGCAGACGATGTGCCCACTGAGCCGGTCCTGTCCACCGGCACGGGCCGCGGCCTGCTGGGCCGCCTTCCGCTCCAGATCGGCAAGATCGGTCACGACTGCCACCTACCCATCACGACTGCTCCTCTCCGAGCCGCAACACCGTGCCGAGGCGCAGGCGGCGGTTGGCGACGTTCTCCACGGCGAGCGCGGCGACCACGGCGAGCACCGCGAGCGCCAGGACCCCACCGGCGAACCACGGGTCGAGGCTGACCCCGGCGGCCACCCCCGCCGTGAACCCGCTCAGTCCCAGCGCCGGCCCGATCAGCAGCGGCAGCGCGAACCCGGCCAGGCCACCGGCGATCACCGCCACGGCGATCAGCGGAACCAGCTCGAAGACCAGCAGGCGCCGGCCCTGGCCCGGGGACAGGCCCATGGTGCGCAGGCGGGACAGCGTACGGCCGCGGGCCGGCGCCCCGGTCAGCACGGCGAGCGCCACCGCCATCAGTGACAGCACCGCCGCCGCGACCATGCCGGTGACGAACGTGAAGCTCAGCGCCCCGTCGACACCCCGTTGCTCCAGGCTTTCCCGGTACGAGTCCCAGGTGACCACGGTCGCCGGAACGGCCAGCTGCGCATCCGTCACGGTCTTGCCGGTCGTCCGTTGCAACTGCTCACGCTGCCCGGCGTCGGCGATCGCCCGCACCTGGCCGGCGTCGAACCCGTGCCCGTCGATCAGGATCCGGTTCGGCTGGATCGGCTGGTAGTCCGGGACCGCCAGGGCCTGCTGCGGCAGCACGATGAAGTCGGTGGTGCCGGCCGGCAGCCCGGGCGTCACCTCGCTGACCTGCGCGACGGTGAAGCGGTACGTCCGTCCCATCACCTCGGCCGTCCCGGCCGTCCCGGCCGTCCCGACCTGCGCGGCGAGGTGCGGCGACACGACCGCGGGCGCCGGCCCGTCCGACCTCCGCGCGCCGGTGAGCGCCGCCGGGAGGTCCAGCCCGGCGCTCGACGCGTCCACCACCATCACCTGACCCTGCAGGATGGCGGCGGCGGTGTCGCCGTGGATCGTGGCGCCGGAGGCGAGCAGCATCGGCACCACCTTGGTGACGTGCGGCAGCGCGGCGATCCGCGGCGCGGTCTCCGGGCTGAAGTAGAAGCCCCGGACCACGGCGTCGGCCGGGACGGCCAGGTTCGCGGCCCGGTCCCGGGCGGTGCCGACGGTGCTGGTCACGGTCCCGGTGAACAGGCCGGTCGCGATCGCGACGACGAGCACGGCGAGCGGCCCGGAGTGCAGTGGGGCGCGCCCGGCGCCGCTGAGGCCGAGGAAGGCGATCGCGCCGCGGGCCCGGGCGGCCAGGTCGCCGGCCCAGCGCAGCGGGAACGGGACCCCGCGCAGCGCGACGACCGAGGCGGCCAGGGCCAGGAGCACAGGAGCCGCGACGAGGTACGGATCCACGCCCGCCCCCGCGTCCAGCCCGCGCAGCCGCACCAGGTAGATACCACCGGCCGCGAGCAGCACCAGCAAGCCCTCGGCGGTGATCCGGCGCAGCGAGGGGCGCAGCGCGACCACGTCCGAGCGGTGCCCGGAGAACGACGGCCGGCGAGCGACCAGCGCCGCGGAGATCGGGGCGGCGAGCAGCGCGATCACCGCGACGGCGGCGAGCAGCAGCGGCTCGGTGTCGTCGGCGCGACCGGGTGCCAGGGTGCCGCCGATCCAGCCGGCCGCCACGGCGATCGGGACCACGACCAGGACCTCCAGCAGCGTACGGCCGGCCACCGCGCCGACCGTACCCCCACGGGCCCGCAGCAGCGCGAACTCGGCCCGCCGCCGGTCGGTCATCAGCCGGGCCGCGAGCAGGATCAGCCCGGCCGCGGTGGCCAGGATGCCGGCCTGCACCACGGCCAGCAGCGCCCGCACGGCCCCCACCTGCCGGTCGAAGTCGGCGAGGGTGCTGTCCACGCTGCTCTGGATGCTGGTCCGGTCCGGCGGCGTGCGCCTGATCGTGGCGACCGCCCTGGTCATGCCGTCCACCTGGTCGGCGGTGATGCGGTTCTCGTCCAGCCGGTACCGCCACCGGTCGGTGAGGTCGTTCATCCGGTTCCCGGCCAGCCGCGCGCCGGCCTGATCGGTCAGCAGCACCGCCTGCTGGCGCAGACCGTCCAGCGGGCTCGGGCACTCGGCGCGGTGGGGCATCTGGTCGGACCAGATCGGGTCGTCCGGGTTCACCGGGGCGAACACGCCGACGACCCGCAACGGGGCGCTGCCGTAACGGGCGCCCATCTCGAGGCCGTCGCCGACCTCGAGCCCGAGCATCTGCGCCGCGTCCTGACCGATCACCACCTCGGTCGTCGACCGGGACGCCGCGGCCCGGCCGCCGACGATCCGGAACGCCTCGGTGGTGGCCGGCTCGTAGCGCAGCACGGCCAGGTTCGGGCAGGACTGCGTCGCGGCGCCGGCCGGGACGATCGAGTTCTGGCCGCTCTCGGCGATGTACCAGGCGCCGCCGATCAGGCCGGGCAGCGGGGCGGGCAACTGCTGCTGGATCTCCTCCAGGCGACCCGCCTCGATGGCCGCGCTGACCTCGCCGTTGACGTGGAACCCGGAGAAGGTCAGGTCGCGGTTCGTGGCGGCCAGCTTGCGGAGGTCACCGCGCAGGCCGTCGTCGGTGCGGCCGTTCGCGAGCCGGGCCGGGCCGGTGACCAGGAACGCGGTCAGTCCCGCCAGCACCGCGAGCAGCAGGAGCTGACCAAGAAAAGCCCGGACACGACGCAGGACGGTCATCGGTCCTCCCCCAGACGCAGGCGGGACGCCGGCAGACGACGGGTCGCGGCCACCGCGGTGAAAGCGCTGACCGCGAGAGCGACCAGGACCAGCAGCGCCGCGCTGCCGACCGTGCGGCCCCACAGGACCTGCAGGATCGCGTCCGGCACCGGTCGCCGGGCCGACGGAGTGAGCACCAGCAGCGGCGCCATCGCGGCCGCGACCAGCAGCCCGACGCCGAGACCGGCGAGCGCGCCGAGCCCGGCCAGCAGCGCCTGCTCGACGATCATCGAGCGGGCGAGGAGCCGCGGGCCGGCGCCGAGCGTGTTCAGGACGGCGAGTTCGACCGCGCGGTGGCGGGCGGTGGCCCGGGCGTCGGCGGCGATGCCGGCCGCGGCCAGCAGCATCGCCCCGAGGGCGGCGCCGAACAGCGCGACCCGGGCCGCGTCGCCGAACGGGTCACCGCCCCGGGCCAGCTCCCGCTGGTCGAAGACCTGCAGGCCGCTGAGCCCGGAGACGTCAGGGGTCCCGCTGATCCACCATTCGCCGGTGGCGTGGGAGATGCCGTACCCCTGGAAGAGCCTGGCGTCCAGAGCGGCCCGGTCGGCCAGGATCGCCGCGTCCGCTGTGGTGCCGGGCACCCGGTCGATCGTGGCGACCACCCGCACCGGCACCGACGCGCCGCCGACCAGCAGCTGGGTGAAGTCACCGAGTGCCTCCCGGGTCGCCGGCGTGATGGCGATCGGCACCGGGACCCGTTCCTTCTCCTGCTCCTGCACGATCGAGACGCTGCCCTCCACCGGGAAGACCGGGCCGGGCGACGGGTACTGAGCGGCTGTCTGCCACTTGCCCTCCTGGCCGCTGACCTGCCAATCCACGGTGGTGCCGCCGGTCGCCTCGACCCGGAACCCGAGCAGGCCCGGCCGGCTCGCGCTGATCGTCAGCGGCGCGCCGCGGTCGCTGGCCCCCAGGTCGACGTGGTTCCCGTCGGCGAAGATCGCGGTGGTGCGGGCCGGCCCGGACGTGGTGATCCGGCCCGGTCGCAGCGCCGGCGTCACTCCCGGCCCGCCGGCCGCGGCGAGCTTCGCGAGCAGGTCGGAGGCCGGTCCGCCGGTGGTGTCCGCACGGGACTGGACCACGCCGCCGGCCGCGGCGGCGTCGATCGCGACCAGTTCGGCCGGGTCCTTCCCGGCGGTCAGCGTGACCGAGTCACGCCACGCCGGGACGACCGCGCGCACCCCGGGCAGCTTCGCGAGCTCCTCGGCGCGGCCGGCCGGCGCGACCCCGGATCCCTCGGCCAGGCGCAGGTCCGCGCCGGTGGTCTGCAACGCCTGGTCGGCGCGGGACTGGCCGGCGGTCGCGGCCAGGCACCACGAGACGGTGGCAGCGGCGACCGCGAGGGCGAGCATGACCATCGGGCCGGCGTGTGCGCGGCGACCGGCCTGCCAGGTGCCGAGCAGCGAGGCGCGGGCCCGGCCGCGGTTCAGGCGGGCGGCGGCGAGCCTGGCGACCGGCGGCAGCAGCCGGATCGCGAGGACCGCGCCGGTGAGCACGCCCAGGGTCGGCGCGGCGGCGAGCAGTGGGTCGATGCCCAGGCCGCCCGCGCCGGTCGGCGCCGAGTACTGCCGCAGTTGCAGCCAGCCGAGCGCGGCCAGCGCGACCACCGCCAGGTCCAGGCCGGCGCGGCGCAGGATGGGCAGCCGCTTGCGGCTCGAGGTCTCCGCGACGTAGGTGCCGCCGCGACGGGTCGCCGGGGCGGTCAGCGCGAGCACGCCACCGACCGCGATCAGGGCCGCGACCAGCCACACCCCGCCGTCGAGACGCACCTCGGGATAGCGCAGGCGCAGCAGCGCGACGGCCAGCGGCGGGCCGATCAGCGTGGCCGGCAGCACCAGCGCCAGCCCTTCGGCGGCGGCCAGCCCGGTGAGCTGACGCCGGGACGCGCCGCGGGCCCGCAGCAGCGCCGTCTCGCCCCGGCGCGACTCGGCGAGCAGCAGGGCGACCAGCGACAGCGCGTAACCGCCGAGGACCACGACCAGCAGCATCGGCGTGACCAGCGTGGAGCGGCGGACCAGGTCGGCGCGGTCCAGGCGGCCGGCCAGATCGGGCAGGCCGGTGGTGATCGTCGCCGACGACCCCAGGCCGCTGGACCGCGGCAGGTCCGCTCCGGTCGAGGAGATCATTTCCGCGGTACGGCGGATGGAGTCCAGCGTCGGCGCGGAAAGGTCCGGCTCGGCCACCCAGCCACCGGACGCGCCGGTGAAGAAGCCGGCCTCGGAGCTGACGATCGGGCCGTAGGTCGACGTCTGAGGCAGATGTCCCCCGGCGACGTCCGGGGTGAGCAGCCAGTACGGGTCGCCGGCGTCCCGCGGGCGCCACACGGCGCCGACCTTGCGGGTGACCAGCTTGCCGGTGCGCCGGTCCTCCAGGCGCAACGTCTTGCCACTGGTCACGCCGAGCGCCGCGGCGGCCGGCTGGGCCAGCGCCAGCTCGGTGCCGGTCGGCCAGGCGCCGGAGACCAGGTCGGCGTGCTCGCGCAGGTCGTCGAGGCGGACCAGCGAGGCGTAGACGACCCCTGACGTGTCCGGGACGGCGCTGCCGGCGGCGCCCTTGACGGCCCAGCCGGAGCCGTACCGCGCGGCGCTGACCTGCGCGCCGGCGTAGGCGTCACGGACGGCCCGGTCGTGGGCCTGCGGGTCGGCGCCGCGCACCAGCACGGATCGCTCGTCCGGGCCGGCGGCGGCGATCGCGGCGCGCACGCCCGCACCGGCCGAAGCGGTGGCGTACGCGGTCAGCCCTGTGAGAAGGAGCGTCGCGGCGATCATGACCGCGGCCGCCGCGGCGAGCAGTCCCCGGGCTGCCGCCGCACGCCGGAGGATCAGCGCCATCGGCGCCCCGCTTCGAGCATGCGGCGGATCTTGCCAGACGGGAACGGTCCGCGAGTGCCCGCACCCGTGAGCCGTTCCGTTCCTCCCGGTTCGCGCTGTTCGACTCCCCGGCTCCGCCCGCAGCCGGCCATGCGCCGGGCTCACGGTTCCCGGCTGGTTCTCATGGGCGTTATTCGTGCCTCATAACGCCCATGAGAACCAGCCGGGAGAGCGGGCGCGGCGCCTCCGTGACCACCCGCTTCGTCGCGTGGGGTTTGCGCTCCGACCGCGGCCGCCACAGCGCCTGAACAGCTGAAACCCGTGCCGGTTTTCTGCTCTGACCGTGCCCACCCGCGGACGCCGCCCTTGCGGGTTGAGCGTTCTGGGCCGGCCACGGCCCTGCTCGGCCCGCAAGGGTCCCCGCGGGAGCGACGATCCGGACCACAGCGGAGATCGGCAAGGAATGTCTTGATCTGGAGTTTTCTAGGGCTTGCTACGGGGGCTGTCCGGGGCCAGGGTGTCGATGAACTCGTGCGGGTCGTGGATCTCGACGTTGCGGCGGGCCGCGTTCGCCTCGGCCTTGAGCTGCGTGGTCACCTGGGCGGTGTGGGCGCCGGGGATCGCGGCGACCGTGTAGTAGGCCTTCTCGGCGAGGGTGTAGGCGGCGCGGTACTCGTGCGCCGCGAACGCCTTGGCGGCGAGGCCGAGCAGGGCGTCCGCCACCTTGAGCGACGTGCGGCCCTTGCCGGCCGGGACGGTCGCGGCCACCCGGTTCGCCGCCTCCCAGTACGCGGCGGTCAGGAAGCGGTCGCTGTTGTCCCTGTCGAACTGGCTGAAGTCCCAGTTCACGTCGATGTAGCTCATCATCGTGTTGCTCTCGTCGCCGGCGTTGGCGAACAGGAAGTCGCCGGTCGGCTCGTAGGCGACGCCGGTCGCGCTGTCGTACCCGTCGTGCGGATGCGACATGCCCAGGTGGTGGCCGACCTCGTGGATCTGCGTGGTGGTCAGACCGTATCCGCTGGTCACGACCTCGGGCGAGATGAAGCAGAAGACGTAGGTCTGGTCACCGGTCTCGTAGTTGTCGTCGGCGTAGCCGAGCGCCGGCACGCCGATGCCCGGCCCGACCGCGTAGTTGAAGACCGGCACCTCGTAGTCCGGCCTGCCGTCGAGCACGCCGTCCAGGTGGTCGCGGGTGTACAGGTAGAGGTTGGCGAAGGCCGGGTAGCCGGTCTCCGGGTAGCAGGACTCGCCGTTCAGCTCGGCGAGGTAACAGGCCTGGTTCTCGGCGGTGTAGGGCAGGTCCTGCTGGTCCTCGCTGAGCCGGTTGCGCCAGCGCAGCTCGGAGAGCTCCTCGGTGACCAGCGCCGGTTTGAGGTACTGCGCCGAGGCGTCGACGCCGGCCCAGCCCTCGTAGGTGTTGCTGTCCACGTTGATGCTCTTCGGCAGGCCCGCCCCGGGCAGCTCCACCGGGTAGAGCGGGGACGTGGTCATCAGCAGGTTCAGCGCCACGTAGCGGGTGATCCTGGAGAGGTCGCCGGCGAGCTGGGCCGGGTCACGGTAGCCGTTCCTCGCGTACTCCCAGATCGGTGGCATCCGGTAGTCGGGGACATCGTCGCCGTCCACGTCGGCGTTGTCCACGTCGTAGTTCGACGTCCAGGACTCGGGGCCGGCCGACAGGTCGTGGAACCAGACCCGCCGCGTCGTGCCGAGGCCGGTCTCCTCGTCGTCGGCGGTCGTCCCGCCCCACGCGATCATCTTCCGGCTGTCGCGGTTCTTGCCGAAGTCGTAGCCGGTGTCCGGGTCCGGCTCACCGGTCTTGGTGTAGACGTGGAACTTGAAGTCCGACCGCCCGAACCAGTTGATGAAGTAGATCGTGTTCCGGCGGGTGTCCACGCCGGCCGGCGGGTGCAGGGCCAGCCACTTCTCCACGCTCGGCGCGTCGATGTAGTTGTTGGACGTGACGTCCAGGACGTTGTTCGCCTGGTCGTTGTAGGCCTGCTGGTACGCCGTCAGCGGGGCCGGCGTGGCCAGCTTGCCGAGCTGGGTGAAGAACGTGTCCTGGTACGACCTGCTCGGGTAGTTGAGGCGGTAGTCGTAGGTGTAGGTGATGCCCAGCTTCTCGGTCACGCCGTAGAGAAGCCGGGAACGGACGACCGGCTCGTACGTCCGGGCCAGCCCGGAGAGGAACGTGCTCTTGTTCGCCTGCGCCGGCGTGTAGCCGACGAAGACCACGTTGACCGGCACCTTCTCGATCAGGCGGGGCTGACCGCCGGGATCCAGGTGAGCGAGACGCGGGGCGGCCACGGCCGCGCCGGCGGGTCCCGCCGACGCTGTCACCAGGGCCACGACGAGCGCCGCCAGGAAAGGGGTTCGCCATCTCATATGGACACGTTGTCATCCACAAGTGTCGATGGGAAGTGCCTGGCCCAGGCGCTGCCGCACGCGCCGCGCCGCCACCCCGGAAAGCGGCGACGGGTCCGGTCAGCGCGGTCACGGTCCGGGAGCTGCCGTTCTGGGCACGGCATCCGCTGCCGGCGCGTCGGCTCCGGTCTGGGAGCGCCGTCCGGCCGGGTCGGCGAAAGGGGCCAATAGCCGATCGTCCGTTCGGACAGAATTGCACAGAAAAGGTTCGGTATTCCCGGAATAGGTCGTACGAAACCCCGCGGCACAATTGATCACTTGTCGGCCGGCAGGCCCTTCGGGAACAGAGATCGGAAACGGCCGAGGGCCGCATCCTCGACGGATGCGGCCCTCGGCCGGGAACGACCTGCGTCAGTTCTTCTTCCACGGGCCGTGCGGGCCGTGGTCGTGACCGTGGTCGTGGTCGTGGGGCCCACCGTGCGGGCCGTCGTGGAAGTCGGGACCGCCCCAGCCGTAGTAGACCTTGAGCACGTAACCCCGGCGGAAGCGCTCCCGCACCGGGATGCAGTCGTGGTCGACCCACTGGCGGCGGAACTCGCCACGCCGGCCGTCGCTGTGGCAGGCGCCCGGGCTGCGGTAGAAGCCGAGGACGCGGGAACGCATCTTGGCCTTCGCGACGGCCGGCGCCTTCGGCTCGGCCTGCGGCGCCGCGGGCGCGGCGGACGAGGCGGCGGCCGGGCCGGCGCTGACGATCAAGCCGGCGGCGACGGCCAGGCCGGACATCGCGACACCGCGCATCACCTTGTTCATAGGGATCACCATTTCGTTCAGAAAGGTAATTTCGGACAAACTGATCATAGGAGACATGTGGCTTTCGGCTTGGCGACACACGTCCACGATCAGGTGATCCCCGCGTGCAATTCGATCTTCGACGAATCTTGATCAATAGGAGCTTTTCGCAGCTCATTCCGCATTCACCGAACTACCACCCGGGCAACGGACAGCGGGTCCGCAGACAACGGTGGCCCGGTGCCGACAGCGCACCGGGCCACCCGAGGTGGTGACGAGAGGTCAGACCGCGATCGTCCGGCGAGCGCCCGGCCGCAGGTAGACGACCCAGGTGACGATCACGCAGAGGGCGTAGAACCCGATGAAGCCCAGGTACGCCGCGTCAGCGTCCTTGTAGGTCAGGAACGACTGCCGGAACGCCAGGTTCACCAGCACCCCGCCGACCCCGCCGATCGCGCCGGCGACCCCGATCACAGCCCCCGAGATTCGCCGTGATTGGTGGTCGTCGTCCGCGTACTTGGCCTTGAAGATCGCCGGGATCATCTTGTACGTCGAGCCGTTGCCGACCCCGGAGAGCACGAAGAGCGAGATGAAGCCGACCAGGTAGAGCGGCAGGGAACGCTGCTGTGCCGCGACCAGGACGACGGTGGTGGCGAGCCCCATCGCGATGAAGTTGACGAAGGTGACCTTCGCCCCGCCGAGCCGGTCGGCGAGCGCCCCGCCGACGGGCCGGATCAGCGAGCCCAGCAGCGGTCCGAGGAACGTCAGGTACGCCGCCTTGATCGGGGTGTCGAACTGGTCGTGGAACTGCACCTGCAGCACCTGCCCGAAGGCGAACCCGAACCCGATGAACGAGCCGAACGTCCCGATGTAGAGCAGCGACATCACCCAGGTGTGCGACTCCTTGACGGCGTCACGCATGCCCCGCTTCTCGTTGCGGGCCTGGGAGAGGTTGTCCATCCAGATCGCCGAGCCGATCGTGGCCAGCACGATCAGCGGGATGTAGATCCCCGCCACGATCCCGGGATGGCCGGCGCCGAAGACCGCGAGCACGAACAGGCCGACCAGCTGCACCGCGGCGACCCCGATGTTGCCGCCGCCCGCGTTGATGCCGAGCGCCCAGCCCTTGTACCGGTTCGGGAAGAACGCGTTGATGTTCGCCATCGACGAGGCGAAGTTGCCACCGCCGACGCCGGCCAGCGCGCCCAGGATCAGGCACGTGGTGAACGAGACCCCCGGCTCGATCAGGAAGGCCGCCAGCACCGCGGGCACCAGGAGCATCGACGCGCTGATGATGGTCCAGTTGCGGCCGCCGAACCGGGCCACCGCGAAGGTGTACGGGATCCGCAGCAGCGCCCCGACCAGCGTCGGCACGGCGGTCAGCAGGAACTTCTGCGCCGGGTCGAACCCGTACTGCGGGCCGAGGAAGAGCACCATCACCGACCACAGCGACCAGACCGAGAAGCCGATGTGCTCGGAGAAGATCGAGAAGATCAGGTTGCGCTTGGCGATCTTCGACCCGCCGTTGGCCCAGAACGCCGGGTCTTCGGGGTTCCAGTCGTCGATCCAGTGGCCTCGTATCGAGGACGCTGCCGGGCGTTCGGCAACAGCGGTCATGTCACTCTCCCAAGACGATCTGACCGTCGTCGACCCGGACCGGGTAGACGTCGATCGAGGGCTGGCCGGACTGGGAGCACCCGGTGGAGAGGTCCCAGGCAAACAGGTGCAGTGGGCAGACGACCACGGAGTTGTCGATCTGCCCGTCCGCCAGCGGCCCGCCCTTGTGGGGGCAGACCGCCGAGACCGCGCGCAGGGAGCCGTCGCGCAGGCGGAAGATCGCGATCATGTCGTCCCCGACGGCGTAGGTGCGCCCTTCGCCGAAAGGGATGTCCGAGAGGGGGCCGAGGATGGTTTTCGCTACTGCTGCGATGGTCATGAGCGCACCGGAACCTGAGGGAGGACGGTCAGGGGAAGGGAGGTACGGAACTGGCCGGGCGTGGCCGGCTCGGCCCGCTCCTTCCAGGGGTCCTTGTAGGCCTGCACGGCCTCCTCGACAGCGGCGTCCAGGGCGGCAGCGATGCCGTCCGCGTCGTCGATGACGATCTCCCGGATCCGGTCGATGCCGATCCGCGGGACGAACGAGTAGGTCCGCTCCAGCCAGTTGGCGTTCTCCCGGTAGTACTGCAGGAAGCGTCCGGTCAGCCGGATCACCTCTTCGGCGGAGTCCACCGTGGCGAGCAGGTCACCCTTGCGGATGTGGGCGCCGGCCGCGCCGCCGACGTAGATCTCCCACCGGCCGCCGTCGATCGCGACGACACCGAGGTCCTTCACGTACGCCTCGGCGCAGTTGCGCGGGCACCCGGTGACCGCCAGCTTCATCTTCCCGGGACCCTCGAGCCCCTGGAAACGCTCCTCGATCGCGATGCCCAGCGCCGTGGAGTCACCGACGCCGAAGCGGCAGAAGTCCGAGCCGACACAGGTTTTCACGGTGCGGAAGCTCTTGGCGTAGGCGTACCCGGAGGGCATGTCCAGGTCCGCCCACATGGCCGGCAGCTGCTCCTTCGGCACGCCGAGCAGGTCGATGCGCTGGCCACCGGTCAGCTTGACCATCGGCACGTCGTACTTCTCCGCGACCTCGGCGATCTTCCGCAGCTGGGCGGGCGTGGTGACGCCGCCCTTCATCTGCGGGACGACCGAGAACGTGCCGTCGCGCTGGATGTTGGCGTGGACCCGGTCGTTGATGAAGCGGGCGTCGCGCTCGTCGACGTACTCGTCGGCCCACATCATCTTGAGCAGCGACGCGAGGCCCATCTTGCTCTTGGCGTCCTCCTTCTGCCCCGGAACGAGTTTCGCGAAGACCGACGAGACGCTCTTGAGCTCGTACTTCCGGATCGCCGCCATCAGCTCGGGCTTCGGCATCGGCACGCCCGGGACGTACCAGGACGCCGCCGGGTCCTCCTCGGCCGCACCGCCGTTGGCCCACTCCACGATCCGCTGCACGAGCGGCTTGCAGGTGCCGCAGCCCTTGCCGGCGCGGGTCTTGTCCATCACGCCGCTGACAGTTCCGCAGCCACCGGCCACCACGCCGCAGATCGCGCCCTTGCTGACCCCGTTGCAGTTGCAGACCTGGGTGTCGTCCGGCATCTCCTCCGGCGACTGCTCGCCGGCCGGGCCGCCGATGTCGAAGATCAGCTCGGAGCGTTCCTCCGGCAGCGGGGTGCCCCGGTCGAAGTGCTGGATCAGCGACGCAGCCTTGCTGTTGTCGCCCACCAGGGTCGCGCCGACCAGCACGTCCTCCCGGATGATCAGCTGCTTGTAGACGCCCTTCTTCGGCTCGTTGTAGACGATCACCTCGTCCTCGTCGTGCTCCGGGGCGATCAGCCCCATCGAGGCCACGTCGATGCCGGCCACCTTGAGCTTGGTGTGCAGCTTCGAGCCGGTGTAGGCGACGTCGGTCGTGCCGGTGATGTGGTCGGCGAGCACCTTCGCCTGGTCCCACAGCGGCGCGACCAGGCCGTAGAGGCTGCCGCGGTGCTGGGCGCACTCGCCCACCGAGTAGATGTCGCTCTGGCCCTCGACCCGCATCTGGTCGTCGACCACGATGCCGCGCTCGACCGGCAGGCCGCTGTTCGCCACCATCTCGGTGTTCGGCCGGATGCCGGCGGCGATCACCACCACGTCGCACTCGATGACCGTGCCGTCGGCGAGCTTCACCCCGGTGACCCGGTCCTTGCCGAGGATCTCGGTGGTCATCGCGTTGGTGATCACCTTGATGCCGAGCTTGCCCTCGACGCTGGCCTGCAGCATCTGGCCGGCCTTGGGGTCGAGCTGGCGCTCCATCAGGTGACCCATGGCGTGCAGCAGGGTCACGTGGCTGACGTGGTTCTGCAGGCCGCGCGCCGCCTCCAGGCCGAGCAGGCCGCCGCCGATCACGACCGCGCGCTCGTGGTCCCGGGCGTAACGGATCATGCCGCGGGTGTCGTCGAGCGTGCGGAACGCGAAGACGCCCTGGTGGTAACCCCGCTTCGGGTTGTGCACGTTCTTCATCGGCGGCGTCCACGAGTAGCTGCCGGTCGCGATGATCAGCTTGTCGTACGGGGTCGCCACGCCGTTGCTGTCGTGGACCGTCTTGGCCGCCGCGTCGATCCGCTCGATCTTGACGCCGGCGTTCAGCGTGATCCCGTTGTCCCGGTACCAGGCGAGGTCGTTGAGGAAGATGCCCTCCTCGGTCTCCACCCCGGCGAGCAGGTTGGACAACATGATCCGGTTGTAGTTGCCGTACGGCTCGTCCCCGAACATCGTGACGGCGAAGTCCCCGTTGCGGGCGAGAATCTCCTCGACCGTGCGGGCCCCCGCCATGCCGTTGCCGATGACGACAAGTTTCTGAGTCACTGCACTCGGTCCCTTCTGGCTGGTTGGCACCGCCATGAGAGGAACTCTGTCGGCCGCCCGTTAACCCGGAGGACCACTTGCCGTGACGCTGTTGTTCGGAAATCCCTACAACCGGACCGCACCCGTTGTGACTACAAGCGGCTACCGACAGTTGTGAGGAGAGCGCTATCGAACCGACCCAGAACAAGGTCGGCCACCGCAACATCACGGCACAGCGGGGGCGTCACCGAGTCCGCGCCGGCGGTGGCCAGCGATCGGTAGAACAGGCCGTCGGCCAGCAGATACGTGGCGATCGCGACCCGTTGCGCCCCCTCGGCGCGCAGCTGGGCGACCACGTCCGGCACCCGCGGGCCGGTCCCCGAGACGTAACCGACGCGTGCCCCGCCCGGCAGTTGCGCCGCGACGCCCGCCACATCGGCACGCCACCCCGGGTCCGAGGAGCCCGCCGCGGCCAGCACGATCGCGTCCGCGTCCGGCAGATTGCGCAGCAGGCTCGCGAGCAGCACCGGATCCGGCCCGAGCGGCGCGGTCACCGGAATGCCGGTGCCGGCCACCGCCTCCGCGATGTCGACCCGCACGTGATACCCGCACGACAGCAGCAGCGGCACGACGACGGCATCGGTCACCGTCGGCACGACGTCCGCGACCTTCGGCTCCTGCACGTCCACGTAACAGAGCCGCACGTCGAGCCCGCGCCGCCGCCGCGCGACCGAGGCCGCGAGCTCCTGCAACTGCCGCCGGCCGTTCGCCGAGCGAGTCCCGTGGGCAACAGCGATCAGAGTGGTCACGACGGTCTCCTTAAAGATCAAATGCTTCATGTCCTACGTCCGCTGTGGTCCTTCTCCGCTGCTCCCGCGGGGACCCTTGCGGGTTTCGCAGGGCCGTGGCCGGCCCTGAACGCGAAACCCTCCAGGGCGGCCTCCGTGGCGGGGCACGGTCAGAGCAGCAGACCCGCCCACGGCCGCAGCGGCGTATCCCCCGCGCGCCGGGCCCGGGCTGACGCGAGCCGGGTTGCGGGCCGGGGCCCAGCCGCGCCCCCGGTTCCGGCTGGCGCTCAGGGCTGCATCCGCGCTGGGATACAACCGTGAGCGCCAGCTTTCCGCCGCCGGCTGGCGCTGAGGGTTGCATCAGCGCCGGGATACAACCGTGAGCGCCAGCCGGCCAGACCGGCGACACCGCCCGGGCGATCGGCGCTGATTCCCGGGGCGGGACCGGCATCGTCGCCGGGCGTCACGGTGGGCTCGATGTGTCTTCGGCCCGGCATCGTCGCCGGGCGTCACGGCGGCCCGGCATCACATCGGGCCCGCCGTGGGAGTCGGTTCGGCGGCCCGGCACGGACATCGGGCTCCGCCTGCGGAGTGCGGGAAGGCGTCCCGCGGCGCATCCGGTCAGGCGGCGTCGTCCACCCGGAGGCGATAGCCACGTTTGATGACCGTCTCGATGTGCTTGCCCGAGCCGAGCGCGGCCCGCAACCGGGCGACCGCCACGTCCACGGCGTGCCCGTCGTTGCCCCGCGGCAGGGCGGCCGCGAGCTGATCCTTGGAGACGACCGACCCGGGCCGCGCGGCCAGCGCGGACAGGATCGCCATCGCGGCCGGCGCCAGGACGTGCGGGACGCCGTCGATGAGGGCGGCGTGCCCCCGCACCTCCAGGGTCGAACCGGCCACCCGCAGCTTCACCACCCGCCGCGGCAGCTCGTCGGTGACCGTCTTGATCAGTGCGCCGAGCCGGTAGCGTTCCGGCATCACGACCGGGACTCCCCGCTCGACGAGGGGCGCCGCGGTCACCGGCCCGACGCAGGCGGCCAGCGTCCCGGCCTGGAAAGCGCGCGCCACATCGGCCCCGGCGTCCCCGGCGATCTGCAGGAACGCCTTCACCGCGGGCGCGCTGGTGAACGTCACCGCGTCGATCTGCCCGGCCGCGACCTGCTCGGCGAGCCTGCGCACCGGGGCGACGTCCGGCGGCAGCGCCCAGCGGTAGACCGGCACCTCGACGACCGCCGCCCCGGCCGCACGCAGCGCGTTCACGAACTCGATCTGCGGCTCGCCGTGCTCCTGCACCACGATCCGCTGCCCCGCCACGCCGTCCTGCAGCAGCCGCTCGAGCACCTCCTCGGAGGCCTCCGTCTTCGCCGCCCAGTCCTCGGTGAGCCCGGCCGCCCGGATCGCCCCGCACGGCTTCGGCCCGCGCGCGATGATCTTCGCCCCGCGCAGCGACTCCCGCAGGGACTCGCCGAGCCCCCAGCCCTCGGCCGCCTCCAGCCAGCCGCGGAACCCGAACCCGGTGGTCGCCACCACGAGATGCGGCTCCAGTCCGATGCAGGCCTCGGTCGCCGCGCGCAGCGCGTCGTCGTCGATCAGCGGCACGATGGTGATCGCCGGCGCGCTGACCACCCGCGCGCCGCGCCGCTCCAGCAACGCGGTCATCTCACTGCGGCGTCGCTCCGCGGTGACCGCCACGGTGAAGCCGGCCAGTGCGCCCTCGGTCATCCGGTCCCCATCCTGTGCCGCCGTTTCCGCTGCAAGACTCCTAAGACCTGATTTCGGGAACGGTAGGTGAATGTTTCCACGGTGATAACGCCGACTCACTTCCCCGCCGAACCCGCTTGTGGGCAGTCGATCATCAGGCCCCACCGATCAAGTGTCGCTCGCCCGAGATCCACTCCTCCCAGCGCGACCACGCCCGACGAGCCCGCCCCGCCCCCTCAGCCGCCCGACGCCACCCCAGCCCGACGCCCGCCCGCAACACGCCGCCCGCCCCACAGCTGGTTCTCATGGGCGTTATCCGGGACGGATAACGCCCATGAGAACCAGCTGGCGAGGGCTAGCCGCGCCGCGAGCTGGAGTGGGGACCACCTCGCGCGCGGCGGCGACGGCTTCGCGCGCGGGAGCTGGTCGGGACGGGCGAGGGGTCAGCGGGGGTCGTCGGGGTGGTCGAAGAGGGAGTCGGCGCCGAGCAGGTCGCGGAGTTCCTTGCGCAGGTGGAAGGCGGCGATGCGGCCGTCGAGCAGGCCGATGCGGTAGTCGGGGCCGACCTCGGGGTCGTCGGCGATCTGCGGGTCGCGCAGTCCGGCAGCCCCGTCCACCCGTCCGGCGTTGTAGGCCACCAGCGCGTCGTCCATCGATCCCACTCCCCATCCGGCATACGTCGGGCGTCAATCTTGCACGCCGGGCCGGACCGCAGAACCGTCCGTAGGTCTCGATCCCTCCACCCGTCGGCCGCTCCCCCTCAACCGGGCGGCATCCGCACACCGGCAACCGAGCTGAAACCGTCCTGCACCCGGGCGACCTCGCTCACACCGCCGTTGTTTTGTGCTGTGACCGTGCCCCGCCACGGAGGCCGCCCTGGAGGGTTTCGCGTTCTGGGCCGGCCACGGCCCTGCGAAGCCCGCAAGGGTCCCCGCGGGAGCGACGGCCCGGACCACGGCGGACGTAGGACATGAAGCATTTGATCTTGGGGTTGATCGGGAGAAGGAGCGCGGCCCGCGTCTTCGGAGGACGCGGGCCGCGGGCTGGGGTCTCTCAACGGGGTCTCTCAGCGGGGCAGGAGGCCGCTCGCCTTCCAGAGGGAGCGGGCCGGGCCGCCGCCGATGAGGTCGAGCTCGGCGAGGTAGGCGACGATGCGTTCGCCGGCCCAGCGCATCGTCTCCTGGTGGTGGGGGTTGGCGCGGGCGGCGCGGCGGCCCTCCTCCGGGTCGATGCCGACGGCGCGGTAGACGCGGGGGTCGACCAGGCGGGTGCCGGTCAGGTAGGCGGCGCGGCCGATGACGAGCTTGTCGAAGGCGAGCCGGGACTTGCCGGCGAGGCGGATCTGGCGGGCGAGCTCCTCGCGGGCGAAGCGGACGTGCCGCGCCTCCTCGACGACGTGGATGCGGGAGACCATCCGGACCAAGGGCTGGACGGTCTCGTCGGACATCGCCTCGCGTTGCAGCGTGTCCAGGATCTCCTCGGCGATCAGGATCGCGGCGAACATGCGCGGGCCGGTGGCGGTGTGCGCGATCCACTTGCCGAGGAACTCGTCGATGCCCTGCGGGCGGTAGACCGGGGTGCCGAGGCGGGCGATCATCTTGCCGAACATGACCGAGTGGCGGCACTCGTCGCCGATCTCGGTGAGCGCGTACTGCGCGTGCGGGGCGGTCGGGTCCTGCTTGAAGTAACCCCTGATGAGCAACTGCATCAGGATCGTCTCGAACCAGACGCCGAGCCCGGCGATGCTCGCGACCTCGTGCTTGGTGAGCTCGATCCGCTGGTCCTCGGACATCCGGTCCCAGAGCGCGGTGCCGTAGAGGCTCGACCGGTGGGCGGGGACGAAGTACTTCCCGTCGGCGAACGGGGCCTCCCAGTCGATCTCGATCTCGGGGTCGTAGGAGTGCTCGGCGGAGGACCGCAGGAGCCGGGTGGCGGTGCGGTCCCGATCTGTCACTGTCATCGGCCCTCCAGAAGGTCCAGGTACTTGACGTTACCGGCGGTAACAGTTACTTCTAGTACTATGAACTCGGTCACTCCTCCCGTCAACACCGACGGTCGCCGCGGTCGATGGGACGGTCATCGCGAACAGCGCCGCGCGGAACTCACCGCCGCGGCCGTCGAGGCGATCCGGCAGCACGGGCCGGATGTCGGCATGGAGGCGATCGCCGCGCACGCCGGCGTGAGCAAACCGGTGCTCTACCGGTACTTCGCCGACAAGTCCGAGCTGTGGCTCGCGGTCGGGCAGGCGGCCGGCGCGATGGTGCTGGACGCGATGATCCCGGCGGTCGCGGCGATGCGCGAGGAGCGGGCCGCGATCGCCGCGGCGATCGACGTCTACCTGGCGCACATCGAGGGCGATCTGAACCTCTACCGGTTCGTCGTGCACCAGCCGGACATCGCCCGGCATCGCGACGTGGTCGCCGACGTGGTGGACACGGTGGCCAGCGGTCTGGCGCGGATCTTCGGCGACCGGCTGCGAGCGCGCGGGCTGGACTCCGGGGCGTCACTGCCCTGGGCGTACGG
The DNA here is from genome assembly GCF_016862095.1 of Actinoplanes cyaneus. Lineage (GTDB taxonomy): Bacteria > Actinomycetota > Actinomycetes > Mycobacteriales > Micromonosporaceae > Actinoplanes > Actinoplanes cyaneus. Next base: position 112,113 of record NZ_BOMH01000020.1, read on the forward strand.
CGTGGTCGGTTACGTCCAGTCGGTCGGCGACTGGTGGCTCCGGCAGCAGCAGCCGATCAGCCGCGAGGCGCTCGGCGAGTACCTGACGACGTTCCTCTGGGGTGGCGTCTCCGGAATCAGTCGCGCGGCGGACACGCCCGGCGGCTTGGCGGCTCAACAGGAAGGGTGGGCGACCACGTGACGGACGAGGAGGAGTACCGCGGGCCGGCGACGCTGAGGCTGGACCACGGTGAGGTGGCGGTCGAGGTGCGGATGTCCGCGCACTTCGAGCCGATCGAGGGCCGGTTCCGCTGGGCCGGGCGCACCAACCCGGTCGAGGACCTGCGGGAACGCGTCAGCGGCGGCCTGCGCAAGGCGGTCATCGTGATCCCGGGAGCGGCGGAGACGGCGGTACGGCTGAGCGAGCCCGACCCGTGGGGCGGGGTGCGGATCAGCGGCACCGGGACGCCGCCCTGGTTCCCCGCGGTGGTGGCCTCGTGAACGACTTCGACGTGGTGATCATCGGTGCCGGGCTGTCCGGGATCGGGGCGGCCTGGCGGCTGCAGAAGCAGCGGCCCGCCGACACCTACGCGATCCTGGAGGCCCGGGACGCGATCGGCGGGACGTGGGACCTCTTCCGCTATCCCGGGGTGCGATCCGATTCGGACATGTTCACGTTGAGCTATCCGTGGCGGCCGTGGCGGGAGCCGGAGTCGCTCGCCTCCGGGGACAAGATCCGGCGGTACATCGAGGACACGGCGGACGAGGCGGGGATAACGGGACACATCCGGTTCGGGGCGCGGGTGGTGAGCGCCGACTGGTCCGCCGCGGACGCGCGCTGGTCGCTGAGAACGGAGAGCGGCGAGGTCTACACCGCGCGATTCCTGTACGCCTGTGCCGGCTACTACAGCTACGACGAGGGCTACCTGCCCGACTTCCCCGGGGTCGCGTCGTACGGCGGGAGGCTCGTCCATCCGCAGTTCTGGCCGGAGGACCTCGACTACCGGGACAAGCGCGTCGTCATCATCGGCAGCGGCGCCACCGCGGTCACCCTGGTCCCCGCGATGGCCGCCGACGCGAAGCACGTCACTATGCTGCAGCGCTCCCCCACGTACGTGCTGCCGCTGCCGAACCGGGACGGCATCGCGAACCTGGCCCGCCGCGTCCTCCCGCCGAAGGCCGCGAACCGGGTCGCCCGTAGCAAGAACGTCCTGGCCACCCAGCTCTTCTACCAGCTCGCGCGCAAGCGCCCGAAGCAGGTCCGCCGCATCCTGCAGGGCCTGGCCGGCCGCTTCCTGAAGAACCCGGGGTACGTCGACGAGCACTTCAAGCCGCGCTACGACCCCTGGGACCAGCGGCTCTGCGTGATCCCGAACGGCGACCTGTTCCACAGCATCACGTCCGGCCGCGCGTCGGTCGTCACCGACCACATCGACACGTTCGTCCCGGAGGGCATCCGGCTGAGGTCCGGCAAGGTGCTGGAGGCGGACCTCGTGGTCTCCGCGACCGGCCTGTCGCTGCAGGCGGTCGGCGGCATCCGGGTCAGCCTCGACGGCACCCCGATCGAGATCGGTCAGCAGGCGGCGTACCGGGGCATGATGCTCTCCGGCGTGCCGAACTTCGCGTACTGCATCGGCTACGTCAACGCGTCCTGGACGCTGCGCGCCGACCTGTCCCACCGCTACGTCCTCAAGCTGCTCGACCACCTGGACCGCAACGATCTCGCCGTCGCCACCCCGGTCCCGCTGACCGGTTCCGGTCGTCCCCTGCTCGACCTCTCCTCCGGGTACGTCCAGCGCGCGCTGGAGAAGTTCCCCCGGCAGGGCGACCGCGACCCGTGGCTGGTCCGGCAGAACTACCTGCGCGACGTGCTCACCACGCCCCGCGCCGACGTGACCCAGGACATGACGTTCACCCCGCGTACCGCTCCCGTCCCCAACCCTGAGGTGGTCCGATGACCCGTCTCGATCCCTACCGGTTCGCCGGTCGCACGGCAGTGCTCACCGGCGCCGCCAGCGGCATCGGCGAGCAACTCGCCTACGGCCTGGCGCACCGCGGCAGCAATCTCGTCCTGGTCGACGTCGACGGCTCCCGGCTGGAGCCGGTCGCCACGCGGATCCGCAATGTGCACCCCGGCCGGTCGGTGGAGACGATCGTGGCGGACCTGTCCGACCGCGCGGCCGTCGACCAGGTGGCGAGCCGCGTCCCGGCCTCCCTCGGTCTGCTGATCAACAACGCCGGCGTGGCCCTGGGCGGACGTTTCGACCAGGTCGGCGTGGACCAGTTCGAGCACGTCATGAACGTGAACTTCCGCGCCCCGATGCTGCTCACGCACGCGCTGCTGCCGGCGTTGAGGGCGAGCCCGGGCAGCCACCTGGTCAACGTCTCCAGCCTGTTCGGGCTGATCGCGCCGCCGGGGCAGAGCGCGTACTGCGCGAGCAAGTTCGCGCTGCGCGGCCTCAGCGAGTCGCTGCGCGGCGAACTGATCGAGAACGGGATCGGCGTCACCACCGTGCACCCCGGTGGCATCCGCACCCGCATCGCGGAGAGCGCGCTGATCGGCGACGGCGTGCCGGAATCGGACATCGCGCCGACCCGCAAGCTCTTCGCCGCGCTGCTCAGCTTCCCCGCGGACAAGGCCGCCGAGCAGATCCTGCGCGCCGTCCGGAGCCGCAAGGCACGGCTGCTGATCGCCGCCAACGCCAAGGGCCCCGACCTGTTGCAACGCCTGCTCCCCGCCGGCTCCGCCGAGATCATCAGGAGGCTGACCTCCGTCTCGGTCAAGGCCGCCACCCGGCCCCGGGTCGGTGCGGGCCGATGAACTACCTGGACGTACGGGGATCGCGCATCCGCATCCACGAGACCGGTGACCCGGAGGCGCCGCCGGTGGTGCTCCTGCACGGGATCGGGCGCAGCCTGGAGGACTGGTCGCTGCAGCACTCGCGGTTCGACGACGCGTACCGGGTGATCAGCATCGACATGCCCGGGTTCGGGCTCTCCCAGCGGATGCCGGAGCCGGCCACGCTGTCCACGTTCGCCGACGGCGTCCGGGCGACGCTGGACACGCTCGGCGAGACCCGGCCGGTGCACCTGATGGGCAACTCGCTGGGCGGCGCGGTGTCGATGACCCTGCTCGCCGCCGACCCGTCACGGGTCACGACGCTGACGCTGGTGAACAGCGCCGGGTTCGGCAAGGAGGTGACCTGGGCGCTGCGGATCCTGTCGATCCCCGGGCTCGGCCGGCAGTTGCTGCGGCGCATCGACACGCGGACCGCGCCCCGCGTGGAGCGGACGCTCTTCCGGGATCGGGCGCTGGTCACGCCGGAGCGGGTCGAGATGGCGATCAGGATCGCGCGGCAGCCGGACTTCGCGCCGGTCTACCTGGAGATCGCCAAGGAGCTCGGCGGGTTCCGCGGGGTGGCGGCCGCGTGGCGGACCTCGCTGCTGGCGTCGCTGGCCGGGTCGAGTCAGCCCACGATGATCGTCTGGGGTGAGCGGGACATGATCCTTCCCAGTCATCACCTGGCGGCGGCGCGGGCCGCGTTCCCGCATGCGAAATGGCACATGTTCCCGGACACCGGACACATGCCGCAGATCGAGCGACCGGACGAGTTCGCGGGGCTGGTACGGCCGATGCTGGCTTCCGTACGGGCGTGAGCCGAGGCCGGGCGGCGTGAGGGGGCGCCGCCCGGCCTCCTGTTCCGTGCCCCGGCCCGGTGCCGTGCGCCATCCGCGGCCAGGTGACCGATTTCTCGGACATGCGGCTTCTTCTCATAGTCGGGATGTCGACATGGGACGGCCGATAATGCCTGGTCAGAGGCGTCATGACCGCGAATGTCCCCCGTTCGAGGAGTTGCGGAACCAGAAGTCCGATGTTTGATGGAACCCATGCGGAGAGCGACATTGATGATCGCCACGCTGATCGGGGGATCCCTGGCGGGCTGCGGTCCGGAGCCGGTGGCGGCACCGGTTCCCACCGCCTCACCGCCCACGTTCACCGCCCCGATCAGCGCGGCCCAGCCCCTCGGCGTCGGCCAGGACGTTCGTACGCCGGAGCTGGCCGCCCGGGTCACGGTCGCCGGGACACTGTCGACCGCCGACCGTTACGCAGTGCGGGTGACCGTCCAGGTGCTGCGCGGCACCTACGAGTTCGGGCCGGCGATGGCCCGGCTGCACCACGCCACCGGCCCCGACACGACGCCGGCCGCCGGCAGGGCGGTGCCGCCGGTCGCGTTCACGCTGCACGCCGGGGTGACGCAGCGGTGGGAGATCACGTTCGACGGCGCGGCGGGACACGGCGCCCAGATCCGGATCGCCGGTCCGGCCGGAGACGTCCTCGCCTGGACCGTCCGCTGAGCCGTGCTTCCCGCTGCCTCGCCAGGGACTGTTCCGGGTCGGACGGGACTGCTCGGTGTGCTGTCGCGCCCTCGCCTAGGCTGCGGATCATGACCAATCCCGCGCCGCAGGACCTCCGCCTGCTGGAGGCGTTGCACTCCACCCCGGCCCGCCGCTACCTTTCGACCGAGCCGATCGCCGACGACGTCATCCGCGACATCCTGGACGCCGCGATCCGTGGCCCGTCCGGCGGCAACAGCCAGCCCTGGGTCTGGATCGTGGTCCGCGACCCGGAGCTGAAGAAACCGATCGCCGACTGGTATCGCGAAGGCTGGGAGCGGCACTACGGTTCCCGGCGCGACGAGATCCTCAACGCCGGCGACGACGGCCCGATGAGCAAGCGCAGCTTCCTCGCCGCCGACCACCTCGCCGCCCACCTCGAAGAGGCACCGGTCTGGATCATCCCGGCGATCCTCGGCGCGGCGAAATCCAGCAACCCCCGCCTCGGCTCCTCCATCTACGGCGCCGTGCAGCAACTGATCCTGGCCGCCCGCGCCCACGGCCTCGGCGCGACGCTGACGACGCTGCACATCGGGCACGAGGAAGACGTACGCAACCTCCTGGGTCTTCCGGAGAACGCGCTGACCATGGCACTGATCCCGCTCGGCTACCCGAGCAAGGGCCGGTGGGCGCAGCCGAAACGCCGGCCGCTGGAGGAGGTCGTCTTCTACGACCGTTACCAGGCGTAGCTCGCGTCCGTCCGGCTGGTCACTCGCGGTCCGCTGTGCTCACCGGGCGGCCCCGCTGATGGGCACGGCCGCTGCCGCCACACGCGGTCCGCTGTTGGTTGCGGTGCTCGCCAGGCGGCCCCCGCTTCGGTCGCGGTTTCTGCCGCCGCGCGCGGCCGTTCCGGGTTCGGGTTGCTCCGGAGGTACGTCGTGATCACCGCCCAGCCGCGGCGCGAGCCCCCGGCTGGCACTCACGGTTGCTTCGGGCCGCTTTCCCAATCGTGAGCACCAGCCGCGGCGGCTCGGCTGGCACTCACGGTTGTATCGGGCCGCTTTCCCAACCCTGAGCACCAGCCGCTGCGGCTCGGCCGGCGCTCACGGTTGTATCGGCGGGCTAATACAACCCTGAGTGCCAGCCCGGCACCCGACCGCGGGCAACCGGGCCGTCCGTGCTGGGGGATCGGGTTCAGGCGGGTGGACGGCCTGAGTACTGGCCGGTGGGGCGGAAGCGGGCCGGGCGGTTCGCATACTCCTCGAGGGCGTGCGCCAGCCAGCCCGCGGTGCGCGCCACGGCGAAGACCGCCTCACCGGCATCCGCGGGCATCCCGTACCGCAGTGCGAAGGCCGCCAGCGTCAGGTCGATGTTGGGCATGATTCCGGATCTGCTGCGTACGGCGTCGGCCAGCCCACACGCGGCCTCGTGCACCGGATGATCACCCAGGAGCGCGAAGAGCGCCGCGGCCCGGGGATCGCCCGACGGGTAGAGCGGGTGGCCGAACCCGGGAATCCCGCCGCTGACCCGCAGATGCTCGGAGACGACCTGCACCGGGTCCTCCCCCGCGAGCGCTCGCACGAGCAGCGGGTACACGTGTTCGCTCGCCGCACCGTGCAGCGGCCCGTCGAGCGCCGCGAGTCCCGCGCCGACCACCGCGTACGGATGGGCCCGGGTCGACGCCGCGACCCGCGCGGCCAGCGTCGACGCGGCGATGTCGTGGTCCGCGAGCAGGATCAGCGCGGCCTCCATCGTCCGCCGACCACTTTCGGACATCACCTGCGCGGTCAGCCGGGGCCACAGCACCTCAGCAATCGGTGCGGAGCCGAGGGCAACCAGCGCAGGGCCGGAGCGGGAGCCGGGATCGGGGTCGGGCCCCAGGTCGGAGCCGGGGCTGGGGTCGGAGGCGACCGGCGCCGGACCGGTCGAGGGTGAGGCGGCCGGGGACGGGGCACGGAGTGGGAGCGCCGCGACCATCGTCGCGGTCAGGGCGCGACCGGTGGCCTGGACCGCGGCCGGCGTGGTGTCGAAGCGGAGCGGGTCCGCCGCCGCGATCGCCGCGACCGTGACCCGCAGCCGGTCGGCGAGCCGCGCCGAGCTCGGGAGCAGTGCTCCGACCCGGGACGCCAGGGTCACGAACTCCGGGTTCGCCGGGAACGGCGCATGATCGAGTTCGCCGGTCCAGAGGAGGTTCGCGACCGCCTCGTACGTCGAGTCCCGCGCCAGCTCTGTCGCGTCGTGCCCGCGGTAGAACAGCCCGCCGTCGCGGATCAGCGTGACGCCGGTCTGGATGTTCGGGGTGGCGCGTTTGCGGCCGGCGATCAGCGCGTCGACGTCGGCCTTGGCGAACAGGCTCCCCTTGCCTGCGGCGTTACGCCGGCTGGGCAGCAGGCCGCGGCTGACGTAGGCGTAGACGGTCGCCGGTTTGACGCCGAGCCGCTCGGCGACCTGGTCGGTGGTGAGGAACTGCCGCATGTGCGCATTTTCTCATGTTGACTGGATCAACATTGACTGGCTGTCCGTCAAGTCGAATCGTGAAGGGCATGTTGACTGTCAAGCCAGGACTTGCCGGTGTCGTCGCGTTCGACACCGAGATCGCCGAACCCGACCGGGACGGCGGCTCGCTCCGCTATCGCGGGGTCGACATCCGCTCCCTCGCCGGCCACGTGTCGTTCGCGGACGTCTGGGGCCTGCTCGCCGACGGTGACTTCGACCGTCCGCTGCCGGCTGCCGAGCCGTCCGCGATCCCGGTGAGCTCCGGGGACGTCCGCGCCGACGCGCAGGCCGCGGTGTCGATGCTCGCCCCGCGGTGGGGTCTGCGGCAGCTCATCGACATCGACGACGCCCAGGCACGGGACGACGTCGCCCGTACGTCGGCGATGGTCCTCTCCTACGTCGCGCAGGCCGCCCGCGGCGCGCAGTCCGCCGTCCCGCAGAGTCTGGTCGACGCGGGACGCAACGCCACCGAACAGTTCATGATCCGCTGGCAGGGCGAGCCGGATCCGCGGCACGTGGCGGCGCTCGACCGGTACTGGGTGTGTGCCGCCGAGCACGGCATGAACGCGTCCACGTTCACCGCCCGGGTCGTCGCGAGCACCGGCGCGGACGTGCCGGCCTGCGTCTCGGCGGCGATCGCGGCACTGTCCGGCCCGCTGCACGGCGGCGCGCCGGCCCGCGTGCTCGGCATGATCGAGGCGGTCGAGCGGTCGGGCGACGCCCGGCAGTACGTGCGCGGCGTCCTCGACAGTGGGCAGCGGCTGATGGGTTTCGGTCATGCGGTCTACCGGGCGGAGGACCCGCGTGCCCGGATCCTGCGGGAGGCCGCGTTTGAGCTGGGCGCGCCGCGCTTCGAGGTGGCCCGGGAACTGGAGCTGGCGGCACTGGCCGAGCTGCGCGAACGCAAGCCGGACCGGGTCCTGGAGACGAACGTCGAGTTCTGGGCCGCGGTGGTGCTGGACTTCGCGGGCGTGCCGGCCGAGCTGTTCACCGCGCTGTTCACCTGTGCGCGGACGGCCGGCTGGAGCGCGCACCTCCTCGAGCAGAAGCGCCTCGGCAAGATCATCCGCCCGTCGGCGGACTACGTGGGCCCGCGCGGGCGCGAGGCCACGGAGATCACCGGCTGGTCCGACGCCCTCCGCCGCAACCGCTGATCCTGGCGACGATCAATTCCGGACGTACGGCGTCCGGCCGCGGCCGCTGCCGAAAGCCGGATCACCTGGCGTCGGCCGTGGCGGGCTGACCCGCCCGGGCCAGCGTGGCGTAGCGGCCACCCGCCGCGATCAGGCTGTCGTGGTCCCCGGACTCCAGGACCCGGCCGTGGTCGAGGACCACGATCTGGTCGGCGTCGCGGACCGTGGAGAGCCGGTGGGCGATGGTGACCGTGGTGCGGCCGCGGGACAGCTCGTCGAACGCGCGCTGCACGGCCCGCTCGGTCTCGTTGTCCAGCGCGCTCGTGGCCTCGTCGAGCACGAGGATGCGCGGGTCGCGGAGCAGTGTCCGGGCGATCGCGATCCGCTGCTTCTCCCCACCGGAGAAGCGGTGGCCACGCGAGCCGACCATCGTGTCGTACCCGTCGGGGAGCGCCGCGATCAGCGAGTGGATCTGCGCGGCCCGGCAGGCGGCCTCGATCTCCGCGTCCGTGGCGGACGGCTTCGCGTACCGCAGATTCTCTCTGATCGTCGTGTGCAGCAGGTACGTCTCCTGACTCACCACGCCGACGATGTCCGCGAGGTCGGTCAGTGCCAGATCCCGCAGGTCGACCCCGTCGATCGTCACGCGACCCGCGGTCGGGTCGTGCAGCCGCGCGATCAGGGCCGCGGTCGTGCTCTTGCCCGACCCGGTCTCACCGACCAGCGCGAGCGAGCTCCCCGCGGGCACGTCCAGATCGATGGCGGCGAGGGCGGGAGCATGCTCGTCGTACGCGAAGGAGACGTCCTCGAACCGCAGGTGACCATGCACCCGGTCCAGCCGCACGGGCGACGCGGGAGAGGAGATCTCGACCGGCAGGTCGAGGTATTCGAAGATGCGGGCGAACAGCGCCAGCGAGCTGGTCATCGTCACGCTCACGTCGAGCAGGCTCATCAGCGGCCGGAACAGGTTGCCCTGCAGCGCGGTGAACGCCACGAGCGTGCCGATGCTCATCGCGCCGGCCGCGAACGGCAGGCCGGCGGCCAGGTAGATCGTTGCCGGGATGACCGCGAAGATGATGTTCATGGCGGCCATCCGCCAGCGGCCGGCCAGCTCCGAGCGCAGCTCCAGGTCGATCAGCCGGCCGGACGAGCCGGTGAAGCGCTCGATCTGCGCGGCGCCGGCGCCCATCGTCTTGGAGAGCTGGATGCCGTTGATCGACAGGCCCTCCTCGATGATCACGTTCAGCTCGGCGAGCTCGCGCTGACGGGCCGCGGTGATCTTCTGCCGCATCCGGGCCACGCGGCGGGTCAGCAGGATCGCCGGCGGCAGCACCAGCAGCGAGATCAGGGTGAGCTGCCAGGTCAGCGCGACCATCGCGACGATCGTGGCGACCACCGTGGTGAGGTTGGCCGCGATGCTGGTGGCGGTCGAGGTGACCACCGACTGCATGCCGCCGATGTCGTTGGTGATCCGGGACTGCACCTCGCCGGTACGCGTCCTGGTGAAGAAGCCGACCGACTGCCGCTGCAGGTGGCTGAAGACGTCGACGCGCAGCCGGTGCATGACCCGCTGGCCGACGGTCGTGGAGATCCACGTCTGCACCACGCCGAGCACGGACGTGATCGCGGCGACCACGATCATGCCGGCGACCAGCCACGACAGCAGTCGCAGGTCGCTGTGCGGCAGGGCGACGTCGATGATCTCACGGAGCAGGAACGGCGACGCCATGCCGAGCACGGACGCCACCACGATGATCGCCACCACGAGCGCGAGCTGCTTGCGGTGACCGATGAACAACGCGCCGATGCGGCGCAGTGAGACGGATCGGGCTTGCGCCTTCTCCGCGGGGGTCACGGTTCGTCCCGCGCCCCGCCCTGGTTTGTCAGCCAAGTGCAGACCTTTCCTCGGTACGCCGGTAACAAGCTGAGGTTACCTCAACATGAGGCTACAACGGTAATCGCTGATAGCTTGTTCCCGTGGAAGAGGAGTCGTTGCACGAGGTGTTCTGGGCGGTCAGCAGGCGCATGCGGGAACAGACCCGGCGCGAGATGGAGCCCTGGGGCATCGCGCCGTCACAGGGCCGCGCGCTGAGCGTGCTGCTCTCCGGCGGCCCGATGCGGCTCAGCGCGCTCGCCGAGCGACTCCGGATCGCCCCGCGCTCGGCCACCGAGGTCGTCGACGACCTGCAGGACCGCGGCCTGGTCGAACGTCACCCCGACCCGGCCGACCGCCGCGCCACGCTCGTCGCCCTCACCGACCACGGCCGGGCGACCGGCGCCGGCATCAAGTCCGCCCGCGCCGCGGCCGGCGAACGCGTCTTCGCCTCCCTGGACCCGTCGGACCGGGCCGCCCTCGCCCGAATCCTCCGCAAACTCACCACCGCGTAGGCCCGCTCAGCCCGGCGCGGCCGAAACGTGCGCAAGGCTCGCCGCGAAACGTGCGCGAGGCCCGTACGGGGCTGAGCACGCAGCGCGCGTCACGCCCCGAGCTGGCCCTCACCGTGGTTATGAGGCACGAACAACCACCGTGGGAGCCGGCCCGAAGAGGGCGTCGCGCCGGGAGGCCGGGGACGGCAGGGGATCGCGCCGCACGTACCTACCGCGTCGCGCGCCGAAAGGCCGGGGACGGGACGGGCTCGCGCCGTACGCGCAAGAGGGTCAAAGCTTGTGGTGCAGAGCGTTCCGGAACACGAAGGCACCGCACCCGGCGACCGCGCCCAGGCAGAAGATCGCCAGGTAGAGCCCGGCCGGCACGGAGACCAGTGACGTCGCGCCCAGCACTCCCAGCCCGATCAGGAAGATCAGGCACCAGGTGAGCGTGACGCGCGCGGCGTAGCCCATGGCGTCCCGGGCAAGGATCGCGCGCTCGTCGACCCGGCCGGCCGGCCCGACGCGCAGGGACTGTGCGAACTCGTCGGCGGCCTGGGCCAGTGACGACGCGTCGACGACGGACTCCATCGCGATCTCGAACAGGGCGAGGGTCCGGTGTGCCCCGGCGTGCCCGGGTTCGAGGGCGAGCGCCCGGCCGAGCGATTCACGGGCGCTGAGCGGGCGGCCCGCCGCGAACAGCGCACGGCCGTGGGTGACGTGCAGACCGGCGTCGTAGCCGGCCAGCTCGACGGCGATCTTCAGTCCGTCGAGCGCGTCCCCGACCCGCCCGGCCGCCAGCTGGGCCTCGGCGAGACGGTTGTGCAGGAGCGGGTTGCCCGGGTCCTCGCGGCAGCCGTCGAGCGCGGCGTCGATAGCCTCGCGGTGCCGTCCCAGCTCGGTCGCGGCCCGGCTGACCCAGTACAGCGTCTCCGGCCCGTTCGGGTCGAAGTGCCAGGCGGCTTTCGCGGCGCGCAGGGCGGCGTCGAAGTCGCCCATCGCGAGGTGCGCCCGGGCCATCCGGTGCCAGGCGTCGACGTTCTCGGGTTGCCGGCCGACGATCGGCGCGAGCAGGTGGGCGGCATTCTCCGCACGACCACGGGCGAGGAGGTCGTCGGCCTGGGACAGCAGGGGCTCGGTTCGCACGAGTTCGCAGATCGGCGGCGCGAGGCCCGACCTTGGCGAACCGCACGTTGCGGCCCGGGTGCGTTATCCCCGGTCACGCAGCTCGTGGCGATAATCCAGAAGGGCGTCGACCATTCCCTGTACGAATCTCTCCACCACCTGCAGCTCGGCGACGTCGAACTTCTCCATCACGGCGTCGGTGCGCGGCGCGAGCGGGGTGAAGAACGCCATGGCCAGTGACATCCCGGACTCGCCGTAGCGCAGGTGCACGACCCGCCGGTCGGTGCTCTCCCGCGCCCGCCGCAGGTGCCCGCCGCGTTCGAGCCGGTCGATCATCGCGGTCGTCGCGCCGGAGGAGAGTCCCATCGCCTCGCCGAGCCGGCCCGGGGTCAGCGGCGCGCCGGCCCGCTCGGCGTGCATCACGGCGAGCAGCGCGTGCAGGTCGGGGCCGTGCAGGTTGTTGCGGCCGGCGAAGGCGTGCCCGATGTGGTTGGCCTCGCTGGAGTACGCGTTGAGCAGATCGACGAGCCGGGATCGCAGCCGCTGCCGTTCGGCCGTTTCCCCGGCGAGGGTTTCTGTTTCCTCCACGGTGTCAGTGTTGCAGATCCTGCCACGACGGGTAAGAATCTCGGCAATCGAGATTCTTCAGGTTGGAGGCTTCATGAGACGGGCATGGGCGACGCTGCTCCTGGCCCTGGTGCTCGGCGGTCTGGTGATCGGCCTCTCCGGGTCGACGAGAACCACGAACGATCCGAACGCCTCGCTGCCGTCATCCGCCGAGTCCACCCGGGTAGCTCAGCTGCAGAAGGAACTGCCCTCCGGCCGGACGTCAGCGGCCCTGATCGTGGTCGCGAAGGGCGGTCAGGCGCTCGCCGACACCGACCTGGCCACCGTCCAGAGCCTGGGCCGGCCGATCCTCAGCGACGACCGGAAAGCGGCGATCGTCTCGGTGCCGCTGCCGGCCGGCGTCTCGTCGGACGAGACCATCAAGCAGGTCGCCGACCTGCGCGCCAAGGTCGGGGAGGGGCTGCCGGCCGGCGTGACCGCGCAGGTCACCGGCGGAGCCGGCTTCAGCGCCGACCTGGCGGACAGCTTCACCGGGGCGAACACGCGCCTGCTGCTGGTCACCGTCGTGGTGGTCGCGCTGCTGCTCCTGGTGACGTACCGCAGCCCGCTGCTCTGGCTGGTCCCGCTCTTCGTGGTGGGTCTCGCCGACCGGGTCACGACCGGGATCGTCGCGCTCATCTCGCAGCACACCAGCCTGCCGGTCAGCGGCTCGACCACGGGCATCGTGACGGTGCTGGTCTTCGGCGCGGGCACGGACTACGCGCTGCTGCTGATCTCGCGCTACCGCGAGGAGCTGCACCACCACGAGAACCGGTTCACGGCGATGGCCAGGGCGTTGCGCGGCGCCGGGCCGGCCATCGCCGCGAGCGCCGGCACGGTCATCCTGAGCCTGCTCACCCTGCTGCTGGCCAGCCTGGAGAGCAACGTGTCGCTGGGCGTCACGGCCGCGGCCGGCATCGCGGTCGCCGCGCTCTTCGCGCTGCTGGTGCTGCCGGCCGCGCTGGTGATCTGCGGGCGTGGACTGTTCTGGCCGTTCGTGCCACGGGTCGGTCAGGCCGGCGTCGAGGCGGAGAAGGGTGTCTGGGCGCGGATCGGCCGGGCCGTCTCCCGCAAGCCGGTCGCGGTCACCGTCGCCTCGGTGATCATCCTGGGCGTGCTCTCGGCAGGCGCGCTCGGCACCCGGCTCGGGCTGTCACAGACCGAGCAGTTCCGGGTCGAGTCCGAGTCGGTGGCCGGGCTGGAGACGCTGTCGAAGTACTTCCCGGCCGGCGCGGCCAGCCCCACCGTGGTGCTGACCAGCCCGGATCAGGCGCCGTCGGTGCTGTCGGCGGTCTCCGGGACGCCCGGGGTCGCGCAGGCCCGGATCGCCGAGCAGACCGCGTCGCAGGCAAGCATCCAGGTGATCCTCGACGCGGCGCCGGACACGACCGAGGCGTTCGACGCGATCCGCGCTCTGCGCTCGGAGCTGGACGGGCGGGCGCTCGTCGGCGGCAGTGTCGCGACCAGTCTGGACACCCGCAACGCGACCCGGCACGACCTCGAGGTGATCGCCCCGGTGATCCTGCTCGTGGTGCTGCTCGTGCTGGTGGTCCTGCTCCGGGCCCTGGTCGCGCCCCTGCTCCTGATCCTCACGGTGATCCTCAGTTACGCCGCGGCGCTCGGGGCCGGATCGTTCCTGTTCGACCACGCGCTGGACAACCAGGTGCCGCTCTTCTCGTTCCTGTTCCTGGTGGCGCTCGGGGTGGACTACAACATCTTCCTGGTCACGCGGGCACGGGAGGAGGCCGGCAAGCGCGGCACGCGGGACGGGATGGTCCACGCGGTCGCGGTCACCGGCGCGGTGATCACGAGCGCGGGCATCCTGCTGGCGGCCGTGTTCGCGGTCCTCGGGGTGCTGCCGGTGATCACGCTGACCCAGATCGGCGTGATCGTGATGATCGGGGTGCTGCTGGACACGCTGCTCGTCCGTACCGTCCTGGTCCCGGCCCTGGCCACGATTCTCGGGGACCGTTTCTGGTGGCCGGGCCGCCCGCACGCGCCGGCCGCGGAGGAGAGCGGCACCCCGGACGGGGAGGCCGTCGACAGGAACTGACCCGGCCGGCGCTCACGGTTCGTAGAAGGCCCGTCGCGAGCCGTGAGCGCCAGCCGGCGCTCACGGCTCGCGACGTCAGGACGGGGCAGGGGCCGGGACTCCGGCGAACGGGATGGCGGCCGGCGTCGTGTTCTTCTCCCCCGCCGGGTGCTGCCACACGCCGCGACGGCGCAGCTCCGGGAGCACGCCCTCGCCGAACCAGTACGCCTCCTCCAGATGCGGATACCCGGAGAGGATGAACTCGGAGATGCCGAGCGCCGCGTACTCCTCGATGCGGTCGGCGACCTCGGTGTGGCTCCCGACCAGCGCGGTCCCGGCGCCACCGCGGACCAGCCCCACCCCGGCCCACAGGTTCGGCGACACGACCAGGCCGTCCCGGTTGCCGCCGTGCAGGTCGAGCATCCGCCGCTGCCCCTCGGACTCGCTCGTGCGCAGCCCGGCCTGCACTCCGGCGATGTCGGACTCGGAGACGTTCTGCAGGAGCCGGGCCGCTTCCGCCCAGGCCGCCTCGGCAGTGTCGCGGGTGATCACGTGCAGCCGGATCCCGAACTTCATGTCCGGCTTGAGCGTCCGGATCCAGGCGAGCTTCTCGGCGACCTGGGCGGGCGGCTCACCCCAGGTCAGGTAGACGTCGGCGTGGTCGGCCGCGACCGGGCCGGCCGCTTTCGAGGAGCCGCCGAAGTAGATGGCGGGCGCGACCTCCGGCACCCGCGTGAGCCGGGCGTTCTCGACCCGGACATGCTCACCCTCGTACGTGATCGTCTCTCCCCGCAGCAACCCACGGACCACGGTGAGAAATTCGGCGGTCCGCGCGTAGCGCGAGTCCTTGTCCAGGAAGTCGCCGAACTGTCGCTGTTCGCTGGACTCCCCGCCGGTGACGACGTTGAGCAGCAGCCGCCCACCGGAGAGCCGCTGGAACGTCGACGACATCTGCGCCGCGAGGGTCGGCGAGATCAGCCCGGGCCGGAACGCGACCAGGAACTTCAGCCGCTCGGTGACCTCGGTGAGCATGGCCGTGGTCAGCCACGCGTCCTCGCACCAGGCGCCGGTCGGGGTGAGCGCGCCGACGAATCCGAGCTGCTCGGCGCTGCGCGCGATCTGGCCCAGGTATCCGATGGTCAGCGGCCGCACACCGCCGGCCGAGCCGACCGGGGTGCCGTGACCGCCACCGACGATGTCCCGGCTGTCGCCGTTGGTGGGAAGAAACCAGTGGAAGTCCATGCCCCGGAGCCTACCCACAAGTCCCATCGACTCGATAGGATGCCTCAGCATGATCGATGAGGTTGCATACGACGAGGCACGCCTGCGCGACTGGACGGCCGGGCGGGCCCGCGGCTTCTCCCGGCGTAACCTGTTCGCCCTGGCCACGGCGGTCGGCGCCGCCGGTCTGATCCCGAGCCCGGCTCGCGCGGCCGACTCCCCGATCGTCAAGCCGCTGCCGCCCGAGCTGTTCCGGGTGCTCGGCACGAACGCCGAGACGAAGTGGTCCGCCCTCAAGGACCAGGGCTACTTCGTCCCGATCGACCGGTTCTTCGTCCGCAATCACACCAGCACGCCGCGGCTCGACGCGTCCACCTGGAACCTGGAGATCTCCGGCTCGGGGCTGCGCGGCGACGCCGTACACCTCGATCTCGACGATCTTCGCCGGCTCCCGGCGGAAACCCACGCGGTCACCGTCGAATGCGCCGGGAACGGCCGCGGCTACTTCACCTCACAACAGGGACAAACCGTCTCCGGTACGGCCTGGGGCCTGGGCGCCGTCGGCGTGGCGCGCTGGCGCGGCGTGCGCCTGTCGACCGTTCTGCGCCGGGCCGGCCTGCACCGCGACGCCCTCGACGTGCAGGCGTCCGGCCTCGACCCGAACTACGTCACCGGCGGGGTGGATCTCGGCCCGGTCCGCCGTCCGATGCCGCTCACCAAGGCACTCGACGACGTGCTGCTCGCCTACGAGATGAACGGCGAGCCGCTCCCGCCCGACCACGGCCACCCGGTCCGGCTGATCGTCCCGCACTGGATCGGCATTGCCTCGATCAAGTGGGTCGGCAAGATCGAGGTGTCCGCCGAGCCGCTCTTCTCCCCGTGGAACACGCAGTTCTACCGGCTGTTCGGCCCGGAGTTCCCCGCCGAGGGCCGGCCCTTCGACAAGCAGGTCGTCAAGAGCGCCTTCGAGCTGGAACCCGGCACCACGTTCACGGCCGGCCGGCGGGTCAGGCTGACCGGGCGCTCCTGGTCCGCGAACGGCCCGATCCGCAAGGTCGAGGTCAGCACCGACGGCGGCACGACCTGGCGGCACGCCCGCTTCACCGGCCCGTCGTGGGACGGCGCGTGGCAGCGCTGGGAGTTGGACTTCAAGCCCGCCGCCGGCGCCCACGAGCTGCTCGCCCGGGCCACCGACGTGCACGGCGTCACGCAGCCGGAGGTCGCCCGCTACAACACGCTCGGCTACCTGTTCGACGCGGTGGTCCGGGTGCCCGTCACCGCCGCATGAGAACGGGCCGGGGCTGATTACAGCCCCGGCCCGGTCACGCACTCAATCAGGACTTGAAGACATCCTTGATCTTCTCGCCGGCCTGCTTCAGGTTGGCGCTGGTCTGGTCCGCCTTACCCTCGGCCTCGAGCTGCTCGTCGTCCGTGGCCTTACCGACGCCTTCCTTGGCCTTGCCGCCGATTTCCTCGGCCTTGTTGTCCACTTTGTCGTCGAAAGCCATCGCACACCTCCAGGTTGTCTGACCATTGCTATACCCCCCACCACGCCGCCCCATGCCTCCTGGGCCACGCCAACCTCAAATCAAGATCTTCATGTCCTATCTCCGCTGTGGTTGCTCTCCGCTGCTCCCGCGGGGACCCCTGCGGGGTTCGCAGGCCGTTGACCGGCCAGAACGCGAACCCCTCCGGGGCGGCCTCCACGGCTGGTCCCGCTCAAAGCACAAAACCCGCCCACGAGCGACAGAGTGGATGGCACGGTCATCGCGCGCGGGGCCGCGAGGCCGCTGCGCTCACCCCAGAGGCGCGACGCACCGTTCCGGCTGGTGCTCATGGGCGTTATGCGTCCCGCATAACGCCCATGAGCACCAGCCGGAAACCCCTGCCCGCGCCGCCCAGCCGGAGCTGAGTCCCGCTCGCGAGCGCCCGCCAGCGAAGCACCCACTCACCCCGCGACGCGCGTCACGCCCGTCGGCTGGCGCTCACGGTTGTTTTAAGGGCCGAATACAACCGTGAGCACCAGCAGGCGGGCGTGACCCGCGCGGGGAGCTTGGGTGGGCTGGGCGTCGCGGAGCTGGACTGCGAGAGCTGGCCGTCGCGAAGCGGGCCGCGAGTGCCCGGCGGGACCGGAGTGGGCCCAGGGCTGGGCGGGGTGGCGGATGGGGTGGTGGGGTGACGGTTGTGGGGTGGCGGGGAGGGGGCGGGGGCTGGGTTATGGTGGGCGCCGGACCCGGGGAGCGTGGATGCCGTCGAAGAAGGACGTGGAAGGCGTGCCACGGGGCCGGACCCGACGACCTGTTGCAAGAACCACCAGAACTTCCAACAGCCCAGCAGAAACAGCACCACCCAAGACGCTCAAAACCGGCAAAACCACCTCCACCGACGTCGCCAGAGCGGCCGGGGTGTCACGGTCGGCGGTGTCGTTCGCGTTCAACAATCCGCAACGGATCTCGACCGCCACCCGGGAGCGGATCCTCGCCGTCGCCGAGGAGCTCGGCTACACGCCGAACACGCTCGGGCGGATGCTGCAGGCCGGCACCACCAACTCGATCGGCGTGCTGTTGCCGCAGCGGCTGGCGCAGATCCTGGAGAACCCGTACTACTCACGGTTCCTGATGGGTGCCGGCCAGATCTGCGACCGGGAGGGCTACACGCTCCTGCTCACCCCGCCGCTGCAGGACTCGGTGCTGAAGGCGATTCCGTACGCCGCCGTCGACGGCTTCATCGTCTGCGGGCTGGAGATCGACCGCGGCGAGGTGGCCGAGCTGGACCGGCGCGGCATCCCGTTCGTGCTGATCGACTCGGACCGTCACGAGGGCGCTCCGCACGTCGAGGTGGACGACCGTGGCGGCGCCCGGGAAGTGGCTCGCTACCTGCTGGAACTCGGCCACCGTCGGATCGCCGTGCTCTCCATCGGCCCCGCTCCGGAGGCGACCGGCCGCGGCCCTCTCGGCAGGCGGCTGGCCGGCATCGGGGACGCGCTGGCCGAGGCCGGGCTGACCATGAGCGACGTGACCCTCGCCGAGGTGCCGGCCACCCGGGCCGAGGGGTACCGGGCGACGAAGGCTCTCGCGCCCGGGAAGCCCACGGCGATCCTGGCCCTTTCCGACGTCCTCGCCTACGGCGCCGTGGACGCTCTGCAGGAGCTGGGCATCAGCGTCCCGGACGACGTCTCGGTGACCGGTTTCGACGACTTGGCCGAGTCCGCGTGGTTCCGTCCCCGGCTCACCACGGTCCGGCAGCCGATCGTCACCAAGGGCCGGATGGCCGCCGACTTCCTGATCTCGGCGATCCGCGGCGAGGATCAGCACCCGCACCAAACACTTGGCACGTCACTGATAGTGCGCGATTCGGCCGCAAAACGCCTATAACCCCACCTCTGCAAGAACTTGCAGAAAGAAAGCAGCCGTCGGGCTATGTAACACGTGTTAGTTGCCTGCTAGATTTCCTCGCCATGACGGATCAACTGATCGCACCGCCCACCGTCGAGGCGCCGCCGGCTTCCTGGTGGCGCAACGCGGTCATCTACCAGATCTACCCGCGCAGCTTCGCTGACTCCAACGGCGACGGCATCGGCGACCTCCCGGGCATCACCGCCCGCCTGCCGTACCTCAAGGATCTCGGGGTCGACGCCGTCTGGCTCTCCCCGTTCTACGCGTCGCCGCAGGCGGACGCGGGTTACGACGTCTCGGACTACCGGACGGTCGACCCGATCTTCGGCACCGTCGCCGACGCCTCCGAGCTGATCGCCGGCGCCCACGCGCTGGGCCTGCGCGTCATCGTCGACCTCGTGCCCAACCACTCCTCCGACCAGCACGAGTGGTTCCAGAAGGCGCTCGCCGAGGGCCCCGGCTCGCTCTTCCGCGACCGCTACCACTTCCGCCCCGGCAAGGGCGAGAACGGCGAGCTGCCGCCGAACGACTGGCCCTCGATCTTCGGCGGGCCGGCGTGGACCCGCGTCGAGGACGGCGAGTGGTACCTGCACCTGTTCGCCGCCGAGCAGCCCGACTTCAACTGGGAGCACCCGGCCGTCCGGGACGAGTTCAAGACCATCCTGCGGTTCTGGCTGGACCTGGGCGTCGACGGCTTCCGGATCGACGTCGCGCACGGCCTGATCAAGGAGGACGGCCTGCCGGACGTCGGCGCGGACGCCGAGTGGCACCTCCTGGGCGTCGGCGAGAGCCCGTGCTTCGACCGCGACAGCGTGCACGAGATCTACCGCGCGTGGCGGCAGATCCTCGACGAGTACCCGGGCGAGCGCATCGCGGTCGCCGAGGCGTGGGCGCCGAACCTGGCGCGGGTCGCCCACTACGTCCGCGAGGACGAGCTGCACCAGGCCTTCAACTTCAGCTATCTCGGTACGGCGTGGAACGTCCACGAGCAGCGCCAGATGATCGACGAGTCCTTGGACGCGATGCGCGCCGTGGGCGCCCCGACCACGTGGACGCTGTCGAACCACGACGTCGTGCGCCACACCACCCGGCTGATGCAGACCGGGGACGGGGAGGTCGCGGGGCGCAAGGCGGTCGCCGTCGACGAGGAGGCCGGCCTGCGCCGCGCCCGTGCGGCGAGCGCGCTGATGCTGGCGCTGCCCGGCTCGGCGTACCTCTACCAGGGTGAGGAGCTCGGTCTTCCGGAGGTCGTCGACCTGCCGCCGGAGGTGCGTCAGGACCCGGCGTTCCACCGCGCCGAGGGCCAGGACGGCTACCGCGACGGCTGCCGGGTGCCGATCCCGTGGAGTGGCGACACCGCGCCGTACGGCTTCGGCCCGGAGGGCGGCGGGAGCTGGCTGCCGCAGCCGGAGTCCTGGGCGCGGCTGAGCGTGGCCGCGCAGGCCGACGTGCCCGGCTCGACGCTGGAGCTGTACCGCACGGCGCTGACCGTGCGCCGCACCGACCCGGCCCTGCAGGCGATCGACAACCTGCGCTGGATCGCCGCGCCGTCCGGGGTGCTCGCGTTCGAGCGCGAGGTCACGGGCGCCCCGGTGTTCCGGTGCGTGGTCAACATGGGCGACGAGCCGGTGACCCTGCCCCGGGCCGGTGAGCTGCTGCTCGCCAGCGGCCCGGTCGAGGCCGGCCCGGACGGGATCGTGCTGCCGCCGGACACCACGGTGTGGTGGTCCCGCTGAGCTGACACGGCCACCCGCGGACGGTGCGGGTGGGCGGGGTGCGGGCGTGACGCGGACTTGGGGGGACGCGTCACGCCCGCACTTCTTGTCAGCGGCGCGGAAACCTCAGCTTCACCACGTTCCGGCCGATCGGACAGGTCAACTGATCGGCAACGCGCGGATACGGCGGTGGAGCATGCGGCTGACGCAACGACCGGCTCTCGTGGCCGGTCGGCTCGTGCTCCTCGCCTCGGTCTGGGTCGTGCTGGCCGTCGTGCTCGGCGTCGCCGGCCTGTTCGGGGACGCGCCGCCCTGGCTGCTCTGGCCGTCCGCGATCGGTGCGACCGGGACCGCGGCGTACGCGGGCCTGATCGCCGCCGGAGCGAGCGCGGGCAGCGCGCGGCTGTTCTGGTTGCGGCTCGCGGCCGCGGCCGGCGTCCTCACCGCCGGGACGGTCGCCCATGCCCTGCGGACAGCGCTGGCCGGTCACCTGACCTCGATGAACCTGTTCAGCGCGGTCTGTTACGTGGGTTCGGTGGCCGCCGTCGCGTACGCGATGGTGCGCCTCCCGCACCCACCCCGGAGCTGGCGGGCGAATCTGGCGATCTGCCTGGACATCGCGGTGGTCGGGGTCGCGGCGATGCTGATCATCACGCACTTCCTGCGGAGCTACCCGCAGTTGCCCGCCGGCGCGCCGGACATGCCGCATCCGGCCGGGCCGCCGATGCACGGGGCGCCGATGGCCGGGCTGGCCATCGGCACGACCCTGATCATGCTGGTCACCGCGATCACCGGGGTGCTGGCCGTGATCCGGATCGGGATCACCGGCGCGGGCCCGGTGCACGGGCCGGCTCTGTGGTTCCTGGCCCCGGCCGGTCTGCTGCCTCCCCTCTCGTGGCTGCTCCTTCCGCTGCTCCGGCCGTGGCCGCACCTGAGCGTCACCGCGATCGTGCTGGCGCCGATCGGGCTGATGTTCGCCCTGGCCGCGCGCTCGCAGATCCGCTCCCCCGAGCGGCCGGCCCGGCCGGTCGGCACCCGGTGGACGCGGCGATGGCGGCGGATCAGCGTGGTGCCGTACGCCGCGGTCGCGGTCACCGTCGGCATGCTGATCTTCGTCACCCTGCACCTCGGGTTCCTGCCGCCGGAGCTGGCCGGCGGCTCGGTCATGCTGATCACCCTCGTGGTGATCCGGCAGATCGCCGCGCTCTCCGACAACACCGTGCTGCTGGACCGCCTCGAGGAGCAGGCCAACCACGACGACCTGACGGGCCTGCCGAACCGGCGGAGGTTCGCCGCCGTGCTGCAGGAGCGCACCGAGCCGGCCACCGTCGCGGTCGCCGACCTCGACGGTTTCGGCACGCTCAACGACCGGCTCGGCGACGAGCGCGGCGACGCGCTGCTGCGAGCCGCGGCGGGCCGGATCGCCGAGACGTTCGGGCCCGACGCGTTCGTCGCGCGGCTGCTCGGCGACGAGTTCGGGGTGCTGGTCCCGGGCGAGGACGGGCACCTGGGCGAGCGGCTGGTCCGGGCGTTCCGGCAGCCGCTGCGAGTGGACGGGCACGACCTGCTGGTGACGGTCACGGCCGGGGTGGCGGCCGGCCGCGACGACATCGTCCCGGACCTGTTGCGGCGGGCCGAGCTGGCACTCAAGGCGGCCAAGCACGCCGGGGCCAACCGGTTCCAGGAGCACACCGCGGAGCTGGACAGCACCGCGCAGCACGACGCCGACCTGGCCGCGGCGCTGCGCCGGGGCTTGGACCGCGGCGAGTTCCACCTCGCGTACCAGCCGATCGTGGAACTTCCGGACGGCCGCATCATCGGGGTGGAGGCTCTGGTCCGCTGGCAGCCCCCGGACGGCGCGATGGTGTCGCCGGCCGACTTCATCCCGGTCGCCGAGCGGACCGGGCTGATCCTCGATCTGGGCCTCTGGGTGATCGAGACGGCGTGCGCGGACGCGGCCCGGTGGCAGCGCGAGCACGGCCCGCGCGCGCCGCGGGTCAACATCAACGTCTCGGCGCGGCAGTTGCTCGACCCGGAGCTGCCGGATCAGGTCGCGTCGACGATGGCCCGGTACCGGCTCGATCCCGACAAGATCACCCTGGAGATCACCGAGACCGCGGTCTTCGGCGGCGGGGCGGCGCTGAGCACCGTCAAGGAGCTGCGCGAGCTGGGGGTCGGCGTGGCCCTGGACGACTTCGGCACCGGCCAGTCGTCGCTGACCCTGCTGCGCACCTGCCCGGTGACCACGCTGAAGGTGGACAAGTCGTTCATCGACGAGCTGAACGGCACCGCCGAGCAGGAGGCGATCGCGACCTCGCTGAGCACGATCGCGGCGACGCTCGGGCTGCGCGCGGTGGCCGAGGGCGTCGAGACCTACGAGCAGGCGGTGCGGCTCGAGGCCCTCGGCTACCGGTACGCGCAGGGGTACTACTTCGCCAAGCCGGGCCCGGCCGCGCTGATCGACGCGGCGCTGGACCGGGACCGCGTTCAGCAGTAGGTGCTCTCCTTGCCGATCACCCGGTACGGGCAGTCGGCGATCTCGGCGAGCCGCAGCGCCGCCTCCCGGTTGCGGGCGGTCTGCGTCGTGATCACACTGCCCGGCGGGTAGAAGCCGCCACCGGACGAGGACTTCGGGTACATCTCGAAGGTGTACGCGAAGATCTTGTAGGTGCCCCACAGCCAGTCGAGCAGGTCACCGTCGGTGATGTAGAGGGCGCTGGACTGCTCGGCGGTGTAGTTGTTGGTCGCGGCCATCTGCCTGCCCAGGGTGGCCAGCGCGTTGTTGTCGTCGGTGGTCAGCCCAGGTGCCGTCTTCGACGTCGTGTACCCGAAGGGCCAGAGGACCAGCTCGCTGTACGAGTGGAAGTCCATCACCGCTTTGATCTGCTGCTTCCCGCCGACGACCCGGCCGGCCACGAAGTCGCGGACCACCTTGGTCTCCGGCGCGGAGAACGCCGACGGCCCCCGATAGGTCTCCGACGACTTGCTGCTGGAAGACCCACCACAACATCCCCAGTTGTACGAGTAGTTGCGGTTCAGGTCGGTGCCGACCGCCGTGGACCCGGAGTTCGGCTGCCGGTTCTTGCGCCACGACCGGTAGCTGCCGGACGCGATGTCGTACTCCGAGCCGTCCGGGTTGACCGACGGGACGATCCAGATCTCGCGACTGTCCACGATCTTCTTGACCCGGCTGTCGGCCGCGTAGTCGTCGGTGAACTCGTGCATCAGGTACAACGCCTGCTCGATCGTGATGTGCTCCCGGGCGTGGTGGTTCGCGTCGTAGAGCACCTCCGGCTCGGCCTCGTCGGTCGCCACGTTGTCGGAGATCTTCACGGCGACGATGTCGCGGCCCTCGTAGCTCTTGCCGAGCACCCGCTTCGCGGCGATCGCCGGGTACTTGGCGACGATCGCGTTGATGTCGGTGATCATCTCCGCGTAGTTGTGGTACGCCGAGTCGCTCGGCGGGAAGTCCAGCACCCGGTTCACCGGCTCCACGGTGAAGCCCTGCCGCTGCAGTCGCCGCACCTCGGCGGGGGTCGCGGTGATCTGCACGACCGCGTGCTCGACGCTGTCGATCGCGGCGCCGGCGCGGGCGATCGCGTTGCGCTGGGCGGAGGTGCGTACGTCGTAGACCTCGTACGCCCCCGATGCGTCCTCGTCGACGGCGGCCGTTGCCGGTTCCGAGGCGATCAGGGCGAGGCTGATGGCGGCGAGAGCCGCCAGGGCACGTCGTCTCATCCTCCCAATACATCAGCATTGATCGATGCGCGGAAATCCCGTCCCGCCCCGGATCCCGGCATGATGACCCCATCCCACCCGCCGGGGCCGGTGCCGGGTTCCCAGCTGGTTCTCACCGTCGTCATGAGGGACGAACAACGACGGTGAGAACCAGCCGGGAACCGGCACCGCGACCGGAACCTCGCGCGGGTCCGGCCGGCCGCTCAGACGGTGGCGCGGTCGCGGATGGCGTGGCCGACCTCGGCGCGCAGGGCCGCGAACTCGGGTGAGCCGCGCAGCTCGTCGGCGGAGGCGCCGCTGCGGGGCAGACCGATCGGCAGGTCCAGCGCGATCTGCCCCGGCCGCGGGGTGAGGACCACGACCCGGCTGCCCAGGAACACCGCCTCGTCGACGCTGTGGGTGACGAAGACGCACGTACGCCCGGAGGCCGCGCTGACCTGCCGGAGGTCGGCCTGCAAGCGTTCCCGGGTGAGCGCGTCCAGCGCCGCGAACGGCTCGTCCAGCAGCAACAGTGGATTGTCGACGGCGAGCGCCCGCGCGATCGCGACCCGCTGCTGCTGACCACCGGAGATCTGCCACGTGCGGCGGGAGGCCACGTCGTGCAGGCCGACCCGGGTCAGAAGCTCCTCGATGCGGTCCGGGGTGGCCGGCAGCCCGGCATAGCGCAGGGCCAGCGCGATGTTCCCCCCGACGGTCTTCCACGGGAAGAGTCGTGGCTGCTGGAACACCAGCCCGGCGCCACGGCCGGGGACCGGCGGCGAGCCCGCGGTCACGACCGTACCGGCGGAGGGCTTCTCGAATCCGGCGATCAGTCGCAGCAGGGTGCTCTTGCCGCAGCCGGACGCCCCGACCAGCACCAGGAACTCCCCCGCGGGCACGGTCAGGTCGATCGGCCCGACCGCGGTGACGTCTCCGTAGGAGTGGGTCACCCCGTCGATGACGACAGCGTCAGCCGAGGACACTGGGCAACCCCTTCACGTAGATCGACTTCTTGACCGCGTCGAGCGTCGGCACCGCGTCGATCTTCTGCTGGGACTTGAGGAACTCGGCGGCGCTGACCAGGTTGTCCGCGAGCTTGCCGACGTTGTTCTCGGTGCCCAGCCACTCGGCCGAGGAGATGTCGGCGGGCTTGAGGAAGACGCCCTGCTTGAGCTGGTTGAGCGCGTCGTCCGGGGAGAGGTTGAGCTCGGCGCCGACCGCCTGGGACGCGGCCGCCGGGTCGTTCGCGATCACCTCCAGGGCCTGCGCCTCGACCTTGCGCCACGCGTCGACCGCCTCCGGGTGCGCGTCGGCGAACGCGGTGGAGACGACGCCCAGGTCCAGGGTGGGCTTGCCGGCCGTAGCCAGCTGGCGGCTGCTGATCAGGACCTTGCCGGTCTTCTTGAGCTCGTCGAGCGAGGGCAGCCAGGTGTACGCGGCGTCCAGGTCACCCCGGGTCCACGCGGCCTGGATGTCCTGCGGTTCCAGGTCGACGATGGTCAGGTCGGACTCCTTCAGGCCGGCCTGATCGATCGCGGCGAGCAGGCTGTAGTGCGCGGTCGAGGCGAACGGGGTGCCGACCTTCTTGCCCTTGAGCGAGGCTATGTCGGTGACGCCGCTGCCGTTGCGGGCGACCAGGGCCTCGTTGTCCCCGGCGACATCGAGGACGAAGGCCACCTGGTACGGAATGTTCAGCGGCGCCGACAGTCCCCGCGCGACCGGCGACGACCCGATGGCCGCGATGTCGAGGCTCTTCGCGACGAAGGCCGTGTTGATGGACGCGCCGGAGTCGAACTTGGTCCACGTGATCCGGTAGTCGGGCAGCGCCTTCTCCAGCAGCCCCTGATGCTTGACGATCAGGTCACCGCTGGGGAACGCCTGGTAGGCGATGCGGATCGACTTCTTGGAGGCGTCGCCCCCACCGCTGGCGGCACCGTTACCGCAGGCCGCGATCAACAGGACGGACACAAGGGCAGCGAATCTACGCACGATCAGTTCCTTTAACTAATGCCGCGCCACGGGATCAGCCGTTCCTCGGCGATCCGCAGCAGGGCGTCGATGAGCAGGCCGGAGAGGCCGATGGCGAAGAGCCCGAGCACGACCACGTCGGTCTGGGAGTAGCGCTGGGCGTCACGGACCATGCCGCCGATGCCGGGCACCCCGTTGATCGTCTCGGCGGCGACCACCGACGAGTACGCGACGCCGACCGCCAGCCGGATCCCGGTGAAGATCTCCGGAAGCGCGCTGGGCAGCACCACGTCCCGGACCGACTGCCACCTGTTCGCGCCGAGCGCACGGGCGGCCTCGACCAGCCCGGACGGCGCGTTGTGGACCGCGGCGGCGGTGGCGACGGCGACCGGCGGCAGCGCGGCGATCGAGAGCAGCCACAGCTTCGGGGTCTCGTCGATGCCGAACCAGATGATGAACAGGCTGAAGTACGCCAGGGGCGGCAGCGCCCGCACGAACGTGACCACCGGCTCGGCAACCACGCGCAGCCAGCTGACCGTGCCGAGCAGCACCCCGATCAGCAGGCCGCCGGCCACGCCGATGGCCGAGCCGATCAGGATCCGCCGCAGGCTGACGCCGAGGTGCTCGATGAGCAGGTGACCGCTGTACCCGCGGACGCCGTCGTGCACGGTCGAGGTGAGGACCAGCTGGTGCCAGACCGCGCCGGGCCCCGGGATGAACGTCGGGTTCTTCAGGGTCCGGGCGGCGATCTCCCAGAGAACGTAAAGCACCAGTAACGCGAGCAGCCGGAGAGCGACGCGGCGGCGCAGGCCGCCGCCGGGCGCGAGCGCCGCTGCCGGCTTCGCGGCGCGCTCCGGCGCCGGAGCGGGGGCAAGCAAGGTGGTCACGGGAAACTCCAGGCAGAGGTGTGCGGGAATGCCTGCTATTCCTATCGTGCCGATGGACTTAATGGCAATCGCCGTCCCGCTTGATGGATGGTTGTAACTTTCTCGTAAAACATATTAGACCGATAGGACTTGTGGGCAAGCCTGCCCGGTACCTAGCGTCAGCGGGGTGAGCGTCATATCCCCACCCCGAGAGGCCGGCCACGCCACGGCCGGCGAGCTCGTCGTCGTGCCCGCCCGTCACCCCTGGCGCTGGGCCGGCACCGCTCTGGTGCTGATCCTGCTCGCCCAGTTCGCCCATGGCCTGGCCACCAACCCCGGCTGGGACTGGTCCACGTTCACCGGCTACTTCTTCGAGAAGTCGGTGCTGCAGGCCCTCCTGCTGACCGTCGAGCTGACCCTGGCCGGCGCGGTGCTCGGCTTCCTCGGCGGCATCCCGCTCGCCGCGATGCGCCTGTCCCGCAACCCGGTCCTCGCGGCGGTCAGCTGGACCTACATCTGGGTGTTCCGGTCCGTGCCGCTGATCGTGCAGCTGCTGTTCTGGGCCAACCTCGGCTACCTCTACGACAAGCTCCAGGTCGGCATCCCGTTCGGGCCGGGCTGGTCGTTCAGCACCTCGAGCCTGGTCAGCGCGTTCGGCGCGGCGCTGCTCGGGCTGTCGCTGCACGAGGCCGCGTTCGCCGGCGAGATCATCCGCTCCGGCCTGCTCAGCGTCGACCAGGGCCAGCACGAGGCGGCCGCCGCGCTCGGTCTCCCCCGGCGCCGGCAGTTCTTGCGCATCGTGCTGCCGCAGGCGATGCGGGCGATCCTGCCGAACGCCGCGAACCTGCTGGTCAACCTCCTGAAAAGCACGTCGATCGTGTACGTCCTGGCGATCGGCGAGCTCTTCTACCAGGTCCAGGTGGTCTACGGCCGGAACGGACGGGTCGTGCCCCTGCTGATGGTCGCCACCGTCTGGTACGTCGTCCTCACCGCCCTGCTCTCGATCCTGCAGTACTACGTGGAGCGGCACTTCGCCCGCGGCGCCGTCCGCACGCTGCCGCCCACCCCGTTCCAGCGACTGAAGGCGGCGATCCGGCGATGATCGAACTGACCGGGGTGCACAAGTCCTTCGGCACCCTCGAGGTGCTGCGCGGCATCGACCTGACCGTCGAGTCCGGCACAGTCACCGTGATCCTCGGCCCGTCCGGCTCCGGCAAGTCCACCTTGCTGCGCAGCATCAACCACCTGGAGAAGATCGACCGTGGACGGGTCCGCGTCGACGGCGAGTTGATCGGTTATCGCCAGGCCGGCGACAAGCTGCACGAGCTCGGCGAGCGGCAGATCCTCAAGCAGCGCGCCAAGATCGGTTTCGTCTTCCAGAACTTCAACCTCTTCCCGCACCTCACGGCCCTGGAGAACGTCGCGGAAGCGCCGATCTCGGCCTTGCGGAAGAACAAGTCCGAGACGTACGAACGGGCGCGCGCCCTGCTCGGCCGCGTCGGTCTCGCGGACAAGGCGGACGTGTACCCCCGCCAGCTCTCCGGCGGCCAGCAGCAGCGGGTCGCGATCGCCCGCGCGCTGGCCCTGGAGCCGCGCCTGATCCTCTTCGACGAACCCACCTCGGCCCTCGACCCGGAGCTGGTCGGCGAGGTCCTCGACGTGCTGCGGGACCTGGCCGCGGCGGGCACCACGATGATCGTCGTGACGCACGAGATCGGCTTCGCCCGGGAGGCGGCCGACACGGTGATCTTCATGGACGAGGGCCGCATCGTCGAGCAGGGACCTCCCGCCCGGGTCCTCGACAACCCCCGGCACGACCGGACCCGGACGTTCCTGTCCAAGGTCCTCAGCTGATCCGCACCCACAAGGAGTCTTCCGTGCGTACCACAAGATTGGTCTTTGCCCTGGTTGCAGCCGCGTCGCTGAGCCTGGCCGCCTGCGCCGCCCCGGAGGAGAAGCCGGCGGCTGCGGCGGGCGGGCCGGCCGCGTCGGCAGGCCCCGCCCTCAACCTCACGCCCGAGCAGAACCGGATCGTGCCGGCCAAGGACGACGCCCTCGCGGCCCTGGTCCCGGCGGACATCCGGGCCACCGGCAAGCTCACCATCGGCGTCGGCGCGTCCGGTTCCGGCTTCCCACCGATCGCGTTCACCGCCACCGACAACAAGACGCTGATCGGCAACGATCCGGACATCGGTTACGCCGTCGCCGGGCTGCTCGGCCTCGAGCCGGTCGTCGAGAACACCTCGTGGGAGAACCTGTTCATCGGCCTGGACAGCGCCAAGTTCAACGTCGGCGTCTCCAACATCACCGTCACCGAGGAGCGCAAGGAGAAGTACGACTTCGCCACCTACCGCCTCGACAACCTGGCCTTCGTCACCAAGAAGGGCAGCGGCTGGAAGGTGACCGGCCCGGCGGACGTGGCCGGCAAGACCGTAGCGGTCAGCTCCGGAACCAACCAGGAGAAGATCCTGGTCGAGTGGAGCAAGGAGGCCGAGAAGCAGGGCCTCAAGCCGGTCACCATCAAGTACTACCAGACCAACCAGGCCACCTACCTCGCTCTGGGCGCCGGCCAGATCGACCTCTACCTCGGCCCGAACCCCAGCGTCGCCTACGAGGTGGCGATCGAGCCCAAGTTCGAGATCGTCGGCACCTACTCGGGCGCCGGCGCGTCGCTCCAGGGCAAGATCGCGCTGACCACCAAGAAGGACAACGGACTGGTCAAGGCGCTCGGCGGGGCGGTCGACAAGCTGATCGCGACCGGTGACTACCAGAAGATCCTGCAGCGGTGGAACCTCGCCAACGAGGCGATGCCCTCCTCCGAGATCAACCCGCAGGGCCTGCCCAAGGAAGGCAAGTGACCACCTCGGTCGAAGACAGCCGCGTGCTGGACGATCCGGCGTGGCTCGCACTGCACGGCGAGCACGCCAGGTTCGCCCAGATCAACGGTCTGGCGGCGCGGTATCACAGCGAGGTGGCGCCGTTCCACGCGCTCGGTGACCCGGCAGACCCACAAGCGTGGCAAGACCTCGACGCGTTCGTCCCACCCGGGCAGCCCGTGATGCTGGCCGGCCTCGGCTCCCGGCCCGGCCCCGGCTGGGAGGTGGAACGCAGCATCGCCGGCGTGCAACTCGTCGACGTGTCCCTGCGCGCCGAACCCGACCCGTCGCTGGTCGTGCTGACCGCCGCCGACGTGCCGGAGATCCTCGACCTGATCGCGCGCACCCAGCCCGGGCCGTTCCTGCGGCGGACGGTCGAGCTCGGCACGTACCTGGGCATCCGGGACGAAGGGAGGCTGATCGCGATGGCCGGCGAACGGCTGCACCCGCCGGGGTGGACCGAGATCAGCGCGGTCTGCACCGACGCCGCCTACCGGGGCCGGGGCCTGGCGACGCGCTTGATCCGGGCGGTGGCGGCGGGGATCCGGGCGCGGGGCGAGACCCCGTTCCTGCACACCGGGGCGGCCAACGTCACGGCGATCCGCCTCTACGAGCAGCTCGGATTCCACCTGCGGCGGACGGTGGACTTCACGGCGTACCGCCGCACCTGACCGGCGCGCGGTCGCGAGGCCCGCACGGGGCCGGTCCGCGAGGCCCGCACGGGGCCGGTCCGCGAGGCCCGCACGGGGCCGGGCAAGCGACGCGAGTGACGCCGCCGACACCGGAGCGATCGATCTTCGGTCATTCGGCGAGGTGTCCGCCGGCGGGGGTGCCCACCGGCACCGGCGGGAACGAGCGGTGGGCGGCCTGCTCCACAAGGACGTGCCGGCACGCCTGGACCGCCGGGGTCAGCGGCCGGTCGCGGTGGTGGATCACCCCGATGGGCGGGTGGACCGGCGGGGCGTGCAGATTGCGTACCGTGATCGCCGGCCCCTGATCGTCCTCGGCCACCGACCGGGCCAGCAGGCCGACGCCGAGACCGGCCGCGACCAGGTCCCGGATGCTCCGCGGGCTGTGCGTCTCGAACGGGACCTTCGGGGCGAAACCGGCGGTACGCGCCGCGTTCTCCAGAATCCAGCGCAGCCCACTGCCCTCGGGCAGGCAGACGAACGGCTCGTCGCGGAACTCCCCGAGCGTCAGCCGGCCGGAGCCACTCAGCGGGTGACCGACCGGCAGCGCGAGCACGAGCTGTTCGTCGGCGAGCGGCAGCGCCTCGAAGCGGGCCGGCAGGTCGGCGTGGACCGGCCCGACGACGAGGTCCAGCTCGCCGTTGTCGAGCGCGCCGAGCAGGCCCGTGATCAGGCCGGACCTCAACCGCAAGGCCAGCCCGGGGAACCGGTCGTGGAAGCGGGCGAGCGCGGCCGGCAGGTCGTAGGGGCCGAGCACCGCCGTCGCGCCGACCGTCACCCGGCCGGTGACGACAGCGGTGATCTCGCCCATCTCGATCCGGGCGCCGTCGAGCTCGGCTAGCACCCGGCGGGCCCGGGCTACGAACATCTCCCCGGCCGGGGTGAGCGCCACCCGCCGGGTCGTCCGCGCGAACAGCGCCACCCCGAGTTCGGCCTCCAGTGCCCTGATCTGCGCGGAGACCGCCGACTGGGCGACATGCAGCCGCTCGGCGGCACGGGTGAAGCCGCCGTAACGGGCGACCGCCTCCACGTAGCTGAGTTGTCGAAGCTCCACGCGTTCATCGTGCAGCACGATGAATCCCATCGGGCACGTGTCTTGGACATATCAATCCGGCGGGACCGTATGTTCAATGACGCGACCGGGACGGGCTTCTCGCAGGCGTACCGGCCGGCCGGCGACGAGCAGTCCCTCCTCACCATACGGACGGCGCCGGATCACGGGGTGAGTCTGCTCGACACCGCCCACCAGCCACCTCCGCACCGGCCCCGCCGGCCACGCCACTCACCGTCCGCCCCGGGCTGAGCACCGCCCGCCAGCCACCTGCGCACCGGTCCCGTCCGCCACGCCGCTCGCGGTCCGCCGCGGGCTGAGGCCGCCGGCACCTGGGCTGGCCCTCACGGGTGCATCCCGCCGTTGACACACCCCTCAAAACCAGCCCAGCACCCGCCGGCTGGTGCTCACGGCTCCCGTGGAGATCAACTACAGCCGTCAGCGCCAGCCGCCGCCCGCCAGCTGGCGGTGAGGGCTGTTGTGGAGATCAACTGCAGCCGTCAGCGCCAGCCGGCGGGTGTTGAGCTGGTGCTCAGGGTGGTCACGAGGAACGAATGGCGACCGTGAGCACCAGCCGGGGAAGCGCGGGGGAGTTGGCGGGTGTCAGCCGGCCCACTCCTTGGCGAGGAGCTCGAAGGAGCGGACCCGGTCGGCGTGGTCGTGCGTGATCGTGGTGATCAGGAGCTCGTCGGCACCGGTGACCCGGCGCAGGGTCTCGAGCTTGGCCGCCACCGTGGACGGGGAGCCCACGAACTGCGTGTCGACGCGGTCGGCGACGAGCGCGCGGTCCTCGTCGGTCCATTCGGCGGCCGCCGCTTCGGCCTCGCTGGGGAACGGGACCGCGCCCAGGCCGGTACGGATGCTGCGGACCCAGTGGGCATAGGGCGCGGCGAGGCGGCGGGCGGTCTCGTCGTCCTCGGCGACGACCACGTCGGCGGAGACCATCAGGTGTGGTTTCGCCAGGGACGCCGACGGGACGAACGATTCCTTGTACGCGGCGGCCGCTTCCAGGACTTTCGCGGGCGCCACGTGGTAGTTCGCGGCGAAGGGCAGGCCGCGGGCACCGGCTGTCCGGGCGCTCTCCCCGCCGCTGCTGCCGAGCAGCCAGATCTGCAGGTCGGCGCCGGCGCCGGGGACCGCGGTCACCTCGTTGCCCTTGCCGTCGCCGTAGGGGCCGGCGAGCAGCCCGCCGATCTGGTCGAGGATCTCGTCGAGGCCGAGCGGCTCGGCGCCGGGCTGCGCGAGGAGGCTGGCGGCCAGGGCGGTCCGGTCGGAGGCGAAGATCGGCGCCCAGGAGAACGGCTTCGGGATCAGCAGCCCGTCGACGACCCGTTCTTCGGTTTCCACGAAGGACGAAGTCTGCCGCAGCGCCTCTTTCTTGGCCTGTCCGGAACGGCCCAGGCCCAGGTCGAAGCGGCCGGGGTAGAGCGCGTCCAGCAGCCCGAACTGCTCCACGATGGAGAGCGCGGTCTGGTGGCCGGTCTGCACCGCGCCGGAGCCGAGCCGGATCCGCGAGGTGACCGCCGCGATCTGCCCGAGCAGCAGGGCCGGCTGGGCGGAGGCGACGCCGGGCGTGAAGTGGTGCTCGGCCACCCAGTAACGGTGGTAGCCGAAGTGCTCGGCGCTGCGCGCCAGGTCCAGGGTGCGGCGCAACGCATCCCCGACGTCACCGCCGGAGACGAGTGGGGCGAGGTCAAGAATGGAGAGGGGTACGGACATCGGCTCTACCGCCCTTTCAACTGGCGTAGCACGGGGGCGACCTCGCTCGCGAACAGTTCCAGCGAAGCACGCTGCTGCTTCTCGGTGAGGCCTTCGGTGTCCGCGGACAGGTGGGTGACCTCGTGCCCGAACCGCTCGTGGTAGCGGTGCACCTTGTCGATGATCTGCTGCGGGCTGCCGATCAGCGCGGAGCTGCGCTCGACGGCGTCCTCGATGGTCGGGAAGACCGGCTCGACGCCGACCTTGCGGAACTGATCGATCCGGGCCTGCCAGATCGGCCGGTAGACGTCGAGCGCCTCCTGCGACGTGCGCGCCACGTAGAAACCGGCACTACCGGCGCCGATCCGGATGGCGGCCGGGTCATGCCCGTGGAAGGCCCAGCGTTCGCGATAGAAATCGATGAGTTCGGCGTACGGCTCGATGGGGTTGGTCACGTTGGCGGAGAACAGCGGGTCGCCGTACTGAGCGGCGAGCTCGACGGACGCCCTGCTGGTGGCGCTGCCGTGCCAGACCGTGACCGGCTGCTGCAACGGTCGTGGCCAGGTCTCCGCGTCGGTGAGCGACGGCCGGAACTTCCCCTCCCAGGTGACCCTGGGTTCGCGCCAGAGCCGCCGGAACAGCTCGTAGCTCTCCCGTTGGCGTTCCCACTGGTCCTCGACGGTGACGTGGAACAGTTGCGCCTGCGCGGTGCCGTTGCCCTTGCCGACGATCAGTTCGAGGCGCCCGCCGGAGAGGTTGTCGAGGGTGCTGTAATCCTCGAACGCGCGCACCGGGTCGAGCAGGCTGAGCGTGGTGACGCCGGTCCAGAGCCGGATGGCCGACGTCTTCGCGGCGATGTGGCTGAGGATGACCGGCGGCGCCGAGGAGAGGAACGGCCGCTCGTGCCGCTCCCCCACGGCGAACCCGTCGAAGCCGAGCTCCTCGCCGAGCACAGCACTGTCGACCACCTCGCGCAGCCGCTGCGCCGGGCTCTTGTCCTTGTCGAAGTAGGTGATCAGGGTGAGCAGCAGGAACTTCATGCCAGCCCCAGGTTTGCGCGCAAGGTCGAGGACTCGTAGGAAGTGCGGAAGACGCCGCGTTCCTGCAGCAGCGGGACCACCTGGTCGACGAAGTCGTCGAGCCCGGCCGGCGTCAGGTGCGGGACCAGGATGAACCCGTCACAGGCATCGGTCTGTACGTATTCGTTCAGAAGAGAAGCGACCCGGTCGGGCGTGCCGATGAAGTTCTGCCGCCCGGTCACCTCGATGACCAGGTCCCGGATCGACAGTTTCTTGGCCTCGGCGAGCGCGCGCCACTCGTTCGCGGTCTTCAGCCGGTCGGGGAACATCCCGGCCCGGCCCTTGATGATCGTGTCGGCCTCGTCGAGCACCGGGTCCACCGCCGGCAGCGGCCCCTCCGGGTCGTAGGCGGACAGATCCTGGTTCCAGAGCTGCTCCAGCAGCAGGATCGCGGTCTGCGGGGTGACCTGCTGCCGCCGGATGTGGTGCGCCTTCTCCTGGGCGTCGGCGTCGGTGTCCCCCAACACGTAGGAGACGCCCGGGATGATCTTCAGAGAATCACGGTTCCTGCCGTACGCGGGGAGCCGGTCCTTGACGTCGCGATAGAACTGCTGGGCGTCGTCGAGCTTGTGATGCCGCGAGAAGATCGCATCCGCGTAGCGGGCGGCCAGGTCACGCCCCTCGGAGGAGTCCCCGGCCTGCAGGACGACGGGCCGCCCCTGCGGGCTGCGCGGCACCCCGAACCGGCCCTTGATGTCGAACTGCGAGCTGGTGATCGCGAAGTCCCCGCCGTCGGAGTCCCACAGCGTGCGCGCGGCCTCGATGAACTCGCCGGCCCGCCGGTACCGGTCGGCGTGGTCGAGGAACCCGCCGCGGCGGAAGTTCTCGCCGAAGAACGCGCCGTGCGAGGTGACCACGTTCCACGCCGCCCGCCCGCCGGACAGGTGGTCGAGCGTCGCCAGTTGGCGGGCCAGTTCGTACGGCTCGTGGAAGGTGGCGTTCAGCGTGCCGGCCAGCCCGAGATGGGTGGTGACGGCGGCCAGCGCGGTCAGGACGGTCAGGGTGTCCGGGCGGCCGACCACATCCAGGTCGTGGATCAGTCCGCGCTGCTCGCGCAGGCGCAGGCCCTCCGCGAGGAAGAAGAAGTCGAACTTGCCCCGCTCCGCCGTACGCGCGAGGTGTTCGAAGGAGGAGAACTCGATCTGGCTTCCCGAGCGTGGGTCGCTCCAGACGGTCGTGTTGTTCACGCCGGGGAAGTGGGCGGCGAGGATGATCTGCTTAGGCATTCGCGGCCTCCTGGGAATAGCGGTTGACCGCCACCGGCAGCCCGAGGCGTTCGCGCAGCGTGGTGGCGGTGGACGGCGCGAAGAGGCCGCGCTCGCGCAGCACTCCGGTCAGCTCACCGGTGATCGTGGTCAGGTCGGCGGGGGTGCCCGGGCGCAGCCGCACGCCCGCGATCCCGGCCGGCTCCCAGCTCGCGATCAGGTCCGCGAGCTGGGCGGGAGTGCCGGCGAAGACGGCCGCGTCCGAGGTGGTGGCGCCGCGCCGCCGGATCGCGGTCTCCTGGTCGGCGTCGAGGAACACGACGACGTCGGCGAAGACCTTCTTCTCCGCCGGGAGCTGACGGACGATCGTCGCGGCATTGTCCACGTCGGCCGGTGTCACGAAGTAGACGTCGACGTCGAGGCGCTCCCAGACCCGGGCCTGGTGCGTGAGCGCGGCGATCACCGGCTGCCCCTGCGGCGGCCGCGGCACGATCGAGGGCCCCTTGACCGTGAAGTGCTCGCCGGCGAAGTCGATGTAGTGCAGCTTGTCCCGGTCGACGAACCGGCCGGTGGCGACGTCCTTGATGATCGCGTCGTCCTCCCAGCTGTCCCAGAGGCGGCGCACCACCTCGACCGCGTCGGCCGCCTCGGTGAACAGGTCGTCGAAGCCGAGCGGCGCCCGCTGCCCGAGCAGGTCCGCCTCGGCCGGGTCGGCGGAGACCCGCACCTGCCAGCCGGCCCGTCCCCGGCTGACCCAGTCGAGCGTGGCCAGCGCGGTCGACAGGTGGAACGGCTCGGTGTGGGTGGTGGTCGCCACCGGAACGAGCCCGATGTGCCGGGTGACCGGCGCGACCCGGGAGGCGACCAGCACCGCGTCCGGTCCCCGTCGCCCGAACGCGTCGTCGAAGGTCACGAAGTCCAGCCGGGCGTCATCGGCCTGCTGCACCGCCGCGACCCAGTCCTGCGCCGCGAACGATCGATCGTCGAGGGCGACCGCGACCTGCAGTGTCATGCTGAAACCTCCAAAGTGGGCACGGCCGCCAGCAGCCGGCGCGTGTACTCGTGCTGGGGCTGCTCGAAGACGGCCTGCGACGTCCCCTGCTCCACGACCTGGCCGTCCTGCATGACCAGCACCCGGTCGGCGAGGTCACGGACCACGCCCAGGTCGTGCGAGATGAACAGCAGCGCCGTCCCGTCCCGCTCGCGGATCCCGGCGAGCAGATCGAGCACCTGCTCCTGCACCGAGACGTCGAGCGCGGAGACCGGCTCGTCGCAGATGATCAGACTCGGTCGCGGGGCGATGGCCCGGGCGATCGCGACGCGCTGCCGCTGACCGCCGGAGAGTTGCCGTGGATAGCGGTCGAGCACGTCCCCGCCGAGCCCGACCCGTTCCAGGACCGGCGTGACCGATTCGCCGCGGGGCAGGGCCTCGGCGACGATGCGCCGGACGGTCCAGCGCGGGTCGAACGCCGACAGCGGGTCCTGCGCGATGAACTGCAACCGGCGCCGCAGCGGCCGCCGGGCCCGCTCGGGCACCCCGCTGAACCGCTGGCCCTCGAATCGGACCTGGCCGGAGGTGGGTTCGACGAGCCCGAACAGCAGCTGCGCGACGGTCGTCTTGCCCGAGCCGGACTCGCCGACCAGGCCGACGATCTCGCCGCGCCGGATCGTCACGCCGACGTCGCGGACCACGGCGCGGTCGCCGTAGACCTTGCGCAGCGCGGTCGCCTCGGCGACGACCGGCCCGGGCTCGGCGGTGCTCTCGCGCCGGCGGCCGCTCGCCGCGGCGATCAACTTCCTGGTGTACGGGTGGTCAGCTCCGGACAACAGCCGCTTGGTGGTTCCCGACTCGACGAGCCGGCCGTCCTTCATCACCAGCACCCGGTCGGCGAGCCGGGACACCACGGCCAGGTCGTGGCTGATCAGCAGCAGGGTGTCGCCCAACGAGCGGCGCTCGGCGAGCAGTTTCAGGATCTGCGCCTGGACCGTGGCGTCCAGGGCGGTGGTGGGCTCGTCGGCGATCAGCAGTTTCGGGCCGCCGGCCAGCGCGGAGGCGATCAACGCGCGCTGGCGCAGGCCGCCGGAGAGCTGGTGCGGGTACTGCCCGGCGCGGCGCTCCGGCTCGGGGACGTGCACCTCGTCGAGCAGTCGGAGGGCTTCCCTCGTACGCTCGGATCGGCTTCTCGAGGAGTGGACCCGCAGCACCTCGGCGATCTCGGCGCCCACCGTGCGCAGCGGATCGAGCGAGACCAGGGCGTCCTGCAGGACCAGCCCGGCGAAGCCACCCCGCAGGCGCCGCCAGTCGCGGGGGGCGAAGCGGCGCGCGTCCTGACCGTCGACCTCCAGCGTGGCGGCGTCCACCCGCGCGCCCGGACCGGCCAGTCCGACCAGGCTGCGGGCGGTGACGCTCTTGCCGGAGCCGGACTCGCCGACGATCGCGACGCACTCGCCCGGCTCGATCGTGAAGCTGACGCCGCGGACCGCCTCGACCGTGCGCCGGGGCAGGTGGAACGTGATCGTGAGGTCCTCGACCCGGACCAGTGGCGGCGTCACGCGAGCTCCCTTCCCTCGAAGCGGCGCTGGAAGAAGCGCCCGACGACGGTCAGGGAGATGATCGTGGCGGTGACCACGAGGCCCGGCAGGACCGATGCCCACCAGGCGATGTGCAGGTATCCACGGCCTTCGGAGATCATCGCGCCCCATTCCGGCGAGGGTGGTTGCGGGCCCATGCCGAGGAAGCTGAGGCCCGCGGCGAGCAGGATCGCCTCGCCGAGACCGATCACGGCGAGGACCGGGATCGGGCCCAGCACGTTCGGCAGCACGTGCCGCAGCACCAGGCGGGGCCGGGTGGCGCCGAACGCGACGGCGTGGGTAACGTACGCGGCCCGGCGCACCACGAACGTCTGCGCCCGCACCACCCGCGCGAAGTGCGGCACCAGGGCGATGCCGATCGCCACGATCAGGCTGGTGGTGCCGGTCCCGGCGATCGCGATGAACAGCAGCGCGAGCAGGACCAGCGGGAACGCCGACAGCGCGTCGAACGAGCGGCTCAGCGCCTCGTCGGCGACCCGGTGGCCGAGGCCGGCGAGCAGGCCGAGCAGGATGCCGGTGCCGACCGCGATCAGCGTCGCGGAGACCCCGATCGACAGCGAGTGCCGGGCGCCGTGCACGACCCGGGCGAACACGTCGCGCCCGAGCTGATCGGTGCCGAACCAGTGGCTCCCGGACGGCGCTCCGAGCACGTGCAGCGGGTCGGCCCGCAGCGGATCGCCGGCGAACAGCGACGGCCACGCGGCCGCCAGCAGGGCCACCAGCAGGAACAGGACGGCCACGACGACGCCCGGGCGGGCCGGGCGCAGCGAGCGGAGACGGACGGCCCGGGGGCCGGTCAGCGCGATCGTCATCGGTCAGCTCCTTCGCAACCGTGGGTCGATGAGCAGGTACGCGAGGTCGGTGACGGTGTTGATGACGACGAAGACGGCAGCGGCCAGGATGACGACGGCGAGCACCACCGGCAGGTCGCTGGAGTTGACCGCCTGCACGGTGACCTGCCCGAGCCCGGGGCGGCCGAAGACCTGCTCGATGATCACCGTGCCGCCGATCAGCACCCCGAACGACCAGCTGAGCATGGTCACCGCCGGCAGCAGCGCGTGCTTGAGCGCGTGCCGGGTCAGGACCGCTCGTTCCCGCAGCCCGCGGGCCCGGGCGGTGACCGCGAACGGCTCCTCCAGCGCCCGGTCCAGACCCTCGCGCAGCACCTGCGCGAGGGTGCCGGCGATCGGCAGGCCCATCGTGATCGCCGGCAGCACCAGGGCCGCGAAGCTCCGGTCGCCGGAGACCGGGAACCAGCCCAGGGTGAACGAGAA
Organism: Actinoplanes cyaneus; assembly: GCF_016862095.1. Taxonomy (GTDB): domain Bacteria; phylum Actinomycetota; class Actinomycetes; order Mycobacteriales; family Micromonosporaceae; genus Actinoplanes; species Actinoplanes cyaneus. The sequence continues at coordinate 151,532 of NZ_BOMH01000020.1, forward strand.
GACGCTGAGCAGCACGATCCCGATCAGGAACGGCGGGGTGGAGACCAGAACCAGCCCGATCACCGAGGTGAGGCGGCGGGCGAAGATCGCGAAGACCAGGGCGAGGACGAGCCCGAAGACGGCCGCGGCGACGGCCAGCTTCAGGGTCGGCACCAGTTGGCTGCCGATCACCGCGGAGACCGGGCGCTGCAGCAGGTAGGACCGGCCGAGGTCGCCGTGCGCCGCGCGCCAGAGGAAGTCCAGGTACTGCACCAGGGCCGGGCGGTCGAGGTGCCATTCGTCGATGATCTGCGCGCGGATGCCCGGGGTGTCGGCGCCGTCTCCGATGATCGCGTCGACAGTGCTGCCCGGGGCGGCGAGCAGCGCCAGGTAGGCGGCGGACGCGGCGGCCCAGAGGACCAGCACGCCCGCGCCCACCCGGCGCAGGACGGCCGTGATCACTTGCTCAGCCAGAGGTTGTAGGCGTCGACCGGGACACCGGCGGTCGGCTCGAACCCGGTGCCGCCGACCGACTTCGACGCGGCGATCTGGTCCTGCGGGGCGTAGAGCGGCTGCACCAGCGCCTGGTCGGCGACCACCAGCTTCTGGACCTGCTTGTACGTCTCGGCACGGTTGGCCTGGTCGGTGGTGGCGATCGCGGCGTCGAGCAGCTTGTCCAGCTCGGGGCTCTTGTAGCCGGTGCGGTTGATCGAGCCGGTCGAGTAGAGCAGCAGGTTCAGCGCGGCGCCGGCGTCGGTGTCGGCACGGGAGTTGTCGAACAGCTCGTACTCGCCGTCCGCGAGGGCCTTGGTGGCGGTGCCCTGGTCGACCAGCTGGATCTGCACGTCGATGCCGGCGCTCTGCTTCACCGCGGCCTGCACGGCCTGTGCCAGCACGTCACGGCGGTCGCGGATGTACGGGGCGGACTGCACGAGACGTACCGTCAATCGCTTCCCGTCCTTTGTCCGGAAGCCCTCGGCGTCCTTGGCGGACCAGCCGGCCTGGTCCAGCAGCTGGTTGGCCTTGCCGGCGTCGCCGCCATAGCTGCCTTCCAGCGACTTGTCGTAGAACGGACTGGTCGGTCCGATCACGCTCCACGCCCTCGTCGCGGTGTTCCGGTAGACCCCGTTGAGCACCGCGGGCACGTCCAGCGCCTCGCGGAACGCCTGCCGGACCAGCACGTCGTCGAACGGCGCGTGGGCGGTGTTGAAGTAGTAGGAGTACGTGGAGCCGGAGTTCAGCCCGCGCACCAGCGACAGGTCGGGGTTGGCACTGATCAGCGACTCGTCGGTGGCCGGGACGCCCTCGATGATCTGGACCTGGCCGGAGGTCAGCGCGCCGACGCGCACCGACGACTCCTTCAGGAAGCGGTAGGTGATCCCGTCGAGGTACGCCGGACCGGAGTGTCCGGCATTGGCCGGCGCCCAGTTGTACGCCGGGTTCTTGGCGAAGTGCACCTCCTGGCCGGGGGTGTAGCGGTCCAGGACGAACGGGCCCGTCCCGGCCAGCTCGGTGCCGCCCGCCTTGAGGTTCTTCGCCTCCTTCAGCGACTTCGGCGAGACCTGCGCGCCCTGCGGCGAGGAGAGGAAGTCCAGGATCAGGACGTCCGGCTTCGTCAGCTGGAACACGACGGTGGAGTCGTCCTTGACCTCCACCCGGTCGAGGTTCTTGAGCTGGACGGCGGCGACGTTGGGCGCGTAGTTCGGCACCAGGAGCTGATCGATGTTGGTCTTGACCGCGGCGGCGTCGAACTTGGTGCCGTCCGAGAAGGTGACGCCGGGGCGCAGCGTGAAGGTGTACGTCCGGCCGTCCTGCGACACGTCGTAACCGCTGGCCAGCCAGGGCAGATAGCCACCCTTGTCGTCGTGGGTGAGCAGGGCCTCGAAGCTGTTCCAGACCAGCAGGCGAGCCTTGGCCTGTGAGTACAGATGGGGGTTGAACGTGATCGGCTCGGTCTCGACGGCCCAGGTCAGGGAGCCGCCGCTGACCGGGGCGCCGGCGTCGGCGGAGCTGCCCGGCGATCCGCCCGAGCAGCCGGCGACGGTGAGCAGGGCGATGGTAAGAATCGTGGCGCTGAAGCGGCGCATGGACGACCTCCTCTCCCTATTTCCTATAGGTCGAATAGGAGAAAGGCAAGAGGCTATGACGTCCGCGACAACATCGGCTTGAACCATCCGGCGACACCGTGCGTTCCCCATGTCGTGCAACCTGACCTTGCCGATCAGCAGACCCCCGCCACCCCCGGCCGCGTACGCCGCCTCCTGCGGCACCCCTGGACCGGGCGTGGCGTGACCGTCCTCGCCTGCCTGATCGTCCTGGCCGAACTGCTGTTCCCGAACGTCCTGGCACGCCTCACCCTCGGGAGCTTCGTCCGCATCCCGATCGAGGCCGCGATCATCATCGGCGTGCTGATCGTGCTGCCCCGCCGCCCCCGGAAGATCGCCGCGGTCCTCGGCGGCATCGGCCTCGGCTGGCTCGTCCTGGAGAAGTGCCTCGACATGGGCTTCTTCGCCGTCCTCGCCCGCCCGTTCGACCCGGTGCTCGACTGGGTGCTGTTCGACGACGCGTACGACTTCGTCCGCGACTCCTACGGCACGACCGGCCTGATCGGCGCGCTCACCGGCATCGCACTACTGGTCACCGGCGTGCTCGGCCTGACCGTCTGGGCGATGCTGCGAATCACCCGGCTGCTCGGCGAGAACCGGCGCAGATCCGCGTTCAGCGGCGCCGCCATCGCTGTCGCCTGGGCGCTCACCCTGACCCTCAACGTCCCCGGCCTGGTCGCCGACGTGCCACTGGCCGCGCGCACCTCCGTCATGTACGCCTGGGACCGCGCCGGGCAGGCCCGGGCCGGCGTCCAGCGCGAAGCCGAGTTCAACCGCGAGGTGCAGGTCGACGCGTACAAGAACGTGCCGTCCGACCAGCTGCTCACCGGCCTGGCCGGCAAGGACGTCATGCTCACCTTCGTCGAGAGCTACGGCCGCAACGCCGTCGAAGCGCCCAACCTGGCCCCCGGCGTCGACCCGGTCCTCGACGCCGGCACCGCCAAACTCAAAGCGGCCGGCTTCACCAGCCGCAGCGGCTGGCTCACCTCCCCCACCTTCGGCGGCGGCAGCTGGCTCGCCCACTCCACCACCATGTCCGGGCTGTGGATCAACAACCAGGCCCGGTACCGCAACCTGACCGCCAGCAACCGGCTCACCCTGCCCAACCTGTTCCGCTCCGCCGGCTGGGACACCGTCAGCGTCATGCCCGGCGCCACCCGCGCCTGGCCCGAAGGCAACTTCTACGGCTTCGACCGGGTCTGGGACAGCCGGAACCTCAGCTACAACGGGCCCCGGTTCAGCTGGGCGCCGATGCCCGACCAGTACACGCTCAAGCAGTTCGACCAGGTCGAGTACAACAAGACCGGGCGCAAGCCGCTCTTCGTCGAGATGCCGCTCGTCTCCAGCCACACCCCGTGGTCGCCGCTGCCCGAATTCATCGACTGGGACCAGGTCGGCGACGGCTCGGTCTACAACGCGATCGTCGCCAAGCAGCCGCCCAAGAACGAGATCTGGAAAGCCTCCGCGACAGTACGATCCCAGTACGGCAAATCCGTCCAGTACACGCTGACGACCCTCACCGACTGGATCGCCAAGTACGGCAACGACAACCTCGTGATGGTCTTCCTCGGCGACCACCAGCCGTCCCCCGTCGTCACCGGCGACAATGCCAGCCACGACGTGCCCATCACCATCGTCGCCAAGGACCCGGCCGTCATCGACCGCATCGCGGGGTGGGGCTGGACCGACGGGATCAAGCCCGCGCCGGACGCGCCGGTGTGGCCGATGAACGCCTTCCGCGACAAGTTCCTGACCGCGATGGGCCCGGGAGGCAACAGCCACTGACGCCCTCCCCGGCGTCGCCCCTTCCCGGCGCAGCCCGCCCGGCGCAGCCCGCCCGGCGCAGCCCGCCCAGCCCACCCGGCGCAAGCCCCGCCGAGCACGAGCCCGCCCGGCACGAGCCCATCGGGCGCTGGCTTTCGCGGAGCGCGAGCTTTCCCAGGCGGGCTTTCTCGGAGCGCGAGCTCTCTCAGGCCGCGTGCGGCACCGACCTCCACCGGTGCCGCACGCCCCCGCTCCCCCGCAGTCCCCGCGCTGTGTTCCACGAAGCAGCCCAGCTGGCCCCCAGGGGTGTATCCGCGCCCGGAAACACCCGCAGCGACCAGCCAAAGCAGCCCAGCTGGACTCCAAGGGTGTATCCGCGCTCGGAAACACCTCCAGCGACCAGCCGGCGAGCGCGGAGCGCGGGCAGCCGAGCCGACCACAGCCAGCTGGTACTCAGGGTCGAAAACAAGCCGGGAAACAACCACCACCACCAGCCGACCGCAGTCAGCTGGCACTCACGGTCGAAAACGGGCCGGAGAACAACCACCAGCACCAGCCGCCCGCGGCCGGCCAACCCCAACCCGCCGCCCAAGTCCCGGTCCCCACCCCAACCAAGGGGGCAGACCGCCCACTCACCATCCTTGCGGGGGATCGGGGCGGGCGGCGGGTGGCCTGTGGACGGAGCAACAATGTGGACAACCGGGAATGATCTTCGGGGCGTGGTTCAATCGGTGGGTCGCAGCAGCGGCCGGAGGGCGTCGAGCACGGCGGGGTCCTCGATCGTCGACGGGATGGGGGTGTCAGCGCCGTCGGCGAGGCCGCGCATCGTCGCCCGGAGGATCTTGCCGGATCGGGTCTTCGGGAGCGCGGGGACGACGTCCACCCGGCGCAGGGCCGCGACCGGGCCGATCTCGGCACGGACCCGGGCGACCAGTTCCAGCCTGATCTGCCGTAACTGTTCGGCCTGGTCATGCCCTGACGAGCCGAAGGACACGGTCTCTGACGGATCGGAGGTCACAACGTCTGACGAGCCGGGGGCAACAGCGCCCGACGAGCCGGGGGTCACGGCGCCGGCTTTGAGGACGACGAAGGCGCGCGGGACCTGGCCCTTGACCGGGTCGTGGACGCCGATCACCGCGCACTCGGCAACCGCGGGGTGGGCGGCGAGCACCTCCTCCATCGCGCCGGTGGACAGCCGGTGCCCGGCCACGTTGATGACGTCGTCGGTGCGGCCCAGTACGTACAGGTAGCCGTCCTCGTCGAACCGCCCGCCGTCTCCCGTCAGGTAGTTGCCCTGATGGGACGACAGGTACGAACGTACGTACCGCTCGTCGTCCTGCCACAGTGTCGGCAGGCAGCCGGGTGGCAGTGGCAGGCCGAGGACGATCGAGCCTTCTACACCGGGCGGCAGATCATTTCCGGACTCGTCGACGACTCGGACGCGGTAACCGGGCATCGGCAGGGACGGCGACCCCGGTCTGGTCGGCAACGGTTCGATGCCGCGGGGGCTCGCCGCGATCGGCCACCCGGTCTCGGTCTGCCACCAGTTGTCGATCACCGGCACGCCGAGCAGGTCACCCGCCCACCGGTAGGTCTGCGGGTCGAGCCGCTCGCCGGCGAGGAAGAGCAGGCGCAGCGGGCTGAGGTCGTACGCGGAAAGGTGTTTGCCCTCGGGGTCTTCCTTGCGGATCGCCCGCAGCGCTGTCGGCGCCGTGAACATGCTGGTCACACGGTGTTGGGCGGCGACTCGCCAGAACGCTCCGGCGTCCGGGGTGCCGACGGGTTTGCCCTCGTGGAGCACGGTCGTGGCACCGGCGAGCAGCGGTGCGTAGACGATGTACGAGTGCCCGACCACCCATCCGACGTCGGACGCCGCCCAGAACGTCTGCCCGGCCCGTACGTCGAAGATGTTCTCCATCGACCATCGCAGCGCGACTGCGTGACCGCCGTTGTCGCGGACCACGCCTTTGGGCCGGCCGGTCGTCCCGGAGGTGTAGAGAATGTAGAGCGGGTCGGTCGCGCGGACCGGCACGCACGCCGCGGGTTCCGCGCCCGCGATCGCTTCGGCCCAGGTCAGGTCGCGGTCGTCGAGCAGGGTCGCCGGGTGTTCGGGGCGTTGCAGGATCACGCGACGGGCCGGCACGTGGGTGGCCGTGTCGAGGGCGGCGTCGAGCATCGGCTGGTACGGGATGATCCGCCCGGCCTCGATCCCGCAGGACGTCGCAACGATCACTTTCGGACGCGCGTCGTCGATGCGGGCTGCCAACTCGCGGGCGCCGAAGCCGCCGAAGACGACGGAGTGCACCGCGCCGAGCCGGGCGCAGGCAAGCATCGCGATCACCGTCTCCGGCACCATCGCCATGTAGATCACGACCCGGTCGCCACGGGTGACCCCGAGGCGGCTCAGTGCTCCTGCGAAGACCGCGACTTCGTCACGCAGCTGCGCGTACGAGTAGGTTCGTGTCACGCCCGTGACCGGGCTGTCGTAGATCAGCGCCGTCTGCTCGCCGCGCCCCTGGTCGACGTGCCGGTCCAGGGCGTTGTGGCAGGTGTTCAGCTCCGCGTCGGGGTACCAGCGGAAGATCGGCGCCTCGCTGTCGTCGAGGATCCGGGTCGGCGGGACGTGCCAGTCGATGCCGGCGGCGGCCTCGCGCCAGAACGCCTCCGGATCCGTGATGCTGCGCTGGTAGGTCTGCCGGTAGTCAGCCATGATCTGACGCTCCGCCGGGGTGGCCCTTTTGTCCACCCGTCTTCACTCCACGGGAGTTCCGGCAAAGCCAGCAGGGAAGGCACAGCCAATAGGAAAGGCACAGCCAGTAAGGAAGGCGCAGCCAGCAGGGAAGGCACAGCAGTAGGGCAGGGAAGGCACAGCCAGTAGGGCAGCACAGCCAGTAGGGCCGGCCAGTAGGGTTCGGGGGCATGGGGGACGGCTACGAGGCCCGGCTGTCGCCGCGGTGGCGGCGCGCCCTGCTGCTGCTGGCAACGGTGCTGGTCTCGCCCGCGTTCTGGCTGGGCACCACCGGTCTGCCCGCCGCTCCGGCCCGGGTCTGCGCGATCGTGCTGGCCGTGGGCCAGGTCGCCGCCCTGTGGTGGCTGGACCGGGCGCCGCGGCCGGTCACAGCGGGGATCCTGCTGGCCGGGGCGGCACTGCAGTTGCTGGTGCCGGGGTTCGGGCCGGGGCTGGCGTTCGTGGTGCTGTGCACGTTCGCGTGGGCGAGACCGGCCGGCGAGAGTCTGTGGGCGCTGGGCGCGGCGATCGTCGCGGTGTGCGGGCCGGCCGCGATTCAGGGGCGGTGGCTGCTGGCCGCTGGGTGGCTGGCCGCTTCGCTGCTGGCGTGGAGCTGGGGCGCGCTGGGCCGAGCCCGCGCCGCGCGGCAGGAGTGGGAGCGGCGGCGGGCGGTGCTGGAGGAGCGCGGGCGGATCGCCCGGGAGCTGCACGACGTGCTGGCCCACACGGTGTCGGTGATGGTGGTGCAGGCCGCTGCCGCCGACGATGTCTTCGAGCTGAATCCGGCCCAGGCCCGGGCCGCGATCCGGCGCACCGAGACGGCGGGGCGCGAGGCGCTGGCCGAATTGCGGACCTTTCTGCGTACGGTGCGTGACGGCGACGAGGCGCACGACGCGTCCCCGCAGCCGGGCCTGGCCGGTGTCGAGCAGCTCGCCGCGACGATGAGTGGTGCCGGGCTGGCGGTGACCGTGCGCCGGGAGGGTGACGGTGAGCCGCCTGCCGGGGTGCAGCTCGGGGCGTACCGGATCGTGCAGGAGGCGCTGACCAACACGCTGCGGCACTCGGGCGCACGCACAGCGGACGTCCTGGTCCGGATCACCGGCACGGCGGTGGAGGTCGAGGTGTGCGACGACGGCAACGGCGGGGCCGGCAGCACGCCCGGCAACGGCATCCGCGGCATGCGGGAACGGGCCGCGCTGCTCAACGGCGCCCTCACCGCCGAGCCGGGCCCGGACGGCGGCTTCCGGGTGCGGGCACGACTCCCCCTGGGGAGCGCCCATCTGAGCAAGGGAGACGCCTGATGAGGGGAACCGCCGCATGAGTGTCCGAGTGTTGATCGTGGACGATCAGGCGCTGGTCCGCGTCGGCTTCCGCATGATCATCGATGCGCGGGACGATCTCGAGGTGGTGGGCGAGGCGGGTGACGGCGAGCAGGCGGTGCGGCTCGCCGGGCAGACGCGGCCCGACGTCGTCCTGATGGATGTCCGCATGCCCGGGATGGACGGCCTGACCGCGACGGCCCGGCTGACCGCGGCCCCCGACCCGCCTCGCGTGATCATGCTGACGACCTATGACCTGGACGAGTCGCTCTACGCCGCGTTGCGGGCCGGGGCGAGCGGATTCCTGCTCAAGGATGTCCGTCCCGGCGATCTGGTCGAGGCGATCCGGGTCGTGGCGCGCGGCGAGGCCCTGCTCGCCCCGACCGCGACCCGGCGGCTGCTGGACCATTTCGTCGCCGCGGACCTGACCCCGCCCGGCGCCGACGCCCGCCTGGACCGGCTGACCGGTCGTGAGCGCGAGGTCCTGGAGTTGCTGGCCCGCGGCGCGTCGAACGCGGAGATCGCCACGCAGTTGACCGTCACGGAGGCCACCGTGAAGACCCATGTCTCGGCGGTGCTGCGCAAACTCGACGTGCGGGACCGGGTCCAGGCGGTCGTGCTCGCCTACGATCTGGGGGTCGTCCGGCCGAGGTCATCCTGAAGTCGTAGAGGGAAGACCGGTCTCGGGCCGGAGGATCGGCGACGACGGAATTCCTAGCGTCGTGGCATGACGAAGAAGACCGTTGTCGCCCTGCTGGTCACGAACCTCGCGGTGAGTGTGCTCTTCGCGCTGATCACGCTGCTCCTGCACGACCCGATCCTCGCCTACCAGCACGGGCACGACCCTTCGGCGGATCCGGCGGCGCTCTCCCGGACACTGTGGACCCGGCCGTTGCCGATCCTTGGCGTGGCCATGCTCTACGCCCGGTTCGTCCGTCAGTTGCTGGCCGGCGACCCGCGAGCGCTGCGCCGGGTCCGGATCGTCTCCGCCGCCGGGCTGATCGGTGTCGGCTGGCTGCTGCTCAGCGGCGAGTACCCGGCCTGGCTCCGGATCGTCGAGGGCGTCCAGCTGCTGCTCCTGGCCGCGCTGGTGATCACGGTGAATCTGCGGGCCGTCCGGTCCGCGTTCGACGCCCCGATTCCGGCCGACTCCCGCCCGCGAAACCGGCGGGCGGCGTGGACCCTGGTCCTGCTGGCGCCGGTGGTGGCCGAGCTCATGCTGGGCAACATCCCGGTGCGTCAGCTCTGGGCGTTCCCGGCCTTCATCCCGATCTACGGCGCCGGGGCGCTGCTGATCCGCGAGGTCACCCGCCGCACCGGACGCGGCGTTGCGACGATGCTGCTGCTGGGTCTCGCCTACGGCCTGATCGAGGAGGGCCTGGTCCTGCAGAGCCTGACCAGCCCGACGATCTACCGCGCGGCGCAGTGGGCGCCGCGGCTGCTGTGCGTGAACAGTGCCTACACCGAGCTGAACCTGGTCTACCACCCGGTCTTCAGCATCACGATCCCGATTGTCCTGACCGAGCTGTTGTTCGCGCGGCACGGCCGGCTGCCGTACCTGCGCCGGGGCGGCCTGATCGCCACCGGGGTCGTCGCGGTGCTGGGCGCGCTGCTGGTGCGGTTCGCGGTGCTGCCGTCGGAGGACCCCGGCTACACGATGCCGGTGGTCGCTGCCGCTGCCGTTCTCGCCGTCGCGCTGCTGGTCACGGTCATTGCTTTGCGCGTACGTCGTGAGCCCGCCAGCCGCACCGCCACCGCCACGAGGGTCCTCTCCCCCGCCGTGACGGCCGTCGTGACCGGCGCCGGCGCGTTCGCGTTCGTCGCGCTGCTGTTCCCGTTCGCCGGTTCCGAGCAGTCGTTCTTCACCCACGGCGCCTGGGCGTTCGCCCCGATGGCCGCCGCGGCGGGGATCACGGCCGGCACGGGTCTCCTCCTGCGCCGGTGGACGGCGGCCCGGTCCTGGACCCGTGCCCACCTGTTCGGGGCCGTCCTGGGAGCGACCGTCGGCCACGCCGTGTTCGGTCTGGTGGCCAACGCCGGGACGCTCGCGGACCGGTTGTTCCTGGGAACGTTGACGCTACTCACCGTGGTTCTGGGAACGATGGCGCTGCGCCGGACGAGGCCGGACCAGGCAGTGCCGAACCAGGCGGTACCGGACCAGACGGTAACGGACCGAGCGGTTACGGACCGGCGCTAACGGACGGAACGGTCCGGGCTCATGTGGCCTGAGGGAAGACCTTCTCGACCATGGCCAGCAGCGTGGTGGTCAGCAGCGTGTGCACCTGTTCCCGGGTCAGCGCTCCCCGCTGCAACCATTCCCGGGCCGTGCAGGTCGCCATCCCGACGTAGGCCCGGGCCATCCCCCGCAGCGCCTCGCCGGGGTCGGCGCCGAGCCCGGTCGCGGTCAGGATGCTGTCCGCGGCGACGTCGACGGCCTCGGCGATGACCTGGTCGACGTCGGGGTCCCCGGCCATCCCGCCGGCGGTGATCGCGGCCAGCCAGGAGGTGCTGTGCCGGGAGACCACGTCGAGGAACCAGCCGACGATCGCGTCGGCGCGCTCGGCGGGGCCGCCGTCGGGCAGGAGCGAGAGGGCCACCTCGGGCACGGTCAGCATCACCCGTACGACTTCGAGGTAGAGCTCCTTCTTCGTCCCGAAGTAGTGGTTGACCAGCCCCCGGGCCACTCCGGCGTCACGGGCCACGTCGGTGGTGGAGACCTCCGGGTACGGCCGCTCGCCGAACAGGCGCACGGCGACGGAGAGGATCTGTTCGCGCCGGGCGTCCGGTTCCAGCCGGCGTCCCCTGATCACCGGCGGGCGCAGCGCCCCGGCGGCCGGGGCGGGCGGCGTTCCTGCTGACGACACGTTCGTGACCTTACGGCACGTCGATTCATCGGGCTCCGAGATGCGTGGTGCGTCGATGTTTTCATCGGGCGAACAGATGGATGACGCCAATTCATCGCGAGCTTGTTGACAGAGCGCCAACAGTGATCGAGGGTGTGTCAATGTCGACGCCTGGACTGGACGGCTACGCCGAGCCGTGGCGCAAGCCGGAACACGACGACCTGGCCGAGATGGCCCGCGCCTTCTTCCTGAAGGAGGTGGTGCCGCACACGGCCCGCCTCGAACAGCAGGGCCACCCCGACCGGGCGCACTACCTCAAGGCCGGCGAGCTCGGCCTGCTCGGTCTTTCCGTCCCGGAGGAGTACGGCGGCGGGGGCGGCGACTTCACCCACGAGGCGGTGATGTTGCACGAGCAGCAGCTGGCCGGTGAGGGCAGTCTGGGCCTGGCCGTGCACAGCGGGATCGTGACGGGCTACCTGAACGCGTACGGCACCGAGGAGCAGAAGCGGCGCTGGCTCCCGAAGCTCTGCTCGGGTGAGATGATCGGCGCGATCGCGATGACCGAGCCGGCCGGCGGGTCGGACGTCCAGGCGATACGGACCCGTGCGGTCCGGACCGGCGAGGACTACCTCGTGACCGGCTCCAAAACCTTCATCACCAATGGGTATCTGGCGGACCTATTGGTCCTGGCGGTCAAGACCGATCAGTCCGCCAAGGCGCACGGCATCTCGCTGCTGGTCTGCGAGCTGGACGACGACGCGCCCGGTTTCCGGCGGGGACGCAACCTGGAGAAGATCGGGCTGCACGCGAACGACACCGCGGAGCTGTTCTTCGACGAGTTCCGGGTGCCGGCCGCGAACCTGCTGGGCGGGGAGCAGGCCGAGAACACCGGCTTCTACCAGCTCATGCGGCAGCTCCCGCAGGAACGGCTGGTGATCGGCGTCGGCGCGGTGGCCGCGATGCAGCGCGCGGTCGGGCTCGCCACGGCGTACGCGAAGGAGCGAACCGCCTTCGGCAAGCCGCTCGTGGGGCACCAGAACACCCGCATGGTGCTGGCCGAGTGCGCGACCCGGACCCGGGTGTCACGAGTTTTCCTGGACGATTGCATCGCCCGGCACCAGCGGGGTGAACTGGACGTGGCGACGGCCGCGATGGCCAAGCTCCACCTGACCGAGGGACAGTGCGAGGTGGTGGACCGCTGCCTGCAGATCTTCGGCGGGTACGGCTACACCACCGAGTACCCGATCGCCCGGATGTACGCCGACGCCCGGGTGCAGAAGATCTACGGCGGCACCAACGAGATCATGAAGGAGCTGATCGCCCGTGCCCTCTGAGACGGCCTACATCTACGACGCGGTCCGCACACCGCGCGGGCGGGGCAAGGACAACGGCGCGCTGCACGGCACGAAGCCGATCACCCTGGTCACCGGGCTGATCGACGCCGTGCGGAAACGGAATCCCGGTCTCGACCCCCGGCGCGTCGAGGACGTCGTGCTGGGCATCGTCACGCCGATCGGCGAGCAGGGCGGCGACCTGGCCCGGGCGGCGGCGCTCGTCGCGGGGCTCCCGGACACCACCGGCGGCGTACAACTCAATCGTTTCTGTGCCTCTGGTCTCGAGGCGGTGAACCAGGCCGCGTCGCGGATCCGGTCGGGGTGGGAGCACCTGATCCTGGCCGGCGGCGTCGAGTCGATGTCGCGCAACCCGATGGGCTCCGACGGCGGCGCCTGGTTCCTCGACCCGGAGACGGCGCTGGCCACGAGTTTCGTGCCGCAGGGCATCAGCGCCGACCTGATCGCGACGATCGAGGGGTTCAGCCGGGACGACGTCGACGGGTATGCGATCCAGTCGCAGGAGCGTGCCGCCAAGGCGATCGCCGGTGGCGCGTTCAGCCGCTCGATCGTGCCGGTGCGCGACCCGAACGGCCTGGACGTGCTGACCGTCGACGAGCACCCGCGACCCGACACCACCCGCGCCGCCCTGGGCAAGCTCAAGCCGTCGTTCGCGACGATCGGCGAGCAGGCCGGGTTCGACGCCGTGGCGCTGCAGAAGTACCACTGGCTGGAGGAGATCGACCACGTCCACCACGCCGGGAACTCGTCCGGGATCGTGGACGGCGCGGCGCTCGTCATGATCGGCTCGCAGCGGGCGGGCCAGGAGCTCGGCCTCACCCCGCGCGCCAGGATCGTCGGCGCGGCGGTGAGCGGCGCCGACCCGACGCTGATGCTGACCGGGCCGACCCCGGCCACGGTCAAGGCGCTCGAGGTGGCCGGCCTCACCACTGACGACATCGACCTGTTCGAGATCAACGAGGCGTTCGCCGCGGTGGTCCTCAAGTACATCCGCGACCTCGGCCTCGACCCGGAGCGCGTCAACGTCAACGGCGGCGCGATCGCGCTCGGCCACCCGCTCGGCGCGACCGGCGCCATGCTGGTCGGCACCGTGGTCGACGAGCTGGAACGCCGCGATCTGCACCGGGCCGTGGTCACCCTCTGCATCGGCGGCGGCATGGGCGTCGCCACCGTCATCGAGCGTGTTGGGGAGTTCGCGTGATCGACTACTCGAAGGACGACGCCGGGATCGTCACGCTGACGATGAATGACCCGGACCAATCGGCCAACACGATGAATGCCGCCTACGTGGCCGCCATGACCGCCGCCCTCGACCGCCTGGAGGCCGAGAAGGAGCAGGTCACCGGCGTGATCGTGGCGAGCGGCAAGACCACGTTCTTCGCCGGCGGTGACCTGCCGACGATGAGCACGGCCCGGCCGGAGGACGCGCCCGCGCTGTTCGAGCTGCTCGGCACGATCAAGCGGGATCTGCGACGGCTGGAGACGTACGGACGGCCGGTCGTCGCCGCGATCAACGGCGCGGCCCTGGGCGGTGGCTTCGAGATCGCGCTCGCCTGCCACCACCGCATCGCCCTGGACGCGCCCGGCACGCGCGTCGGGTTCCCGGAGGTCACGCTGGGTCTGCTGCCCGGGGCGGGCGGCGTGACCCGGACGGTCCGGATGCTCGGCATCGCCCCGGCACTGACGACCTGGCTGCTCACCGGCAAACGGCTCAAGCCGGCCGCGGCCCGGGACGCCGGCATGATCGACGAGGTCGTCGCCACGCCCGACGAGCTGATCACGCGCGCGCGGGAGTGGATCGCGGCGAACCCGGACGCGGCCCAGCCGTGGGACCGGCCCGGCTACCGGATGCCCGGCGGCACCCCGGCCACCCCGAAGCTCGCCCTGCAGCTGCCGGCGTTCCCGGCCACCCTGCGCAAGCAGCTCAAGGGCAACCGGATGCCGGCGCCCGAGGCGATCCTGGAGACGGCGGTCGAGGGCGCGCAGGTCGACCTCGAGACCGCGTTCACCATCGAGACGCGGCGGCTGATCACGCTGCTCACCGGCCGGGTCGCGAAGAACATGATCGGCGCGTTCTTCTTCGACATGAAGGCGGTCAACGGCGGCGCGGCCCGCCCGGACGCCGAGGTCGCCCCGGCCACGAAGGTCGCGGTGCTCGGCGCCGGGATGATGGGCGCCGGGATCGCGTACGCGTGCGCCCGCGCGGGCCTGCCCGTCGTGGTCAAGGACGTCTCCGCCGAGGCCGCGGCACGTGCGGTGGCCGAGGGCGACCCGGCGGTGCTGGCCCGGATCACGCCGACCGCCGACGTCGAGGACCTACGCGGCTGTGACGTGGTGATCGAGGCGGTCTTCGAGGACCCGAAGCTCAAGCACCAGGTGTTCGCCGAGGTCGAGCCGGTGCTCGCGCCGGGCGCGCTGCTCGCCTCGAACACGTCGACGCTGCCGATCACCGGGCTCGCCGGCGGCGTGTCCCGGCCGGCCGACTTCATCGGCATGCACTTCTTCTCCCCGGTCGGCAAGATGCCCCTGCTGGAGATCGTGGTCGGCGAGCAGACCTCGGACGCCGCGATCGCCCGCGCGTTCGACCTGGGCCGCCGGATCGGCAAGACACCGATCGTGGTCAACGATGGGCGCGGGTTCTTCACCAGCCGGGTGATCGGCCAGTTCATCAACGAGGCGGTCACCATGGTCGCCGAGGGGGTGCCGGCCGCGTCGGTCGAGCAGGCGGCGCTGCAGGCCGGCTACCCGACCGGGCCGCTCGCGCTGGCCGACGAGGTCACGCTCACGCTGATGGGCAAGATCCACAAGGCGTACGTGGCGGCCGGGGTGAACGTGGGCTACGAGAAGGCGCACGCGCTGGTGCAGGACCTGCTGGAGAACCACGGGCGGGCGGGCCGCTCGTCGGGGAAGGGCTTCTACGCGTACGAGAACGGTCGCCGCGGCCGGCTCTGGAGCGGGCTGGCCGGGCTCGCCACCGACGCCGGTCGCGCCGTGCCCTTCGCCGACCTGCAGGAACGTCTGCTGTTCAGCGAGGCTCTGGACGCGCTGCGCTGCCGGGCCGAGGGGGTGCTGCGCACCGACGCGGACGGCAACATCGGCTCGATCCTCGGCATCGGCTTCCCGGCCTGGACGGGCGGCGTCATCCGGTACGTCGAGCAGCACCCCGACTTCAAGGGCCGCGCCTCGGAGCTGGCGGCGCGATACGGCGAGCGGTTCGCCCCGGCATGAGCCCCGCCGCCGGGGACCCGCAGCGCATGCCGGAGGAGGGCACCGCATGGGCGCGCTGAACGGCATCCGGGTCGTCGAGCTGGCCGGGCTCGCTCCCGGCCCGTTCGGCTGCATGGTGCTGGCCGACCTCGGCGCCGACGTCGTGCTCGTCGACCGGCCCGGCGGGGCGGGACCGCTCGTTCCGCCGCCCGGTCCGCTGCAGCGTGGCCGGCGGGCGGTCGCCCTGGACCTCAAGACCCCGGACGGACTGGCCGGTCTGCTGTCGCTGGCCGAGCGGGCGGACGTCCTGGTCGAGGGCTTCCGTCCCGGGGTCGCCGAACGCCTCGGCTTCGGCCCGGAGACCTGCGAGAAGATCAACCCCCGGCTGGTGTACGCACGGATGACCGGCTGGGGACAGGACGGTCCGCTCGCCGCGGCGGCGGGTCACGACATCGACTACCTGGCCGTCGCCGGGGCGCTGGAGCCGCTGGGCCGTGCCGGGGACCGCCCGCACGCCCCGATCAACCTGCTCGCCGACTTCGCCGGGGGCGGCATGCTGCTCGCCGTCGGGGTGCTCGCCGCGCTGCTGGAACGGGAACGGTCCGGGCGCGGCCAGGTCGTCGACGCGGCGATGGTGGACGGGTCGGCGCTGCTCACCACGTTCCTGCACGGGATGATCGGCAACGGGATGTGGCGCGGCGGCCGCGGGGAGAACCTGCTCGACGGCGGGGCACCGTTCTACGACACGTACCAGGCGGCGGACGGCGGCTACCTCGCGGTCGGGGCGCTCGAACCGCAGTTCTACGCGGCGCTGCTCACCGGGCTCGGGCTCGACGGCGACCCGGACCTGCCGTCGCAGTTCGAGCGCCGGCGCTGGCCGGAACTGCGGCAGATCTTCACCGAACGGTTCGCGTCGAGGACCCGGGACGCCTGGGCGGAGATCTTCGCGGGACTCGACGCCTGTGTGAGCCCGGTCCTCACGCCGGCCGAGGCGCCGCGGCATCCGCACAACCGGGCGCGGTCGACCTTCGTCGAGGTGGGCGGGACGGTGCAACCGGCTCCGGCGCCCCGCTTCGGCCGTACGCCGGCAAGCGTCCCGGAACCGAGCAGGGCCGCGACCGTACCGGAGATCCTGGCGTCGTGGTCCTGATCTTGGCGTTGAGTTCAAGGGCCGCTCGGTGAGGGGCCGCCCAGCCGGACTGTTTGCCGGACCGGCCCGACTGGGCGGCGTCTGACCGCGGCCGCGAGCCGCGTGTCCGTTTCCGGTCAGAATCAGCTTTCGGTCAAATCATGCCGAAGTGCGCAAGGAACTCCAACCGGCGTACGTGGTCTCAACGCCGTCCGGGGTGGAACGGCACGCCCCGGCCGCGGAACGTCAGATGGTGCATCACGCCGTCGGCCCGCAACGCCCGGACGCGGGAGAAGGGCCGGTCGCGATCGGCGCCCGGACATGGGGAAAGGGCCGGTCGCGCTCGGCGACCGGCCCTTCCCTGACGTCGGATCAGAACGTGAAGTTACCGACCAGCGTGCGCAGCTCCTCGGCGGTCCGGGAGACCTCCTCGCTCGCCTCGCGGGTCTGGTTCACGCCGCTGACCGTGGCGCCGCTGGCCGCCGAGACGTCGTTGATGTTCGCGGCGATCCGGCTCGACCCGGCCGCCACCTCACCGATGCTGCGCGACATCTCGCCAGTCGTGGCGGTCTGCTCCTCCACCGCCGAGGCGATGGTGGTCTGGAAGTCGTTGATCTGCGCGATGACCTCGGAGATGCGGTTGATGACCTCGACCGCGCCGCCGGTGTCCTGCTGGATCGCGAGGACCCGGGCGCCGATGTCCTCGGTGGCGCGGGCGGTCTCCTGGGCCAGGTCCTTGACCTCGGAGGCGACCACGGCGAAGCCCTTGCCGGCGTCGCCGGCGCGCGCGGCCTCGATGGTGGCGTTCAGCGCGAGCAGGTTGGTCTGCTCGGCGATGCTGGTGATCAGCTTGATCACGTTGCCGATCTCGGCCGACGACTCGCCGAGCTTGCGGATCGTCTCGGTGGCCGCGGCGGCCTCGGAGACGGCGATCGAGGCGACCTGGGCGGCGTCGGCCGCGTTGCGTGAGATCTCCCGGATCGACAGGCCCATCTCCTCCGAGCCGGCCGCGACGCTCTGCACGTTGCGGGAGATCTCGTCGGCCTCGGCGGCGGCCGAGGAGCTCTGCCGGTCGGTGTTGTCGACGGCGGCGGCGATCTCGCCGGAGACCGCGGCGAGCTCGGTGGAGGCGGTGGCCAGCGCGTCGGAGTCCTTCGCGATGGTGTTCATCGACTCGCGCAGCTTGTCGAGGGTCCGGTCGAGGCTCTGGGCCATGGTGCCGAGCTCGTCGCGGCTGGTGATGCCGCTGCGCACGGTCAGGTCGCCCTTGTCCAGCGCGTCGATCACCGCACCGATCTTGCGGATCGGGCCGAGGATCGAGCGGACCATCGGGACCGCCATGCCGATCAGCAGGACCAGCCCGGCCACCACCACGATGATGGCGAGCCAGCGGGTGCTCTTGACCGTGCTCTCCATCGCGGCCTGCTCGACCTCGATCTGCTTGGTGACCGACTCGGTGAGCGCGTCGAGCTCGTCGTCGGTCTTGCCGTTCGCCTCGCCGATCCCGTCGGTCTTGCCTTTCACCGAGGCCGGGTCCTTGACACCCGCCGCGACGAAGTTCGTGATGAACGTGTTGAAGTCGTCGAAGTCGCCCTTGTAGCCGTTGAGCTCCGTGACGATGCCGGCCGGCAGGTCGCAGGCGTAGATGTCGGCGATCGCGTCGACCGAGGACTGCACGTCGTCGGCGACGTCCTGGTTGACGTCGTCGCCGAGCGCCGAGCGGTAGCCGTCGACCTTGAGCTCGCTCTGGCGGTTGTTGAGGTGATTCAGCGCGGCCAGGCCACACTGCAGCTTGCTGACCGTCCGCGCCTGGTCGGCCACGTCGTTCTGGCCGATCAGGGCGATCGCGCCCAGGCCGCTGAGGGCGATCGCCCCGGTCGCGACGATGATGCCCAGCCGTTTGGCTGTTCCGATGTTTTCCAGGCCGAGCATCGTCCCCCCAAGTTTGTCCAACTGCACACACTTTCGGCCGTGTGCTGGATCACCTGAGGAGGACGAAGGTCGTTCGTCCCGTTTGCTGGGTTTCCTTCTGGTTGCAAACGGGCTGCCGGCCCGAAGTCGCGCGTGGCCTAGCGGTGGATCTTGAAGCGCCAGTCGTCGGGGACCGCGCCGGCCGGGCCGGGCGTCGGCTGGCTCTCCGGGCGGCTGTGCGCCGGGGCGAGGACCGGGCCGTCGAAGCCCTCTTCGGTCTCGAAGTTCCAGAACCAGTCCTCGCCGGGCTCGAACGACTGGATCACCGGGTGCCCGGTCTCGCGGAAGTGGGCCGTGGCGTGCTGCGACGGGGAGGTGTCACAGCAGCCGATGTGCCCGCACTGCGCGCACCGGCGCAGGTGGACCCACCAACCCTGGGACTCGAGGCACTCCACACAACCGGTGCCGGACGGCGGAACATCGGGCTGAATCGTCGCGCTCACGCGAGGAAACCTACCTCACGACCCGGTCGTAATCCTCCTGCGCGGCCCGCATCTGACCGATCTCACTCTCGAGCAGGTCGATCAGCTCCTTCAGCTTGCCCGCGACGCGCTCGCCCAGCGGGGTCAAGCTGTACTCCACCCTTGGCGGGATGGTGGCCTGCACCTCGCGCCGGACCAGGCCGTCGCGCTCCAGCGCCTGCAGGGTCTGGGCCAGCATCTTCTCGCTCACGCCGTCGACGCGGCGGCGCAGGGCGTTGAAGCGGTAGGCGCCGTCGAGCAGCGCGGCCAGGGCGAGACCGCCCCATTTGCCGGTGACGTCGGCCATCACGCCGCGGGAGGCACAGTCCCGGGCGAAGACGCTGGGGATCAGGTCGTCGGCGGGATCTGTCATGCGAAGAAGAATACCCAGTTCCGCCGTACTTCCCGGAGTGACGGCGCACACTGGCGGTTGGCACTTTCTAAAAGTTAGTGCATTCTCTGAGTCAGCACTTGCCGTTGAACCTTCAAGGAGTTCCCATGACCACCATCGCTGTCACCGGCGCCACCGGACACCTCGGCCGTCTCGTCGTGGACGCCCTGATCGACCGGGGCGTCGAGCCCGGCTCGATCGTCGCCGCGGTGCGCAGCCCGGAGAAGGCGGCCGGCCTGCTCGCCCGCGGCGTGCAGGTGCGCGAGGCCGACTTCGACAAGCCGGAGACCCTCCCGGCCGCGTTCGCCGGCGTCGACAAGCTGCTCCTGATCTCGACCAGCGACCCGGGCAGCCGGCTCGCGCAGCACACCGCGGCGATCGACGCCGCCAAGGCGGCCGGGGTCGGCTTCGTGGCCTACACCAGCATCCTGCGCGCCGGCACCACGCCCGTCCTGCTCGCCGCCGACCACAAGGCGACCGAGGAGCTGCTCGCGGCCTCCGGCCTGCGGCACTCATTCCTGCGCAACGGGTGGTATGTCGAGAACTACACGAGCCAGATCCCGACCGTGAAGCAGACCGGCGGGTTCATCGGCAGCGCCGGCGAGGGGCGGATCGCGGCCGCGACCCGGCTCGACTACGCCGAGGCGGCCGCCGCGGTGCTGCTGCTGGAGAACCCGCGGGCCGTGTACGAGCTGGGCGGCGACCAGCCGTTCACGATGGCCGAGCTCGCCGCCGAGGTCGGCAAGCAGCTCGGGACGGAGATCGGTTACACCGACCTGCCGGCCGAGAAGCTGGTCGAGATCCTCGCCGGCGCGGGCGTGCCCGAGGGCTTCGCCGCGATCCTGGCGGACACGGACGTGCACGTGCGGGAGAACGGCGCGCTCGACAACCCGGGCACCGACCTGCGCGACCTGATCGGCCGCCCGACGACCTCGCTCGCCGACGCCGTCAAGCAGGCTCGGTAACGTCGGCGAAGGTGCCGTTGAGCGCGGCGACCGCGTCGTCGGCGGCGACCCGCAGGCCGACGCCGCGCTCGCCCGCGCCGAGGCTGATCGTGCGGCCCTTGGTGCGCTCGTCGGCGATCACCGGCCAGGCGGTCGACGAGCCGAACGGGGTGATCGTGCCCCGCTCATATCCCGTGGCGTCCTTCGCCGTCGACGCGTCGGGCATCGACAACCGGTTCACGCCGAGCAGCGCGCGCAGCTTGGGCCACGAGATCGAACGGTCGCCCGGCACCAGCACGAACAGGTACGCGTCGGGCCCACGACGGACCACCAGGGTCTTGACCAGATCCTGGAGGTCGACGCCCTGCACCGCGGCGGCCTCGGCGACGCTGCTCACCGGCCCGTGGCGGACCACCTCGTGCGCGAGCCCGAGTTCCGTCACGGCGTCGATGGCAGCGTTCGTCACGCGATCACCGTAGTAGTTTGGGAGCGGTCCGACCCAGGAGGGAACCCCATGAGTGACAGGCCTCGCAAGCAGCCCGGACCAGATCACCCCATCACCGTCACGCCGACCGGCGAGCGGGTCGTCGTGACCGTCGCCGGCAAGGTGGTGGCGGACACGCAGAACGCGCTCAGCCTGCACGAGGCGACGTACCCCGCGGTGCAGTACGTGCCGCTCGCGGACGTCGACCAGTCGCTGCTCGAGCGCACGGGCACGCAGACCTACTGCCCGTACAAGGGTGAGGCCGGCTACTACTCGATCAAGGTCGACGACACGACGGTCGCCGACGCGATCTGGGAGTACCAGGCGCCCCACGACGCCGTCTCGCAGATCAAGGGACACGTCGCCTTCTACCCGGACAGGGTGGAGAGCATCACGATCGGCTGAGCTCCGCGCGGACCGCTGCCAGCTGGTAGCGGTCCGCGTCGTACGGGGTGTAAAGCGAGATCCGGTCGATGGTCGTGCCGAAGCGGGACTTCAACTGACCGGCGACCGCGGCCGGGTCACCGGCCACCGCGAAGGCGTCCAGGACCTCGTCGGTGATCTCGGCGCCCATCGCCGCCCATTCCTGCCGCCGTGAGAGCAGGTTGAGCCGGTCGGCGAGCTCACCCCAGCCGTGCAGGTCGAGCACGGCACGGTAGGACGGCGTCGACGCGTAGAACGCGATCTGTCGCCGGACCGCCTCCTCGGCCTTAGCGCGCTGACCCTCGTCGGCGCCGAGCACCACCATGGCGGACATGCTGAGGCCGAAACCGTCCAGCGAGCCGCCACGCGCCTCGCGCAGCGCCGGGAGCAGCTTCCCGGTCAGATAGGGCACGCTGGTCAGCGGGTGCACGAGCAGCCCGTCGGCGACCCGGCCGGCGGTCGCCGTCATCAACTCCCCCACCGCGGCCAGCTCGACCGGCGGGTTGCCGTGCGGGTTCGGCCCCGGGTCGAAGAACTCGCTCATCAGCGTGTGCTTGTAAAACTCGCCGCGGAACATCAGCCGCTCGCCGGTCGCCCACGCCTGCCAGATGGCCCGCAGCGCCGCCACGAACTCCTCCATCCGCGCCGCCGGCCGGCTCCACGGCATCGAGAAGCGCCGCTCGATGTGCGGCTTGACCTGCGAACCGAGGCCCAGCCGGAACCGCCCTTCGGAGATCAGCCGCAGGTCGTTCGCGAGCACCGCGACGTTCATCGGATTGCGCGCGAACGCCACCGCGATCGCGGACTGCAGCGTGATCCGCGTCGTCGCCCGCGCCACCAGGGTCAGCGTGGTGAAGACGTCGTGCCTGGTCTCGGCCGCGCCGAAGCCGTCATAGCCGACCTGCTCGGCGGAGACGGCCGCCGCCTCGGCCTCGGCGGGGGACGCACTGACCGCGGCGGTGAAGTCAACCAGCATCACCCAGTCATAACACCTGCTGAAACCCCAGATCATCCCGGGGGTACGTCGTGGGCCGCGCCCGCCGGGCCACCCCCGGAGGGTGCCACTGCCGCGCGGATCGCCTCGGCCATCACCTCGGTGGCCACCGCCCGCAGCAGGTCCAGATCGACGCCCTCGGTGACCGCGCCGGTGGCCAGGGCGACCACCGCGTCCCCGTCGTAGCGCGAGTGCGCCGGGTGCAGGGCCCGCGCGAAGCCGGTGTGGCCGCTCTGCGCCAGCAGCTGACAGTCCGCCTTGGTGAGTCGCGCATCGGTGAGCAGCACCGCGATCGTGGTGTTCTCCCGGCCGGACGGCGCGGCCGGCCGGTCGACCGCGGCGCCGCCGAAGATCGGGCGGCCCTGCGCGTCCAGCACATCGCCCCAGGCGTTGACCACGGCCAGGGCGGTGACCCGGGCCGTCCCCGCCTCGCCGTCGGCCCGGCCCAGGCCGCCGGGGTCGACACGGGCCCGCCACCTTCCGGTCCGGGCTCCCGCGCCGGCGCCGACCGGGCCGGTCCGGAACTCGTCGCCGCGCAGCGCCGCGAGGGCCGCGGCCCGGCCGGACTCGGCGGTGGGCGGACCGGCCGCCGCCCGGTCCCCGGCGAGCGCGCCGGCCGACCCGTCGAAGGCAGTGGGCGGGCCGGCCGCCACCCGGTCGCCGGCGAGCGCCTCGACGGACCCGTCGAAGATCGACATTCCGACGACGATCGGCACCGGCCCGAGCGTGGTCGGGAAGCCGAGCCCACGCTCCCGCAGCAACCGCATCACCCCGTCCCCGGCGGCCAGGCCGAACGCCGACCCTCCGGAGAGGACCACCGCGTCCACCCGGTCGACGAGCCGCACCGGGTCGAGCAGATCGAACTCGCGGGTCGCCGGCGCCCCGCCACGGACCTCGCCGGAACCCACGGTCCCCGGTGGCGGCAGGATGACGGTGACGCCGGTGCCGTCGCCGGTCCAGTTGCCGGCGTGGGCCCCGAGCAGTTGCGGTTCACTCACCCGCCCATGCTAGGCGGAGGCCGGCCCGGGCTCAGGGAACCCGGCGCAGCGTCCGACGGCCGGCCAGCAGCGCCGTCCCCCCGAGCAGGATCGCCAGCGCCGCCCCCGCCACCAGCAGACTGATCCATCCCGGCCACGACGGCAGCGGCAGCGGCGGCGGGTGCAGCCCGGAGAGCGGCAGCGCCCAGCCGGTCGCCGCCCACCCCGCCAGCCCGATCACCAGCCCGGCCGGCACCGCCGCCAGGGCCAGCATCGGGTACGACCAGAGCGCCGCCCGGCGCACCGCCGCCCGGGACAGCCCCTGGGCCCGCAACGCGGACAGGTCCTCCACCTGCCGCTCGCGTCCCGCCGCGGCGGTGAGCACCAGGACCCCGGCGGCCAGCAGCGCCACCAGCACCCCGACCACCGCGGCGTAGCCGAGCGCGACGGCCGGGCCCTGCCGGGCGAGGCGGGCGGCGAGCTGCGTGGACCGGAGATCCCCGGTGATCGTGAGGCCCTGCGCGGTGAGCCGGTCCACCATGTCGGCCGGCGCCCTCGGCGACAGCCACACCTGGCCGCTCGGGGTGGGCGCCCCGTCGGTGGCGATCCGGTCGGCATACTCCAGATCGACCATCAGCGCGGGCCCGCCGGCCTGCGGGATCGCGGGCAGCCGCCCGGCGACGGCCACCCGCGCCGGGCGGTAGTCGAGACCGGTCACCGCCCCGGGCACGAACGTTCCGGTCGCCACCGCCGGCAGCGGCCACGGGGTGATCACCGGCTGCACCAGGATGCCTTCGGGCACCCGGTCCAGGTCGGTCACCTCGATGCGCAGCCCGTCCGGCCCGGCGGCGACCTGGCCGCCCTGGCTGATCCGCCACCCCGCCGGGTCGGTCCCGCCCAGGCCGTGCAGGGTGAGCGTCCCCCGCACGCCGAGCGAGTTCGACCCGCTCACGTGCAGCGCGTTGAGCCGGCAGCCGTTCTTCTGGCATTGCGGCGCCGGGTACTTGTAGGTATGGCGCCCCGGCTGGGCCACCCCCATCGGCGCGACCACGTCCGGCCCGCTCCCGTCCATCGGGGACAGCACGGCGTCCACACTCACCTGCCGGCCCGGCCCGAATCCCTCGGCGCTCAGCTCCATGGTGAACTCGGCCGTGCGCGGTGTCACGACGGGTTCCGGCGCCGCCTGCCGGAGAAGATCGGCGACTTGCCGGTACGGCGTCCCACCCGGCCAGTTCGCCACGGCCGCCAGCCGCGTGGTGTCCACGGCCAGCACCGGCGGCTGACCGGGGCGCTGCGAGACGGCGACCGCGGCCATCGCGACCCGGGCGCCCGGGTCGGCCCGGGCCACGGCGGCGATCAGCTGGGCGCGGCCGACCGGGGCGACCGACAGCACCCGGTCCGCACCGACACCCAGGTCGGCCTGGATCCGGCGGCTGTGCGCGGCCACGTCGGAGGCGGCGACCATGTACGCGCTGACCGCCACCGCCGCCATGAGCAGCGCGAGCACCCGCCCGGTCGCCCCGCGCCGCGCCAGCAGCAGCCAGGTCAGGCCGGCCCCGAGCCGGCCGCGGCCCAGCGCGCGGTGCCCGGAGCGGGCGGTGAGCGGCCGCAGCGACCGTGCCACCAGCAGCGCGAGCGCGAGCATGACCAGCGCCGGCGCGGCCGAGCCGACCCCGACCAGGTCGCCGCCGCCGACGGCGAGTTGCACGACGGCGCCGGCGGCCAGCGCGACGATCAGGATGTCGATCGCGATGCCGGCCCAGCGTCCGGGCGTCGGGGTGCGGCGCAGCAGCTCGCTGACCGGGCGCAGCATCGTGACGCCCTGGGCCAGGAGCACGGCGAGGATCGCGGCGGCCGCGGCCAGCGGTGCGTACTTCAGCGAGTCCGGGTGCGGGTCGGCGCCGACGCCGGGCCAGCGGACCGCGACCACGGCGTCGACCAGCAGCTGCCCGGCGAGGGCCCCCGCGACGGTGCCGGCGAGCACGGCGACCAGGCTTTCCCCGGCCGCCAGCAGCCAGCGGTGCGGTTGCCGCGCACCGCGCAGCGCGATCACCGCGGTCTCCGGGCGGCGGACCTCGGCGCCGGCCGCGACGGCCAGCAGGATGGCCAGGCAGGCGAGCACGACCAGGGCGACCGCGGGCACGGGCACGATCCGGCGGGCGGTGGTGTGTCCCTCGTCGATGCGGGCCAGCAACTGCGGGATCCCGGTCTGCAGCTTCAGGCTGTCGGTGCCGACGTCCAGGCCGGCGCCCATGTCGGCGATGCCGGCTTGCAGCCGGGTGAGAGCCTCGCGCAGGGCGGGCAGCCGGTCGGCGTCGAGCGCGCCGGGCCCGGCGTACCCGTCGACGCTGAGTTCGACCTTGCCGCGGTTCATCAGGTCGAAGGTGGTCTGCCCGGTGAACGCGGGCTCGCCTGCATGGGTGCCGGTGGTGGACTCCTCCGGGGCGAAGTAGCCGTGCTCACCCCAGTAGATCTCGCCCGGGTCCGCCGGCCGGTAGACGCCGGCGAGGAAGAAGCGCTTGGGTTCCCCGTCCAGGATGTACGCCATCACCTGCGGGTCGTTGTTGTAGTAGGCGTACGTGAGCTCCACCGACTGCCCCACGGTCAGCTCGAGCCGTTTCGCCATCTGCTCCCCGATCACCAGGTCGCCCTCGCCGAGCAGGCAGCGACCGGCGACGATGACCAGGTGCGCGCAGACGTCCTGCCGATGCACCAGGCGGGTCCGGAAGCGGACGTCCGGTTCCAGGCCCACGGCCGACAGCTCGGCCGCGTACGCGTACTCGAACCCGGGCAGCTCGGCCACCCCGGCCGCGGTCGTGGCGATGTCGATGCCGCCGGTCGCGCTGCTGCCGCCGTCCTCCCGGCGGTCCCGGTCGACGGCCCGGATGCTCATCTCCTTCTCGCCCCGGTCGGCCTGGGCGACCTGCCCGGCGGCCACCACCCGGTCGGCGGCGCGCAGGTACGCGGGCGCCGCCACGGCGGGGGCGACGGCGAACGCGGCGAGCACGGCGAGCACGATGGCCGGTCCGCGCCGGGCCCACACCATCGTGAGGATCAGCGAGATCATCGGTCGGCCCGGCCTTCGCGGTAGGAGTCGGGGTTTCTGCCGGACACGGCGATCAGCCAGGCCAGCGCGGCCAGGCAGATCATGGCGGCCAGGCCGGAGACCAGGAGCGCCGCCCAGCCGAGCACGCCGGGCGGGGCCAGCAGCCGCCACCCGTCGACGAAGAGCGAGTCCGGCTCGCCGGCCAGGCGCCGGGACGCCAGCGCGGCCAGCACCCCGGGCAGCACCGCACCGATGACCAGCGCGAACGGGCCGAGGTAGCGGGTCGCGGCGAGCGTCCGCGCGGACACCCCCTGCACGCGCAGGGCGGCCGCCGCGGCGCGCTGCGGCCCGCGGTCGACGGAGGCCGCCACCGCCGTCGCGGCGGCCGCGGTGAGCAGCGCGATCACCGCGCAGAACACCGGGAACCAGCCGGCCGGCGCGGTGCCCCGGCCCACGGTGCGGGAGGCCCGGCCGGCGGCGGTCTCGTCGGCGAGCACGGTCAGCCCGGCCTCCTTGAGGCGGTCGACGACGGCGGCGGGCGCGCCGGCGGTCAGCCACACCTGGGTGACCCCGGTCGGGTCGGCCTCCCCGGCGAGCCGGCGCAACGCGTCGAAGTCGGTCAGCAGCCCGCCCGCGCCGAGCACCGGCAGAACCGGGGCCACGGCGGTGACCCGGGCAGGGACCTGCCCGGCGCCGGTCACGGTCAGCGCCGCCTCGCCGTACCGCCACGGCACCGGCGCCGGCCCGGCCAGCGTCACCGGCAGCGGCAGGGCGGTGTCGACGGCGTAGAGCCGGTCGCTCTCGGTGCGGGCCGAGCCCCGGGCCGGGCCGACGGCCAGCCCGTCCCGGGTGCCGGACAGCTCCAGGCCGCCGTCGCCGGACACGGTGCGCCAGCGGGTCGTGTCGGTCAGCCGGTCCGTGCCGAGCAGCTCGGCGTCCGGGCCGCGCTGGGCCAGCGAGCGCAGCGTGAGGGGTTTCCTGGTCGGCTTGCCGTCCGGCCCGAGCTGGGTGGGGATCTGCCAGCGGACGAGGCGGCAGCCGCCGTCACAGTCGCCGGCGGCGACCGGCTCGGTGACGGTCTGCTCGA
The DNA here is from genome assembly GCF_016862095.1 of Actinoplanes cyaneus. Classification (GTDB taxonomy): domain Bacteria; phylum Actinomycetota; class Actinomycetes; order Mycobacteriales; family Micromonosporaceae; genus Actinoplanes; species Actinoplanes cyaneus. The sequence continues at coordinate 178,736 of NZ_BOMH01000020.1, forward strand.
CGGCCCGGGAGAGCACGAAGGTGACCTTGACCCGGCTGCCCGTGCGGTTGTTCTGCAGGATCACGTCGACGGCGGACGGCATGCCGCGGTCGTTGCGCACCTGCAGGACGAGCTCGCGGCCGGTGACCGGCGGGACCGGTTCGCTCTCGGCGGGCGGCTGGGGGCGCGGCCCGTACTCCGGGCGCCAGGCGGCGACGGCGGCGAGCCGCCGGGTGTCGACCGCGAGCACCTGTGGTGCGCCGGCCCGGTCGACGGCGGCGGCCATCGCGTACCGGCCCTGCGGGTCGGCGGTCGCGACCGCCTGCTTCAGCGTCGTCCAGCTCGGCGCGCTGACCGTCAGCACCCGGGCCGCGCCCAGCTCGGAGAGCGCACGCTCGGTCTGCGCCTCCCGGTCCGCCGTGGTCTGGCCGGCCGTGGTGACCAGGATCGTGACCGCGACCGCGAGCAGCGCGAAGACCCGGTCCATCCCGGCCAGCCGGGACATCCGGACCGCGGTGAGACCGGACCGCAGCCGCCCGCCGCGCAGCGCGGCCGAGCCGCCCCGGTCGGCGGCGCGGATCAGCACCCTGGCCAGCAGCACGACCACCGCGACGGCGACAGCGGTCGGGGCGAGCGCGCCGATGCCGGCGTCCGGGCTGCCGGACCGGGCCTGGTAGGCCGCCGCGACAGCGACCGCGACGAGCAGCACGTCGGCGAGCAGCGCGGCGATGCCACCCCGGGTCGCCGGCACCTCACGTTGCAGGGCGACCACCGGCGTACGGATCAGCAGCAGATCGGACGCCGCGAGAGTGACCAGCGCGACGACCGGCACCACCGCGGCCGCCGCGACCGACCAGGCGGCCGTGGCCGGCGTCCCGGGGCCGGCCAGCAGCCGCCCGGCGGCGAGCCCGGCGGCCGCGCCGAGCAGGCCACCGGCGAGCAACGGCGCGAGATGCTGCCCGGAGAGCAGGGTGATCAGCCGCCGCCGGTTGCCGCCGCGCATCTTGAGCAGCGCGGCGTCGCGTCGCCGGTCCCGGGCCGTGTACCGGCCGGCCAGCGCGATCGCGTACCACCCCAGCAGCAGCACCGGGACGGCGGCGAGCAGCACGGCCCGCAGGAGCCGTGCGCCGGCGCCGGACAGGTCCGCGCGCAGCGCCGCCGTCGGGTCGACGACCTCGCCGAGCGTGCCGGCCCGGGCCACGGCCTCGCCCAGGTCGTACCCACCGTCGCCGCGCAGCAGCGGCACCGGGACCTCGGCGGACCAGGTGAAGACCGGCTTGCCCAGCGGGGTGCCGGTGAACGTCGCGGCGACCGTGTAGATCGGGTCGAGGCCGCTCTCCACCCGGAACAGCTCGTCGGCCCAGTAGCCGGTGGACGGGTCGGTGATCGCGTAGATGCCGGTGACCCGCATCGCGATCTTCGGGGCGGCCGGGGTGGACTGCACGGCGATCGGGTCGCCGGGGCCCACCCCGAGCCGGCCGGCGACCGCCTCGGTCAGCGCCGCGTCGCCGGCCGCGGCCGGGCACCGGCCGGCGGCGAGGGTGACGTGCTCGCAGAAGCCGTCGCGGTAGTCGACGTTGACGTGGTCGGCGACGCCGGTCGCGTCGGTGACGCTCATCGGCCGGGCGAGCCCGGTGACGCCCTCGGCGCCGGGCATCGGCAGCGTGCGCCGCACCGACTCGCCGAAGGCGGCCAGCGCCCCGGCCGGGTCACCGCCGGTGTCGCTGTCCGCGTGCACGACGACCGTGCGCTGGGCGGCCGGGATCGACTCGGCCGCGGTCACCGCGCCGCGAGCGGCCGCGGTCACCGCGAACCACGGCACCGCCGCGGCGATCGCGGCCGGCAACGCGGTCAGCACCAGCAATGTGCAGGCCTGCGCGGCCCGTGAGCGCACGGCGCCCCAGAGGATCGTGAACATGCCCCCGCCTCACCCCCTGGGGCACAGCTTCACGCCCGCGCGCCCGAAAGGCACGCCCCGGCCGTCAGACCGTTATCCCTCTGATATGGACAGCGCCACCGTACGGAAGCCCAGGTTGCCCGTCGACGAGTCGGGGGTGTTCGACGAGCGGGCCGCGTTGCGGTACCGATTGCAGTAGGAGTCGTGGCACAGATACGACCCGCCGCGGATGGCCCGGGCCGTCCCCAGCGCGGGTCCGCGCGGGTCGTCGACCGGCGACTGGGCGTAGTAGCGCGGCGAGAACCAGTCCGCGCACCACTCCCACACGTTGCCGACGCTCTGGTAGAGGCCGTAGTCGTTGGGGGCGAACGACCGGACCGGCGCCGTGGTGATCCAGCCGTCGGCGCCGGTGTTGGTCTCCGGGAACTGCCCCTGCCAGATGTTGCACGCCCACCCGGCCCCCGGCAGCTCGTCGCCCCACGGATAGCGCAGGCCGGCCCGGCCGCCGCGGGCCGCGCACTCCCACTGCGCCTCGCTGGGCAGCCGCCGGCCCGCCCAGGCGCAGTAGGCCTGCGCGTCGTTCCAGCTGACGTGCACGACCGGGTGATCATTCTCGGCCGCCGACGAGGGTCCTCCGGGGTGCGCCCAGTCGGCTCCCTCGACGCCGAGCCACCACGGGGTGCCGGCCATCCGCCCGGCCACCCGTTCCGGGTCGGTCACCGCGAGGTGGAACACGGCGGACCAGCCGTACTGCTCGGCGTCCGTGCGGAACCCTGTCGCCTCGACGAACGCCCGGAAGTCCGCGACGGTCACCGCCGTGGCATCGATGTCGAAGGCCTGCACCCGTACGCGATGAACAGGCCCTTCCCCGTCGGCGGGATGACCGTCGCCGTGCGCGTCGCCCATCAGGAAATCCTGATCGGGAACGGTCACCTGCGGCACGTGGTGAGTCCCGGTCCCGCGCTCGCCGAGCACGAGCGGGGCGGCGGGCCGGTCCGGCGACGGGGTGCAGCAACTCATGGTCGATACGATAGGTCGTCGAGGCCGCTCAACGTCGGATCGTGGTCCACCGCGCCGACCGGGTACATCGACGTCATCCAGTGGTAGAAGCGGTCGTCCCGCTCGACCAGCAGGGTGTAGAGGCGGTGCAGCATCCGCTCGCGGACCGGCGCCAGCTCCGGGTGGTGGTAGATGTTGAGCAGCTCGTCCGGGTCGCGCAGCAGGTCGTAGAGCTCGTTCGTCGACTCCGGATTGACGACCAGCTTGTAACGGTCCTCGCGGAGCATCCGCTGCGGGTAGGGGAAGTGGTGGCCGTGGAACTCGCAGACGATGTCCGGCTGCCAGTCCGGGTTCTCCCCGGTGACCAGCGGGACCAGGCTGCGCGAGTCGACGGCCGGCGCCGGGTCCACGCCGGCCAGGTCCAGGATGGTGGCGGTGCAGTCGAGCAGGCTCACGAACTCGTCGCGGACCTGCGGATCCGCGCCCGGGATCCGGACGATGCCGGGGGTGCGGTAGATGTCCTCGTACATCGCCGGGCCCTTGTCGTGCAGCCGGTGCGAGCCGGTGAACTCGCCGTGGTCGCAGGTGAAGAACACCGTGGTGTCCTGGCTGAGCCCCAGCTCGTCGGCCGCGTCGAGGATCCGCCCGATCTCGTGGTCGATCATCGAGACGTAACCCCAGTACACCGCGATCAGCTTGCGGGTGACCTCGATCGGCATCGAGTCGAACGTCCAGTGCGCGCTGTAGTTGCGCTGCACCGGCGGCTTGCCCTCGAACGTCTCCGCGATCGACTTCGGCAGCTCCACGACGGCCGGGTCGATCAGGTCGAAGTACTCGTCGGGCACGATGTAGGGCAGGTGCGGCCCGAAGAAGTGGGTGGCGAGGTAGAACGGCTTCCCGTCCGCCGCGTACCGCTGGAGCAGCTCGATCGTCCGGGTCGCGAGGTAGTGCTCGAACGTCGCTTCCAAGGGCTGGTTCAGGCGGGCCGCGAGCAGGTTCCCCGGGCCGCCGTTGGGCAGCGTCCCCCGGATCCGGTCGTGGATCTCGTACGGCGGGAGGTCGTGCTCCTTCAGGTAGCCGAGATAGTCCGGGTGGTCGACAGGGTTGTGCCACCCCGGCAGGTGCGGCCCGTCGAAACCGTAGTCCGCCGGGGTGTTGGCCGTGCTGGCGTGCCATTTGCCGAGCAGTCCGCAGTTGTAGCCGCGGTCCTTGAGCGCGAGCCCGAACGTGAACGCGTCCTCCGGCAGGTCCTCCTGGTAACCGACGTTGCGCTCCTGGTTGGCGAGCACCTTGTGGCGGAACGGGGCCTGCCCGGTGAGCAGGCTGGCCCGTGCCGGCGTGCAGATGGCGGTCGGGGTGTACCACCTGTCGAACCGGGTGCCGGTGGCGGCGAGCCGGTCCAGGTTCGGGGTGCGCACGTGCGGGTTGCCGTACGCGCCGAGCGTGTCGACCCGGTGCTGGTCGGTCATCAGGAAGAGGAAGTTCACTTCTTGAAGCCCTCGCCGGAGTAGTAGGTCGACGGGTCCGGGTTGGACGGCAGCTTGCCGGCGCCCACGAAGTAGTCGCCCATCGCGGACAGCCACTTGGTGATCGTCCCGTCGGCGGTGTAGCCGTCCAGGGTCTTCGCGTCGAGCATCTCGCTGTTCGCCGCGTCCGCCTTCACGACGTCCACGGGCTGCTTGTTGAGCTTCGCGACCAGCGCGATCGTCTCGTCCGGGTGCGCCGCCCGGTAGTCCATGGCCTCCCGCAGCACCTGGATCACCTTGGTGTTCTTGTCCGCGGCGACCTCGTTGCGGCCGACGAACGCGGTCGGGAACGCCATGGTGTCGGCGAAGTCCGAGTCCTTGGCCAGCTCGACCAGGTTCGGCTGCTTGGTCTTGATGGTGCCGATCGCCGGGTACCAGAAGCCGGCCGCGTCGATCTGGCCCGCGCCGAACGCGGTGACGATGGTGGCAGCGTCCATCGGGGTGCGCTTGATGTCGTCACTGGTCAGCCCGGCCTTCTTCAGCGCCAGGGTGAGGATCATGTCGCCCGAGGTGCCCTCCGGGACGCCGACCTTCTTGCCCTTGAGCTGGCTCAGGTCGGTGATGCCGGGCTGCGCGATCACCCGGTCGGCGTTGCCCAGCGAGTTCAGCGCGATGATCTTGGCTTTGCCGGAGGCGGGCAGCCAGGCCGCGCCCGGGCCGATGTAGCCGTAGTCGAGGTCACCGGACTGCATCGCGGTGATCTGCAGCGGGCCGTTGGTGAACACCTTGGCGGAGACCTCGAGGCCGTGCTTGGCCCACAGCTTCTGGTCGTCCGCGACGGCCAGCAGGCTCGCCCCGTTGAAATCGGCTATATAGCCGAAGCTCACCTTTTCCGATGATTTTTCGCCTGCGGAATCGCCGCAGCCGGCGAGCAAGGTCAGCGCGGCGAGCGCCGCGATCAGCTTCTTCACGGGACCAACTCCTGATGGTGAACTGCGCTCCACACGCGATTGCGGAGGGCGGCGAATTCGGGACTGAGACGAACCTGCTCGGTACGGGGGTAGGGCAGCCGCACGTCGACGATCCGGTCGATGCGTCCCGGCCGCGCGGCCATCACGACCACCCGGTTCGCCAGGAAGACCGCCTCGTCGACGTCGTGCGTGATGAACAGGACGGTGCGCTTCTCCTGCTCCCAGGTGGCGAGCAACTGCTCCTGGAGACGGACCCGGGTCATCGCGTCGACAGCGCCGAACGGCTCGTCCATCAGCAGGATCGACGGGTTCACCGCGTACGCGCGGGCGATCGCCACCCGCTGCTTCATGCCGCCGGACAGCGTCTTGGGCAGCGCGTCGGCGAACCGTTCCAGCCCGACGAGCTCGATGAAGTGCTCAGCGATCCGGGTGCGCTCGGCGCGCGGCACCCCCTTCTCGCGCAGGCCGAACTCGACGTTCTTGCGGACGGTCAGCCACGGGAACAACGCGTACTGCTGGAAGATCACCCCGCGGTCGGGGCCGGGGCCGGTCACCGGGGCGCCGTCGACCAGGACCTGCCCGCTCGTCGGGGTCTCCAGGCCGGCCAGGATGTTCATCAGCGTGGTCTTGCCGCAGCCGGACGGCCCGACGACGGTGACGAACTCGTTGTCACCGATCTCCAGGTCGACCCCGCCGAGCGCGACGAACTCCGCGCTCGGCACGGGGAAGGTCTTGCGGACGTTCCGAAGAGAGATCATCGGGTCTCCTGCCAGGACGTGAGGCGGCGTTCGGCAAGCAGCAGGAGCCGGTCCATGATCAGGCCGAGCACGCCGATGCTGATCAGCCCGACGAAGATCGTCGGCAGGTCGTAGTAGAGCTGCGCGCTCTGCATCCGGTACCCGAGGCCCTGCTGCGCGGCGATCAGCTCGGCGGCGACCAGCGTGGCCCACGACGAGCCGAGCCCGATGCGCATCCCGACCAGGATGAACGGCGACGACGCCGGGATCACCACGCGGGCGAAGATGGTGTGGTCCCGGGCGCCGAGCACGCGGGCCGCGTTGATCAGCGTCCGGTCCACGCTGACCACCCCCTGCAGGGTCGCGATCACGCAGGACAGGAACGACGCCAGGAAGATCACGAAGATCTTCGGGGTCTCCTCGATGCCCATCAGCACGATCGCCAGGGGGATCAGCGCGAGCGGCGGGATCGTCCGGAAGAACTGGATCCACGGCTCGATCAGCGCGCGTACCGGCGGATACCACCCCATCAGGAAGCCGACCGGCACGGCCGCGAGCACCCCGAGCAGGAACCCGGCGAGCACCCGTCGCACGCTCGCCAGGATGTCGCCACCCAGCGTGCCGTCCTTGATCAGGTCGATCCCGCGGCTCAGCACCACCGGCGGCGACGGGATGTCCAGCCCGGAAGCCGACAGCGCCCACCACCCCCCGATCCCCGCCAGGATCGAGACCACATTCAGAGCCGATTGGGGTACGGCCCTGCGCCGCCCGCCCCGCGAAGGCGCCGCCGTGGGCACCTCGGTGTCCGCCTCCACCACGGTCATGCCGCGCTCCCGTCGAGATTCGAATAGCCGGCCAGCAGCGGTGACTGCCGGTAGAGAGCGGCGACCGCCCCGCGCGCCCCGTCGTCGTCACCGAGCCGCGCGGCCCGCACCACCGGCCGCGGCTCCCCGCCGTCGCGCCGGCCGGCCCCCGCCACGTCGTGCCCCGGCGGCACCCGCTCCACGGCCACCACCCCGGCCGCCCGGTCCACGATCACCGGTGCCGCCCGGGACAGGTCACCACCGATCACGATCAGTTCCGGGTCCAGGACCAGGGCGGCCGCGGCCAGGACCCGCCCGACCGCGTCGCCGATCCGTTCCAGGGCGGCCGCCACGCCCGGCTCGTCGCGGCGCGCGGCCAGCTCGTCCAGGCTGTGCACCCCGGCCACGGCCAGCGCCGGGCCGATCGCGGCCACCGTCTCCAGGCAGCCGCGCTTGCCGCACCGGCACGGCGCGCCACCCGGCACGGCCGGCACGTGGCCGAACTCGCCGGCCGCTCCCCCGGCGCCCTCGACCAGCCGGCCGCCGACGATCAGGCCACCACCGATGCCGGCCGACAGGCGGATGTAGAGCACGTCGCGCGCGTCGGTCATGCCGGCCTCGGCGAGCGCCGCGAACCGGGTGTTGTTGTCCACGATCACCGGCGCGCGCAGCGTCTCGGTGAACGCGGCACGGACGTCGGCACGCGCTGTCCCGGCCGGGTACGGGCCGGTCACGCCGACCCCGATGCCCTGCAGCGCGGAGAGGTTGATGCCCTGCTCGCGGCCGAGCCCGTCGATCAGGGCCAGCCCGGCGCGGATGCGGGCGGGCAGGGACGTCGTCGCGGCGTACGGGGTGACTCCGCTCGCGATGATCTCGTGCGCCGCGTCGGTGACCACCGCCCGTACCCGGGAATGCCCCAGATCGACGCCGAGGAACTGCCCGGACCGGGGGTCGAGGGCCAGCAGCTCGGCCGGGCGCCCACTGCCCGCCCGCCGGTGCGCGTCGGTCGTCACCTTCACGATCGCGCCGCGGCCGAGCAGGTCACCGGTGATCTCGGAAAGGGTGGTGCGCGACAGGCCCGAGCGGGCCGCGATCTGGGCCCGGCTCAGGGTTCCGTGCTCGCGCAGGATGGCCAGGACGCGCTCCTCGTGAGCGCGTCTGACCAGCGCATGGACGCCTACTGTCACCGACACGCGGCAACCGTAGGCACCCGGTGATTTTTCCGTCAACGATCCGGCAGAATTATCTCTGCAAAACCAGTAGGAAAACTTCCTCGCGTGGTTCCGCAGGCCCGCGGCCGGATCAGGAGAACCGCGGGATGACCTCCTCGGCGATCGCCTGCATCGGCGCGTGGTCGTAGGCCACCCGCGGGATGTAGAGGATCACGTAGTCCGCCCCGGCCTCGGCGATCCGCTCGACCTGTTCACGAACCTCGGCCACGCCGGTGCCCTCCGCCACGTTGAGGCTGGTCGACTTCGCGATCCGGTCGTAGTCCGTGCCCTGCTCGTCACAGTGCCGCCGCAGCACCGCGAGCTTCTGCGCGATCAGCTCCGGGTCACCGCCGCCCACGTTGCACCCGTCCGCGTACTTCGCGACCAGCTTCAGCGTCACCTTCTCGCCACCGCCGCCCAGCCACAGGTCGGGTTTGCGGCCCCCGGCGCCCTTCGGCTCGTTGATCGGCCCGTCGACCCGGTAGTGCCGGCCCTCGAAGACCGGCTTCTCCTCGGTCCACATCCGGTGCACGATCTCCACCGCCTCACGGAAGGCGCGCATCCGCTCCGGCACGTCGGCCCACTCGTACCCGTAGGCCTTCCACTCCTGCTCGTACCACCCCGCCCCCAGCCCGGCGTAGAGCCGCCCGTGACTGGCCACGTCCACGGTCGAGGCGATCTTCGCGAACAGCGACGGCTGCCGGTACCCGTTGCACCCCACCATCTGCCCGATCTTCACGCGGCTCGTGTCCCGCGCCAGGGTCGAGCTCACCGTCCACGCCTCGAACGTCGTGTTGATCGTCGGCTCCGGAACGGTGTGGAAGTGGTCGTACACCCACACGGAGTCCCACGGCCCGGCGTCCGCCAGCTTCGCCACCGCGGTCATCGCCTCGTACTGCTCCACCGGATCGTCGATCTCGACCAGGTCCATCCGCCAGCCCTGCGGCACGAAAAGCCCGAACTTGATGCTCATGCAGCCAACCTATCGAGAAGATCAACCTTCCGCCGGGCCGACCAGCATGCCGGCTCCCCCGCCGCACGGCCGTCCCGCGGATCTTCCCACACAGCCGCCCCGCGGATCTCGCACCGCCGCTTGCCGATCTTGCCGCGCGGTGGCCTGGGCGTGCCGGGTGCGATGGTGGCGAACGTTGCGGATCCGCCACCATCGCCTCTCGATCCGCTCAGTTGCACCGCATCCAGGAGAAGTGGTAGATCGTCTCGATGCTGCCGTCGGTGGAGTCCATCGTCAGGTAGCTGACGTCGGTCGACGTGCCCTTGGTGACCCGCAGCTCAGTGTTGATGTTGAGGTTGCGCTGTTCGCCGCAGGGGCGGAAGACCTGCGACGCGATCGGCACCTGGTCCGTGGCGATCCAGTTGTCGTCCAACGGCGCGCTGATCGCGTGGTTGGCGTAACTGCCGGTCGACATGCCCTGGAAGTAGTAGTTCGCCCGCTGCTGGGCGACCGCACCCCGCTGGAGATATCCATAGCCGCGGTAATCCACCTTGGCGATCGCGAAGGTGAACCCGGCCGGGGCGTGGACCAGCACGTTCAGCTGGCAATTCTTGCGGTTCTCGGTGACCGCGACGTTCGGGCCCGCCTGCGCCAGATAGGCGCTGTAGATCGCGGTGAACGCGGAGTTGTCCGGCGAGATCGCCACGTCGGCGGTGCCCGGCGAACAGCCCGAGCCTGCCATCGCGACCAACTCGATGGACATCTCACCGGGCGGCGGCGGGTCGACGACGACGATGATCGCGGAGGCCGGCGTCGTGATGAGCAGCGACGACGCGAGAAGCGCCAGCACCGCGCATACGCGAGTTAACAACCTTTTCATTTTCATCCTTCCAGGGTCGGTGGCAGACGGGCTCAAGCTATTGATGAGCTTCAATAGAAGTCAACCGTGGATCTGGATTTGAAGGGCTTCTTGATGCGAGGAGAAAAAGAGGAGAGCCGGGCATCAATCCGGCAAAAGCCGCGTACACGCCGAGTATTTAAGCGTTACGTTCCGTTTCGACCGATATTCCTCGCCGGCCGCGACCGCACGTGAAGATCCAGATTCAATTCATCCTTGTAAATACCTCTCGTGCACCACTACGGTGGGCGCGAATGCGATGGCCGCCGTTCTGGAACAATTCCAGATTCCCCTGCCGCGGCACCCGATAAAGCCACGCCCATTCCCCGGAGGACCTCCATGAAAAACCTCAATCGCGTGATGGCGGCCGTGCTGACCACGGCCCTGGCGCTCCCCCTCGGCACCCCCGCCGACGCCGCGACCGGCACCGCCTCGGCCGCACCGGCGATCACCGTCGAGGTGATCGCCAGCAGCGGCTCCGGTTGCGCCCCGGGCACCGCCTCGGTCGTGAGCAACGGCGACAACACCGGGTTCCGGGTCAAGTACCGGGACTTCCTCGCCGAGGCCGGCGGCAGCGCGGGCGTCGTCGACCGGCGCAAGAACTGCCAGCTCGGCGTCCTGGTGACCATCCCGGACGGCTGGACCATCGCGATCGCCTCCGCCAACTACCGCGGAAAGGCCGGCCTGCTCTCCGGTGCGAACGCCCTGCAGCGCACCAGCTACTACTGGCAGGGCTCCTCCGCCACCGAGCGCAAGGACGCGACGTTCGCCGGGCCCCTCTACGGCCTCTGGACCACCTGGGACGTCGCGCCCGTGCTCACCTACGCGGCATGCGGCTCGCAGAGCGTCCTCAACATCAACACCGAGCTACGGGTGGATCCCGGCACCTCGACCGGCACCAGCCGGATGTCGATGAGCACCACCGAGGGCGACGTGGACACCCTGTTCAACTTCAGCCTCGGCTCCTGCTGAACCGGCGCGCCGCCCGGGCAGGCCTTCACCGGTGCCTCGAAGGACCTGGGCCGTGTCCTGTCGATCACCGGGGGCCACGCCTCGCACCGGGTGATCGGCAGGACGCGGCCCAGAAGCGGCGCCGACCGGCTCGGGACCTCTTCCGGTTGGTGCGCGGGCGTTCGGCTGCGGCGTCCGCGTTCCGCGCCAGACCCTGGACACCGTGCTGAAGTCCCTGCTCGCGGCGCTCCTCGTGCTGTCGCCCGCCCCGTCCTCCGCCTCGCGCCCGGAGGCCCACATCATCCGGCCCGGAGACACCCTCACCGCCATCGCGCGGCAGTACCACGTCACCGTCGGCGACCTGAAAAGCTGGAACAACCTCGACGGTGACCTGCTGCGGCCCGACGGCGCCCTGCGGTTGTCCGATTCCCATCACGTACGGCCCGAGTGGGTCACCTGGTCGGAAACACTCACGGCGGCCGAGGCCAACGGCGACCCGGCCAAGAAGTGCCCCGTCCCGGTGACCGAACTACGGCGGGTCTGGGTGAAGTACCTGGACTTCGACGGGGAGGTCCACAACGGCAGCCTGATCGTCAACCGCTCGATCGTCCCGCAGACCAAGAAGGCGTTCGCCCTGCTCTACGAGTGGCACTTCCCGATCATGGTGATGGAGCCGGTCGCCGTGAACATGCCCGGACTGACCGACCGGACCGTCCTGACCAGTGGCTACGAATGCCGGAACGTGGCCGGGACGACCAAGTGGTCCCAGCACGCCTACGGTCTGGCGATCGACGTCAACCCGCGCCAGAACCCGATGATCCGCGGCGACTACCTCGACCCGCCCCACAGCGAACCCTGGATCCCCCGCGGCCCCTACCGCGCCGGCATGATCCATCCACAGGGCGCGGAGCAGGCCTTCACGACGAACGGCTTCTCCTGGGGCGGCCGCTGGACCTCCCTCAAGGACTACATGCATTTCAGCCCCAACAACCTCTGACCAACCCGCCCGAGCCAGGCACACCCTCCGACGGCCCGGCCCGGCCACGCGCACCCTCCGACAGCCCCACCCGGCCAGGCGAGCTGGGCTCCGGACCGGAGCCACACCCGCTACGCCATCCTAGGAGGCTAGACTGGGTCGATGCGCCAAGGCGGGCGCACCGCTGGAGTCGGCAAGTGGGCCCGGATCAGGAGGGTCAGCGGCGTGGTGAGGGCCTGGGATGCGGATCGACGGCAGGGGGCGGCGCGGAGCACCGGCAAGCGAGGGTGCAAGGGCCGGCCGGCGGCCGCCGGGTGGAGTGAACGTGCATCGAGCGGGCGAACCGCGCCTTACCAATCATGAGGTGCGTCACCTGCGGTTCAGTGAACGGACATGGCCGCTTTTGCCGTGCTTCTCTGCAGCGCTGCAACCGGCAGCCAAGCGCTGACCTGGGAATGCGCTGGATTGACGTGTTCGCGAGAGCGCTCTTCGGAAGTTTCGGGGTCACTGTTGGAACCGCTCTCACAGGAAAACCGCTGGCTGAGCTTAACCGGTTAACAGAAAACGGTCACTTTCCAGCGTATTGAACTCACCGGTAGCCATGGCATGATTTCGGTGCCGGGCCCGGAAGTTGCAGGCACTGCACCCCGGCGGTAAGGAGCGCGCCCCCATGGTTGCCGGCAAGCAACGGGTCACCATCGCGGCCATCGCCGACGCCGCCGGCGTCTCGGTGCCGACCGTCTCCCGCGTGCTCAACGGGCGCTCCGACGTCTCACCGGGGACCCGTGAGCTGATCGAGCGGCTCCTGCGCGAGCACGACTACCGTCCTCGCAACTCTCGGCATTCCGGGCGAGCCCGGCTGATCGACCTGGTCTTCAACGATCTGGACAGTCCCTGGGCGCTGGAGCTGGTGCGCGGTGTGGAGGATGTGACTCACGCGGCCGGTGTCGGCACCGTGGTCTCCCAGGTCCACCGGCGCACCACCGCGACCCGCCAGTGGCTGCAGAACCTGCGGGCCCGGGCCTCCGACGGCGTGGTCTTCGTGACGTCCGACGTGGCCGAGCCGGTGCACAGCGAGCTGCACCGCCTGCGGGTTCCCGTCGTTATCATCGACCCGGCCGGCGGGGCGGCGACCGACGTGCCGACGATCGGGGCGACGAACTGGTCCGGTGGGCGCACGGCCACCGACCACCTGATCGGTCTCGGTCACCGGCGCATCGGGTTCATCGCGGGGCCGAAGGATCTGCTCTGCAGCCGCGCCCGGCTCGACGGGTTCCGCGCGGCGATGGAGGCGGCCGGCGTCCCGGTCGTCCCGAGTCTCATGGAGCAGGGCGACTTCCGCAACGAGTCGGGTTATCTGGCCGGTGGCCGCCTGCTCGACCTTCCGGACAGGCCGACCGCGATCTTCGCGTCCAGCGACCAGATGGCCCTCGGCGTTTACGAGGCGGCCCGTCGCCGCGGCCTGCGCGTGCCGGATGATCTGAGCGTCATCGGCTTCGACGACCTGCCCGATGCGTGCTGGTCCTCTCCCCCGCTGACCACGATCCGGCAGCCGCTCGCCGAGATGGGCTCGCTCGCCGCCCGCACGATCCTCCGCCTGTCCCGCGGCGAGACCATCGAGACCCCGCGCGTCGAGCTGGTCACGAAGCTGATCGTCCGCGAGAGCACGACATCCCTCGCCGAGACCCGACTCCCCACCACCGCCTGACCACCGGAACTCCCTGGTCAATGCCGTAGTGCCCGGAAGCAGCCCCGACCCTCGTCTCCAACAGCACAGCCTCGCGGCCGAGGCCGGCGCGGGCTCACGGGCAAGACCGGCGCGGGCAAGGCCGGCGCGGGCAAGCCGGCGCGGGCAAGGCCGGCGCGGGCAAGCCGGCGCGGGCAAGGCCGGCGCGGGC
>NZ_BOMH01000021.1 GCF_016862095.1 Actinoplanes cyaneus
CGCGGGCAAGGCCGGCGCGGGCAAGCCGGCGCGGGCAAGGCCGGCGCGGGCAAGCCGGCGCGGGCAAGGCCGGCGCGGGCAAGCCGGCGCGGACTCATGGGCGAGGCCGGCGCGGGCAAGGCCGGCGCGGGCTGGCTCTGAGGGGTGCCTCAAGGGCCGGACACACCCCGGAGCACCTGCCACCCAGAATCGGCTGGGGCTCAAGGGTCTTTCCCGTCGCGGAAGCACCCCTGGAGGCCAGCCGGGAAGGCGGCGCCGCGGCGGCGGCCTGGAGGGCAGCGGCGTCGCGCGGGCTTCGCACGGGACGCGGCCTCCGGTCGTACGGGAAATGGTGGTGAATGTCGGCGGCACCGCAGGTCCTGGAAGCGGAATAGCGGGCTGGACGCGGCGCAGGTGCAGGCCGGAAAGCGGAGCAGCCCGCTGGACCGGCGGGCTGAACGCGGCGCAGGTGCAGGCAGGAAGCGGAACAGCCGGGTGGACCGGCGGGCTGGTTGCGGCGCAGATTCAGGCTGGATGCGGAACAGCACGCTGGACCGCTGGAGGTGCAGGCCGCACGTGCAACAGCGGGCTGGACGCGGCGCAGGTTCAGGGCGGATGCGGAACAGCCGGCCCGACCGCGAGGGTCGAGCCGGCTGAACAGCAGCGGGACGGCGGCCTACTTGCCGAAGCCGGCGGTCAGACCGCTGAGCAGCTGCCGGCGGCCGACCACGTAGAGGATCAGGATCGGCAGGGTCGTGAGCACGACCGACGCGAGCACCGCCGGGATGTTGATGTTGTACTGGCCCTGGAACGCGGTCAGCGCCAGCGGCAGCACGCGCCGTTCCGGGGTCTGGGTCAGGATCAGCGGGAGCAGGAAGCCGTTCCACACCTGCAGGCCCTGGTAGATCGTGACGGTGACCAGCGCCGGGCGGGTCAGCGGCAGGGCGAGACGCCACAGCGTGCCCCACTCGGTGGCGCCGTCCATCCGCATCGACTCGAAGAGCTCCTTCGGGATGTCGCGGATGAAGTTGGAGAGCACCAGCACCGACAGCGGGATGGCGAACGCGATCGACGGCAGGATGATCGCGCCCAGCGTGTCGTACATCTGGAGCTTGATGATGATCAGGTAGACCGGGATGATCACCGCTTGCAGCGGGATCGCCAGCCCCATCAGGAAGACCGCGTTGACGGTACGCAGGAACCGGCTCACGGCGCTGCCCCGCACGATGGCGTAGGCGGCCATGAACGACACCACGACCGCCGGCGCGACAGCGCCCACGGTGACGATCACGCTGTTGAAGAAGTACCTGATGAAGTGGTTCTCCAGGACGAACCGGTAGTTCTCCAGCGTCGGCGAGGACGGCGGGACCAGCGGGTTCGTGGAGAAGTAGTCGGACTGCAGCTTGAAGCTGGTGATCACGATCCAGTAGAGCGGGACCATCACCACCACGAGCCAGATCCAGCCGGCCAGCCCACCGAACCAGTTGTACTGACTCAGCTTGGAGCGGCGGCCGGCTTGAGGCGGCGCCGCGTGGGCCGCCTTCCGGTCCGATCGGCTGTCGAGCACGGTCGTCATCTCAGATTCCTTCCAACTGGCTCTCGGCCGCGTCACGCCCGCCGAGCCGGCGCACCAGCAGGGCCAGAGCCAGGCCGAGCAGAACCAGGATCACCGCGATGGCGCTGGCCGGGCCCATCAGGCCGGTCCGGAAGCCACGCACGTACATGTCGACCGCGAGAGCCCGCGTGGAGTCGCCGGGACCGCCGGCGGTGAGCACCCAGATCAGGTCGAAGAAGGTCAGCGAGCCGACCACCATCAGCGTCGACGATGTGATGATCGTGTACTTGAGCTGCGGCAGCGTGATGCTGAAGAACTTGCGCACCCGGCCCGCGCCGTCGATCTCGGCCGCCTCGTACATCGCGGCGGGGATCTGCCGGACGCCACCCTGGTAGATCAGCGAGTGGAACGGGATCCACTGCCAGGACACCACGAAGATGACCACGCCGATGGCGAGTTTGCCCTCGCCGAGCCAGTCCTGCTGCAGGAAGCCCCACCCGAGGCTGGCGCCGAGCCCGAAGTTCGGGTCGAGCAGCATTTTGTACGTGATCGCGATGGCCGCCTGGCTGAGCAGCAGCGGGATGAAGAAGAGCACCGCGAGCACGCTGCGGTACCGCGAGTGTGCCGCGATGAAGACCCCGAGCAGGATCGAGAGCGGGGTCTGCGCCAGCCAGGAGAGCGCCATGATCAGGAAGGTGATCCAGAGCGCGTGCGGCAGACCGGGGTCGGTCAGGACGGACTTCCAGCTGTCCAGACCGCTGAACGGGACGTTCTGGGTGAGGCCGCTCCACGACGAGAAGCTGAGCACCAGAACGCCGGCGAGCGGGATGAGCCCGAAGATCGTGAACGCGACCAGTGCCGGCCACGCCATCCAGGAGACGGACACGCTCCGCCCGCCGCTGGACGCGGCGGGCGGAGCGGACCGCACTACAGGCGGTGCAATCGTCATTTGCCGATGGTCGCATTCATGTTGGTGGCGAACTGCTGCGGAGTGATCTGCAGCTGGAACAGCTTCGCGATGTTCTGCAGCAGCGTCTCGGCGGAGGACGGGCTCAGCGCCTGGTCCCAGGACTGGCCGAAGTTCTTCGCCTTGCTGGACACGTCGTAGATGAAGTTCAGGAAGTCCTTGTCCGGGGAGGACGCCAGCTTGGAGTTCGAGCCCTGGACGATCGGGACGCCGCCCGAGTCGATCCAGCCCTGCTGCTCCTGGTCGTCGAGCAGGCTGGCGAAGAACTTCTTCGCGGTCTCCTTCTGCTTCTCGGACGCCTTGGAGGAGATCGACAGGAACTGCCCGGCGTTGCCGTAGACGTTCGTCGGGTCGCCCTTGCCGCCGTCGACCGCCGGGAAGTTGAAGAAGCCGAGCTTGCCGTCCTTGATGAAGTTGCCGCCGTCGGCCTTGATGATGCCGTACGACCAGGAGCCGTGCAGCTCCATGGCGGCCTTGCCGCGGTAGAGCAGCGCCTGGTCGGCGTTCGAGTCGGCGGTGACCGACGAGAAGCCCTTGACGAAGCCCTTGGCGTTGATCAGCTCCTGGATCTTGGTGAGCGCGTCGATCGCGGCCGGGTTGCTCCAGGCGTCCTTCTGGCCGTCGTAGGCGTTGTTGAAGACGTCCGGGCCACCGATGCGGTCGAAGAGCAGCTCCAGCCACATCATGTTGGTCCAGCGCGACTGCCCGGCCAGCGAGAGCGGCGCGATGCCCTTGTCGTTGAACTTGGGCAGGATGCTCATCAGCTCGGCCCAGGTCTGCGGCGGGTTGGCCACGCCGGCCTTCTCGAAGGCCTCCTTGTTGTACAGCATGATGATCGGCTGCACGGTCTCGGCGGGCATCGCGTAGATCTTGCCGTCCACCGTGGCCGGGCCGAAGGAGGCCGGGAACAGGCGGTTCTTGACCGCGGCGTTCTGCGCGAACCAGTCGGTCAGGTCGTCGACCTGGCCGGCGTCGACGTAGCTCTTCAGGCCGCCGCCGCCCCAGCCCCAGATGATGCTCGGGGCCTGGCCCGCACCGATCGCGGTCTTCAGCTTGTCCTTGTACGTGTCGTTCTGGATCGCGGTGACCTTGATCTGGTTACCGGAGTTCGCCTTGTTGAACCGGTCGACCGCGCCCTGGCGGATCGGCTCACCGGGCGGGCCGCTGAGGAACCAGTAGGTGGCGGCGTCCCCGCCACCGGAGCCGCCCCCGGTGGTGTCCGCCGGACCGGAGTTGCCGCACGCGGCGAGACCGGTGGCCGCGGCAGCACCCGCGGTGAGACTCAGAAAATTCCTGCGCTTCACGCTTTTTCTCCGTACTCGAAGCAAGCCGCGGCGAGCCGCGGGGGGTGATATAGCGATGGCGACGGCGGTCACCGAGTTCCGGAACTTTCGAGTGACAGCCGCAAATTAACGCGAGGTTTCGTTAACGTAGGGTTTCGCCGTGATGGGTGTCAAGGCCCTTGCCGTAACCGTGCCCGGAGCGCGAGAGTAGGCAGCGCCGGCAGGCCTTTTCACCACGCCGGCGCGCAACTCAAGGCACCCGAAAGTTTCGGGGACCCATCGGAGGCAAAGCTTGTCCACAAAGCCCTTGACCACAGAACAGCTGACCCGCCCGTGGCGTGACCCGGCGCTGCCCGTCGCCGAGCGCGTCGAGGCACTGCTGGCGGAGATGACCCTCGAGGAGAAGGTCGCACAGCTGGGCAGCCGCTGGGTCGGCAACGACATGGGCGACGAGGGGCACGACGACGGGTACGACCCGGAGGAGCAGCACAACGTCGCCCCGATGCAGGACGTCTTCGCCGCCGGCGGCACCGTTCCCCTCGAGGTCGCGGCCCAGCACGGTCTCGGTCACCTCACCCGGGTGTACGGGAGTGTCCCGCTCACCCCGGCCGAGGGCGCCGCCGAGCTGATCCGCCAGCAGCGCGTCGTGATGGCGTCCCGGCTCGGCATCCCGGCGATCGTGCACGAGGAGTGCCTGACCGGGTTCACCGCGCTGGGCGCGACGGTCTACCCGGCCGCGATCGCGTGGGGCGCCACGTTCGACCCCGAGCTGATCGAGCGGATGGCGGCGGCGATCGGCCGGGACATGGCGGCGCTCGGCGTGCACCAGGGGCTCTCCCCCGTGCTCGACGTGGTGCGCGACTACCGGTGGGGGCGGGTCGAGGAGACCATCGGCGAGGACCCCTACCTGGTGTCGATGGTCGGTTCGGCGTATGTTCGCGGGCTGCAGACCGGCGGCGTCATCGCGACCCTGAAGCACTTCGCCGGTTACTCGGCCTCCCGCGGCGCCCGCAACCACGGCCCGGTGGGGATGGGCCGCCGCGAGCTGATCGACGTGGTGCTGCCGCCGTTCGAGGCGGCCGTCAAGCTCGGTGGCGCGCGCTCGGTGATGAACTCCTACTCCGATGTCGACGGGGTCCCGGCCGGCGCCGACTCGTGGCTGCTCACCGACGTGCTGCGGGACGAGTGGGGCTTCACCGGCACTGTCGTGTCGGACTACTGGGCGATCCCGTTCCTGGCCCAGATGCACGGCGTCGCGCAGGACAGCACCGGCGCCGGCGCGCTCGCCCTGGCGGCCGGGCTCGACGTCGAGCTGCCGGACACCATCGGGTACGGCGACGGCCTGGTCGAACGGGTCCGCCGCGGCGAGGTGCCGGAGGAGCTCGTCGACCGCGCCGCCCGCCGCCTGCTCACGCAGAAGGCCGAGCTGGGCCTGCTCGACCCGGACTGGACGCCCGAGTCGTCGGTGACCGCCGCCGGGCACACCGACCTGAACAACTCCGCGAACCAGCAGATCGCAGCCGAGCTGGCTGAACGCTCGATCGTGCTGCTGGAGACGGGCACCGCGCTGCCGGTCACCGCGCCGTCGCGGATCGCCGTGATCGGCCCGTGCGCCGACGACGCCCGGACGTTCCTGGGCTGTTACGCCTTCCCCAACCACGTGCTCCCCCGTTACCCGCAGCTCGGTCTCGGCCTGGACATCCCGACCGCGCTGGACGGCCTGCGCGCGGAGTTCGGGTCCGCCGAGATCAGCTATGCCAAGGGCTGCGAGGTCAGCGGCGAGGACCGCGGCGGTTTCGCGGAGGCGGCCGAGGCGGCGCGCGGCGCGGACCTGGCCGTCGTGTTCGTCGGCGACCTGGCCGGGCTGTTCGGCAAGGGTACGTCCGGCGAGGGCTGCGACGCCGAGGACCTGCGGCTGCCCGGGGTGCAGGCGCAGCTGATCGAGGAGCTGCTGGCGACCGGCACGCCGGTGGTCGTGGTGGTGGTCTCCGGCCGGCCGTACGCGCTGGGCGACCTGGACGGCCGGGTCGCCGGGCTGGTCCAGGCGTTCATGCCGGGCCAGGCCGGTGGGGCCGCGATCGCCGGGGTGCTCAGCGGGCGGATCCAGCCCAGCGGCAAGCTGCCGGTGCAGATTCCGCGGCACCCGGGCGGGCAGCCGGGGACGTACCTGCAGCCGATCCTGGGCGCCACGCACAGCGGGGTCAGCAACCTGGACCCGGTGCCGCTGTACCCGTTCGGGCACGGCCGGTCCTACACCACGTTCGAGGTGGACGAGCTGCGGGTCAGCGCCGAGCAGGTGCCGACCGACGGCGAGTTCGAGGTGACCGTGCGGGTGCGCAACACCGGCGAGCGTGACGGCTCCGAGGTGGTGCAGCTCTACCTGTCCGACCCGGTCGCCACGGTCACCCGTCCGGTTCGCCAACTGTCCGGTTTCCATCGTGTCGAGTTGGCCGCCGGGGCGGGCGCGGAGGTGACGTTCCGGGTGCACACCGACCGGTCGGCGTTCACCGGTCGCGACCTGACCCGCGTCGTGGAACCCGGTGACCTGCGGATTCAGGTCGGCACGTCGGCCGGGGACCTGCCCTGCCAGGCGACCGTCCGGCTGACCGGCCCGGCCCGGCCGGCGGGGGCGGACCGTCAACTGACCACTCCCGCGGTGGTACGGCTGGTCTGATCGTGACCGTCGGTTGCCGTTCACCCCGGTGGGCGGCCACTAGGCTGAGTCCGTGCCAGGACGCATCAACGACGACGAGCGGCTGCGGCGGCTCGGGGCGGCTCCCGGCCGCCTCGGCCCCGCGGACCTGCTCGACGAGTTGCTGGACCGGGTGCGGGGCCTGATCGACAAGGACACCCCGCCGGGGCCCGCCGGGCGGCGGACCCCGGCGGACCGGCTGGACCAGGCGACAGCGCTCGCCCTGCAGCGCAGTCTGCTGCCGTCCCGCCTGCCCGACATCCCCGGTGTCGAGCTGGCCGCGCGGTATGTGCCGGGCCACGCGTTCGGCATCGGCGGTGACTGGTATGACGTGTTCTCCCTGCCCTCCGGCTGGCTGGGCGTGGTGATCGGCGACGTGTCCGGCCACGGCCTGGCCTCGGCCGTGGTGATGGGGCGGGTCCGGAGCGCCCTCCGGGCGTACGCGCTGATCTGCGACGACCCGGCGGAAGCCCTCACGCTGCTGAACCGCAAGGTGCACCACTTCGAGGCGGGCAGCCTCACCACCGCGCTCTACGCGATGATCAGCCCGGAGCGGGACCGGATCGTCCTCTCCAGCGCCGGTCACCTGCGCCCGGTCCTGGCCCGGCCGGACGGCACCGCCGCGCTCGCCGGGATGCCGATCGACCCGCCGCTCGGCATGGGCCGGCAGGGCCGGCCGCGGCGCAGCACGACGATCGCGTTCCCGCCCGGGGCGGTGCTGTTCTGTTACACCGACGGGCTGGTCGAGCGCCGCGACGAGGTGATCGACATCGGATTGGACCGTCTCCTGCGGTCGGTGCGGGCGGACAATGCGGAGAAGGTCTGCGCCACGGTGATGACCGCGGCCGGCACCGAGCAACCGGGGGACGACGTCGCGGTCCTGAGCGTGCGCCGCCGCCCCTGAGAAGGGCGATCCGACACCCTCGTGAACAGCGCCGGAAACACGGAAAAATGCCTGTGACCTCTTGCTCGCCACGGAATCAGTGGAAAAGATGGGGCGGCATGCACTGAAGCCGAATCTGGAGGCCGGATGACCGCCAAGAAGCAACTGCACAACTTCGTCGCCGGCGCTGCGGTCGCGCCCGCCGACGGCCGGTACGCGGATCTCGTCGACCCGTCCACCGGCGAGGTCTTCGCGTCCACCCCGGTCTCCGGCCCCGAGGACGTCGACCGGGCGATGGCCGCGGCCTCCTCCGCGTTCGAGGAATGGCGCAACACCACTCCCGCCGACCGGCAGCGCGCGCTGCTCAGGTTCGCCGACGCGGTGGAGTCGCGCGCCGACGAGCTGGTCGCCGCCGAGTCACAGAACACCGGCAAGCCGCTCGGCCTGACCGCCAGCGAGGAGCTGCCGCCCGCGGTCGACCAGATCCGGTTCTTCGCCGGTGCCGCCCGCCTGCTGGAGGGCCGCTCCGCGGGGCAGTACCTGAACGGCTTCGAGAGCTATGTGCGCCGGGAGCCGGTCGGCGTCGTCGCCCAGGTCACCCCGTGGAACTACCCGCTGATGATGGCGGTCTGGAAGATCGCGCCGGCGCTCGCCGCCGGCAACACCGTGGTGCTCAAGCCGTCCGACACCACCCCGGTGACCAGCGTGCTGCTGGCCGAGATCGCCGCCGAGTTCCTGCCGGCCGGCGCGTTCAACGTGCTCCTCGGCGACCGGGACACCGGCCGCGCGCTGGTCGAGCACAAGACCCCGCGGATGGTGTCGATCACCGGCTCGGTCCGGGCCGGCATGGAGGTGGCCGGCTCCGCCGCCGCCGACCTCAAGCGCACCCACCTGGAGCTGGGCGGCAAGGCCCCGGTCGTGGTCTTCGAGGACGCCGACATCGCCGCGGCCGCCGCCGACATCGCGGTCGGCGGCTACTTCAACGCCGGCCAGGACTGCACCGCCGCCACCCGGGTGCTCGTCGCACCGGCGATCTACCAGGACTTCGTCGCTGCCCTCGCCGAGCAGGCGAAGAGCACGAAGACCGGGCGGCCGGACGACGAGGACGCGCTCTACGGCCCGGTCAACAACGCGAACCAGCTGGCCCGGGTGTCCGGGTTCATCGACCGGCTGCCGGACCACGCCTCGATCGAGGCCGGCGGCGCCCGGGTCGGCGACCGCGGCTTCTTCTGGTCACCGACCGTCGTGGCCGGCCTGCGCCAGGACGACGAGATCATCCAGAACGAGGTGTTCGGCCCGGTCATCACCGTGCAGCAGTTCACCGACGAGGACGAGGCGGTGCGCTGGGCCAACGGCGTCGACTACGGGCTCGCCTCCAGCGTGTGGACGAAGGACCACGGCCGGGCGATGCGGATGACCCAGCGGCTCGACTTCGGCTGCGTCTGGGTCAACTGCCACATCCCGCTGGTCGCCGAGATGCCGCACGGCGGCTTCAAGCACTCCGGGCACGGCAAGGACCTTTCCGTGTACGGCCTGGAGGACTACACCCGCATCAAGCACGTCATGCACAACGTGGGGGTCTGACCGTGTCGTCTTCCTCATCGTCCGAAGAACTGCACAAGCGCCGGCTGTCGGCGGTCGCGCGCGGCGTCGGGTCGACCATCTCGTCCTACGTCGACCACGCCGGCGGCGGCACGCTGACCGACGTCGACGGCCGGGAGTGGATCGACTTCGCGTCCGGCATCGCCGTCACGAACGTCGGCAACGCCGCGCCGAGGGTGGTCGAGGCGGTCCGCGCGCAGGTCGAACGCTTCACGCACACCTGCTTCATGGTCGCGCCCTACGAGTCGTACGTCGCCGTCTGCGAGCAGTTGATCGAGCTGACCCCGGGCAGTTTCGAGAAGCGGGCGGCACTGTTCAACTCCGGTGCCGAGGCGGTGGAGAACGCTGTCAAGATCGCCCGGCACGCGACCGGGCGGCAGGCGGTCGTGGTGTTCGACCACGCCTACCACGGCCGGACGAACCTGACGATGGCGCTGACCGCGAAGAACATGCCGTACAAGCACCGGTTCGGGCCGTTCGCGCCGGAGGTGTACCGGGCGCCGATGTCGTACCCGCTGCGCGACGGCGGCCTGGACGGCCCCGAGGCGGCGCGCCGGGCGATCGACGTGATCGAGAAGCAGGTCGGGGCCGGCAACGTCGCGGCGGTGCTGATCGAACCGATCCAGGGTGAGGGCGGCTTCGTCGTACCGGCGCAGGGCTTTCTTCCCGCTCTTGCCGCCTGGGCGGCCGAGGCCGGGGCGGTGTTCATCGCCGACGAGATCCAGACCGGGTTCTGCCGGACCGGGCAGTGGTTCGCCTCCGAGCACGAGGAACTGGAACCGGACCTGATCACGACGGCCAAGGGTATGGGTGGCGGGCTGCCGATCGCGGGCGTCGTGGGCCGGGCCGACCTCATGGACGCCGTCCACGCGGGCGGGCTCGGGGGAACCTACGGCGGGAACCCGGTCGCCTGTGCCGCCGCGCTCGCGGCCATCGAGACGATACGCGAGTTGGACCTTGCGACCGCGGCGCAGCGGATCGAGACCGTACTCAAGAGTGCCCTGTCGGAGATTCCGGACATCGCCGAGGTACGCGGGCGGGGCGCGATGATCGCGATCGAACTGGTGGAGCCGGGCACGCTGGAGCCCGACGCCGCCCGGACCGCGGCCGTGTCCAAGGCCTGCCACGACGCCGGTCTGCTGACGCTGACCTGTGGGACCTACGGCAACGTGCTGCGGTTCCTGCCCCCGCTGGTGATCTCCGACGAGGATCTCCACCGTGGGCTGGACATTCTTCGCGAAGCACTCCGGAACTAGCTCCCGGGTGTGCTCTCAGGGAAGAATCGCGCCGTGAGCGAGACGGGCCTGGACGAGATCAACAAGCAGATCATCGATCACCTGCAGCGGGACGGGCGGATGTCCTACGCCACCCTCGCCAAGACGATCGGCCTGTCGGAGGCCGCTGTGCGCCAGCGCGTGCAGCGGCTCCTCGACAACGGGCTGATGCAGATCGTCGCCGTGACCGACCCGCTGACCCTGGGCTTCGCCCGGCAGGCGATGGTCGGCCTGCGGGTCAACGGGGACCTGCGGGTGATCGCCGACCAGCTCGCCGCGATTCCCGAGGTCGACTACGTGGTCATCTGCGCCGGGCGCTACGACCTGCTGGTGGAGCTGGTGTGCACCGACGACGCGCACCTGCTCGACCTGCTCAACGAGAAGGTGCGCACGATCGGGGGCGTCGCCGCCGTCGACACGTTCATGTACCTCAAGCTCGCCAAACAGACCTATGCCTGGGGAACCAGATAACACATGAGCTTCTGGCTTGAATCGCTCGGCCCGATCGAGCGACGCTCCGCCCTGCCTGGCGACCGGGATGCCGACGTGGCCATCGTGGGCGGTGGATACACCGGGCTCTGGACCGCGTACTACCTCGCCAAGGCACATCCTGACCTGCGGATCCTGGTGCTCGAGGCGGAGTTCTGCGGCTTCGGCGCGTCCGGGCGCAACGGTGGCTGGGCCTCCGGCCTCTTCCCGGTCTCCGAGCAGAAACTCTCTTCGCGGTACGGCGTGGAGCCCGCTCGTGCGATGCACGCCGCCCTGGAGGACGCCGTCGACGAGGTGGGGCGGGCCGGCATCGACTGCGACTACGCCAAGGGCGGGGTGATCTCGCTGATCCGCACGCCCGGCCAGTTGCGCCGGGCGCCCGCCGCCCGGCTCGACGCCGCCGGGACCCGTGCCATCTGCAACGCGAACGGGGTGCTCGGCGGGGTCTACAGCGAGCACTGCGCGGCGCTGCACCCGGGCAAGCTGGTGCGCGGGCTGGCGGCCGAGGTGGAGAAGCTCGGCGTGACCGTCCACGAGGGCACCCGGGTGCTGTCGCTGCAGGCCGGCCGGGTGGTCACCGATCGCGGCACGGTCCGGGCGGACACGGTCGTGCGGGCGCTGGAGGGGTACACCCCCGAGCTGCCCGGGCACCGTCGTGAGCTCGCACCGGTCTACTCGCTGATGATCGCCACCGAGCCGCTGCCGGCGCCGGTGTGGGAGCGGATCGGGCTCGGGCGGCGGGAGACGTTCACCGACGAGCGTCGCATGATCATTTACGGGCAGCGGACCGCTGACGACAGGCTGGCGTTCGGCGGGCGCGGGGCGCCGTACCACTTCGGCTCCCGGGTGCGGCCCGAGTTCGACAGGGTGCCGGCCGTGTTCGGGAAACTCCGGCACGCGTTGAGCGAGCTGTTCGGGATCGAGGTTCCGGTGGCGTACCGCTGGGGAGGGCCCCTCGGGATCCCGCGGGACTGGATGCCGAGCGTCGGACTGCGCGACGGGATCGCCTGGGCCGGTGGGTACGTCGGCGACGGGGTGGCCGCCAGCAACCTGGCCGGGCGGACCCTGACCGATCTGATCCTGAGCCGCTCCACGGAGCTGACCCGCCTGCCGTGGGTGAATCATCGGTCCCGGCGGTGGGAGCCGGAGCCGGCCCGGTGGCTGGGCATCAACGCCGGGCTGCACGGGACGGCGCTGCTCGACGCCTGGGACCGCTGACGTCCGTCCCGGCCCCGGCGGTGATGCCGGGGCCGGGACGCTGATCACCAGCGGTCAGTTGCCGGCCTTGTAGTCCAGGGCAGGCTGCGACTGCGGGTCCGCGTTGGCGTGGTCGCGCAGGACGCGGAAGTTGGCGCGGTACTGATCGAAGATCGCGTTCGAGTGGATGCGCAGCATCGTCTCGTCGTTCTCGCGCAGCGCCGCGTTCGTGTAGTTGTGGCTACCGGTCATGACCCACTTGCTGTCCTTGACGTCGGTGTACGTGCCCTCGATCGCCATGTACTTCGAGTGGACGAAGTCACCGGTGTCCGGCGTCTGGTAGAGCTCGATGCGCGAGTGGTTGCGCAGGTCCGCGAGCACACCGGCGTCCGCGTCGGTGTAGACGACGGCGATCCAGCACTTCTTGTCGGCCAGGTTACGCAACTGCTGGGCGATCGCCCCGCGGGTGAACGACCACATCGCGACCCGGATGATCGTGCGGTGGGTGTCGGACGTGCCGACCGAGGTGTTGCCCTCGCAGGTGATGTTCTCGTTCAGCATGTTGTAGATCGTGTCGCTGGTCTTGTCCGTGCCGGCGCGCGGGAAGAAGTACGTCTTGGCGTTCCCGCTCAGCGTCGAGTTGTAGTAGTCGTTGGTCTTGACCGACGCGGTCAGGTCCTTGTGGTACTTGACGTACGCGTTGTACAGCCCGGTGTTGCCGACCAGGGTCACCGCGTTGTTCCAGAACACCGTCGCGTTGCTGCTGGTCAGGTTGGCCGAGGACTGGACGACGACGTTCGCCGACCCGCTGGTGTTCGAGAACAGGAAGAACTTGTTGTGGTTGATCGGCGTGCCCTGCGACCCGATGCAGGCGGCGCCGGTCGTGCAGACCTTGATGTAGGACGCCGCGCTGGTCGTGGTGCCCAGGGCGGTCTTCAGCGACGCGACGGGCGCAGTCGCCGCCGAGACCGAGTCCACGACCACCTTGACGTTGACCCCGCGGCCCTTCGCCGCGATCAGGTTGTCGGCGACGGCCTGCTCACTGAAGTTGTACATCGACATGCGGATCTCGGAGCCCACGGCGGCGCCGTCGATCAGGCTCCGGATGTGGTCCCGGATAGCGTAGGACTTGGAGGCGTCACCGGGGTCGTTGAAGATCGCGCCGTCAGCGACCGCGGCCATCGCGGGCGACGGGCTCAGGACCGCGGCTGACGTCGCCGCGGCGATCGTCACGAGGGCGGCGGCGAGGAGCCTTGTGAAGGGCATGGAGCTCCGATCCGGAGTGAACGGTGGATGTCCGGCAGATTGCCGGGCGGCCAGCATCGCACAAGAGATCGAAGAATTCCGCCCCGTCGATCTTCCGTCAGCACCGGGGCAGGGTCACGCGGACCACCGTGCCGGTGGGATGGTTCCCGGTCAGCCGGATCGTGCCGCCGTGCAGGTGCACGATCGCGCGGGCCAGGCTCAGCCCCAGGCCACTGCCGTGCGTGCCCTGATGGCGGACGTTGCTGCCGCGGAAGAACCGGTCGAACACGCGCTCGCGTTCGGCCTCCGGGGTGCCGATGCCGCAGTCGGCGATGGAGAGCTCGGCGGTCGTCGCGTCGGCACGCAGCACGACGCTGATCGGGGCGCCCGGCGGGCTGTACTTGATCGCGTTCGCCAGCAGGTCGTCGAGGACCTGGCGGAGGCGGGCCGGGTCGGCCGGCAGCTCCAGCCGGGGCGGCAGGTCAGCGCTGACCGCCTCGCAGCGACCGGTCCGGCAGGCCGCCGCGATCGCGTCGGTGACCAGCGCGGTCAGGTCGACACGGCGGCGTTCCAGGGTGAGGTGACCGCCGTCGATACCGGCCAGGTCCAGCAGCGCGTCGGCGATCCGCTGCAGCGTGGCGGCGTTGCGGGCGATCGTCCGGGCCATCTGCCGCCCGTCGTCGTCCATCCCGGCGGACTCCTCCGCCAGGATCGTGGCGTTCGCCGTGATCGAGGTCAGCGGCGTACGCATCTCGTGGCCGACCAGGTCGACGAAGTCGCTCTGCGCGCGAGCCAGCTGACGGGCCAGTTCCTCGGCGCGGCGCAACGCCACGAACACCCCGATCTGCGCCGCGACACCGTCCATCAGCACGGTCAGCAGATCCTCGTGCCGCTCCTGGGCGCCGGCGTAACACGTGAGCACGCCGAGCAGGGTGGTGCCGTCGTGGACCGGGACGGCGAGAATCGTGCGGATGCCGCGGCGGATGCAGATCTCGACACGCTCGCGCTCGTACGGCGTACGCAGGCTCTGATCGGCCCCGATGTCGGGCACCCAGATCGCCCGTCCGCTCTCCCAGACCCGCCCGGTGATGCCCTCACCCAGATGCGGGACGTGCCCGAAGAAGCCGTCCGGCTCGGCCCCCGACGAGTCCCAGTGGCCCACCGACCGCAGGCCGCAGCCGGCCGCCTCGTCGATCAGGAACAACTCGGCGCAGGGCCAGCCGAGCGTGACCGAGACCGCGCGCAGCACACCGGGCGCCGCCGCCCGGACCGTGGCAGCCCGCTTCAGCACCTGCTCGACCGCCAGATGGCAGGCCCGGAAGCGTTCCGCGCGGCGCAGCGCTGTCACCTCGTGCGCGATCGCCACCGCACCGAGCACACGGTTCGCGGCGTCGTAGATCGGCTGGGCGGTGCAGGCGAAGACCCGCACCGGCTGACCCGGGCAGCGGATCACCACGTCCTCGGCGACGATGTGCTCGCCGCGCAGCGCACGCATCAGCGGGGTCTGCGCCCACGGCATCGGGCGCAGGTCGGCGCCGGCCAGAACCTGCTCGGCACTCTCGGCGTAGTTCTCCGGCACCGGCCCGTCCGGCGGGAACCCCTGGACCTCGCGCATCGCCCGGTTGACGAAGGCGACCCGGCCGGCCGCGTCACAGGCGACCACCCCGACGGAGAGACCCTCCAGCAGGGCTCCGAGAAAGGCGTCGCTGTCCGGCGTGATCGGGGCACCCAGCACATCCATGCGCGGAGGTTTCAGACTTCGCAGCGCTGATCGTGCTCGTGCGGCCCGTTGTCGAGCAGCTTCTGGATCGTCGCCAGCAACTGGTCGTTCGGGCACGGCTTGAGCAGCACGGCGCAGGCCGCCGCCTCCGCCGCCCGCGGATCCCCCGGAGCGAGCTGCCCCGTCAGGATCGCCACCGGGATGTCGCCCACCTCCGGATGCTCACGGACCTTGCGGATCAGCTCCCACCCGTCCATCCGCGGCATGCCGAGATCGGTGAGCAGAGCATCCGGATGCTTCTCCACGATCATCTCCAGTGCGGCCTGTCCGTCCGGCGCGCGCAGCACGTCCAGGCCGGCCCGCTTGCAGACCCGGACCAGGACGATGGCGATGTCCTCGTCGTCCTCGGCGATCAGCAAAGTGGCCACACCGTAAGCATGCGCCCGGCGTGAACAGTCCCGGGAGATTTTCGGACAATTACCATGCCCGATACGCTTTCGCCGTCCGAGCCGGGCGGATCACGTCAACCATCGATACGCTCGATCAGGTGACGCCACAGCCACCGATCGTGTTCATCAGCGCCATGGGCGAACCCGGGCGGTACTGGCAGCCCGTGCTCGACCACCTCCCCGGCCTCACCACCATCACCTACGACCGGCCCGGCATCGGAGACACGCCGCACCGGCCGCCGCCCAACCCGCCACTGCCGTACAGCGCCTTCGCCGACGAGCTTGCCGCGCTCCTCGACGGACGGGACCTCACCGTGCCCGCGGTGATCGTCGGACACTCGATCGGCAGCCTCATCGCCCGCGTCTACGCCGCCCGGCACCCCCACCGGGTCGCCGGGCTCGTCCACGTCGACGGGTCGATCCCCCAGTTCTACGTGGTGCCGGGCGCCGAGACACCCGAGGACGGCCCCGACGGGGACCCCGACGCCACCACGATCGACGTCGTCAACGGGCAGGTGGAAGTGCTCTACGCCGCGCCGCCCGCCGTCCCGACCCTGGTGCTGGTCCGCAGCCCCGGCCGGTGGGCGCCCGGGCCACCACCCGCCGGCGCGGACGAACTGTGGCTCGCCAGCCAGCGGATCCTCGCCCGCGACACCGGAGCCGCGCTGATCGTGGCCGAGCACTCCGGGCACGCGATCCCGCACGACCAGCCTGAGCTGGTGGCGTACGCGGTGCGGGCCGTTCACGAAGCGGCAGGAGGCGGGCGGGGGGTGCGGTTGGAGGCGGAGAGGTTGACGGAGGTCGGTGGCCATCTGGACAAGCCGTGAGTGGTCACGTCGCACCATCGGCCACTCCGCGGGGTCAGCCACTCCGCAGCGCCAGCGCCCCAGCATCGGGCACTCCGCAGCGCCGGAGCCCCAGCATCGGGCACTCCCCCGCGTCAGCTTCACCCCAGGGTCAGCTTCGCCCCAGGGTCAGTCCCCGCCCCGGCCACTTCCCCAGCGTCGGCCACGTGCCGGCGCCGGGCGGCAGGCCAATCGTCCGCCGCGTTCGGCGCCGCCCTCTCCGGAGGTCGGGGTGTCGCCGGCTGGCACCCGGAGCCCACAAAGGTCAGACCCCACCCTCCTCGGGGGCAGGCCGCCACCAGCCATTATCCGGCAAAACCGCAAGATCATGCCCACGGCCTGTGGACAAACCTCCAGTGTGGACAACCGCGGACCGCCCCTCGGCAGGGATTAAGCTCGGCCGATGAACGACACGGGGCTGAGCATCGGGGAGATCGCCCGCAGGACAGGCCTGAGCGTGGACACTCTGCGCTTCTACGAGCGGGCCGGCCTGCTGACCCGCCCGGTCGAGCGGGATTCCGCGGGCCGCCGGGTCTATCGGGAGGAGGACGAGGGCTGGCTGGAGATTTGCACCAATCTGCGCGCGACCGGCATGCCCTTGAGCGAGATCAAGCGCTTCGCCGACCTGGTCCGGGCCGGCGCCGGCAACGAGGCGGAACGCTTGGACCTGTTGCGGGACCACCGCGAGCGCGTCGACGAGCAGATCCGCCGTTTCCAGAAGTTCCGCGAGGTCATCGACTACAAGGTGGCTGTCTACAGCGCGCACCTGGCCGAGGGCACCGCCACCAACCTCTGGACCGGTGCTCCCCCCACCCCCGAGATACCTTCAAAAGCCAATTGACCCTTCATTTGGTACGTCATCTGAGGCTCCACGACAGCAACGACCCGCACTGCAGTGGCTCGCCGGCAGGACCGTGATCGATCAGCCCGCATGACGTCATGGGAATCCGGGACCGACCTGGCCGATGCCCGCACCACCGCGTCGTCAGAGGCCGGCCGGACCATCGCAACCTGCCCAAGCAGCCGCGAGGTCACCTCTACAGCGGCATCAGCCGTCGACCCCGGGACGGCAAGCTTCACCATCACCTGAGGAGCCAACCGTTGGAGTACAGCGCTGAGATGGTCGGTGATACCTTCCCGACGTGCTCGCCGCCGACGCGGCCATGCCCCAGGTCCGACGGCGCCGCGGTCGCGCGGGAAGAAGTCGCGGTAGAGACGCCTGCAGGGCTACCCGGTCAACTCCGCACGCCGGCGGGTCTGCTCGATGAGCACCGCGACGTGCCTGGCCATCGCCTCGGCAGCGCGCGTCTCACCCGCCGGCCGGACGGTCATGAGCAACGACGCCGCCTGATCCAGCATCACGCCGTCGCGGGCGAGGACGAAGTAGAGCGCGAGCGCTGCCGCGCGGGCATTGCCGTCGGGGAACGGGTGGAAGAACGCTACGTCCAGGTACACCCGGGCGGCCCTCGACGGCAGCGGAACCTGCGGGTCGGTGGCCTCGGCGAGACACGCCTCGAATGCCTCGGGCAGGTCAGGCCGGTATCCGTACCACTCCCGCCCGCCCTTCGCCCAGGCGGACGTGGTGCGGAACGGCACCTCGCCGGCCCCGAGGACGGCCCGTTGCCACGCCTCGAGCCGGGCGAACGTGAGCGGGCCGCCTCCGTCGGCGTCGGCGCGGGCCAGGCGCAGCGCGGCGAGCAGCCGGTCGGCGCCCTCCTGTCGCGCGGCGAAGAACTCGGCGATGCCGTCACGCTGGGTACGCGCCGGCCCGGGCACGTGCTCAGCGACGTCGGACCACCGGGCCGCCTGCCGGACACGACGCCACCTGCTGAGCGCATCGAACACCGGAGGAGAGTCGAGCCGCGCCGGCCGCGGAACGGCGGACAGCTCGCTGCTGCGCCGGCTCGGCCAGTTCTGCGGCCACGTGTCGGGCCAGGCGTAGCGACCGGCTTCGACGCCGGTGGCCGCCACCGCCAGAGCCTCCCCGACCTCCGCGACCTCCGCCCCCGTCGGCACGGCCCAACTGCGGAATCGGCCGCCGATCGCCTCCTCGACCATGACCCCGGCCCGATGCTCCGGCACCCCGGCGGCGGAAAGGAACCAACGGAGGACCCGGCTGCTGGCGCCGTACCAGTTCTCCCCCGAGCCCGTACGCGCCATGGCCGTCGCGACCAGATCGCCGACCGCAGTCTCCCAAGCCGCGAACGCCGCGCGCGGATCCGTCGGCAGCGGCAGGTGCCGCGCGAAACGCTCGGCGAGTTCCTCGAGGTACGAGCGCCAGTCGAGCAGGGTTCGCGCGACCGCGTCCAGCGTCCGCTCCGGCGTCGTGATCGAGTCCTGGGCGCAGCACCACGGCGGAGTCAGCCGACCATCGTGAGTGTGCCCGGTACTCAGGTCCTCCCAGCCGGCGGCCCATCGGCCGAAGTGCTCGACGAGCCCGATCTTCAGCTCGGCAGCCCAGGTGTAGTACGGGTCCGGCCAGGTGGTGTCCACGCGCGCCATCGAACCGTAGGGCGGGGGCATCTCGGCCGGAGCCACCGCATGAACGGCGGCGGGGACCGTGCCCGGGTCGAACGGATGAGCGGCCGGATCAACCTCCGCCCACGTCAGAGTCCAGGATCGCAGCCGCGGGTCAAGTGGATCGATCGTCATCGTCGGGACATTCTGCCACCACGTTCGGCAAGGGGGCGCCCTTGTTGTCAGACCGCGCGCGGCCATCCATTCGGGTTGTGGATGAGGGCAGCTCCTTATCCTCGGAATTCGGTGCTCATTTACGTTTCGGTGCCGCTCGAAGGCAATAGTTTTTGGCATGCTTCGACGCTTACACAAGCATTTCCCGGGCTGGGACAATATGATGGTGGCGCAGATATCGTTGTTCAGCCGGACCGAGCTCGCGGGAATGCGGGATCGCACGCTGGCGCGCAACTACTCGGCGGAGGCGGAGGAATTCCGCCGCGACCATGAACGGCATCGTGCTTGGGGTTTACGTCAGCGCCATGCACGGAAGCTGGTCCGGGCGGGATGGGGTGCTTCGGCGGCATGGGCCGCTGTCACCGCAGGTGAAGATCAGCAGCGTGCGGCGGCGTCAGCGATTCCCGCCCCGTCGCGACCGACGGGTCCTGCCCCGAGCCCGCCTGTTCCGGTTGCTGCACCATCGGCGGGACGAGTTCCCGGTGAAACGCCACCATCGGCGCAGCACGCGGCACAGCACGTGTCCGGGCAGGCCGGGCCCGTTAGGTCGCAGCTTGCGACCAGCCCTCCCGGACCCGCCCGCCAGCGGCTTGAGCCTGGGTCACCCGGACTCGCCAGCCCTCAGCTCGCGCCTGGCTCGCCCGGACCCGCAAGCCCTCAGCTCGCGCCCCGCTCGCCCGGACCCGCAAGCCGGCAGCTTGCGCCTGCTGGGTCGCCCGCACTCGCCAGCCAGCAGCTCGCGCCCGGCAGTGTGCGAGCTGGGTTGTTCATTGTTTTAGCGGGCTGGTGTGTGATGGTGGTCAAGGTGACACTCGATAAGGTGGGGTGCCGCCGGGTGCGCCGTGGTCACCGGGCTATGGTTCAGGTTAGAGCAGTCATTCTTGATGGTTTTTGCTGCAGTTGGAAGGTTTCTGGCGCGCGTGGTCCGCCGACGTTTCTTTACGCCTTTTCAACGCCTGGTCGAGTCCTTCATCGGTACGAATGGGGCCGCCTTGCAACGGCCTCTTCTCGGCAGATGTGGACGCCACCGGCCCGCTGTAATAGCTCCGGGTAGGTGAAGGCAGGCCGCGGCCTGCCTTCACAGAAGACCGATGCCGACAGCGGGCAGGAGATGCGGCACAGCTGGCGGGATGCGGAACAGCTCGCAGGGGATGCGGAACGGCGGGCGGGGACGCAGGCGGGGACCCGGAACAGCGGGCGGGGACCCGGAACAGCGGGCGGAGACGCGGAACGGCGAGCGGAGACGCGGAACGGCGAGCGGGGGATGCGGAACGGCGAGCGGAGACGCGGAACGGCGAGCGGGGGATGCGGAACGGCGAGTGGAGACGCCGAACAGCGGGCGGGGATGCGGAACGGCCCGCCTGCCCTTGTAGGGGTGGCGGGCCGTTCGGCGGGGTGTCAGAGGCGGTTCCAGGCCTCGGTGAGGACGCCGCGGAGGATCTGCTCGATCTCCGCGAACTGGGTTTCCGTGGCGGTCAGCGGGGGCGCCAGCTGGATGACCGGGTCGCCGCGGTCGTCGGCGCGGCAGTAGAGGCCGGCTTCGAAGAGGGCGCTGGACAGGTAGCCGCGGAGGAGGCGCTCGGACTCGTCGGCGTCGAAGGTCTCCTTCGTGGTCTTGTCCTTGACCAGTTCGATGCCGAAGAAGTAACCGTCGCCGCGGACGTCGCCGACGATCGGGAGGTCGAGGAGCTTTTCCAGGTACGAGCGGAACAGCGGGCTGTTGTCCCGTACGTGCTGGTTGAGGTTTTCCCGTTCCATGATGTCGATGTTGGCCAGGGCGACCGCCGCGCCGACCGGGTGGCCGCCGTAGGTGATGCCGTGGGCGAACCAGTTCGGCCCGGTCAGGAACGGCTCGGCCAGGCGCTCGGAGGCGATCATCGCACCGAGCGGCACGTAACCGGAGGTGAGGCCCTTGGCGACGGTGATGATGTCGGGCTGGTAACCGTACTTGTCGGCGCCGAAGAACTCGCCGAGGCGGC
The DNA here is from genome assembly GCF_016862095.1 of Actinoplanes cyaneus. Classification (GTDB taxonomy): domain Bacteria; phylum Actinomycetota; class Actinomycetes; order Mycobacteriales; family Micromonosporaceae; genus Actinoplanes; species Actinoplanes cyaneus. The sequence goes on from NZ_BOMH01000021.1 coordinate 20,851, forward strand.
CGAACGCGCAGATCACCTCGTCGGAGACGAGCAGCACGTCGTAACGGTCGCAGATCTCGCGGACCCGCTGGAAGTATCCGGGCGGCGGCGGGAAGCAGCCACCGGCGTTCTGCACCGGCTCGAGGTAGACCGCGGCGACCGTGTCCGGGCCCTCGAACTCGATCATCTCGGCGATGCGGTCGGCGGCCCAGATGCCGAACTGCTCCGGCGTCATGTTCTCGTCGGGGCGGCGGTAGTAGTTCGTGTTCGGCACCCGCATGGTGCTCGGGATCAGCGGCTCGAACTCCTGCTTGAACGGCGGGATGCCGGTGATCGACAGGGCGCCCATCGAGCTGCCGTGGTAGGCGACGGCCCGGGAGATGACCTTGGTCTTGAGGGGCTTGCCGACGCGCTTGAAGTAGGAGCGGGCCAGTTTCCACGCCGACTCGACGGCTTCGGAGCCGCCGGTGGTGAAGAAGATCCGGTTCAGGTCGCCGGGGGCCATGTGGGCGAGCCGGCCGGCCAGCTCGATCGCCTTCGGGTGGGCGTAGGACCAGATCGGGAAGTACGCCAGCTCGGCGGCCTGCTTGGCGGCGGCGTCGGCGAGTTCCTGGCGGCCGTGCCCGGTCTGCACCACGAACAGGGCGGAGAGCCCGTCCAGGTAGCGGCGGCCGGCGGAGTCCCACACGTAGCAGCCGTCACCGCGGGCGATCACGGGCACCGGAGCGTCCTGGTACGCGGAGAGGCGGGTGAAGTGCATCCACAGGTGGTCACGGGCGGTCGCGGAGAGAGCGTCCACATCATCGGGCTGTCGGTCGGTCACGAGGGGTCTCCACTGGCCACTAGTTCCTGTTGTTACTCCTGATCCTGCCCACGGAATCCGTCGCACACAACCCCTCGTACAACTATTTCCGCGCAGTTTCGGGGAAATCCTAAAGCCGAAGCGCCCCACCCCGGCGGCAGGGTGGGGCGCTTCGCGAGAAAAGGGTCAGGCCTGCTTGGTCTTGGCCCGCGAGCGGAGGTTGGTGATCACGGCGATCAGGATGCCGGCCGCGAAGATCAGCGTTCCCATCACGTTGACCTGCGGCGGGAGCCCGACGCGGGTGGCGCCCCAGATCCACAGCGGGAACGTGGTGGCCGTACCCGCCGTGAAGTTCGTGACGACGAAGTCGTCGATCGACAGCGCGAAGGCCAGCAGCACACCGGAGAAGACGGCGGGCAGGATGATCGGGAACGTGACCTTCCAGAAGGTGGTCCACGGGCTCGCCCCGAGGTCGGCGGCCGCTTCCTCGATCGACCGGTCCAGCGTGATCACCCGGGCCCGGACGACCGTCGAGACGAACGAGATCGAGAACATCACGTGCGCGATGGTGATGGTCACCGCGCCGAGCCCCACGCCGGACGACACGAAGAGCGTCAGCAGCGAGATGCCCATGATCAGCTCGGGTGAGGAGATCGTGGTGAACATGATGAAGTTCAGGCCACCGGCGCCGCGGAACTGGTAACGCCCCAGCGCGTACCCGATGCCGGTGCCCAGCGCCCCGGCGAGCAGCGCGCTGACCACCGCGATCACCAGGGACAGGACCAGCGCCGAGGTGAGGTCGCCGATCGAGAAGACCTCGCGGTACCACTTGAGCGTGAAGCCCTGCCAGGTCTGGTTGTAGCGGCCGTGCGGGTTGTTGAACCCGAAGATGATCATCAGGATGATCGGCAGCACCAGCCAGGCGATGATCAGCCACGTGTAGGCGAACATCGCCTGCTCGCCACCGAAGCGGAACCGGCGCCGGGGCGCGGTGGCCGGGGTGGCGGGGGCGTCGCTCTTGAAGACCGTCTGGGTGCTCATCGCGCCGCCGCATTCATGACGTCCTCGGTGCCGAGCGCCTTCGCGTAGACGAGGATCCCGCTCAGCAGCACCGCCATCAGGAAGAAGGACAGCGCCGAGGCCATCGGATAGTTGGAGTTCGCCAGGGCCTGTGCCTGGATCACCTGGCCGATCATGGTGGTGCCCGAGCTGCCCAGCACCGCCGAGTTGACGTAGTCCGAGCTGGCCGGCACGAAGGTCATCAGCACGCCGGCGAAGACACCGGGCAGCGCGAGCGGGAAGATCACCTTCCGGAACACGGTCATCGGCGCTGCGTAGAGGTCCCGGGCCGCCTCGACCACGCGCGGGTCGATGCGCTCCAGGGCCACGTAGATCGGCAGGACCATGAACGGCAGGAAGTTGTAGATCAGACCGAAGATCACCGCGTACGACGTGCCGAGCACATGGAAGCCGGGAGACAGGAGCCCGGCCTCCTTGAGCGGATGCAGCAGCATCCCGTCGTCGGTGAGGATCTGCCGCCACGAGATCGTCCGGAGCACGAACGACACGAAGAACGGCAGGAGCAGCAGGAACAGGTACGTGGACTTCTTCTTGCCGCCGTAGAAGGCGATCCAGTAAGCGATCGGGAAGCTCATCACGACCAGAGCCACCGTCGTGACGAGCCCGTACACCAGCGAGCGGATCATCTGGGCGCGGTAATCGGTGATGGCATCGACGTAGTTCTGCCAGTGCCCGGTGAACCGGTAGCCGTTGATGATGTCGCCCTGCTGCAGGGACAACGACAACATGGTGACCATCGGCACCACGAAGAACAGCAGCAGCCACAGCCCGCCGGGCAGCACGAGCAGGTAGGGCGCGAGTGTACGTTTTACCCGGTTCATCAGCTCAGCTCAGTGTGATCGGTTCGAAGATGCTCTGGAATTTCTGCTGCTCCTCCGCGGTGTTGAAGTCCACGTAGTAGTGCAGCTTCGCGTAATCGGCGGCACCCGGGAACACCAGCGGGCTGTTCGCGACGCCGGTGAGGGTCGCCTTGTCCTCGCCGGTCGCGGCCGCCGCGTCCTTCTTGATCTGGTCCTGCGCCGCCGGCACCGGGCAGACGTAGTTGATGTACTCGGCGAGCGTCGCCGCGTTCTCGACCTCGTAGAAGAAGTCCATCAGCATGATCGCGTCGACCGGGTTGGCCGCGGTGATCGGGATCGTCATGTTGTCGGTCCAGATCGTGCCGCCTTCGGCGGGGATGACGAAGCGGAAGTCGGTGCCGTCCGACACGTTCTTCTGGAAGATGTCACCGGACCAGGCCTGGGTCAGCCAGACCTCGCCCTTGCCGAGCGCGTCGACGTAGCTCTGGTCGTAGTAGTTGCGGACCATGCCCGCGGACTTCTGCTGCTTGAGCTTCTCCGCGGCCTTCTTCCAGGCCGCCTCGTCCGAGTCGCCGGGCTTGAGGCCGGCCGCGAGCAGGCCGAAGTTCGCCAGCTCCTGGGTGTCGGAGAACATGCCGACCTTGCCCTTGAACTTCGGGTCCCACAGGTCGGCCAGGGAGGTGATCTCCCGGCCGGTCTTCTTGATGTCGTAGGCGATGCCGGTGATGCCCGACGTCCACGGGATGCTGAAGACGTTGCCCGGGTCGAAAGCCTCCTGCGCGTACGACTTGGCGGCGTTCGCCGCGTAGTTCGGCAGCTTGGAGTGGTCCAGCGGGGCCAGGAACCCGCCCGCGCGGAACTGCCCGAACTGGATCGAGTTGGTGATCACCATGAGGTCGAAGCCGATCGACTGACCGGCCGAGAGCTGGGGCTGCACCTTGGCGAACCAGGGCCCCATCTCCTGGATGACTTCCTGGTAGTTGACGGTGATGCCGGTCTTCGCGGTGAACTTCGCGAGCTCCGGCTTCTTCGGGTCCATGTAGAGCGGCCAGTTGGCGAAGTCGACCTTGCCGTTCTTGGCCTTGCCGCTCCAGAACTTGTCCACGGCGTCCGGGGCGACGCTGGCCTGCGGCGTGCCCTTGCCCTGCACGCCGCACGCGGCGAGGAACGCACCAAGAGCCGACACACCACCGAGACGCAACGCGTCACGACGGCCGAGCCGCCGCTGCGTCAGGCCGCGCAGGAGGGAGGGGTCCGGCTTGTTGGTCGGGAACATCAGACTCCGATCGGGTACGAGTGCTGCGGGGCCCAGGTGAGGAAGACGCGCTCGCCGCGCGAGGCGACGTCCTCGGCATCGTGAGCGTTCTGATCGAACACCACGAAATCTGATCCAGCGGAGGTCACCACTGTGTAGTTGGTCGATGTCCCGTGGTAGACGACCTCGGTCACCGTCCCGCTGAGCACACTGCCGGTGGCCTGCGGCGGGGTCCGGTGCAGGTCGATCTTCTCGGGCCGCACCGACACCTCGACGGTCCGGCCGGCCTGCACCGATGCCGGAACGGGTGCCACGATCCGCTCACCCTGGCCCAGGTCGAGCACGGCGCACCCGTTCTCCACCCGGCTGATCAGGCCCTCGACGATGTTCGAGGTGCCGATGAAGCCGGCCACGAACCGGGTCGCCGGCTTCTCGTAGATCTCCCGCGGCGTGCCGAGCTGCTCGATCAGCCCGGCGTTCATCACCGCGATCCGGTCGGACATCGTCAGCGCCTCGCCCTGGTCGTGGGTGACGTAGACGAAGGTGATCCCGACCTCGCGCTGGATGCGCTTGAGCTCGATCTGCATCTGCTGGCGCAGCTTCAGGTCGAGCGCGCCGAGCGGCTCGTCGAGCAGCAGCGCCCGCGGGTGGTTGACCAGCGCCCGGGCCAGCGCGACACGCTGCTGCTGACCGCCGGACATCTCCTTGGGGTGCCGCTTCTCCATGCCGGTCAGCGAGACGATCTCGAGGATCTCGCCGACGCGCCGCTTGATCTCCGACTTGCCGACCCTCTTGCGCTCCAGGCCGAACGAGACGTTCTGCAGGACGTTGAGGTGCGGGAACAGTGCGTACGACTGGAACACCATGTTCACGTCGCGCTTGTTGGCGGAGACGTTGGTGACGTCGCTGCCGTCGAGGTACACCTTGCCGGTGGTCGGCTCCTCGAAGCCGGCGATCATCCGCATCGTGGTGGTCTTGCCACAGCCGGACGGGCCGAGCAGCGAGAAGAACTCCCCCTGAGCGATCGCCAGGTCGAGGCTCTTGACGGCCGGCACCGCCTCACCGTGCGACAGGTAGTCCTTGCGCACGCCGACGAACTCGATCGCCGGATGGCCGGTCCGTTCACCGGTGGCGGACGTGGCCGTCACGGCGTGATGCGGGGGAGACGTGCTCATGTGTGTTCACCTCGGAGGCGGGGGTGGTGAATTCAGGTGGGGCAGCGGATCAACCGTGAAAGCTCATCACGTGTTTGATCCGGGTGTACTCCTCGAAGCCGTACATGGAAAGGTCCTTGCCGTATCCGGAATGTCCGTAGCCGCCGTGCGGCATCTCGGAGACGAACGGCAGGTGGGTGTTGATCCAGACCGCGCCGAAGTTCAGGCGGCGGGAGACCCGCATCGCGACGCCGTGGTTCTGCGTCCAGATGCTGGCACTCAACCCGTACCGTACGTCGTTGGCGAAGCGCACCGCCTCGGTCTCGTCAGCGAACGGCTGCACCGTGATGACCGGGCCGAACACCTCGTCCTGGATCATCTCGTCGCGCTGGCGCAGACCGGCCACCACGGTCGGCTCGAAGAAGAAGCCGCGGTCGCCGATCCGGTTGCCGCCGGCCACCACCTCGGCGTGCCCGGGCGCCCGGTCCAGGAAGCCGGCCACCCGCTCGAGCTGGTTCGCGTTGTTGACCGGCCCGAAGAACGCCGACGGGTCGGACGGCGCGCCGACCCGGGTGTTCTTGGCGGCCGTGGCCAGGGCGGCGGTGAAGTCGGCGGCGATCCGCTCGTGCACCAGCACCCGGGTGGCGGCGGTGCAGTCCTGACCGGCGTTGAAGAAGCCGGCGCCGGCGATCTTCTCCGCCGTCGCGGCGATGTCGACGTCGTCGAAGACCACGACCGGCGCCTTGCCGCCGAGCTCCAGGTGCACCTTCTTGAGGTCGGGGGCGGCCGCGGCGGCGACCTCCATCCCGGCCCGGGTGGAACCGGTGATCGACACGAGCTGCGGCACCGGGTGGGCGACCAGCGAACGGCCGGTGTCCCGGTCGCCGCAGACGACGTTGAGGACCCCGGCCGGCAGGAACTCGGCAGCGATCTCGGCGAGCAGCAGCGTGCTCACCGGCGTGGTGTCGGACGGCTTCAGGACCACCGCGTTGCCGGCCGCGATCGCCGGCGCGAGCTTCCAGATCGCCATGACCATCGGATAGTTCCACGGCGTGATCTGGGCGACGACACCGATGGGCTCACGACGTACGTAAGAGGTGTGGTCCTTGAGGTATTCGCCCGCCGACTTGCCTTCCAGCATCCGCGCGGCGCCGGCGAAGAAGCGCAGCTCGTCGAGGACCGGGCCCATCTCCTCGGCCCGGGTCGCCTCGACGGGCTTGCCGGTGTTGCGGCACTCGGCCTCGATCAGCTCGCCGGCCCGCGCCTCCACGGCGTCGGCGATCCGCAGCAGGGCCCGCTGCCGTTCCGCGGGAGTGGTGTCCCCCCAGACCTCGAAACCGGTCTGCGCCGCGGTGATCGCAGCGGCGACGTCGCGCTCCGAGGAGATCGGTGCGAGAGCGTACGTCTCCCCGGTGCTGGGGTCGACCACCGGTGAGGTCCGCCCCTGTTCGGTGTCCGTGAAGGATCCGTTGACGAAGTTGCGAAGCACGGGAAACGCGGTGCTCACGGGGGACAACCTTCCGATCGGTGTGGGCGTGCTCACCCGAAGTGGAGGAACCTTGTCACACCCGAGACAGGCGTGACAAGGGAATCCGAAGTAATTTCCAAGGCTGAAACGGAATCCAAATCTGAAGTGACCTGGGGACAACGCAATCCTGTGTCAGGAGGCGTAATAGCGGTCGGCGACCTCGAGCGCCGTGTCCAAGATCGCCAGACCCTCCCGCACCTCGTCCACGCCGGTCGTGCAGGGCGGGACCACGTGCACCCGGTTGAAGTGCGTGAACGGCCAGAGGCCCCGCTCCTTGCAGGCCGCGGCGACCTCGTTCATCGGCCCCGCCGCGGCACCGGCCGCATTGAACGGGACGAGCGGTTCCCTCGTCGCTTTGTCCCGAACCAATTCGATCGCCCAGAACACGCCCAGACCGCGGACTTCGCCCACGCTCGGGTGCTTCTCGGCCAGCTCGGCGAGACCGGGACCGATCACATCCTCGCCCAGCATGCGGGCGTGCTCGATGATCCCCTCCTCCTTGAAGATCTGCATCGAGGCGACCGCCGAGGCGCACGCCAGGGGATGACCGGAATAGGTCAGGCCACCCGGGAACGGCCGCTCGCGGAACGTCCCGGCGATCTCGTCGGAGATGACCACCCCGCCCAGCGGCAGGTAACCCGAGTTCACGCCCTTGGCGAAGGTGATCAGGTCGGGCGTGACGCCCCACCTGTCGACGGCGAACCACTCCCCGCAGCGCCCGAAGCCGGCCATCACCTCGTCGGCGATGAACACGATGCCGAACTCGTCGCAGATCGCACGGACACCGGCCAGGTATCCCGGCGGCGGGACGAGGATGCCGTTGGTGCCGACCACGGACTCGATCAGCACCGCGGCGATCGTGCCCGGGCCCTCGAAGACGATCGTGTCGCGCAGGTGCTTCAGGGCCCGCTCGGATTCCTGCTCCTCGTCTTGCGAGAAGAAGGGTGAGCGGTACGGGTACGGCCCCCAGAAGTGCACGACGCCGACCGCGACCGGTTCGTTCGGCCAGCGCCGCGGGTCGCCGGTCGCGGTGATCGCGGTGGCGGTCGAGCCGTGGTAGCTCCGGTAGGTCGAGAGCACCTTGTGCCGGCCGGTGTGCAGGCGCGCCATCCGGATCGCGTTCTCGTTCGCCTCGGCGCCGCCGTTGGTGAAGAACACCCTGTTGAGCGTGCCGGGGGCCACCTCGGCGATCATCCGGGCCGCCTCGCCGCGCTTGTCGTTGGCGAACGCGGGCTGGATGGTGCAGAGTCGCGCCGCCTGGTCCTGGATGGCTTCGACCAGGCGAGGGTGCTGGTGGCCGATGTTGATGTTGACCAGCTGCGACGAGAAGTCGAGGTACTTCTTGCCGGTGTAGTCCCAGAAGTGACTACCCTGCGCCTTCTCGATCGGCAGCGGGTCGATCAGGCCCTGAGCGGCCCAGGAGTGGAAGACGTGGGCGCGGTCGTCCGCGCGCACCTGCTCGTCAGAGGTCACGGAAGACATCCTTTACCGGGTCTGCGGGAAGCCGAGGTCGATCGCCGAGGTTCCCGGGTCGGGCCAGCGGGACGTGACGACCTTGCCGCGGGTGTAGAACTGGATGCCGTCCGGCCCGTACATGTGCGAGTCGCCGAAGAGCGACGCCTTCCAGCCGCCGAACGAGTAGTAGGCGACCGGCACCGGGATCGGCACGTTCACGCCGACCATGCCGGCGTCGACGTCGAACTGGAATTGCCGGGCCGCGCCGCCGTCCCGGGTGAAGATGGCGGTGCCGTTGCCGTACTCGTTGCTGTTGACCAGCTCGACGGCCTCGGCGTAGGTGCCGACCCGGACGACGGAGAGGACCGGGCCGAAGATCTCGTCGGTGTAGACCGTCATCGACGGGGTGACGTTGTCGAGCAGGGTGGCGCCGAGGAAGAAGCCGCGCTTGCCGGAGAGCTCCCGGCCGTCGGCGACCACGGTGGCGCCTTCCGAAGCTCCCGCCGCGATGTAGCCCGCCACCTTGTCCCGGTGCTGCGCGCTGATCAGCGGGCCCATGTCGACGTCCTGGTCAGCGCCGTTGCCGATCCTGATCTTCGGCAGGCGGGCCGCGATCGCCTCCACCAGCGGGTCCGCGATGTCGCCCACGGCCACCACGACCGAGATCGCCATGCACCGCTCCCCCGCCGCGCCGTAGCCCGCGCTGATCGCCGCGTCGGCGGCCGCGTCCAGCTCGGCGTCCGGCAGGACGATCATGTGGTTCTTCGCGCCGCCGAGCGCCTGCACCCGCTTGCCGTGCGCGGTGCCGGTCTCGTAGATGTACTTCGCGATCGGGGTCGAGCCGACGAAGCTGACCGCCGCGACGTCCGGGTGCGTCAGGAGCGCGTCGACCGCCTCCTTGTCCCCGTTGAGGACGGTGAACACCCCGTCGGGCAGGCCGGCCTCGGCCCAGAGACGCGCCAGCCAGAGCGCCGCGGACGGATCCTTCTCGCTCGGCTTGAGCACGAACGCGTTGCCCGCCGCGATCGCGGTCGCGCACATCCAGAGCGGCACCATCGCCGGGAAGTTGAACGGGGTGATGCCGGCGACGACACCGAGCGGCTGACGGATCGAGTACACGTCCACGCCGGTGGCGGCCTGCTCGGAGAACGAGCCCTTCATCAGGTGCGGGATGCCGGTGGCGAACTCCACGTTCTCCAGGCCGCGGGCGACCTCGCCGGCCGCGTCGGCGAGCACCTTACCGTGCTCGGCCGTGATGATCGCGGCGAGCTCGCCGGCGCGCCCGGCCAGCAGCTCCCGGAACGTGAAGAGGACCGCGGACCGCTTGGACAGCGACGCCGAGCGCCACGCCCTCGCAGCCTCCTTGGCGACCGCCACCGCCTCGCCGACCTCGGCCGCCGACGCCAGGCCGACCTCGGCGGTCTGCTCGCCGGTGGCGGGGTTGAAGACGGGGCCGACCCGGCCGGAGGTCCCGGCCCGCTCCGCGCCGCCGATCCAGTGCGCAATGTGTGTCATGCCGCCGACATTATGTGACGACCCTGGACCGAACAATGCAGAAAATGTACTGTAACAAAAATGTTCGAGGCCCTTCAGGAACGACTGACCGACCCCAGCGCCCGCGGCCTCGCCGAGGCGCTCAGCAGGGCGGTCGGCGACGGCGCGATCGAGGGCGGCGCCAAACTCCCGCCGGTCCGCAAGGTCGCCGCCGAGCTGCGGCTCTCCCCGAGCACCGTCAACGCGGCCTGGCAGCTGCTGCGGCGGGCCGGCACCATCCGCACGGACGGGCGCCGCGGCACGGTCGTCGCCACCCCCGGCGCCGGCGGCCCCGGGCGCTACCGGGCGGCCCTGCGCCGGACCAGCGGCTTCGGCCTTGACCTCTCCACCGGCGTGCCCGACCCGTTGCTGCTGCCGCCGATCCCCGCGCTGCACGGCCTCTCCCCCACGCCGACCAGCTATCTCGACGAGCCGGTACTGCCGGAGCTGGCCGCCCTGCTGCGCGAGCAGTGGCCCTACCCCGCCGAGCGCCTGGCCGTCTTCGACGGGGCGATGGACGCGATCGACCAGGTGGCGTCCGCGCTGCTGCGCCTCGGCGACCTCGCGATCGTCGAGAACCCGTGCTTCCCGCCGCTGCTGGACCTGCTCGAAGTGCTCGGCGTGCCGGTCGCCGGCGTCGGCACCGACGCGTTCGGCATGATCCCGTCGCAGCTGGAGGCGGCCCTGGCCCGGCGCCCCGCCGCGGTCTTCCTCCAGCCGCGCGCGCTCAACCCCACCGGCGCGTCGTGGTCACCCTCGCGGGCCGCGTCCCTCGCCGCCGTCCTCGGCCGATTCCCCGGGGTGTACGTCGTGGAGGACGACTCCGCGGGCCACCTCGCGGCCGGGCCGTCGTGCTCGCTCGGCGCCCACCTGCCGCGGCAGACGATCCACGTGCGCAGCTTCTCGAAGTCGCACGGGCCGGATCTGCGCCTCGCCGCGGTCAGCGGCCCGGCCACCGTCCTCGACCCGATCCTCGAACGGCGTCTCCTCGGGCAGGGATGGACGAGCCGCCTCCTGCAACGGCTGCTGCTGTCGCTGCTCACCGACCCGGCGTCGGTCGCGGCCGTGGCGTCCGCGCGCGACGAGTACGCCCGCCGCCGCCGCCTGATCACCGACGGCCTGCGCTCGCACGGCATCGACCTGCCCGACGGCGAGGGCATCAACATCTGGCTGCCGGTCGAGGACGAGCAGGCGGCCCTGCTGAGCCTGGCCAGCGCGGGGATCGGGGCGGCGGCGGGGACGGCGTTCACGGTCGGGCCGGGCCGCCCGCACCTGCGCGTCACGGTCGGCCTGGTCACCACGGACCACGCCGAGGTCGCCACCCACCTGGCCCGAGCCGCCCACACCCTGTCCCCCGCCATCCCCCGCTGACGCACCCTGACGAGCGACATGTTGCGCTGCGACTAGTAGTCGTGAGATGGTTTCAGCATGACCACGTGCGAGACTTTCCCCATGAGCATGGGGATGCTTAACGACCACGAGGGGCCCTGGACCGAGGCGGACTGGCTCGCGCTCGGCGAAACGCACCATCGCATCGAGCTGATCGACGGGAGCCTCTGGGTGAGCCCGGCACCGAACGTTCCCCATCAAGCGATTTCGACCCAACTGCTCTTCAGGCTTCGGGATCCTGCCCGGAACGCCGGCCTTCGGGCACTCCCCACCACGAACGTGCGGCTGAAGACGGGACGAATCGTCATTCCCGACATCGTCGTCGACCGGGGCCCACGCGTCGTAACCATCGGCGAAGCCGAGGATGTCGTACTCGTCTGCGAGATCACCTCGCCCAGCAACGCGGCCACCGATCGCCAACAGAAGAAACTGTTCTACTCGTCAGCTGAAATCCCTTGGTACCTGCTGGTCGAACCTGACTTCGCCGACTACGAATCCGTCACGCTTCAGTTGTTCCGGCTGGACGGAGATGCCTACGTGGAACATGCCACCGCGAAACGCGGCGAGACGCTGATTTCGGATCTTCCGTTCCCGATCTCCATCAGCACCGAGGAGCTGCTGGACTTCTGATCAGTCCTTGACGGGGACGAAGCTGGCGAAGACGACGTCGAGGACTTTCTTGCGGTATTCGGCCCAGTCGGAGTCGGGGGTCTGGAACCAGAAGCCGTAGGCCTGGTGGGCCGACGTGACGACACCGCGGTTGTTGATGTGCTGGGTGCCGTTCTTGTTGTAGGTGAACTCCCAGTCCGCGGCCTTCACGAAGTAGTCGACGGACGCGAGCTTCTTCTCCTTGTAGCTCGGGAAGTCGCCGCCGTTGAGACGTGCGTCCCGCTGCGACCGCCAGTCTGCGACCGGGTTGGAGCGCGGCTCGTCGGTCTGGTCGATGCCCAGGACGTGACCCTTCCCGTCCCGCCAGTAACGCATCGACCCTTCCTTCGACGTGGTCCAGCCGACCGGAACGTACACGGAGAAGCCGGTCTTGTCGGTGTAGTCGACGAACCCGGCCGGCAGCGGCGGACGGCCGCTCGTCGCGCTGGCGCTGACACTCGCGCTCGGTGAGGGCGCCGCGCTCGGCGTGGACGGCGCCGCGCTGGTCACGGCACTCGTCGCGGGGGCGGCCGCGGTCGCCTGCGTCGGCGCCGGGCCCTCCACCGCCGTCGGCGTCGACGACTGCCGCGTGGTCAGGAAGACCGCCAGCCCGGCGAGCAGCACCACCACCGCGGCGGCCAGGGGGATCAGCTTGCGGTTGAGGGGCCTCTCGTCGCGTACGGCAGGAGGGTCCGTCTGGATCTCGTCATCGGCCGGCGGTCGTGGCTTGGGCACGACGGCAACCGCGGTCTCCAGGTCGACGATCGCCTCGCGCAGCAGCCGCTCGGCCTCCTCCGCGCCGATCCGCTCGGCCGGGTCCTTGCGCAGCAGCCCGTCCAGCACCGGCGTCAGCGCGCCCGCCTGCGTCGGCGGGTCCGGCTCCTCGGTCGCGAGCGCCGCCAGGGTCGCCATCGTCGACGTGCGCTGGAACGGCGAATGCCCCTCGACAGCGGCGTAGAGCGTCGCGCCCAGCCCCCACAGGTCCGCCGCCGGCCCGCTCGTGCCGAACCGGGCCCGCTCCGGCGCCATGTACAGCGGCGAGCCGATCAACACGTCGGACCTGCTGGTCAGGCTGTCGTCGTCGAGCACGGCGATGCCGAAATCGGTGAGCAGCACCCGCCCGTCGTCGGCGAGCAGCACGTTCGCCGGCTTCACGTCGCGGTGCTGAACCCCGGCGCGGTGCGCGGCCTGCAGAGCGGCGAGAAGATCAAGACCGATTCTGGCCACCCGGTACGCGTCCAGGGGCCCGTCCTCGACGATCACCTGGCGCAGCGAGCGGGACGGCACAAACTCCATGACGATCAGCGTCTGGTCGTCATGGGAAAGCACGTCATACACCTGGACGACGTTCGGATGGCTCAACCGGGCGGCGGCCCGGGCCTCCCGCAGCGTCCGGCGCGTCGCGGCCTCACCCTCGGCCAGCTCCTCGGGCAGATCGATCTGCTTGACCGCGACCTCGCGCTCGAGCGTCTCGTCGTGCGCCCGCCAGACCTGGCCCATGCCGCCGCGCCCGAGCAGATCACCGAGCCGGTAACGTCCGGCGAGCAGGGTAGGCGCATCAGGCATGTCCCTCGACATACCCCCCTCGGCCGCCCCTGCAACGTCGTCCACCGGGTGCGGGGAATCCGCCGGGGCGTTCATCGTCTCCGAGCCTGCCGTCCTGCGCCGGAGGGAAGCGGCGCCGGACCATCCTCGCACGCCGTCCGTAACGTTTCCTGCAAGGATCATGCGAGCGCGACCGGTGCCGCGCCGTCCGCCGCCGAGGTCATCCGGGAGTGGTACGGGACGTCACCCCGGCCGGGCCGACCCGGCTGGTCTCGCCGCTGAGCAGGGCATTCGTAGCGTACGTGAGCAGTCTGCCCTGACGATGTGATCAGCGGCGTGCCCGTGCGGGCTCCGCGGTGAACGGCGCGGCCGGGCGATCCCCGCACGGGGCGCCCGGCCGGATCCGTACGCCTCAGCGTGAACGGCGGATCAGCGCGACACCCGCGGCGGCCGTGGCGATGGCGGCGCCGAGCATCGCGTACTGCTTCGGGTTCGCGGCCACCCGCTGCCGCGCGGAGCCGATCGCCGTGCCGGCGCGCTCCGCCACGTCCGCCGCCTGGGATGCCACCCGGGTGCTCGTCTGCGCGGTGGCCTCGGCGATGTGGCCCGGGCCGCCGTGCGTCATCGCTTCCCTGGCCTGGGCGCCGCGGGAGACGGCGGCCTCCTTGATCTGGCTCGCCTTCCCGGCGGCGGCGTCCTTCAGGCCGGAACCCTGGCCGGCGCCATGTTCCGTGCCCGGGTCCGTGCCCTGGTCGCTCTTGCCGCCCTTAAGATCCGCGACCTTGCCGGCCGCCTCCTTGAGGTCCGCGGCCTTGCCACCCGCCGCGTCCTTGAGTTCGGCGGCCTTGCCGCTGGCGGCGTCCTTGAGGTCTGCGGCCTTACCGCTGACGGCGTCCTTGAGGTCCGCGGCCTTACCGCTGACGGCGTCCTTGAGGTCCGCGGCCTTACCACTGGCGGCGCCCTTGAGGTCAGCGGCCTTCTCGACGGCCGCGTCCTTCAGGTCGGCGGCCGACTCCTTGAGGTGGGCGGTCTTGTCGGCGGCGGACTGCTTGACCCGCGCGGGGATGTCGACCTTGGCCACCAGCGCCTCGACGGTCTCCCCCATCTCAGCCCGGGTCTCCTCGATCTCCGCACGCAGTTCATCGGTGTTGCGCGGAGCCTCGCCGTCCCGTCGCGCCGGATCCTTCCCGGCCTTGGACATTTCCGGCTTGGACTGTACGGACATGGATGAACTCGCCTTCGCCGTCTCGATCTTCGCTGTGCTGTCTGTTCCGTGCCCCGCGCCGGAAGCCGCGGTGGGCGCGCCGGGGTCCGGCTTGCCGGTCGCGCTGCCGTCCGGCTTGCCGGTCGCGGCCGGGACCGGGATGGGCTTGTCTGCCGCGCCCGGCGGGGCGGGTTTCGCGGCGGCCACGGAAGGTGCCGGCTCGGTACCCTTCGGGCTCGTCGTTGCCGGCCGTGCCGTCGGTTCTGCCGGGCCGGCGGCCGGGGAGGACGTCGCTGCGGACGTCGGAACGGGATGGTCGGCTGCTCCTGGCGGGGCAGGCTTGGCAGCGGCCGCGGGCGGCGTGGGCTTGGCAACGGCCGCAGGCGGGGCGAGCTTGGCAACAGCCGCAGGCGGGGCGGGCTTGGCAACAGCCGCGGGCGGCGTGGGCTTCGCTGCCTGCGGGGCGGGCTTGGGGGGATGCGGGTGCGGCTTCTCGGCCTGGCCCGGGGCCGGCTTGGCAGCGGCCGCGGGCGGGCCGGGTTTCGGCGGCGCCGGCTTGGGAGCCGTCGGTCCCGTGCCGGCCGACGGTTTCGCGCCGCGGTTGCCGCCGCCCGGGGACGTGTTCCCCCGGCCGGTGCCACCCGGTGTTCTGCCCGCGGCCCCGCCGCCGCCCTTGCCGCCGTAGGCGGGAGCGGACCCGCTGGTGCGGGTGCCCCCGCCCAGCACGTCGTCTCCGGAAGCCGGACCGGCCTCGTCGCTCACGGGTTCCTCCCCGAGCGGGCGGCGGACATGAACGTGTTCACGTCCTCACGACCGCTGGCCACCGCTTCCTCCGGTGCCGGCGGCACGGCCTGCTTGACCTGGTTCTTGCCGATCAGCGCGGCCACACCGGCGGCCGCGAAGAGCACGACCGTCACGATCAGCGCCGCTGCCCACACCGGCATCACCAGTGCCAGGGCCGCGCCGCCGGTGACGAGGAGCGCGCCGAGGCCGTACATCGCAAGGACCCCGGAAGCGCCCAGCAACCCGGCACCCTTCCCGGCCTTCTTGCCTTTCTCCACCATCTCCATGCGGGCGAGCGTCAATTCGTCCCGCACCAGCGTCGTGACCTGTTCGCTGAGCCGGTTGACCAGTTCCGCGGTAGACGCCTGCTCACTTCTCGCGTCGGTGTGCGCCATCGTCCCCTCCGTCCTGCACCACTCTCAGCGGTTGACGTACCCGCCTCAACCGTCCCTAACCACCCCCAACCCTGTCGCGTACCCCTACCCGCCAGCCAAAACGTCTGTCCTCCCGCTCGGCGCCACCGGGTCGCGGCTGGCGTTCACGGTGGTGAGGAGCCCTGAACACAGCCCTCAGCGCCAGCCGGGCACCGCGCACCGCATTGCCCGGGATGAGCGCCGCGTTGCCCGGGGGAAGACGTGCCGAGCGGCCCGGGATGAAACGTGTCAGGGCGGCGAGGACACCGCCGGAACACGACTATTGACCGGCGCATAACCCGAACGTAACGTGGGTCACACCTCAGATAGAACGTTTCAAGTCGCTGGAGGCATAGATGCGTTCCCGGCTGGCCCTTACTGTTGCGATCACCACCACCGCCGTTCTGGCGATCTCCGGTTGCACGAAGAAGAACGACACCGACACCTCGTCCGGT